>CAVYDE010000007.1:0-129853 GCA_963767215.1 uncultured Actinomycetota bacterium
GCCTGCCGCGAGCTGGAGGCCGCCGACTCGGGTCTGCGCAGCATGGTCTCAGTACAGGGTTCGCTGGCCATGTTCCCGATCTGGAAATACGGCTCGGACGAGCAGAAGGAGGAGTGGCTGCCGCGGATGGCATCCGGTCACGCCATCGGCTGCTTCGGCCTGACCGAGCCAGATCATGGCAGCGACCCGTCTGGCATGAAAACACATGCGAAAAGGAACGGGGCCGACTGGGTCCTCAGCGGCTCGAAAATGTGGATCACCAACGGCGGAGTAGCCGACGTGGCGATGGTCTGGGCGAGCACGGACGACGGTATTCGCGGCTTCATCGTGCCGAAGGGCGCACGCGGTTTCACTACCCGGAACATCCACAAGAAGATGTCACTGCGCGCCTCGGTAACCTCCGAGCTCCACTTCGATGAGGTGAAGCTGCCAGGCAGCGCGGTCCTTCCCGGCGTGCAGGGCTCAAGGGCCCGCTGTCCTGCCTGTCGGAAGCCAGGTTCGGCATCCTGTGGGGTGTCACCGGCGCGGCCAGGTCCTGCTTCGAGTCCGCCGCCGAGTACGCCAGGACCCGGGAGCAATTCGGTCAGAAGATCGGCGGCTTTCAGCTCACTCAGCGCAAGCTCGCCTGGATGCTCGCGGACCTGCAGCGCGCCCAGCTGCTGGCGCTGCACCTGGGCCGGCTGAAAGACGGCGGCGCGATCACGCCTGAGCAGATCAGCCTCGGCAAGATGAGCAACGTCAGGACTGCCATCGAGGTCGCGCGGGAGGCACGCACGATCCTCGGCGCGAACGGGATCACGCTGGAGTACCCGGTCATCCGGCATGCCAACAACCTGGAGTCCGTGCTCACCTACGAGGGCACCGAGGAGATTCACACGCTGGCCCTCGGCCAGGCCATCACCGGCATCTCGGCCTACCGCTGACTTGGCCGCTCCGGCAGAGGAAGTCGAAGGAATGGCGACGCCGACGAGCAGGCCTGCCGCAGCCGAGCAGCTCGGGTCGATCCTGGCGGCCGCCGCTGACGGCCGGTTCCCGCCTGCTGACGGCCTCGCGACGATCTTGCCGCAGCCGTGCGAGCGCGACGCCGGCGTGATTGCCTTCACCGGGCACTGCGTGGTGTTCGCCGACGCCGACGCGGACTGGCTCGCCAGCCAGCTGCCGCCCGGCGAGTTCGCCGCGCCGCTGAGCCCGCGCTTCCTGCAGGCCCTGAGCCAGCGCCTGGGCAGACTGGCGCACAGACATCGACATGCTGACGTGCGCCGCGCCCTTGCCAGGTCCGCCGCCGCTCGCCCTCCCCGAGGAAGCCGACGCCGACCATCCGCGGATCCAGCGCGCCCTGCGTTATCGCGACGAGGTCAGGACGTGGCAGGCCGAGGGCGGCGTACTCACGCTCGGCCGCGGCGTGGCCGGCCGGTGGGAAGTCGCCATCGAGGTGGATCAGGACCGGCGCGACCTGGGCTTGGCACCAAGCTGGCCATCGCGGCCCGGCACCTTGTCCCCGGCAGCGCGCCGGTGTGGGCTCAGATCGCGCCGGGCAACGCGGCCAGCGTGCGGGCGTTCCTGGCGGCCGGATTCCGCCCGGTAGGCGCCGAGGCTCTGCTCAGTCCGGGCTGGCCGGACTAACCGCGGATCGGCCGCCCGCAGGCCGCGTGACAAGATTGCGCGATGGCCGCGGATCCGGGTAGCGAGGCCGCCGAGCCGACGCCGCGTCTGGCCAATCGCCTGCTGCGATACCGGCCGGAGCGGCCGGCCGCGGCCGGCAGCGGCGAACGGTCGCTGCTGTCTGTCCTGCTCGTGCTGACGCTGCTGAGCGGGATGGTCGACGCGGTGTGCTATCTCGGCCTCGGCCGCGTCTTCACCGCCAACATGACAGGGAACGTGGTCGTCCTCGGGTTTGCCGCAGCAGGCGCGCCCGGTTTCTCCATCACCGCGAGCCTCACCTCACTCGGCCTGTTCCTGGCGGGCGCGGTCGCGGGCGGCCGTATCAGTGTCCGCGTCGGGCGCCGCAGCCGGATGCTGGTCATGGCCGTCGGCCTGGAAGCGGTTTCGTCGCGGCGGCCGCCATCGTGGCCTTCGCCGCCAGCACGGTCGCGACCGGCTGGGCCCGGTACACCACGATCGCCATCCTGGCCTTCGCCATGGGCATCAGGAACGCCGTCGTCCGCCGCCTGGCCGTCCCTGACATGACCACCACGGTGCTGACCATGACACTGACCGGCCTGGCCGCGGACTCGGGTCTGGCCGGGCAGCGCAACCTGCGGGCCTGCCGCCGGATCGGCGCGGTGCTGGCAATGCTGGCAGGCGCCGTCGGCGGAGCGTGGCTGTTCCTGCACCACGGCGCCGCGCTCCCGCTCGCGATCTCTGCCGGGGCCGCCGCGCTGACCGTGGTGGCCGCAACCGCCGGCCGGAGCGCCACGTTCCTGGATGAGAAATGATGTAACGATGACCGACGCGCAGATCACCGACAACACCGCCCGGTCGCGCCTTGAGGCGCGCCTCGGCGGTCAGCTGGCCGAGCTGACCTACCGTCGCGTGGGCAAGCGGCTGGTGCTCGTCCACACCGGTGTGCCCGACGAACTCGCGGGTCACGGCGTCGGCGGCGCGCTGGTCCTGGCGGCCATCGGTATGGCCGTCACGGACGGACTCACCGTCGTTCCGCTCTGCCCGTTCGCCCGCAGCTGGCTCGAGCGCCATCCGGACGAGGCCGCCAGGGTCACAGTCGACTGGACGGGGCCGCGCTAACTGCCCGCGCGCAGGAAGTCGTCGTGGCCGGCCGCGGCTGTCATGATCGTGGCGAGTTCGGTGCGCAGGCCGCGGCCTTTTCCTTTGCTCGCCAGCACGCTGGCCCGGCAGCCTGCCACCATGAGGATCCTGACGCCGCACCCGGCGAGCCAGTCCGCGGTCTGCGTGGCCGAGAGCTGGCCCGCCTCCGGGCTGAGCAGCGGCCTGCCGAGCTGCCGGGCAGCCCGCACGGTTTCCCGGCATCCCGAGCCGCCGGCCGGGTCGAGCAGCAGGATCGCGTCTGCCAGGTAAGCGCAGCTCCACGTGCGGAACCGGAAGCTCCCGGACGTCAGCTCGTGCAGGACCGCGCCAGTCAGCCGGCTGCGCCTGGCCGGCGTCAGGCTGCCGTCCTCCTGGCGGAAGCCGTGCGGGAAGACCAGATGCACGGTGAGCCCGGCTTCGAGCGCGGCGCGCGCGGCGTAGGTGTCGACGCCGGTCTGGCCGCCGGTCAGCACGACCAGTCCGGGCTCCGCGCTGAGCCGCCCGCGCAGTACCGAGTCGGCCGCGTAGTCTTCGCCTGCCTGCATGCTTGCGGTTACCGCGACGCGACCAGCAGCGTCTGGAAGGCCGCGCCGACGATGCCGGCGGTATCCCACAGCGTCGTTTCGCTGAGGCCGCTGCCCGTTCCGCCCATGGTCGACACCGCGTCGAGCAGCAGCCACTCGCCGACCGGGTCTCGCTGCAGGATCACCGTCAGGTCCACGTTGATGAAGATGAAGGTTCTGGGATCCAGGGTCATGCTGACGCCGCTGCCCGAGTCTGACAGCAGCAGGGCGCGGCACATGGGCGAGAGTTCCTCGCCAGCAAGCAACGGGATGCGCGGCCGGCCCAGACCCGGCACGGGCCGGGGTCGGCGAAGTTGCCGAAGACAAAGCGCCAGTCGATAGCGGAGAGGTACCCGCTGACGTGGCCACCAGGAAACCTGGGCACATCGTCGCTGCCGGGGATCGCGGGCACGGTCTCGCCCTTGCCGACCCGAGGAATGTCGGAGACGGCCAGCCGCCAGCCCCGGCACTGCAGGACCTCCTGGCCGTCTGACTCCAGCACCGTTTCCAGCAGCGCGACGCGCTTGCCCGGCCGGAGCATCCTGGTTCTCGCCGTCAGCTTGCCAACCGGGACCGGGCGCAAGATGTCGATGCTCACCCGGGCCAGTCGCATGTGCTCGGCCGGCTCGTGCCGCTCCAGCTCCCGTGCGGCCAGGGCGGACGGCGGCCCGCCGTGCTGAGCCAGCGGATCCCATGGACCGGCGCTCGCCGCGGTAGCCACGTAATTGCCGGGTCCGGCCGGCTCGAAGAAACTGGTGTCCACGAAGCCGGATGCTACCGGGCCTCCCGGCCGGCCCGCGGGGTCCGATCGTCACGGATAGGAGCCGATGGCGCTGGCGTCCGAGGGAAGCGGTCCTTCGACGCACCGGTCCTTGATACCTGACTGAAACTCGGCGAACGCGGCGGACGCGGTCAGCGGGTTCTCGTCGCCGTCGATCGTGGCGACGTGCAGGAAGCTGACTCCGTCCTCGAGCCGGAATACGCAGTACTGCAGCCCTCCCGGGTCGCGTTCTGCCAGTTCGGCGAACACCGCGCGGATGAGGCGCTCGTTCTCGTCAGCCTTTGCTGGATGTGTCTGGTAGCGGATCACCTTGGTGACTGTCATGGGTCATCCCGTCTGTTCCGGCTCGCTGCGCCCTGCCTGGGCCTGGGTACTTTCGTGCGCGTCAGTGCCGCCGTAATCACGGTGGCGCTGTACTCACGGTGCCGATGTTGCTCGCATCCGGTTGTTACGAGGGTCGTGGCTGACCTCCGCGAGGCCGAGCGCTTCCAGGAGCGGCGGCAGGTACATGCCGAACCGGCCGCGGTAGCCATTACGCAGGCCGTACCAGCCTCCGACCGGATTGTCCGGTGAGCGTCCCCATGCCTCGACGGTGCCAGGCGCGGCTGGCTTCTTTTCATCCGCCGCACCGAGTGGTACCCAGTCGCCTTGCCCGGCGAGCCAGGCATGCAGGTCATCGATGGCACGCAGGTGGTACCGCAGCGTAGTGGAGCCGACCTGGCAGACTAGCGTCGGCGGATCGGCTTGCTCATCCTTGTACATGGTGTAGTCCGACGTACCGGGCGGAGTCCTGAGGACCCACGGGTCCTCCTTGGTGCCAGCAGTCATCAGTTGTTTCCTTTCGCGATCACGGCCAGGAAATGCGGCAGCAAGGTCTGCCAGCCGGCCTGATTCCGGTCACGCCACTCCCCGGCGGCGTTACCGAGCCGCTCCCAGCCGCGGTGCTCGATCTCGATCCGGGTAGCGGCCTCGCTGCGGGGGACGAACCGGATCTCCACCTCGGTGGAATCCGCGCGTTCGCCGCCCAGGTGCCACCGGTAGGCCAGTTGTGTCGGCGGTGTCCAGGCGGTCACCTCGCCCCATTCGTGCTCCGTGCCATCGGTTGTGCGTTCATAGATTCGCCCGCCGACGCCGCCCTGCATGACGATGACAAGGCCGGGTTCTCCGGTCACGGTGTGGTCAGACGGCCACCAGGTGCTGATCCCTGAGGTCCACACGGCGAAGGCGTGCTCAACGGAGCAGGCAACCTCGAAGGACATCCGCAGCGGTGCGCTCACCGGCCGGGCGTCCTGTCGGTGTTCTCGGCCAGCAGCCGGAACCGGGCCGCGGCATCACCCCAGATGCCCTCGAGATAGACCTGGACGGCATGCAGCCCCTGCTCCTGCAGGTGATAAATCCGGCGCGTGCCTCGTGCCTGCTCAGCGACCATCCCTGCGTCTTTCAGCAGCCGGAGGTGCCGTGAGACGGCAGGCCGGCTGATGGGCATGGCGGCTGCGATCTCCTGAACCGGCTTGTCACCAGCGCTGAGCAGGCGCAGGATCTCGCGCCGGTTCGCGTCACCCAGCGCCTCGAACGGGTCACCGCCTGCAGGTGCCTCGCGCGCGGCGCTGATGTCCCGTGGCAGGCGTCCGTCATCGGCGCTGCTGCGCAGAACCGCGTCCGGCGACATGAAGGCTCCTCAATGTCGGTAACAGACAGGCTACCGTAACCCAGCAGTTACCAATGGCTAAACGCGGCCACCTCGAGTGACAATCCCGTCCTGGCCGCGATGCGGTTCCAGGCGGGCAAGCGGGTACTCCCCCTCGGACTTGCACCGGAAGTTCGCCTACTGCCAGCCAAGCCACGTCATGATCTCTTGCGCGACGATGGCGACGGGCTGGTCGTTAACTACGGTCATGTCCTCGACACCGATGCCATCGCCGGCCGTGATCGAGGACACCGCTTCCCGCAAGTCATCACGTCGGCCGCTGGTCATGTCGGCCGCCAGCCGCCGTTCGATCTCGGGCAAGGGCACCGACAGCCGGACCACCCCCAGTGGTATCCCGGTCGCCTCGCGCACCGCCCCCAGCGCATGGTGGTTACGGATGAAGTAGGCCACGACGAAGACGCTGATCCCGGCGTCGCGATAGTTCGACGCCACCGCTCGCAGGTTACGCAGCATCAGGCCGAGGCCGACCGCATGATCGTCAAAGTTGTCCCCGCCCCAGCCCAGGTAGTCAAGGTCAAGCAGCGCGTACGGCTGACGGCGCTGCTCGAGCAGGTAGGAGATCTCCGCGGCTACGCCATATCCCGCTTGCCACACAAGCGACAGAATGGGCGGACCTCCCGAGCGGCATGCCGGTAGATAACGAACCCGGCATAACCTCCCGACAGGACCGCCCGTCCCTTGGCCAACTCTCGCGACATTGCCGCAGCCGGGTTGCGCACGCGTTCAACCCGCCGCTGTAACATCGACGCAGCGGCAGCGGCGCGGAAGGGGCACAAGCCGCGTACCACGTCTAGGTCACGGATCCCGGACTTCTCGGGGCGTTAGCTCAATGGTAGAGCAGCGGACTTTTAATCCGTAGGTTCCGGGTTCGAGCCCCGGGCGCCCCACCACCTCTGAACTGCTGATTCTCTCGTGGTGCCTAGTGCCCGCAGACGTGGTGAGGTCGCCATCGTTCGGCCTCCCTGTCAGGGCCGCGCCGCTCGCTATCCCCTGGGGCAGCCTGGACTTCGCGCGGGTCGAGGTGCCGGATCCGCTGCCGGGCGTGTTCGGACGTCCAGGTCGCGGGCTGGCGGGCTGGCCGGGCACCGGCGAGAACCTCGGCCAGGATCCGGCCGAACTGGCTCGGCCACTCCCCTGCTGGTGTCTGCGACATCAGCCCGCCCCAGCTCGCCATGCCCGGCCGCCAGCCGCCGGCCGTACACGCCGTGCCGCACCTGCCAGCCGCGGGCTGCCAGCCGCGGATCGGCATGCGGGGTGCCGTCGGGGAGGCTGGCAGCCTCCGGCGCCTCCGGCTTCGCGTCGTCGCGCAGAGCTGCAACTCAGGACGCCGGCCGTATGCGCGGTCCTCGACTGCGAACGTCTGCGCGTTGGCGCGGCGCGCCTCGCTGGGCATTTCGGTGGGCGGGTCGGGCTGGTCCTCGGCGATCGGGTCGGCGGCGCGGGCCCAGTCTGCCGGAAGTACGGCAGGAACTGGCAACTCGGCAAGGTGGCGCGACAGCGTCCGGACCTCGCGCGTTTCCGGCGGTACCTGTGGCCTGGCCATTACCCGGCCTCACGATCTGGCTCGGGGCACGGTCCGTCGCGGCGTCCGGCGTCCTGCCGGGCGTCCGCTTGCCCAGGCTCGCGGGGCGGGCGTGTGGCGCCTGGCGTCGCGGCCCGCTCGGGCGCCGCCTGGTGTTCCCGCAGCCCGGGTGGCTCTGCCTTGGGCCGGGCGTCGCGGTCGCGGTAGGACTGCTCGACTTCGGCTGGGGTCATCGGCGGGATCGCCGCGCTCGGCGGCAGGCCAGCCGATACTGCCTCCCGCAGGAGTGATGCCAGCGAGTAGTCCGGCTGGGCTGGGTAGCCGGCCACAGTCAGCGGCCGACATCGTGACCGAACTCGTCTCCCGCCTGTAACTGGCCGCGAGCGCCCGACCGACGGGCCGGCGATGGGCGGCCGGCCGGTCAGCCAGCCGCCAGCCTGGCCGCAGCCGGGAATAGATCGCCCGCCTCGGCGGGCTGCTGTCCGAGTGAGTGCTGACACCAGCGCCGACGGACAGGCCGCCGGACAGGCCGGCGGCCCTGACCTTGCCGCGGCCGGGCCAGCTCTCGGCCTGTGGTCTGCCCGGCACCGGTCGCTCACCATCGGCCTGGTCCTCACCATCACGTTCATCGCGTCCGAAGCGCTCGCTGTCGTCACGATCATGCCCGTCGTGGCTCGCGATCTGGGTGGCCTGAAGCTCTACGGCTGGGTCTTCAGTGCTTTCATGCTGGGGAACGTGGTCGGAATCGTCGCGGCCGGACGTCAGGCGGACCGATTCGGGCCCGCCCGGCCCTTTGTCGCCGGGCTGGTCCTGTTCGGAGCTGGCCTGTGCATCGCCGGGCTGGCCCCCACCATGCTGGTCCTCGTCGCTGGCCGCGCCCTGCAGGGCATCGGGGCAGGGGCCGTGCCCGCCATTGCATACGTGTCCATTGGCCGCAGTCTGCCTGAGCAATTGCAGGCCAGGATGATGGCCGTCCTGTCCACCGCATGGGTAGTTCCCGGCCTGGCCGGACCTGCCATCAGCGCGGTCGTGGCGAGCCTTTTCGGCTGGCGCTGGGTATTCCTGGGCTTGCTCCCGCTGGTAGCCGTCACTGGCTCGATGGCGGTGCCTGCCCTGGTGCGGCTGGGTAAACAGCCAGCGGCCGCCGCTCATCCGCCAGCCGCGGGCTCTGCTCATCCGCCAGCCGCGGGCACTGCTCACCGCCTGACCGACGGGCTGACCGCAGCGGCCGGCACCGGACTGCTCCTGACCGGCCTGAGCCTGGTCGGGAGCGGCCACCTTATCCTGGCTGGCGTTGCGGTGCTGCTGTTTGGCGCGGCCGCCAGCATCAGGGCACTGCGCAGGCTGCTGCCAGCCGGAACGTTCGCGGCACGGCCAGGACTTCCAGCCGTCATCCTCAGCCGTGGCTTGCTGACCTTCAGTTTCTTTGGCGCCGATGCCTACGTGACGCTCACCGTGACGACCATTCGCCACCATAGTCCAGCCGTGGCCGGGATCGCCGTGACCGGCTCGACGCTCGCGTGGACGGCGGGCGCCTGGCTTCAGTCCAGGCTGAACGCACGGTGGGAGGCGCGCCGCCTGGTCGGCTGGGGGGTTGTCGTGATCCTGGCCGGGCTTGCGGCCATGGCCCTGGTCTTGTGGCCAGCTGTCCCCGTGGCAGCGGGGATCGCGGCCTGGACGGTGGCCGGTTTCGGCATCGGCCTGGCGTACGCGCCGCTCACCTTGCTCATGCTCAGGGAAGCGCCGCAAGGCCGGGAGGGCTGGGCGTCGGCTTCCCTGAATCTGGCCGACGTCCTCGGCACTGCGATCGGCATCGGCCTCGGCGGCAGCGCGGTGGAAGCCGCGACGGCACATGGCTGGCCGCTGGCGGCCGGTGTCGCCGCGGCGTTCAGCCTGGCCGGAGCGGGAGCACTGCTGCTCGCTTTCACCAGCCGGCGGCTGCCTAGCACCGGCCATCAGCACGGTGCGAGCCGGGCGGACCTGCACCTACCGGCTGGGATGAGCCAGCTCAAGACGTGATCGCACGCCCTGGTCAAATCGCCGTTGCTGTCCGGCGCTGCCGCCTGTCCGCAGCCTGAGTCGCTCGATCCAGCAGCCGGTCGTCTTCCGCCGCGTGCTCGCAGTCCAGGGCCAGGGCGACTAGGTCAAGCGTGCGGCTGCCCAGCCTGAGCCCATCGCAGTCCACCACGCCGGTGATGTGCGCTCCCTCGGTCAGGATGATGGACGGATTCAGGTCGTTGTTCGCGTAGTCAGCCGGCCGCAGCCGCAGCGGCCAGCACGGCAAGGGACTGTTCGTCAGCCGGTTCTGGACGGTGACATGCCGCTCGCCGGGCATCGAGCAACGGCTCACCAAGCTCGGAGGCGATCAGCACGCATCTCACGCCAGGGGAGCATCTCGGTTACGACGCTCGAGATCGTAGCTACCGCGGGGATACAACCTGCGGGGGATTCCGTAGCATGAAGTCCCAGGCAGGCTGGACCCCGGCGCGACAGGAACAGGTAGTGCCCGGCGATGTTGAGACGCAGACGGCTGCGACGATCGGCGGGCACGGCGACGCCGCTCGACATTATCCGGCGGGCGTTCCGGCCGCCTAGCAGCGCAGCGACCGAGGCCGATCTCGCTGCCATCGATCGCGGCGAAGGTCGCACACTGGCTTGCATGGTCCGCGCGGCCGGTGGCCACGCTTTCATGCGCATGACGGTTCGACGCTTTCCGTGGACCGGAGGTTCCTAGCAGTTGTACAGCTCCTTAGGGCCAAAGTTGTCCCAGATCGCCGGGTAGGCTTCGCCGTTGTCATACATGTCTCCGGTGCTTGCCAGCAGTTCGGTACCGGCGCAGTTGTACATGTAGAAGTAGTCGCGGTGGAAGTTGCCAAGCGGCGCAGTGTCACCCGAGCTGTCCTCAGCTTCGGCGTCAGTGACGTCGATGGTGCCGACGTCCGCGAGCGGGTACAGGTACTCGGTACCCGAGTAGGTCTTCTCGGTTCGCTCGAGGACCCAGAGTGCCTCTGACTGGAGCGTGTAGCCAGACCATGATGTGTTGAACTGCGTGCCTTGGTCGGTTGTGAGGTCCTGGAAGATGATCGTGCCGGTCGTCGTGCCTGTCACGAGCAGCTCAGCGAACACTGTGTCACCAGGATTGACCGGTACGTTCTTCACCGGTGCTGGTATGCATCGATCGAGCAGCACCGCTGCCACCAGGCGTAGTACTGCTTGCCGAACTGGTTACTGGTGTTGTTGTCTGACTCTGTCCCTGCCTGGAACAGGACATCGCCGCTGCCTGCCGTGCAGCCTTCCTTGCAACCGAGGCCGACCCACATCGAGGAGTACTCGGAGCAGCAATCGGAACCGCACAGCGGATTGACGTCGGGGATTGTCCAGCTGCCCTGAACCGCCTGGAAGCCTGAACGGTCGAATTGAAACCCGACCAGTTCGGCGACCACGTTCCTTCACCGGCAGCAACCTTGCCGCCAGACGACCCGCCGCCTGACAGGCCCTTTTCCTGGATCGCCTGGCTGCCCGCATGGCCTCTGGCGCACCCGGGCTCGACCCAGCGGAAACGCGGGCTCTCTTCCGCCTTCCACGCCGACGAGTTCGGATGCCCATTCAAACGCCATGGCAGGAAACTCCCGGCGCGCGGCCCGCCGACCAGGCCCGACAAGCCCACCGCGGCGCGCGTGCTCCTGGCCTACACCCGGACCTGCCGGCGAAGCGCGTCGCCGAGATAGTTGGTATCAGCCGCGCTTCGCTGTATCGGGCGCTTCCGCCGGGTGGCAGGCAGAGAATTGCGTCATGACCTTTGTCGTCAGAGCTGCGCGCAGCGTCGAGCATCGGGGTATCGGACAGGCGGCGTAACCGCGCCCACCATAACTGGTCGCCGCTACGCTCAGTGACCGAATCGCGATCCGCAGCACCAGTCCCGTGGAACGAGTCGTGGACCGAGTGCCGACGGATGCTCTGTGCATTGGGTGCTTTCCGGGCACACTCTCGCGGCTTCCGTGCAGGTAGAGCGCTTGGCGCGCCACAGCAGGCCTCTTTTAATCCGTAGGTTCCGGGTTCGAGCCCCTGGCGCGCCCCACAAGACCTGTCACACGAACCCACAAGTCCAGGGCAAGTGCCCTCTTAAGCCCCGAGCGCCGCGACCGGTTCGGGCTCCAAGTTGTAGCCGTCGGGCTCATGCAGTGTCAGAGCCGGGATCTGAGCACGGCGACCTCGGGGAACTCCTCGGGCGAGCCGTAGCCGTGCTCGGCCAGCCAGCGGACGTTAGTCAGGCATCGCAACGACCACCATGCGCGGATGAGGTCGCGGTCGACGTCGGTGCCGTAGCCGGCGACGACGTCGCCAAGGTGCTCCTGGTGTCCGAGCGTGAGGATGGCGAGGTCGAACAGCGCGTCGCCCCGGGATGCTTCGGACCAGTCGACGACGCCGGTGACCTCGTCACCGTCGACGAAGACGTGGTCGACCTGGAGGTCGCCGTGGATGAACACTGGTGTCCACGGCCGGAGCGCAGTCTCGGCGAGCCGGCGGTTGCGCGTGACCAGGTCGGCCGGAAGGACGCTGCTGGCGACGAGCCACTCGCATTCGCCGTCGAGGCGCGATGCGAGCTCGTCGAGGCTCCGGCCGGGCCATGGCGGCAGCGGCGCGTCGTGCAGCGTGCGGGCGGCGGCACCCGCCGCGGCCCACGCCGCCGGCGTCGCGGTCGATAGCTCGCCGAGGTGGCCGAGTGCCGTCCCCCGGAGGGCGGCGAGCGCGAGCGCGGGCGGCTTGCGCCACAGGACCTCCGGAGTTGGGATCGGCGCGATCGCCATCGCCTCGACCTCGACATCGGTGCGGGTCTGATCAGCGTCGATCTTCAGGAACACATCGCCGACGCGCAGGGTCGCGCGCTCGCTATGCGCGACGACAACCTCGACCTCCTCCACGCCGGCCATTATCACCGGGATGACCACCGACGTCACCGGGTTTATCGCGTGCGGCTGCGCGGCTCACCGCGTCCCGCTGCCCGGCGGCCTCGCGCATGCCGCCGGCCGCAGACCGGGCGGGCACGCTTGGAGTACGAGCGTGACGCCTACTGCGCTCGCTGACGGCCACGACCGACAGAGACCGACGGGGTCACTTGCTAGCGCAGCGACCAGCCGCGGGCCTTCCTACATCCGCACCCAGCCGGTCTTTCCGGCGTTCTGACGTTCCAGATGTGGCTTGAGTTGTTCTCCTCGTAATTGTCATAGCTGGGGAACGAACCCTCGAGGTTCCACGAACCGCTGACGTGCTTATCCCGGCAAGCTCGGCGACTCAACTCCGGTGATGCACACTCGCGACGCGTTCGAGCGCCTGGTGTTCGCCGTGTGATTCGGCGACGAGATCACCGCAGTGCTGGACGGCTGGCCTCACGTCGCCCGGAACAAAGGCCCGCTCCCGCCAGCCAGACCAACGACTGGAACCTGAACGCCGCCGCCACGGCTCCACGAAGATCCGGCTCATGACCGCCGGCGCCGCGCTTGAATCTGAGTCTGTTGCTGAACCCGACCGGCGGCCCGGGTCGGCGGCGGCGGCAGCGGCACCCTAGTCGGGCACTCACCCAGGGGGTAGTCGAGGGCTTGCTGAATCAGATTGCGCCTGCGCATGAGCCCGATGCGGTATCCGTGTAGCGCGTGAAATTCGCGGAGTGCCTCGCTCCAGGCCGAGGTCTTTGAACCCTTGCTCTCGCATTCGTCGAGGTACTGCCCTAGCACCCCGCAGCGAGCTTCCGTCTCGCGCACGGCTTGGCCCATGAGGGCATCCGTCTGGCGCAACGCTTCGTCCTGCGAAATCTCGCTCATGACTAGTCCCTATCATGCGCGCCGCGCTTCTTCGAACGTCTCGACCTGCACCGGCGGGAAAACCGATGGCGCGCGGCAGCCCGGACGGTTAATGCTCGGTTGCATGTCTGCAGACCAAGCAAGCTCGCCCGGCAACGACCGTCGCACGGAATCACCGGACGAGCTGCCAGAACGGCAGTTCGGCTGGTGGGACATGTTCGCCGATCCGGACTCCGATCCTCGCGAGCAGGGCGGCAGGTTCCACGGCGAGCGGGAGACGCTCGTCAGGTACTTGCGTGATTATCGGCTGACCTTGCACATGAAGTGCTCAGGACTCGACGCGGCGCAGATGGCCCGCGCTTCGGTGCCGCCATCCAACCTGACCCTGCTCGGTCTCGTCCGGCACCTGGCCGGGGTCGAGCAGTTCTGGTTCCGGATAACGATGGCCGGGCAGTACGGCGTGCCGCGGCTCTATCGCGGCGACGACCCGAACGGGGACTTCAACGACGTGGCCGCCGACCCGCAGGTCGTTAGCGATGCCTGGGCGACCTGGCAGGCCGAGGTCGAGTTCGCCGAGAAGTTCGTCTCGGCCGCGGCCGACCTGGACATCACCGGCGATGCCAGCGGCGGTGCGGGCGACGAGCCTGAGCTGATGGAGCTGCGCTCGGTCATGGTGCACGTGATCGAGGAGTACGCCCGGCACATGGGCCACGCCGACTTCCTGCGCGAGCGGATCGACGGCAGAGTCGGGCAGTAACCAACGGCCGGGTCAGGGCCTGGTGCCGAACGACGGCCTGCCCGGTGCGGCGGGCAGGACCGCGTAGGCGTCCTTGACCCAGTCGCACAGCAGCGGCCTGGTCTCGCGCGGGTCGATGATGTCCTCGACGCCGAACCGGTCGGCGGTCCGGAACGGGCTGCGCACCGCTTCCAGCCTGGCCCGGATGTCGGCCAGCAGCGCGGCCGGGTCGTCGGCGGACTCCAGGTCGGCCCGGTAAGCCGCTTCGATCCCGCCCTCGACTGGCAGCGAGCCCCAGTCAGCCGACGGCCAGGCCCAGCGGCGGACGAGGCGGTGCCGGTTCACCAAGCCAGCACCGCCGACGCCGAACACCCGGCGGATGATGATTTCCGCGCCTGGCACAGCTGCCTGGTACACCGCGCTGATCGCCCGGACGCCGTGCCGGATCGTGGCCCGTTGTTCCGCGCGGGTGCCGATCAGCAGCCCCGGCTGGTCGGTGAAGGTCACCATCGGCAGATGGAACGTCGTGCACAAGTCGGCGAGCCGGATGACCGCGTCGGCGCCTTCGGCGGTCATGCAGCCGCCGGCCACATAAGGATCGCAAGCCACGACGCCGACCGGGTGGCCGTCAAGCCTGGCCAGCGCTGTGACAATCGAGCCGCCGTAGCGCTGCACCTCCATGACCGAGCCGGCGTCCAGGACGGCGCGCAGGATGTCCCTGATCCGGTACGGCTTGCGCCGGTCCCGCGGCACCGCCGACAGCAAGGACTCCTCCCGCCGGTCCGGCCGGATCGGCAGGATCTCGCGGCTCAGACTGACCGGCCTGTTGCGAGGCGGTCTGCACCGGCGGCAGGGCGTAGGCACTCGGCGGCAAGTACGACAGGAACCGTCGGATCATCGCGAAGGCATCGGCTTCTGAGTCGGCAATGAGGTCGACGGCCCCGTTCCTCGCATGAACGCGGGAACCACCCAGCTCCTGTTTGCCGACGTCTTCGCCAACCCCGCTCTTCACGACCGGCGGACCAGCGACGAACAGCTGCGCGGTTCCCTCGACGAGGATCGACAGATGCGCCGCGCACAGCCGGGCGGCGCCAAGGCCGGCGACCGGCCCGAGTCCTGCCGCCACCACCGGAACGCAGGACAGGTTGTCAACGACGTAGTCCCAGCCCGGATTGACCGGCACGTACGTGTGCCCCGTCTGCTCCAGCGACTTGACGCTGCCGCCTCCCCCGGTCCCCTCCACCAGCCGGACGATCGGCAGCCGCAGCTGATTTGCCAGCTGCTCGGCATAGATCTGCTTGCCGGCGATGGCCGCGTCGGAAGCGCCGCCGCGAATCGTGAAGTCGTCGCCGCCGACGACTACCTTCCGGCCGTCAATGCGCCCGGTGCCGGCGACGAAGTTGGCCGCCATGAAGCTGACGAGCTCGCCGTCGGCGCTGTACTCGGCCTTCCCGGCCAGCGCGCCGATCTCGGCGAAGGTGCCAGCATCCAGCAGCGCGGCCAGTCGCTCCCGGACCGTGAGCCTGCCGTTGTCGTGCTGGCGGGCGATCTTGTCGGGGCCGCCCATCCGCTCGGCAAGTTCGTGCCGTCGGCCGAGCTCGTCCAGTTCGGGTTGCCACGTCATGCTGACAAAAGGTAACTCATCACCGCAGCCTTGAGCCAGCGGCGGCCTGGCCGGCGCCGCGCGGCCTGGCCGGTGGCGTCTCGGGCCCGCCAGACCGGTGCGCACTGCCGGGGGCAGGCCGGTGACGGCTCAGCCCGCCGGGCCTCCGGCCGGAGCAGGTTCGGACGGTGACGTCGGCAGATCCCGGCCGGCCGAGTCGGACGGGATAGAGGCGGCCGCCGGCTCGGCGAGCATCGCCTGCAGCTCAGCGTCGCGGCCGGCCCGCCACTCGGCGAAGGCCAGGGCGAGCAGGTTCGGCACCAGGTCGGTCGAGCGCCTGACCACCCAGGCGGTGCCCTTGGTCGCCATCCAGGCGACCTGCTCTGCCCTCGTCGGCGGCTGGTTGAGCGGCTCGGCGCCAGGCGGCGGCCCGACCGGGCAGCCGGCCTGCGCCAGGAGTTCGTGGAACCTGCGGGCGATCAGCCGGTGTCCGCGCTCGCTCGGGTGCAGCCGGTCCACCGCCCACATCCGCGGGTCGTAGACCTCGACGTCGCTGGCAGCATCGAAATGGAGCGTGCCGAACCGCGCAGCCACGCTGTCGATGACATCGTTGAGCTGGCCAGCGCGCCTGGCCAGCGGCCGGGCCAGCACGTCCGGCATGCCGAGCATCCGGCCCGGCTCGGGCAATCGCATGGTGAGTACCTCAGCGCCGGAGGCTCGCAGTGCCCCGACCGTGTGAGCGGCCGCCGCTCCGATCAGCCCGGCGTCAAAGTTCGGCCGCAGCGTGTCATTGACGCCGATCACGACGCTGGCGATGTCGGGCCGCAGCTGCAGCGCCGCGGGTAGCTGATCCCGCTCCAGGTCTGCCATGCAGGCGCCGTTGCCGGCGACGATGTGCAGGTCGGGTTCTGGCAGGCACTCCGACAGCAGGACCGCCCAGCCCCGCCAGGCCCGAGGGCCGCGGCGACGGGACGGCCGGCGGCGGCGCGAGCCGGACCGGGTCGCCGATCCCGAGCGTGATCGAGTCGCCGAGCGCGACGAAGGTGGTCATGCCGCCACCGCCGCGTGCTCGGCCGGGTGTGCTGCTGCCAGCACATCGAGGTAATGCCCGATCAGCTCGTCGCACATGACCGGCCAGGTGCGGCCGAGCACCATCGTGCGGCCCGCCTTGCCCTGCGCCGCCAGCAGCACCCGGTCCGCCGCCAGCCTCGCGACCGCCATTGCCAGCGCCTTCGCGTCAAGCGGCCGGACCAGGAAGCCGGTGACACCGTCCAGGACCAGGTCGATCGGCCCGCCAGCGGCCGGGGCGATCACCGGCAGCCCGCTCGCCGCCGCCTCCTGCAGGGTCTGGCCGAATGTATCGTGCGGGCCGGCGTGCACGAACACGTCGAAGCTGGCGTAGATCTGAGCAAGGTTCTCGCCGCCGCGCTGGCCGAGATACACCGCGTCCGGCACCGCCTTGCGGATCGCCGCCTCGGCTGGCCCGCCGCCGACGATCACCAGTCGGACCCCTGGCAGGGCGGAAACCTCTGCGAGCAGGTCCACTCGCTTCTCCGCCGCCAGCCGCCCGACGTAGCCGACGATCAGCTCACCGCCCGGCGCGAACTGCGCGCGCAGTTCCTGACTCCGTTTGGCCGGGTCGAACCTGCGGCAGTCCACGCCCCTGGCCCAGACCTGCACCCGCTCGACGCCGTGCGCCCGCAGATCCGCCGCGGTCGCGGTGCACGGTGAGAGCGTGCGGGCGGCCACGTTGTGGATCTTGCGGAGCCGGCGCCAGGCGACCGCCTCGCCGAGGGCGCCGGCGTGGTAGGCGCGCGCGTAGGCGGGCAGGTCGGTGGCGTAGACGGCGACCATGGGCACGCCGAGTTCCTGCGCGGCGACGCAACCCGCGGCACCGAGCACGAACGGCCCGTGCAGGTGCACCAGGTCGGCCCGGTGCGCGGCGACCGCCTCGCGCACCCGCGAACCGGGCAGGCCGACCCGGAAGCCCGGGTACATCGGCAGGCCAACTGAGCGGACACGGACGACGGGGAAGTCGAAGCCCCGGTCGGGCAGCGGCACCCCGCTTGCGGGTTCGGGCGCGATCACGAGCGGGTGATGGCCCCTGGACTGCAGATGTTCGGCCACGCGTACTGCCGTATGCGCGACGCCATTGACGTCCGGCGGGAAGGACTCGGTGATATACGCGATTCGCACGCTCACACCGTGCGACATCTTCCTGCGGTAAATAGCCCCTACGCCGTTACCGCGCAGCGAACTGTAAGTGACATCTCGGCGAGCGCGAACGGGCTGGTCAGCGGGGTAATGCGAACTTATCTGACGGGCCTAGTCGCAGAACAGCGAATACCGCCAGGGCAGCCGCCGTCCGAACGCCGAGCCTCGCGGCTTGTCGTGCGCAGGCGACTGCGCTGGCGGTTGCCTCAGCCCTGCCGGTGCGCGCGGAAGTCGGCCGCGAGCTTGGCCAGGTTCGGCACGCCAAGGCCGGCTCCCGGGTTGAACAGGCTGCCCGGCGTCCCGGTGAAATACAGATTGTCGTTGTTCGGGCTCGCGGCGTCCAGCGGGCGTGAACGGCGAGTCCTCGCCGACCGCGAACCGGTAGATCGCCGGGTTCCAGAATCCGGCCCGGCCGTGCAGGTAGGAGTCGATGACCGCGGCCGACCCGGCTAGCTGCGGCGCCACGAAGCTAGTGCCGCCCCAGCCGAACTCCAGATGGCCCTGGTGCGTGCGGGAAGTCGATGTAGTACTCCTCGTAGCCGGTGTACGGGTCGGCGTCAGCCGACACGTCCGGGACCACCCGGCCGGCGCCGCTGGCCGGTGACCAGGGCGGGCGGCGTCAGCCGGTGCAGCGCTGCCGGCGTCCCAGGCGGTGAAGGTGGTTGGCAGCAGGTAGCTCTTGGTGCCGGGGTACAGCTGCGGCGTGGCCGGGGTCAGGTAAGGGACCGCGGTGTAGTTGCCGATACCGGGATCAGCCGCTGATACGAGGGCCGCAGGCTCGGAGACGCTGTACCCGCCGCCGCCCGCCCAGGTGTTGAAGGGTCGGCCGCGAACTGCGCCTCTGAGGTGTACGGCTGCGCCGGTCGCGTTATCGAACAGGCGGTAATACGGAAACAGCCAGTCCCAGCCCCAGATGCGCTGCGACTTGAGGCAGACGGTCGTTGGCCAGCGTTGCCGGCCTGGTTGTACAGCGGGATCTTGCCGGGCTCGGTGGTCCCGCCGCCGGCAGTCGCCCACGGGCTGTTGGCCGGGTTGTCCACGGTGACGCTCGGTATAGGCCTGCGGGAAATCCTGCGAGTCGTCATAGGGGCCGTTATCGCCGGCCGCGTCGAACGACGACTGGCCCTGCGCCGCCATCTCCAGGTAGGCCTCGTCGAAGATCTGGCCGTAGTTGGTCTGCTGCTGGCCAGCCGCGCCGGTCGCCTGGTTGAAGATCTCCGACTCGCCCCAGCTGGTCGACACGGCGCTGGCCTTGTCCTGGCTGGCCGCGATCGTAAGAAGCACGTCGGCGCTGAGCCGCGTCGGTGTTCGGTGCCTGGTACACGATGATATTGGCCTGCGGCGCCAGCGCGCCCGACTGCTCGACGTCCAGGGTGGTCTCGCCGGACCCCAGGCCGTTCCTGACCGGCCCGCGATCCGCCGTCGACGTTGTCCAGCGTGATCCGGTGCGCCTTGGTCTTGATGTCAGCGTCTTGGACCAGAAATGCGTGGCGTCGGCCGGCCGGATGCTGGCGAAGGTGATGATGCCGATCGTCTGGCCCTGGCCCTTGGCGCCCTTGGCGTACAGCGGCGTCAGGTTGTACTGCGTGGCGAAGTTGCGCGGGCGTCCGGTTGCCGAGTGCACTCCGTGCGTGGCGAGGTCTTGGGCTCCGGCCTGGCCGTGCGGACGGCATCACTGGTGTTCGTCGGGTAGTTGGTCAGCCCGACGATCGACTCCACGAAAGCCGCCAGCTTGACCGGCAGCAACGGGCGGTCCTTGGTGCCGTGGATGGTCAGCGCGCCCGGCCAGCCTGGCCGTCGCGGGCCGGGACCGCCTTGACGTGGTAGTTCTGCTGGCTGACTGACAGCGCTTCGTCGAACTCGCCAGCCGTCCCGGTCGCCGAGACGTCCAGGCCGTCGGCGTAAGCCTTCGACTTGATGCCGTAGTCGGCAAGGAAGTTCTCCAGCGCCGCGATCTTCGACTTCGGCTGGCCGTAGCGCGCGGCGAACTGGCGCACGGACAGGAAGCCGCCGTGCATCCCGCCGTCGACGATGCCCTCCAGGTGGCTCAGATTGCGCACCTTGAGCACGAACGAGACGGTCTCACGGGTGTTGGCCGGAGTCGGGAAAACCGGCTGGGCTGTGCAGCGCGCCCGGCGTCATGGCCTGCGGCACCGCGACCTTGGCCGGGCAGGGACCGCGCCGCCCGCGGTGGCACCGCTGGCGGGCGACCGGCCGCCAGGACCAGCATGGAGCCCGCCGTGCCGGCAGCGAGCACCGCGCCCGCGCCGAGTCGCCGTGGCCAGTGTCCAGGCGTCACGATTCGATCCTCCGGTTAAAGTGCTACAAGCACTCTGCCGTCCCTTCGCGGGCTCGGCGCGGCGTTTGTGAGATTTGCGGATCACCACTTAACCCGCTAACCGGAGCTGGAATGACCAGACGCGTGCGGACAGCCGATGTGACGTGCGTCACGCCTGCGGTGCGGACCGCCGTGGCCGGCTGATGGCCGGGCGGTGCTGGACCCCGGCGCGCGGCGGCCGGCCGGCCCCGCGTCGCGACCTCGGCGGCGTTCCGGCCGGGCGCGGACGGCGCTCGGGCGCGGGCGGTGGCGGCGGCACCGGCGTTCCGGTCGTCGCGATCTCCCGCACGACGGGATGGCCAGGCCGCTACCGAGTGCCGCTCGGCTTCCACCCCGGCCGCCTCCTGCATCCGCTGGATCTCCCTGACCTGGTCGCGCATGGCCAGGGATACCACCAGACCGGTCGCGCCGGCCCTGGCGGTCCGGCCGGACCTGTGCAGGTAGTCCTTGTGATCGTTGGGCGGGTCGAAGTGCACGACCAGCTCGATGCCGTCTACGTGGATGCCGCGGGCCGCCACGTCGGTCGCCACCAGCACCCGCGGGTACCCGGCCGAGAAGGCGTCGAGCGCCCGCTGCCGCTGGTTCTGATTGCGGTCGCCGTGGATCGCGGCGGCACCGACGCCGGCTTGCTCGAGCTGCTTGGCGAGCCTGTCGGCACCGTGCTTAGTCCGGACGAAGACCAGCGTGCGAGCCGGACGGCTAGCAAGCTCGGCGGCCACGGCAACCTTCTCCTGCGCATCCATGACCAGCAGGCTGTGCTCGGCCGCGCCGCCGGACAACACCACCGGGGTGACAGCGTGCAGTGCCGGGTCCACCAGGTAGCTGCGGACCAGCTGGTCGACGCCGCGGTCGAGAGTGGCGGAGAACAGCAGCCGCTGGCCGCCAGCTGGCGTCTCATCCAGGATCCTGGTCACTGACGGCATGAAGCCGAGGTCAGCCATGTGATCGGCCTCGTCCAGGACGGTGACCTCGATATCGGCCAGGGTGCAGGCCCGGCGGTCGAGCAGGTCTATCAGCCGCCCGGGAGTCGCGACGACGATATCGACGCCGCCCGCGACCCGCGTGATCTGCCGGCCGATCGGCACGCCGCCGTAGATGGTCATGACGCTGACGCCGATGCTCCGGCCGAGTGGCGTCAGCACGGCAGCAACCTGCTGGGCCAGCTCTCTGGTCGGGACGAGGATCAGGCCGCGCGGTGCCTTGTCGCGGGCGCGGCCGGCCATCGCGGCGATCCGGCTCAGCATCGGCAGCCCGAAAGCCAGCGTCTTGCCGGAGCCGGTCTCGGCCCGGCCGAGCACGTCACGGCCGGCGATGGCGTCCGGCAGCGCCCGCGCCTGGATGGCGAACGGCTCGCGGATGTCGCGGACAGCCAGGGCGGCGACCAGGCGCTGGTCAAGGCCCAGGCCGGCGAAGGTCGTGGCCGGCGGCTGCGGCGTCTCAGCCGCCGCCGCGAGCGCGCGGTCCAGCTCGGACCGCACATCATCGGGCCGCGGGCTGCTGCCCGGCCGGGCCGCGCCGGCGGATCGCTGCCGGCCGTTCTGCCACTGGCCGGCGGCCTGCCGCCGGGGTTTGCCGCGAGAGTAAGCAGGCGCGCGGCCGCGCCCGGAAGTGTTAGGCATAAGTGCCAGGCTCCATCGGTAGTCCTGGGCCGCGTCATGTCAAGAGTCGACGACAGCGGCGAAGGAATATCTCACCGAGAAGCCACAGCTCGCACAGCGACCGCGCGGGCAATTTGCCCGCGGAGATGATGCAATCAGCATCATTGATCACTAACGCTACCAGCGCTGCGGTTGTTCCGGGAAACCAGGCCGGTCTGGCGTGTCGCCTGGAAACAAGGAGCAGATGATGAGCTGTCCTGCACATCCGCGGCCAGGCGCTGCCTGGCGGCGAGTACCTGGACCTGTACGCCGACGGCGATAGCTGGTCCACCGACCCGGCACCGGGCGCCGAACTGGTGGCCGAGGGCTGGCTGCTGCCCGGCCTGGTCGACGCGCATACCCACCCTGGCGCCGAGCAGCCTGGTGACCCGCTGGACGGCGATCGTGCTTCGCGGCGACCTGCGCGACGCACGCCGCGGCAGGCGTGACACTGATCCGCTCGCCCGGCCTGGCCGGCGATCCGCCTGACTGGTTCGGCCAGGATCCCGAACTGCCGCGTGCCATGCACGCAGGCCGGTGGATCGCGCAGGCAGGCCAGTTCTTCGACGGCTGGGGCCAGCGTCCGAGTCACGATGAGTTGCCTGGCGGTGGCGGCTGAGCAGGCCGCCAGGACGGGCTGGGCGAAGCTGATCGGGGACTGGGGACCCGGCGACCCGCCGATCCCGGCTGCGGTCATGGCCGCCGTGGTGCAGGCGGTGCACGCTGTCGGCGGCAGGGTGGCTGTCCATCTTAACTACGCCGAGAGCTGCGCCGCCGCGGTAGCAGCCGGCGTCGACTCGCTCGAGCACGGCATGGGGCTCGATGCGGACTTGCTGCCGCAGATGGCTGCCCAGGGCTCGGCCCTGACGCCGACCCTGTCGGTGATCCAGTCCATCGCGGCCGCGGCCGGCGATGCGCCAGACAGCCCGCGCATGCGGTTGTTCGTCGACGGTGTGGCCCGGCACGGCCAGCGGGCTGCGCAGGCGGTCGAGGCGGGCGTGACGGTGCTGGCCGGAACCGACTCCAGGCCGCACGGCCGGATCAGCGACGAGATCCGCGCCCTGGCGCAGGCCGGGGTTCCGGCTCATGACGCGATCGGCGCAGCTTCCTGGTCGGCGCGCTCCTACCTCGGCCTGGCCGGCCTTGAGCCGGGCGCGCCCGCCGACGCGGTGATCTACGACACTGATCCGCGCGCGGACCTGGCGCAGCTGACCTGGCCGCGAGCCGTCATCATCCGCGGCAAGGTCGTTTACCGCCGCACCTGATGTCAGCGCAGCAGCAGCCGGGCCGCGAGTTCCAGATGCGAGGCGACGTCGTTGGCCGACGCCCGTCTGGTCACCCAGGCAACCAGGTTGGACAGCCACACGTCACCGATGACCCTGGCGATCGCCCGTTCGTCGGCAGTCGGCTCGCCGTCGTGCATGGCCTTGGTGAGCATGTCCTCCATCATCTGCGCCACGGTATTGACCTCGGCCGCGGCACTCGGATCCGCGAACATGAACGCCCTGGTCATAGCCTCAGTCAGCAGCGGTTCACGCTGCATCGACCGGGTGACGCGGCCGAGCACGTAGAGCATCCGGTCATACGGGGTCTCGCCGGGCATCGGCGAGCGGTCAAGCCGTTCCTGAGAGCGCTCGAACTCCCTGGCCAGCCCGGACACCAGCAGGTGGATCTTGGAAGGGAAGTAGCGGTAAAGAGTGCCGAGTGCCACGTCCGCGCGCTCGGCCACCGTCCGCATCTGCACGGCCTCGTAACCGCCCTTGGAGGCGAGTGCCAGCGTCGCGTCCAGAATGCGCTTCCTGCGCTCGCGTTGCGCGGCCGAGCCCAGGTCGGCCTCGGCCGGGCCAGACGTAGCCGTCTCGGCGGCGCCCGTATTACGTGTTCTCGGCGTTGCCATCTCGGCCCTTCGTCATCGCGGCCCTTCGTGTTGCAGCAGCACGTCATCCCCTGCCGCGGCGCGGCCACCTGCCTGCCACGATGCCCGCCGCGGCCAGCCTAGCAACGTGGTCACCCATGGCCGGGGGCTTGAACGCCGCGTCGTCACTGGTGTTCGGCACCCTGGTCCACTACAGGTATAACGTGTTCTAATTTTGAGTGCCAGTCGAGGAGGAGGACAAGTTGCCGATCGCGACCACCGAGGAGCAGCTTGCCCTTCAGGCCTCGGTCCGTGACTGGGCCAAGCGCGCCAGGTCGGTCGAGGCAGTCCGCAGCCTCGAGCCCGGCCAGACGAGCGAGTCTGGCCGCCACGGGCTGGCCAGCACGACCGCCCGCGGGCTCGCGGCAGACCGCTGGTCCGGCCTGGCCGAGCTCGGCGTGTTCGGCATCGGCGCGGATCCGGCCGGAGCCGACGGGAGCAGCGCCGATCTGGCCGCAGCACTGGCGGCGCTCACCGAGTCGCTGGTGCCCGGGCCGGTGCTGCCAACGCTGCTCGCCCGCCTGGTACTCGCGGGCGTCGCTCACTCGGCTGCGGCACGGCACCTGCTGACCGGCATTGCTGACGGTGAAGTGTCAGTCGCTGTCGCCTTCTGGCCCGGTGAGGTCACCGGCCGCCGGCAAGAGGACGGCTCGCTGGTGCTGAGCGGCCGCACCGGACCGGTGCTCGGCGCCGGCAGCACCACGCACCTGCTGATCGGCGCCGCCGTACCGGCGAGCATCCCCGCCGCCCCGGCGACCGGGACCGGCACCGCGACGGGCGCCGGTGCCGACCTCACCTGGTGCCTGCTGCCTGCGGTGCATCGCGGCATCGAGGTCACTGAGCGCGCGCCCGCCGACTTCTCCAGGTCACTGGCCGAGATCACGTTGACTGAGGTGATCGCCGGGCCCGATGCGGTGCTGGGCGAGGTACCGGCCAGTCGGGTCCTGGACCTCGCAGCCACCCTGGCAGCAGTCGAAGCGGCCGCAGTGGCTAGCTGGTGCTCGCGCACCGCCGCCGAGTACGCGGCGATCCGGCACCAGTTCGGCCGGCCAATCGGTTCTTTCCAGGCGGTCAAGCACCTGTGCGCCAGCATGCTCTGCCGGTCGGAGACCGCGGCCGTGCTGGCCTGGGATGCCGCGCGGGCAATCGACGACGACCCGCAGGAGCTGCCGCCGATCGCCGCCGCGGCCGCGGCAGTCAACCTCGATGCGGCGGTCAGCGTGGCCAAAGACTGCATTCAGGTGCTCGGCGGCATCGGCTTCACCTGGGAGCATGACGCGCACCTGTTCCTGCGGCGGGCTATCGCGCTGCGTCAGCTGCTCGGCGGGTCGCCGCGATGGCGGGACCGGGCCGCGGCGCTGGCACTAGCCGGGCACCGGCGGCGGCTCGCGCTCGATGAGGCCGGCCAGCTCACCGGTGAGCTGGCGGCAGTACGCGCCGCGGCCAGCGAACTTGCCGCGCGGGTAGCCGCGACCGAAGCCGGGCAGCAACGGCTGGCTCTGGCCGACTCCGGGTATGCGGCGCCCGGCTGGCCTGCCCCCTACGGGCTGAACGCGTCGCCTGCCGCCTCACTTGTCATCGATGACGAGCTGGGCAAGGCGGGTCTGACCAGGCCGGACATCGTGATCGGCGGCTGGGCTATCCCCGCCATCCTCGGCCATGGCACGCCGGCCCAGGCGGCCAGGTTCGCCGCCAGCACGCTGCGCGGCGATATCACCTGGTGCCAGCTGTTCAGCGAACCCGAGGCAGGCTCGGATCTCGCTTCGCTGCGGACCAGGGCCGAGCGGACCGACGGCGGCTGGCTGATCACCGGCCAGAAGGTGTGGACCTCGCTCGCCCGGCAAGCCGACTGGGCCATCTGCCTGGCGCGCACCGACTCCGCGGTGCCAAGGCACAAGGGCCTGACCTATTTCCTGGTCGACATGACCAGCCCTGGCATCGACATCAGGCCGCTGCGGGAGATGACCGGCCGCGAGATGTTCAATCAGGTCTTCCTCGACCAGGTCTTCGTCCCCGATGACTGCGTCGTGGGCGCGCCAGGCGACGGATGGCGGGTGACAAGGACCACGCTGGCCTCAGAACGGGTGGCGATGGGCGCGGGATCGTCGGTCGGCGACGCGGCCGAAGGCTTGCTGGCGCTGGCTGGGCGCGCCGGTGCCGTCACCGACCCGGTGCTGCGGCAGCAGCTTGGCGCGCTGGTGGCGGAGGGCATGGCGGTCTCGCTGCTTGACCTGCAGGCGGTCCTCGCTCAACTGCGCGGCGCGGACCCTGGCCCGTTCGCCGCGGTGCGCAAGCTGGTCGGCGTCGCCCACCGCCAGTCGGCCGCCGAGGCTGCGCTCGAACTGGCCGGACCAGCACGGCGCGGCCGCCGACGGCGAGTCCGCCGACGTGCTGCATGAGTACCTGCTGACCAGGTGCCTGAGCATCGCCGGAGGCACCACCCAGATCCTGCTGTCGCTGGTCGCCGAACGGCTCCTCGGCCTGCCGAGGGAGGAGACGCGCTAGATGGACTTCACTCCCGGCGAGGCCGAGGCCGAAGTCGGCCGCCTGGCCGCGCAGGTACTCGCCACCGCGGCCAAGAACGATCCGCCGGCGCAGGCGGGCGCGGCCGCGCACGCAGACTTCGACCAGGCCCTGTGGAAGGAACTTGGTCACTCGGGGTTGCTCGCGCTCGCGCTGCCCGCCGAACTCGGCGGGGACGGGCTCGGCGTGCTCGCTACGGCCGAGGTGCTGACGCACGTGGGCAGGCGAGCAGCCAGAGTGCCTGCCCTGGCGACGCTGGCCCTGGGCGTGCTGCCGGTGGTCCGGTCCGGTGACGCGGCCGTGCAACGGCAGTTGCTGGCCGGCGTGGCCAGCGGCGAGACCATTCTGACCGCGGCGATCCGCGAGCCGTCCGACCCCATGCCGGCCGCGCCGGGCACCATCGCCAGCAGGTCGGGCACGGTGACCGGCGTGAAGATAGGCGTCCCGTACGCGGCGGCGGCGCGCTGGATCCTGGTCCCGGCCAGCACCGCAGCCGGTCCGGTGGTGACCGTGGTAGAGCCGGACGCCGACGGCCTGTCCTGCCAGCGCACCCGCAGCTCATCCGGGCTGCCGGAGTACACGCTCCGGCTGGACGAGACACCAGTCAGGTTCGTGCTGGACGGCTGCGCGGTAACGGAGCTGTACCGGCTGGCCATCGCGGGCGCCTGCGCAGTCGCCGACGGCGTGGTCGCGGCCGCGCTGGAACTGACGACCGAGCACGTGCGCACCAGGGAGCAGTTCGGCCGGCCGCTAGCCACCTTCCAGGCGGTGGCCGGGCAGATCGCCGACGTCTACGCGACGGCCCGGACGCTGCACCTGGCCGCGACGTCAGCTTGCTGGCGCCTGGAGACCGGGCGGGACGCCGGCCGCGACACCGACGTGGCCGCGTACTGGCTGGCGCAGCACGGCCCGGTAGCCCTGCGCACGTGCCACCACCTGCACGGCGGCCTTGGCATGGACATCAGCTACCCGCTGCCGCGTTACTCGGCTTTGATGACTGATCTTGTCGCTTTTGTTGGCGGCACCGACGACCGGCTCGACCGGCTGGGCCAGCGGGAAGCGGCTGATGCCTGATGTTCCTTGACCTGACCCAGTCGCAGCTGGCGCTCCGCGCGGAGTTGCGGTCGTATTTCGCCACGCTGATCTCGCCGGACGAGCGCGCGGCGATGCTGACCCAGCGGCACGGCGCTGTCTACCGCGAGGTCGTCCGCCGGATGGGAAGCGACGGCTGGCTGGGTGTCGGCTGGCCGGCCGAGTACGGCGGCCACGGCCTCGGCCAGATCGAGCAGCAGATCTTCGTGAACGAGGCCGCGCTCGCTGACGTGCCCCTGCCCGCGGTCACGCTGCAGACGGTCGGGCCGACCCTGATGGCAGCACGGCAGCAAGGCGCAGAAGGACTTCTTCCTGCCGAAGATCCTCACCGGCGAGCTGCACTTCGCGATCGGCTATACCGAGCCGGAGCGCCGGGACCGACCTGGCCGCGTTGCGCACCAGGGCGGTGCTGGACGGTGACGAGTACATCGTGAACGGCCAGAAGATCTTCACAACCGGCGGCCACGACGCGGACTACATCTGGCTGGCCTGCCGGACCGACCAGGACGCGCCCAAGCACAAGGGCCTGTCCATCCTGATCGTCGACACCACCGACCCCGGCTATTCGTGGACGCCGATCATCACTCACGATGGCGCGCACCACGTGAACGCGACGTACTACTCCGACGTCCGGGTGCCCGCCTCGATGCTCGTCGGCGAGCTGAACCAGGGCTGGCGGCTGATCACGGCACAGCTCAACCACGAGCGGGTGATGCTCGGCCCGTCTGGCCGGATCGGCGTGCTGCACCAGCGGGTGCACGACTGGGCCGCCGCGCATTCGACGCCGGCCGGGACGCCGCTCCTCGAGCTGCCCGACGTCCGCCGCGCGCTTGCCAGGGCGAGTGCCGCCGAACGCGTCAACGAGCTGCTGAACTGGCAGGTCGCGGTTACCGAGACCGTCGACGTGGCCGACGCCTCGGTCACGAAGGTATTCGGGTCCGAGCAGGTGCAGCGGATCGGGACCGAGCTGACCGAGCTTGTCAGCAGGCACGGCGACCTGGCGGAGCAGCAGACCGCCGAGCTGGCGGAGTGGCTCGACGTGCAGAACAAGCGGAATACGGTCATGACGTTCGGCGGAGGGGTCAACGAGGTGCAGCGTGAGCTGATCGCCATGGTGGGACTGAAACTGCCCAGGGTGCCGCGATGACGGCCGCCGGCGCGGGAGCGCCTTCGGCCGCCAGTCGCGACATCCTGGGCCATCACCAATCACACCGGGCACCGCGATGACGGCCGCCGGCGCGGGAGCGCCTTCGGCCGCCAGTCGCGACATCCTGGGCCATCACCAATCACACCGGGCACCGCGATGACGGCCGCCGGCGACGAAATCAGGGCGACAATCCTCGCGGCGGCCGAGAAGGTCAGGGCGGCCGGGCCCGGCTCACCGCGGCTGGCCCGTGACCCGGTGAACCTGCCGTCTGTCCGCAACTGGACCGACGCCATCGGCGATCTCAATCCGCTGTATACCGATGCCGGATTCGCCGCGCGGACTGTGCACGGCGAGCTGGTGGCACCACCAGCGATGATCCAGGTCTGGACGATGCCGGGGCTGCAGCCGCAACCAGCGGAGGTCAGCGACGCCGATCCGCTTGGCCAGATGATGACGACGCTGGATGAGGCCGGGTTCACCTCGGTCGTGGCGACCAACTGTGCCCAGACCTACCACCGGTACCTGCGGCACGGCGAACTGCTGAGCCTGCGCACCGAGCTGGCAGAAGTGAGCGGGCCTAAGGTCACGGCCCTGGGCGAGGGCTGCTTCGTCACCACGCGCAACATCTGGTACTCCGGCTCAGAGGCGGTCGCCGAGATGGAGTGGCGGGTGCTGAAGTTCCGGCCGCCCGCGACGACCGCTGAGCCAGCGGCGCTTGCGCCGGCCGCTGCGCCCCCGGAACAGGCAAGCATGCGGCCGCCGGTGTCGCCGGATACCGAGTTCTTCTGGGCCGGGACGCTGGCCGGCGAACTGCGCATCCAGCGCTGCGGCAGCTGTGGTGCGCTGCGTCATCCGCCGGGCCCGGCCTGCCTGTCGTGCGGCGCCACCGACCAGCAGCAGTTCCAGGTGGCGGCCGGCACCGGCACCGTGTACAGCTACGTGGTGCACCGGCATCCGCCGGTTCCCGGCAAGCAACTGCCGATCATCGTCGCGCTGGTCGAGCTGACCGAGGGCGTCCGGGTCATGGCCGAACTGACCGGCATCGACCCGGCCGAGGTGCACATCGGGCTGCCGGTGCGCACCAGCTTCATCCGGATCGATGACGACCTGGTGCTGCCCGGCTGGCGGCCAGACGAGCGCGGACGACCTGGCGCCCTGCCGGAGTGGGACCTGACGGTGACGCCGACGGTGATCGTGTCGACCGCGTTGGCCACCCGCGACTTCTATCCGGTGCACCACGACCGCGATCTGGCCGTGCAGCGCGGCAGCAAGGACATCTTCCTGAACATTCTCACCACGACAGGCCTGGTGCAGCGGTACGTCACCGACTGGGCCTGCCCGGAGGCCATCGTGCGCTCGATCTCGATCAGGCTCGGCGCGCCTTGTTATGCGGGCGACACGCTGACCTTCACTGGCAAGATCACCAGCGCGGCGCCGGGCACAGCCGCTCCAGGAGACCGCGTCATCGCGGTCACCGGGACGTGCAGTCTGGGCAGCCATGTCACCGGCACGGTTGTCCTCGCGGCTGCGGCGAGCACGGCATGATCTCGGGCACCGCCGCGATCACCGGGATCGGAGCTACCGAGTTCTCCAAGGACTCGGGGCGCAGCGAACTGAAGCTCGCGGTCGAGGCCGCCAGGAACGCGCTCGATGACGCGGGCCTGACACCAGCAGACGTCGACGGCCTTGTCACTTTCAGCATGGACTCCAACGCCGAGGTCGCGGTAGCACGCGAACTCGGCGCCGGTGAGCTGAGCTTCTTCAGCCTGATCGGCTACGGGGGCGGAGCTGCGTGCGCCACCATCCAGCAGGCTGTGCTGGCGGTCGCTACCGGCGCCGCGAACGTAGTCGTCTGCTACCGGGCGCTGAACGAGCGGTCCGGCCGCCGGTTCGGCCAGGTATCGGTGGGCGCGGTGCAAGGCGCCACGTCCTCGGCGATCGACAGCGGCTGGCACTACCCGATGGGCATCGCCACGCCGGCCGCGACGGTGGCGATGGCCGCCCGCCGGTACATGCACGCGTACGGCGCGACCAGCGCGGACTTCGGTGCGGTCGCCGTTGCCGATCGCAAGCATGCGGCGACTAACCCGGCCGCGTGGTTCTACCGGCGCCCGATCACGCTCGCCGACCACCAGGAGTCACGCTGGATCTGCGAGCCGCTGCGACTGCTGGACTGCTGCCAGGAGACCGACGGCGCGGTGGCCATCGTGGTCACCAGCCCCGGTCGAGCACGTTCCGGTAAAAATGCGCCAGTGATCATCCGGGCCGCGGCGCAGGGCAGCGGGCCGAATCAGTACACGATGACGAGCTATTACCGCGAGGATCTGACCGGGCTGCCGGAGATGGGGGTGGTCGCCCGGCAGCTCTGGGCGCAGTCGGGGCTGCAGCCTCGCGACATCCGCACCGCGGTGCTGTATGACCACTTCACCCCGTACGTGCTGATGCAACTGGAGGAACTCGGTTTCTGCGGGCGCGGCGAGGCGCGCGAGTACATCGCCGGCGGTGCGATCGAGCTGGGCGGGCGGCTGCCGCTGAACCCGCACGGCGGTCAGCTTGGTGAGGGCTACCTGCACGGCATGAACGGGATCGCCGAAGCCGTCCGCCAGGTCCGCGGCACCTCGGTCAACCAGGTACCCGGCGACGGACCGGTTGTGGTGACCGCCGGGACCGGGGTACCGACCAGCGGGCTTATTCTCGGCCAGGACTGAGGCGGCTCAGCCGGACGTCTCCGCCTGCCGGGGTGACGTCAGGAAGGGGCTGGCAAGACCGCTGAGTGGGCCGCGCAGACCTGTTCCAGCGCATCGGCGTGGGCCGCGTCTGACACTGCTGCGGCCGGATATGCGCACAGCAGCGAGAACGAGTAATGCGTGGCGAGTTCGTTCCACATCGCCTCGACATCGATGGCGGCGCTGACCAGGCCCGCTTCCCAGAGCAGGGCGACCATCTCGCCGAAGATCTTGACCGGGCCTGCATGGTTGCTCGCCCACAGGAGCACCGGGCTCATGGTCCGCCAGAAAGCCGCCGGGTCTGGCCATCCGTTGAGCATGAAGCCGCGCATCGTCTCCTCGGCGTCGAGCGCAACGTAGGACCTGCTCACGCTGGTCGCCTGCAGATCGACCCCGGCGCGCGTCAGCCACGCATTCACCAGCATCCGCTGATCCGGCGCAGCCACAATGATCGCGGTCCCGCCACGGGAAATAGCGGAGAGCAGGTACTCGCCAACTAGCTCGGCCAGTTCGCTGCCGCGATGGAACACAACGGCATGGTCACTGATCCTGGCGCTGGCCACCTGCTCAGTCCTTTCGTGGCTGGCACCAACTTTACGCGCCGAACCCGATCGGACTGGCGCGGGCTGGCCGCGGGCTAGCCCCGGCGCGGTTCCTGAGCCCCTAGCTCGGCATCCCGCAGCCCGCGCGAGACCATGCAGAGCACGGCGGCCGCGCCGATGGCCACGGTAAAGACCGCCAACGCGAACCGGCCGGACAGGTGCTGGATCAGCAAGCCGGAGACAAGCGGCGCGAGCGCCGCCAGCGCGGTGGCAGCCAGCAGCACAGTGCTGTTAACCCGGCCGCGCATTTCCTCTGGCGCGGTTCTGAGCAACGCCGCAAAGAGTGCCGCGTTGGCGGCTGGCGACAGCAGGAGCGCGATGGCGACCGGCAGCGCCACCAGCAAGGACGGCAGCAGGAAAGCGGCGGCGGCGAAGAGCACAGTGCTGCTCACCGCGAGCGTCACGACCATTTGCGACAGCCGCAGCCGGCCTTGCAGCTCGGGCGCGACGATTGCGCCGATCAGGCCGCCGGTCATGATGCCCGCCTGGGCCAGGCCGATCGCCGCGGCCGAGGTGCCGTGCCGGCGCAGCGCCAGCGTGATGGTGAAGATCACTCCGGTGAAGGCGAAGTTGATCAGCGGCGCCTGCGATGACCACGGCGCGCAGCAACGGATCGCGCCGGACGAGCGCGATGCCCGCAGCGGCCTCCCGCCACAGGCCGGTCCGTTCAGCCGTCTGCTCGGCGCGGAACCGGCCGCGGATCCGGCTGACGGTGCCGGCCGACACGAGGTAAGAAGCCGCGTCGCCGAGGAACGGGATCGCACGGCCGAGCCCGTACAGGACGCCGCCGATCGCCGGGCCTGCCAGCGACGCCGCGTAGGACCGCCCCTCTGTCGCCGCCCACGCCTCTTCGAGTTGCTGGTCGGCCACGATGCCGGGCAGTGCGGCGTTGGCGGCCGGATCGAAGATGACGCTCCCGGCCCGGTCCACGATCGCGACGGCCAGCACCACTAGCCAGTTGACCGTATGCAGCAGCACCAGAACTCCGAGCAACGCCAGCGCGGCTGCGCGGATCGTGTCGCACGCGATCATCGCGCGACGGCGGTCCAGCCGGTCCGCCAGCGCGCCGCCGGGCAAGCCGAGGGTGAGCTGGACGGTCGCGGTCACCGTGCCGACCACGCCTGCCAGCGCCGCCGAGTGCGTGAGCGCCAGGATCAGCAGCGGGTAGGCGATGGTCCCGGCGGTTGATCCGGTGTCGGAGAGCAGCTGGCCGATCCAGAGCATCCGGAAGCCTGAGTTGCGGCGCAGCGGCACCGGCGCGGCAGCCGCTGGCGGCATTACGGGCTGCGGAATACCGGTCTGCGGAGTACCGGTCTGCGGAGTACCGGTCTGCGGAGCTCCGGCTTGCGGAACTCCGGCTTGCGGAACTCCGAGGTCAGGCGCTGGGCCGCCGGCCTGCGCCGCGTGACTCATGGCACATCCCGGCCATTGCCGGCGGCATCCGGGTGCCTGATCGGATAGGTGAACAGCAGCATCTCCACCGGAACCGCTCCGGCCGGCCGCAATTCCGGATGGGCAAGTCGCTCGTGGAACCGCGGCCGCAGCATGTCCGAGAGGTCCGCGCCGAGCTGCTCCAGTTCCTCGATAGTCAGGTAGAAGATGTACTCGCTGGTCTCCGCCGCCGCGCGCCAGCGCGACGGGTAGCTGGCCTTGGTCTCCAGCCAGCGCTCGAACCTGGCGAGCTGGCGCTCGCGGACCAGCCGGAGCAGCGCGTCCGCGGCGATCTGCGACTCGGCGTCATCATGCGCGGAGATGCTGAATCCGATCGTGGTCAGCCGCCACGGCCTTGCCCTGCCCTTGCCGCCGCCTGCCTCCTCGACGAAGCCGTACTTCGCCAGCTGGCGCAGATGGAAAGAGCACGTCGTCGGCGTCTCCCCGATGCGCGCGCCAAGCTCGGTCGCGGTCAGCGCGCCGCCGAAGACGAGCTCTTCGATGAGCGCGATGCGGACCGGATGGGCCAGCGCGCGCAGTGTGCGCGTGTCGGATACTTTCGGCAGGTCAGGAAGTGCAGGCACGCGGCGGCGGACTGCTGCGGGACTCTCGTCGAGAGACATGTCTCGAGAGTAATCTCTCGAGACATGTCTGTCAAAGCCGATTTCGGTCTTTTATGCGTCAGCTCTGAGGCACGCGAGCCGGCGACCTTGTTCAATCGACGCGATGTTCGCAGCACGGCCCGGCTCGAACGGGCCGCCAGCCTGGCTGGGCATGCCCGATTGCTGGCTACTTGACGCACTCGGCGATTGCCACCAGGCCAGTCGAATCTTGGTCACTAGCGACAACGCGCCAGCCAACCGGCTGCTCTGGCGGGTCAAACCCGGAGGCGGCGGCGCCGGAGGGACCCACCGGATAGGAGGCAAGGAGAACGGTCTCAGGGCCGAATCCGCCGCCACCACTGATCGCGAACGGATGATCAGCGGGGCACTCAGCTGTCGCCGTGCCGGTTCCAACCGCCTGCACGACGATCACGTCCAGGCCGCCTGGTCCCGCAGTCGAAGCACCGGGGACGCCAGCCGCGCCTGCCGGACCGGCCTGGCCAGCAGGTCCGGTCGCGCCCGCGGGGCCTACAAGGCTCGTCCCGGCAGCTGGCCAGGCTCCGCCGGCCTTCGGCCCGTACAGAACGTTCGCGGCGGTGTCGATATAGAAGTCACCGTCGTTGCCGACCGTGTCAGCCGGAGCCCCGGAGCCGTTGAGCACGGTGCTGCCGTCCGCACCAGGTGGGCCAGAAGCCCCTGTAGCCCCGGCCAGTCCCGCCGGTCCGACGGCACCGGTGTCACCCGTGGGCCCCTGCGACCCTGCCGGACCGACTTGCCCTGCTGGTCCGACGGCGCCGGTGTCACCCTTCGGTCCCTGCGCGCCCGCCGGACCCGCTACGCCCGCCGCTCCCTGCTGATTCCAGCTCACTGAGGTCGTGCCTTTCGGGCATGTCGTACCGGGGTCCTGCAGCACGATGGCATGGGAGCCGTTGACCGCGGCGTTGGTGTAACAACCGTTGATTATTCCGCCCGAGCCGACCGGCCCGGCCGCCACCGCGTAGGCGGCGCTACCCCCGAGTGCGAGGACAACCGTGGTCCCCGTCGCTATCAACCCTGTTCGTGCGCGCATCGCAGTCCTTTCCTGTCCCCGCCGGGGTGGCTGGTGATCGCGACGCTACGGTCGCAGAACACTGCCAGTGAACGTGGAAAGCCACAGACAATGGCCGCCGTTGTCTCGGCGATTACCCAAGTACGCAAGCGTGATCCTCGCCCGATGTCCCGCGAATGCGGGCATCCGGGCCAGCATGCCGCGATAATTCGCAGCGAGTACGACGTCGGTGCCAGCTTGCCGGGGAGGTCGGACGTGGGCCATGGTGTTCTACCCGGCGACGGGCCCGCGCAGATAGGCCCTGTCCCCCTTCCGGCCGGCCGGCGGGTAGTCGCTGGCTACGGCTCCGGCCAGCCAGTCGCGTGGGCGACCAGCGAGCCGGTGCCAGATGCCGGCCTTGTCTGGCAGGCGCTTAGTGATCTGCATCGCGAGACCGGCCTGGTCCCGGTGCTGATGGCGGGACTGGATGACGCGGCCCGGCGACCGTGGGACTACGGCGAGTTCGACGATCCAGCTGACATCGCGCAACTCGACAGGATGGACGCCGCCGTGGTGCTCGGGTCGTCCTGGGATGGCGTGCTGCCGGTGGAGGAGGACGCTGACGCCGACCCGGTCTCGGTGCGGCAGCGCGCGCCGTTCGGCCGCCGGTTTCCCGGCCTCGCGCCCGCAGCCGAGGTCCAGCTGACTGCGGCAGAACTGCGGGACGTGCTGGCTGCCAGGCCGGCTGCAGCCGGCTGGCTCTGGTCCCGGCGGACCGCCCGGCCGACGTACTCCCGCTGATCGGCTGGAGCGGGGTTACCAACCGCTGGGGCGAGGCGACTCCGGTGGCCGCGGTGCTGCGGTCCTGGGAGACCAGGTTCGGTGCCCGGCTGCTGCAGGTCGGGTACACCGAGATCCAGGTTCTCGCTGAACGGCCGCCGCGTGACCTGCCGGCCGCCCAGCGGGTCGCTGCCGAGCACCTGGCGCTCTGCGACGAGTGCGGCGGCCTGGTCAGCATCGGTCAGATTAGCGAGCGGCTGCTCGAGTCGCCCGTCTGGTCCTTCCGGTGGGCCTGATGCGAGCAGCCGGACGGGCCTGCTAGGTAGCCCAGGCTAGGCCAGCCCGGGGCCGTGCCCGGCGGCGTCCAGCGCCGCCAGGTAGCCGAAGGTCATCGCCGGGCCGATAGTCGCGCCGGGACCGGCGTAGCTGCGGCCCATCACCATCGCGCTGGTGTTGCCGGCCGCATACAGGCCCTCGATCACACTGCCGTCTGCGCGCAGTACTCTCGCGCGCTCGTCGGTGCGCAGGCCGCCCTTTGTGCCGAGGTCGCCGGGCACGATCTTGATGGCGTAGTACGGCGGCTGCGCGAGCGGCGCCAGGTTCGGGTTGGGCTTGCAGTTCGGGTCGCCGTAATAGTTGTCGTACGCCGAATCACCCCGGCCGAAGTCCGTGTCCTTGCCGGCCCTGGCGAACTCGTTGAACTTGTCCACCGTCTTAGCCAGACCGTCGCCGGCGACGCCGATCTGCGCGGCAAGCTCGGCCAGCGTGTCTGCCTTGACCACGGCTCCCGACTTGTACCAGCGCCGCGGCAGAGGCTTGCGCGGTGGCATGCCGGTGAACACGTACCGGTTGCGGTACCGCTGATCGGTGATCATCCAGCACGGGATGTGCGGGTTGTCCTCGGTATGCTTGTCGTACATCGCGTGCACGGCGTCGACGTACGGGGCTGCCTCGTTCATGAACCGCTCGCCCGCTGCGTTGACGAAGATGCAGCCGGGCAGGCTTCGCTCGGCCAGGCAGAAGACCGGCCCGCCGGTGAGCGGGATCGACGGTCCCCACCAGGCGTCGTCCATCAGCTCGAGCACTCCGCCGGCCGCCTCGCCAGCCAGGATGCCCTCGCCGGTGTTGCCAGGCGAGCCGACCGTCCAGCTTGTGCCGGTCGGTGCCCGCTGGTATCGCTGCCGCATCTCCTCGTTGCGCTCGAATCCGCCGGTCGCGAGCAGGACGCCGCGCCTGGCCGTGACGAGGAGCGGGCTGCCGTCCCTGATGACCTGCACCCCGGTGACCCTGCCGCCGGTGATCTGCAGACCCGTCATCGGCGTGTTGAGCCAGACCGGCACGCCGGCTTGTGCGAGCCCCGCCCTCAGACCGGCCGCAAGCGCCTGGCCCATGCTGAGCAACTGCCGCTTGCGCAGCTTGCTGACGATCATCCGGGCCGTCACCCGGGCCGTCGTGGTGATCGCGCGCGGATGGCTCGTGCCAAGGCTCATCCACCGGTAGTTGGCCTGGGTAACGGTGATTCCGGCGGGTGCGGGCAGGTACGGCGGCCGCAGATGCGCCAGCTCCGCGCCGAGCAGCCGGGCGTCGAGCAACGCGGGTTCGACCGACCGGCCGCCCGGCTGGCCGCCTGGTGCTTCCGGGTAGTAGTCGGAGTAGTTCGGTACCCACTCGAACCTGACCGGCGTACTGGCCAGGACCAGATCGAACATGGCGGGGCCGTGCTTCAGGTACGCGGCGCGCAAGCTCTCAGGTACCGACTCGCCGGCCACGTGCGCCAGGTAGGCGGCGGCCTGCTCGGGCGTGTCCGGGCGACGCGCTTTCCGCAGCGCTGCGTTCTGCGGAATCCACACGCCACCGCCGGACCGCGCGGTCGAGCCGCCAAAGTACTCGGTCTTTTCCAGCACGACCGTGCTCAGGCCGTTCAGCGCGGCCGTCAGCGCAGCCGTCATTCCGGCCCCGCCGCTGCCGACCACGACGAGGTCGAACTCCGCCTCTTCGGCTGACATCTGGTCTCCGTCATCGCTCGGCCGGGGGCTCCGTCGGCGCCGTGCCGGTGCTAGCCCGCACGGCCCGGCACCGCCGCTGGCTATGCCGTCCATAGTAGAACACGTTTCAGTTTTGGCCAGATGCGCGAGCTGGCTTCTTGGCCAGGCGGCCGAGCCTTGCGCGGTCCGGCCAGCCGGCCTAATGTCTGGATTCATGTCCGACGCCCTCCCCGTCACTCGCGCGGGCAGCTCTGCCAAGGCCACGGGGACCATCGCGACTTCACACCCACGAGGCGGCGACAAGGAGTGCGCATGCGTTACGGCGTCGTGTTGTTCACCAGCGACCGCGGCATCACTCCGGCGCACGCCGCGCTGGCAGCCGAGGCGGCCGGATTCGAGTACTTCTACGTGCCCGAGCACACCCACATCCCCGTCCGGCGCGACGCTCTGCATCCCCGCACGGGTACCCAGGAGCTGCCCGATGACAGGTACGCGCGCACTCTCGATCCCTGGGTGTCACTGAGCATGGCCGCCGCCGTGACCTCGACCATCAGACTCGGCACCGCCGTGGCGCTGCCTGCCGAGCACGACCCGATCACGCTGGCCAAGACGATCGCTTCACTCGATCATCTGTCCGGCGGCCGGGTGACGCTCGGGGTTGGCTTCGGCTGGAACACCGACGAGCTGACCGATCACGGCGTTCCGGTCGGCCGCCGGCGTACGGTGCTGCGGGAATACCTGGAAGCGATGCAAGCACTCTGGTCGCAGGACGAGGCCAGCTACGACGGCGAGTTCATCAGCTTCGGCCGATCCTGGGCGTGGCCGAAGCCCGCACAGCAACCGCGCGTGCCGATCGTGCTCGGCGCCGCGGGCACTGAGAAGACATTCGCGTGGATCGCCAGGTCTGCCGACGGCTGGGTGACCACACCCGGCGAGGCGGACCTGATCGCCAAGGTGGCTGTGCTGCACAAGACCTGGACCGAGGCGGGCCGCGAGGGCCTGCCGCAGGTGCGCGTGCTGGCCGGAAGGCCCGACCCGGACGAGCTGACGCACTGGGCCGAGATCGGCGTGACTGACGTGGCGTTCGGGATGCCGGACCGGGCCGAGGACGAAGTCGTCGCTTACCTCGGCCGGCTGGCAGGCAAGCTCGGCCTGCGCCCTGCCGCCAGACCCTGACATGACCGCGCCCGGTGCGTGCTCACCGGTTCCGGCGCGGCCGGATTCAGCGCGGCGGCAGGATCACCGGGCCCGGATCTGCTGCCCGGACCGGAGCAGCAGGCGCGGCCGGTGGCAGCTGCGTCAGCAGTTGCGGGGCGAACGTGGCACGGCCGGGCCGCGACCCGCCGACTACGCGCTGGCCCGCGCGGATCGTGGCCAGCGGAGCGGCGCGGCAGAACCACTCGCACGCGGCGGCGCAGCGGATCCGCCGGTCGAAGGACTGCGAGGACCTGGCCAGGACCTGCTGGCCGAGCAGCAGCGCCCAGTTCCAGCGGTTGTCGGCAGTGAGCATCTGCTGCCGCCGAACCTGGGGTATCACTTCGATCAGCCGGGCGATCCCGAGTTGGCAGGATTCCAGGTCAGGGAACGGGGTTATGGACCGGCCGCCGTTGCGGTTGTTTCTGGACAGCAGCCGCCAGTGCACCTGTCCGTTCAGGCTGAAGATCTCAAAGTAACCGGACGCCGGCCGCGGCGGGACCACCGTGCCTCCGACCGTCATCCGAGCCTGCCCTGTACGTAGTCGGCCGTTGCGATTCCGGTCACGGTCATGGTCACGCAAGCCCGTTGTCCGCGGGCCTGTCTGCAGGGATTGCGACGCCACCCTGATCTGAGCACCGCACGTATACGCTCCGCTCCCCCGCCTGCGGGCCGCTGACCTTGGCCCCAGGCTGACCCCAATGCGGCAACCACTGACCTGATTCTGATTCGAACCGCCCGGCCCGACAAGCAGACAGCAGATGGACAGCTCATGACATTGCAGTTGCTCGGCCAGGAGAAGACGGTCAGGTCACTCGTAGCTGACGCTGACCTCGGGCGTCAGCGCGACCGACTGGCAGGCCAGGATCAGGCCTTCGGCCAGATCGGCCTCCTCAAGTACCTCGTTGCTGGTCATGTCCACCTTGCCGCCGGTCAGCGTGCAGGCGCACGCGCCGCAGATGCCCTCCCGGCACGAGAACGGCGGGTCCAGCTCTGCCTCGATCAGCACATCCAGCATCCGCGTGCCGGCAGGCCAGTCGAGCGACCGCGTCCGGCCATCCACAGTGACCTCGAGCGTCGCCGCGATACCGCCCGCTGCCGGCTCGGCAGGCTCGTCGAACGGGTTGTGCTGGAGCGACAGGAATCGCTCTATCCGCACGCCCCGTGGCGGCACGCCCACCGCCGCAGCCGCCTCCCGCACCACGGCCAGGAACGGGTCAGGGCCGCTGGCGAAGATCTGGTAGGCAGCGAACGGCCGGATCAGCGGCTCAAGTTGCTGGCCGCTCGGCACTCCCTGCAGTACGTCGAGCCAGTGCACCACCAGCAGCCTGGCGCCGGCGGCAGCAGCGAGCTCCTTGAGCGCCGCGCCGAAGATCACCGCACGCTCATCGCGGTTGGCATAGACGAGTACCACCCGGCCGCGGCCAGCCGCGAGTACCGATCGCAGGATCGACATCACCGGCGTGATCCCGCTGCCCGCCGCGAGCAGCAGGAAGTCGCTATCGAGCGAGGCAGGAACGAACATGCCGGCCGGCGGCAGCACGTCCAGCACGGTCCCCGGCCTGACATTGTCCGCGATCCAGTGCGAGGCGTAGCCGCCCGGCGTCTGTTTGACGGTGACTGTCAGGTCGTCCCCGGTCAGCGGAGAGCTGCACAAGGAATAGCAGCGAGCCACCGAGCCGTCCCGGTCGCTCGGGATGCGCAGCGTCAGGAACTGGCCAGGCTGATAGGCGAATACCTTCGCCTGCTCCGGCGGCACGTCGAAAACCAGCGAGCATGCCTCGTCGGTCTCGGCGATGACAGCGCTCACCCGGAGCTGGTGGAAGACGCGGTCAGCGGCGGCCACTTGCCGCCCAGTCACGGGGGCGCCACCGGCAGCCGGCCTTCCGCCACTGCCGCCTCGATGCTCGCGCGCATCGCGCCGCAGCGCTCGATCAGCGGCGTCTGCTCGCCGGCGGCGGCCCGGCGAGCGAACTCGGCGCACTGCCGGACCGCGGCTGCGTCCCACTGCACGCTGGTGTGCTGGAAGCTGAACTTGGCGGCCAGCACGACGGCGCCGCATTCGGCGCAGTCGACCGGGCAGTACCTGGAGTTGCGCTCGTCCGGCCGGGCTGCCCCGCCGGGCAGTGCTTGCCAGTCGCGGCCCGGCCGGGCGCTGGCCACCGCCGCGGCGTCGGTCATGCCGCGCCGCCGCCAGAGTCGCCGGCCGCCGGCGTGCTCGCCGCCGGCTGCCTGGCCGCTAGATTGGCGGCCACTTCGGCCTCCCATGCCTCGACCGCGCGGCTGGTGTCGATCTCGAATTCGTGCCTGCGCCACCATGTCCGCCGGGATGGTCTCCGCGTCCAGGTAGAACTGCTCGTACCAGCGGCGGAGCTGGTAGACCGGGCCGTCATCGGCGCACAGCAGCGGGTTGTCGACCCGGCTCTTGTGCACCCAGATGTCGACATCCTGCTTAAAGCCCAGGCCGACGAACTTGGCGAACCTGGCAGCCACCTTGTCGGCCTGCTCTGGCGTGAGTCCCGGCAGCTTCTTCACGATCACGCCCCACTGGAGGATGAACTTCTCGGGCGTGACCGGGTAGTGGCAGTTGATCAGCACAGCGTCCATCGGCATGCCGTGGTAGTCATAGCTCAGGTAGTCGATCATGTATGAGGGGCCGTAGTAGGAGGCCTCGGAGACCAGTCCGATCTCGGTCGCCTGGCCGTTGACCTGGCTGGAGTCGGGCTCGTAGTCGGGCCGCGACCTGGTGTTGAGGTACTGGGTGGCGATGTGACCCTCGAAAACGTTCCTGAAGTAGGTCGGGAAGGCAAAGTGGATATAGAAGAAGTGCGCCATGTCCACGACGTTGTCGATGACCTCGCGGCAGTTGGCATCGACGCTGAGGCTGTCCCAGGTCCAGTTCGACCATTCGCTGGAGTAGGCGCCGTCGATGCGCGGGATGGCGATCTCTGCCGGCGGCGGGTTGCCCTGCGGGTCGTGCCAGACGAACAGCTGCTGATTCTGCTCCAGCGTGAGCCACGCGCGGGTCCTGGCGGTGGGCGGTACGCGGCGCGAGTACGGGATCTTGGTGCACTTACCGTCCGGACCCCAGCGCCAGTCGTGGAACGGGCAGGCGATGGCATTGCCCTTGATCGTGCCGCGGCTGAGGTCACCGCCCATGTGCCGGCAATAGGCGTCCAGCACGCGCAGGTCTCCGGACTCGTCAGCGAACACGACCAGCTTGGTCCCGAACGCCTCGACGGCATGCGGGCTGCCGTCCCGGAACGCGCCGCCAGGCCCACGCAATGCCAGCCGCGGGCGAACCTGGTCGGCGGTGCGCCGGCGTCGATGCTCCGGACCCCGCTCGGTGCGTTCATGCGCCCTCCCGCTGTGCTTGCTGCCTACCGGGCCGGAAAGCCCGCAGGCTCGTCACAGGCCGGCGTCACCACCGGGCTGACCGGCGGCTGATCACCGGCAGCTATTCCTAGACTAGAACATGTTCTAGTCTAGGGGTATTGTTCAGCGCGGCAGTTATAGGTGCCGTGGGCTCACGGGAGATGCCTCCGTGGCCTGAGAATCGGAGGGCCGCAGTGGCTGAGAACGTCGGGCACGAGGTGATCGAAGGCGTCCGCGAACTCCTGCCGGTGCTGCGCGACCGCGCGCAGGAAGCCGAGGACGGCCGGGCGGTGCCCGCTGACTCGATCAAAGCGCTGGAAGGAACGGGGTTCTTCCGGCTCCTGCAGCCCGCGACGTTCGGGGGCTACGAGGCCGATCCGATGACCTTCTATACCGCGGTGCGACTGGTCGCCAGCGCCTGCGGATCGACCGGCTGGGTGTCGTCGGTACTCGGCGTGCACCCGTGGCATCTGGGCCTTTTCACCGCGCAAGCGCAGCAGGAGGTCTGGGGCACCGACCAGTCGACCAGGATCTCATCCTCCTACGCGCCGACCGGCAAGGCGGTGAAGACCGACGGCGGCCACCAGGTCAGCGGCCGGTGGAGCTTCTCCTCCGGCTGCGACCACGCCAGCTGGGTGTTCCTTGGCCAGATCGTCACCGACGCGGACAACCGGCCGACCGATTTCCGCACCTTCCTGCTGCCCCGCAGCGACTACGCCATCGACGACGTCTGGGACACCGTCGGGCTGCGCGGCACCGGCAGCAACGACATCGTGGTGGCTGACGTCGTTCGTGCCCGAGCACCGCTCGCTGAGCTTCATGGACGTGTCCAAGCTCGCGGTGCCAGGCCAGGAACTGAACACCGGGCCGCTGTACAAGCTGCCTTACGGCTCGGTGTTCTCCTACGGCATCACCACGCCGATCATCGGCATGGCGACCGGAGCCTACGAGGCGCACGTCACCTACCTGCGCGAGCGAGTCCGGGTCGCCTACGCCGGGCAGAAGGCCGCGCAGGACCCGTTCGCCCAGGTCCGGGTCGCCGAGGCCGCGGCCGAGATCGACGGAGCGTGGCTGGCGCTGGAGCGCGAACATGGCCGACCTGATGGGCTATGCCCGGGCCGGCCAGCAGATCCCGGTCGACGTGCGGCTGCGGGTACGCCGCGATCAGGTACGCGGCACCGGCGCAGTCGATCCGGGCCATCGACCGGCTGTTCGAGAACTCCGGCGGCCGGGCGCTGAAGGCAGGCACCCCGATCCAGCGGTTCTGGCGGGACGCCCACGCCGGCCGGGTGCACGCGATCAACGACCCCGAGCGGGCGCTGTCGATGTACGGCGGCGGCGAGTTCGGGCTGCCGGTCCCGGCCGACGCGATGTTCTGATCCGCCGCTCGCAGCTGAGCCCCGACCTGCAAGGACCGCGATGACAGACAGCGCGCTGGCCGCGGAGTCGAGCAGCCACTCGCATCGAGATCGACGGGCTGCCGGTGCGCTATCACGACTCCGGCGCTGGCCGGCCCGCGGCCGAGCCGGCGACCGGCCGCGGCGACGCGGCACCGTGGTGCTGCTGCACGGCGGCGGGCCTGGCGCTTCGTCCTGGAGCAACTTCGGCCAGAACATGCCGGTCGATCGCCAAGCGGTACCGCACGGTGATGATGGACCTGCCCGGCTACGGCCAGACTGCCGCCCGGCCGGCCGACCGGGCATTTTTTCACCGTCGACGGCGCAGGCCCTGGCCGGCCTGCTGGACGAGCTCGGCATCGCGCAAGGTGCACCTCATCGGCAACTCCCTCGGCGGCGGCGCGTCGCTGCGGTTCGCGCTGAACTACCCGGACCGGGTCGGCCGGCTGGTGCTGATGGGACCAGGCGGACTGACGCTCAACGTGCTGGCGCCCGATCCCACCGAGGGCGTCCGGCGGCTGATGGAGTTCGGCGCGCCGCCGGGGCCGAGCCGGGCGAAGATGGAGGCCTTCCTCCGGATCATGGTGCACGACCAGCGGCTCATCACCGACGAGCTGATCGACGAGCGGTATCGCGACCGCCAGCCAGCCCGAGGCGCTGGCCGCGATGATCGCGATGGGAGGGTCGTTCTTCGGCGAGCACGCCGAGGACGGCATGCTGTGGCGCGAGGCCCACCGGCTCAAGCACGAGGTACTGCTGATCTGGGGCCGCGAGGACCGGGTGAATCCGCTGGACGGCGCGCTGATCGCGCTCAAGCAGCTGCGCCGGGCCCAGCTGCACGTCTTCGGCGGCTGCGGCCACTGGGCTCAGCTGGAGAAGTTCGACGAGTTCAACGAACTCGCGCTGCAGGTTCCTGGCCGGAGGTGCGGCATGACGGGGCTGATCAGCTCGCTCGGCTACCTGCGGATCGCAGCGGCCGACACCGCAGCCTGGCTGGAGTTCGGCACCAAGATTCTCGGCATGTCGCAGGGCCGCGGGCCGGATCCGGCGGCTGTGTACCTGCGCATGGACGACTTCCCGGCCCGGCTGATCATCGTGCCCGGCGACGCAGGACCGGCTGCTGGCCGTCCGGCTGGGAGGTGGCCGACGAGCGGACGCTCGCCGAGGTCGCGCACATCCTGGCCGCGGCCGACGTGCCGGTCAAGGCCGGCGACGCCGCCGAGCTCGCCGACCGCGGGTCGGCCAGCTGCTGCATGTCGAAGATCCGTCCGGCAACTCGCTGGAGATCTTCTGCGGCGCGGCACTCGACAACAGACCGCACGTGAGCCCGTACGGCAACCAGTTCGTCACCGGCGACCAGGGCCTCGGCCACGTCGTGCTGCCCGTCATCGACGAGGAGGAAACGCTGGCGTTCTACACCGACTTGCTCGGCTTCCGGCTGCGCGACTCGATGCGGATGCCGGGCGAGTTCTTCGGCAAGCCTGGGCAGCCAGGTCTGGATGCGCTTCCTCGGCTGCTGCCCGCGGCATCACTCGCTCGCGCTGGCGCCGATGGACCCGGCCGCTGACGTCGTGCACGTGATGATCGAAGTCGCCACGCTCGACGACGTCGGCCGCGCGCTGGACCGCTGCATCCGCCGGAAGGCGCCGATCAGCTCGACTCTCGGCCGGCACGCCAATGACCTGATGGTCTCGTTTTACGTGCAGACTCCCGGCGGCTTCGACATCGAGTACGGCACCGACGGGCAGGTCGTCGAGGACAGCACCTGGGTCAGCCGGGAGAGCACCGCTGTCAGTCTGTGGGGCCACGTCTTCGGCGCGGGCGGCGCGCACTGAGGCCGCGGTGAGCCAGCCGTCCGCCAGTCCGGCGCTCTGGTGCACGGCTGCTGCCGCTACTGTGCGAGGTATGCAGGCCAGCGATCCGCCGCCGTCCTTCGAGCCGGATCCGCAGCGGTTCCGGCAGGTGCTCGGCCATTTCGCGACCGGCGTGACCGTGATCACCGGCATGGACGATGGCGAGCCAGTCGGATTCGCGTGCCAGGCCTTCGCGGCGCTGTCACTGGAACCGCCGCTCGTGCTGTTCTGCCCGTCCCGGTCGTCGACGAGCTGGCCGCGGATCGCCAGGACTGGTCAGTTCTGCGTGAATGTGCTGTCGGCCGCGCAAAGTGACCTGGCGCGCAAGTTCGGCGTCAGTGCGGCCGACAAGTTCACCGGGGTCGCCACGGTGGCCGCGCCGAACGGGTCGCCGATCCTGCCGGGCGTACTGACCTGGGCCTCGTGCACCGTCGAGACCGTGCACGAGGCCGGCGATCACTTCGTGGTCATCGCCCGGGTATGCGAGCTGGGCGAGAGCTTCGCCGGGGATCCGCTGCTGTTTTACCGTGGCCGGTTCACGCTAGCGGCCGACGCAGGCGAGGGCCCGCCCGAGGTCGTCGACACACTGCTCGCGTGGCCGCGCTTCGCCGACTGGATGTAACGATCGCCCACGGCGACCCGTTCACCGCAGGATGGCTGCCCGCGGATCTTCACGGTCGCTCCTTGCGACGTCAGTCGGCCAGCAGCCCGAGCCCGATACCGAGCATCCAGACGTCCTTGCTGACCGCCATTCCGGCCTGAGTCGGCCAGACGCTGCCCGGCTCGTGCAGCGCCGGAGTGCGCAGGTACATCGCCAGCAGTCCGCCGGCGAACGCGGTCAGCGCTGCCCCGGCGAGCTTGTTGCCGACCACCGGCACCAGCAGTGCGGTTCCGATGCCGACCTCGGCGGCGGCCAGCGCCTTGAGAAACTTCTCCGGCGGCATGTCAGCCAGGAAAGGAAAGGCGCCGGACGCCATGGCGTGCACGCCCTTGGCCCGCTCCTCGCTGCCGTTCCACTTGCCGAGGCCAGCGTGCAGGACATACGCGCCGGCCGCGACCCTGGTCGGGATATCGCGCAAATGCAAGGACACCGTTGCTCCTCGTCAGCCTGTGGCCAGGCGGTCAACCTGATCGGACAATTACGTCAATTCCCCTGCTACGGCAGGCCCCTGTCAGCTATGCCTCGGGAGTGCCCGCCGGGCCTGCCTTGGCGCCCGCATCCATCTGATCAAGCAGCGCTTGCACCTTGACGATCCGGGCGTCGAGATCGGCGAGGAAACCCTCGATCCCCTGCCGCTTCGCCTCGACGGTCGCGCGCAGATCCTGCTGGAGTACCAGACTCTCACGCACGAGTACGCGGCGCTCCGCAGAGCTGGTCCCCTCGTCGTGATAGGCGAGCCGGATCTCGGCCATCCGGTCTTCGCCGCGCAGCACCTGGGCTATCTCGTCCAGGTTCAGGCCGAGTAGCGTCTGCAGCTTGCGGATCCTGCCCACCCTGGCCAGGTCCTCCTCGGAGTACCGCCGCATCCCGCCCGGCGTGCAGCCCTGCGGCGTCAGCAACCCGATCTGCTGGTAGTACCGCAGCGCACGCTGAGAGACTCCGGCCTGCAGGGCCGCGGTACCGATGCCGACAAGCTGCTCCTGGCTGCCGTCCGCGGGGACGTCAGCCTGGATCGCCGCGCCGGCCTGACGTGCGGTCCCGCCCATGGCTAGATGCTCTCACCCAGCGCGTCCTGACGGCCGGCCAGCTCCGCGTCGGCCGGCAGGCTCACCATCTCGCCCATCACGGCGTCGACCGGAGCCTCGGCCTCCACCGCGGGGCTGCCGGCGTGCACGTAGCGCTTGCCACGGACCGCCGACGCGATGATCGCGATGACGGTCGCGGCGGCCGCGAACGTGAATGCCAGGTGCAGGCCGCCGGCGAACGGCTGCTCGATCAGGTGGGGGAAGAAGGACCGCCCGGTGACGTAGGCCTGCTGACTAGGCGACATCGCCTTCAGCGCGCCGGTCGGGCCGAGCAGCTCCTGAATGGGGTTGTAACCGAGGAACGCCGAGAACAGACTGCCGATCGGGGGCTCGCTCGCGACCAGGTGCGCCGACGCGGCCGGCACGCCTGCTTTCACCAGGCCGCTGAACAACGCCGACGGCAGTCGCGAGGCGAGGCCGAGGGTCACGATGGTGAAGAACAGGCCCATCGACAGCACCGTCGCGGAGTTCTGGAAAGTGTTGAGCATGCCGGCCCCTGCGCCGCGCTGCTCAGGCGGCAGGCTGTTCATGACGCTGGCCTGGTTCGGCGAGAAGAACAGGCCCATGCCGACCGCGAAGAGGAAGATCAGCGCCGCGAACCACACATAGCTGAAGTTGATCGGCAACAGCTCAAGCAGCAGGAAGCTGGCGGTCGAGACAGCCAGGCCGGTCGTGGCAAACAGCCGGGCGCCGTGCCGGTCCGACATCCAGCCGGCCACCGGGCCGACGATGAGAAAGCCGGCCGTCAGCGGGATCATCGCGATGCCCGCCCACAGCGGAGTCTGGCTGAAGCTCTTGCCATGCTGCGGCAGCCAGATGCCCTGCAGCCAGATGATCAGCATGAACTGAATGCCGCCGCGGCCGAGCGCACCGAGCATGCCGGCGATATTGCCGGCCGTGAAGGCGCGGATCTTGAACAGGCTGAGCCGGAACATCGGCGCCTCGACTTTGGTCTCGACCCAGCCGAAGATCACTAGCACGACGATGCCGCCGAATATCGCGGTCAAGACCTTCGGGTTGGTCCAGCCGGTCGGGTGCCCGCCGTATGGCAGCAGCGAGTACACGATGCCGGTCAGCACCGCGACCAGCCCGACGGCGAACAGGGTGTTGCCCAGCCAGTCGATCTTCGCCGGGATCCGGACCCCGTTATCGCGGAGCTTGAGGTAGGCCCAGACCGTGCCGAACAGGCCGACCGGCACCGATACCAGGAATACCAGCCGCCACTCAATCGGGGCGAGGATCCCGCCGAGCATCAGGCCGAGGAACGAGCCGCCGACGGCGGCGACGCCGTTGATGCCCATGGCCTTACCGCGTTCCTCCACCGGGAAGGCGTCGGTCAGGATCGCGGTGGAGTTGGCGAACAGCAACGCGCCGCCGACGCCCTGGAAGACACGCATGATGATGATCCACAGCGCGCCGCCCACGCCCTGCAGGAAGGTCACCGACAGCAAGATCGAGAACAGCGTGAAGACCGCGAAACCCAGGTTGTACATCTTGACCCGGCCGTAGATGTCGCCGACCCGGCCGAAGCTGACTACCAGCACGGCGGTGACGAGCAGGAAACCCATAAACACCCAGAGGAAGTAGGAGGTGTTCGAGGGGACGAGCGGATTCAGGTTGATACCGCGGAAAAGCGCTGGGAGCGAGATGAGCAAGATCGACTGGTTGATCGTGACCATCAAGATGCCGAGCGTCGTGTTCGACAGCGCGATCCACTTGTAGTTCTTGCCCCTGCCGTCCGGGACCTGGCTTGCTTGCTCGAGGCTTTGTTCCCCGATCGCCATGCGTGCTCCTCATACCTGCCGCCAACAGATGCCTGTCCAACTCTAACCTTGACGTTAGCGTCAAGGTCATAGTTAGCGGCTGCCGGATGGTCAGCGGCGCGGCTTTACGAACACCCAAGCTGTTTAATCGAACACTGCTGATGTACTGTTCACCACGTGGAGGCGAACGAGCGACTGAGCACGCTGGTCAAGTCCCTGCAGCGGGACGGCAGGCTCGAGGTGGCCGAGATGGCCGAGTCGTTCGGCACGGCGGAGATGACGATCCGCCGTGACCTGGACCGGATAGTCTCGATGGGCCTGGCGCGGCGGGTTCGCGGCGGTGCGACCAGCTTGCTGATGCGCGGCGAGGAACTGCCATTCGCCATGCGGATGCTGGAGCGGGCGCCCGCCAAGACAAGGATCGCCGTGGCCGTGGCCAGCCTGCTGCACGACGGCGAGGCGGTTGTGCTGGACAGTGGCACCACGACGACGCTGGTCGCCCGCGCGCTGGCCGGGAAGCGGCTGACGGTGATGCCGCTGTCGCTGCACGCCGCCTCAGCGCTGCCCTCTGACAGCACCGTCCGGCTGCTGATGCCAGGCGGCGAGGTACGGCCCGGCGAACTGGCGATGGTCGGTCCGCTCGCGCTGGCCAGCATCGGCGCGCTGCGGTTCGATACCGCGATCGTGAGCTGCTGCGGCCTGGCCGGCGGTCGCGTCACCGCGCATAATCTCGGCGATGCCGCAGTGAAGCAAGCCATGGTCGGCGCGGCGGCGCGGGTGATCCTGGCCGCGGACAGCGCCAAGTTCCGGCAGACCGCGATGGCCGTCGTCTGCGACGCGGCGGCGGCAGACGTGGTGGTGACCGATACCGGCGCGCCGGCCGATGCGGTCGCGGCGCTGCAGGCGGCGGGTCTTGAGGTGCACTGTGCCTAACCAGGTCGTGCCGGCCACAGCCAGACGCGGCAGCCCGACGGCCGGCCGGGTGCAGCGCGCCGCCACCATCGCGGTGTTCGCGAGCCACGGCCTGTTGTTCGCGTCCTGGACCGCGCATATCCCGCAGGTCAAAGCGCACCTCGGGCTGAGCGACGGAGCGCTCGGCTTCGCGCTGCTCGGTGCGCCCATCGGGTCGGTCGTCGCGATGCTCGTGGTGGCGCGTGCACTGCCGCGATTCGGCAGCAGGCCGATCGTGCAGGTCAGCCTGGTTGGCTACTGCCTGGCCGGCCCGCTGACCGGGATCGCCGGCTCACTGCCCGCATTGTTCGCCGCCTTGTTTGCCTGGGGCGTCTTCCAGGGTGCGCTGGACGTCTCGATGAACACCCAGGCAGTCACCGTCGAGCGGGCCGCAGCCCGGCCGCTGATGTCGGGCTTCCACGCATGCTGGAGCATCGGCGCATTCGCCGGCGCGGGCATCGGCGCCCTCGGAGTAGCAGCCGGCCTGACCCTGACACCGCAATTGCTGCTGCTGATGATTCCGGTGCTGGCCGTGGCCGGACCGCTGACGCTGCGCATGCTGCCAGACCCACCGCAAGCCGGGAACGTGGTCACGAAGGCGCCGGTCCGGCTCGCCAGGCCGCTGCTCGTCCTGGGCGCGATCGCGTTCGCGTGCATGCTGTGCGAGGGAGCGAGCGCCGACTGGGCCGCGGTCTACCTGCGCGGCAGCGTTCACTCCGCCGCGGCGGTCGCCGGCCTCGGCTACACCGCTTTCTTGCTGACGATGGTCGCGGTCCGGCTCTCTGGCAACTGGCTCACGGCGCGCGTGCGGCCTAACCTGCTGTTGCCGGTGCTGACCGCGGTCGCAGCCGCGGGATTCACCGCCGGGCTGCTCAGCGACAGCACACTCGGCACGGTGATCGGATTCGGCTTCCTCGGGATGGGCCTCGGGCTGGTCGTCCCCTCGGTCTTCAGCGCGGCAGGGCGGATGCCGGAGCTGAATCCCGGCACGGCGATAGCGCTGGTGTCCGCGTGCGGCTGGGCCGGATTCGTCTTCGGGCCGCCGATCATCGGCGAGCTCGCGTCGGCCACCTCGCTGACCGCCGCGCTCGCCATCCTGCCGGCGCTGACCGCGTGCATCGCGCTGGCGACCGCGCGGGCCAGGGCGCTGCGGACCGGCGGCTAGCAGCCGCCGCCGGCCGCGTCATGGCCGGGAGGAGCGCGATCGGAGTAGAAACGAGAACCATGACGGTGATCTATCTGCTCCGGCACGGTGAGGCTAACTACGACCCGGTACGCGAGCGGCAGTGGCCGGGATCGATGGCTGATCTCGCGCCGCTGTCGGCAGTAGGCGTGCAGCAGGCGGTTGCCGCGGCTGAGCGGCTTACCGAGGCCGGCGCCACGACCTTGGTTTCCTCGCCGTACACCAGGACCATGCAGACCGCGAGCTTCGTGGCCAGCCGGCTTGGCCTGCCGGCCGAAGTCGAGTTCGGGCTGCACGAATGGCTGCCTGACGACACCTTCAGCTGGCAGACGCACGCGCAGGTGCGAGCACAGGTCGCCGACTTCGAAAGTTGCGGCGGCGAATGGCCGCCAGGCGAGCTCCGTCCCTGGGAGCCCTTGTCAGCTGTCCGCGACCGCGCTACCGCGGCCCTGCGCGGTGTCGTGGAGAGGACGACGGAAGGCGGCGCGCTGATCGCCGTCTGCCACGAGATGGTGATCAGGTCGCTGACCGGGGAAGTCGCGACCGGCACCGGCCAGTTCCGCCGGATAACGTCGGCCGAGCTGATCTGAGCTACCGTCCGGCCGAGACCAGCTCGCTGACGGCCGCGATCGACTCTGCGGCGCTGACGTGCAGGATGCCGTGGATCCCGAGCTCGCACGCGGCCGCCACGTTCGGTGCCTTGTCATCCAGGAAGACCAGGTCCGCCGGCGCGACGGCGAGCTCGGCGCAGAGCAGGGCATAGACACGCGGGTCCGGCTTGGCGAGGCCGACCTCGTGCGAGTAAACGATCACGTCGACCAGTTGCTCGAATCCGTGCCTCGCCTGTTCCTCGCGCCTGGCGCCGGCGATCGAGTTGCTGAGGATCGCGGTCCGCAGCCCCGGCCGCAAGCCGGCGGCGAAGGCGACGAGGTCCCGGTCAAGCTCACCGCAGTACCAGTCCCAGAAGTCCGCGATGAAGGCATCGGCCTGCTCAGGCGACAGGTTCAGCGCCGCCGCGTAACGCTGCCTCATCTCTGCCTCGCTCACCGCCCCGGTCCTCGCGCCGTCGCCCGGATCGGCCTGCGTGAGCGGCCAGCGCAGCTGCCGCTGGTAGGCGTCCTCGCTCAGCCCGAGCCGCCTGCGCCACCGGTCCAGGTACGCATCCGGAGCATCGACGATCTCCAGCACGCCCCCGATGTCGAAGGCAACTGCCTGGACTGGCACGGCCCTACGCCACCGGCGGCGGGACCGTCACCGGCGCGCTGATCGACTCCCCGTGCCGCGGTCCTGCCAGCAGCACGACCCTGACCATCTCGTTCTGCAGGTGCCGGCCGTTCAGCAGGAACCGGGTCTTCCCGGCAGCAGTCAGCGTCTGCCTGCGGAGACTGACCCAGACGCCGCCTGCCGTCTGCTTCTGGAGGACCACGATGTTGCCAGCATGCGCGTACTGCGTACTGACGACCAGCACGTCACGCACACCAGTCGCGCCGGGTATCAGCACGGTGTCGACCGGCGGTATCACGGTGATGGCAACCGGCGAGCTGACGACGACGCCAGGCCCGGCTAGCTCGAAGGCCGCGTTGGCGCCGAGCAGCGGGATCGTAAAGGCCACGTTCCCTGCTGAATCGGTTTTCGCGATTCCGACCGCCCGCCATGTCGTCTGCCTGCCAGGCCGTTTCAGCAGCGTCACGGTGGTGCCTGGCACGCCAGGGCCGGCGGAGGTGGTCAGGGTGCCGCTGATCACAACGGACGATCCAGCAGTGACCTGGCCGGCGGCGGTCGCCGCGGACAGCCTGTCCGGGCCAGCCGCGGCCGACGTCGACGGCGATGGCGACGCTGGCGCCGAGGTATGCGCGACCGGCTGGGCGCTCTTGGTCCCGCCGGGCGGGGCCGGCGACTGCGTGCCTGGCGTCTTCGAATGATGATGACCGCCTGGCGGACCGGTCCTGCCCGGCGACTGCGGCGAGGAGTTGGCGTGGCCGTTGTTCTGGGTGTCCGGGACCCCGATCCCGCCCAGCACGTCGTAGGCGAGGTGCTGCACCGGCGCCGGGAGGGCAGCGGCGTAGGCTGCGGCCGCAAGTCCGCCGCTGAGCACCAGCGTCGCCGCCGCGACCAGGCGGATGCCCCAGCGGGCCGGGGCTCCGCCCCGTGACCGGCCTGTCCCGCGACGGGAGCGCCCGGCGGTGCTGCCGAACCGGCCGCGACCTCCGGCCGGGGCGGCAGCCGGGCGGACGTTCTCCCGGAACATTCCGAGCGCGGCCTGCTCGCCTGCACGCTCGCTACCGGTAGGCCCGGCGGTCAGCGCCCGGAAAAGCTCGCCGAGCCCTGGATCGAGGGACCCGGTCTCGGCTGGGAGGTCCGAGTTCACTAGTCCACCTCCTCCAGCGTCCAGCGACCAGGTTGGGAACCGGATTGCACCGCCGTGATTTCGGCCACGGTGCCGCCGTTGGCGGTGGCGGCCGAGCCAGCCGGCCGGCCAGCGCGCGGACAGCGGGATCACCGGCGAGCGCCTTCAGGCCGCGGTGCAAAGCAACCCGCACCGCGCCTGCTGTCTTACCGAGGATCTTGGCAACGTCGGGGGTCTCCAGGCCGGCGATGACCCGCAGCGCGACGGCCTCGGCCTGGTCCTTGGACAGCCCGGCGAGCAGCGCCACGGCGCCCTGTACCGAGATGCCGTCCAGCACCTGGTCCTCGACCATCTGGTCGTCCGCGAGGATGTCCAGGCCGACGGTCATCGGGCTGGCCGGCCGCCGGGACCGGGCTCTGGCCGCGTCGATGGCGCGGTGCCTGGCCGATAGTGAACAGCCAGCGACGGAAATCTTCCTCGCCGCCCGAGAACCTGTGCAGGTCCCTGACCACCTGGAGCCAGGTCTCGCTGGCGACATCGTCCGGGTCATCGCAGCCGATGACGCGCAGGAACCGGAGCAGGCGCGGCTGCAGAGTCCGCCAAAGCTGAAGAAACCCAGCCTCGTCACCCGTGCTCGCCCTGGCCAGGGCATCATCGAGCACACCGGTCTCACTCGCCATCGCGCCTGTAAGGGTCCCACATCGGCGGGTATGCCCGGACCAGGTCAGCGAATCCGGGATGCCCGCCGGCGGAGGAGCCGACCCTTGGTTACTTGGAAACCGGGGCGATGACAATCGGGGCGCTGACCGACCTGGAGAAGTTCCGGTTGCCGCGGAAAACCAGCTCGAAGGTAGCGCCGTGCTTCAGCGCGCGGACGCGGAAGAAGACCTTGCCGAACTTGTCGGTGCGGCCGAACTGCACGACGATCCAGTGGTCCTTCCTGGTCTCGCGCTTGAGCACGATCCGGGCGCCGCTAACGTCACCGGCCGGGGTCGCGACAGAGGTCAGCTGGCCGGTGATGTGGTCGACGAAGAAGGGGTGGTGCTTGCGCACGTGACCCGGGCCGGCCGTGCCGGTCAGCATCGTGGCGGTCTTAGGCTTCGGCGTCGCGGTCGAAGCGCTGGCCGCCGCCGTCACACCGGTCACTGCGATCGCGGCGGTCGCGACAACCGTGCCGACCTTGGCCGCGAGAGACTTGGAAACGTTCATCGTGTCTCCTTCAGGTTGGGCCTCGGTCAGGTGGTGAGGCCGCCGACAACACCCCCTTCAGCGACGGCAGCCGGTACTGGCGTTACTCCGGCCGGTGTGACCTAGGTCACATTCCCGCGACACGCCGATCGGCGGCAGCGGCTGCCGCACGGCCAGCCGGGCAGGCTGCCGACCCGGCTCAGCGATCGACGACGGCGGCCGCGACCCTGGCCACGTGACTGGCCGGCGTGCCGAGCAGCATGGCCGCGCCGTGTCCGCGCTTGAAATACCGGTGCGCCTCGTGCTCCCAGGTCATCCCGATGGCTCCGTGCATCTGGATCATCTCGGCGCTGACCTGCTGCAGTGCCTCCGAGCAGTAGGCCTTCGCCGCGGCGGCGCGCAGCGCCAGGTCAGGCGCGCGATTGCTGCGCTGCCTCAGCGGCGGCGTAAGCCAGCGATCTCGCCGACTCCACCAGCACGTGCATGTCGGCCATCCGGTGCTGCAGCGCCTGGAAGCTGCCGATCGGCCGGCCGAACTGAACCCGGACCTTGGTATAGGCGACGGTCCTCGCCAGCGCCGCCGCCGCCGCCCCGGCCTGCTCGGCGGCCAGCGCGATGCAGGCCGCGTCCCTGCGCCTGGCCAGCTCGGCGGCGGACGCCGATCCGCCGGCCCGCCGCCGCCGTCCAGCCGGACCGTGGCCAGCCGCCTGGTCTCGTCCACGGTGGTGCGGACGCGGCAGCGTGATCACCGCTGGCGGGCCGGGCGACCTCGAACAGGCCGAGTCGCCCGCCCGGCATCAGGGCGGGAACGAGGAGCACGAGGCCAGGTCGCCGTCCAGCACGTAGTGGCTTCGCCGCTCATCCTGCCAGCCGTCGTCGATCCGCCCGCGCCGCCGGTGACCACAGCGGAGCAGGCCACCTCGGCCGGATCCCAGCGCCCGGCCGCAGTCGTCCAGGCCAGGGCCGCCAGCTGGCTGCCGTCGGCCAGGCCGGGCAGCAGCCGCTCGCACGCGGCCTCGTCTCCGGAGGCCAGCAGCGCCCGCGTCGCCAGCACCGCCGAGCCCAGCATCGGCGCCGGGGTGAGCGACCGGCCGAGTTCCTCCATGACGACGGCGACCTCGACCGGGCCGGCGCCGGCGCCGCCGAAGCGCTCGGGGATCAGCAGGCCGGCGACGCCGATCTCGGCGCACAGCCGCTGCCAGCGGCGTCTGCGCCGTCGGCGCTGGCCTCGGGGTTGCGGTCCAGCAGGCCGCGGACCGCCGCCCGCAGGTCCTCCTGCTCGCTGGTCAGCCGCACGCCATCATCCGCCGGGGCTGGTGAGCGCGCCGAGCACCCGCCCCCGGTGCCACGCCTGGCTGCCCCAGGCGGGCACCAGCGCCTGGATCTTGGTGATCCACAGGCCGGCGTCGTGCTCGGCGGTGTAGCCGATCGCGCCGTGCACCTGCAGCGCCGCTCTCGCCGCGCGGCGCGGCGCATCCGCGCAGGCCACCTTGGCCGCCGACACGTCGCGCTGCGCCGTGGCTGCCCCGCGGCCAGCGAGACCGCCGCCGCGTGCAGCAGCGGCCTGGCGAACTCGAGCCCGATGGCGACGTCGGCCAGCTGATGCTTGACCGCCTGGAACGAGCCGACCGGCTGGCCGAACTGGACCCGGTCACGGGCGTGCCGGGCCGAGGCTTCCAGCAGCGCCCGCCCGGCGCCCAGCAGCTGGGCGGAGTTCGCCAGCGTGCCGAAGTCGGCGGCGCACTGGATCGCCGCGCGCGGTTACCTGGCCCTCGGCCACCACCCGGCCGGCCAGGACCTGGGCCAGCGTCCTCGCGGCATCGACCGACCGGTGCACCGGCGACGGCACACCGACCCTGAGCGAGTCGGCCGCGGCCAGGAGCACGAGCCCGGCGACGTCGGCGTCCGCGGCGTACGGCACCAGCGGCGGGCAGCGCGAGCGTGCCGATCAGGTCGCCTGCTGCCAGCTCAGTCAGGCGGCCGGCCAGCTCGGTCCGCGACGCGTCCGGCAGGCCCGCGGCCGGTTGCGGCGCGAGCCAGCAGGACGGGCACCGCGGCCAGCGACTCCGCGACCGGGCCGGGAACAGCGTGGTGCCCGATCTCCTCGCAGGCGATCACCAGGTCTATCAGCTCGGCGCCAGGCCCGCCGAACTCGGCAGGAACCGCCAGTGCCGTCACGCCGGACTCGGCCAGCGACCGCCAGATCTTCAGGCCGTGCCCGCGGTCGCCGGCCGCCCAGTTCCTGGCGGCGGCCGGGCAGTCCGCGGTTGACAGCGCGCCGTGCACTGCGCTGGCGAATTGCTGCTGCTCGACGGAAAGCGCGAAATCCATCAGCCGCGACCCTTCGCCGCGGCCGGCCGATTCACCGGGGCAGCCCGAGCACGCGCTCGGCGATGACCGAGCGCTGGATCTCGTTGGTGCCGGCGTAGATAGGGCCGGCCAGCGCGAACAGGTAGCCGTCCAGCCAGCGGCTGCCGCCGGGCCCTGGATCGCGCAGCTCCGCTCGTGGCGCCGAGCAGGTCCAGCGCTGTCTGGTGCAAGGCCAGGTCAAGCTCTGACCAGAAGACCTTGCCGAGGCTGGCCTCGCGCCCCGGCCGGACCGCTGCCGTCCGGCTGGCTGGCGATCCGGTAGCCGTGCAGCTGATAGGCGCGGGCACCGATCCAGGCGTCGGCCACCCGGCCGGCGAGCTCCGGTGTCGGCCAGATCGCCCGCCTGCTGCCACAGCTCGACCAGCCGCGCGGCCGCGGCGGTGAACCGGCCAGGAGCGCGCAGCGACAGGCCCCGCTCGTGCCCGGCCGAGCTCATCGCGATCCGCCAGCCGTCCCCCGGCTCGCCGATGACGTCGGCGTCGGGCACGAACACCTCGTCCAGGAAGATCTCGGCGAACCCGGCCTCACCGTCCAGCTGCGCGATCGGCCGGACGGTCACGCCGTCGCGCCCGCAGGTCGAACATGAGATAGGTCAGGCCGCGGTGCCGCTGCGCGCCGCGGATCGGACCGGAACAGCCCGAAGGCCCGGTCCGCGAACACCGCGCGCGAGCTCCAGGTCTTCTGGCCCGACAGCAGCCAGCCGCCGTCGGTACGCTGCGCCCGCGACCGGATCGCGGCCAGGTCGCTGCCGGCCCCGGGTTCTGACCAGGCCTGCGCCCAGACCTCGTCGGCCCGCGCCATCGCGCGGCAGGACCCGGTCGCGCTGCTCGTCGCTGCCGTGCGCGAACAGGGTCGGCGCCAGCACGAAGAGCCCGTTCTGGCCGACCCGGACCGGGCCGCCGGCGCGGCGTGGTACTCCTCCTCGAAGACCAGCCATTCCAGCAGCGACGCGTCCCGGCCGCCGTAGGCGGCCGGCCAGGACACCGCGGCCAGCCGCGCGCCGGCGAGCCTCGCCTCCCACTGCCGGTGCAGCGCGAAGCCCTCGGCGGTGTCGACCGAGGGCAGCGGCGGCGGCGGGTACGTGCTCGGCCAGCCAGCCGGCGACCTCCGCCCGGAACTCCTGCAGGTCGGGATCGAAGTCGAGGTTCACCCGGCCGCCTGCTTCATCGACCTGGCGTTCATCCCGGCCAGCGAATCGGCGCCGGTCTCGGCGTTGTGAGCGTGCGCGACATGGTGCAGGCCGAACGTCGAGTCCATCCCGTTGCGCATGCCCATCTGGTCCTCGCACTGGTTGACCGCGCGCTTGGCCAGTGCCAGGCCGAACGGCGGCATCGTCGCGATCTTGTCCGCCAGCGCGAACGCGGTAGCCGCCAGCTCGGCCCGCGGCACCACCCGGCTGACCATGCCCAGCTCGTAGGCCCGCGCGGCGGTGAACCGGTCACCGGTGAAGAGCATCTCCTTGGCGAACCGCGGCCCCACCACCCACGGATGCGCGAAGTACTCGACGCCGGGGATGCCCATCCGCACCACCGGATCGGCGAAGAACGCGTCGTCGGAGGCGACGATCAGGTCGCAGACCCAGGCCAGCATCAGCGCGCCAGCGATGCAGGCGCCCTGCACCATCGCGATCATCGGCTTGGGGATCTCCCGCCAGCGCCGGCACATGCCCAGGTAGACCTCCATCTCCCTGCGCGTACCTGTTGTCCGCGCCGTCCTTGCCGACGTGATCCCACCACAGCACGGCCTTCCGCTCGAAGGAGACGTCGATGTCCCGGCCCGGCGTGCCGATGTCGTGGCCGGCGCTGAAATGATCGCCCGCGCCAGCCAGCACGATGACGGCGACCGCGTCGTCGTTCACCGCGCGCGTGAACGCCGCGTCCAGCGCGTAGGTCATCGCCGAGTTCTGCGCGTTGCGGTAATGCGGCCGGTTCAGCGTGATCACCGCGGTCTGGCCGCGGACTTCGTACCTGACGACCTCGTCCTCGCCAGCTGCCGGCCGAGCCGCGCCGTCGCCGTTGCCTGCCGCGTGCTCGGTCATCTGGACTCCTCCTTGAGCAGCCGCTTCAGCGGCTTGCCCGACGGGTTGCGCGGCAGTTGCGAGCGGAACTCGACCTGCCTGGGCACCTTGAAGTTGGCCAGCCGCTCGCGGCAGTACGCCACGATCTCATCCTGCGGTCAGCTGGCCGCCCGGTCTGGTGACGACGAAGGCCTTGCCGACCTCGCCCAGCCGAGCGTCAGGGATGCCGATCACGGCCGACTCGGCGACGCCGTCAAGCCGGGCCAGCACCTGCTCGACCTCGGCCGGGTAGACATTGAAGCCACCGCAGATGTACATGTCCTTGAGCCGGTCGGTGATCGTCAGGTTGCCCTGGGCGTCGAGCCGGCCGACGTCGCCGGTGTGCAGCCAGCCGGCGGCGTCGATGGCCTCCTTGGTCGCGGCCGGGTCGTCCAGGTAGCCGAGCATCACGTTCGGCCCGCGAACCAGGATCTCGCCCGTGCCGCCGGCGTCGGTCCCGGCCAGGCTGATCTCGAAGCCGGCGGTCGCCCGGCCTGACGTCGTCGCTACCGTGCGCGGCGGATCGCCTGGTCTGCACATCGTCACGACTACCGCCTCGGTCAGCCCGTAGGCGGTCAGCACGGTGTCGAAGCTGAGCTCGGACTGCATGCGCTCGACCAGCGCGACCGGCACGACGGCGGCGCCGGTGACGGCGAGCCGCAGGCTGGACAGGTCAAGTGCTGGCGAGGCCGGTGGTCAAGGATCGTCTGGTAAATCGTCGGTGCGCCGGGCAGCACGGTGATCCGCTCCGCCTCGATCAGCCGCATCGCCTGCTCCGGGTCATACACCAGCTGCGGCACGATCGCGGCGCCGGTCAGCAGGCAGACCAGGATCCCTGCCTTGTAGCCGAAGCTGTGGAAGAACGGATTCAGCACCAGGTACCGGTCCGCGCTGGTTACCTCGCCGCACTCGGCCCAGGCCGCCGCGACGGCCAGCGACTGCCGGTGGGAGCTCATCGCGCCCTTGCTGCGGCCGGTGGTGCCCGACGTGAACAAGATGTCGCTGACGTCGTCCTGGCTGATCCCAGCCGCCCGCGCCGCGGCCGCGCCGCCGGGCGCGGCAGCAGCCCGGCGGTCCAGCTCAGCCCAGCCGAGCAGATCTCTGCCCGCCCAGCCTGCGCCGCGTGGCGCCGCCTCGCCCGGCGGCTGCCCGGTCTCGTCGGGCCCGACCGGGATGGTCACAATCAACCGGAGCCGGACCAGCTGGCCTGGCGCGGCGGCATCGGCAGCGCGCAATGCGGCGAGGCGATCGGCGCCGAGGAAAGGCCCGGCGACAAACAGGGCGGTAGCGCCGCTGCGGCCGATGACGTCCAGCGCCTCGGGCCCGGTGAACCGGGTGTTTACCGGAACCAGAGTGGCGCCCGCCGTCTGCGCGCCGAGCGCGGCCAGGACCCAGTGATGCGTATTCGGTGCCCAGATCGCGACCCGGTCGCCAGCCTCGACCCCGCCGCCAACGAGCGCGGCGGCGCAGGCGATCACCCGCTCGTGCAACTGCGCGAAGCTCAGCCGCGGGCCGCCGGGCTCGGCAACCGCCGTCCGCTCGCCGAACTGGCTGGCCGCCCTGCCGACGGCCGCAGGGATCGTCAGCTCCACCGGGCTCCTCAAAACAAGCAAGTGCTTGGTAGGCAGAGCCTACTTGCCCAGGACGCCGGCAACCAGACAGAAACCGAGCCCGCTACCTGGGTTAGCTCGCCTCGAAATCGTCAAGCGCGCGCCGAAGGTCGCGGCCCCTATTGAAGCCCCTGGCCCACGGCGTCCCGTGCCCTCGCCGTCTCACTTACCGGGCAAGCAAGTGCTTGGTAGGCTGCCGCTATCTGGCCTGCGGCTGCCAGGCCCGAGCCGCGCCGGCGCAATCGGAGACCGATTCGAGAGGATGGCAGTGCAGCTGACAGCCGAGGACGAGGAGTTCCGCGGCTCAGGTGCGCGACTGGCTGGAGGAGCAATCTGGCCGGCGAGTTCGCCGGCCTGCGCGGGCTGGGCGGTCCCGGCCGCGAGCACGAGCACTTCGAGCAGCGACTGGCCTGGAACCGGCACCTGGCCGCTAGCGGCTGGACGTGCATCGGCTGGCCGGAGGAGTACGGCGGCCAGGACGCGAGCCTCGCCCGGCAGGTCATCTTTCACGAGGAGTACGCCCGCAGCGGCGCGCCGGCCAGGGTCGGCCACATGGGCGAGGAACTACTCGGCCCGACGGTGATCGCGTTCGGCACGCAGGCGCAGAAGGACCGGTTCCTGCCTCCGATCGCCGCGGTGCGCGAACTGTGGTGCCAGGGGTACTCCGAGCCTGGCGCCGGATCCGACCTGGCGTCGGTCAGCACGTCGGCCGTGCTCGACGGCGATCGACTGGGTCATCACCGGCCAGAAGGTCTGGACCTCACTGGCCACGGTGGCGGACTGGTGCTTCCTGCTGGCGAGGACTGAGCCGGGCTCCAGGCGGTCGGCGGGCCTGTCCTACCTGCTGGTGCCGATGGACCAGCCCGGGGATCACGGTCCGGCCGATCCGGCAGCTGACCGGCACGTCGGAGTTCAACGAGGTGTTCTTCGACGGCGCGCGGACCGGCCGCGGGACATGGTGATCGGCGGCGCCGGCGACGGCTGGCGGGTGGCGATGGCGACGCTGGCGATCGAGCGCGGCGTGTCCACCCTCGGCCAGCAGGTCGGCTACCGGCGCGAGCTGGAGCGCTGATCGAGGTGGCGCGCGACAACGGCGCCGCACGAGATCCGCTGCTGCGGGACCGGCTCGCCCGAGCCTGGATCGGACTGCAGGTGATGAGAGAGCAGGTGCTCAGCATGCTCGACAGCGCTGATGACGGCGGGGCCGCTACCGCGGCCGGCGCCGATGCCTCGGTAGTGAAGCTGCTGTGGTCGCGCTGGCACCGGGAGCTCGGCGAACTCGCGATGGACGTGCTCGGCCCTTCGTCGATGCTGGCGCAGGGCCCGCCCTATGACCTGGATGACTGGCAGCGGCTGCATCTGTTCAGCCGGGCCGACACCATCTACGGCGGTTCGCAGGAGATCCAGCTCGGCATCATCGCCGACCGGGCGCTCGGCCTGCCCAGGCAGGCGCGCGTCATGACGGCCAGTCCGCCCGTGCCGCCCGCCGGCCGCGACCTGCTGGCCGGCAAGGTCGTGGTCATCACCGCAGCCGCCGGCGCCGGCATCGGCGCGGCCACCGCGACGGCGGTGCCTGGAGGAAGGCGCCAGCGTCGTCATCAGCGACCAGCACGTGGCCAGGCTGGCATCCTTCCGGGACGAGCTGGCCGCGGAGCACGGCGACCGGGTCAGGTCGGCGCCCTGCGACGTCACCGACGACGACGCGGTGACCAGACTGATCGCCGCGGCGGTCAGCCAGTTCGGCCGGATCGACGTGATGATCAACAACGCCGGGCTCGGCGGCACTCAGCTCGATCCTGGAGATGACCGACGAGGAGTGGCTGCGGGTGCTCGACATCACTCTCAACGGCACGTTCCGCTGCACCAGGGCTGCGCTGCGGCAGCTGGTAGCCCAGGGCGAAGGCGGCGTGGTGGTCAACAACGCCTCGGTACTCGGCTGGCGGGCGCAGGAGGGCCAGGCTCACTACGCCGCCGCGAAGGCCGGAGTGATGGCGCTCACCAGGTGCGCGGCGATGGACGTCGCCAGCCACGGCATCCGGGTCAATGCGGTAGCGCCGAGCCTGGCCACGCCACCCGTTCCTGGCCAAGGTGATGAGCAAGGAGCTACTGGCCGAGCTGGAGAGCCGCGAGGCGTTCGGCCGCGGCGCCGAGCCGTGGGAGGTGGCGAACGTGATCGTCTTCCTGGCCAGCGACTACTCGTCCTACCTGACCGGCGAGGTCATTTCGGTCAGCAGCCAGCATCCGTGAGCTAACGGCCGTCGCGCGGGCCGAACACGGCCAGCGCCTCCGCGTCGCTAGCGCGTGCGTGCAGGTAGTAGTCCGCCCACTTCGCCGCACCGGGGTAAGAGGAGTCCCGGCATAATATCCGCGCACGCCTGCCGCAGTCGAAGGCAGCTCGGCGCAGGGAAACCGCGCCACGCGACAGCAGCGCCCAGTGCGCTCCGGCCCTGCCGTACGGCATGCCGACGCTGCCCGGGTTGACGATCTGCCTGCGGTGCGCGAGCCGGGTGAACGGCATGTGCGTATGGCCGCAGACCACCGTCATAACCTCATCAGGCACGTCCGCCAGTACCTCGGCCCACCGGTCAAGCCGGGTGTCGACGAGCACGACTTCCTCGTCGTCGCGCGGCGAGCCGTGGCAGAACAGCACGGGCCCGAAGCCGTCGAGCCGCAACGTGACCGGATGCGGCAGCGCCGCCAGCCAGTCGATGTGCTCAACCCTGAGCTGCGCGGCCGCCCACGGCGTGATCTCATCGGGGATGTCGACGTCAGAACGGCCGCTGGCGAGAGCGACGAGCTCGCGGTCAGCATTCCCGCGCACCCACACGACGCGCTCACCCAGGCTCAGCAGCCGGTCAAGGACCTGCGTCGGCTGCGGGCCCGACGCGATGTCGCCGGTGAGCACGATCCGGTCGGCAGCCGCGACGTCGGGTTCCGCCAGCACGGCTTCGAGCGCGGGGAGCACGCCATGGATATCGGACAGAACGGCGACGGAGACAACCATGAGCCCATCGTCTCGCAGATTCCATCGGCGGCGGCCCGGCGAACCCGGTGTGCGCAAGCGGCCACGTTCCTGTGCGGTGCCGTTTTTCCAAGCTCAACGCGCCAGCCCTGCGCGAGGATAGGCGCATGAGCGATGACGCGGGTTTCACCGGCATCACGGCCTACCTCTTTTATCCTGACGGCGACGCAGCCGCAAAGTGGCTGGCCGAAGTGCTGGGCTTCGGGCCAGCGACCGCTGGCGCCCGGGATTCCGATGGCCGCTGGCTAGAGGGCAAAATCCAGGTGGGCCCGACCCAGATCGACATCAGCGGCGGCAAGGAACCAGGGCCGGACACAGGCGCAGGCTCGCTGTTCATCGTGCACGTCACCGACGTCGACGCGCAGTACCGCCGGATCGCGGCCGCGGGTGCCGAGATCGATCCGCCTCAGGACGAGCGCTACGGCCCCCGTACCTGCCACGTGACCGACCCGTGGGGGTACCGCTGGTACTTCTGGCAGGGCGAGGCGGTCTACCCGGCGCTGTGAGCCGCAAGCCGAGCAGCCAGCACGGGGGGTCAGAGCGACGGCGCGGCGGCTGCTAGCCGCGTCTACAGCCGCTCGATGATCGTCGCCGTCGCCATCGCTCCGCCCGCGCACATCGAGATCAGCGCGGTACTTGCGTCCCGGCGCTCCAGTTCGTGCAGCGCGGTCGTGATCAGCCGGGAGCCGGTGCTGCCGACCGGGTGACCAAGGGCGATGGCGCCGCCGTTCACGTTGACTTTGTCCGGGTCCGGTCCGTGCACGCTCATCCACGACATGACGACCGACGCGAACGCCTCGTTCACCTCGAAAACATCGATGTCACCGATGGTCATGCCGCTGCGGGACAGTACTCGCTCAGTCGCCGCGACCGGCCCGTCCAGGTGGTAATACGGATCGTCCCCGATCAGGCACTGCGACACGATCCTGGCCCGCGGCCGCAGCCCGAGCGCGCGGGCCCGCTGCTCCGAGACCAGCAGGACGGCGGCAGCCCCGTCGGATATCTGCGACGAAGTGCCCGCCGTGTGCAAGCCATCTGGCAGTACCGGCTTCAGCGCGGCCAGGCCCTCCAGCGTTGTCTCGCGCAGGCCCTGATCCCGGTCGACGACCTTGGTCTCGCCGGTGGGCTTGCCATCGCTATCCAGTACCGGTGCCTTGACGTGGGCCACTTCCCGGTCGAACCGGCCCTCCGCCCAGGCGCGCTGGGCATTGCGCTGGGAACGTAGCCCGAAGGCGTCGATCTGCTCGCGCGTGAAACCGCGGCGACGGGCGATCCGCTCGGCTGCCTCGAACTGGTTCGGCATGTCGATCGTCCATGACTGCGGCCGGGGCGAGCCGATTCCGGTGCCGATGTTCGCGCCCAGCCCGATCCGGGACATCGCCTCGACGCCGCAGCCGATACCGACGTCGATGGCGCCAGCGGCGATCAGCCCGGCGATCACGTGCACGGCCTGCTGCGCGGAGCCGCATTGCGCGTCCAGGGTCAGGCAGCCAGTTTGCTGCGGCATCCCGGCATGCAGCCACGCGGTCCGCGTCACGTTGCCTGCCTGCTCCCCTGCCTGGGTGACGCAGCCGCCTGCGATCTGCTCGACCAGTGCGGGCTCGATCCCGGCGCGCTCCACGAGCGCGGTCTGGGCACTGCCCAGGAGCTCAGCCGGGTGCAGCCCGGCCAGCGCCCCGCGCCGCCTGCCGATCGGGGTCCGGACGGCTGCCACGATTACCGCATTCGCCCACTGCTGCTCCCAGGTGTCGCCGGTAACCCGATAGTAGAACGTGTTCTTGGAAAATCGAGTCCAAGGCAGTTCACCACAGGCTTCCGGCATGCTTCAATCCCACTAGAACATGTTATAGATCCGGAGGCCCGAGATGGCTCAGCCGCTGGTGACGCCTGGCTTCGACCTGACCGATCCGGACTTGTACGCGCACCGCGTGCCGCAGGAGGAGCTGGCGGAGCTGCGCCGGGCGACGCCGGTGCGGTGGAACCCGCAGCCAACGGACATGGGCTTCTACGACGACGGTTTCTGGGCGGTGACCAGGCACAAGGACGTGGTCGCGATCTCCAGGGATAGCGAGACGTTCTCCAGCTACGAGAACGGCGCTATCGTCAGGTTCCCCAGCGGCAACACCCGCGACCAGGTCGAGCTGCAGCGGGTGATCATGCTCAATATCGACCCGCCGCACCACACCAAGGTGCGCGGGATCGTGTCTCGGGGATTCACGCCGCGGTCGATCAGCAACCTGCGCGAGGTACTGACTGCAGCGCGCGCAGAAGATCGTCGCAGGACGCGTGGCGAAGGGCAGCGGCGACTTCGTCACTGACGTCGCGTGCGAGCTGCCGCTGCAAGCCATCGCCGAGCTGATCGGCGTGCCGCAGGAAGACCGGCACAAGCTGTTCACCTGGTCCAACGACATGGTCGGCTACGACGATCCTGACTATCAGGGCGACGGCGAGACGGCCGCGGCAGAGATCCTCGGCTACAGCATGCTGATGGCCGAGGACCGGCGGGCCTGCCCGCGCGAGGACATCGTGACCAAGCTGGTCCACGCCCAGGTCGATGGCGATGAGCTGACGACAGATGAGTTCGGGTTCTTCGTCATCCTGCTGGCGGTGGCCGGCAACGAGACCACCAGGAACGCGATCTCGCACGGCATGCTGGCGTTCCTCGACAACCCCGACCAGTGGGAACTGTTCAAGGCCGAGCGGCCGCAGACCGCCGTCGACGAGATCGTCCGCTGGGCTACTCCGGTGACCGTCTTCCAGCGCACCGCCACCAAGGACGTCGAGCTTGGCGGTCAGCTGATCAAGCAGGGTCAGCGGGTCGGCATGTTCTACCGGTCGGCCAATTTTGACGAAGAGGTCTTCGAGGACCCCGAGCAGTTCAATGTGATGCGCAGCCCCAACCCGCACGTCGGGTTCGGCGGCACCGGCGCGCACTACTGCCTCGGCGCCAACCTGGCCCGGCTGGAGATCGACCTGATGTTCAACGCCATCGCCGATGCGATGCCTGACATCACGAGGGCGGGCGACCCGCAGCGGCTGCGCTCTGGCTGGCTGAACGGAGTCAAGCGACTTCCGGTCACCTACCAGTGACCTGCGGGGCTGCGAGCGGGACCTGACGGAGCTGGCACGGGCAATAACAGGCAACACCACCACCCAGGAGGGTTGCCCGTGAACAGAACGATTCGAGCATGAACAGAGCGAGTCCTGGCATCAGCCGCCCGCCTGACCTCACCGATGCGCGGGACGATGCCGAGATAATCGGAAGGTCTCGTGCCGATCCCGAGCAGTTCGCCGTGCTGTTCCGCCGGCACGCCGAAGCGATCGGCCGCTACGCGGGACGTCGCCTCGGCGCGGCGGCCGATGACATCGTCGCGGACACCTTCCTCGCCGCGTTCCGGCAGCGCGCCAGCTACGACCTGACCAGGCCGGACGCGCGGCCCTGGCTCTACGGCATCGCCAGCAACCTGCTGCGGCGCCATCAGCGTGATGAGGTCAGGATGCTCAGGGCGCTGGCGCGCAGCGGCGTGGACCCGGTCGCCGAGTCCTTCGCGGAGCGCGCCGACGCCCGGCTGACGGCGGCAGCCAGCAGCAGGGCCGTTGCGGCGGCGATCGCCGCGCTATCCGCGGACCAGCGGGACGTGCTGCTGCTCGTCGCCTGGGCGGATCTGACCTTTGACCAGGTCGCGCAGGCACTGCACATACCCGAGGGCACGGTCAGGTCGCGGCTGAACCGGGCCAGGACCCGGCTTCGCGCGGACCTCGGCGACTTCAGCCCAGCAAGCTTTGACTGACAAGGACCAAGGACATGAACGACATTGACCTCGTTACCCGCCTCAGGGCGGACCTGCCTGACCCGGCACTGGACGGCGCTCGAGCCCGGCTCGACGCCGAGATCGGCGCGGCCGGGCCGGTCGCGCTTGAGAGTCATCGCCGACCGCGCCGCGCGGCGGCACGACAGCGCGGCCGCCTGGTGCTCGCCGCCGGCACTGCGGCTGCGGTACTGGCCGCCGGCGCCGTGACCGGCGGAATACTGTCGTTGCACCACGGGCCGGGCCAGGCCCACAGCTCTGGCCAGCACCCGCACCTCCCGGCAGTGGCGCCTGGTCGGCCGGGGACCGCGGCCGAGCTTGTCGCCTACGCCACCGAGGCAGCCGCCGCGGCGCCGCTGTTCAGGCCGGGCCCGCACGAGTGGATCTACACCAAAGTGCTGCTGGCAGCGTCCTCGGCCGGCAACGGCGGGTACCTGATGGGCGCGCCTGACGAACGGCAGACGGTGCGCGTGTGGACCAGAATCGATGGCCAGCGGACGGCGGTCATCGTGCACGGGAAGCTGGTCGTCAGCCCGGTGGCCCGCAACAGCGTGGTAGTGCTGCCGGTCGGCTGGCGCAGCGTCAGCTATCGCTACCTGGACTCGCTGCCCGCCAGCCCGGCGAAGCTCAAGGCCATCATCAGCGCCAACCTAGGCTCTGACAGCAGCGCCGGCATCTTCACCGCGATCCAGGCACTGATGACCAACGTCGTCCTGCCACCGCGGCTGCGGGCTGAGCTGTACTCGGTGCTCATCAGCCTGCCCGGCGTGCAGTTCGACGCGAGCGCCAAGGACCTGGTCGGCCGGTCAGGCGTCGGCCTGCGGATCATGCAGAACAGCTACGTGCGCGACGAGATGGTGATTGACCCGACCACCTACGCGTACCTCGGCCAGGAGTACGTCGCGGTGCGCGCGCACAACGCGACCGGGCTGGACGGCAGCCAGCACCTCCGCAAGGGACAGGTGCTCGGCTGGTCCGCGCTGCTTCAGTCTGGCATCGTGCGGCAAGCCGGGCAGGTGCCGGGCGGTTAGACTCAATCCGGGGTGTCGGCGACGACCCACATGGAGAAGTACTGCGAGCCGCCGCCATAGGCGTGCCCGAGCGCGGTCCTAGCGCCGGGCACCTGGTGCTCGCCCGCCTTGCCCATCACCTGCATGGCAGCCTCGGCGAACCGCAGCAATCCGGACGCGCCGATCGGGTTGCTGCACAGCACGCCGCCTGACGGGTTCACCGGGATCGAGCCGCCGATCTCGGTCTCGCCAGCCTCAGTGAACTGCCAGCCTTTGCCCTCAGGCGCGAAGCCGAGGTTCTCCAGCCACATCGGCTCGAACCAGGAGAACGGCACGTAGATCTCGGCCACGTCGATGTGAGCCAGCGGGTCGGTGATCCCGGCCGCGTGCCAGAGTGCCGCCGCGGCGTCCGATCCGGCCCGCGGGTTCACGTTGTCCTTGCCGGAGAACATGGTCGGCTCGGTGCGCATCGAGGTGGCCCGGATCCAGGCCACCGGGTGCGCCGATGCCTCGGCTGCCGCCTGGTCGCCGATCACCACGGCGCACGCGCCGTCGGAGGACGGGCAGGTCTCGTCGTAACGCACCGGATCCCACAGCATCGGCGAGGCCTGCACGGACTCCAGGGTGATGTCGGGCTGCTGCAGGTGCGCGTACGGGTTCTTCGCGCCGTTGCGCCGGTCCTTCACCGCGACCAGCGAGCCGATGTGCCGCGGCGCGCCGCTGCGCCGGATGTAGGACCTGATGTGCGGCGCGAAGTAACCGCCAGCCCCGGCCAGCAGCGGCATCGAGAACGGCGGCATGATCGACAGCGCCCACATGGCGTTGGACTCCGACTGCTTCTCGAACGCCACCGCGAGCACCCGGCGGTGCCGGCCGGCCTGCACCAGGCTCGCCGCGACATTGCCGGTCGCGCCGCCCACCGAGCCGGCCGTGTGCACCCGCAGCAGCGGCTTGCCCACCGCGCCGAGCGCGTCGGCCAGGTACAGCTCTGGCATCATCACGCCTTCGAACAGGTCGGGTGCCTTGCCCACTACGACCGCGTCGATATCGGAAAGCTCAAGCCCCGCATCGGCCAGCGCACGGTCGACCGCCTCGCGGCACAGGCCGGCTATCGACACGTCGGGCCGCTTGCTGCGGTGGTGGGTCTGGCCGGTGCCAAGGACGGCAGCGCGCTGTTTCACTGGGCCTCCCATCAGGTTCACCGGGCCTCCATCACGCAGACAAGGTTCTGCTGCAGGGCCGGGCCGCTGGTCGCGTGCCCGAGGGCACGATCAGCCGCGCCGGAGATGATCTGCCTGGCGGCGTGCCCGATCCTGGCCAGGCCCGCAGCGAACATCGGGTTCCCGGCCAGCGCGCCGCCGGACGGGCTGATTCGCACCGAGTCGCCGAGGCCGAGTGCCGCGCGGAGCACCAGTTCCTGATGGGTGAACGGCGCGTGCAGCTCGGCGACGTCGACCCCGGCCGCGCCGGCCGCGGCACCTGCCGCCGCGGCGGAGGGCGAGACGGTCAGATCACGGCCGCCGAGCTCACCCGAGTCGATGCGATGCTCGAATCCGGTGATCCAGGCCGGCCTGTCAGACAGTTCGCGGGCCCGGTCACCGGCAGCCAGGATCACTACCGCGGCTCCGTCAGTGACCGGCGCGCAGTCGTGCGCGCGCAGCGGATCGGCCACGAACGGGGCGGCGAGCAACTCCTCGGCGGACACCGCGCCGGACAGCTGGGCCCTGGAGTTCGCGACGGCCGCGGCCCGGCTGCGCGCCGCGACCTCCGCCATGCCGCGTTCCGTCCACAGGCCTTTGTCCAGACCGAGCCTGGCTTGCAGCGCGGCGATGCTGACCGAGTCCGGCCACAGCGGGGCCATCACATAAGGGTCGAGCTGCAGCGCGAGCACCCGGCGCAGATCGCCTGCCGACGACTTGCCGAAGCCGTAGGCCAGCGCGATGTCGGCCTCGCCGGTCAGGACCTTGACCCAGGCCTCGTACAGGGCGAACGCGCCGTCCATCTCCACGTGCGACTCCATCACGGGCGGGAACGCGCCGATCGCGTCCACCGCCGAGACGAAGGAGAAGGCGCGGCCGGCCAGGTAGTCCGACGAGCCCGAGCACCAGAAGCCGACGTCGGTCTTGGTCAGCCCGGTTTGCTCGAACACCTCGCGGAAGATCGGCACCAGCATCTCCACGCCGTTGGTGGTGCCGTCGGTGCGGCGCACGTTAGGCGCCTCGGCAAAGCCGATGACTGCGACATCGTCTGGCATTGCGGCCGCCTTCACAGATGATGTGCGTAGGAGTCGTACGGGGCGTCGGGTTCCCCGGTCGGCTCGAAATGGCTGATGTTCTCCGAGGTCGTGCCCCATTCCTCGCGCGGCTTCCAGACGGCACGGACCCGCAGGCCCATCCGGACCTGGTCCGGCTCGCAGCCGAGGACCAGGTGCTGGAACGCGATGTCGGCGCCGTCGAGCAGCACCGAGGCGGCGACGTAGGGCGACGGGATGCGCTGCCCGCGGAAGGGCACGTTCACGACGCAGAACGTGGTCACCGTCCCGACATCGCCCAGCTCGACATCCGTCGTGGTGGGCACCCCGTCGACCGGGCAGGCCCCGCGCGGTGGCACGTACACCTTCCCGCACGCCGGACAGCGCTGGCCCACGATTTTCCCGTCCTTGAGCGCGCGCAGGTACCGGCTCTCCTCAGGCGAAGCACTGTGCTGATAGCGAAGCCGCACCGGCGTGGTGATCATGGTGACGGGGTCAGGATTCTGATCAGGAACGTGGTCGTCGCCTGTTGCCGCCGCTGCCTCGCCCGGGCCGACGGGCTCAAAGCACTCAAGATCGCGGATGTGACCCGAGCGCTGCGCCGCCCAGCGCGGGCGGACCCGCATCCCGGTGTGCATCCCCGCCGCGGTGCCTGCGTCCACGGCATGCAGCAGCGCGGTGTCCGCGCCGTCCAGCCGGATCAGGGCCCAGGCGAACGGCCGGTCCAGCGGCTGGCCCTCGCGCGGCTCAGGCTGCCAGGACCAGGTCGTCACCGTGCCGCCAGGCCCGACCGGCACCAGCTCAAGCGGCGGCGCGAACGTCACGGGGTCGTACTCTGCAGGCGGCACGTGCACCCGGCCGTCGGCGCCGCGCGAGCCGATGATGCGCCGGCTGGCCAGCGCGGTCATGAACTCGCTCAGCACCGGGCCGAGCGACCTGGTGTAGTCGAAGGTGATCTCCAGCGGAGCTGACAACGGAGGGCCGGTCTGCGTGGTCACGGATGAAAGTGAAACACGTTCTAGGGAGCGCCGCCAAGGAGCAGGCGGCATTAGCGCGCCTTGAACTGCGGCTTGCGCTTCTCGGCGAACGCGCGCGGGCCCTCCTTGGCGTCCTCGCTGGCGAACACTGCCATCCCGAGGCTGGCTTCCAGCGCGAACGCGTCGTTCTCTGCCATGCCCTCGGTGTCCCTGATCGTGCGCAAGATCGCCTGGACCGCGAGTGGCCCGTTCGCGCCGATCAGCTCGGCGATCTCCAGCGCCTTGGCCAGCGCCTGGCCGTCTTCCACCACGTGGCCGATGAGGCCAGCGGCCAGCGCTTCGGCCGCGGTGATGTGCCGGCCAGTCAGCAGCAGGTCGGCGGCGATTGTGTACGGGATCTGCCGGACCAGCCGGACCGCGGACCCGCCGAGCGGGAACAGGCCCCAGCGCGCCTCGGACACGCCGAACCTGGCGCTGCGGCCGGCCACCCGGATATCGGTCGCCTGCAAGATCTCGGTGCCGCCCGCGATGGCCGCGCCTTCGACCGCCGCGATCAGTGGCTTGGCCAGCCGCCTGCCCTTCAGCAACGGCTCGATGACCGACGGGTCGAAGGTGCCCGCGGAGAAGGAGTCACCAGGATGCGAGACGGTCATCGCTTTCAGGTCCGCGCCCGCGCAGAACGCTCCGCCGGCTCCGGTCAGGATGCACACCCGGACCTCGGGGTCGTTGTCGACCCGGTCCCAGGCCTGCGCCATGATCGCCATCATCGGGCCGCTCAGCGCGTTACGGGCGTGCGGCCTGTTCATCGTCACGATGAGCACGTGACCGCGAAGCTCGACCAGGGCGTGCGGCTCGGCCGGTGCCGAAGTCATGGCGGTCTCCTTCAACAGCCCGGAAAGGGTTGCCGTGAACGATAACACGTTCTAGTTTCTACCCATGGCGCAGAACATCGCGGACCTGTTCGAGCATGCAGCAGACGCGGTTCCCGAGCGCCTGGCCATCGCCTGCGGGGAGGCCGAGATCACCTTCCGCGAGCTGGAGGCACGAAGCAACCAGCTCGCTCACTTCCTGGCGGCCGCCGGCGTCGGCCGGGGCGACCACGTCGGGATCTACGGCCGCAATTCGATCGAGCTGATCGAGGCGTTCCTGGCCTGCTACAAACTGCGGGCGGTCGCGGTGAATATCAACTACCGCTACGTCGACGCCGAGCTGCGATACCTGTTCACCGAGGCAGAACTGGTGGCGCTGGTGCACGACAGGCAGTTCAGCGCGCGCGTGGCCGGGCTGCTGCCCGACTATCCGGGCATCCTGGCCGCGCTGGCGATCGATGACGGCAGCGACGCTGACACGGGCAGCAGCACCGATTTCGGCACCGCGATCGCCGGACAGCCTGCCGAGCGGGACTTCGGCGCGCGCAGCGGCCAGGACATCTACATGCTCTACACCGGCGGCACCACCGGCTACCCCAAGGGCGTCATCTGGCAGCACGAGGACATCTGGCGGACCCTCGGCGGCGGAGTCGACTTCGCCACCGGCGAGTGGATGCAAGACGAGTGGGAGCAGTCCAAGCGCGCCGCCGCCAACCCGGCAGGCCTGGTCCGGCTGTGTGCCGCCCCGCTAATCCACGGCAACGCGCAGTGGGGTGCGATGGCGGCGCTGTTCTCCGGTGACACCGTGGTCTTCGTGCCCCAATTCAGCGCGCACGACGTCTGGCGCACTGTTCAGCGCCGCAAGATCAACATCATGATCATCATCGGCGACGCGATGGCCAGGCCGCTGATCGAGGCTTACCAGGAGGAGCAGTACGACACTTCGTCGGTGCTGGCCATCTCCAGCAGCGCGGCGCTGTTCTCCCCTTCGGTCAAGGACCAGTACCTGACCCTGCTGCCAAACATCGTTGTCACCGATGCTATCGGCGCGTCGGAGACCGGCTTTACCGGTCTTGGCTACGTCAGCGCGGGCAACAAGCGGCCGGAAGGCCCGACAGTCACGCCCGGCCCGCACACGATCGTCATCGACGAGCACAACCGGCCGCTCGGACCGGGCGGGATCGGCAGGCTGGCTCGCGGCGGCAATATCCCGCTCGGCTACTACAAGGACCCGGTCAAGACCGCGGCCCTGTTCGCCGAGGTAGACGGCGCCAGGTACGCGGTACCCGGCGACCTGGCCAGGGTTGAGGCCGACGGTTCGCTGACCCTGCTCGGGCGCGGCAATACTTCCGTCAACACCGGCGGCGAGAAGGTTTACCCGGAAGAGGTCGAAGGGGCGCTGAAGTCCTTCCCCGGCGTCTTCGACGCGCTGGTCATCGGCGTGCCCGATGAGCGCCTCGGGCAGCGGGTGGCCGCGCTGATCCAGGCCAGGAACGGGCAAGCCGTCGACCTGGCCGTGCTGGAAGAGCACCTGCGTACCCTGATCGCCGGGTACAAGGTGCCGAGATCGGTATGGCTAGTCGAGCAGATCGGCCGCACTCCGGCCGGCAAGGCTGACTACAGCTGGGCGCGCACATACGCGCAAGAGCAGCAGGCCGACTGGCCAGCGCCGGCAAGCGCGCCGATACTTGCCGCCGGTGCTGGCCAGCCGGGCAGTGCAAGCCAGCCGGGCAGTGCAAGCCAACCGGGCAGTGCAAGCCAGCCCGGCAGTGCAAGCCAACCGGGCAGTGCAAGCCAACCGGGCAGTGCAAGCCTGCCGGGCAGTGCAGGCCAGCCGGGCGGCACCGACCTGCAGTCGGCCTGACGGAGGACCGCCATGCGCACCCCGATCTGCGACCAGCTGGGCATCGAGCATCCGATTTTCGGGTTCACGCCCTCTGAGCACGTCGCCGCCGCCATCAGCCGGGCCGGCGGCCTTGGCGTGCTCGGCTGCGTCCGGTTCAACGACGCGGCCGAGCTGGACCAGGTGCTGGACTGGATGGACGCTAACACCGACGGGCGGCCCTATGGCGTCGACGTCGTCATGCCCGCCAAGATTCCGGCCGAAGGCGCTGCCGTCGACCTGAACCAGCTCATCCCGGCCGGGCACAAGGACTTCGTTGACCAGACGCTGATCAAGCTCGGCGTGCCGCCGCTGCCCGAGGACGCAAACGCCAGGGACGGCGTGCTCGGCTGGCTGCACTCGGTGGCGCGGGCGCAGGTGGAGGTCGCTCTCGCGCACCCCGCGAGGCTGATCGCCAACGCGCTGGGTTCACCGCCGGCCGACGTCATCGCCAGCGCGCACGACAAGGGCATGCTGGTCGCCGCGCTCGCCGGGAAGGCAGTGCACGCCCGTTCGCACGTCGACGCCGGCGTCGACATCGTCGTGGCCCAGGGGTATGAGGCCGGCGGTCACACCGGCGAGATCGCCAGCATGGTGCTCGTGCCGGAGGTCGTCGACGAAGTCGGCCCTGACGTCCCGGTGCTCGCCGCGGGCGGCATCGGCACGGGCCGCCAGATCGCGGCGGCTCTCGCACTCGGCGCGGCCGGCGTCTGGATGGGCTCGGCCTGGCTCATCACCTCGGAATACACCAATCTCTCGCCGCTGCCCGGCCTCCGCGAGGCGCTGCTGGCAGCGACCTCCTCGGACACTGTCCGGTCCCGGATCTACAGCGGCAAGCCGGCCAGGCTGCTCAAGAACAGCTGGACGGACGCCTGGCTGGCGCCGGGGGCGCCCGACCCGCTGCCGATGCCACTGCAGAATCTGCTGGTCGCACAGGCGCATCAGCGGCTGATGCAGTCGGGTAACCCGGACGTGATCCCGATGCCGGTCGGCCAGATCGTCGGCCGGATGAACGAGGTCAGACCCGTCGCAGACGTCGTATCCGCGCTGCTCGCCGAACTCGACGAGGCACTGACCAGGCTGGACAGCCTGCGCTAGCGACGCTCCCTCTCGGTGCTCCCTCTTCGGGATGCTCCGTCCTAGGAATGCTGCGCGAACCGTGCTGGGGCGCGGACGGCCGGCCGCGGGGTTACGAGACTGCGGGACGGTCTTTCTTCGGGAGCTTGGCGACCACGGCGTCATACGAAGCGTCAATCGCCTCTATCAGCTCGTCGGCCGGGATGGCACCGCGGGTCTCCAAGGTGTTCCAGCCCGACCTGCCGATGTAGGCCATCACCGACGCGTCGTCGGGATACCGGGCCAGCCATTCGTCGGCCTGCTCACGGGTCGCGCCGCACTTGAGCCCGACGCTGCCGCGGCCATCCGAGCCGAGCATCGCGAAGATCTTGGCGCCGACCTTGGCCACGACGTCGCCCTCCCACGGTTCGTCCTGCCAGGCGCCTGGCTTGGCCAGACAATAGGCCAGCAATTCTTCCCAGGTCATCTGCGTTCCTCCCGAGGTTCGCTGACCATCGTCCCGCATCCGCGCGCGGCTCGCCGCCCGCTCTTCGCTCCGCCAGATATCGCTGTCAACTTTGCATCCCAGTATGGTAACGAGCAGGTAATGCGGCGGTATCGGAGAAGCGATTCCACCTGCTGTTATCGCCAAATCAGGCACTCGCCTCGATCTCGACCAATAGCTTCTCTAGAACTGAGTCACCGGCAGCCGAGCGCTGTCCTTGACGCCACGGGGAGATCGGCCGAGATATGTCGTCATTGCTGCCACGGGGCAACGCCAGGCCGGTCGGCTACCCAGGCGCGTTCGACAGCCGCGCCGACCGGCAACCCGAGGAACAGGACGAGCGGGGGACACCGCCCGGGTGGCTCATCTGGTGCGCGGTCGGCGGTATCGGGCTCAGCATCGCGCTGTTCACCGCAGTCGGGCTGCACGGCCCGTCGGCCGCCGTGCCGCAGCTGCCGTCGGCGCCGACCTGGCCGCTGATCTTCGTGCATGCCAGCCCCATGACGCATCTCGTCGCGGCCGCGACCTGGTCCGCCGCGCTGGCGGGCGCCGCTGGCCTTGGCAGCGGGCTGCTCGCCGTGCGCCGCGGCTGGCGTCCGCGCCCGCGGCTGGTGCTGGCATGGTCGCTGATCGCCGTCGTGTTGCTGATGCTGGTACCGCCGATCGGCTCTCGGGACATGCTGGACGACGCGGTCTTCGGCCGGATTGCCGCGCTCGGGCACGACCCGTACACCACGACCGCACGGCACCTGCAGCGCACCGGCGACCCGATCGCGATGCTGGCGACCAGACGGTGGCGGCACGACACCTCACCGTACGGCCCGGTCGCGACGCTGACCCAGGAGCTAGCGTCCAAGCTAGGCGGCAGTTCAGCGGTCAGGACGCTGTTCTGGCTGAAGCTGTGGAACGCCCTGGCATTCCTCGCAGTTGCCCTGGCGCTGGACCGGTACTTCCGGTCGGATCCTGGCCGGCGAGCACGCGCCCAGCTCCTGTGGACGGTTAATCCGCTGATGCTGCTTGCCGTCGTGGCGGGCGGCCATCTCGACGTTCTGGGCGTGGTGTTCGGCGTGCTGGCGGTGTTGTCGCTTCGACGCCTGGACTTCTCCAGCGGGCTGGTAGCGGGCTTGCTCGTTGGCGCCGCGATCGCCGTCAAGGTGCCGTTCGCGCTGTTCGGCGCCGGCCTTGCCATCGCTGCCCTGCGGTCACCGCGCGCGCTGGCCGGGCTGGCGGCGGGCGCGGCCGCATTCACCTTGCCGGCCTACGCCCTGGCCGGCCGGGCCGCGATCACCTCGATGCTGAGCGAAACGGCCCACCCCGGCCCGCCCTACCAGCCGTGGCAACTGCTGTCCGACGTGCTGCCCTACTTCGGCACCGCGCACAAGACTGCCGCGCTGGCCACCGTGGCGACGGTCGTGCTCGCGGCCGTGCTGCTGTGGCGGCTGCCCTACGGCATTACTGGCCCGCCCGCGGCGCGACCGGTCCTGGCGCTGACCGCAGCCTGGCTCATCTGCTCACCGCAGCAACGAGCCTGGTATGACGTCATGATTTTCCCGGTGCTGGCTCTCCTGCCGGCCAGCAGGCTGGACTGGATCGTCCTTGGCCGGTCCCTGGCCGGAGCGATCGGCCAGCTGCCAGGAGTCGCGACCACCAAGACCGTGAGTCCGCTCTGGCTGGTCCGGGCAGATAACCTGCTGGCCGAGGCCCTGGTGCCGGCGACCCTGGTGGCGCTGACGTTGCTACTGCTCTGGCTCTGCCTGACCGACCGGCTCGCCGCCGGGCAGCGGTGGACCTCACTGCCACCCGCCAGCGCCTAGCACGCGCCGCTCAGGTCTTGAGCCGGCCGCCGGTCAGGTCTTCATCTGGCCGGCGGATAGGTCTTCAGCTGGGCGGCGGTCAGCACCTTGCACGTGCGGCAGCCGTCGGTAGGAATCACGCGGACGCCGCCGACGAGTTCACTGCGCAGCCCCATCTTGCCGAAGATACCGACCCAGACCGGGACGTGCGACTCGTCCAGCAGGACGGCGCCGAGGCCGGTGTTGCGAACGTAGGCCTCGAACTCATCCACTGCCAGCGGCGTGCCGCCGGACAGATTCTGGATCTGCCACGGCAGGTCGGTCCGCCTGGTGATCGCCTGGTTGATGTAGCCGCCAGCAAGTTTCATGTAGAAGTCAGTGTTGGCTTGCCACAGCATTCCGGCATTGCCGACTGTCGACACCACCGCGACGGATTCGCCTGGCGTGAGGTCCTTTTTATAAGCGCCACTGGCAATGTAGGCCGGCACATTGGACTGCTTGGAGTAGCCGAACGGCGGGATGTCGATGATGACCGCGAAAACGATGAGCGCCCCCATTCCCCAGCGCCCCCACTGCTGCCATTGCTTTGCCGAGGTGCGCGCAAGCCACAAAGTAGCGATCACGGCCAGCACCAGGAAGGCAAAGAGCATGAGCCGCGACGGGAAAGCGTTGCGGACCAGCGGCAGCTTCCATAGCGGCTTCCACGGCAGCGTCGCGACTTGGTGCCCGTCGATCGTGACCTCCCAGCCCATGGAGGCCACGACAATAATGCCGACCATCCAGGTCAGGAAGCGAGTCAGCCTGCTCGACCAGGTCGTGACGGCGAGGGCGACGATCACGATCAGCAGCGGAATGCCGACATAACCCGCGGCAGAAGCCTCGACCGGCTGTCTGGCCAGATGCGCCAGCCAGTGCAGATGATAGGTGCGCTGCTTCCTGAGAATAATCAGGCTGGCCAGGTCGAGCCCGGTGACGTGGATGAGCTTCGGCGCCTTATTGGACAGCGCGTAGAGCAGATAGGGCGCAGCCAGGATCAGGGACAGAACGTAGGCGGCGCCGATATGCAGGCCCATCCGCAGGACCTGTGGCCGGTTGTCGCGGCCGGCCAGCAGATAGCCGAGGACGAGCGCGATGGCCACAATGCCGGTCATGTCGGCGAAGGTCTCGAGGAACAAGTAGAGCTGCAACGCCATCGCGACCGCGAGCAAGATCACACAGGTGCGGGAGCTGATGCTCTGGTCCCGCCACAACACCACGATGTACACCATCAGCGGCAGCAGCATGCTGAAGGTCAGGTTGAGCTGGCCGGCCGCGCCGTGGTTCATCTCGTAGGCCGAGAACCCGTATACCAAGCCGCCGACGAGAGCGGGCCAGAACGCGCCGGTGAGACGGCGGCACAGCACGAACGCGGCCCACGCCGTCAACGGGATCGCGATAGCGGCCAGCAAGTTGAAGGAGACGACCGGGCCGGCGAACAGGGTGACCGGCGCCGCGGCCAGCGCCAGCGGCGGGATCGTCGTCACCCACGCGAGCGAAAACCCGGTCGGCGCCCCGATGACGTGGGTGAAGAGCGGGTTCGCCCCGTGCTGGATTGCCCAGGGCCACCAGCGCAGGCACCAGACATAGAAGTTCGGGTCCATGCTCTTCTGGTCGAGCTGCGCTCGCGCCGCGTGGACAATCAGCGGCCTGGTCACTAGTGCCAGCCAGGGAATGGCGTAGACCGCCAGGGCGATCAAGCCCTGCAGGTACGGCGAGCGGATCAGGCCGCGGCGACCGTGTACCTGCTCGGCCGCCGGCTCGGTGTGCTCGGCCAGCTGGGCCCCCGTCCGCCCGTCATCCGACTGACTTGGCGGCGCCATCATGCCGGCGGCCCGGGCGGAACGGACCGGCCACGGGCAAGCAGGTCCTGCGCGGCCGATGTCCAAACAGGATCGGCCGGCCGGTTATCCGAGCCGAACCCCCTGGCGTCCTGCACCAGGTACAGCGGGCGTGCCCTGGCCTCGTCGTAGATCCTGGCGACGTACTGGCCAACCATGCCGATCACAATCAACTGAACCCCGCTGAAAAAGGTAATCGTTACCAGCAATGAGTCATAGCCGTGCACGAAGGGCAGCCCCGCCAGCTTCAGCACGATCGCAATGATGCCGTACAGAAAGGCGCCCAGGGCCAGCAGCAGGCCGGCGGTGAGCGACAGGCGCAACGGCGCCGTCGAGAAACCCACGAAACCGTCGAGCGCCAGCCTGACCATCTTGCGCATGGAGTAATGCGTCTTGCCTGCCTCCCGCGAGGCCCGGGTATAAGGCACGGCCGTCTGCCGGAAGCCAACCCAGGAGAACATCCCGCGGACATAGCGGTTCCGCTCTCGCATCTGCAAGAAGGCATCGAGCGCCTTGCGATCAACCAGGCGGAAGTCGCCGACTTGGACCGGCTGGTCAATCTCGGCAAGCCGCCGCTGCACGCCGTAGAAAATGGTGGCCGACGTCCGCTTGAAAACAGTCTCGCCTTCCCGGCGCTCACGGACCGCGTAGACGACCTCGTAGCCTTCCTGCCACTTGGCCGCCATCTCGAGGATGACCTCGGGCGGATCCTGCAAGTCGGCGTCCATCACGATCACGGCCTGGCCCTGGGCAGCGTCCATGCCCGCGGTGATCGCGATCTGGTGGCCAAAGTTCCGGGAGAATTGGATGATCTTGAACCGGGGATCCTCGACGTTGACTTCCGTCATCATCCGGTAGCTCGCGTCTCGGCTGCCGTCGTCGACGAGGACGACCTCGCACGGGCCGTCCAGCTGCGCCATTACCTCGCGCAAGCGCTTAACCAGGGCCGGCAGTGACTCTTCTTCATTGAAGATAGGGATGACGATTGAGTACCTGACAGTCTCCACTGCTCTCTCTCTCCCCGCCCCCCGCGTCAACGGGCACCTGCCCTCAATTCTGGGTATTTTACGCGAAGCGCGCGGTGCTGAGGTATTTCGGTGCAAGCGCCACAAGGCCGTAGCGCGGCGCGCCGTACCGGCACCCGGGCTACCCCGACGATACTGGCATAGTCGGCGCTGCGTGCTATGTTAGGCCGCCCTTTGACCACTCAAGCTCACGGGCACGATGTGCCCCCTCGGGGGCTGGTCGGCGGACCCGTTGTCCTGCACTCCAGGCAGGGTTACGGGTCGCTGCTCCCGAAGGGGCAGCGACCCGCAGCTATCCGATCGTCATGACTAGCTAGCCGGAGACCCTGACCCCCGCGGTGGTCGCGGTGCCGTTCGTGAAGCCCGACTTATGCGCAGTGACGCGGCAGCTGATCAGACGGCCCCTGTCGGCCCTGCCCAAGGTCAGCGTCACCTTGGTCGCGCCCTTGATGACCTTTCCGTTGAGCAGCCACTGGTAGGTGAAGGTAACCGAGGACGGCGACCAGGTACCGTGCTTGACCGTTTCCTTGGTGCCTACCTTGTGCCGCCCGGACAGCGTCGGCCTCTTGGTCGCCCGTGGTGCCTTGCCCGGCGAGACGGTGACCGACTTACTGGTGGCCGTGCTCGACGGTCCGGTGCCGTCGTGCACTGAGGCCCGGCACGATAGCGACTTCTTGTCTGCCGAGCCAGGCACGACCAGGCTCGACCCGGTGCCGACGGTCTTGCCACTCGCTAGCCAGGTGAAGCTCGCGGTCACGCCGAAGTCCAGCCTGCCCTCGCTGCAGGTCTCCTTGGCGCCGACCTGGTGGGCCCCGGAGATCGTCGGCACCACGGCAACCGGGTTCACCGTGTACTGCACGGTGGCCGAGTTCGACTGACTGTAGGTCGAACTGTCGGTTGGCGTGAACGTGGCAGTGAGTGACGTACCGTTCGGAGCACTTGGCAAGAGGGCCGAGGTAGTGAGCGTCGCCATCCCGGTCGTGGTATCCGTATCGGCCGTGCCGACCGAAATGCCATCCTGGAAAAACTCGACTGAACCCGCGGGGTGCGTCGTGTCGCTGGCCGTGACTGTCGCGCTCAGGCCCACTGCAGCGCCCTGCCGGGCAGATCCCGGCGGGCTCACCGCCAGGGTGGTCGCCGTCGATATCGCGGTCGCACCCTGGACCGGGTAGACCTCCGTCCAGGTGCCTGCGGTCGGGTCGACCTGGACGTCGGCGTCCCAGTAGTCCTGATCGCCGCCGACAGTACCGGCACCACCTGGTCCGGAGGTTATCAAGCGGATCTGGTACACGTTGACGTAGCCGGCTTGGGTCGGTGCGATCTGCGTGGCGATGAAGTTGGTGAGATCCCCGTCCATCGAGCCCAGGGTCACCACGGGATTCGCGCTGGTATTCAATGGCGCCGGCGCGCTGGCATTCGGGAAGATCGTCGCGGGCGACGCCTCGCCGACCGCGAAATTGCCCGTCGCAGTGCCCGGCTGGGGCTGTGCGAACTCCAGGGTCGCCTTGGTGCCCTTGAACGGGTCAGCAGTAGAAGCTTGTACATAGTCGAACAGATGGGCGAGATTGGATCCGCCTGTGACGACTTTGCCTGACGAGTCATAGAAGGTCAACGTGCCGGTGTCGTGGGTGTTGGGGTCGGGCTCCCACGGCGGACCGGATGAAGCTGACGCTGGTATTGCCAACAAAGGCAGGGCAAGAGCCATGGCGGCTGTTGCAGCGCCGATCGCCACACGTCTCGTAAATCGCACGAGTTATTCCTCTCAGTTATTGCGAGCCACTCATTAAGCCGACACGGCCCCAGCCCGCATTCGCTTTGCGCCCGCCCCTGCTGGGGCAGCGTCGGCGATCGTTCGCCTGGCCTTTATCAATGCGAAACCGAATGACGCGTCGCCTGCCAGGCTCATCCGGCCGAGCGTCGACGCCGCCAGGCAATTGCCCCGATGACGACCGCGACGAAGGCGACGGTGACCAGCCCGATGGCCGCCTTCGTGATGGTGCCCGTGCTGGCAGACGAGTTCGCGGCTAGCTTGGCTGAATTGCCATTGCCCGATGCCGCCGAGTTCGCCGACGACCCTCCGCGGCTGGGTGAGCCGGACGCATTTGCCGTCGTTGACGACTTGGCTGCGGGGGCGATCGTCTCCTTCTTTGCCAGGTCTTTCTTGGGCAGCAGGAGTGTCTCGACTGACTCGCCCCGACCCTGGCTGCACGAGCTGCCCCCGCCGCTCACCATCGTCCACGTGCTGCCGGTAACCCGGAGGACCGCAGCGGCGTAAGGCGTCTGCAGTTGCGGTTTATCGACCGCCGTGAACAGCATCCTGATCTCCACCAGCCCGTCCCAGTGGAGCGGGTAGGCCTGAGTGAAGCCGAGCAGGGGCTGATCAACGTTTGTCGCCTGCGCTACCGGATGGTCCGGGTTCGAAAACAACGACGCCGCGGTTAGCTGGCTACCGCTCCAGTCGCCGGGATCGACGTACTGCAACGGCTGGTAGGCATCGAGGGTGGCCCTGGCACTCGCGCCCCGGTAGCCGGCCGGCGGCGGCGCTGACGAGATGGCCTTCCAGGCAAAGGGCACCGTGTCGATACTTCCCGAGGTGACTGGCTGGCCGCCGCGGGTGCAGAACGTTAGAGTCCCGTCGATGTTGGTGTCCTTGAACGGCACCGGCGAACCCGCGGCCAGCGCTATCGGCGCGGCAGCCGACATCGCGCCGAGGGTCAAGGCTACGGATGCGGCCACGGCACGTGCGCGACGAGCGAGGCGGTTCATGGCGTAACTCCTTGCGGGGTTTGGCTGGCGCCGGAGCGGACGGGCGTGCGCGACCGGCGCCGCCGACGCAAGATCAGCGCGACGACGACGAGGACGAGCACGACCACCAAGGCGATGAGGAGCCACGGAATGGCCCATAGGGTCACGCTCGCCGAGGTGACGTGAAGGCCGGGGTTGATGTCGCCTCGCAGTCCCTGCGGCCCCAGCGGGACTGTCGCCGTGATCGAGATCTCGGGAAAGACACCAGGGACGCGGGCGCTGACCCGGTAGGAACCGCCCGGCAGCAGCAGCGGAACCCCGGGCAAGGACGTCGCCCGCCCAGCCGAGCCGAACAATCCGTGCACGCTGACCTGCTGGGTCGCGCCGAGCAGCGCATTACCCGTATTGAGGACCGTGTAGGTAACGGTGACCATGCCGCTGGCGAATGGGTTCAGCGGATCGGAGTAGCTCGCGTGCATGTTCTCGATGCTGAGCCGCGGCCGGAGCGGCCCGCTGACCCTGATGATGACGCGAGTCGCGATGCGCTGCTCAAACTTCACCAGCTGCTTGCGCTTGCCCTTCACAAGTCCCGTCAGGGACACGATGACCGCGCCAGCGTGGTCGCCCGGGCTCGCGTTGGCCGGGACGCGCAGGAAGACCGGCAAGATGATGGTCGCGTGCGGTCCGACCGTCACCTCGCCTGACCCGTGCTTCGTGCTGACGCTGAGCCACGCGCCCACTTGCCTGCGGGCGGCCGACCTTGCCGCGTAGACGAAATTACCGTTCGCCCCGCTCTTCGCGTCGACGGTGTAGACGTTGAGCGTCTGAGCACGGCTAGCGAAGTTGATGACGGCAATGTGATCCTCGATGCCGCCGCCCGGCGAGGTGTCATAGGTGAAGTACGGCCGGCCGTCGATCTTCTTCGCCGAGGCTGGCCCGGCGCCGAAGGCTGCCTTGGCGGGCTGACTAGATTCCGCCGCCGAAGCAGCTGGAGCGGCCTGCGACGCGACGGCAGGCCCGAGGCCAACAAGGACCAGCCCAGCGAGGAGGCAGCAGAGGTAACGCATGGCGCAAGTCAATCCATTCAATCCGACGTCACAGGAAAACCAAGGTGAACGCCAGCCGACGAGCATCCGGCTCGCGAACGGGGCGGGCTGATTGCTCCGCCCGCCCCGCTCGCTTCGTGAGCGACTGACTCACTGGGCGTTGCGACCGGCCGCGTTACCCCACCGTGAAGGTGACGGTGCCCGTGAACAGGCCGGCCTCGGCGGAGGTCGGAGCGTTCAGGGTCAGCGTGCCGTTGAGCATGACACTGCCCAATCCAGCGTTGGTGGTGGCGACGGTGTGCGCGGTGGCGCCACCGAGACCTGCCGTGCCGGTGCAAGGTTGCGCGATAGCCGGGCTGGCTGCCGGGATATCGGTGGTGGTAACGGTCCCGGCGAAGCCAGTCCCTGGGGTGTGAGGTAAGGCCGGTCAGGCCGACGTTCTGGCTGCAGATAGTGCTGCCCGGCTTGGTGCCGCCGTCGGTCAGGTTGCTGGCCAGCGCGGTCAACGTCCAGGGCAGGTCCCCGGCGCGGGTGTCGACCACAGAGATGTTGGTGAACGGCGCGTTCGCGCTGTACTGGGTCAGCCCAGCGTTCAGCGGAGGTTCCCGAGGTTCAGCGGGTTAGCCGGGGTGTAGGGCGTGCTGAGCACCAGGGTTCCGACCGGGATCGTCGCCTCGATGTTCTGGGTGTCCGTGCATTGGAGCCGGCTCCGCGCATGCCCCGGTCACTGGCGCCTGGAGGATGAACGTCTGCGGCTGCTGACTGCGAGCTCTCGAACTGCAGTCGGGCGGTCGGGGTGAAGATCGCCACGATCGAGTGGGGGCCCGCTGCCAGACCGGCCGGGATGTTGAACGTTGCGATGCCCGAAGCGTTCGGCGTCACGCCGTGGCGTCAGTGGCGTCGCGGAGCCGTTATCGAACCACGACACCGTTCCGGCCGTTACTGGCGTGGCCCCTGACGACGACCGTCGAGCTCATCGAGACGGCGTCCCGGTGGTCCCGGTCCTGGGTCACCGTCAGGCTGGTCGTCGTCGGCGTTGCCGCCGGGTTGACCGTCAGCGCCAGACTGCCCGTCGAACCGCTGAAGTCAGCGGTGTCGGTCGGGCGTGAAGGTCGCCGTCAGGCTCTCCGAGCCCGCTGCGGCGAAGGTGGTCGCGAGCGCCGCGACGCCGCTCCCGTTGACCGACGCGGATCCAAGATCGGTGGCTCCGTTCTTGAAGTCCACCGAGCCTGGCCGTTGCCGGTGTCTCGGTCGCGGTCAGCGTGTCGGACACTCCGACCGTAGCCGGGCTCGGGCTAGCGGTCAGCGCGGTGGTCGTCGCCGTGACGACCGGCGGGAATTCGACTGACCAGCTGCCGGCCGACGGGTTAACCAGGATGTCGACTTCCCAGTAGGTCCCGTTCGGGGTAGTGCCAACGCCGCCGGCGCCTGACGTCACTAGCCGGAGCTGGTAGACGTTGACGAATCCGGTAGCCGTCGGGGGGACCTGAGTCGCGATGAAGTTCGTCAGGTTGCCGTCCGCGGCTCCCAGGGTGACTACCGGGTTTGGCGTCGTGTTCAGCGGCGCCGGAGCGCTCGCGTTCGGGAAGTTTGTCGCGACCGACGCCTGACCGACCGCGAAGTTACCCGTGGCGGTGCCCGGCAGCGGCTGCGCGAACTCCAGCGTCGCCTTGGTGCCGTGCAGCGCGTCGGGGGTCGACGCTTCGGCGTAGTCGAAGAGGTGGTTGAGGTTAGTACCGCCGGTAACGACCGTGCCGGCGGAGTTGAAGAAGGTCAGGCTCCCGAGCGCGTTCGGATCGGGCTCCCAGGGCGGAGTCGTCGCCGCTGCGGCCATACCGACCGTCGCGGCGAGAACCCCGCCGGCGATCGCCAGCACCGCAGCGCTGGCGATCGCCGGACGGAGGTTCAGTTTCATAGCAACAGATACCTTTCTTCGTTCTGTGCTTAGGAGGAAAGACTCGTTCTAAGAGCTACAGAACAAACAGTTCTTGTCCTGCTTTAACCGTCATCCCGTCAGGCTCACGGTCCGCCGACTGTCGGGATATATGTGGGTATGATGCCCGGCGGCCGAGATGTCAGCCTGAGCGGCGGCAGTCGCGAAGTACGGCGCGCCGCCTGGCCCGAAGTTGATTCCGCCACCGATGGTGCAACCATGCCGGGAACGTCGGGTTGTCCTTGCAGGGGTTGTAGAACAGCGTCCGAACAGCGTTGAGGGTGCCGCCCGGCTGGAATGGTGTCGCGGAGTTGACATCTGAATCGCGGAAATAGATGTAGAGCGGCCGCAGGACGTCAAAGAGCGCGCCGCCGCTGGCCGGGGTCCCGGTAGTGACCAGGTGCACTGCCGGGGAGATTGTGTTCGCACTCGCAGCGCAATTCCCGGTAGTGGTGTTGCAGCGGGCAGCTCGGGTCCTTGAAGTAGCCGCCGACGCCGTTCGAGGCGCCAGTGCTCAGATCTCCGAGGAACAGGTTCAGCCGGCCGCCGGACATCGGCTCAATGGCGTCCGGAGCGTTAGCGCACTGCGCGGCTATCGCCGTCGGGTCGTTCTCCTCGGCCGTCACGACGCAGGGACCAAGGGTCGGGTTGCTGATGTCGGCCAGGAAGGTTGACCGGGTCCCTGAGCCGACCTGCGGAATGATCGGGACGATGTGGTCTGTGCTCGGATTGGACGGGTCGATCTCGTGCCATGTCGGAGCAGTGCCGCCGGCGTCGGGGCACGAGTAGATCGTGTTCAGCTGCGCCGCCGACAATGGTGACGAGTTAGTAGTGTTGCCGACCAGCATCGCCAGCGGGTCGTTTCCGACCTGGATGCTGTCAAACGCCGACGACAGCGGGCCAGCGCCTGCGGCGCACGTCGGCCCTTCACACGCTGAAGCCCGGGCAAAGGTGATGAGGTGACCAGGATCGCCTGCGAGGGCCTTCGCTCCGGCACCCGACCCGTTCGGCCGCTGGATCGGCGAATCACCTGCGCGTACCACCTGACTTCGGCCACGTTTGGGATTTGATCTTGGCCGCGGGTCGCTGACCTGCGTGTTCGGTGTTGGTGATTGGTGAAGTTGCGCACTAGGCGCGGCCTTATTCTGGGCTGGTGTCCCCGTATCTGCGGACGGTGAAGACATCTTCGGGCGCGACGGCGGTGCAGATCGTGCATTCGTCGCGGCGCGGGTCGCGGGACATCGAGCATTTCGGCTCGGCCCATGACGATGCGGAGCTGGAGCTGCTGAAGGCGGCTGCGCGGCAGCGGCTGGCGGCCGGGCAGGGCGTGCTGGACCTGGGCCTGGATGCCGGGGCGCCGGGCGGGCCGCTGCCGATCACCGCGTCGCGGATGGGCTGTCTGCTGGACGCGCTGGAGCGCGCCTGGCGGGTGCTGGGCCTGGATGAGGCGACGGGCGGGGACGAGGTGTTCTTCCAGCTGGTGCTGGCGCGGATCATCGAGCCGGTCAGCAAGCTCGACAGCGCGCGGGTGCTGGAGGAAGCAGGCGTGGCGCCGGCTCCTTACCGGACTGTCACGCGGCGGCTGCGGGTGTTCGCGCAGGATTCGTGGCGGCAGAAGATCTCCGCGGCGTGCGCGGCGCATGCCCGGCTGGGCCCGGCGAGCCTGGTGCTCTATGACGTGAGCACGCTGTATTTCGAGACCGATGAGGGCGACGGGTTCCGGGAGAGCGGGTTCTCCAAGGAACGGCGGCTGGAACCGCAGATCACCATCGGCCTGCTCACCGGCGCCGACGGGTTCCCGCTGATGGTGTCGGCGTTCGAGGGGAACAAGGCCGAGACCACGACGATGCTGCCGGTGATCGAGGCGTTCATGGCCGCGCACCAGCTGCCCGACGTGACCGTCGTCGCGGACGCGGGCATGGTGTCGGAGGAGAACCAGAAGCAGATCGAGGCGGCGGGCCTGTCGTTCATCCTCGGCGCCCGCATTCCCTCTGTCCCTTACCTGGTCGCGCAGTGGCGCCGCGACCACCCCGGCCACGACATCGCAGACGGGCACATCTTCACCCTGCCGTGGCCGGCCTGGCCGGCAGCGGCCGCCGCGACCAGGTCATCTACTACCAGTACAAAGCTGACCGGGCCCGCCGCACCCTGCGCGGGATTGATGAGCAGGTGAGGAAAGCCGAGCAGGCTGTCGCAGGCAAGACCCCGGTGAAACGCAACCGGTTCGTCCAGCTCTCGGGCGGCACCCGCACCGTGAACCGGGAGCTGGAGGAAAAGGCACGGTCCCTGGCCGGGCTGAAAGGCTACGTGACTAACCTGCGGGCCTGCCCCGACGGCACCCCGGTCACGCCGGAGTTCGTGATCGGCGCCTACCATCAGCTGTTCCAGATCGAGAAGTCATTCCGGATGGCCAAAAGCGACCTGCAAGCCCGGCCGATCTACCACCGCAAACGCGACTCGATCGAAGCCCACCTGACTATCGTGTTCGCCGCCATGGCCGTCAGCCGCTGGATCGAGAACACCACCGGCTGGTCCATCCGCAAATTCGTCAAGACAGCCCGGCGTTGCCGCACCATCGAAATCCAGGCCGGTGACCACGTCATCACCGCCGCCGACCCGCTACCCGACGACCTCCGCCAAGCCATCGACGCGATCAACAGCAGCCGCTGAGGTGCGCACTAGTTTGGCCGAACTCAGGTCCGGCTGTCGACCACTTGCTGCGCGCCGTTAACGAGATTTACCCGGTCGATCTTCTCGGTCTTCGTGACGGCGGCACGGGCGGACCCCGCAGCCGGCGTGAGCCCCGGCGTCGGCGTGGCCGGGCTGCCGGCGGCAACCGGAGCCAGGACCAGCGCGAGCAGCACAGCGGGCCACGCCAGGCCGGCCAGCCGCCGGCCAGCAGCGGCGCGTCCCAGTGATCGCTTCATCGGCCCGACTTCCCCCGCTGCCTGCGGCGCGCGACCAGCGGCGGGATCGCCAGCAACAGCAGCAGTTCAACGCCCACAAGGGCGCCAAGCAATCCGGTGCTGCTGCTGTTGTCAGACTCGGCAATATTGGTCGGCGAGCCGACCAAAGTGCCAGTCGCGGTGCCGCCAGCGACTGTGCCTGTGCGTGTACCGCCGCCAGGCACGCTGCCACCGGGCGCTGGCGTCGTTCCGCTCTGCCCCGGTGACGGCCCGGACGACGGGCTGGTCGAGCCGCCGCCAGCGGTCGTCGTCGGCGAGGGACTGCCGCCACCGGGTGCGGCCGGCGCTTTGCCGCCCGTCGGGTTACCGTTGGCGATGCCTGCCCCTGCCTCACACGGACCTTGACCTGACTGGTCACAGGCAGGCGGTTCCGGGGCGATCTTGGCAAGGAAGTTCTCATCAGGATGGCCGGCGACGAAGGTCGGATTGTGGCAGGTCGTCACATTCTCGGTGCCGATCTGCACCGCCTTGTCAGCCGTGTGCAGCTTATTCATCTGCTGGAAGCTCGCCTCAACGAGATTGATGGGGAGCGGCGAGTATCCGATCGGCCCCATCTCAGCCTGACCACCGCAGATGGACCAGTAGATGAAGTCGGTGAGCGCCTGGCGCTTCGGCGTCGTCATTCGCTGATCGGAAGCCGAGGTGGGAATGATCATGTAGGAGTAAGACGACATCGCATAGGCCCGTTTATCCGGGTTGGTGTAGACGTTATTCAGGTTCTGCAGGAGGTAGTCCGGCGAGTTCTTGTCCGTGTTGATCTGAGCCTTGGTGAGAGCGACCGCGACGTTGTACTGCGTCGGTGCGGTGAACCAGCCGGCCTGATTCTCAAGTTGCGCGACCGGCCAGCCCTTTTGCAGGGCATAGGAATACTCGTCGTACCCGATTGCCCCGTTGGCAGCGGCCGACGTCACGAAGTTGATGACGCCGTCCGAGCCGTTCTGCGCGATCTGGGGGCCCTGCCGCGGGAAGTACTCAGTGAGTCCTGCGGCTCCGGCGAACGGGCGCCAGATGCTCGGGAAGAGCGTGTCAAGGTAACGGGTGAACTGCGCCGTGGACCCAGAGCCCTCGGAATGAACGACCGGGATGATCGGCAGCGACGGGAGTTGCCGGCCGTTGTTGTCCTTCGTGATCGCAGGGTCGTCCCAGTTCGTGATCTGGTTCGTGAAGATCTTCGCGAGGGTCTCGCCGGACAGCCGCAGGTTTCTCACCAGTTGGCCGCCCACGCGGATCTGATAAGGGAACGAGGTACCGCCCGCGACGATCGGCAAGTAAGCGTACGGCCGGCAGGTCGAGGGGATGTTCGGATCGGTACAGCTCGTGTCGGAGTCGCCCGTCGTCGGATCCACGCCCTGGAAACCGATGTCGCTGACGCCGAAGTCTGTGGTCCGGTTCCGGAAGTCGGTGCGTCCCTGCGCGGAGCCCGACGCGGTATACACGACCTGCAGACCATTCGAGGTGACGTCCGCCACCCACTGGTTGACCGCGTTGGCGGCCCAGCTCGATCCCGAACCGTCGATTTGCGCCGTCGGTGCACCGGCATTCGCTGCGGACGCACCGGTCATTGGCGCGAAGCAGAGGGCGGCAGCCACGACGGCAAAGGCAAGCAGGCGGCGCATGGTATTTCCTCGCGGTAGGTGAGACAGACGGCCGCGAGACCTGGTGAATCTCGTCATTTGCGGCCTACCTTGTTGCGCCCGAGATAGCGGGCGGCGGCGAACAGGATCAGCACCATCGCGAGCAGGACGATGCCGGCCCCGAATCCGCGCACTTCGGCTGTCGTCTCGCCGCTCCGCACGGCAGTGAGAATGTAGAGCGGTAGTGAGTTCATCGGGTTGTTCAGCGGGTTGGCGTTAAAGAACGTCGTCGCGCCCGAGGTGATCAGCACCGGCGCGGTCTCGCCGACGGCCCTGGCCATGCCGAGGATGACCGATTGCGCCAGACCAGCGCTCGCCGTAGGCAGTACGACACGCCAGACCGTCCGCCATTGCGGCGCGCCAAGCGCGAGGCTCGCTTCGCGAAGGCCGCCAGGAACGACCCGCAAGGCGACGTCCGCCGATCGCGCGATGATCGGCAGCATCATCACGCTCAGGGCCATGCCCGCAGCGAATCCGCCGCGCTGGACGCCAAGGCCAATGATCAGCGTCGTATAGATGAACAGTCCGGCAAGGATGTCGGGTAGCGCGGTCATGGCCTCAACGACAGTCCTGACCACCCGCGAGAATTTGCCGCCGACTTCCACCATGAAGACCGCAGTGCCGATGCCGAGCGGCAGCGAGACAGCCGTTGCGATGCCGAGCTCGATCAGCGAGCCGACGATCGCGTGCAGGATCCCGCCCTGGTTCAGCGGCGCGGTCGGGCTGACCCCCGCCTGCGACTGGACGAGGAAATTCAGGTGGTGTATTGCCGCCCAGCCCTTGTCGACGGTGTACCAGACCGCTGATAGCAAGGCGACGCCGACGAGGCCTGCAGCACCGGTGATGACCGCCGACCAGAGGCGGTCGATGACGATCGGGGGACTGTGCGCCAGGGCGGTAACGCAGGCGAACATCACGAGGTAGACCACATACCAGCAGATGAAGAAGCCGATGACGCCGCTGAACGGGAGGATCTGGGTGTAGAGCAGCCAGACGAGCGCGAACGATCCGATCAGCGAGCCGGCCAGCGTCAGCTTGTGGTCGGTCGTCATCGCCGCCACGACGCGCGGGCGATCCGTCGGCTCGTCGGCTCCAAGGACGGTGACCCGAGCCCGCATGTCCGGCGGCCCTGCATTCGCGACGGTAGCCATGGTGCTCAGATCTCCGTCTGCGCGCCGCTGCGGCTGCGGCTGACGATGATCGCCGCGAGCGTGTTGATTGCGATGGTGATGACGAACAGCACGAATCCGGCCGCCAGCAGCGCGGACAGCTGGACCGAGGTCACGTCACCCCAGAAGTTCGCGATCAGCCACGAAATCGTCACCCCGCCGTTCTCCAGTGGCCGGAGCTTGATGTCGAAGTTCTCGCTCAGGATGAGCAGGACCGCAACCGTCTCGCCGAGCGCGCGGCCGAGCGCGAGCATCGTGCCGCCGACGATCCCGCCTCGGCCGAACGGGATCACGACGGTTCTGACCATCCCCCAGCGGGTCGATCCGAGTGCGTAGGCGGCCTCGCGCTCTCCGGCCGGGGCTTGCGCGAAGACGCCGCGCATGACAGCGCAGGCCAGCGGGATGACCATCATCGACACCACAATGCCCGCGATGAATGCCGACTGATTGTAGGTGTTGATAGCGAACGCCGGCGCGCGCGGATCGCCGTCCTGGACATGGAAAATCGGGATCCAGCCGAGGAACTCGTTGAGCCACCTCGCGATGTACAGCGCGTGCGGGTCAATGAGCAGCAGGCCCCACAAGCCGTAGATGATGCTCGGAATCGCGGCCATGAGATCGACCGCCGCTACTAGCGGGCCGCGCAGCCATGCGGGCGCGTACTCACTGATGTACAGCGCCGTGAGGAGCGCGAGCGGAAAGGAAATCACCAGCGCGATCAGCGCGACCTCGACGGTGCCGATCAGCGCTTCGGCGATGCCGAAGATGTTGCGCTCGGGAATTACGCTGTTTTCGGTGAAAAAGCGTGTGCCGTACTCGTGCAAAGTCGGAATCAGCTGGTAGCCGAGGAACACTCCGATCGCGCCGGTGATGAGGAGCACAACCGCGCCGATCCCCGTCGCGCCGAAGCGGAACACTGCATCAGCGACGCTGAGTTTCTTGCGGATCACGCGCGGTGCATCGCCGTCCGGCTGGGATGGCAGAGCTCCTGGCTTCAGCTCGAGGGGCTTGGTCACCCGAACCGGCCGTTCACGTAGTCGGACGTACGCGGGTCGCTCGGCCGTTCGAAGATGTCCTCGGTAGATCCAGTTTCCACGATCTGGCCGGGCGTGCCCTGCTCCGCCAGGAAGAATGCGCACTGCTGCGAGACCCGCGCCGCCTGCTGCATGTTGTGCGTGACGATCACGATCGTCACCTGCTCGCGCAGCAGCGATATGGTCTCCTCGATCCGCCTGGTCGAAGTCGGGTCAAGCGCGGAGCAGGGCTCGTCCATCAGCAGGACCTCCGGGCTGACGGCCAGCGAGCGGGCGATGCACAGCCGCTGCTGCTGTCCGCCCGACAGCGATCCGCCGGCGTCCGTCAGCCTGTCCTTCACCTCGTTCCAGAGGCCGCCGCGTCGCAGGCAGTCCTCGACCAACTCGGCGCGATCGCTCCGGTTGATCCGGGTGCCATTCAGCTTCAGGCCGGCTACCACGTTGTCGCCGATACTCATCGCCGGGAACGGGTTGGGTTTCTGGAACACCATGCCGATGCGCTTGCGGGTCAGCGTGACCGGATTGTCCGGCGCGTAAATGTCATCGCCGTTGAGTTTCACCTCGCCGGCGAGCTTCGCTGACGGCACCAGTTCGTGCATCCGGTTCAAGATCCGCAGGAATGTTGACTTGCCGCAACCAGACGGGCCGATCAGCGCGGTGACGGTGCCTGGCGGCATGGACAGCGAGACGCGGTCGAGCACCTTGTTGCTGCCGAACCAGGCGGACACACGTTCGGCATCAAGCCGCGCGCCGCTCGGCTCGATCCAGCCTTGCTGCATGTCGATGGCGTCGGTCACCGGCGCCGCGGCCATAGCCACGGTCTCTCCCTCAGTCACAGGACACCCCGCGACCCTCGCCAACGACCAGCAGACGCGGCGATGTCACGCGTTCCTCTCCTCCTGCGATTCCCGGTCACGGCGGGCCGCCTGTATTTCGACGATAACACCGGACCAAGGGCTCTATCGGCACTCAAAAGTTAAACAACTGGTGAGTACTGGATGAACGAGAGAAAGGGGTCCGTGAAGTGAACTGAGGATGAAAAGTAAGCACGTTCCCGGCACTTAGGCTCTGGTATCTCGCCGGAATTCTCCGGCCCTTTCACCGACCAAAGTCGGCCGCATTGCCGACACAATTCATCGAGCTGTTCTGACGCCGGTGTCTGGCGGGCGGCACGGCTCCGGCCAAAAGCCGCGGTCAGCCGTTCCTGAGCCGATCGAGCAGCAGGCCGAGGTCGACCATGGCGAATCCGCACGGACGAGTCGCTGCAGCCGTAGGGCAGCACGATGCTTGCCGCCGTGGAGCATCGCGCCACAGGAGTAGACCACGTTCGGGACGTAGCCCTGGCGTTCGGACTCGTCGGCGACCAGAAGCGGCTCGGGCAGCGCCGCGATCAGGCGCTCGGGCTGATCCAGGTCGAGCAGGACCGCGCCGATGGCGTACTCGCGCATCGGGCCGACGCCGTGGGTGAAGACCAGCCAGCCCGCCGGGGTCTCGATCGGCGAGCCGCAGTTGCCTAGCTGGATCAGCTCCCACGGGTGCGCCGGCGCCTGGATGGTGCTGGCCTCGCCCCAGCGGTAACCGTCGGCTGAGTACCCGATCGCGTTGCTTTCCCTGTCCCAGCGTGACAGCGCGGCGTAGCGGCCGCCGATCAGGCGCGGAAACAGCGCCATGCCCTTGTTGGCCGCTGACGGACCCGACAACGGCGAGACGTTAAACGTCCTGAAATCCGTGGTCTCCAGCAGGTGCGGCGCGACTTGCGAACCATCGAAAGCCGTGTAGGTCGCGTAGTAAGTCACGTCCGCGCCGTCGGCGAAGCGGACGAATCTTGCGTCTTCCATGCCGTGGCTCTCGGCCGGACTGGCCGGCCACAGAACGCGCTCGGACAGCGCGGTGTGGTCATCGAACTTGACGGAATAGCTGGACGGCAGCCACGCACCTGACCCGCTCGGCCAGCGCCGCGGAGCCTTCGCTGGCCGCCCACTGCCTGGTGAGCTCGGCGAGAGCTGCGTTCAGTTCGGCCGCGGTGAAGCGCGTCGGCAGCAAGCTCCAGAGGAACCGGGCGTTCTCGTCCTCCGAGCCGAGATCGGCAAGCTTCGCTTGCAAGAGATCACGACCATAGGGAACGGGCCGACGGTGCCGGTGTCCGGGAACCGGCCAGCCGGATCAAGGCGGATTCCTGCGTTACCGACAGTGCCGGTTCTGAACTCGATGCTGGACAGGTGACCTTCGCCTACCGAGCGCAAGCTCAGGATGAACCGGACTTCGCCTGGCTGGCAGCCCGACTGGTCCGGATGCGCGACCATGGACGGGTTGAACAAGGCCGCAGCCTCGAACGCGTACTCCTGAGTGAAATATGCTCCGATCAGCTGCCGTCGGGCCCGGTCGGCCCGGATCTGTCTGCCGAGCCGGTGGCGACCAGCTCGAAGTGGTGCTCTAGCGTCGCGGTCAGGTCGCGGTGCGCGGCGGAGAACCTGGCCAGCGTCCTCGCCAAAGTGAGCGCCACGTCGTCGTCGCTCAGCGCAAGCACCCTGTCGATGACCACCATCTCTCGCGATTCGCCCCTGATCAGGGTCTCCTCGCCAGGCACGAACAGCCGGCAGAGCGTCCGGGAGGCTTCTGGCCTGAGCCGATCTTCGGTGCGCGTCAGCAGCTCGCTCAGGGGCGGTGCTTCGGTCATAGCGGCGCCGCGGACAGCCGGAGACCCAGCTGCAGTACCGAGATCATCGCCAGCGTCGATTCGGCGCCCTGGTTCCTGCTGCGACCGTCGCGACTGAGCCCGTCGCAGCCACCGCCGGTCTTTTCATCCAGCATCGGCACCTTGGCGTCGTTGTCACCAAGAAACCACGAGACGCTCATCTCCACTCCGGCCAGCCAGCTGCTATCACCGGTGACCGTCGCTGCGCGCATACACGCGTCGGCCAGCGCAGCCACTTCGATGGGCTGCTGATCGAAGCCCGGCCGCTCCTCACCATGGCCCCAGCCTCCGGTAGGCACGACCGACCAGTGGCCGTCACGAGTTTCAACGGTCAGCAGCCATTCCAGCATTCGCAGGCCGTCTTTCAGCACGCGATCCCGGCCGAGCTTCCACCCGGCCACGATGACGGCCTCGGCGATGGCGGCGTTCGCATAGGTCAGCCGGCGCGCTGGCCATGGCCAGGAAGGATCTGCGGACAGCTGGCCGATGATGGCGCTGGCCTTCTCGAGCAGGGTGATCGCGCCCGGATGGTCGTGCCACTGCTCGAGGATCTCGGCTGCGCCGAGGGCCGCGAATGCCATGGCGTGCGGCCAGTCGGACGACACTTGCGCGCCCCGCCGAACCGGCTGAGTGACTTCGGAACGGATCCCGGCGGTCGGACCCCGCGCGGCTGCCGTACCAAGACCCCAGAGCGACCGGCCCCAGCAGTCTTCTGTGCCCGGTAGATCGTGCCAGTGGCGGTTGTAACCGAGGCGGTTTCGTACCTTCCCGTCCGCGGCCTGTGCTTGCGCCAGGAAGTAGAGATAGCAGCGCCCGAGGGTGATGAGTTCCTGCGCGGGCGCCGGTTCCCGGCACACCACGACGAGCCCGCGCGCCACGTCATCGACGCAGTAGCCGTGCTCATACCGCGGCACGATGCCGTCGGCGTGTTCAAGCAATCCGACGTTATCGGTCATTCGCAGCAGGTGCCGGAACGGGACGGCGGACACGGTCATGCCGGTGCTCCCGCTGTTGCTACGGTCATGGCCGCGGCGAGTTCCCGGTAGGAATTCGCTACCGCAGGCCACAGCAAGTTCGGTGCGAGGTCGGCCGAGCACCGGCTCATCCGCGCCGACAGGCCGGGCTCGGACAGCACCCGCTGCAGCGCATGAGCCATGCCCGCAGGGTCCTGCCGGTCGACCAGGAGTCCCGCTCCGCCGCCCAGAAGCTCGACGGCATGCGGGAAACAAGTCGAGACCACCGGCTTGCCTGCTGTCACCGCCTCGATCAGGACGCCTGACGTGACCTGCTCCAGCGAGTCGTACGGCAGCAGCACCACATCAGCCGTGCTGATCAGCTGGCTCAGCGCTGCCGCCGGAAGGTACCTGTCGTCGAAATGAACCCGATCTGTCACACCTCGTTCGTGTGCTCGCGACTTCAGCCCGTGCCGGTAGGCCTCACCATCGCGTCCCAGCACACGCGGGTGAGTCTGGCCGGCTATCTGGTACTCGGCGTGCAGCCCGCGGTCGCGCAGCATGCTCATCGAGTCGATGGCGTGCTCTATTCCCTTCCCTGGTCCTAGCAGCCCCCAGGTCAGTACGTGCGGCCGGGCACGCGCCCTCGGCAACGCCTGGACTCGGTTGTCGGCAGCGCCGTGCGGTATGACGAAGGCTTTCTCCGGGCTCGTGCAGTAAATGTCCAGCAGACGTGACCGGGCAGTCCTGGTCATCGTCACCACGGCGTCCGCGGCCGCGATTACGTCGTCGAGGATCGTGCGCTGCCGCAGCGTCGGGTGTGCCAGCACCGTGTGCAGGACGACAATTGTCGGGACGTGTACAGCCTCGAGCAGCGATACAACGTCCTGGCCGTCCGGGCCGCCGTAAATGCCGTATTCGTGCTGGACGATCACGACGCCGAAGCCGTTGAGTATCTCGGCTGCAGCCGAGGTACTGGCCGCGGAGCCGGCCACGAGGTCATGCACTACCTCAGCGGGCCGGTACCTGGCCGGCTCATCCAGAACCCGCACGACGGCGACGTCCTCACCCAGGTCGAGCAGCTGGGCACGCAGGGCAGCGGTGAATGTCGCCAGCCCGCACTGCGTCGGCGGATAGGTGCTGAGCAGGGCGTAGGTCATCGGCATGAAACGGCTTTCTGTCGTTGCTTCCCGCGATGCGAGCTGCCACGCGGCCGATCATGCAGTCGCGCGGCGGCGGCGCCGCCCGGACCCGCGATGCCGCGGTCGCGGCGACGGAAGATAGCCGCGCGCTCTGCCGGCAAGGCACGGGAGCGCAGCCGGCGATCGGATCTGCTCGCGCTGAGCCGTCGACGGACTTTCGGCGGCTGAGACCGGTTGCTTGCCTTGGCCGCTACACTAGCACTAGATTACTAGCAATATCATTCCGTTATTGAGCAGCCTGAACGAGCTCCCGATCTGGTCCAGACCGCGCGCCTGCCCTGAGATCCGCCTCGCTGCACACCGATCGCGAGGCCAAAATGAGCACCCCTGTCCCCCTCAGCTGCGAAGGCGCCAGTGCCTTCCCGGCCCCCCGCCCGCCGCGGCGAGAGAGGCTTAGCGCCCGGCCCGCGCACCGCGCAGCCCAGCCCGTAGCCGCGCCATCCCCCGGGGTCACTGTGCTCGGCCGGACTGAGGACCGCTGAAACTGCCAGCAGTCGGCCCGCCTGTACCCGGCCAGACTGCCGCGGGCCAGACTGCCGCTGGCCAGACTGCCGCTGGCCAGACTGCCGCTGGCCAGGCCGGCCCCGGCCGCGTGGTGACCCGGCGCCAACAGCCGGTAGTCACCCGGCTCCGGCGCGGCCGGCAGCTGATCAGCGCCGCTGTCTCGGTCGTACTCGTCGCTGCCATCTTCCGATTCGCGCTGCCGCATTTCGCGTCTTACCGAAGCGTCTGGGGCAGCATTCAGCTGATGACGTGGCCGGGAGTCCTGCTGATCGTCATCGCGGCCATGGCGAGCCTGGTATCGGGCTGGATGGTGATCTGCTCCGTTCTGCCATCGATCCGGATGCGGGAGGCCGCAGCGGTCAACCTCGGCTCCACCGCTGTGGCTAACACTCTTCCTGCTGGGGGTGCGCTCGCGATGGGGATCAGCTGGGCGATGCTGTCCGGGTGGGGTGTCAGCGCGGCGGGCTATCTGCTCTACACCCTGGTGTCAGGCATCTGGAATATCTTCGCCAGGCTGAGCCTGCCGGTGCTAGCGCTGCTGCTCATCATGACCGTACGGCCGCCGCCGGCCTGCTCGCAGCTGTCATTGCCGGCCTAGCGGTACTCATTGTGGTGGCGGTGAGCTTCCGCCTGCTCTTGCGAAGCGAGCTTTTCGCGCTTCGCGCGGACGCCATGCTGCGCACCGCGCTGGCCTTTGCCTGCCGGCTGGCGCGCCGGCAGCCACCGTCGTCGACAGGATGGCTGCATGGTTTCCGCCAGCAGGCATCCGGGCTCTTGGCCGCAAGGGGATGGCGGATCACCGCGACCACGGCCGCGAGCAACCTCGCCCTCTGGCTCGTGCTGCTGGCGAGCATCCGCGGGATCGGCCTGTCGCAGGCCGAGGTGCCATGGCAGGCCAGCTTTGCGGCGTTCGCGTTCGTCCGCCTGCTGACGATCCTGCCGGTCACGCCAGGCGGCGCCGGCATCACCGAACTCGGGCTCGTAGGCATCCTGGCGGCGGGCGCCGACCATCGAGTCACCGCGCAGGTGACGGCGGCTGTCCTGTTGTACCGGGCTGTCACCTACCTAGCGCCCATCCCGGCCGGCGCCCTCTGCGTTGCGTGGCATTACGCACCCTGGCGTGGTCGTGGAACGAGCAAATCGCAGTTGGCCGTCCGGCAGTTCGGCGAAAATTCAATCTCTATTCTGGAAACAGATTGCTAGTATCTTATTTCTAATATATGCTGCGAACAGGCATCGGGAACAGCGGGCCGCCGAAGGCCGCCAGGCAAGTTTGATGCCGCCCCCGGGAGGCGGCCCACGATCCAGCGGCACGTTCCCGCTCGCGAAGGAAGCACCCGCCATGGCTGAACCAGAGCCGACGCAAGGCCCTACCGGCACCCTGCCGCCACCATCACCTAACGGCAGCCAGCCTCCGCCACCGCAGGCCGCGCCTACCCAAGCGCCTAGGACCGGAAAGACACGCACCTTCATCAGCGGCATGCGCACGGGGCTGATCGCGGGCTTCGTCGGCCTCATCGTGGTGATGATCTTCATCATCCAGAACGCCCATGCCGTGGACATCGGCTTCCTTGGCGTGCACTTGCGCCTCTCGCTGGCGGTGGCGCTGTTCCTCGCCGCTATCGCAGGCGCCCTGCTGATGGCCGCCGCCGGAACCGCCCGGATCACTCAGCTGCGCCGGATCATGCGGCGCGACCGTCGCAAGACGGCGGCGTAGTTCATCCTGTCTATCGGGTCGCCACCAGCCTCTTCCACCTGCACACCTTGCACGGATTCTTTAACCTGTCCACCTGGATTACCGCTATTGCCGGGGCAGCCGTCCTCCTGCTCGCCTACCACCTGGCGAGCGGCCGTCGACCTGCCCACCACTAAGCAGGCAACGGCTCGACGCGGCTCGACCCACGCCAAGGCGTCCGGGTCGGGCCGTGAGGACCGTCACCGCCTTCTGCTGGACTCAGAGCAGTTCGTCCAGCGCGGTGCTGACCTTCGAGATCGGTACTCGGCGTCGCCGTCGAGGGGTTGAACCGCGACGTTCTAGTCGGCCAGCCGGAACGCGAGTTGAGTTGCCCATTTGCTCATGTCAGGCTCCTCCGCGGGATCGGTCAGGTAGAACTCAAGTCGGCTGCCCCACCGCTCACCGCGATCTCCGGGCGACATGTCCCATCTCAGGTCCTGCCCGGCCGCCCACTCCAGCAGTTCCGTGGTGGCCTGCATCAGTCCGTCGGGATGACCAGCGTGGATGACCGTCGCGTACCGCCCGGCCGGAAGGACGCCGGACACCAGGTGGTCGTCGCCGTCGACAGCGGCTCCGACTGGCACACCCGCGTCGATCTCGAGCTCTCCGGCCATGTCGATCACGTTGTACCGGAAGAAGGGCGGCCCCGCCGGCGCGACGCCGCGGGCTCCCAGCCAGGCGAAAACCTCGGCAAGCCGCGCGCCGAGGCCGTCGAGGCCGGCCGCGGTCACCCGCGCCCTGATCGCCACGTAAGGCTGCTCGCCGCGAGTCACGATGTCGGGTGCTGCTGGCATCTGTTGATCCTCCGGTTGTCTCGATCGGCTGTCGTAGTTCGGTAACCAGTTGTCGGGGCCGGCGGACCATCCGAGGGCGATCTCGCCTCGCTCTTCTTGGTCAAAGCAGGTTGCTCTCGGCCGGAGTCGGTGGCAGTGATCGGTCGTTGGCGCCGTCGTCGGGCCAGAACAGTGACTCGATGGGGAGGTCGAACAAAGCTGCCAGCTTGAACGCGAGCGGCAGGCTCGGATCATATCGGCCAGTCTCGACGGCATTGACGGTTTGCCTGGACACGTCGAGACGATTCGCGAGATCAGCCTGGCTCCAGCGCCGGGCAGCGCGTAGCTCGCGTAGCCGGTTGTTCACCGGGTTCGCAGCGATTTGACCGACAGCGTGCCACCCCAGGCCGCACCCCCCGCCCAGAAAATCCACTCGACAGCGGTGCCGGTGTGAACGTGAGCGCTTTCCAGCAGCAGGAATGTGATCACCGCGATCATCGCCACAAGGAAACCGACAGCCAGCGACTCGAGCTGCACGCGCTGCTGGTACTCGTCAGCGCGCCGGAAGCTCTGCACTCCCGCCAGCATGATCCAGGCGACGAAGACGACCGGCGAGAGCCACCAGATGAGGTTCCACCCGTTCGTGTGGACGTCCGGATTAACAGCCGTGAGGATGATCGTCGTCGCCAGGGCACCCGCGATTCCTGGCAGCATGCCGCGCCGGTTGGCGCGGGCGCGGCGGCGGTCGCTTTGGCTCTGACCCTTGTTATCAGCTCGGGAAGGCATACAGGAAGTGTAAAGGTCTCTTGTCATGAAGACAAGATTCCTTTACATCGAGGAGTTCCGGCTGATCAGGGTCGGTCGGCGACCAGGTCGCGCTGATACCAGGTGCCTGATTGGCCGCCTACGTCGGCCGGGTCGGCCGGGCCAACCGGTGCGAATCCGGCCTTGGCCAGCACCTTCCGTGACGCGGCATTCTCCTTTGCGGTGGCCGCCCTGAGTGTGCGCAGCCCGTGCCGCGACGCCGCCAGCCGGCACAACTCCCTGACGGTCGCGGTCGCCACGCCCTGGCCCGCGACGTGCTGCGCGACGCGGTAGCCGAGTTCGGCACTCCCGTCCTCGACGCCATACAAGTTGAATCGGCCAAGGACCGAGCCATCCTCGGCGACGAGCACATAGCAGGCACAGATGCCGGCCTCCTGCTCAGCCAGCAAGGCGTTGTGCCGGTCGGTGAAATGCTCGTAGAAGTCGTCGCCACGGTCGGAGATCGAGGCGGCGAAGTAGGCGCGATTCGCCAGCTCGAAGGCGAGGACGGCCGGTGCATGATCAGCATCCAGCCGCTGCAGCTCGGGCACTGGCCAACTCTACCGGGGCGGTGCGCGCGGACACACCCGCTTCCGTGGCACCAGGCAGGCTCGGGGCTTGGCCTGGTGACTTCGAGCTCGCCGGCGGGCACCTACTACGTCACCGCAACCGCGCTGCTGAGCCTGGCGTTCGGCGACACAGGCGGTTTCAGCGACATCCTCCGGCAAGGGCTGATGCTCTGAAGCGCATCAACGCCCCGACCTGTCCGCACCGACCGCGACCATCTTCTGGATCGCCTGGCGCGTCACCCCCAGCTCCCTGGCCAGATCAGCCTGGGAGAAGCCGTCCGCGAGGAGCGCGTCGATCAGCTGCCGGCGCTTCCTGGCCAGCTCCCATGCCGCGCGAGCATGTTCGATCGCCGCTGCCCGCACCTGCTTCAGCTCGTCGAGGAGTTCGGCGTGCGCCGCCGATTCGAAGTGCTTGACCATGAATTCCATAGTGACAACCCCTGGTTGTCTTGTCAACCCGGGGTTGTCGCCAATGCATGCCCGCCGCAGGCCGCTGATCACCGCGGAGCTATTGCGGCGCATCAGCCACCTCCGGCTGGCCGCGAGCCTGAAACCAGCCGATCAGTATCCGCCAGCAGCACCAGGCGTATGACGATGGCACCAGGTGCGGGTGATCGATTTCTTCGGTGCTGCTCCCAGCCGAGCGTGCCGCGCCCGGTTCACGCGGCAGCGACAGGCGGATAGCCTGGTCTCAGCTTGATCGAGGAGACAGACGTTGCCGCAGCAGCGCAATAAGCCGGGAAGGCCCAGCCAGCTCCGCCGGGCCGCTCACCCGGCGGCAGCGCATCCTGGACCGGCAGCGGACGGGCGCACGAACGCCGAGCGGCGGGCCATGAGGCAGACGAGCCGGGACCGTGCGGCGGTCCGCCAGCGGCGGCACCTGCAGCTCAGTCATGACGGGATAGTGCTGGCTGGAGCGCTGGCCGCCATGGCGATCGTCGCCGTAGCGTTCGCCCTCGGCCCCGCGATCTCCGCGGCACGAGGCCATGGCATTCCCGGTTGGTTCACCGACGCCAATGAGCAGTGCATGCGGAGATTGGGCTGCAGCTGGGTCGGCACGTTCGTGTCCAAGAGCGGGAATCAGGTGGTGCCTGGTGTCGATTACAACGGGAGCCTGCCGGCTGGCACGCAGCCGAGCCAACGGATTCCGGCCATCTATCCAGGGCTGCATGCGGTGTTTCCGCTGCACGGCTCGTACTACTGGATACCTGCGATCCTGCTCATGCTGCTGGTGGGCGGCGCTGTAGGGCTCTTCTTGTGGATCAGTCCGCTCGGCGAAGGCCACGCGAAGGCCCGATAGCGGACGAGGATCTGACCTGCCCTCGCCAACGTCGGCGTGCAAGTTGCTCGGCGCGGAGTTGAGGCCAGGGCAACGTTCGCGAGCGAAGCACAACCAGGCAGTCGGTTCGCAGCTCACAGGCAGGGCCGGCGGAGAACTGAGCCCGGGCCCTGATACTCACAGGGCCGAGCCTGACTCGAAGTTAGCGGCGCGAGCCCGCTGGCCGAAGAGCCCCGGTCGGCGCGGCAGCTAGCCGGCTGCGCCAGGATGCCGACCGACCGCCTTTACTATCACCTCGGTCAGCTGGAGCAGGAGAGGGTTATCTACGCGCAACCAGCCAAAACAACGGACACCGCGATTAGTCCTGTCCGTTATCGGCGATCTGTTCCGCAGGTGTTGATCATCAACTGCGGGGTCAGCGCGGGTCGCTGGGCCACGCGTGGCAGCCGGCGTGCGGCCAGCGGGAGCTGGGCATGGAGCGTAGCTTCGCGCCGCCTTCGCCGTCGGTCTCTCGATCACCCCGGCGATGCTGACCGCGACTGGGGTTGACGGCTCGTAAACCTGTGTTAGCACCTGCACGTCAACTAGGAAAGGCATAGCTGCCGTGATGTGACATAACGACGGCGCCCAGCTGCCTCGTCGATAGCGGAGATAGGGTCACGGGGCCAGTGTTCAAGGAGGTAATCACGTCCAGGGCAGCTCGTTGTCGGCGGCAGGTCAGAATTGGGCGCGGCCTGTCGCGCCCCGCCTCGTCGCGGCGATCGCGGTTAGCGGTTACGTGGACGCCGCGAGCAGGGGCAACGCCGACGTCGCCGAACTCGACGGCTATCCGTCAGCCCTGACTGACCAATCGCGCCGCGGATTGCGGCGGTCCGTGCAATCCGCCCCGCTCATCGGCCGTGAAGCTGAGCTGGCTGCGGTCCTCCGGCTGGTGGCCGATCCGTCCGTCCGGCTGGTGAGCCTCGTCGGGCGCGGCGGTGTCGGCAAGACGAGGCTGGCGCTTGAGGTGGCATGGACTCTGGACGCGGGCCGGCCGGGATCGGTGCAGGTGGTCTCGCTCGCATCGGTGCCCGCTCCGCAGCTCGTGGCAGCCGAGATCGCCGCCCAGCTTCAGATCAACCTGCTGCCGGGCCTGTCAGCAGTCGACGCGGTCGCCCGACGCCTTCAGGGTGCTCCTACGGCACTGGTGCTCGACAACTTCGAGCACCTGCTCGCTGGCGCCGGCATGCTCACCGACTTGCTGGACGCGTGCGACCAGTTGCAGCTGATCGTGACGAGCCAGATGCCACTCCGGCTGCGCCCCGAGCGGGTCGTCGGGCTGTCGCCACTGCCCGTGCCAGCCGAGGACATCTCAGATCTACGCAAAGTCGCTGCCCAGCCCGCGGTGGCGCTCTACTGCGATCGCGCTACAGCGGCCAGCGATCGGTTCAGCCTCGAGTTTGCGAATGCGGCGGCAGTGGTCGCGCTGTGCCGCGAGCTGGAAGGACTTCCGCTTGCCATCGAGCTTGCTGCTGCGCGCGCCGCCAGCCTGCCGGCAGCGGAGCTCGTGGCACGGCTGCCGTCGCGGCGGCTGGATGTGCTTCGAGCACCAACGCCTGACGCCCCAGGGCGACACCATGATCTACGAGCTGCCATTGGCTGGACGTATAACCTGCTACCTGGCGCCGGGCGTGATCTGCTTCGGCGCCTTTCCGTGGCCGGGGCAGCATTCGAGATCGAAGACGCAGAAGCCCTCGCCGCGACCGACCCAGCAGACGTTCTCGACGCGTTGTCCTCGCTAGTCGACGTGCACTTGCTCACGCCCGTATCCACCGATGATTACGTGCGTTTCGAGCTGCCACCTTCGGTCCGTGACTTCGCCAGCGAGCAACTGACGGCTTCAGGAGACCGTGCTGCGGTCGAGAACCGGTGGCTCACCTGGCTGGCTGCGCGAGCCCGCGCCGCGGCCTCGGGCCTGACCGATCCTGAACCTGACAAGTGGTGGTCCTGGCTCGAAGGCGCACATGACTGTCTGCGCATCGCGCTTCAGGCGTGCCTGGACGCGGAGCGCCCAGCCGACGCTCTCGATCTGCTGACCGGGCTGGCGCCGTTCTGGAGTGCCCGCGCATCGCATGCTGCCCATAGCGCACTGCTGGACAAGGCAATCGGGCTGGCGCGTGCCCAGGACATCAGGTCGGGCCAGCTGGCCGAGGCGCTGCTCTGGTCGGGTCTGATGGGACTGCGCGTCTTGCTCCCCGAAAACAAAGCGCAGTACGTCGAGCGGCTCACCCGAGGCGAGGAACTCGCGCGATCCCTTGGCGACTCCCGGATGATCTTGCGCGCGCTGCATTGCCGGATTTCTGTATGCGCGATAACTGGTGAGTTCAAGCGGGCGTCGCTAGACGTTGCCGAAGGCCTCGAACTCGCGCGGCGCCTGGGCATTCCGGGCTGGATCATCCGGTTCGAACTCACTGCAGCGAGGCTCGCGAATGGGGCCGGGGACGCAGAGCAAGCCCTCCAGCTGAGCCTGTCGGCTCTCGCCACTGCCAAGCGCGGCCGCGACACGCGGGCCATCCTCGAAGCCGCCGTGCTCCTCCAGCTCTGGATTCCCGGGTCTCAGGCGGCGAGCGCTGCGCTTCCTGCGCCATCTGAGCTCATAGCCATGGCTGGCGCGATTCGCCAGACCGCGATCCAGACAGTGCTCTTGCCCAGCTTCGCCCTTCAGATGCTGGCAGCTGGTGACAGTGCCGCGGCAGCGAACTGGTGTGCCCAGGGCCTTGAGCTCTCCGGAGATGATCCTTCCTCCATTCCCACGGGCTACTCGCTGCTGGCCGCGGCGCAGATCGCGGCACATACTGGCGACCTCGAGCTTGCCGCGAGTATCCACGGCCGGCTGCGCGAGGCACAGGAACAGCTCTACGCCGCCCTGGACCAGGCAAACCTCTCGGCGCACAAGGCCGCCATCGAGCGGGTCCGGGCAGACCTCGGTGCCGACGCGTTCGATGCCGCCGCGGCAACCGGAGCCGGACTCAACTGGGTGTCCGCCATCACGAAGGTCAAAGGCTACTTGCGCCAAGTGGCGGCGCGTCAGGGCTCGAGACCGCCGCAAGCTGCGGTAACTCCCCTGCCACCGGCCCAGCCGCTCACTTTCCGACAACTCGACGTCGTCAGGCTCCTCGCTGGCGGCTTCACCAACAAAGAGATCGCCGGGCGCCTCGGCATGACCCCCAAGACCGTCATGCACCACACCGTCGCGATCTACCAGCGGCTCGGCGTCCGGGGCCGCAGCGAGGCCGTGGCCTGGGCAATCCGGGCGGGCGCGGCGCCTGAGACATCGTGATCTCGCATTCTGCGTGCAGCATTGGCATGCGACGAAGGTGAAGTTATCTCCGATGGACGGAGTACCCGAGATCACCGCGGTTACGGCGCGCAACTTGAGCCCGGCCGGTAACGATTCAACGGGGATCGACCAACTGTAGGGAGCGACACCACCCGTAACCGCCAAGGTCGCCGAATACGCAACGCCCGCTGTCGCCGCCGGAAACGTCACGTTCGTCAGCGTGAGCGGATTCACTATCACGGTGATGGACTCGATCGCGGTGGCCGAGGAGGGGGCGGCCTCTCCGAGTCAGTCACTTCGGCAGTGAAGTCTACGGTGCCCGCGGGACCCAAGGGTGTGCCGGTGATCTGACCGGCCGAGGTGTGCAGCACAAGTGCCGCTGGCAGCGATGTCCCGCCCGCGAGTGACCAGGTTTTGGGCGCTCGCGGCCAGCATTGAGCCGCCCGCTAGAGCGATCGCGGCCAGCAGGGCGCAGATCCGGCCTCCCCGGCCCGCTGAGATTGGTGACCTCGACCCGAACCACGCCATCCCGGCCGTCACCACCAAGATGGCTAAATGCTCGGCTTCCAGCTAGCTTGACCTGGACATACACCGCCGGCGAACCGAGCACCATGCCCTCATCTCTGCCTGGAACGTCTCGTGATAGCGGCCTGGCGCTGGCATAATCTTGCCCCGTGATCGATGGCGACAGCACGAACCGGGATGTCCTGTCCGGCCCGTGGCCGCACCAGGAGCCTGAGTACGCTGACGCGAAGTCGAGCCTGCACAGTAGCCTGCGGTCGGTGCGCGAAGCGATGCTCTCGAAACTCGAAGGGCTCTCCGATTACGACATCCGCAGACCGCTGACCCCGACAGGAACGAATCTCCTCGGCCTGGTCAAGCACCTGTCGATCGTCGAGGGCCTGTACTTCGGCGAGACCTTCGGGCGCCCGATCCCCGAGCACTTGCGCTGGTGGGACACCGTCGAGGAAAACGCCAGCATGTGGGCCACCGAGGACGAGTCACGCACCGAGATAACTGACTGCTACCGGCGTGCGTGGGCCCATGCGGACGCGACGATCGACGCCCTTGCCCTCGACGCGCCCGGGCGGGTGTCCTGGTGGACGTCGATTCCCGGTGTCGTGCTTTTCAACATCCTGGTCCACGTGATCACGGAGACGAACCGGCATGCCGGACACGCCGACATCCTGCGCGAGCAGCTGGACGGCGCAGCAATGATAGCGGCCGATAACCCGAACCTGCCGAAGCACGACGCGGCCTGGTGGGAGAGCTATCGCGCGCGGGTCGAGCGGGCCGCGAGGGCAGCCGAGCCCGGATAAGCGATGGTAGACCCGAGCCAGCGAGCTCGACCGTTCCGGCGCTGGTAGCTCCTCTGGCAGTTATCCCATGGAGCGGCGGCAGAAGCTGATTCGGCACGCTGGGAGAACTTCCCGGCGCGATCGGGAAGTCGCCTCTTCTGGCCGGGAAACTGCTGGAGTCATCGTTTGCCTCACCAACAGATTTCTGGGAGGCAGACATGAAGGGTCCCAAGCTCACCGTCCTCACCGTCATCGCGGGGGTACTTGCCCTGGGAGAGTTCGGCAGCGCGGTCATCATCTGGCTCGAGAAGTATCCCGGCAGCTTGCCTCTGGGCGGCGCGGCGTTCGGCGTCTTCTTCCTTCTGGCCACCTGGCTGCTGCGCAGCGGACGCATCGTCGCCGGCCCAATTGTCACCGGTATCTTGTGCCTGTTCGAAGTGGTCTCGTTCCCGGGTTTCGCGCGGCACAACGCTCTGGACTGGATCTACCAAACAGCCTTCGCCGTGGTGTCGCTGGCCGGGCTCATCGGCGCCATCGTGGTGCTGGCCAGCCGTCTGCGTGACCGGGCTGCGGCCCGACGCGGTCCATCCGCCTCTGTTGCCTGTTCCTCGCAGGAGGCGCGTAGTGCACCATGAGCCTATGCAGAGCCCGACACTGGCACCTGTTAGCGGCCGCTATACCGCGGCTGCAGCAGGCGCCGCTGTCACTGTCGCCCTGGCCGCCGCCGTCACCGCGACGGCCTACGACCGAACCGGCACAGCTGTGTTCGCTGACACTCTGGTGTTCGCGTTCGCGATCAGTGCGATCTCGGTCGTCGGAGCGGTCGTCACGCTCGCGGTCCCCGGCAACCGTGTCGGCTGGCTGCTACTGACTGCAGCCGCCGTCGCTGGGGTCGGAGCAGCCCTCACGGAGGCTGGCGTCCACGGGGTCATTACAGACCCAGGCTCAGTGCCGGGCGCTGCCTACATGGCAGCCACCGGACCGGGCTTGCAGGCCGCGGGAATGCTGGCCGCCGTAGTCGCCGTGCCGGTGGTGTTCCCGGACGGCGCCCTGCCAAGTCCACGCTGGCGGTGGCTGGCCTGGTGCACCGTCGTGGCGATTGCCTGCTTGTTCCTCGGCAACGTCCTGAGCCCGCACGCCCAGCAGGACCGGCTGGCCCACTGGGAGAGCCCGCTCGGCCTGCGCGGTAACGACGGCCACATCGCGGACATGCTCAGCGCCGTCGGCGTTCTACTCGCCGCGGCAGCCGCGGCTGGTGCCGTCGCCGGGCTGATGACCCGGTGGCGGCGCGGAGGGCCGCGAGTGCGCCAGCAGCTGCTCCTTCTTGCGCTCGCCGCCTGCCCGCCAGCGCTCGTGTTTCTCGCGGTCATTCTCACCGGCAATGTGCCCGGCTGGGTCTTCGGCCTCGTGCTGCTGCCGCTCCCGATAGCGATCGCGATCGCGACTCTCAGCCATGGTCTCTACGACCTGCGACGCGCCGCACACCGGACCCTGTTGTGGCTCGCCATGTCAGCAACCGTCGTCGGTATTTACGCCGCGGTGGTTGCCGGCGCCGCAGCTTTCGTCCCGGACAATCACGCGTGGTGGCCGCCAGCACTCGCCGCCGGCATCGCCGCGCTACTACTCGTCCCGCTGCGCGAGACGCTGCAGCACGCGGTCACCCGCGTCGTCTACGGCCGGTGGCGCGAGCCCTACGAGATCCTCGCCGACCTAGGCGAACGCCTGGAAGCAGCCGCCGACGTAGATCGCCTGCTGCATGCCGCCGTCACCGAACTCACCACTGGGCTTGATCTGCGCGACGTGAGCGTGCGCGCTGTTGACGGCGCCGCCGTGGCGGGCATCGACGTGACCGGTCCTGAAATGACGGGGCCTGCCGGGACGCAGCCCGCTATGACCGGTGCCGAAGCGGGTGCCACCGCTGACAGGAGCATCAGCGTTCCGCTGCAGGCCTACGCCGCGACCGTCGGCTGGCTGACCTATCGGCAGCCCGAGCGTCAGCTCAGCACGGCCGAGCAGCGGCTCGTGCGTGATCTGGCCCGGCAGCTCGGCGGCGCCTTGCACGCACGGCTGCTGCGCGACGATCTGCAGCGGGCGCGCGAACGGCTGGTCCTTGCCCGCGAGGAGGAACGCCGCCGTCTGCGCCGCGACCTGCACGATGGCATCGGTCCCGCCCTCGCGGGGCTGACGCTGAAGATTGAAACGGCGCGGGCGCTGCTCCCGCCCGGCACCGACTCGGCCTCGCGGCAGTTGCACGACCTCAGCGAGCAGATCCGCAGTACGGTCGTGGACGTCCGTCATCTCGTCGAAGGGCTACGGCCACCAGCACTGGACGAGCTCGGTCTAGCTGGTGCCTGCACTCAGGCCGTCGAGAGGCTGGCTGCCGGAGCCGGACTCGCCGCGAGCGTGCAGATCAGGGGCGATCCGCCGGCACTACCGGCCGCCGTCGAGGTCGCCGCTTACCGCATCATCGTCGAAGCAGTCACCAACACCGTCCGGCACGCGAGCGCCCGCCATTGCCAGGTCTCGATCGCCTTTGCCGACGCGTCCCTGGCGGTCACCGTCAGCGACGACGGCACGGGACTCGCCAGCACCCCGGATCACGGCAACGGCCTGGCCATCATGCGCGAGCGGGCAGAAGAACTCGGCGGCGAAGTCAGGGTCAGCGACGCCTCGCCTGGCCTCACCATCACTGCGTGGCTGCCGGCCACCACCACGCCCGCGCAGGCAGTCCCGGTCGCAACGGTACCCACATGACCAGGGTGCTGATCGTCGACGACCACCCCGTGTTCCGCGACGGCCTGGCCGGTCTGCTAGCGACACTGCCCGAGGTTGAGGTAACCGGGACCGCGGGCACAGCGGAGGAAGCTCTCGCCGTCCTTAAGGAGACCGCGCCCGATGTCGTGCTCATGGACATCAACCTGCCCGGTGCCTCGGGCGTCGAGGCCACCAGAGGAGTGCTTGCGGCAGCGCCGGCCACGGCAGTGCTGGTCGTGTCCATGGTGGACGATGATGACAGCGTTCTCGCCGCACTTGCCGCGGGCGCGCGCGGTTACGTCCTCAAAGGCGCATCCGCGGAGGAAGTCACCGCAGCGCTCCGAACGGTCGCCGCAGGCGGCGCTGTGTTCGGATCCGGGATCGCGAGCCGCATGCTTGCCAGCACACGGGCGCGACGGCCGCATTCGTCGTCGCCTCCCCACGATGACCTGACCATGCGGGAACGCGAGGTACTTGATCAACTCGCGGACGGAGCGAGCAACCGGCAGATCGCCCGGTCCCTCGGAGTCTCGCTCAAAACCGTGCAGAATCACGTGTCACGCATCCTCGACAAACTCCAGGCCGCCGACCGGACACAGGCCGCTCTCAGAGCCCGGGGCATCACGCCGCCACCACGCTGAGTTGCGTGGTATGTGCCGCCAGCCGGAACAGCCGACTCCCATGGACGCAAAGAGACATTACCGCCGGACAGCGCAACGGCCCGAACGCCGGAGACATCCCAGGCCACGGGACGTTTCCGCTGGTGGTGGCAGGTGTTGGGTTCGAGCCACCGTAGGCTGAGCCGACGGTTTTACAGACTCTCGGATCTATCGCTTCTACCTGGGGCGCAGCTCGCGCGGGCCGCTATCTGGGCACGCATTGGGCATGATCATGAACGCGGGGCGCATGCCTGGCCGCCTGAAGACCTATTCAGTACGAGGACTAATCCGACGTCGCCGCGACGTGCCGCAACCCGGCGTCCGACAGCTGGCGCGCACCATCGTTGCCCGCGACTTACCGCTGTGCCGCGCTCGATCTGGCACGGATGTGGCACGGACCTTCTTGATCTCCTGCTTGCAAAGTCCACACCAGGTGTCCATCGCCGTCTCTGGCCTGGGAAACCCGCTCTCGGCCGTCCGCAGGGAGCCGCAGGCATCCGAGTTCGTTGGTGTCAGCGATGGGTGTCAACCCGAAGTCAAGTCGGGTCTGCTTTGGCAAGGTGGTGACCAACATCGGCAACCCGGCAGACCCACGGAGTGATTATGGACATAAAAGTGGTCAACCGGAAGGTCATCGAGCAGTTCCGCGCAGGCGTCCCGGTCGAGGGCATGGACCGCGACCACCTGCTCTTGCTTACGACGACCGGCCGGAAGACAGGCCAGCAGCGGACAACGCCCATGATGTTCGAGCGAGACGGCGATGATTTGATCGTCATTGCCTCCAACATGGGCGCGCCCGCGCATCCTGACTGGTACCTCAACCTCGCCGATCACCCTCAGGTGACAGTAGAGGTCGGCGACGAGCGGTTCGGCGCCGCTGCCGCGACCATCACTGATACCCGGCGGGAGCAGGTGTGGGCCATGCTCAAGCAGCGGTACCCGTTCTTCGCCGATCACGAAGCCAATACCAGCCGCCAGATCCCCATCGTCGCTCTCACGAGGATGTAAAGCGATCCATCCCGAGGGTATGCCTGTCGACTTCTATCTCTTCCTGATGGGTGCCAGGGTCCATGCGGGGCGGTTGCTCGACGTGGCAAGCGTCGCTCGCGCGTGGTCGGCCCGGCCGTGGGTTCGCTAGGCGTCGTGCGCGTTCTCTTGTAGCCGGCCTTAGGAAGCCGAGTACTCGCCTCCGCTGTGGGCACTGCGCGTGCGCATGACCTCGGTGGCATCGGTCAGAGTCTCGGCGATGGATCGCCGCTGCGTGGGTGCTGCATAGGGCCACCTGGCGGCTGTGTAAGCGAGCGTCAGCGCATACCAGCTGACACTCGGCTCTGGCTCGTTCCATGAGACGGGCCGGCCAGTCCTGACTGAGAAGGCCACGCCCTGCCGGGCAGCGGTCATCAGCGAGCTGCGGACCTTGTAGGTAGTCTCGAAGAAGCCACCCATCTCGCTGATGATCACTGAGCAGAACTTGGGCACGTATTGGGCACGGCCATCCGCACAAAGCAGCTCAGAGCCGCAGTCAGCCGCACATGGAACGATCGCAAAAGAACAGCCCCTGACTGCGTATGCGCTGGTCAGGGGCCGTTTCCGCTGGTAGTGGCAGGTGATGGATTCGAACCAACGTAGGCTGAGCCGACGGTTTTACAGACCCTTCCCCTAAGCGCTCTGACCTGCATGAACGCCTTTGCTGTCAGCCGTTTAAGCACATATTTGGCATGATCTTGGCTCTGATCTCGCGCCTTCCGCGTCGCGAACGCGAGCCATTTGACACCTCAATCGTGCGGCTCTTTCAGTCGGCCACTACCGCTCTGTGTCCTTGGGATGGCGCGGTGAGGCGTAGATGAGCCACACCGTCCGGTTCTCGTTGTCGATCACATAGCGGACGCGGCCGCCGCTGGTCACCTCGTACTCCCACTGCTCCATCTCGCGGCCATTGTGGCGGTGCGTTGCAAGGTCGCCGCGCAGCCGGTGCTGGCGGTCATGATCGGCACCCGAACGCGGGTCGGATCGTAAGATCTCCAGGCACCTCCTGGTGTTCGCCAGGGCGTGGCGGCACAACTCGTCCCACCCTGTCGCTGCGTCGCTGGTACCGAAGCGGACATCCCACTGGCCTTCTGGCGGCGGAACGGTGACCCGATCCCCGCGCCGGGGGCTCACCCGGTGACCTCAACCGGGCCGAAGTCGCCCTCGGTTGGCGTGACAGCCAGCCTGTGCTGGCCCTTGTCAGCCTTGATCCGCGCGGTGGCCCGCCATCCGGCGACCACTTCCCGGGCATTGCCGTCGATGGTCAGCTCAGCCGCGTCAGACAGGCCAGCCACGAGCTCGTCGGCGAAGTCCATGCGCTCTGCCGCTGACAAGTGCCGTGCCCACGGGAACACTTCTTGCAAGGCAGCTTCGACCGCCTGGACGCCGGACTTGCTCCGGGACAGCGCCGAGAAGATCCGCGCGGCGGTAACCAGGTTCTCGTCACGCTCCTCTTCCCTGTCCGCAGCTGTCAGGTAGAAGTCCGGGGCATCGCGGTGCGTCACCCTTAGCCGACCGAGTTGCTTCGCGCGCTCGGCAACAGCCCGAGGATTGCGCGACAGGTCGGAGAACGTCACTGCATCGACAGGCTGCGCAGTCATACTACGATTCTATTCAGATCACGTTCTGATGTCCACAGCGCGGCGGTGAAGTCGCTGCCGTCCACGCCAGATCCCACAGTCGTACGCGGATCCGGCTTGGCGTCCGATTTTCAGGAGGCTTTGCCGGTCCGGGCGCGTCTGCAGTGGTGCCCATGAGCTGGTGGTCGCCCGTGTCCGCTGTCCTGAGCTGCCAGCGTCGGCTGTATCCGTCCAGGGATGTAGTTAGCACCTCGTTAGCAGGATCGCCGAAGGCGAGTCCCCGCAGCTTGAAAACCGAACAGTGAGTGGCTATCTGTCCCTGTGGCTGTCAGCCGCGGCCCGCTTTGGTGTCAAGCGTCGTTCACAGCGGGGCTAAACGGTGGCTCGTCTGATCTGAGGGTGCTAGCGGTGGTGCGAGACTCGGTATGTGTGCAACCAATCAACACCGTTCGTTGACGAGCCGACAGCCGATCCGGCGCTGCTGAGGACGCTGGCGGCCGCTGATCTGCCGGCAACCGGGCGCTTTCTTCCAAAGGCGGGCTGGGTTAGCCGCGTGTGGGTCGGCGACGAATACGTCGTACGTCTGAACAACGACGGACGGTTCCGCGACGCGTATCGCCATGAGGCCAGGGTCGTTAGCCTGCTCGCCGGCAGCGAGGTCCCGCACGCCCGGATCCTTGCCCACGGCGACGGCCCGGACGGGCCGTGGTACATCTCCGAGCGCCTGCCCGGCCGAACCCTCTATGACGAATGGCCGGCGGCGGACTCGCAGATGCGCCAATCCATCATCGAGAGCCTCGGCTTTGCGCTGCGCGCACTTCACCGCGTTCCCGTCCCCGCCGGCCTCCTGCCGCCCTGGCTGGCCGACGCGCTCTCCGGCCAACCGTGGCCTGCGTTCCACCCACCAGTAGTGAGCGCGGCACTCCAGCAGGTCGAAGCTGCGCGACGACTGCCCGGTCATGACTCGCGCCTGCTCGCGGACGCCGCCGACTGGATCCAGGAGCGGCTGGCGTTGTTCGGTGCCGACGAGCCCGTCCTCGTCCATGGTGATCTACATGGATCCAACGTCATCGTCGACCAAGGACGCGTCACTGGTCTCATCGACTTCGCGGAGGCGCTGGCTCAGCCAGCGGATGTCGAGCTCGACACCATCCTGCGCTGGTGCGCGAAAGCGCAAGAGTACCCGCCTACACCCGACAAACGAGGGCTCGACGAAGCCACACTCACAGAGGTCCCCGGATGGCTCCGCGGCGCCTATCCGGAGCTGTTCGAGCGCGAGCATCTGCGGGAGCGATTGAACTTCTATGACATGTACGTGGAACTCGCGCTATACGCACACCACCCTCAGCCTGGCAGTCGTAAAACTGCGCACGACCGCATCGTTCTCCTGCTGTCCGGCCATAACCATCTAGATGGGCTCGTCTGATAGGTAAGAACTCCATTCCGCATAAACTCGGCGGCCGGAACTCTGACATCGCAGGCAGGATGCGCTGATCCGCACCTATCGCGTCCTCCTGATAGGCGCCGAACGATCCGGTGAAGATCAGGGGCAAGGGTGCCCGCAGGGCATCACGCGTGACGCGCGAAGCGCGCCCTTGCGCGTGATCTTCACCGGCTCAAGACTGGAGCGCCAGGAGGATGGCAGCCTTGCCGACCGCTCGCCCGCACGTTGGACCCGTTACGGCGCGATGCCGGGATCGTCCCTCACCAAGCCGGAACCGCGCCGACGCCGCCGTGGCCCGGAGGGCCAAAGAGCGGCAGGAGGCGCCCGGCGTGCTACAGCTTGTATGGAGTGACGCTGCCGGTCTGCCCTGCGTCGCGTTCGGTTAGCGCTTCCACGCATGACGATACCTACTCCCAAGGCGGGCCACCAGCTGGTCCCGGCGCGGTCCGCGCGCCCTTGAAGACGTAAGGATAGTTATCACCAGTCCGACAACAGAAGTTGTCAACGCCTTCGCTTACGACGTATCGGCTGGTCAGCCGGCTACATGCCAAGAACGACTACGCGAAGACGTTGACAACACATGTTTCCGCGCCGTGCTTGGACGCATCGCGAGCGTGTTGCTGCGACTCGATCAGGCAGCGCGTTCCGGGCGATGCCGACGCTGGTAGCTCTGCCGAGCGGCCTGCCTAGTTACGCCCAACTCGGCAGCAATCTCGGGCCAGCCGATTCCAAGGATGACGGCCTCGTCGACGAGCATCTCGAGCTTCGCCTGCGCCTCATCCCGCGCCACGCGGACTGACTTGATCCGTGCTAGAACCCCACGGGCCGACCCGCTGGAAAGTTGCTGCGCGCTGTTCGCGCATTCGGATGTCGTTTCGAACCGGCGAGTCGGCGGTGCTGGCCTGTGCTTCCGACCTGTTCGGCGCGTGGTCCGTCCCATACGTCAAGCATGCGGCTAATACCGCATCTGCGCGTCCACAGTCTTGCGACGGATCACTGCGGATGGGGCAAGCAGCAGGGCGCGGTCTGTTGCTAGTCTCCGCATCGATGGACATCGAACTAGTGGCTTACGACGATGAGTGGACGAGTATCGCCGATGCAGCCTGCGCTGAGCTGCGAGTTAGCCTGCCTGGGCTGTTCACCGACATCGAGCACATTGGGAGTACCTCGGTTCCTGGGCTGGTGGCCAAATCGATCATCGACCTAATTGCTGGATCCGAAGATCTGGCACACGTCGTCGCCCGCGAGGAGACGCTCCGGCTTCTCGGCTATGAGCATCATGACACTGGGATGCCCGGCCGCTTGTTCTACCGCCGCAACGAGAACGGCAGGCGGGCATGCCACCTGCACGTCATCCCCGCGACGACATGGGCGACCCGGAACGAAAGGCTGCTCCGCGATTATCTGCGCGCCCACCCGGCCGACGCGTGGCGGTACGGCGACCTGAAACGCGAATTGGCCGCCCGCCACGTGACATCGGCCGAGTACACCCGCGGCAAGACAGGCCTCATCCAGGAACTGACCGACCGGGCCAGGGTAACCCGCGGCCTGCCCTCAGTTCCTGTGTGGGAGGAGTGATCGGCTACGGTAATTCTTGGCCGCGATCTTGAGGCGACAGCGGATACGTTCCAGCCGGGTGACACGATCGTGCTGCGCGGTCTGCACCGGGACGGTCGGATCGCTTCTGCTGACAGCGTCCGGGTCGTCAGTGTCGATGACCGCGGACTGCTGACTTGGCTGGCTCGCGGCTCGCAGGTGGTCCGGCGGGCAAACCTCGCGGGACAGTCGGTGCGGAGTCTGCCAATCGGCGAGCAACTGCGGGTACCGAAAATCCATGTGCTCTCCTCCGCTACCGACCGCGACGCGCTCTGGCTGACGCCACCACAGTCTTGCTACGCCATCGCCTGGGGCTTTATCGACGGCGAGTTCGAAGGTTGGTACATCAACTTGCAGACCCCAGTCAGGCGCTGGTGGGGCGGCATTGACATGCACGACCAGGCGCTGGACGTGCTCGTCGCGCCCGACCGGACGTGGCAGTGGAAGGACGAAGACGAGTTCGCCGAGCGGACCGGCCATCCGCTGTTCTGGGACGAGGCCGGCGCGGCCGTCATCCGCGGCGAAGCCGAACGGCTGATCGCCCTGGCCGAGGCGGGCCAGTTCCCGTTCGATGGCAGCTGGTGCGACTTCCGGCCCGATCCCGGCTGGCGGCCCACCGAACTTCCGTGGTGGTGGGACCAGCTTCCACCAGGGGAACCGCCTGCCTGGCAACGGGGAAACTACCTCGACTGACTCGCATTGGCTGTTGCATGCATTCGCACGCTGACTACTGGAAGCCAGAGACCGACATGGTCACGATTCGGTTGCATTGCTTTTCGGGTCAGACGATCCCTGGCGGACGGTTACGGACGCTTGCGATCGTCTGCGAACCTGAATGGACCGCTGCGACACGAGCCGTGGGTGTTTGCTCCTGCCCGCAGTTGGTCGCACAGTAGAGGCAGGAGCCGAGCAGACGCTGCCTAGGGTGCCGGGCTTAATGCCCACAGGCACCGGCAACATCAAGGACGCCGTCTTGGCGTAGACAGGGCACCGGGCTATTACGGCAACGGCATGCACCGTAGATCGCTCGCCCGATCGCCTTAACCACGCGGCTTAGCCGCTTTCCGTGCGCCTCCGAGCAGGCATGGGTCATGGCTCGCCAGCCTCACCAGCGAGCCTGCGGACGCGCGCGACGACAGGTCCCCGCCAGGGATCCAGCGTCGCCCCCACTCCCTGCCCGAAGGAGCTCATCATGGACACACACACATGTGCAGTCAGGCACGGCCCAAGCCGACCAGCCAGCACATACCGACCGTCGCGAGGTGCCGTCGTGGCCGCCGTTGACGAGATCCGCGGCCTCCGCGAGCGGGACAAGCTGACGATCGCAGAGGTTTGCGCCGATCTCGGTATCAGCCGCCGGACGTTCTACGAGTGGCGAATGAAGAACAGGGCGCCCAGGTGCATCACCTTGCCGAACGGCAGCCTGCGGGTCCGCCGGTCTGAATATCAGCGCTGGCTTGCATCGCGCGAGGAAGCCGCCTAATGGATGGCGTGACCTACGACGTCCGGGTCTACCGGACCGAGGTGTATAAGGGCGCGAAGGTCACGACGCATAGCGTTCGCTGGAAGGCCGGTCGCAGGCTTTGGCGGCAGGGCTTCCGCAATGCTGCACTCGCCGACAGCTTCCGCAGTTCTCTGGTGACCGCTGCCCGCAAAGGCGAAGCGTTCAGCCTGATCACCGGCCGCCCCATGTCGTGGCAGCATGCCGATTCCAAACTCACCTGGTACGAGCTGACTCTCGGCTATACCGACGCCAAGTGGCGTTACGTCGCGCCTAACCACCGCAAGTCGATCGCCGAGGCTCTCACCGACGCAACCGAGGCCATGCTCACCAGCGACGAGACGCCCTACCCCACCGAGCACTTACGTCGGGCGTTGCGAACCTGGGCATTCAGCGACCGACTCCGGGGCGCCAGCGAACCGCCAGAAGACCTCGCGGCTGTGGTGCATTGGCTCAAGACCGCCACGATCTCCGTGTCTGAGCTTGCCCGCCCCGGAGTGGGCACTGCGCGCGGCCGGGCGGTGCTCGTGCGGATCAGCCGCAAGCAGGACGGATCCACCGCAGCGGCGAACACCGCCAACCGCAAACGAGCGGTGCTGAACAACCTCATGCAGTACGCAGTTGAGACCGGCGCTCTGTCGGCCAACCCGCTGAAGGCGATCAAATGGACCCGGCCGCGCGCGCTCAAGAGCGTCGACCCGCGGACCGTGGTCAACAGTGATCAGGCCCGGCGGCTGCTGGTCGCCGTAGGTCAGCAAGGAGAACGCGGCGAGCGAATGGTCGCCTTCTTCGGCTGCATGTACTACGCAGCGCTGCGGCCCGAGGAGGCCGTCGAACTGCGCCCGGAGAACCTCGAAAGTTTGCCTGACCTCGGCTGGGGCGAATTGATCCTGACCGGCTCCGAGCCGCGCAGCGGCACCTGGTGGACCGACAGCGGTTCCGCGCGCCAGCGTCGCGAACTCAAGCACCGGCCGCGCGGCGAAACCCGGCCAGTGCCCATCCATCCCGAGCTCGTCGTGCTCCTCAGCCAGCACGTTAAGAAGTACGCGCCTGGGCCGGACGGGCGCGTGTTCACCGGTCCACGTGGCGGCATCTTCAACGACCGCGCTTACCTCAAGATCTTTCACCAGGCCCGCGCTGCCGCCTTCACTCCACGCGAGTCCGCCTCATTACTGGCCAGGCGACCCTATGACCTCAGGCACGCGGCGGTATCTACCTGGCTCAACGCGGGCGTACCCGCTCCCCAGGTCGCTGAGTGGGCCGGCCACAGCGTCGACGTCCTCCTGCGCGTCTACGCCAAGTGCATCTCCGGCCAGCAAGCCGAAGCCAAGCGCCGCATAGAGGAAGCCACCCGGCCTCGAGACGAATAGATGATCAAGAACCAGGCTGGCAATCTTTGGCACGTATTTGGCACAGTGACCCGCACAGAGGCACTCAGGGCCGCATCGAGCCGCATACTTCAAGATCAGCCCTGAACCGGGTTATCCCAGGTCAGAGGGCATTTCTACTGGTGGTGGCAGGTGTTGGGTTCGAACCAACGTAGGCTGAGCCGACGGTTTTACAGACCGCTCCCTTTGGCCACTCGGGCAACCTGCCGCGCGCCGTCCCGCAGAACGGGCACTGTGAAGGATAGCGGAACCAGCCCGTTACTTCAGCATCGCGGTTACGACAGGCGGCCGTCACGGCGATAGCCTGATGCCCGTGGCAGCCGAATCATCTTTTGACATCGTCTCGAAGATCAATCACCAGGAAGTCGATAACGCACTGAACCAGACCGTCAAGGAAGTCGGCACCAGGTTCGACTTCCGCGGCGTGGGCGCCTCGATCGCCTGGTCCGGTAAGGAAGCGGTGGAGATCAAGGCCAACAGCGAGGAACGCGCCAGCGCGGTGCTTGATCTCTTCAAGGACAAGCTGATCAAGCGTTCCGTTTCGCTCAAGGTCCTGGACGCCGACGAGCCCAAGCTCTCCGGCAAGGAGTACCGGCTCCATGTCGGGCTCAAGGAGGGCATCACCCAGGACGACGCCAGGAAGATCTCCAAGATCATCCGGGATGAAGGTCCCAAGGGCGTGAAGGCCCAGGTCCAGGGCGACGAACTGCGCGTGTCCGCCAAGAAGAAGGACGAGCTACAGCAGGTGCAAGCTCTCCTCCGGGGGAAGGAACTGGAGATAGCCGTACAATTCGTAAATTATCGGTAACGCGGCAGCGTGGGCCGGCCTCGTCGAGATAGGAGCGGTCGCCTAGGCGATGGCTGCCTCGACCGTGTCGTGCGGCAAGGCCGCACTGCGCCGAACCGGGAAGTCCTGATCGAACTGGATGAGGCCGGACCGGAAGGCCATCATCAGAGCCTGCGCCCGGTTTGTCGCACCTAGCTTCTCGTACAACCGCGACACGTAGGTCTTGGCGGTCGAGGGGCTGATATACATCCGGGCCGCGATCGATGGGATCGACAGTCCGCTATGCAGCAGTTCGAGAACCTCTGACTCGCGGCCGCTCAGCGCCAGGCGCGTCCGTTGGGTCTGACGGCGGGAGACTGCACGCGCTAGCCCGACTGCCGTGAACGATGACGGGGCCACGGATGCGTGCCGCAGTGCCGAGAGCAGTTCCTGTAGCGGCGCGGTCTTGGACACGAACGCTGAGGCCCCGATCTCGAGCGCCCTGAAGAGCGCATCATCCTGATCCCTGGACGCCAGGATGACAATGCCGAGGTCGCGGTAGCTATCCCGGAGCTCCTTCGCGAGCTGCAGACCGTCGCCGTCCGCCAGCGTGACGTCGACGACCACCACGTCGGGCTCCAGCGCCGCAGCCGCATGCTGGGCCTCGCCAGCGAGCCCGCATTCGGCCACGATCTCCATGTCCGGTTGCTGCGCTACAAGCTCGCGGAAGCCATAGCGGGTCAGCGTGTGACCGTCCACGACCATAAGGCGAATCGCCATGTCGCATCCCCACCCTTTGAACTGAGATCCGACATGCCCCCCAAGGCCTCGGATGTACTGGCTAGATGACGCCGGGCTGGCGCCGCCGGTTTACATCCCGACTGGGCGGTTTTCGTGCTTCCATGCCAGCCGAGACCACGGCGTCAGCGCAGCCGCTCCACTACGACGCCCGAAATGTCGGAATAGACGACCCGCCAGCCAGCCATCCGGGTCACCGCGATCGCCAGCCGGGGGTGCCAGTGGCGAGAGACCACGACGAGGCTGTAGCCCCGCAGGAGCCGCTGCCAGTGCGGCCCGTCAGCGAACATGAAGTCGAAGACCGAAGCGAGCTGGGTCTGGCTGTACTGCTCGGCGCGGATGTCGAAGGCGACCCGGCCGAAGAGGGCGGGATGGAGCCACAGCAACCCCACGGCACTCCATTGATCGGACAGCACCAGCAATCGAGGATTGCGGCCGGCCATGTGCGCCGCGACGTCGATCGGCTGGCGCGGGATCCATGCCTGGTACTGACTGGCGGGGGCCCGCGCCAGGCCGATCCCGGCGAACACCGCGGACACTGCCAACGCCGCCGCGATTGCCCAGCGGAATGATGCGGCAACGGCGCGCGGCGCGGCGCGGACGACCAGCATGTCCGTTGCTAGCAGGCAGCCAGCGAACCCGAACCAGGGCGTGTTGCGGAAAGCGAGCAAAGCCACGCCGAGGGTGACGACGCCGAAGATGCCCACTTCTGGCTGTGGCCTGGCGCCCCGGCGCCATCCGACAATGACCGCGACCGCGACCGCGACCGCGACGGCGAAGAAGGCCCAGGAGTCCGCGCTGGCCGGGTTCGGCGGCGTCCACTCGGTCCCGGCAGCAGAGAGCTCGGGATTCCCGATGAGGCTCCCGTAATAGCGCACCACCCCGAAGCCGTACGGGGTGCACATCAGCGCCAGCACGGCGCAGGCGCCGAGCAGCAGGTACGCCGCCAAGCCCCGGTAATCCCGGCGGCGCAGCGCGGCCCACGCGCGGCAGGCGGCATACAGCCCGGTGAACCCGACGCCCAGCAGTACCGACCCGTGCACGTTAGCCCACAGCGCGAGCAGAGGAATCGACAGCCACGTGAGCAGCCGCAGCCGCCCCGTTCCGTCGTCCGCGAGGAGCAGCCAGAGGAGCAGCGGCATGAACAGGTACCCGAAACTCTGCGCCCGCGGCGTGGCATAGCCGAAACTCACCGCAAATGCTGCGACGGTCCAGGCGCACATGCGCAGCGGTGACGCGCCGCGGCGCAGCATCAGCGCGCCGAGGACCGCGAAGCCCGCCGCGATCATCGCGATGGAGAGCATCACGACTGCCGCGTAGCCGCCCAGCTGCCACGCCCGGTAGTAGATGAGCTGCCCCAGCCACTGCTGGTCGATCCACGGCTTGCCGTGCGCCAGCGCTGTCACAACGTTGCGTTCGGGAATGCCATGCTGGGCCACATACCGGCCCGCGTAGAGATCGAAGTACGTGTCAATGTACAGGTGCCGGCAGTACTGCGCGGTAGCGAAGAAGGCAAAGGCCGCCACGGCCACGAGCCAGCCCAGGCCGCCTGAGGCGCCCCAGGGCATCCGGCGCCTCCGGGCATCCGACACGGGCGCCAGCCCACCGGCACGGGCCGTCGCGCGCGTCGGCGCGATCACGGGACGCCGATGTTGACGTGGAAGATCGCGTGCGCGATTTGCAGGATGCCCGGTCCGATGACCACTACCATCAGCGCCGGGAACAGGCATGTAATCAGCGGGAACATGATCTTCACGGGGACCTTCTGCGCCTGCTCCTCGGCACGCTGACGGCGCCGGACGCGCATTTCCCCGGCCTGCTCACGGAGCACCTTGGCGATCGGAATGCCAAGCTCGCCGGCCTGAACGAGCGCGGCCACGAACACGCGCAGTTCCGGCACAGTGGTCCGGGAGAGCATGGCGCGCAGCGCGTCGCTCCGGCCTTGGCCGATCTGCATCTCCTGCAGTGCGCGGGTGAACTCGCCGGCCAGCGGGCCTGTTGTGTTCTGCGCGACCTGTGCCAGCGCGGCGTCAAAACCCAGGCCCGCCTCCATGCACACCGTGAGCATGTCCAGCGAGTCAGGAAGCGCATGCTGGATCCGCGTCTGCCGCCGCTGCCCGGCGTTGTACAGCAGCAAATCGGGCAGGTAGAACCCGGCAAGGCCGCCAACCAGCAGGCCGATGAACGCCAACCCAAAGCTGTGCGAGATCGCCAGGCCGTATGCGGCACCGACCACGCAGAGGCCAAGCAGGCCAAGCCCTTTCGCGGCCAGGATGCGGTCGGGCGTCCAGGTCGCCGGGTTGCCGGCCATGTCAAGGCGACGCTGTAGCGCCGCGGCGGTCCCCGACGGCGACAACCGGCGCCCGAGCAAGCGCAGCCAGCTCGGCGCCGCACCGTCAGTGCGGCGAGCGCCCGCGCGATCCCGCGCGGCATGGGAGTATCCGTCCTCGATGACGGCCAGGGCGCGAGCCGCACCGCGCAGAGGACGGGCAGGCGCCGCCGAGATCACCAAGAGCAACAGGGCCACGGCGAGCGCCCCGACCGCTGTCCCCAGCAGCAGGCTGCCGCTCATCTCACACCTCGACCTTGATCAGGGCGCGCATCCAGAACGCGCCGACCACCACCAGGACAGCGGCGCCGCAGAACATGAGCAGCCCCAACGGAGTTGTGTACAGCAGCCGCATGTAGGACCTGCTGCTGTAGAACAGCCAGCCACCCAGCAGAATCGGCAGCGCGACGAGAATGTAAGCCGACAGCCGCCCCTCTGCGCTCAGCGCCTTGACGTGCCGCCGAAGGTAGGCGCGCTCGCGCATGGTCGCGACAGTGTTACGCAGCACCTCGGCCAGATTGCCGCCGACAGAGCGCTGGATCCGGATCGCCATGACGGACCAGCGCATGTCCTGGGAATCCATCCGCGTTGCGACGCCGTCCAAGCCGTCGGCCAGGTCCGCGCCAATGCGCGCCTCACCAAGCGCCCGGGCGAACTCACCTGCGCTCGGCTGGCTACCCTCGCGCACGACTGCGTCGAACGCCTGCGCGAGCGAAAACCCCGACTGCAAGGAGCTGGCGACCAACTGCAGCACGTCTGGCAGCTGGTCGCCGAAGGCCGAACGACGTCGGCCAATCCGGACACTCAGCAGCAAGCGCATCCCCAGCCAGCCGGCCACCAGGCCCGCCGGAACGCCGATGAGGAAGGTGCCTACCAAGATCGTCAAGCCGGCTGCTAGCACGAAGCTGACGCAAGCACCGAGGACGAGGAATTCGGCGGGCTTGATGGTCAGGCCCGCCAGGTCCAGGCGTTCGGCGAGGGTCCGGTCTGCCCCTCGGGCCTGCAGCGCCCGTTCGGCGAGCCCGACCGCGGCACCGGCTACTTTGCTCTGGTTCTCCGGTTCGGCCGGCTTGCTGGCCGTGTGCCCAGGCCCGTACTGCCCCAGCTGCCCGGCGAGTCGGCGGCCGCGTCGCCCCGAGATCGACACACCGGAGGTGACCATGACAACCACCGCGAACGCCACCAGGAGCGCAGCGACAGAACCCAGCAGCGGCGTGGGAAAGCGCCACGGTGCCGACGGCGGAAGCGGCGAGGTCGCGGCAGCTGACCGTGACCTCGTGGCAGCTGCCTGCGATGCTGCGGGAGACGGGGTGACGGCCGGGAACACTGCACCCAGGGCGGCGGCGGCGGCAGGGACGGCCGCCCGTCCGCCAGTGTGAGCGGCCAGGCGCAGCAACAACCGCTGATCGTCGTCGCTCTCAAAGCGCCATGTAATGACATCGGCTGGCAAGGACGACGTCGGAGCCGGGCCGGTCAAGTCCTCCGCATCGGACAGCACCAGCACCCGCGCCTGCGCCATCGGGCCCAGCGCCGACGTTGCCGACCGTGCGCCCGCCAGGGCGCCGGCGAGGCCGGTGGAGGCGAGACCGGATCGCTGCGCCGATCTGATGGCGGCGGCCACCGCATGGCGCCGCATAGTGGGAAGTACCAGCAGTTTCCACGATTCGCTGAACGTGATCAGTCCGGCGCGCACATCGCTGGGCAACGCGTTGAGGTAGGCGACCGCAGCGCTTTGCTCGGCAGCCGCCGCGGCAGCAGGGAACGACTCGTTCACGTCCAGCAGGATCATCACAGCACGGGCCGGCTGGCCGACACTCGACGACGCGCGAGCCGTACCCGCGCCGAGGGCGACCGCGGCCACGGCGGCCACGGCGGCCAGCGCAGCGACTCGGCGCCCCGCCCTGATCACCTTCATCGGTCGTGATCCACGAACATCGCGGCAGGTAGCCGGACACCGCGGTCGGCGAGCGTCTGCCCGAACCTGGGCCGCAGCCCGGTGCTGCGCAGCGAGCCGAGGAAGCGGCCATTCTCATCGACACCAGCGTGGAAATCGAACAAGAAGATGTCCTGGAGCGTGATGACGTCACCCTCCATCCCCTCGACCTCGGTGATGTGGGTGACGCGCCGGGTGCCGTCCTTCAGCCGTGTCTGATGAACGATCAGCTGGATCGCAGACGCCATCTGCTCGCGGATGGCACGCTGCGGGAGATCCATCTCGGCCATCATCACCATGGTCTCTAGCCGGGCCAGCGAATCCCTGGGCGAGTTCGAGTGCACCGTGGTGATCGATCCATCATGACCGGTGTTCATCGCCTGGAGCATGTCCAGTGCGGCACCGTCGCGGACCTCGCCGATCACGATCCGGTCCGGCCGCATCCGCAGCGAGTTGCGGACCAGGTCGCGGATGGCGACCTGACCGCGGCCCTCGAGGTTAGCCGGCCGGGACTCCATCCGGACTACATGCTCCTGCCGGAGCTGGAGCTCGGCTGCGTCCTCGATCGTGACGATCCGCTCGTCACCGGGGATGAAGGATGACAGCACGTTGAGCGTGGTGGTCTTCCCCGCGCCCGACCCGCCGCCGATGAGGACGTTGAGCCGACCGCGGACGCAGGCCCGAAGCAACTCGGCAACCGGCGCCGTCATCGTGCCGAAACCGATCAGGTCGTCGACGCTGTACGGATCGGCGGCAAACTTCCTGATCGTCAGCAGCGAGCCGTCGAGTGCGACCGGGGGCACCACTGCATTGACCCGGCTGCCGTCGGGCAGGCGGGCGTCGACCATGGGGCTGGCCTCGTCCACCCGGCGGCCAACCCGAGCCACGATCTTCTCGATCGTACGGCGCAGGTGGCTCTCGTCGGCGAAGGCCACCTCAGCTGGGTAGAGACGTCCGGCGCGCTCGATGTAGATCTGGTCGTGCCCATTGACCATGATCTCAGTGACTTCTGGGTCGCGGAGGTACGGCTCGAGCGGGCCGTGTCCGAGAATCTCGTCGGCAACCTCACGCGCGATCCGCGCCCGGTCCGCCATCGTGAGCGGCGTCTCATCTCGCTGCAGGACGGTGCGCAGGGTCTCGATGACCTGCTCCTCCAGGTCTCGCTGCTCCAGGCGAGCGTCATAGAGCCGGGGTCCCAGGTCTTCCAGCAGCGCCTCATGCACGCTGCGCTTCACCGCCGCGAACGGGTCTGCGTGCTTACTTTGCCGCCTGGTCGGCGGACGCGGGTCCTGCGTGAGCGAGGCGGACGCCGACTGCTGAGCCAGTCGCTCGGCGAGGCTCACCGGCCCCGCCTTCCGACGACGCGCCGGCCCGCTGGCGCGGTAGACCGTGCCGACGGAATGCCGGCCTGCAGGCGCTCCCGCGCGAACCGCGTTATGGCCTGGCTGACTGGGTGCGCCGGGTTATCCACCACGATCGGAATGCCCTTGTTGATCGACATTGGGACCTCGCGGCTGGAAGGTACCTGCGCGGCAATCGGAGTGCGCGCCACCGTTGTCACGTCCTCGGCCGTCAGGCCGACCTTTGCGTCCGAACGGTTGAGCACGATGGACCGGATGTCGGCTGGATAGGACAGCATGTCGAAGGTGTCCAGTGTGACTCGCAAATTCTTGAGCGCCGGTACATCCGGAGTGGTGAGCAGGACATGGTGGGCGCTCGCGTCCAGGGCAACTAGCACGTGCTCGCTGAACTGCGCGGGCGTGTCGACCACGACGTAGTCGTACATCCCGCGCAGTACGGTCAGCAGTTCGCGGACCAGCTGCGGCGATATCTTCTCGGCATCGCCAGGGGTCACCGGGGCAAGGAGCAAGTCCAGTCCCGGCCGGTACCGTGTGAGCAGCGACGCCGCACCCGTGGTGTCCAGGTGGTCCGCCATCCGCACGGCCTCGATGATCGTGCGCGCTGGGTTGACCTGAACGCTGATCGCCACATCACCGAAGGTCAGGTCCAGGTCAACAAGGCACACCCGGCGCTCGTCCTTTGCCAGCGCCACCGCAAGGTTGATGGCCAGTGTCGTCTTCCCGCAGCCACCCTTCGCAGCGAAGACGGTGACAATCCGGCCGTCCCGGCCCGACTCGGCGGCGGGCTCTGGTACCGAGCCGCTAGCAAGCCCTGGGAGACTTCCAGCGAACGGCGGCACGCCGCCGCTAGTGCGGCCTGGTCACCAGACGGCACCACCTCGCGGATCCCGGCCCGCAGCGCCTCGGTCAGCATGCTCACGTCGACCTGCGACCGGACGAGGACCACTCCAGCAGCCGGTCGTACGGGTCGCAGTGCCTCGGCGAAACCTAGCGCCTCACCGCTCGGGACATTGGGCCCGATCACCACGAGCAGTTCCGCCGGGTCGTCGTCCAGCAGCCGGGCGGCGTCGTGCAGGTTGTCGGCGTACCGCAGAGCCCCGTCAGGCGGCGACTGCATGTCGGCCGCTACGGCATTGGGGCCACACAAGATCGTCATACAGGCGCCTTATGGCTGGAAGGGGATGTCGGTTTTGGTCCCCGAGGCGCTGGACACCAGCGCGAGGTACGGGGAACCGACCTCACCGAGCTCGATCAGCCGCTCGGCGTCAGCCTGAGACACCGCCATGGTCAGGTAGATCGTCGACGGGCTGGACGCGGTCGCGGTCGAACTCGTGGCCGGGTCGGCGGCTACCGCGGTCAGGACGGCGGCGTCGCGTTCCCTCGCCGACCGCCAGCACTAGTACCTTCGGCAGCACGAGCCGGGTATGCAGCGGACCTGACCGGGCGGAGCTCACGCCGCCCCCGAGCAGGCGCCCGTCGCGGCCTGCCCGTTGACAAAGGTGTTGAAGACAGCGACCTGCGACCCCGGAGTTATGTAGTTGGCGACTGCCTGCTGCACGCAGAACTGCAGCGTGACCGCGACCATGCCCTGCGGAATCGGCAACGCCGAGGCAGTCTGCACGGAGGTGCCGAGCATCTGGCTCAGCAGGAGCTGACCGGACGCCAGACCGCCCGTCAGTTCCAGGCCGGCCGTAGCCGACGAGATCGACCGGACTGCGTCGGCGGACCGAGGTAGCCGGGAATTTCTGGCTCACCAGCAGACCTCCGTTCAGCGCCAGGCCGGCGGTGGTTCCTGACGGGATTTGCCTTTGGCCACGTAGACGGTGACCGCGCGCATCCCGGCCAGCCCCCTGGTCGGCCTGGTGCGCGTAGTTGAGTACGCCTACGGCGCCGAGCACGGCCAGCACCAGGGCTACGGCTACGGTCAAAATGCGGCGGGTCATTCATTCCTCAATTCAGGTTCTCAGCCGGTCAGCTGCACGCCGTCGGCCCCAAGCGGGTGCCGCCCGTGCCGCCGATCGACGGGATCAGCCCTTGGGTGAAGTAACCGTCGATGCAGAACTGGTTGCCTGTGCAGTTGTTGGCGGAGTTCAGCCAGTCATCCTGGTGAAAACTGCCGGTTATGTGATAGCCGGTGATCACGAACGCGCCAAAGCCAAGGAGCGTGTAGGTAGCGCCATTGCCCGGGCCGGTGACGGAGGTATAGACGGGCAGGTAGACGACCGTCTTATTCAGCCAGTCGTTGTAGATCGCCGTTTGGCAATCCCCTGAGGCGCGGGCGCCGGTTGTGCCGCCATACGTCCCGCTGCTGGAGATGTACACCGAGCAGTTCCCTGAGTCGGCGGTCCAGCCGAAGTTCCCGGGGGGCATCTGCGCCAGAGGCGTTGTCCTCCGGGCAGCCTCCAGTCGTAGCGTCGGGCTGCCGTGTTCGTACAGAATATGGTCGTACGACGATGAC
>CAVYDE010000008.1:0-496791 GCA_963767215.1 uncultured Actinomycetota bacterium
GTCGGCGGCATCCACCCGACGATTATTGCCAGATCGCCTCGGCGGCTCAACACCATCGAGGCATCTCTTCAAGTCTGCACACTGCCGGCGCCCTCGGGCTCTTGCGGTTCTGCATATAGACATTCAACGGAGAGTTTGATCCTGGCTCAGGACGAACGCTGGCGGCGTGCTTAACACATGCAAGTCGAGCGGAAAGGCCCTTCGGGGTACTCGAGCGGCGAACGGGTGAGTAACACGTGAGCAATCTGCCCTTAGCTTCGGGATAGCTCCGGGAAACCGGAATTAATACCGAATATGACTGCGGCCGACATCGGCTGCGGTGAAAAGTTTTTCGGCTAGGGATGAGCTCGCGGCCTATCAGCTTGTTGGTGGGGTAATGGCCTACCAAGGCGACGACGGGTAGCCGGCCTGAGAGGGCGACCGGCCACACTGGGACTGAGACACGGCCCAGACTCCTACGGGAGGCAGCAGTGGGGAATATTGCGCAATGGGCGAAAGCCTGACGCAGCGACGCCGCGTGCGGGATGAAGGCCTTCGGGTTGTAAACCGCTTTCAGCAGGGACGAAGCGAAAGTGACGGTACCTGCAGAAGAAGCGCCGGCTAACTACGTGCCAGCAGCCGCGGTAACACGTAGGGCGCAAGCGTTGTCCGGAATTATTGGGCGTAAAGAGCTCGTAGGTGGTCCGCTGCGTCCGCTGTGAAATTCCAGGGCTTAACCCTGGACTTGCAGTGGATACGGGCGAACTAGAGGTAGGTAGGGGAGAATGGAATTCCCGGTGTAGCGGTGAAATGCGCAGATATCGGGAGGAACACCGGTGGCGAAGGCGGTTCTCTGGGCCTTACCTGACACTGAGGAGCGAAAGCGTGGGGAGCGAACAGGATTAGATACCCTGGTAGTCCACGCCGTAAACGTTGGGCGCTAGGTGTGGGGTCCTTCCACGGATTCCGTGCCGCAGCTAACGCATTAAGCGCCCCGCCTGGGGAGTACGGCCGCAAGGCTAAAACTCAAAGGAATTGACGGGGGCCCGCACAAGCGGCGGAGCATGTTGCTTAATTCGAAGCAACGCGAAGAACCTTACCAAGGTTTGACATGCAGGGAAAAGCCGTAGAGATATGGTGTCCGTAAGGGTCCTGCACAGGTGGTGCATGGCTGTCGTCAGCTCGTGTCGTGAGATGTTGGGTTAAGTCCCGCAACGAGCGCAACCCTCGTCCTATGTTGCCAGCGGGTAATGCCGGGGACTCATAGGAGACTGCCGGGGTCAACTCGGAGGAAGGTGGGGATGACGTCAAGTCCTCATGCCCCTTATATCTTGGGCTGCAAACATGCTACAATGGCCAGTACAGAGGGCTGCGAGACCGCAAGGTGGAGCGAATCTCAAAAAGCTGGTCTCAGTTCGGATTGGGGTCTGCAACTCGACCCCATGAAGTCGGAGTCGCTAGTAATCGCGAATCAGCAACGTCGCGGTGAATACGTTCCCGGGCCTTGTACACACCGCCCGTCACGTCACGAAAGTCGGTAACACCCGAAGCCGGTGGCCTAACCCGCAAGGGAGGGAGCCGTCGAAGGTGGGACCAGCGATTGGGACGAAGTCGTAACAAGGTAGCCGTACCGGAAGGTGCGGCTGGATCACCTCCTTTCTAAGGAGCAACTGGCGCGCCCGCATTGCGGTCGCGTCCAGAGCCATATCTCAGGCGTACGTCCTGAGGTGGCCAGCTCATTAGTGGAGCACTGGTTATTCGGTCCGAGCGTCATTGCCGGTCCTGTTAGTACGGCCGCCTAGCGGCACGGAACGCGGGACCGGGGGACGGACGGGCCGAGCACGCTGTTGGGTCCTGAGGGAACGGCCGCGGTGTTGACAACAACACTGGGGGCCGCGAACTCGGCCAGGACCGGTGCCTTCTTCGCCTTCGAGCGTCGTAAGGGCCGGGACCGCCCGTATCTTGAGAACTGCACAGTGGACGCGAGCATCATCTGTAGTTGCCAAGTTAGTAAGGGCACACGGTGAATGCCTTGGCACCAGGAGCCGATGAAGGACGTAGGAGCCTGCGATAAGCCCCGGTTAGTCGGCAACCAGACATTGACCCGGGGATTTCCGAATGGGGAAACCTGATTGGGCGTAATGGCCCATCGCCCCTGCCTGAACACATAGGGCAGGTGGAGGTAACGTGGGGAAGTGAAACATCTCAGTACCCACAGGAAGAGAAAGCAACCGCGATTCCCTGAGTAGTGGTGAGCGAAAAGGGAACAGGCCAAACCGGTCATGTGTTAAAGCCAGCAGGCGTTGCATGATCGGGGTTGAGGGACTGTCCAGCCGGAGCTGCTGAACCGGCAGGAAGTAAGAAATCACATCGATAGCCGAAGACGGTGGAAACCGTTGGCATAGAGGGTGACACCCCCGTAGGTGAAATCTTTGTGACTTCCGGACAGTATCCCAAGTAGCACGGGGCCCGAGAAATCCCGTGTGAATCTGGGGGGACCACCCCCTAAGCCTAAATACTCCCTGGTGACCGATAGCGAACAAGTACCGTGAGGGAAAGGTGAAAAGTGCCCCGGTGAGGGGTCGTGAAATAGTACCTGAAACCGTGTGCCTACAAGCCGTGGGAGCGTGTCAGCCTTCGGGCTGAAGTGAAGTGACCGCGTGCCTTTTGAAGAATGAGCCTGCGAGTTATGGTATGTGGCAAGGTTAACCCGAGTGGGGTAGCCGTAGCGAAAGCGAGTCTGAATAGGGCGTCTGAGTCGCATGCTATAGACCCGAAGCGGAGTGATCTACCCATGGGCAGGTTGAAGCGCGGGTAAGACCGCGTGGAGGACCGAACCCACCAGGGTTGAAAACCTGGGGGATGACCTGTGGGTAGGGGTGAAAGGCCAATCAAACTCCGTGATAGCTGGTTCTCCCCGAAATGCATCTAGGTGCAGCGTCGCGTGTTTCTTACCGGAGGTAGAGCTACTGGATGGCCTAGGGGGCCCACAAGCTTACTGAAGTCAGCCAAACTCCGAATGCCGGTAAGCCAGAGCGCGGCAGTGAGACTGCGAGGGATAAGCTCCGTAGTCGAGAGGGAAACAGCCCAGATCACCAGCTAAGGCCCCTAAGCGTGTGCTAAGTGGGAAAGGATGTGGAGTTGCAGAGACAACCAGGAGGTTGGCTTAGAAGCAGCCACCCTTAAAAGAGTGCGTAATAGCTCACTGGTCAAGTGATTCTGCGCCGACAATTTAGCGGGGCTCAAGCACACCGCCGAAGCTGTGACATTCGTGTGATAACCCGGCCCTTTGTGGTTAAGGTGGATGGCTGTCTTGATCGTTGTGGCTTCGGCCATGACTGTCCTGACGGCGGCCGCTAGCGCCTTTAGGGTCCAGGTATGCGGATGGGTAGGGGAGCGTCGGGTGGCGAGAGAAGCGGCGGAGTGATCCAGCCGTGGACGCCACTCGAGTGAGAATGCAGGCATGAGTAGCGAAAGAGGGGTGAGAAACCCCTCCGCCGAATGACTAAGGGTTCCTGGGGCAGGCTAATCCGCCCAGGGTAAGTCGGGACCTAAGGCGAGGCCGACAGGCGTAGTCGATGGACAACGGGTTGATATTCCCGTACCCGCTTAATAGCGCCCATGCTGAATCTGGCGATGCTAAGCCATCAAGGCTGGTTAATCCTTCGGGAGAGACCGGCTGCGCTGGTGACCCAGACTGGTAGTAGGCAAGCCGAAGGGGTGACGCAGGAGGGTAGCTCTACCGGGTGTTGGACGTCCCGGAGTAAGGGTGTAGGGCGAGGTGTAGGCAAATCCGCATCTCACATAGCCTGAGACCTGACGCCGAGCCGAATTAGGCGAAGTGAGTAATCCCATGCTGCCAAGAAAAGCCTCGCGGCGAGCTGTTAAGCGGCCCGTACCCTAAACCGACTCAGGTGGTCAGGTAGAGAATACCAAGGCGATCGGGTGAACCGTGGTTAAGGAACTAGGCAAATTATCCCCGTAACTTTGGGAGAAGGGGAGCCGTGTTTGGTGAGGAGACTTGCTCTCTGAGCTGAATGCGGTCGCAGATACCAGGGGAAAGCGACTGTTTACTAAAAACACAGGACCGTGCTAAGTCGCAAGACGACGTATACGGTCTGACGCCTGCCCGGTGCTGGAACGTTAAGGGGAGGGGTTAGTGGCTTCGGCTGCGAAGCTCTGAACTTAAGCGCCAGTAAACGGCGGTGGTAACTATAACCATCCTAAGGTAGCGAAATTCCTTGTCGGGTAAGTTCCGACCTGCACGAATGGCGTAACGACTTTCCCGCTGTCTCAACCACGGACCCGGCGAAATTGCACTACGAGTAAAGATGCTCGTTACGCGCAGCAGGACGGAAAGACCCCGGGACCTTTACTGCAGCTTGACATTGGCGTTTGGGACGTCTTGTGTAGGATAGGTGGGAGACTTTGAAGCAGGGACGCTAGTTCCTGTGGAGTCAACGGTGAAATACCACTCTGGTCGTTCTGAATGTCTAACCTCGGTCCGTGATCCGGATCAGGGACAGTGTCTGGTGGGTAGTTTAACTGGGGCGGTTGCCTCCTAAAAGGTAACGGAGGCGCCCAAAGGTACCCTCAGCCTGGTTGGCAATCAGGTGTCGAGTGTAAGTGCACAAGGGTGCTTGACTGTGAGACAGACATGTCGAGCAGGAGCGAAAGCTGGGACTAGTGATCCCGCGGTGGCATGTGGAAGCGCCGTGGCTAAACGGCTAAAAGGTACCCCGGGGATAACAGGCTGATCTTCCCCAAGAGTCCATATCGACGGGATGGTTTGGCACCTCGATGTCGGCTCGTCGCATCCTGGGGCCGGAGCAGGTCCCAAGGGTTGGGCTGTTCGCCCATTAAAGCGGTACGCGAGCTGGGTTTAGAACGTCGTGAGACAGTTCGGTCCCTATCCGCTGCGCGCGTAGGAGTCTTGAGAGGGGCTGTCCCTAGTACGAGAGGACCGGGACGGACAAACCTCTGGTGTGCCAGTTGTTCCGCCAGGAGCACGGCTGGTTGGCTACGTTTGGAAGGGATAACCGCTGAAAGCATCTAAGCGGGAAGCTCGCCTCAAGATTAGGACTCCCTCAGGGTTAACCTGGTAAGGCCCCCAGCAGACGACTGGGTTGATAGGCCGGAGGTGGAAGCACCGCAAGGTGTGTAGCTGACCGGTACTAATAGGCCGAGTGGCTTGGCTTCTACTCATAGATCTTGTTTCGCGTCCACTGTGCGGTTCCCGAGATGCGGTCGGGCGCCTGGTTCCGGATATGAATCCGGAGCTGAGCGCGCTCCTGACATCTCCATAGTGTTTCGGTGGCCATGGCGAAGGGGAAACACCCGGCTCCATTCCGAACCCGGAAGTTAAGCCCTTCAGCGCCGATGGTACTGCCCGGGGGACTGGGTGGGAGAGTAGGACGCCGCCGGACATCTTCCCGCTGAGGGCCGTTACCTTTCTGGTAGTGGCCCTCAGCGCGTTTTTGTGTTGCCCAGAACAGCTTGATTGCGCTGGCATGCCGCCCTCCGGGCGGCGTGTGCCAGCCGGTGTTGGAGGATGGACAGATGGCGGGGAACTCGCGCGGGTCGGCTGGTGGTCGGCCTACGGGCGGGTCAGGCCGCGGCCGCAGTAGCGGACAAGGCGGCCGGTCGTCCGGCAAGCCGGGCGGCAGCGCTGGCGGCGGACGTCCGACCGGATCGGGTCGGGGCGGCGCTGGCGCAACCGGTCGCGGCGGCCCCGGCGGATCGGGCCGCGGCGGATCAGGCGGTTACGGGTCCTCGACGGGCCGGCCGGGTTCCTCCGGTTCGCCGTCGGGTGGCCGTTCCGGTTCGTCGGGTGGTTACGGTTCGCCGTCGGGTGGCCGTTCCGGTTCGTCGGGTGGTTACGGTTCGCCGTCGGGTGGCCGTTCCGGTTCGTCGGGCGGCTATGGCTCGCAGTCTGCTCGCGGTGGATCCGGCGGACGGCCAGGATCGGGCTTTGCCGGAGGTACAGGCGGCGGCCGAGGCAGGTCGGCCGGCGCTGGCCGAGATAACGAGGCCGGGAGCGACCACTCTCGCGGCTTTGGCTCTGCTGGTTCCGGACGCGGCTACGGTTCGGCCGGTTCCGGTGCCGGACGTTCGTCATCGCCGAGCCGATCAGGCTGGTCCGCGGGATCTGCTTCAGGCGGGCGGCAGGCACGCCCAGCCGGGCCTGCCTACGGCCGGCCAGCGGGCGGTGGCTCCGGACGGCCGCCTAGCCGCTATCAGGGAAATAGCTCGGAAGCCCGTCGCGATCGCCCGTCGGGGAATGGCGGCGGATCAGCTGACAACCGTAATTCCGGCTACAGCGAACGACCATATCGAGCCCGCGCGAGCGACGACCGCGGCGACGCCAGCCGTGAATGGCAGCCCAGGCGTGACAGCCAGGGTGGCAGTGACCGAGCAGACCGACCGCGCTGGTCTGCCGACGACCGGCAGCCACGCGGCGGCTCGCGGCCAGTCGGTGACCGGCGGCCTCCGGCCGAACGAGGGCCAGGCGCTGACAGAGGAGAGAGGCGGCCCGACTCTCGGCCGCCGCGCGACAGCCCCAGGTCGGAAGAAGGCTGGCGAAACGCGGCGAGCAGACCGGGCTGGCAAGGCGGTGCCGGACGACAGGATCGAGCAACCAGCAGGCCGCCCTCCAGGGGCAGCAGCTGGCAAGGCGGTGACCGGCCGAGCCGCGGCGGGCAGGGTCGTCCGGATGGTGACCGGCCGAGCCGGGGCGGATCAGGCGGTTACGGGTCCTCGACGGGCTGGTCGGGTGACCGGCCGAGCCGCGGCGGGCAGGGTCGTCCGGATGGCGGCTGGTCGGGTGACCGGCCGAGCCGCGGCGGGCAGGGTCGTCCGGATGGTGACCGGCCGAGCCGCGGCGGTCAGCCACGGTCCGGCGACAAGCCCTCAGACAGCCGGCCAGATAGCGATCGCGGACGCACTGCCGGGCCTGACAGCTGGTCCGGCCCGCCACGAGAGCGCGGAGGGTTCACGCGTCCCGACCACGGACGGCCGCAGAGTGGGCGGCCGAGCCGCTCGGCTGACGGCCGTCAGCAGCCGGGTCGGCCGAGTGACCGCGGCCGCGCAGGCCGCGCAGGCGACAGTCATCACGGCGGCGCACGCGACAGCTACCGGGATTCCGCTGCTGCCGAGCGCGGCGGTCCGCGGGGGTCTGCCGGTAACGACGACATCCGTATCGATGTACCCGACAGTATTACCGCCGATCAGCTCGACTCCGAGGCCCAGGCGGAGCTCAGGACGCTGCCGGGTGACCTGGCGAGTGTCATCGCGAGGCTACTGGTGGCGACCGGCGCCGCAGACGACCCTGACCAGGCCTACCGTTACGCCAAGAAGGCCAGGGGCCTGGCGGCTCGGGTCGGCGTCGTCCGCGAGACATGCGCGATCGCGGCGTACCAGGCGGGGGACTGGAACGCGGCGCTCGCGGAGTTCCGCGCCGCTCGCAGGCTGACTGGCCGGGACAGCTACCTACCTTTGATGGCGGACTGTGAGCGCGCGCTCGGCCGCCTGGACCGGGCGCTCGACCTGGTTACCGGCGCCGACGCTCGCGCGGCCGACGCGGCCACCAAACTAGAGCTGCGCATTGTCGAGTCTGGCATCAGGCGCGATCAGGGCCTGCTCGACGCCGCCGTGGTAGCGCTGCAAGGCCCTGAGCTGACCGGCGAACGGATCCGGCCGCAGTACGGCAGGCTGTACTACGCCTACGCAGAGGCACTGCTGCAGGTTGGCCGCGAGGAAGAGGCGCGCGAATGGTTCGGACGCGCTGCAAGTGCTGACGTCGATGGCGACACAGATGCGGCCGAGCGCTACGAGCAACTCGACGACTTCAGTTTCGACGACCTCGACTTCAGCGACGACGCTGATGGTGACGCGGACACCAACGACGACGCGGTTGAGGGCGCTGACGCCGCCGACGACCACGCTGACCCAGACGGCCACGCTGACACGGACGACGCGGCCCACACGTAGGCCACGGGTTTCCCTGCGCGCCCGAGCCCTCCCCAGCTCGGGGCCATGGACCAAGTTACTATGACTAGTATGTCGGAAATGCCTAGCGAGCAGCGGCGTGAGCTCGATGTCGATACGGGGAGTACCGCCGCGCCTGACGCAGCGGATGCACGCCAAGCGATCACGGTCGACGTCGACCGCAAGCTGGATAAGCGCCTCCAGGTACTGGCCCGATGGCAAGGGGTCAGCCAGGAGGATCTGCTTGCCGAGGCCATTGAGCAGTACCTGAAGGTCCCCGGCCAGCGGAGCGTGAAGGTTCAGGTGAGTGAGGCTGCCGCCGCCCGTATCGCAGCCGCCGCGGCAACCATCGGGATGAGCGAGGAGGAGCTGATTGCCGAGGCGATAGATTACTGCTCCCCGGAAGTGCCGACTGCCAGATTCTGGCCTGCTCTCGGCATTCCTGTGTTGCTGGCCGCGCTGCCACTTGTGCTGATGTTTGTTTCGCCCGCTGTTAGCGCTTCCAGGTCAGTGGTGACCTGGGCTGTGTTCGCGTCGGCGATGCTCGCGTGCTGCATCGGCGCGCTGTATCTGGTATCTACCGTCCTGTATGCCGAGTGGGTGGTCATCAAGTACGGAGTATCCGGCCTGGTGTCCGCGGCAGGATGCGGGGCGATGGCGGTACTGTCCGCGTTCACGTACGTCTACTGGCTGCTCGGAAGCCTGAGACCGGGCTCCTTCAACCTACCGTTGTCGCGTGTCGACGCCATCTACTTCACCGTGGGCACCTTTACCACGACCGGCACCGGCCGCTTCGCGGCGCAGTCATCACTGGCCGAGCTGCTTGTCTGCTGTCAGGTGGTCCTCGGCTGGGGCTTCGTGGCCGTACTTGTGGCCTTGCTCGTGCCGCGCGCCGCTGCGGCCCGCAAACGACTGTCGAACGGCCGCATCATCGTCCGCACCGGGTCTCGGGATTAGGCGAGGCGGCCCGCAGTACCTGTTCCCGAGGGTGGGCCCTGTCGGCCAGGCCGGGCTGGGGCCTATCCGACCTTGATCACGGTCACTGGGCCGTAGCCGTAGTGGTCAGGGGCTCGAGCAGCTCGGCGACGGCCTCCTGGCCGTGCTGCCGGGCGCTGTCCAGCGGCGTCGCACCCCATTCGCTCCTGATGTTCGGGTCGGCGCCCAGTCCCAGCAGCAGCCGCGCCATCTCGACGTTTCCCGTCTGCGCCGCCTCGTGCAGCGGGGTGAACCATTGTTGCTCGAGCGGGATGTCGAGGCGGCCGCGGGCGTTCACGTCGAAGCCGAGCTCGGCCAGCAGCGCGATTGCCTCGAGCTTGCCGACCGATGCCGCCCAGGCCATCAGGCCGGGTCGCCGCTCGCGCGCCTTCGGGGCGCTGGCCCTTAGCCGCGCCGCGGTGTCCCGTTCTCCGGCCAGGACGGCAGCGATCAGCGAGTTGACATCGTCGAGCTCCGGCGGGGCGGCGCCGCGGCTGACCAGCCACCCGGCCAGCTCCGCGAACCCGCTCAGCTTCGCCAGCTCGGCCGGGGTGAGCCCGTCGGAGTTCCGCAGCGCTGTCGGCCGTCCGCCCGGCGCCGCGTACGGCGTGCGGAAGTCGACTCCGTGCTCGACCAGCAGCCGGATCCGGTCGCGCATGTCGTGCACGATCGCCCACCACAACTGCCCGCGCAGCATCTCGCGCGGCGAGTCGGCCCTGTCGCCGAAGCGCACCGCCCACGGTCCGCCGTCCGCACGGCCGAGACCATGCTCGAACAGCAGTACGAGGTGCCGGTCGTCGCGGCCGAACTGGCGGTCATACAGCAACTGCCCGTCGTTCGCGTCGGCGCCTGCTGTCAGCAGCAGCTCGGCGAGCGCGAACGCGTGCGGGTGCTCGTCCTCGTCGTGGCTGCCGAGCGCGCAGGTCGCCGCCGTGTACGGCGGGTACAGGCCGTGCCACAGGTAGCCGGCGTTCGGGTCGGCGCCGTGCTCCAGCAGCGCGCGGGCCGTGCCGAGCGTGTCTTCCTCGCTGATCCCGGGGTCGTGCCGGGCGCTCGCGAGGTATAGCAGCGGCTCCCACCCGTACGGGCCGCCCTCGCGGCCGGCCAGCGCCGGGTCGGCCGCGACCTGCGCCCGGACCGACGCCTCGTCCCCGGCGGCGGCCGCGACATAGATGCTGGCGCGGGTCAGCTCCGGGTGGGCGGCCAGCACCCGGGCCGCGCGTTCCCAGCGTGAGGGCTCGTCGTCGCCGCCGAAGCGCACGCAGGCGAACGCGAGGAACTCATCCGCCGCTCCGGAGGTCTGGTCGACCTCGTCGGGGGAACGGCGGTACCGCTCGATCATTTCCAGGTGCTGCTTCAGCCGCGCCCAGGACGCGAACCCGTTGTGCCGGGCGACCACGAGCTGCGCGCCGGCCAGGGGGACCGCGTGCGCGCCCTTCGGGTGATACTCGGCGACCAGATCCAGGGCTCCGGGCACGCCCGCGCGGGCCAGGTCCCGTACATCCTTGGCCTGCTTGCGGAGCTGCTCCAGGCTGGCGTCGTCGGGCAGAGATACGGACGGCATGTTGCCGACCCCCTTTCACCGCCTGCGGTCCGCATCGTCAGGCCGAAAGGAGGCTGATGAGCCAGTTCCGTTCGTGACAAACCTGCTCGGGTGGGCTCGGCCCTGTCCGCGGACCCGGCGGCGCCCCGCGCGCCGATCCCGAGACTACGCCCCCGCGGGGGTCGCGTGAAGGGAGCAGCCACCGGTCGGCCCGTCTGGGGGCTGAGCGTCAGCCGGTGACGCTGAAACGGCCAGCCTTCGGGCGCCATCCGGCGGGCGGGTCTTCCCCGGCCCGCCCGTCGATCGCTTCGCGCAGCAAATCGGCGTGACCAGTGTGCCTGCCATACTCCTCGATCAGGTCGCAGACCAGCCTGCGCAGGCTGGCATGACGGCCCTCGGGGTCGGCGAAGTGCACGGACTGGCTAAGCCCGCCGTTCGCGAGGGCCGCGTTGAGCCTCGCGCGGGATCGTTCGACGGCGCCATCCCACAGTTCGTAGAGCTCTTCAGGGGTGTCGTCGGCGGCCGAGGTGAACTCCCAGTCGTTGTCGCCGTCCCAGTCGGTGCCCTCCCACGGCGCGCCGATCGGTGCTCCGCTGAGCCTGATCGTGAACATGTTGTCCTCGCACACGGCGAGATGCTTCAGCAGTCCGCCGATGGTCAACGACGACGCGGCGATCCTGGTCTGCAGTCCTGCCGCGTCGAGATCATCGGCCTTGAACCGGAACGTCGTGCGTAGCCGGTCGAGCGCACCGCTAAGGTGCGCGGCCTCGGTGCCCGCGATGGGTGGATCCCACGGGTAGTCACTGTTCGTCATGTCGACACCGTAGGCCGCATTCCGGACGATCAGCGTCCGGAATGGCGCTGACGTCGGCGAGGCCGGTGCGCCGGTCAGCGGATGCGAGATTGCTGCGGGTCAGGGGACTTCGCTCTTGTCCAGCCAGTGCATGATGCCTGCCACGTTGCCCCGTGTTCCGCCGACGTGCTCGTATTTGGCCGCGACCGCGGGGTCAGCGCCGTCAGCGAGCACCAGGTACCGCTGCCGCGTCCGCTCGGCCACCATGGCGACCGCGTGATCTAGGTCGAGTCCGGCCTGGCGGGCCCGGCGCGTCTCCTCGACCCAGAGGCTGATCTCAGCTGCTGACCGGTCGAGCGCTTCCGCAACGGCGGTCACCGGCCCGAAATGGCTGAACAGCAGCCTCGTCGGCTGCAGCGCCGCGAACATCCGCAGCGACTGCAGTGCTACGCCCAGGTCGAAGTCCGGCGGTGGGGTCGCCGGCCGCATGTCCCCGGTCTCCTGCACGTAGACGCCCGCCGCGTCGCCGACGTACAGGTCGCCGCTGACTGAGTCGATCAGGCCGACATGGTGCCTGGCATGACCAGGCGAGTAGTGACTCTGCAACCGCCGGCCACCGCCGAGATCCACGACGCCGGTGCGCTCGACCGTCCGGATCCGCTGCGCCGGCGTTGGCGCCAGCCTTCCGAACAATCCGTCCAGTTCGTCGCCGTAGACCATCCTGGCGCTGGCCATCAGCCGGCTCGGATCGGCAAGGTGCCGCGCGCCGAGTTCATGCACCACAACCTCTGCCGACGGGAACATCTCCGCGATGTCGCCGGTACCGCCGGCGTGGTCGAGATGAATGTGGGTCACGACGACGGTGGCCAAGTCGTCTGGCCCGACTCCCAGCGCCGCGAGCGCGGCGCGGACCACCGGCGCCGACGGCGCGGTACCGGTCTCCACCAGGCACGGCCGGTCCGCGCGGATCAGGTAGCCCGCGGTGATGCCGTCATAGCCGGCCATTCTGGTGTCGATCTGAAACACCTCGTGGCCGAGGCCGGTGATGACGTCGGCGATGTCGAAGCCGTCCTCGGCGTGATCCATGCGGACATAATGTCAGTCCCGCCCGGTTGCGCGTAGTCGCAGTTACCGGCGCCGCCGCGGAATGGAACTGCCGTAAAGTCATGCAAATGACCGAGCTGCGTGTAGCAACGGCACCCGAAGCAGAGGCCTGGCATGACGCCTGGCAGACCAGATTGCGCGGCTGGTACACCCAGCCTGACGTCACGGCCGACTGGGTGAGCCAGCAGGTAGCGAACCGGACCGGCATGCAGACGGCTCAGGACACGAGCGCCGTTTTCGCTGTTACCGCCGACGGCGCCGGGGTGATCGGCATGCTGGCGATGGCCTTCTTCACCGAAGCCGGCAACCGGGGTGCGCTGATCAATGACATCTGGATCGGCGAGGAGCACCGGCGGCGGGGCCATGGGGCCGACGCGCTCCGGCTAGGCGGGGAGCGGGCGCGCGAGAAAGGCGCACGCACCGTCTGGCTGATAACCAATCCCGCCGAGCCAGCGCACACAGCCTTGTTCGCCGGGTATCCGGTCCGCGCGCACCAGATGATCAAGGAACTATCCGATCCCGGCCAGCTCGCGGCCGGACTCACGGGCCGGGCGATGACCGAACCCGAGTTTGCCGGCTGGCGGGCCAAGGCGGTCGAGGGCTACGCAGCGGATATGGCCGGCTCCGGCAGCACCTCCCCGGCGGCGGCCGCGAAGGCGTCCGCAGCGCAGTTCGACCAGTTGCTGCCTGACGGCCTGAACACGGCGAATCACAGCTTCCTGTGCCTGGAGGCCAATGGTGCGGTAGTCGCGACGAACTGGATCTGCCACCACCGCCGGCCCCTCATGAGCTGGGTTTACGACGTCGAGGTGAGCGAAGGTCAACGCGGTAAGGGCTACGGCCGGGCGGCGATGGTCGTTGGCGAGCTAGCGACGCTGGAGACTGGTGACACCCACCTCGCACTGAACGTGTTCGGCCACAATGCCGTCGCCATCAACCTGTATGAGGGCATGGGCTACCGGGCTTATGAGCAGGGCCGATCGGTCGATCTGTGACAAGCTGGCAGCGTGCCAGATGACATAGCGCGCGAATTGCGCGTTGCGCACAGATGGTTCGAGATCACCGAGATCGGTGGCTCAGTTTTCCGGATCACCGAGCCGTACGTACACGCCTACGTCCGGTCGAATGCCTGGCTTGTCCGCGGCAGCACATCGCATCTGCTGATCGACTCAGGCCTGGGAGTTGGCCAGCTGTCAGAGGAGCTAGGCGAGTTGCTGGACCGGCCGGTCATCGCTGTCGCGACGCACGCGCACTTCGATCATTTCGGCGGACTCGGCGAATTCTCCGATCGCGCGGCGCATCCCGACGACATCGAGATTATCGAGCGGGCCGACGACTACGTGACCCTCACCGCCAGCACCTATCCGGTCGCGCTCCTCGATGAGTTCGAGGCCGCCGGCGAGCCGGTACCCGAGTTGCTGATCGATGCATTGCCGTGCCACGGCTTCGATCTCGGGGCATTCCGCACGCCCGCCGCGTCCATTAACCGGCGGCTGTCCGACGGCGACGTGCTCGATCTTGGCGAGCGCGCTTTCGAGGTGCTGCACGCGCCTGGTCACTCGCCGGGCAGCATCTGCCTGTGGGAGGCCGCCTCTGGCATGCTGATCTCCGGTGACGTGATCGTGGACGGCGAGCCACTGCTTGATGAGTTGCCTCGGTCCAGCCCGGCCGACTTCGCGGCCAGCCTGCGACGCCTTGCGCGGTTGCCGATGACTAGTATTTATGCAGGTCACGGGCCTGTCTTCGGTCAGGATCGGGCGCAGGAGATCATCGCGGATTACCTGGAGACCCGCGGCCTGACATAGCGCGCGTTCAGCCCTGAGCGAACAGCCTCATGACCAGGCCGGTGCGCGGCTTAGGGCCGAATGAGGTCGACTTGCGCGGCACCCGCCGTCGGAGCGCCGCCACCTCGTACACCTGAGCGGGCGTCATCGGGCAGCAGATTACCGCGGTGCTGCCTGGTTCCTCGTCGGCAGCGCGGATGGCCTCAGCCGCGTCATGAATCGCCCGGACGCTGCGAGCGTCGTCCTCGATCGCCCAGAGCCGCGCGAACAGAACCCCTTCCAGTACCGCGCACGGCATGCGCTGCCAGAGCGAAGGCGGGTAGTCAGGCACTGCAGCGGTTACCTGCGCCGGGTCAGGATCGGTGAGCAAGTACGCACGGCCGTTGCCGGTGAGCAGGAACGCGATGCCATCCGGGCAGGCACCGGCGAGCTCGGCGATCCCTGCCTCCGGGTCGATCGTGCCGCCCGGCAGCTCGCGGACCGTGAACGCTGCCGATGCCAGCCGGACCGCAACCTCAGGTAGCAGCCCCAGCACCACGCGGTGGATCGCGCCGATTCTGGGCGGGTAGGCCGCCGAGTCGACCAGTAGTGCCAGCCCGCTGTCCCAAGGCCCGGCCCCACCTCCGGCTTGATGCATCCGCTCCTGCAACTGCAGGTAGGCGGCGTACCGGTGGTGTCCGTCGGCGATCAGCGCCGTCCGCGGCTCTAGGTCGGCGGCGATGCCGGCCAGCTCAGCCGGATCGGTGATCGCCCAGAGCCGGTGCCGCAGGCCGTCCGCCGTGCAGGCCTCGGCGAGCGGGGTACGGCAGTCCGCGACGCTGTCGACAATCGAGGTGGCGACCCCGTTCCCTCCCTCGTAGAGGAGAAAAATCGGCTCGAGGTTGGCCTCCGTGGCTTCCATCAGCTGGCGCCTGCCTGCGACCGGACCCGGCGCGACGCCTTCGTGTGGCCTGACAATTCCGGCGTTAGCCGGGCGCAGCCCGACGGCGCCGATCAGCCCGCGCTGCAGGATGCCAGGCTCCGGGTCGCACGCGGGGTCGACGCTGGCCTGCTCGTAGACGTACAGCGCGGGCTCGGGATCAGGAACAAGTACGCCGTCGGCCAGCCAGTCAGAAAGTTCGGCCGCGGCATCCTCGTACGACGTGCCGGGCTGACCTGCGGCGTGGTGCGGCAGGATCAGCCGGACGACATTGTGCGGGTCCATGCCGAGCAACCGGGTCTCGTTCTCGGCGGCGATCACGTCGTACGGTGGGGAGGTGACCTCGGCGAGCCCGCTCACCCGGTCCTCGGCATAACGGACGCCACGGAACGGCTCGAGCACGAGGCCCGGCGCGCTGTCAGGGCCCGGAGCCCTGCTGGACGGAAGGATCGGCACACATGTCTGAAGCACCGGCGGGCGGTCGAGATTCCCGCCCTGATCATCCATCTTCGTCACAAAATGCTCCGGATTCGGTGGCGGCGAACGGCGCCGACACGCATCAGCTGTACAAGCGCGGCCTGGATCTGCTCGGTCGTGGCAGTCCGGCAGCCGCCGCTCAGCTGCTGGAACGCGCGGCAGCCGCCGAGCCGAGGTCAAGGAGCGTACTGGAGGCGCTGGCCCGGGCTCAGTTCGATGCCGGCCAGTACGCCGCCGCGGCAGGTAATTTCCGGCTGATCGTCGAGGCCAGCCCCACCGATGACTATGCCCAGTTCGGCCTCGGCCTGGCGCTGGCCAGGACCGGCGACCACGGCGCCGCGGCCGAGCACCTGGCCCTGGCCGCCGCCATGCGACCGAACCTGCGGCATTACACCGACGCGCTGCGCAATGTTCGCGCCACCCTGCGCGCTCGCAGCGAGTTGCGTAAAGGCATGACAGATTGACCGCGAACGCGGCCGGATCGAGGCAAGCCCATTCGTCCCCGCCCGGCCTGCAGGGCTGCCCTGGACCGCTCAGCGAGCACTATGACGCTGCGCTGCTGGACCTCGACGGAGTGGTCTACCTCGGCGGAACGCCGATTCCCGGCGCTGCCGAGGCGCTGGCCGAGGCGGCCACGCACGGCATGAAGCTGGCATACGTCACCAACAACGCCTCCAGATCGCCGAGCGCGATCGCGGCCCAGCTCTCCGGGATGGGGGTGCCCGCTTCGGCGTCGGACGTGGTGACCTCGGCCCAGGCGGCCGCGCACCTGCTGGCCGACCAGCTGCCAGCCGGATCTCCCGTGCTGGTCGTCGGCGGCATGGGCCTGCGGCTCGCGGTACGGGCGCGCGGGTTGCGCCCGGTGAGCACCGCGGCCGACCGGCCGCTCGCGGTCGTTCAGGGTTTCGCGCACGACATCAGTTACGGCCTGCTGGCGGAGGCCGCGCTGGCGCTGGAGGCCGGGGCCCGGTACGTCATCTCCAACGCGGATCCGACGCTGCCGACACCGCGCGGCCCGCAGCCTGGCAACGGTTCGCTCGCTCAGGTGCTGGTCAGCGCCACCGGCCGGCAGCCGGTAGTGGCCGGAAAGCCAGAGCCGCCGCTGCATGCCGAGTCGGTGCAGCGCGTGGGCGCGCACCGCCCGCTCGTGGTGGGCGACCGGCTCGACACCGATATCGAGGGCGCGGTCCGCGCCGGGGCAGCCAGCCTGCTGGTGCTGACCGGCGTGACCACGCCGGCCGACCTGCTGCTGGCCGGGCCGCAGCACCGGCCCCGTTACGTGTCGAAGGACCTGGCCGGGCTGAACCTCAGCCATCCGGACGTCACGCCGGACGGAGCCGGATTCCGGTGCGGTGGCTGGACTGCGTCGCTGGCTGCTGACGCCGGCGACTGGCTGGCGCTATCTGGTTCTGGCGACTCTATGGACGGGCTTCGCGCGCTGTGCGCTGCGGCCTGGGCACCGGACCGCGGCCCGGAGGGCGCTGCCGATCGCGTCGCGGAGGGTGGCGGCGACGGCGTCGAGGAGGGCGCGGAGGAGAGCGCCGCTGGAGGTGGTGCGGCGGGCGGTGCGGCGGATGAGGCCAGAGATGGAGCCGGCCGGACAGCGGCCAGGCGCCGGGCCGCAGGAGTCGTGCTCCAATCCCTCGGCCTGCCTGGCTGATATCACCCTGCAGGCTGACAAGGATCAGACCCACGGCGGACGCGAACTATCGCGTTTATCACCGAGACTGACTGATGGCGGTCCGGAAGCCCAAGCCTTCCGGATCGCGTCGCGTCCGGCGGGCACGATCCGGGGGGCACGGCACTGGCCGGACCCAGATCGAGCCAGCCGGAAGGGACTGCGGAGATGATTGAGGCGAGGGGCCTCACCAAGCGGTACGGGGACACGCTGGCCGTCGACGGCCTGACATTCAGCGTGGCGCCGGGAAAGATCACCGGATTCCTTGGCCCGAACGGGGCCGGCAAGACCACGACGATGCGGCTCATTCTCGGCCTGGACCGGCCGACGTCGGGCGGGGTCACCGTGGACGGGAAACCGTTCGCGCAGGCGGCAAGGCCGATGCGCAAGGTAGGCGCGCTGTTGGACGCTAAGGCTCTGCACGGGGGCCGGAGCGCTTACAGCCATTTGCTCTGCCTCGCGCAATCGAACAACCTGCCGAAGGCCAGGGTCGATGAAGTGCTCGGCCTGGTCGGCCTGACGGAGGTGGCCAGCAAGCGGTCGCGCGGATTCTCACTGGGCATGGGCCAGCGGCTGGGTATCGCTGGTGCCCTGCTCGGTGACCCGGAGATCCTGATGTTCGACGAGCCCGTCAACGGACTGGACCCCGAGGGCATCTTGTGGATCAGGAACCTGATGAAGGCGCTGGCCGCTGAGGGCCGGACCGTTTTCGTGTCCAGCCACTTGATGTCGGAGATGGAGAACACGGCCGACCACCTGCTTGTCATCGGCAAGGGCTCGCTGATCGCCGACTGCACCGTGGACGAGTTCATCGCGGCCAATTCGCAGGTCACGGTCCGGGTGCGCACGCCGCAGCCGGACCAGCTGGCCAAGCTGGTGGCCACCGCCGGGGGCACCGTCAGGGAGAACGGCGACGGCGCCATGGTGGTTACCGGCCTGGATGTCAGCCAGGTCGGCGATCTCGCCTACGACAATTCCGTCCGGTTGCACGAGCTATCGCCGGTCCACGCATCGCTGGAGGAGGCGTTCATGGAGCTGACCGCGTCCAGCGTGCAGTTCCATGCCGACATGCCAGGCCAGCCCGTCACCGCGGGAAAGGTGGCCTGACATGACGACGACGTCTGTTGACCTGCCGGACGCCATCGCGGCACGCCGGCTGCCGGCGACCGCGGGCAAGGCCAGCCTGGCCGGCGCGCTGCGCTCGGAGTTCACCAAGATCCGGTCGGTCCGGTCCAGCTACTGGACGCTGCTGGTCATGGTGATCGTGACTGTCGGTTTCGGCGCGCTGCTGAGCTTCAGCGCGACCAGGAACCCGCACGGGCCCGACTTCGACGCGGCGACGCACAGCCTGCTCGGGTTGTATTTCGGCCAGCTCTGCATCGGGGTGCTCGGTGTGCTGGTGATCTCCTCGGAGTACTCCACCGGGATGATCAGGACCACGCTCACGACCATGCCGCGGCGGGGCACGATCATCGTGGCCAAAGCCGCGGTGTTCGCCGTCGTCGCGTTCGTGACCGGGCTGATCGCCAGCTTCGCGTCGTTCTTCGTGGGCCAGGCCATCATGTCGTCTGACCACATCAGCACGACCCTGAGCCATCCGCATGTGCTGCGCGCGGTCATCGGCGGAGCGCTCTTCCTGACCGCTTCCGGCCTGCTCGCCTTCGGCATCGGATTGCTGATCCGCCACTCTGCGGGCGCGATCACCACGGTGGTCGGCCTGTTGTTCGTGTTGTCCATCATGATCAACTTCCTGCCCCAGTCCTGGCAGAACCACGTGGACAAGTGGGTTCCGGCCAACGCCGGGGGCCAGATCTGGTCGGTCCTGCCCAGCTCGCCGGGTTCGCCGCCGATGTTTGGTCCGTGGACCGGGTTTGCCGTGCTCTGCGGCTACGCCGCGGTCACGCTGATCGCCGGAGTGATCTTGTTCCGCAAGCGGGACGCGTAAGACTTGCCAGCCGGCCAACCCCCCCCAGGCCGGCGGCAAGGCGCAGTGGCCGGTTGCGGGGTGCCCGGTCACTGTCACAGGGGAACGCTGGGGAGCCAGCCGGTGACGGCCGGGCTGGTCTCCCCAGCGTCTTCGCGTAGACCGGCTCAGGCTGGCTGACTGGCTCAGGCTGGCTGGCCAGGCTCAGGCTTGCTGGCAGCGCGGGCACCAGAACGCCAGCCGGTCCTCGATGGCTGGTCCCAGGCTGGCGCGCCGGATGAGGTTCCCGCACCGCCGGCATGGCCGCTCTGCCCGTCCGTAGACCCACAGTTGCCGGCCGCGCGTGCTATCGCCGGTGGTGACCGAGCCGGCCCGAGCCTTGTTGGCATCCAGCAGCCGGTGCGCAAGCTCGACGAGCTCCGGCAGGTCCGGTATTTCACCGACCTGGCGCCACGGGCTGACCCCGCGCAGGAACAAGGTCTCCGCCCGGTAGATGGTGCCGATCCCCGCCAGGTTGCGCTGGTCCAGCAGAGCCTCGCCGATCGTGCGCGCCGGGTCTGTCATGAGCCTGCGCACGGCCTCGCTCGCATCCCAGTCAGGGCCGAGCAGATCGGGCCCGAGGTGGCCGACGGCCGCGTCTTCCTTGCTGGTCCGGATGAGCTCAACGATGCCCAGCAGGAATCCGACCGCCTGCCACTGCTCATTGGCCAGGATCAGCCGGATCCGGTGGTCGCGCAGCGGGTAGCGGGCGGCCTGGCTGATCCGCCAGGAACCGTCCATCTTCAGGTGCGTGTGCACCGTGATGTCGCCCTCGACCCTGGTCAGCAGGTGCTTGCCGCGAGAGACACTCTCGGTCACGGTGCGACCGGTCAAGGTGGCCGTGGCGAACCTCGGTACCCGGAAGTCGCTGCGCACCAGCACCTGGCCGGCCAGTGCCTCGTGCAGCTGGCTGGCCGTCCGCCAGACCACGTCACCTTCGGGCATGTCGCCAGCATGCCATTGCAATCCAAGAAGGCTGTGGGCCGCTCGCCGAGGCAGGCGGCCCACAGCCGCACCAGGCGGCCCGCGCCTGGCGGATCCGCGCCGCCGGATCAGGGCCGTGCCGTCGTAGCGCGGAGCGCTACATCAGCTTGCGCAGGTGCAGCAGGTCGAAGACGCTGCCCTGCACCTTCAGCTTGCCGGACAGCCACGCCCGCATGAAGCTGCCAGGATCGCCGGCGATGGCGACAACGGTGTCGCTGTCAGCGACGAACCGTACCTGCGCTTGAGCTGCGCCGTTGTCGGCGATTTTGACCGGGTCGGCGCCTGCCGGCGACAGCCTGGTGACAAAGGTCAGGCCCAGGTCCGGAACGCGGCAGCTCAGGGTGCGGTCAACCAGGTGCGTTGACCGGTCCTTGGCGTCCATGTCAGAAATGCGCCCGGTCAGGCTCTCCAGTGCCGTCCGGCACGCCTCGGCTGTCGCCATTGATCGCCTCGCTTTCACCGTCATTCTCCGCCCTGCCGGGCCCCCCGGCCGACCGGGGGCGGTCCGGGGCGGCGAGGTGCCCCGGCCTGACGGCACCTGGCGGTACCGTTCATCGGGGACAGGCGGCCCTGGCCGCCGTCCCGCAGCACGGGAGAGTGATGGAGCACATGGAGCACCAGCAAGACCCCGAGTGGTCGCAGGGCGCCGCAGAGGACGACCAGCAGGACCGGTCAGCCGTTGCCGCTGAAGGCACCGATGGCGATACGGGTCCGCAGAGCGCTGCCAGCCAGCCGCCGGTCCGGGCGACCGGCGAGCCGCGCGTCGATGCAGCGCTGCGGCTGCTCGACCGGCTGCCGGGGCTTCCCGTCAGTGCTCATCCCGAACTTTTCGAGCAGGTACACGCTCAGCTCAGCGAGGTTCTTGGTGAGCTGGACGCCGGGTCCGCAGCGGGCGGCCCGGCAGGCCGCTGACCACGTGGCGCGCGAGTCCCGATGAGCAGGAGGCTGCGTCTTGATGCGGAACTGGTCCGCCGGGGCCTGGCAAGGTCGCGTGAGCAGGCGGCCGAGCTGATCGCCTCGGGGCGCGTGGCCGTCGGCGGCCAGACCGCGGCCAAGCCGGCCTCCCAGGTCTCGGTCGACGCCGCCATCACCGTGGCGCGGGTCAGTGATCAGCCTGACTATGTCTCCAGGGGCGGCCACAAGCTCGCGGGCGCGCTGGCCGCGTTCGGCGGTGTCACGGTGACCGGGCGGCGCTGTCTGGACGCCGGGGCATCCACTGGCGGATTCACCGATGTCTTGCTGAGGGCAGGCGCCGCGCACGTCGTCGCGGTGGACGTGGGCTACGGTCAGCTCGCCTGGTCGCTGCAGACCGACCCGCGTGTCACCGTTCTGGACCGCGTCAATGTCCGCGCGCTCGAGCCGGAGCAAGTCGCCCCGCCGCCCGGCCTGGTCGTGGCCGATCTCTCCTTCATCTCGCTGGCCCTGGTGATCCCGGCGCTCGTCAGCTGTGCCGCGCCGGACGCCGACTACCTGCTGATGGTCAAGCCGCAATTCGAGGTGGGCAAGGACAACGTCGGCGGGGGAGTAGTGAAGGACCCTGATCTGCGTGCAGCCGCGGTGGCCAAGGTTGCGGCCGTCGCGGGCGAGTACGGTCTTGGCGTGGCCGGAATCACCGCGAGCCCGCTGCCGGGTCCGGCCGGCAACGTGGAGTACTTCCTCTGGCTGTGCCGCGGCGCTCCGCCGCTGGACAGCGCGATCCTCAGCGCGGCCGTCGCGGCGGGGCCGCAGTGAGCATGCCGCCGGTCGCCGGTCACCTCGAGCGGGTCATGCTGCTGGTGGCCCACACTGGCAAGCCTGCCGCGCTGCGCGTGGCCAGGGTCCTGGTGTCTCGGCTGGCCGCGGTGGGCATCGGCGTGCGGGTCCTGGAGCCCGAGGCCGCCGAACTCGGCCTGGCGGCAACGGTGGTGCCGGTGTCGCCGGTCGCCGCACAAGGCGCCGAGATGGTGCTGGTCGTCGGCGGCGACGGAACCCTGCTGCGGGCGGCGGAGCTGGCCCGTCCGGCCGGGGTGCCGCTGCTCGGTGTCAATCTCGGTCACGTCGGCTTCCTCGCCGAGGCGGAGCCCGAGGACTTGTCCGCGGCGGTCGCCGGCGTGGCGGCACGCCGCTACTCGGTCGAGGAGCGGATGACGATCGACGTCGATGTCCGGGTCAACGGCGTGCAGGCCGGGGCGACCTGGGCGCTGAACGAGGCCACGGTGGAGAAGGCAGCCAGGGAGCGGATGCTGGATCTGGTCATCGAGGTCGACGGCCGGCCGCTCTCGCGCTGGGGCTGCGACGGCGTGGTGTTCGCCACCCCGACGGGATCGACGGCGTATGCGTTCTCAGCCGGCGGCCCTGTGGTCTGGCCCGAGGTTGAGGCGCTGCTGATGGTCCCGATATCCGCGCACGCGCTGTTCGCCTGCCCGATGGTCGTCTCGCCCCGATCAGTACTGGCAGCCGAGGTCATCGGCGCGGCAGGCGGGCAATCTGAGACGGCCGGTGCCGTTCTGTGGTGCGATGGGCGTCGTAAGGTCGAGCTTCCGCCTGGATCGCGGGTCGAGGTGCGGCGTGGCAGCAGGCCGGTCCTGCTTGCCCGGCTCCCGGCCGTGACCGGGACGGAAGCCCGGATCGGCGCGCCGTTCACCGACCGGCTGGTGGCGAAGTTCGGGCTGCCAGTGGCAGGCTGGCGCGGGCAGGGCAGCGACCGGACGGTGGCAGGCGAGGCTGTGGCAACGACGGCGGATGAGGGGCCAGGCGGCCATGCTTGAGGAAGTGCGGATCACCGGCCTCGGCGTCATCGACGAGGCCGTACTGGAACTGTCAGCAGGATTTAACGTGGTCACCGGCGAGACCGGCGCCGGCAAGACCATGGTGGTGTCCGGGCTCGGCCTGCTGTTCGGCGGCCGCGCCGATCCGGCCAGAGTCAGGCCAGGAGCCGACCGTGCCGTGGTCGAAGGCAGGCTCAGGGTCGAGCCAGGCAGCGTGGTTGCCCGCCAGGTTAACGAATCAGGCGGCGATCTCGACGATGACGGCAGCACGCTGATTCTGGTCAGGTCAGTGAGCGCGGAGGGCCGGTCCCGTGCCACCGCCGGCGGCCGCTCCGTGCCAGTGTCGCTGCTGACCTACCTCGCCGATGACCTGGTCGCGGTGCACGGGCAGGCCGACCAGCAGCAGCTGCTGCGGCCGGGGCGGCAGCGGCAGGCGCTTGACCAGTTCAGCGGGCCCGGCGTTCGCCGCAATGCTGACCGGATACCAGCGGGTGTACCACCGCCACGCGGAAGTACGGGCGGAGCTCGATGAACTGACGAACCAAGCAAGGGAACGGATCCGCGAGGGCGAGGACCTGCGCCGTGGCCTGGCGGAAGTCGAGCGTCTTGAGCCAGGCGAGGGCGAGGACCTGGCGCTTGTCGCCGAGGAAGAGCGGCTGGCTCATGCCGACGCTCTGCACGCCGCCGCCACGACGGCGCACGAGGCGCTGGTCGGTGACCCGTCCAGCGGTAGCTACGACAGCGCCGACGTCACCAGCCTGCTGGCGTCGGCCAGGTCTGCGCTTGAGGCCGCGGCGCAGCACGACGCGCAGCTGGCCGCCGTGGCCGGCCGCGTTGGCGAGGCTGCCTACCTGCTCGCCGATGTCGCCGCCGAGCTGGCATCCTACGTTCAGTCGGTCGAAGCCGACCCGGCCCGGCTGGCCGCGGTGCAAGAACGCCGCGCAGACCTGAGCCGGCTGGTCCGCAGCTACGGATCGGGATCAGGTGACCCGGCGGCGGGCGGCGACCTCGCGGCTGTCCTGTCCTGGGCCAAGGCAGCGAGCGTGCGGCTGGCCGAGCTAGAAGGCGATGAGGACAAGATCGGCGGTCTGGTTCAGCAGGAAGCTGATCTGGCCGCGTCGGTCGCGGACCTGGCCGGGCAGCTCACCGCCGCCAGGACGCAGACGGCTGCCGTGTTCGCCGAGCAGGTCACCGCCGAGCTGACCGCGCTGGCAATGCCGCACGCGAAGATCGTGGTCGCGGTGACTCCGGCGCAGGGTTTCGGGCCGCATGGCGGCGACGAGGTGGAGATCAGGCTGGCAGCACATCCTGGTGCCCCGCCGCTGCCGCTGAACAAGGGAGCGTCGGGCGGCGAGCTCTCGCGGGTCATGCTGGCGATCGAGGTGGTCTTCGCCGGCGCCGACCCGGTGCCGACCTTCGTCTTTGACGAGGTCGACGCCGGCGTAGGAGGCAAGGCGGCCGTAGAGATAGGGCGGCGGCTGGCCAGGCTCGCCAGGCTGGCCCAGGTGATCGTCGTCACCCATCTGCCGCAGGTCGCCGCGTTCGCGGATACCCACCTGGTCGTGGAGAAGACCAGCGAAGGGTCGGTCGTGCACAGCGGCATTACCCGGCTGGATGATGCCGGGCGGGTCCGGGAGCTGTCCCGCATGCTGGCCGGCCTGGAAGACTCAGAATTCGGCCGGGCGCACGCCGGTGAGCTGCTGGAAGCCGCGGCCGCCGAGCGGGCAGCGCTGGCCAGCCGGGCGTAGCCGCGGGCGGTCTGGTGCCGCCCGGCTACCAGTTTTGTCCTTGTTCAGGCTGGTCGCATCGAGGGTCGGCGCTGAGAGCTGCGCAGATCTGGCAAAATGGCTACCCAATGAAGATGCCGATCAGAGGCTTCACCGTATCGCGTCGTGTCAGGTCACGGGACCTGGCCGGGGTGACAGCGACGGCCCGCCTCGACCGGCGCACCAAGAACCTGACCAAGCGCCTCCGACCGGGCGACATCGCGATCATCGACCATGCCGACCTGGACCGGGTAGCAGCCGACACGCTGGTCAGGTGCGGTGTTGCCGCGGTGGTCAATGCCGCGCCGAGTATCAGCGGCCGGTATCCGAACCACGGCCCGCAACTGCTGCTTGACGCTGGCATCCCGCTCGTCGATGACCTCGGACCTGACGTGTTCGACCAGGTCAGCGAGGGTCAGTTGGTCCGCCTCGACGAGGACACGCTGTACCTGGGCGAGACGATCGTAGCCAAGGGCACCAGGCAGAGCGCCGAGTCGGTGGCCCGCGACATGGCCGCGGCGAAAGAAGGGCTGGCCGAGCAGCTCAAGGCCTTCGTCACCAACACCGTCGAGTACATCAGCCGGGACTCCGACCTGCTGGTCGAGGGGATACCGCTGCCTGACCTGCGGACCAGGCTCGCCGGGCGGCATGCGCTGGTGGTAGCGCGTGGCTACCGCTATCACGAGGACCTTCGGGTGCTGCGCTCCTATATCCGTGAGTTCAGGCCGGTCATCATCGGGGTGGACGGCGCCGCTGACGCCCTGATCGAGGCCGGGTACTGGCCCCACATGATCATCGGCGACATGGACTCGGTGTCCGACAAGGCACTCCGGTCGGGCGCTGAGGTGGTCGTCGTGGCCTACCGCAACGGGCACGCGCCCGGCCTGCCACGGGTACAGGATCTCGGCGTGGAGTCCGTGACCTGCGCAGCCGGCGGCACGAGCGAGGATGTCGCGGTGCTCATCGCCGACGAGGCGGGCGCCAGCCTGATTGTCACCGTTGGGATGCGATTCGGGCTGGTAGAGTTCCTGGACAAAGGCCGGTCCGGCATGGCCAGTGCTGTGCTGACCCGGATGCGGGTGGGCGACAAGATCGTCGATGCCAAGGGCGTGAGCCGGCTGTATCAGAGCCGGATCTCAGCCAAGGCGCTGATCTTGCTAGCCGCGGCGGCTTTGGTTCCGGTCATCGCCCTCGGCTGGACGCCTGCCGGAAAGATCTACCTCGGATACATCAGCCTGGCTCTGCACTGGCTGTGGACCTGGCTAACTGGACTGCTCTAGTGATCGATTTCAGGTATCACCTGGTCTCCATCATCGCGGTGTTCCTGGCGCTGGCCGTCGGCCTGCTCGTCGGATCTACCGCGCTGAGTGGCGAGTCACTGAAGGTGCTGAATCATGCCCACGCCGAGGTCGTCGCGCGGAACGACGGCTCTGACCAACGCCAACAAGCTGCTTCAGCAGCAGGTCGCCGCGGACCAGGCATTCGCGCAGGCTGGTGTCGGAGCCGCTGCTCGGCGGGCTGCTGACCGGGGAGAACGTGGTCCTGGTGCATAGCTCCGAACCAGGACGGCAGCGTCGTCAGCGGCATGATTGCCGCGCTCGGCCAGGCCGGAGCCAAAGTCACCGGTCAGATTCAGCTGTCACAGCAATTCATGCAGACCACCGGGCCGGTCGAGGCGAGCCTCGCGCAGCTATCCGAGAGCCTGGCGCCGAAGGCGGGCGTGGACTTGCCGCGCAGCCTCGAATCAGGCGGTGGCCGCGCAGCAGGACGCGGCGGCGGTGATCGCTGCCAGCGTGCTGACGAACGACGGCGGCGGCCTGGCCCCGTCGGTGCAGCCAGTCCATCCTCAACGGCTTCGCCCAGAATGGTTACCTGACGGTGAGTCCGTCCGGCGCCACCGCTCCGGCGACGGCGACGCTCGCAGTGCTGGTCACGCCCGCCGGGCCGCCGACCGCAGAACGGCAACGACAGTCAGGTACTCGTCGTGACCGGGCAGGAGCTTGAAGCGGCAAGCAACGCCACGGTGATGGCCGGCCCGGTCAGCGCGATCGGGCCAGGGAGCCCGATCTTGCTGGAGAACGGCTCAAGTTCGGGTCGGGTGTCGACAGTCGACTACGCCGATACCGAGAGCGGTCAGATCATGGTGGTCCAGGCACTCAGGCTCATTCTGGACGGCAAGGCGCCGCAGGCCTACGGGGTCGGGCCCGGTGCCGCGCCGAGCCCGGCACCGACTGCGTCGGCATCGCCATCGCCGAGCCCCAGCAATTCAGCCGGCGCGATCAGTGAGCGCGCGGGCGGGCAGGCCGGCCGCGGTCGCATCGGCGACGGCGCGACTTGCCTATGCCCTGCTGCAAGGCAGCCCGCCGGGAGGGGCAGCGCACTGGACCAGGACCAATCACCGGGGTGAGCCGATCACGCTGCTGGAGGGACCCGCGGTCGCGGCCGGCGGCGTGGCAGGCGCGCTTGCCTCCAGCGGCCGCGCGCGCGGTCGCGCGGCTGCCGCGCTGGCCGGTGCAGGCGCCGCCGCATTCGGCAGTTATGACGATCTCGCCGGGAACGGCGGCAGCCGAGGGTTCCGCGGTCACCTTGGCGCGCTCCGCAAGGGCGAACTGACGACTGGCGCCGTCAAGATTGCCGGCATCGGCGTGACCGGCCTGGCTGCGGCAGTCATGGCTGGCCGGCCGGACGGCGAGCCTGCCAGCCCGGCCGCCGCCTGCGCGGACCTAGTCATCAACACCGGACTGATAGCAGGCGGGGCGAACCTGCTCAACCTGTTCGACCTGCGACCCGGCCGGGCTATCAAGGTCGCCATCGCGGCGGGCGGGCTGCTGTCGCTGTCGCGCCGCGGCCGCGCGGCGAGTGTCGCGCCGCTGGCGGCGGCTGTCGCTTTGCTCGATGAGGACCTAGACGAGCGGTCGATGCTCGGCGATGCCGGGGCGAATGCCCTCGGCGCAATGCTCGGCACCGCGGCGGCGACCTCGCTGTCCCGCCCGGCCCGCGTCGCCGCGCTGGCCGTGGTCGTCGGCCTGACCGCCGCGAGCGAAGTTGTCAGCTTCACCCGCGTCATCGAGCGCACCGGGCCGTTGCGGCGCCTGGATATGCTGGGCCGCCTGCCGCGGCGGCAAGCTCTGGTCCGGGCGCAGCCGATCAGGCAACCGCTGACGCGGCAGGCGAACAGTCAGCCGCTGACGCCGCAGCCGATCAGTCAGCCGCTGACGCTCCGGCGAGCGGCGGTCGCGTACCGAAGAAGCCACGTTCGGCCGAGGCGCGATGACCGGGCCGGCCGTCCCGGTCACGCAGGACGGCCGGGAGCCCGGCTCCGGCCGGGCGGCAGGCGGTATCGGCCGCGCCGCCGCGCTCATTGCCGCGCTGACGGTGCTGGCACGCTTGCTTGGCCTGATCCGCACTGCCGTCTTCGCCAACACCGTCAAGGCGACCTGCCTCGGCACCGCGTACGTGACGGCTAACACGCTGCCCAATATCGTCTACGACGTCGTTCTCGGCGGCGCGCTCACCAGCATCATGGTTCCGGTGCTGGCGAGGCCCGCCCAGCGCGCCGCGGACGACCCGGCGGCCGCGGCTGAGGTCACCAGAACCTCGTCGGCCCTGCTGACCTGGACAACGATCATCCTGGTGCCGGTCAGCCTGGCTATCGCGCTGGCGTCAGGCCCGCTGGCCGGCCTGCTGAGCCCGGCTAATCAGCGCAGCCGCTGCGCGCACGGACAGCTCGTCACCGTCACCGGGCACATGCTCGCGGTGTTCGCGCCGCAGATCGTGCTGTACGGGCTGGCCGTCGTGCTCTACGGCATCTTGCAGGCGCACCGCCGGTTCGGTGCGCCTGCCCTGGCGCCGGTGATCTCCAGCCTCGTCGTGATCGGCGCATACCTGGCGTTCGTGCCCGTGGGCAGCGGTTACGTCACTGACCTGGCTCGGCTGCCGCTCAGCGCCGAGCTGATCCTGTCCGTCGGCACCACCGCGGGAGTCGGCGCGCTGGTGCTGACTGCGCTGGTGCCGGCCTGCGCGGCTGCGGCTGCGGATCCGCCCGGCGCTGCGCTTCCCGCCAGGCGTCGCCCGGCGAGCGGGTGGCCTTGCCGTCTTCGGGATCCTTGCACTGGTCGCCCAGGATGCTTCCCAGCTCGTGGTGATCCGGCTGGCCAACGAATACGGCTCGACGGCATCGCTGGTCCTGTACCAGTACGGCTGGCAGGTGTTCGAGGCCGCCTACGCGGTGCTGGCCATCTCGGTGGCCGTGAGCGCGTTCCCTGCATTGTCGGTGCGCGAAGGCGAAGAGTTCGACCAGACTGCGGCCGGCTCGCTGCGGACTGTGCTGCTGACATCGTTCCTCGGCACGGCGCTCGTGCTCGCGACCGCCGTGCCAGTCGGGCACTTCCTGGCTAGCAAGGGAATGCCGGGCCAGGCTCCGCAGCTGGCCGCCGGGCTCGCGCTGTTCGCGCCGGGCCTGGCCGGCTACGGGCTCGTCGCCTGCCTGTCCCGGGTGCTGCTGGCCGCACGGCGTACCAGGGCCGCCGCGGTCGCGGTGGCCGGCGGCTGGCTGGTGGTCATCGTCGCCGACGTGGCATTGGTGCTGGCGGCGCCTGGCCCGCATGTCGTCGCACTGCTGGCTCTCGGTAACACCATCGGCCTGACCGTATCGGGGCTCGCGCTGCTCGCAGCGGTGTCGCGGGTGCGCGGGGCTGCGGCCCTGGCCGGCGCCGGCCGGGCCGCGGCGGCCGGACTGGCGGCGGCTGTTGCCGGGGCCGCCGCTGGCGCCGGCGCCGCTGCCGCGCTGCCGCCCGCCAGCAAGCTGGTCGAGGCACTGATCGCCGTCCTCGCGGCCGGCCTCGCGCTTGCGGTGTTCCTCGTCGTGGCCTCCCTGCTGGATGGCGGCGAACTGCGCGCGGCTGTGGGCAAGATCCGGCGGATGGTGCTGCGATGACTGGCGCGGCGGTACCTGACCAGCCTGGCTCCGCGGGACCAGCGGCTCCTAGCGCGGCGGAACGGGCGGTTGCTGGCCCAGCAGGTCCCGGCCAGGCGGCTGGCCAGGCAGCACCCGCCGTGCCTGCCAGGCCGGGCGGCCCGCGGCCGTTGCGGGTCGCGTTCACGCTCGGGCTGGCGACCGGCGGTACCGCCGCTCATGTAGCGGCGCTCGCGGCCGGCTGCCGCGCGGCCGGCTGCAGCGTGAGCATCTTCGCGCCGGCGCCGACGCTCGCGTTCGTCAGCCGGGACGGCGTCTCGGCCTTCCCGGTCGAGATCGCTGACCGGCCGCGCCCGGCCAGTGACGCGAAGGCGGTCGTCAGGCTGCGGTCCGGTCTGCGCGACTGGCGGCCCGATGTCGTGCACGCGCACGGCGTCCGGGCTGGCGCGTTCGCCGCGCTTGCCCTCGGCACCGGCCGCCGGCGCTGGCCGCGCAGCGCTCGCCGTCACGATCCACAACGCGCCGCCAGCAGGCCGCGCGGCGGCGCTCGTCTACGGCTGGCTGGAACGCATCTGCGCCCGCCGCGCTGACCTTGTGCTGTGCGCGTCCGCGGACCTGCTCACTCGCATGCGCGGCCTCGGCGCCGCCGATGCCGAGCAGTTCGACGTGGCGGCGCCCGCCGCGCCGCCACCGTCGGCCGCGGAGGTCGCTGCCGCCGCTGCTGACGTCGCGGCTGATGGCAGGCCGGTGATCCTCGCGGTCGCCAGGCTGGCGAGGCAGAAAGGCCTCGACGTGCTCATCGACGCGGTCGCGAGGCTGGCCGGCCGTGATCCGCGGCCGGTCACAGTGATCGTGGGCGACGGCCCCCTCGCCGCCGAACTCAGCACTCAAGCCAGTCAGGCAGGAGGAGCCACGGTACGGATGCTCGGCGCGCGACAGGATGTGGCTGCGCTGCTCGCGGTCGCCGACGTCGTCGTCGTGCCGAGCAGATGGGAGGCGCGCGCGCTGATCGTGCAGGAGGCGATGCGGGCCGGGCGGCCGGTCGTCGCCACCAGAACCGGCGGAATTCCCGAGCTGACCGGCGATGACCTGACTAGCGATAAGGCCGCGTTGCTCGTGCCGGCCGGTGATCCGGCGGCACTGGCGCAGGCCATCTCGGCAGTGCTGGATGACCAGGCGCTCGCCGCCCGGATCGGCCAGGCGGCGAGGGCACGCAGCGCCACGTTCCCGTCGGAGCGGGATGCCGTCGAGGCAGCCCTGACGATCTATGCGCGGCTGGCGGCGGGCCGGCAGAGCGCCCGCCAAGGCAGATAGCGGGCGGTTGGCCAAACTTGCGGACCAATCGCCTGTATCCAGGTGATCAGGGCGCTTACGATGTGCTGAGCTATCGCGATAGGGCCGCGCAGGCCCGCTGTCCGCGTCCAGGAGTCACCAGTTGCCCAGTCAGACCTCGCCGTCATCGGGATACCGGCCAGGGAGGGCCGGACGGACCGCAGGCAGCGCCGGCGAAGCCGAGCCGGTGCGCCAGCGGCCGCCCGACCCATCCTGGCTCACGGTCATCGGCACGACGCTGCGGTTGTGGCTGCGCCGCCGGGTGCTGCGCGTCCCGGACTCCGGCAAGATCAGCGCCTGGCGCCGCGCTGGCCTGACCGCCTGCGTGGTCGTGATCGCAGCCGCCGTCGCGGTCGCCGCGGTCGCGCTGACTTCCTCGCCGGCCCGGCGCGCCGCCGCCAAGCCGGCTCCCCATCGGGTGCCGGTCAAGCCGGCGGTAACTGCCGAGCAGCTCGCGGCGGCCGCGAACGTGCAGGCTGCGGCCGGCTGGATCGCGGCACAGGTCAGCGGGCGGGCCACTGTCGCCTGCGATCCGTACGTGGGCGGTCAACTCGTCGCTGACGGGTTCCCGCCGGGGCAGGAGGATGTCCTGCAGCCTGGCCGGAGCCTGCCGGAAGTCCCGGTCGGCCAGGCTGGCGGCGCGGCCGCGACATTGATCGTGCAGACCCGGACGCTGGGCACGCAATACGGCGCGCAGCTTGCCACTGTCGCGCCTGTGGTGCTGGCCAGCTTCGGCAGCGGGCCAGGCGCCGTACTGGTCAGGCTGCGGCTCCGGGGCGGTGCCGCCGCAGCACAGCAGGACGCGGTGCGCGCGCTGGCCGCGCGCCGCACTGCCGGGCGTGCACTGCTCAAGGCCGGGCTCGCGCACATGCACCCGGCTGCGCGGCAGGAACTGGCCGCCGGCGCCGTCGACCCGCGGCTGATCACCGTGCTGCGCAAGCTGGCAGCCGCCGATTCGATCTACATCAGCAGCTTCGGCAATCCCGGCCGCCAGGCAGGCCCGCTGCGGCTGGCGCAGATCGACGGGCTGCTGAGCGGGCACGGCACGCACCAGGTCAGCGAGCTTAAGCAGGTGCTCAAGCTGCTCAGGGCTGAGCGCCTGCCCTACCGGGCCAAGCTGAAGGTTGCCCACGGGCCGGCGGCAAGGTGCTGGTCAGCATCGAGTTCCCGGCGCCCAGCCCGTTCTAGCCGGGCCGCGCGAACCTGGCGAGCGCGAACCGCTGCGCGGGCACCGGCCAATCCAGCCCAAGTGCCGCCGCGACCGGCATCGCCGCTGGCGACACTGTCCCGCCCGGCGCCGTCGTCCCGGCCGGCGCGGTCGCGAGCTGCGCCAGCCAGTCGCCGGCTAGCGGGCCGAACTTGAAACCGTGCCCCGATGTGCCGCAGCCGATGACAACGTTGCCGCGCCTGTCCACGACGAAATCCTCGTCCGGGCTGTTGTCGTACACGCACCGCTCGGTGGCGACCGGCTGCGGCTCGAAGTCGGGCAGGTGCCGCGCCGCCACCTCGTGCAACCGGGCGAGCAGCGCCGGATCGCCCCCTTGCTCCTGGGCATCAGGGTCGGTGGCCGGACCGCTCGGATGGATGCCGATCTTGTAGCGGGCGCTGCCGGGCACCGGCAGTCCGTACGGTGCGCGCTCGCCGTGGCAGATGAAGATCGGCGGCTGCAGGCTGGCCTCGGCCGCGCCCTCGCGATCCGGGCGGCGCTGCAGGTAGGCGACCTGCTCCAGTGTCGGCCGGCCGGGGACCGCGATGCCCAGGCTGGCGGCGAGCCCGCCCGACCACGGGCCAGCCGCAATGATGGCGGTCCGAGCTGTCACGGGCCCGGCATCGGTGGTCAGGGTGACCTGGCGGCCGTCGTCGGCCAGGCTGCGCACCGAGACACCGGTACGGATCTCCGCGATACCGCCGGCCAGCGCGGCCAGCGCGACGTCCGCGGCGATGACGCACGAATCAGGTTCGAGCAAGGCCGGCCCGTCGATCCGGATGGCCGGGAACCGCATGGCCACTTCGCCGGCCGGCAGCAGCTCGCACGGGGCGCCGGCCGCGCGCATGGCCTCCTGCACGGCGGGCAGCCCGGCGCCGAAGGTGAGATGCGGGGTCGGCAGCAAGATGGTGCGCCCGGTCGCGGCTTCGAGCTCGTGCCACCGGTCGCGGGCCAGCCGAGCCGCGGTGACGTACCCCGGCTCGGGGTAACCGAGCCGGAAGATCCGGCAGCTGCCCTTAGAACCAGCCCCGGCGTGCCCGATCTCCGCCTGCTCCAGCACGACGACGTCACGGCCGCGCGCCGTCAGGGACCGCGCGGCCGCCAGCCCGAGCAGGCCCGCCCCGACGATCGCGAATTCGCGCACTTCTGCCATTCCGGGCAGACTACTGCAGGCGGTCCGGGCGGGCCGGCCGGACGGGAGGGCCGATGGAGGATCCCGTTGTCACCGGCTGGTGCGATCCCGCCTTCTCCGGCGTTCGCGATCAGTTCGCCGTCAACTTCCTGGAACGTGGTGAGACCGGGGCAGCGGTCTGCGTGTCCGTGCGCGGTACGACGGTGGCCGACCTGCAGGGCGGCTGGGCCGACGCGGACCGGCGACGTGCGTGGGCGGCGGACACGCTCGTCAACGTGTTCTCAGTCGGCAAGGGCCTGATCGCGGCCTGCACGGCGCGGCTGATCGGGGCCGGTCTGCTCGACCCGGACGCGCCGGTCATCCGCTACTGGCCGCAGTTCGGCGCGGCCGGCAAGCAGGACATCACAGTCCGCCAGTTGCTCAGCCATCAGGCCGGGCTGCCTGCGCTGCACGCACCGCGGCCGGCCGGCAGCATGCTGGACTTCGACGGCATGATCGGGACGCTCGCGGCCGAGGAGCCCTGGTGGCCACCGGGATCCGGGCACGGCTATCACGTCAATACCTTCGGCTTTCTGGCCGGCCAGCTGATCAGGACGGTGACCGGTCTGCTGCCGGGGGAGTACCTGGCACGTGAGTTGGCCGGACCGCTCGGCGCAGAGGTGTACATCGGTCTCAGTCCGCGGCAGCAAGGCCGGGTCGCGGACTTCAGCTGGGGCGCCGGGTCGCCCGACGGTCCGGCCGCAGCGGCCGCGGCAGGCGTGCCCGACGACCAGATGTCGGTCAGTGCGTACTTCAACCCGCCCGACTTCTCCGGCCGCGGCGTTGTCAACACCGTGGCCTGGCGCGGCGCCCAGGTGCCGTCGGCGAACGCGCATGCCTCGGCGAGCGGCGTTGCCCGGCTGTACGCGGCGCTGGCCGCAGGCGGCACGGCCGGCGGTGTCGTGGCCGTCGGCAGCGGCGCGCTAGCACTCGCGACGGAGCAGCAGGTCTACGGCGATGACCTGGTGCTGCACCGGCCGTCCAGATTCGGCCTCGGGTTCCAGCTGACTCACGCCGAGCGCCAGCTCGGCCGCGGACCGCGCTGTTTCGGCCATTTCGGCGCGGGCGGCTCGGTTGGGTTCGCCGATCCTGACGCCGGGCTGGCCTTCGGCTACGTGACAAATCAGATGGGACCGCGCTGGCGTAACCCGCGCAACAAGGCGCTGATAGACGCGGCCTACGCCGGCCTGTCCGGCTGACTACCAGCCGCGGGCCCGCCACTCTGGCAGGTGCGGCCGCTCGGTGCCGAGGGTGGTGTCGCCACCGTGGCCCGGGTAGACCCAGGTGCCGTCCGGCAGGTCGGCGAAGACCCGCTCTTCCAGGTCGGTGATCAGGCTGTTGAAACGCTCCGCGTCCTGCTGGGTGTTGCCAGGGCCGCCGGGGAACAGCGAGTCGCCGGTGAACAGGTGCGGCTCGCCGGCCAGCTCCCCGTTGCCGTCGTAGCTGATCGCGATGCTGCCTGGCGTGTGCCCGCGCAGGTGAATGACCGACAAGCTCGCGATTCCCGACCGAGATCGTGTCACCATGCCGCACCGGCCGGCTGACCGCGATCGGCAGGCCCGGCGCGTCATCGGGATGCGCGATAGTCGCGGCGCCGGTGGCCTGCTGGACCTGCTGCAGCGCGCCGTGGTGATCCCAGTGCTGGTGCGTGGTGATGATCGTCGCGAGCGGCGTGTCGCCGATCAGGGCGAGCAATGTCTCGGCCTCGCTGGCGGCGTCGATCAGAGCCAGCTCGCCGGTCTGCGTGCAGCGCAGCAGGTAGGCGTTGTTGTCCATCGGGCCGACGGCCACCTTGGTGATCGCCAGGCCCGGCAGTTCCCTGGTGTCGGCCGGGCCGCCGACGCGCACGTTTCCCGTGTAGCTCATGCTCTCCTCATCTCAGCGTCTCACCAGATACCTACCATGACGGCAGCGCGGGCAGCGGGCCAGGCCGCGATGCCAGCCCGGATCCTGAGGCGCGGCCGGTGAGCCACGCCAGCAACTGCCTGGCCTCCCCGCTCACCTCGGCGTCGGAGACAGCCCCGGCCGGGCCGATCTGGTACGTCCGGCCATCGGCAGTGCTGACCAGTGCGACGGCGGGGCAGCCGGCGACGGCGCGGTCGGCAGCGACGCGGGCCAGGCACTGGATCGCGAACTCCGGAGGCCAGTCGCCAGGACCGTAACCGGCATCCAGATCCACGTGATGGATCTCGACCTCGGTGAGCCGGCGCCAGAGGGAATACCACGCCGGGTGAGCGTGCCCGCGCAAACCCCGGACCTCCGCGTCCCAGTCCGCGTCGGCCAGCCGGTCTGCCTGCAGGGTCAGGGCCGCCGCGGATGCCGCGATATCGGCGCGCAGTTCGGCGACGGGCGAAGCGGCGCCGTCGCTGACACCTTGCTCGCGCGCGGCCAGGCTGGCGTACTGCGGGGTCTCGACGCCGGTGCGCGCCCAGATGAGCAGGTTCACAATGCTGTCGGCGTTGCGCGCGAGGTGGCTCAGCACGTGGCCGCGGGTCCAGCCGGGCAGCAGGGACGCGGCCCGTGCTTGGCTGATCGGTGATGCTCGCCACGGTCTCCAGCAGCCTCGCGGTGGCGGCAGTGAGGCGGGTCGTCAGGGCCGCCGCGGCGGCGGCTGGATCGGTCACTGCCGCCGGATCGACTGCGGCCGGGTCGACTGCGGCCGGATCGCCAGCGGCCCGGCCTTGTGCCGCCTGGCCGGGGTCTGTCGTCATCGGTGCATGCCCTCCGCGAATGGCTCACTCATCAGCTCACTCATCATGTGCCGCAGGTCCGCAAGGTCGTGACCGAGCAGGTCGGCGATGAATCCCTCCGCGTGGCTGCGGTGCCCGGCATCAGTCTCGGTCAGCGCCTGCTCGGACATAGCCTGCAGCACGTTCAGGTGCGTGGCGATAGCCGTTGAGAACAGCCCGTCGCCGAGGTCGGCCTCGGTGTTTGCCGCCGTACCGTAGGCGGCCAGGAAAGCCTCGGCCGCCGCGCGGTCGAAGGCGCCCTGCCCGGCGCTGAAGCAGAACACCGCGTAGCCAACCTCGCGCTGCGCCGGCAGCGGGCCCGAGTTCTCCCAGTCCAGAACAACAAGCCGCCCGTCCGCGGCGGCCGGGAGCACGTTATCCGGATTGAAGTCCCGGTGACAGATGATGCGCTGCCCGGCTGCCGGCGGCCTGACCGCGCTGCTCAGTTCGCCGATGAGAGCGAGCGCGCCGGCGAGGCCCGGCGCCCAGGTCTGCGCCGGCGGCTGCCGAACGCCGGGCCAGGTCGGTCCAGAACGCCGGGTCCGGCACGCAGGTGTACCACGGGTCTTCCGGCTCGGCTGCGGGGATGGCCAGGCCGTGCAGCAGCCCGAGTAGCCGGCCAGCCTCCGCGGCGATGGCCGGCTGGACCGGGAGCGTCAGCGGCCCGGCCAGCTCGACCCACTCATAGACCCTGGCGTATTCACCGCCCACTTTGGCGACGGCCGTGCCGTCCGCGCGTGGTGACCGGCCTGGGCAGCGGGATGCCCGCGGCGGCGGCCGCTCGCTGGACGGCCACGTCGGCGGGTCTGGGGTCTGCCGGGGTCCAGGGGAACTGCCATTTGACTGCCCACCGGCCGCCGGTGGTGTCCAGCCGCCAGACCTCGCCCATCGCGCCCCTGGCGACATAGCCGGGCTCAGCTGTCGGCGTGCCGAGGTCGAAGCGCTCAGCCAGCTCAGACCAGCGGTCAGGCGTCACCCGTTGAATCTACGGGAGATCCGGGAATCCGCTCCAGCCAATTTGGCGTTGTTACCAGCGCCGCCGGGCGGGACGGCGGGGCGGTCGCGGCTTGAGCCCACCTTTTGTCAGACCCCCCGGATACCATGACCTCGCGGCGCTAACCCCTGCTTAGGCAGCTATCACACCGGGAGAACTGAGCACAAAGTGGCAGATCGTCTTGTCGTCCGCGGCGCGCGCGAGCACAACCTCAAGGATGTCTCGCTCGACTTGCCGCGCGACGCCATGATCGTGTTCACCGGGCTGTCTGGCTCGGGCAAGTCGAGCCTGGCCTTCGACACCATTTTTGCCGAGGGCCAGCGCCGGTACGTGGAGTCACTGTCGGCCTATGCCCGGCAGTTCCTCGGCCAGATGGACAAGCCGGACGTGGACTTCATCGACGGCCTGTCGCCCGCGGTCTCGATCGACCAGAAGGCAGCGGGGCGCAACCCGCGGTCCACCGTCGGCACGATCACCGAGGTTTACGACTATCTGCGGTTGCTGTACGCCAGGGTCGGCAAGCCGCACTGCCCGGTCTGCGGGCGGCCGATCGCCAGGCAGACACCGCAGCAGATCGTCGACAGGGTGCTGGAACTTGACGAGGGCACCAGGTTCCAGGTGCTGGCGCCGGTGATCAGGGGCCGCAAGGGCGAGTACACCGAGATGCTGCGAGACCTGCAGGTGAAGGGCTACTCGCGGGCCAGGGTCGACGGCACGATCATCCGGCTGGACACCGCGGTGTCTGGCGAGCTGCCGACGCTGAAGAAGTACGAGAAGCACACCATCGAGGTCGTCGTCGACCGGCTGGACGTCAAGCAGGCCGCGCGCCGCCGGCTGACCGACTCGGTGGAGACGGCCCTGTCGCTGGCCAACGGCGTGGTGGTGCTGGACTTCGTCGACCTGCCGGAGGACAGCCAGGACCGGGAGCGGATGTACTCCGAGCACCTGGCGTGCATGTACGACGACCTGTCCTTCGACGAGCTCGAGCCGCGGTCGTTCTCCTTCAACTCGCCGTGGGGTGCGTGCCCTGACTGCACCGGGCTCGGCACCAAGATGGAAGTCGACCCTGAGCTGGTCGTGTCTGACCCGACCAGGACGCTGGCCGACGGCGCGATCGCGGCCTGGAGCGCCGGGCATGTCAGTGACTACTTCGTGCGGCTGATCGAGGCTCTGGGCGACGCGCTGGGCTTCAAGGTCAGCACGCCGTGGCAGAAGCTGCCGGCCAAGGCGCAGAAGGCGCTGCTGTACGGCTACGACGAGCAGGTCCATGTCCGGTACAAGAACAGGTACGGCCGCGAGCGGTCGTACTACACGAACTTCGAGGGCGCGATCCCGTATATCGAGCGCCGCCACTCCGATGCCGACAGCGACTACAGCCGCGAGCGGTACGCCGAGTTCATGCGCGAGGTGCCCTGCCCGTCCTGCCATGGCGCGCGGCTTAAGCCGGTCTCGCTCGCGGTCAAGGTCGACAACCGCTCGATCTCGGACTACTGCGCGCAGCCGATCGGCGAGCTGGCCAAGCTGCTGCTGACCCTCGAGCTGTCCGACCGCGACATGCAGATCGCCGGGCGGATCCTCAAGGAAGTCAACGCGCGCCTTGGCTTCCTGCTCGACGTCGGTCTGGACTATCTCACGCTGGACCGGGCGTCGGCCACGCTGGCCGGCGGCGAGGCACAGCGGATCAGGCTGGCGACGCAGATCGGCTCCGGCCTGGTGGGCGTCCTGTACGTGCTGGATGAGCCGTCCATCGGGCTGCACCAGCGCGACAACCACCGCCTGCTGGAGACGCTGCTGCGGCTGCGCGACCTGGGCAACACGCTGATCGTCGTCGAGCATGACGAAGACACGATCCGGGCGGCCGACTGGGTGGTGGACATCGGCCCGCGGGCGGGCGAGCACGGCGGGAACGTCGTCGTGTCCGGACCGCTGGCAGAGCTGCTGGCCAGCGAGGAATCGATCACCGGCGCCTATCTCACCGGCCGCGAGACGATCAGCGTGCCGGCCGTTCGACGGAAGCGGGTCAAGGGCCGCGAGATCGTGGTGAAGGGCGCCTCGGCGCACAACCTCAAGGGCGTCGACGTCACCTTCCCGCTCGGCTGCTTCATCGCGGTCACCGGCGTGTCGGGTTCTGGCAAGTCCACGCTGGTCAACGACATCCTGTACAGCGCGCTGGCCAGGGAACTGCACGGCACCAGGATCGTGCCCGGCAAGCACACTAAGGTCATCGGCATCCAGCACCTGGACAAGGTCGTGCACGTGGACCAGGGCCCGATCGGCCGGACGCCGCGGTCGAACCCTGCGACCTACACCGGCGTGTTCGACAGCGTCAGGAAGCTGTTCGCGCAGACGACCGAGGCCAAGGTGCGCGGCTACCAGCCTGGCCGGTTCTCCTTCAACGTGAAGGGCGGCAGGTGCGAGGCGTGCGCCGGTGACGGCACCATCAAGATCGAGATGCAGTTCCTGCCCGACGTGTACGTGCCGTGCGAGGTCTGCCACGGGGCCAGGTACAACACCGACACGCTGCAGGTGCACTACAAGGGCAAGACGATCGCCGATGTCCTGCAGATGCCGATCGAGGAGGCCGCCGAGTTCTTCGAGCCGGTTCCGGCGATCTACCGGCACCTGAAGACACTCGTCGACGTGGGTCTCGGGTACGTGCGGCTCGGTCAGCCCGCCCCGACCTTGTCCGGCGGCGAGGCGCAGCGGGTCAAGCTCGCCTCCGAGTTGCAGCGCCGGTCCACGGGCCGGACGATCTACGTGCTGGACGAGCCCACGACTGGCCTGCACTTCGATGACATCCGCAAGCTGCTGGGTGTGCTCGGCCGGCTCGTCGACGGCGGCAACACCGTGATCGTGATCGAGCACAACCTCGACGTGATCAAGACGGCTGACTGGGTGATCGACCTGGGGCCGGATGGCGGGTCGCGGGGCGGCAACGTGATCGCGACCGGCACGCCGGAGGCTCTGGCCAGGGTCGAGGAAAGTTACACGGGCCAGTTCCTGGAGAAGCTGCTCGAGGTCTAGCCCGCCGCACGGTCCGAGGTGCTCGCTAGTGATCGAGGACCTCAGCAACCAGGATGACTCCCGATCATCCTGGCCGCGGCGCGCCGGTACCTGCCCGGATGGAGATCAGCACCGGGGGCGGCCCGGCCCGGGTGGCGGTTGACCGCCGGAGACGGCCACGTTCCTGCTCGCAATGACGCATGGCGCGGGCGGCGGCGCGGACACCCGGGACCTGCTCGCGGTGCGCGACGCCGCGGTTGCCCTCGGGCGGCGTGGTCGCCCGGGTGCTGCAGCCGTACCGGGTCAGGGGCGCGCGCGCGCCGGGCGCGCCCGGCCCGCAGGACGCGGCCTGGCTGGAGATCATCGCGGCGCTTGCGCGCTCAGTACCCGGGTCTGCCGCTGGTGCAGGGCGGCCGCAGCAACGGCGCGCGGGTGGCATGCCGGACCGCGAGCCGAGGCGGGCGCGGCGGCAGTGGTCGCGCTGGCGTTTCCGTTGCATCCGCCCGGCCGCCCCGAGCAGACGCAGGGTCGGGGAACTGCGCGGCGCGGCGTGCACCGTGCTCCTGGTCGTCAACGGGGAACGGGACCCGTTCGGCATCCCGGCCGGCGGGACGCGGCGCAGGTGGTGGTGATTCCCGGCGAGACGCATTCGCTCAGCAAGAACCCGGCCGCGGTGGGCGAGGCAGTCGGGTCATGGCTGAGCCAGATGTTGCCGGACTGAGCTGGTACGCGAAGCGCCGACGGGAAGCGGGGCGGCGGGCGCGGGCCTAGACGGTGCGCCCTGCGTGCTCAGGCGGCTGAGGCTGCGGAGTTCGCTGCCGGGATGTACCTGGCGGTGATCACGCAGGCGGTGAGGTCGGTCGGGCGGTGCGGGGCGATGGCGGCACCACCGGGGAGAAGCTCACCGGTGTCCTCGAAAATGACGATGCCGTTGCAGAGCAGGCTCCAGCCCTGCTCGGGGTGACTGACGACGGTGCGGGCCGCCTCGCGATCCGGATCGGCGGGGTCCGGACACCGTGGCGTGTGCGGGCACATCTTGTGCCTCCTGTGTCGTGTCTCGTTGTGCTCTTGATCACACCCTACTGTGCCAGGCCAGTGACTCGGACGGCATGGCCTGTTGTGACGGTTTTCCGTGTCGCGGTTTGTAGGTTTCCTGTAGTCACCCTGAGGTTGCGGGCTAGCTCTCAGCGTGCGCGGTCGCGGGCAGACGACAGCCGGCAACTGACTGACCAGGCGAAACGCCTTCGGTCAGGCGTGACTAGTGGCCTCCGGCAAGCGCGCGATCTCCGCGCCGAGCACCTGGGCGCCCGGCCTGGCCGGAAAGCCGGTCAGCCGGTGCGTCTCGCGCAGCGTGAGCAGCCGCTCCGCCTCGTCGGTCCAGGCGTGCACTGCCGGGGTGGCCTTAGCCTTGCGGTGGTAGATCCGGTCCTCGTAGCCTTGCGGGCCGATCTCGGCGCGCTGCGAGGCGTAGGCGGACCTGGTGGCATCGGTCAGCGCGACGTCCAGATCGCTCGCCAGCGCGTACTGCACGCTGGCCGGGGCCGCTGTCCCCTGGGCACGCCGGAACGCTTGTTCTGCGGTCCGCGCCCTGGACAGCAGCTCCTCGAAGTTGGCGGCGAGCGCCACGTCCGCGAGGTAGTCGGCTTCGGCTGCGGCACTGATCTTGATGCGACCCTTCTTCACGCCGCACAGCTTAGCGAAACCGGTGCTGCCGGCTGGCAGCGGGCGAGCTTGCTAACCGGGCGAAGTAGTGCCAGCCGAGCCAGAGCCAGCCAAGGAGGATGAGAGCACGACCTGCCGTGGGCCGCATGACAAAGCCGAGCCACTCGCTGAGTGTCGGTATCCGGCTGTCCGGCCGGCGGGCGATCAGTTCCAGCACGCACAGCGCCGCGATGACGACGACGAAGCCGGCGATGGTGATGGCCCTCGTGCTCACCGGGCTGTCACCGCCGCACGAGCGCCCAGCCGGTGATCAGCCACAGGGCGAACCCGGCGCTGCGGGCCGGGTGCGAGCCGAGCAGCGGGTTGATCAGGTCGGTCAGGGACGGATGCCAGGGCGGCGAGTTATCACGGACGGCTGATGCCTCCCACTCGAACAGCAGCGCGATGCAGATCAGCCAGTAGGAGAATCCCGCGACATCGACGGATTGCGGCGGCGCGTTGCGCCGTGGCGGCTTCCGGTAGGCGATGACGCCGAGCACGGCACCCGGCGTCAGCACGCTGAGCAGCGCCACGCTGGTCAGCGGGGCGGTCCCGCCTGCTAGCCAGGAGTACCCGGCCGCGCCGACGCCGATCAGGACCCGGGCTGCTCGCCCGGTCGGGGACCTGGCCAGCAGCCGGCTGCCAGGGCGGCGGTCTGGCGCGGCGTGGGCCAGGCTCGTGGTCGTGCCGGGATCCGACGGCCTGCGGTCCGGGCTCAGGCCAGGCTCTCCTGCCAGCTGGCATGCAGCGATGAGTACTCGCCGGCGCTGGTCAGCAGCTGCTCCGGTGAGCCGTCCTCGATGATCTGGCCGTGTTCCAGCACCAGCACCCGGTCCGCGATGGCGACCGTCGAGAGCCGGTGCGCGATGATCACCGCTGTCCGGCCCGCGAGGATGGTCTGCAGCGCCTCCTGAACCAGCCGCTCGCTCGGGATGTCCAGCAGTGAGGTCGCCTCGTCCAGTACCAGCACCGCCGGCGCCGCCAGGAAGGCCCTGGCGAAGGAGATGAGCTGGCGCTGGCCGGCCGACAGGCGGCCGCCGCTCTTGCCGACCTGCTCGTCGTAACCGTCGGGCAGCTCGGCGATGAAGGTGTGCGCGCCGATGGCGCTCGCCGCCCCCACGATCTCGGCCCGGCTGGCGCCCGGCTTACCCAGCTCGATGTTGTCCGCGATCGAGCCGGTGAACAGGAAGTTCTCCTGGGTGATCAGGACGACCTCGTGGCGCAGCGTCTTGTCGGTGAGGTCACGCACGTCGACCCCGTCGAGCTGCACGCAGCCTTCTTGCGGGTCGTACAACCGGGCGAGCAGCCTGGCGATCGTGGTCTTTCCCGCGCCCGTCGCGCCGACCAGCGCCACGGTCTGGCCCGCTGGGATGGTCAGGTTCAGTCCAGGCAGCACTGTCGCCTTGCGGTAGCCGAACCTGACTGAGTCGAACTGAACGCGCCTGCCCCTGCTGGCCGGGCCGCCGGTGGCGGGCAGCACGACCGGGTGCGCGGGCTCGGCGACCTTCGGTTCCTCGTCCAGCACGCCGGAGATCTTCTCCAGGGCAGCTCCGGCCGACTGGAACGAGCTGTAGAACTGCGACAGGTCGATCAGCGGGTCGAAGAAGCGCTGCAGGTAGAGCAGGAACGTGACCAGCACGCCGATCTGCATCTCGTGGTCGATGACACGCAGGCCGCCGTAGAGCAGGACAGCGCCGATGGCCAGGTTGCCGACCAGCGTCACGCCGGGGAAGTAGATCGCGAGCAGCCGCTGAGACCGCAGGCTCGCCTCGCCGTTGGCCTGGTTCAGTTCGTCGAAGATCTCTTCGTTGCGGCGTTCGCGGCGGAAGGCCTGCACCGCCTTGATGCCGCCGAAGGTTTCCACGAACTGGACGATGACCGATGCGATCGTGGTCCTGGTGCGACGGTAGGCGATCGCGGACTCACGCCGGAACCAGGACGACAGCCAGATCAGCGGCGGGAACCCGGCCATCACGACGAGCGCGAGCTGCCAGTCGAGCAGCAGCATGCCGCCGCCGACGAGCAGCAGCGAGAGCAGAGCCGAGACCAGTGAGGCCAGGCTCTCGTCGAACAGATCGGTGATCGAATCCATGTCGGATACTTGGCGGGAGATGACCCGGCCCGAGGTGTACTGCTCGTGGAACGAGATGGGCAGCTGCTGGAAGTGCGCGAACAAGCGGCGCCGCAGTTCGAGGACGACGCGGCCGCCGAGCCGGCCGATGCCGGCGATGTAGGAGCGGGTAGTGGCGGCCTGCACGATCACCGAGGCGGCAAAGGCGATGATGATCAGCGCAAGTGGGCCGACGTCGCTCGTCTTCTCCAGTCGCGGGATACCGTCGATGCCCACGCCGACCAGCCAGGGCCCGACCAGGGCGGCCACCTGACTGACCACGATCAGCAGGAAGATCGCGACCACCAGCCGCAGGTTCGGGCCGAGCAGATCCTGGAGCAGTCGGCGCGACCGCCGCCGCAGCAGCGTGCCGAGCTTGCCGCTGATCTCGTCTTCCTGCTCGGAGGCTATGCCGCGCCAGGCTTGCACCGGGGCCGCGCTCATCGGCTCGCTCCTGCCGTCAGTCCTGGCGCGGCGCGACCGTCGTCGCCGGCGTCGTCGCTGGTTTCCGCGCTCATCAGGTAGCGGTATCGCGGCTCGGTGCCGAGCAGGTCGTGGTGCCTGCCGATCGCGGTGATGACGCCGCCTTGCAGCAGCGCCACCCGGTCGGCGAGCTGCACCGTGGACGGCCGGTGGGCCACGATCAGCGCGGTCGTGCTCGTCAGCACCTCGGCCAGCGCCGCGGTGACCTTGGCCTCGGTATGCACATCCAGCGCCGACAGCGGGTCGTCCAGGAGCAGGACCTGCGGCTTGGACAAGATCGCGCGCGCGAGCGCGACGCGCTGACGCTGACCGCCCGAGAGCGCCATGCCCTGCTCGCCGATCCTGGTGTCGAGGCCCCAGGGCAGGTCGGCGACGAAGTCGGCCTGAGCCGCGGCCAGGGCGGCCAGGATGTCTTCCTCGGGGGCGTCGGGGAGGCCGAAGCCGACGTTCTCCCTGACGCTGGCCGAGAACAACGTCGGGTCCTCGAACGCGCAGCCGACCCGGCTGCGCAGTTCGGGCAGCGGCAGGCCGCGGATGTCGACGCCGTCCAGGGTGATCCGCCCTGAGGTCACGTCGGCCAGCCGCGGCACCAGGTGCAGCAGCGTCGTCTTGCCGGAACCGGTAGCGCCGACCAGCGCCACGGTCTCGCCGGGCTCCAGCTCCAGTGTCAGGCCGCGCAGCACTTGCGTTACGACCTGCGGATAGCTGTAGGTGATGTTGTCGAAGACCAGCCGGCCAGCCCGCCGGGGCTTGGCCGGATGCCGGATCGCGGCTGCCCTCGCGGCCTTCGTGTCCGCGATCGCCTGCGCCTGCCGGGCGGCCTTCGCCGTGGCAGCCTTCTTGCCGGTCTGCCAGCGCCCGGCGGAAAGCCCGGGCCGGTCCTCGCCGCCACTCAGTTCGTGGCCGGCCGGATCGCTGATCGCGGGCACGGTGTCGAAGATCTCGTAGATCCGCTGCGCGGCGGTGGCAGCCTCCTGGCCGGTCGCGATGATGAAGCCGAGCGACTCGATCGGCCAGACCAGCAGCAGCGTCAGCGTGACGAACGCGACCAGGCCGCCCAGGCTGAGCTCGTGGCGGCTGACAGCGAGCGCGCCGAGCAGGAGCAGCAGGCCGATCACGGCGTTCGGCACCATGTCCAGGCCGGCCCAGAACGTGCCGCGCAGGGCGGCCTTGTCGACCTGGGACCGGTAGACGAGCTTGGACTGTGCCAGGTGTCTGGCCTGCGCCTCGTCCCGGCGGCCGAGCGACTTGAGTACCCGGATGCCGGTCGCGGCTTCTTCCACGTAGGTGGCCAGGTCACCCTGCTGGTCCTGGTTGAGCCTGGACAGCACCCTGTACTTCTTCTCGAACCGCAGGCACAGCACAGAGACAGGCAGGAACAGGCAGCCGGTCAGCAGCCCGAGCCACCAGTTCATCTTGATGAGCAGCCCGACGATCAGCAGGAAGGTCCAGGTGTTGGTGACGAAGAACACCACGCCGAAGCCGGCGAACCGGCGGATCGTGGCCAGGTCGTTGGTGGCGCGCGACAGCAGCTGGCCGGACTGCCAGCTGTCGTGGAAGCCGGCATCCAGCCGCTGCAGGTGGTAGTACAGGTCGTCGCGGACCGTCTTCTCCATGCCGATCACGGCGCCGGACACCGACCAGCGCCGGAAGAAGTTCAGCCCGGCCTGCAGCGAGCCGAGCACCATCGCGGCGATGCTCAGCGGGATCAGCTTGGACCTGACACCGCTCACCACCACGCTGTCGATGACCGACTTGGTGATGAACGGGATGGCGATCTCGGAACTGACCGCCAGGATCGCGGCCGAGATCATCAGGAACAGACTCAGGTAATAGGGCCGCATGTACTCGCGCATGCGCCACAGCGCCTGGGCCGGAGTCTGAGTCCGCCCTGGCGCAGTCGGCTGTGCCGGGGCATGCGGCTGCGAACCAGCTGATGTGGGGGGCATTATCCGCAGGTTAACTGGCGATCGGTAGTGCTGTCACCATAGTTTCTGGCCGGCGCGGCGCGTTTCTGCCGATGGCAGAGGCGATCTCGCGGCAGAAACAATTTTTCCTGACGGGCATCGCGGTCAGCTTGCGCGTAACGAACGACGACCGGTGGTTACACGGTGTATCCAGTCGGCCGCGCTGCGCCGCCGGCCCGCCGCAGGCTTCGTGTCGCCGCCGCGGCCTGGCGAATGACGATGGGATCGGGACGCGCTCGGGCGTCTGCGGCGATTGACTTGATAGGCCGCAGGGTGGCGAAGAGCGGGTAACTCTGGCACGCTGGCGAGACGGCCCGCGCTGGTGCCGGAGTTGGCTTGGAGGGGGCCCGTGGAGCGCACCCATACCTGGGATCTGCCCGCGCCGCTGAAAGAGGCCGCCCCGGTTTTAGCTGTCTACGACGCAGGCATCGAGGCCATCCGGCTGTTCGCCGCCCAGTTCGATGAGATGACCTGGGGCGCGCAGACGCCGTGCCCTGAGTGGCGCGCATTCGAGCTAGCCGGTCATCTGCGGTGCGTCGCCGACGACTTCCACGAATACCTGGACGCGGCACCGGTCAGCCGGTACGCGCGGCTCATGGCTACCGGAGCGCATCCCGACACGCTGAGCCGCAAACTTGCCAGGCAGAACGCGGCTGAGCTAGCGGCCCTGGCCGATGCGCCGCCGGCTGACCACATCGGCTCCTTCGTCGTCGCCGCGCGCCATTATGCGGCCCGGCTCGCCGCGGTGTGGGATTTGCCACACCATCAGTACCGGGACGTGGTCGTCACGGTCGGCGGGATGGCCGGAGCCGCCGGCTCGGAGTGGCACCTGCATGCCTGGGACCTGGCCAGGGCACTCGGCCAGGACTACCGTCCGGCCGACGGGGCCGCGATCCTCGCTGGCTGGCGCAACGGCATGCCGCAACTGCCCGCGCCAACTGCCGGGTCTGGACTGTGGGCGAGCCGGCACTTCGATCCCTGGCATGCTGTCCTGGCGGCGTCTGGCCGGCTGGCCAGCGGCAGCAGAGACGATGCTGGCACCGCGTCGCGGGCGCACTGGTCGAGGTGGCCGGGGCGGCTGCGGCGCAAGGCGAAGGGATGACGCTCAGTGAAGCTCAACGTGGAGGCCGTCCGGGCTTGCTACCCGGCGCTGGCTGACGGGTACGCCTACCTGGACGGGGCAGCGGGCACTCAGGTCCCGGCCGCCGTCATCGAGGCGATCAGCGCGGCGCAGGCGGCCGGGCTCGGCAACTCCGGCGGCGCGTTCCCCGCGAGCCATCGGTCCGACGCGATCACCGACGAAAGCCGGGCCGCCGTCGCGGCCCTCGTCGGCGGGCAGCCTGATGGCGTGATCCTCGGGCCGAACATGACGACGCTCACCTACCGGCTGGCCGGTGCCCTCGCTAAGGAGTGGAAGCCCGGCGATGAGGTCGTCGTGTCGCGGCTCGACCACGACGCCAACGTCCGGCCCTGGCTGCAGGCAGCCGAGCGGGCAGGCGCAGTGGTCCGCTGGGCGGAGATCGACGCGGCCACGGGTGAACTGCCCGCCGGGCAGTACGCCGGGCTGATCGGCGAACGGACCAAACTCGTTGCCGTGACGGCGGCGAGCAATGTGATCGGCACCAGGCCGGACGTGCCCGCTATCGCGGCGCTGGCGCACGCTGCCGGGGCGCTGACGTACGTGGACGGCGTGCACGCCACGCCGCACGTGCCGGTTGACGTCCGCGCGCTCGGCGCCGACTTTTACGCGACCAGCGCGTACAAGTGGTCGGGCCCGCACATCGGCGCGGTTATCGCCGATCCGGCACTGCTCGACCGGCTGCATTCTGACAAGCTCACGCCGTCCCCTGATGAGGTGCCGAACAGGTTCGAGCTCGGCACGCTGCCCTTCGCCAGCCTGGCCGGGGTGACAGCTGCCGTGGAGCACATCTCCTCGCTGGCCGCGCCGGGCGACGGTGCGAACGGGACGCTGCGCGAGCGGGTACTGGCGTCGATGGCCGCGGTGCAGCAGTACGAGCAGGAGACGTTCGAGGTGCTGCTCGCCGGCCTGGACAGCATGGATCACGTCCGCTGTTACGGCCGGGCGGCGAGCCGTACCGCGACCGCCTACTTCACCGTCGCCGGCCAGACCCCGCAGCAGGTGGCCGAGCACCTGGCCAGCCGCAAGATCAACGTGTGGAACGGGCACAACTACGCCTGGGAGGTCACCGGCGTGCTCGGCATCAGGGATTCCGGCAGCGCGGTGCGAGCCGGCCTGGTGCATTACAACGACGCGGCCGAGGTGGACCGGCTGCTGTCAGCCGTCGGCGAACTGGCCGGCTAGGCCGCCGCGCGCCCGCCGCGCGCCCGCGGCAGCCTGGACCAGACGGCGGATAAGCACGGCCGAGACGGGGAAGAAGGCACAGATCGGTAACCCAATGTCCAACCTCGGTAACTGTTTGTCACCAAACAGGAAGGGAGAGCAATGGGATTCCTCGATGACGTGACCGCCAAACTCGGCGGCAAGGGCGGCCAGGAGAGCGGTCTGGCCTCACTGCAGAAGATGTTCACCTCCGCAGGCGGCCTGCAGGGCATGACGTCCAAGCTGACCAACGGCGGCCTGGGCCAGCAGGTCCAGTCCTGGGTCGGCACCGGTGAGAATCAGCCGGTCAGCGGCGCCCAGGTGCAGCAGGCCATGGACCCGAACGAACTGCATCAGATGGCCACGAAGGCTGGGATCTCGGATCAGGAGACCTGCGACCACGTGGCGCAGGCGCTGCCCCAGATGGTGAACCAGGCGACGCCAGAGGGTCAGATGCCAGCACATGACCCCTTCAGCAAGGGCCTGGATTCGGTCAAGAAGATGTTCAAGATGTAGCTGCCGCGACTCCGGGCACCGCGGCCTAGTCGAAGGCGTACCGGTACATGCGGGTATCGCGCTGGACGAATCCGGCCCGCTCGTACAACCGGCCGGCCGCGGTCCTGGCGGGCCTGGTGCTCAGGTCCAGCGTCCTCGCGCCGGCCTCGCGCGCGATCCGCATCGCTTCGTGCGTCAGCACGGTGCCAACTCCCTGGCCGCGGGCGGACTCGTCGACCACGACGTCCTCGATCCAGGCCCGCAGGCCGGTCGGGATCGGGAACATGGCCAGCGTCAGCGAGCCGACGATCGTCCCTTCGCTGCGCGCGAGCAGCATGGTCACCGCGGGCGAGGTCACGATGGTACGCAGCGCCGCACCGTCCAGTGGCTTAGCTGAGCGAGACAATTGCGGCAGCAGGCCGGCGAACGCCTCGACTACCTCGCTCGTCACCTCGTCGAGTACTTCAACGGCGATAGTCACCGGCGCACTCTATCCGCCGCGAACCGCCACGCCAGGCCTGGACCGGCAGTTCGGCGATCGCAGCGGTGCCATCGTCCTGGGTTTCCTGGCGCCGGCCGGTCAGCTGATCCCGGCGGCATGCAGTGCCGCCGCGGTGCCGGCCGCGGCGATGATGACGACCAGGAAGGGCGCGCGCAGCAGCAGCGCGACGATCGCCGCGCCGAGGCCTGCCACCCAGGATTGCCGTGCTGGCCACGGCCGCCCGGTGCTACTTGTTCAAGCTTGCCGGGCTGACAGTGCCGCAGCGAGTGCTGGCGAACCCGCGGATGCGCCGGTTCGCCGAACTCGTGCCGGTCGCGCTGCTCGCCGCTTTGGTGGCGGTTCAGACAGTCACGAACGGCCACGCCATCGAGCTGGACGCCGCCAAGGTGGTGGCCAGTGCGATCGCCACGCCGCCCAGCGCGACCAGCCGCTCGGTCCGGCCGGCCTGCAGCCTGGGCCAGATCAAGACAAGGAACGCGGCCGGACCGACGACATCGAGCCCGGCGAGGTTCCACGTCAGGTAGAGCGAGACGGACGTCGCGGCAAAACCCTGCCGCGCCGCGACCCGGCCGTACTGGGCCAGCGTCAGCGCGGTGGTCTCGTCGGTGACGCCGATCGCGGCGAGCGGTTTGACCGCGCCCGGCAACCGCAGGACCTCGGCCAGCCGGAGAATCCGACCGACACGCCGAGCGCGAGTCCGTCCCGCGCTGGCCTGGGCAGTCGCGGTGCGCCTGGTCCTGGGCCGGCCTGGTCCTGGCGGCCTCGGCGGCGGTCTTGGCTGGCAAGCGGTCGGCCGGGGGAGGACGCGCCGGATTCTGCAGGCATGGCAGCACGTTAGGTGACCGGCCGCAGGCGGTCTTGTACGTTCTTGCCGGCAGCGGCTGGCTGCGGCAGGGTCAATGCGCGACGGCAAGCCCGGCGCGCCGCGAGCGATGTCCGACTGAGTTAGACACTTTGCTCCGCTCCGGGTACTCTGGATGGAGTACCCTACTTGGAGGTTTCGAGATGTCCGCCAGGAACCGGTCGAACCCGCTGGCGCTGGCCGTGCTCGTGACGCTCGCCGAGCAGCCGCGGCATCCGTACGAAGTAGCCACCACACTGCGGCAGCGGCATAAGCACGAGAGTGTCCGGCTCAATTACGGCTCCCTCTACGGCGTGGTCGAGTCGCTCGAGCGGCGCGGCCTCATCGAAGCGCAGGAAACCAAACGCGAGGGCCGGCTGCCCGAGCGGACCGTGTACCGGCTGACCGGCGCAGGCCTGATCGAGGTGCACGACTGGCTCACCGAATTGCTGTCGACGCCCGTCCGCGACTATCCGGCGTTCCAGGCGGCGCTGTCGTTCCTGCCCGCGCTGCCGCCGGACGACGTCGCGGCGTTGCTGCGCGAGCGAGAGGGCCACCTGGAGGCGGAGCTGGCCCAGGCAGCGGCGAGCCGGGAGCTCGTCCAGAAACATGGCATCCCGCGCCTGGTCTGGGTCGAATCGGAGTACGAGTCCGTGTTGCGCGGGGCCGAGCTCGGCTACGTGCGAACCCTCATCGCTGACATCGAGTCGGGTGCGCTTGACGGCATCGAGTGGTGGCGCGACGTCCACGAACGCGATGACGAGCCGTTCCCGCCCCTCATGCCCGAGGACTACGGGCCAGCCAGTGACAGGAGCCAGTGAATCCGATGGACAACGTGATCAGCACCAAGGACCTGCGGAAGAGCTTTAAGGCCAAAGGCGGCACGGTGGAAGCGGTCCGCGGCGTCAGTATCGACGTTGGCGCTGGCGAGACCTTCGGCTTCCTCGGCCCGAACGGGGCCGGCAAGACCACGACGCTGCGGATGCTGACGACGCTGCTGCCTATTGACGCGGGGTCCGCGACGGTGGCGGGCTTTGACGTTGCCAGGCAGCCGCAGCAGGTCAGGACCCGGATCGGCTACGTCAGCCAGCTAGGGGGCGCTGACGAGCTGGCCACTGGCCGGGAGAACCTGATGTTGCAAGGGCGCCTCTACGGAGCGAGTAAGGACCAGGTCGCGCCGCGGGCGGACGCGCTCGCCAAGCTCCTCGACCTCGCCGACTTCGCCGACCGCCGGGTGAGCACCTACTCGGGCGGCCAGCGGCGGCGGCTCGACATCGCGCTCGGCCTCGTGCACGAGCCAGCTGTCTTGTTCCTGGATGAGCCGACGACCGGGCTCGACCCGCAGAGCCGCGCCAATCTGTGGGACCACATCCGCGGGCTGCGCGACAGCGGGACCACTATCTTCCTTACCACGCATTACCTCGAGGAAGCCGACGCGCTCTGCGACCGGTTGATGATCATGGACCACGGACTGGTCGTCACGGAGGGATCGCCGCGCGAGCTCAAGCAGGAGGTAGCTGGCGACGCGATCCTGATCAGCCTGCGGCAGGACGGCTATGACAGCGAGCGCGCGGCGCCGATGCTCCGCGCCGAGCCCTACGTACGGGAACTGACGGCGCAGGACGGCCAGGTCAGGCTCTACGTCGACGACGGCGGCACCGCCTTGCCCCAGCTGATCAGGCTGCTGGACCAGGCGGACATCGGGATCCGGTCTATCTCCATGTCCGAGCCGACCCTCGACGATGTCTTCCTGCGCCAGACCGGGCGCTCGCTGCGCGACGACGGCCCGGCCGGTCAGCTCGTCGGCCAGGGCGCCGGCGGCACCGGGCAGAAGGAGGCATCCCGATGAAAACGGCACGAGACATGGGACTGCTGTTCCAGCGGCAGATTACTCAGCTACTGCGCAACCCGGTCTGGTTGTTCGTCGGGTTCTCCACGCCGATCTTGTACCTGGCGTTGTTCACGCCGCTGCTGAAGGACGTGGTACCCGGCGGGCACGTGCTCGACCTGTTCCTGCCCGGCATCCTGGCGCTGCTGGCCTTCGCCAGCGGGATCTCGGCCGGTTTCAACACGATCTTCGAGTTGCAGGCGGGCGTGATCGAGCGGCTGCGGGTCACTCCCGCCAGCAGGTTCGCGATCCTGACCGGGCCGATCCTGGCCAGCGCGGTGATGATGTTCGTCTTCGACATCGTGGTCGTAGCGGTAGGCGTCGCCTTCGGGTTCACCGTCCATCTGGCCGGCCTGATCGTGCTGGCCGTGCTGCTCGGCGTGCTGATGGTCATCATGGCCGCGTTCTCCGTCGCCGTCGCGCTGATCACCAAGCAGATCAGCAGCTTCGCCGCGATCGTGAACGGCATCAACCTGCCGATCCTGCTGCTGGCCGGCGTGCTGCTGCCGGTCTCACTCGGGCCGGCCTGGCTGCGCGTGCTCGCGCACTTCAACCCCCTGTACTACCTGGTCCAGTCGGCGCGCGTGCTGGCGGCCGGCACACTGAGCGGCACGGCGGTCTGGCAGGCAGCGGCGGTCCTGGTGCCGCTCTGCGCGCTCGTGCTGACCTGGGCGACCGGGGTGGTCCGCAAGGCGGTCTCCTGATGACTACCCGGCCGGCTGCAGCCGGTGCCGCTGATAGGCCGCGGGCGGCACGCCGACCACGCGCTTGCCTGACCCGGCACTGGCGTGCGCGCGGAGCAGCCCGGCCAGCGCGGTAGTCAGCAGCGTCGAGGACGCCAGCCGATCTCCGTGCTCGGCTGCGCGGTGCGCGCTGCGCAGCAGCGCGGCGCTCGCCGGGTCGTAGCGCACCGGGCCAGCGAGTATCGCCGCGGGGCACCGTGGTGTCGCGAACCTGCGGCCTGACGGTCGGCACCGGCGCCGGAGAGCCACGTTCCCTGCCGTTGCGGTAGAAAAGTCCCATGCACAATCGCGCGCTCGTGCTGGGCGGCGGCGGCGTGACCGGCGTCGCGTGGGAGATCGGGCTGATCGCGGGCCTGGCTGAGCTCGGGGTCGACCTGGCTGACGCCGACCTGGTCATCGGGACCTCGGCGGGCTGCGGTGGTCGGCGCGCAGATCCGGTCAGGCCAGCCGGCGGAGTCGCTGCTATCAGCGCCAGCTGTCGCCGCCCGACGGCGAAATCGCGGCCAGGCTCAGCTTTCGCGTTATCGCCAGACTGGCCTGGATCATGCTGACCAGCAGGGATCAGGTCCGGGCCAGGGCGCGGATGGGCGCGATGGCGCTGCGCGCCAGCACCATGCCGGAGGCGGAACGGCGGGCGGTTTTCCAGGCCGCGACTGCCGTCGGCGACTGGCCGGACCGGCCCTGCAGGTGACCGCGATCGACGCCGAGACCGGCGAGTTCGTGGTGTTCGACGCCGCGGGCGAGGCGGGCCTGATCGATGCCGTCGGGGCGAGTTGCGCGGTTCCCGGGGTGTGGCCGCCGGTGACGATCGGCAGCCGCCGGTATCATCGACGGCGGGATGCGCACCCCTGCCAACGCGGACCTTGCGGCCGGCTATGACCGGGTGGTGATCATCGCGCCGCTCGGCCGCTCGACCGAGCGGATTCCCGGCCCGCAAACCCAGGCGGCCGAGCTCAGCGCAGCCGGCGCAGAGGTCACGGTGGTGCTGCCGGATAGCCACGGCCCGCACCGCGATCGGGCGCGACGTGCTGGACCTGGCCAGGCGGGCCGCGGCGGCGAGGGCAGGCCGGGCGCAGGCGGCCAGCGTCGCCGACGCCGTGCGCGCCGTGTGGGACGGCTGATTCGCGTTACCGCGGCTCGGGTTTGTTCTCCGGCGGGTCCGGCGGCCCCGGTAGGCGGCGGCCTGGTCAGCGCAGTGCGCCGTCGGCCGCGTAGGACAGCACCCGCTGCGCCGTCAGCCGGATCCAGCTGCTGATCCAGGCCCCGGTGCTGGCGGCGCGGACGTCGCCGGGCACGTCGTCGGGACTCACCACCTCCGCCGGGCCCTCGACCGAGACGACGATGTGCGCGCCATGGTCGCCTTCGGCCACCACCATCGTGAGCCAGGGGTGAGTCCGCAGGTTCCGCGCGCGGACCGAGCCGGCCACCGTCGGAAGCCAGAACGTGCTGCCTCGCCGGACGTAGGACGACATGGCCGCGTGCGGCCGCTGTGGGCGGGTGCTCCCGACGACGGCGAACGCACGGCGGTCGAGGTAACCGGCCAACTGGGCGGCCGATAGGCGGCTCGCCGGCGCGAAGGCTTCCGCCGTCGCCGTCGTCGCCGAGGCGAACGTGCGGTCCTGGGCCAGGCCAAGGTCGCTGGCGTCTTCTGTCATGGCGTTCCCCACTACGTGGTCGAGGCTGTTGCCGCGTCGTCGGTGCCGGCGCCCGGAGCGGCGCCGGCCGCTTCGTCAAGATTCTCCCTGGTGCCCGCGGTAGCGCCAGGTCCGGTGCGATACGCGGCAAACTGCGGCAGCGCCAGGCCGATGACGGCGGCGAAGGCCACCGTGGCCAGGCCGCCGGACAGCGCGCTGATCGTCGGCGTGGTCAGCGACCCGAGTGCGCCAGACTCCAGGCCGCCGAGCGAGTCGCCGCCGGCGCCGACCACGTATTCCGCGGCGGTCAGGCGACCGCGGAGTTCATCGGTAGTGACCGCCTGGACGATGACCGACCTGAAGACGACGGAGAAGGTGTCGGCGGCGCCGGCGACGGCCAGCATCCCGAGCGTCAGCCACAGGCTGGCGGCCACGGCGAAACCGGCGAACGCCGCGCCCCAGATGGTGACAGTGCCGAGCATGACCAGGCCTGGCCTGCGGACCCGCCGGATCGGGCCGGAGAATGCCGAGCTGACCAGGCCGCCCACGCCGATCGCGGTGGTGAACAGGCCGAGCGTCGTCGGGTTGCCGGCGAAGCGCTCGGCGTTGATCGCCGGGAACAAGGCGACCGGCAGCGCGAGGACAGTGGCGTCAAGGTCGGCCAGGAATGTGCCGGTCAGCACCTGGCTGTGCCGGATGAAGCCGATGCCGTCGGCGACGGCGCGCAGTCCTGGCCGGGCCGAACCTGGCTGCGGCGGCATGGCGGGCAGCCGGGCTACGCCGTACAGGGCACCGCCGAAGCTCATCGCGTCGATCAGGTAGCACGCCTGCAGATGGCCGCCTGCCGCGGCGGTGATGAGCCCGGCGAGCGCCGGGCCGACCGTCAGGGTGAGCTGGAAGCCGAGCCGGTTCAGCGCCAGTCCGGCGGGCAGCAGGCCTGGCCGGCAGCAGGGCAGGCACGAAGGTGCGGCGGGCCGGGCGTGTCCAGTGAGCTGACTGACGACTGGAGCGCGACCAGCGCGTAGAGCGAGCCAGACCGCCGACAGGCCGGCGAGTGCCTGCGCGGCGAGCGCGGCCGAGATCGCCGCCAGGCAGACGCTGGTACCAGGACAAGCTTTCGCCGGTCGACCGCGTCGGCCAGCGAACCGCCGAGCAGGCCGATCGTGAGCGTCGGCACGACTCTGGCCAGCCCGATCGCGCCGACCGCGAACGGCGACCTGGTGATCTCGTAGACCTGCAGCGGCACGGCGAATCCGGTCAGCGACGCCGCCGATGGCTGACAGCAAGCTGCCCGCGAACAGCCGGCGGAACTGCGCGGATTCGCGCAGCGGCGTGACGTCGGTCAGCAGGCCGGAACGCGGCCAGCACCGGCCGGCAGGCGGCGCGGGCGGTTCATCGCGACCGCCGCGCGACCGCCAGCTGCTCGGCCGAACTCCGGGTGCTCCCGTGCCCAGGCTGACGTCACGATCCGCTGCCGGAATGAGCGCCGCGCCAGCGCGGCGGCGATCGCCGGGACAAGGTCGGCCAGCGGGAACGGCAGCTCGGCATCCAGCTCGGCCGCTGCCGACGCGGTCGCCGTCCACTCGGTTTCGATCCTGGGCAGCAGGGCGCGGGTCTTCTTGGTCAGGTGCACGACCCGATGCCGCGCGTCCTCACCCGGCCTGAGGACGACGAAGCCGCGGCTGGCCATCTGCGCCACCGTCTGGCTGGCCGCCGAGTGCGTCACCGCGATGGCCGCGGCGATGTCCTTGATGTGCACGGGGCCGAGCGCCACCAGCGCGCGGACGACCGGGCTGAAGCGCGGCCGGTACCCGGCAGTGCCGAGATCGGCCAGTACCGAGGCGACGTCGCCGTCCATCTCGTCCAGCACGTGCCGGAGCAGCGTCCCGAGGCCGACCAGGGAATCGCCGGGGCCGACCAGGGAATCGGCGAGGCCGGCGAGGGCGTCAGCGCGGCGGGGCGGCTCAGTCAGCTGGACATCCGGCTCCTGCATTCCGCCCTCCGTGATCAGCATGACAGCAGTACAACAGCACTAATATATAGGGAACAGGTGCCGGAGGCTCAACCTGACGTCGCTGCCTGTCGTCTAGTCGGGTGACAACGACAGGCAGGAGACCGGGTGGACAAGAAGCAGGCCAGGGCCTTCGAGGACTTCGTCCGCGACTCCGGCGACACGCTGCTCAGGGTCGCGGTGCTGCTGACCTCCGACCAGCATCTTGCCGAAGACATCTACCAGGAAGCCCTGGAACGGCTCGCGGCCCGCTGGTCACGTGTCGCCAACCCCGGTGCCTTCTGCCGCCGCGTCATGCACAACCTGGTCATCGACAGGGTGCGCATGCGCCAGCGCCGGCCACGCGAACTCGGGTTGTACCCGGCGCATGACAGCGGCGATCCGAGGTCCGGCGACGGCATGTCGGCAGTCGAATTGCGGCCGGCCTTGCTTGCCGCCCTCGACACGCTGACGGCGCAGCAGCGCGCCATCGTGGTGCTGCGTTACTTCGACGACCGCAGCGAAGCCGAGGTGGCCGACCTGCTCGGTGTATCGGCTGGCACCGTCAAGAGCACGGCGTCCCGCGCGATGGCCAGGCTGCGTCTCGAGCCCTCGCTGGTCACCCTGCTTGCCTGTGCCGGCGGTGCGCAGTGACGGCCGGCGAGCGCCGCCAGGCACCGGCGGCGCACGGAGCGGGACCCGCTGACCATCCTCACCACGTAAGAAAGGACAGTCATGCCCATGCTTGACGAACAGGTTCTGCGGGAGCTGATGCACCGTTCGACCGGTGACCTGCACGCGCCGGACGCCGTCACGGCGCGCGTCGTGAGCCGGCACCGCCGCCGCACAGTTCGCCGCCGCGCACTCGGCGCCGCGATGACCGCGGCCGCTGCCGGGACCACGTGCGGCGTGATCGCTGCAGGCGCCGTTGGCACGCAGGCGGCGGCCAGGGGCCGCACGGCAGCCTTCGCGCCGGCGATCAGGCTGACCGCCGCGCAGCAGACGCTCAGCCACCTGAGCTCGGTCGCGGCCGACTCGGCGCCGCTGACGGGACGGTACGTCGTGCTGAAGGAAACGCAAGACGGCAACGTCGCGCGGACCAGCGTCATCGACAGTCAGACCGGCGACATCTGGACATTCCAGCGCGGCCCCGGAGTACCGTCCGAGCTTCCCGTCGCGCGTCATGACTCGCCGACGGAAGCCGAGTTCAACGCGATGCCGACGGATCCGGCGGCGCTGCGCGCGCTGCTGATCCGGCAGTTCCAGCAGCAGCAACAGCAGGCGAACGCGACGATGCGCCAGCAGGCGCTGAAGGCCGGCGCAGGCAAGAGGGTGGTCGCAGCGCCGGCGGCCAAGATCACCGACGACGACATCGTCTTCGACCAGGCCACCGACATACTGTGGAATCCGCTGGTCGGTCCGACGCTGCGGTCGGCCCTGTTCAAGGTGCTGGAAAACACGCCGGGAGTCGTGGTGAACTCGGGCGCGCTGGACGCGGCAGGCCGGGCGGCCGTCGAGATCAGCCGGGTGGACTCCTACGGAGAGCAGATCGCCGACTACGAGAACCCGGCCACCGCAACGGTGCTGGAGGCGAGCTTCACCAGCACGAGCGAAAGCACTGCCAACAAGACCGGATGGAACGGCAGTGATCTGTACCTGTCGATCAGCGGCACTAACACCGCGCCGACGGCCGGCCAGTACGGCGGCTAATTACTGTGACCGAGATGGCCGCCGCCAGAAATGGCGGCGGGCATCCGCACGTTGATGTCATGGCCTGAGCGCAGCCGGCCCGCCCGTAAGCCCTAGCATGCGCTGCAAGCCCGTGCCGCCCCGCCGCCGCGGCGGCGGGGCGGCCGCCGATGCCGGGGAGATCAGATGCCGATGACCAGCGGTCCCTGGATCGACGTGCACGCGCACCCCGGCCGGTGCTTCCTGGCCGGCCTGGACGAGACCGATCCGCTGGCCGGGGCGCTCGGCGGACTCGACGTGGCTGGCAGCTTGGCCGCGGCACGCGCCGCGGGCCTGGCGGCGGTGACGCTGTCGACCGTGGCCGACCTGCGGGTGCTCGCACCCGACCCGGTCAAAGGCCTGCGAGCCAGCCGCCAGTTCCGGCCGGGCGAGGCCTACCGCGATCACCAGCGCCAGCTGTCCGGCATCGGCGAACTGGCAAAGGCGCTCGGTGCCGACATAGCCGTGACCGCCGCCGAGATCGAGCGCGCGCATGCTAGTCACCGGACCGCGCTCCTGGTCAGCTGCGAAGGCGGCGATTTCCTTGAGGGCAGGCTTGAGCCGCTGCAGCAGGCTCGTGCCGCGGGTGCCTCGTCGCTGACGCTGGTTCACTACCGGGTCAATGATCTCGGCGACGTCCAGACCGAGGAACCTGTACACAACGGCCTGACGGACTTCGGCCGCGATGTCGTCGCGGAGTGCAACCGCCTCGGCATGATCGTCGACTGCGCGCACGCCTCGTTCGAGACGACCGCGGGCGTCCTGGCGGCCTCAAGCCAGCCGGTCATGATCTCGCACAGCCACCTGGACCACGACGAGCGGCACCACCCGCGGCTGCTCAGCCCCGATCACGCCAAGGCTGTCGCCTCGGCGGGCGGGCTCATCGGCGCCTGGCCGTCCGGAGTCACCAGTGCCAGCCTGGGCGAGTTCGCCGACGAAATCTGCCGGCTCGCCGAGCTTGTCGGAGTCGAGCACGTCGCCGTCGGGACCGACATGGATGCCAACTACCGGCCGGTCCTGACTCGCTACGCTGACTACGCCTTGCTCCCTGCCCTGCTTCGCGACCGCGGCATGAGCGGCACAGAGGCGGGCAAGATCCTCGGCGCCAACGCGCTGGAATTGTTCCGGAGCGTCGCCCGCTGAGCAGGCAGGTGACGTGTCGGCGACCGAGTAATCAGGTCATGTGACTGATGCTGGCCGGCCGGGCCGCGGCCGACAATGAAGGTACCTGCGAGCCGTTGGGGGAGTCATGAAGGTTGATGGGTCCGTAGCCCTTGTCACCGGCGCGAACCGCGGGCTAGGCCAGGTATTCGCCCGCGAGCTCGTGGGCCACGGCGCGGCGAAGGTGTACGGAGCCGCGCGTGACGCCTCCGCCGTGACCGAGCCGGGCGTGACCCCGAGGGCGCTCGACGTCACCGATCCGGCCCGGGTCAGCGAGGTAGCGCGGCAAGCCCTGACGTCAGCATCCTGATCAACGAGCTTCTACACCAACCCCCTGGACGCCTCCTACGGCGCGTCCAAGGCGGCCGGCTGGTCGCTCACCAACGGCATCCGCCTCGAACTGGATCTCCAGGGCACGCTGGTCGTTGCCGTGCACGCCAGTTTCATCGACACCGACATGGCAGCCATGATTGACGCGCCCAAGGTCAGCCCGGAATCGGTAGCCCGCCAGGTGTTCGACGCCGTCGACTCGGGCCAGATCGAGGTGCTCGCCGATGAGCGGACCCGGTTCGTCAAGGCGTCGCTCTCGCGTGATCACGAGCTGATCTACCCGGATGTCCAGGACTTCTGGAATCAGCTGACCCAGCCGCCAACCTCACACCCACGCTCCTGAGAGATCTAGATCGCGGCTGTGCCGGTCGGCTCGGGCGGGACGAGGCTCTTGCCGTGCTCGTGCGGGCAGCGGCCGTGGCCTGTGTCGGACAGATGCCAGTGCCGGCGGCAGTAAGCGGCGTCGCACTGCTCGCAGAAGCCAGCGTCGTCGTACAGGCCGGCCAGGTGGACGCGCTCGTACCGGTAAGGCCGCTGGAACGCCTGCCCGATGACCTGCGCCCGCTCCGCCCCGACCGGATCGCCGATCGAGTCAGAGCCGCTCGCGACACCCCGGTTGAGCAGGTACCACTGCGCCGGATCACGGTGCTGCTCGAAGAACTGGCGGTGCTTGCGGCTCCACCGCTTCCACCGGGCCGGCAACTGGCCAGGCGGCACCGTCTCGACCAGCGCAGTGACCTCGCCGCAGCTTGCGCACAGCGGTTCCGCCAGGATCCCGATCGCCATGCAGCCGATTATCGCCTGCGGCCCGGTGAGCGGATCAGGCCAGGCTAGCCAAGTCGGACCTCCGCGCCGAGGGATGGCGCGGCGAGCGGAGCGAAAGCGCGGCTGGCGAAGGGACAGCGCGGCGAGCGGAGCGAAGCGCGGCTAGCGAAGGGACAGCGCGGCGAGCGCGGCGTTGACGATCGAGCCTGAGTCGAGGTCGTGCGCGCGGTACAGGTCGGCGACCGCGCCCGACTGACCGAAGCTGTCCACGCCGAGGCTTACTGCGGGGACGCCGAGCGCGGAGCCCAGCCAGCTCAACGCGTGAGAGGCGGCATCGTGCACGGTCACCACCGGCGCACGGTCGCCGAACGCGCTGCGGATGGCGCCGGGGATCGACGGTGCGGTCGCGGTCCGCACCCCCTGCCGCAACGTTCGCTGCCAGGCCCGGTACAGCCGGTCAGGTGACGTGACGTCGACGACTGTCGCCGCGATGCCCTCCTCGGCCAGTTCGGCTGCGGCGGTGCAGCACCTCGGGCAGCACCGCGCCGCAGCCGACCAGGTAGACCGGGGGAGCGCCCGCTTGCGCCTCGGCCGAGGCGTCGACCAGCCGGTAACCTCCGGCCAGAACCTGGCGGCGCAAGATCGCGTCGCCGAGCCGGTCGCGTGCCGCCTGGAACGGCTGCCTGATCGATGCCCCGCGTGGTCAGCCGGAAGTAGTAAGAGCCGGTCTCGGTCGGCTCGGTGCCGGGAGCGGTGCCACCTGCCGTCGCGACCGACTGCAACGCGCCGCACAGCAGCCAGTCCAGCGCTACCGCGTAGGCAGGCTCGATGAAGGTGACGTTCGGCAGTTCCATGCCTACCGAGGCGGTGATCGTCGACTGGTGCGCGCCGCCTTCGGGCGCCAGGGTCACGCCGGACGGCGTTCCGGCCACGACGAACCGGGCGCCGGAGTAGACCGAGTAGATGAACGCGTCAAGGCCGCGCAGCACGAACGGGTCATAGACCGTGCCGACCGGCAGCAGCGGTCTGGTCGGACAGGTCGAAGGCCAGGCCGAGCTGTCCGAGCAGCAGGAACAGGTTCATCTCGCTGATGCCGAGTTCGATGTGCTGGCCGTCTGGACCCTCGGCCCATTTCAGCACCGGGTCCTCGCTCCAGGCCCGGCGCGGCACCGGGCTGAACACGCCCGTCCGGTTGATGAATCCCGCCAGGTTTGTCGAGGTGGCGACGTCCGGAGCGGTCGTGACGAGGTACGGGCGCGACCGACTCCAGCCTGGACAGGTCGACCAGGATCCGGCCGAACGCCTCCTGGGTAGAGATCGGCCGGGCCGCGCGCAGCCCGGTGGCATCGGGTACGTCGGCCGCGTTCCCGGCTTGGGAAACGCGGAGCCCTGGCGAGCTGCTCGCGGCGCGCGGCCGCCCACTGCCCGGCCGGGGTCATCGGGTCGAGCCGGTCCCACTCGGTCGCGAGCGTGAGGCCGAGGCCTTCGCGCAGCTGGTCGACCTGCGCGGTGCTGAAGCAGAGCGGAATGGTTGCGCGGGTTGCCGGCGATCGGCAGCCCCCAGCCCTTGATCGTGTAGGCGAACAGGATGCTCGGCCTGTTCTTCTCCGCGTCGCAGTCGGCGAATGCGTCCAGCAGCGAGCCAAGGTCGTGCCCGGCCAGGTCGGTGACGAGCGGAGCGAGGTCATCGTCGGCGAATGCCGGCGCAGAAGCGCAGGACTTCGGGCGGGCCCCGTCCAGGAAGCGCTCGCGGACCGCGGCCGGGTCCAGGCCGAACAGCGACTGGTAATGCTCGTTCGGCATGGCGTCGATCCAGTCCCGCAGGCTGTCGCCGCCCGGCTGGGCGAACGCGTGCTGCAGCGCACGGCCGTACTTGGCCTCGACCACGTGCCAGCCGGCCGCGCTGAACTGCTGCTCCCACTGCGCGATCCGGACGCCGGGCACGACCCGGTCCAGCGACTGCCGGTTGACGTCGACGATCCACAGCACGTCACCCAGTCCGTGCGTGGCGGGATCGGCGACGGCCTCCCAGATGTTGCCTTCGTCCAGTTCGGCATCGCCGATCAGCGCGATGAACCGGCTGCGGGGCCTGGCGCCGAAATGGGCGTCGACGTAGCGGCGGGTCGCGGCGGCGAACAGCGGCGCCGCGGCACCGAGCCCGACCGAGCCGGTGGAGAAGTCGACGGTGTCCGGGTCCTTGGTCCGGCTGGGATAGGACTGCAGGCCGCCGAAGGCGCGCAACGTGGTCAGATACGAGCGGTCCAGGTTGCCGAGCAGGTACTGGATGGCATGGAAGACCGGCGAGGCGTGCGGCTTGACGCTGACCCGGTCGGCCGCGTCCAGATGCGCGAAGTACAGCGCGGTCATCACCGTCACCAGGCTCGCGCTGGAGGCCTGATGGCCGCCGACCTTGACGCCGTCACCGGTGTCACGGTCGTGGTTGGCGGCGTCCACGATGCGGGTCGCCAGCCAGAGCACGCGCTGCTGGATCTCGTCCAGGATCGCCTGGTCATAACCCGATGCGGACGGTGAGGTACTGCCGTGGTCCACGCTGAGCTCCTGGCCTGACCGGGCGCAGCTGGCCCTGTTCCGTTGTGCGCCGCCCAGCACACGGTAACCGACACCGCCGCCGGATCCGGCCGGAGCCAATTCCAATCAAGATCTTTTGCGGGAACGCGGTCCTTCCGGCTCGCGCCGATGCCCACGACGCGGCCGGGTCGGGCACCCGAGTCGTCACCGTGTATCTACCCGGCGTTTGCGCCCAGGCCGCCGCGGCGATCCGACGGCCGAATAGCTTGGAGAACGATCAAGCTAGCTCTTGGCCGTTATGGGAAACTTAGATAGATTAATCAGATATGAGCGAATCTCAGTCCGAGGCGGGATCAGACGCCGGGCGGATGCTCGCGGACGCGGCGTTCGCGGCTACGCTCCGCTGCGGCGATAACGGGACGGGCTCCCGGCAGCCCGGCCGCCCGACCCGCAGGAGCGGCGGGCTGCAGATGCTGGCAGTCACTGCAGAGCGCCTGGCCGTTGCCGGGAGCCTGGCCTGGAGTCGCCGGTTACCTGCCGGCCATCCCGGCCGACAGCGAAGACCGCTGCTTCGACTAGCGCGAACCGCGCACCTCCGGCGCCCGCAGCAGCGCGCCGCCGGATCGAGGATCTCAGCTCAGGTTTGCGGCACCCACGCGATACGAGGGCACGGCCTGCCGGCGGAGTCTCGCATGTCATCGAGCCTTGAATAGCACTGCAAAGTGTTAACTTTGAGGTATGACGATCTATCCGTTGACTGCCGCTCGGACGCGTCTTGGCGAGCTCGTGTCGCAGGCTAGGTATACGCATCGGCCCGTGACGATCAGTGAGCACGGCAAGCCCGTCGTCGCGCTCATCAATATCGAAGATCTGGCGGATCTTGAGGATCGCGCGGCGCTAGCCGCGCACTTCGCTGACAAGGCTGCAGGCCGCGGCGGGATAGCTCTCGACGACCTGGATGAGGCCCTCGACCAGATCGATTCAGAAGATACGGCGTGAGCCTGACCGTCATTTTCCGGGAGACAGCGCTGCGATCCATGGCTCGCATCCGCGGCGACGATGCCGACGCCTTCGTTCGCGCTCGGGCTGCGATCGCTGGATTAGGTCACCAACCGCATCCGGACGGGGCGGTCGCTTGGGGGACCGCAGGTATCTACCGCCTGCACGCCGGTGAGATCCGGATCCTGTCTGAGGTCGACGAAGACGCATCGGCCATCTACGTCATCAATGTAGGTCTCGTCGGGTAAGGATGTCGGCAGCACGACGCGGATCAGCGTGACGGCGCGGAGAGCGGACCGGCCAGCGCCGACGGGTCAGGGCTGGGGCTGGGGCTGGGCAGGCTCGAGGGTGACGACTGGCGTCCAGCAGGTGTCGGGGTCGCGGGCTGCGGGGTCCGGCTCGGCACCGGCGAGGGGAAGGCGGCCCGGTGTGCCGGTGCCAACGGGTGCACGGCTTGCCGCGGCGCTGTCGTCAGGACACTCGCGATGACGCCGCCCACCGTTGCGGCGGCCGCGACCGCGGCAGCGCAATCGCGGGCGATCCGGCGGTGACGCCGCCTGCTGCCGCGCCGCATGACTTCAGCGGCAGGCAGCGGCCGGGCCGCGGCAGACGCATCGTCGGCGATCTGGCGCAGCTCTGGCGTCAGGTCAGGCACTGGTCACCCCCCGGCTGCCGCCGGATCCGGCCGGCAGCGCTGAGTCGCGCAAGTAAGGAGCCAGCGCCGCCCGGCCGCGGGCCAGCCTGGCTTTGACGGTGCCGGCCGGGACACCGGTCTCGTCGGCGATGTCGGCGACCGAACGATCGCAGAGGTGGTAGAGGACAAGGGCGCGCCGCTGCTCGGCCGGGACCTTGCGCAGTGCGTCGATCAGGGCGATCCGGTCCGGGCCTGGCCCGTCGGTGACCTGGTCGGGGCGCTGGGCGCGCAGCAGCAGGCGGCCAAGCCGCGCGCGCTGCCATCTCGACACGGCGACGCGCCACGCCGTCGCCCTGACCCAGGCCTCCGGCGACCCGCTGGAGTCCAGCTTGCCGCGGTGCGCCCAGGCCCGGACGAACGCCTCCTGCACGGCATCCTGGGCCTCGGCGGCATTGCCGGTCATGGCCGTGAGCTGGCCGACGACCCGGCCGAAGGACGCCGAGTAGAAGTCAGTGAACTCCTCGGGGCTCACCGAGACTTTGGCCTCCTGCCTGATCAAACTGACTTCCGGGCCAGGCCGGGCGACCCGCCCATGGCCCGGTTGACGCCGGCCGCCGGGCAGTCGGCCCGGACAACGGTATGCGAGCTAGGCCGGCGCTGCACGCGGGACGGGAGCAGGCAGCGCGCTCCGCGCTGCGCTCAGGGGCCGGCGATGCTGACGGCGCCGACCGAACGCCCGGCCGATAGGCCGAGGGGACCGGGGCCGGACGGGCCGACGGAACAGGGGAAGGACGGACCGACGGGCCCCTGGACGGGTGCGCCGAGGGGACCGGGGCCGGACGGGCCGACGGAGACGCCGACGCGACGGCCGACGGAACCGGCGACGGATACGCCGACGCGACGGCCGACGGCACCGGAGCAGGGCTGGCAGGCCCGGCGGGCGTCGACGAGGTCACCGGAACCTGCGCCGGCGCCGCGCTCGCGAGCGCTGACGGCGTGGCGGTCGCGGTCGGGGATTGCTCGCCGGCTGCCCGCGGTGCCGCGGCATGTTGTGCCGGCTTCCCTGCCGGATGCGAGGACGCCGCCAGCGCAAGTCCGGTGCCCCCGCCGATCAACGCGACGGCAGCGGGAATCCCGAACCCGAGCGCCTGAACGCGCGTGAACCTCATTGCCACCTCCAGGTCGGGCCTGCCTGGCGCCGGCCGTCAGCACTGGTACCTCCGGCACGCCCGGCTGGTTGCATGCGGACCGGAAAATCTGGCTATTGACGACGACTTGCGACCGTACTAGCGTCACCGTCGAAACAAACAGGAAACTTTCCTATTTGATTCAACCAGAGGTTGCTGGCCGGTTGCGGCGCCTTCCCCGGCGCGGCCGGCCGACTGTCCTGATCGCCGTTCCGCCTAGCCAAGGGATCCGCGTATGCGACGACACACACCGTTCCTGGCAGCGCTGGCAACAGCCACCGCTGCCATTGTCACGCTCGGACTGACCGCCACCGGCGCCAGCGCGGCGACCGGCCGCTGGCACAGCCCGCAGTCCAGGCCGTTGCCGTACCGAGTCTTCGCGCCCTATTACGAGATGTATGACACCAGCACGGACCTGGCGAATTTGTCGGAGCAGTCCGGCGCCAGGTACCTGTCGCTGGCATTCCTGCAGACCGACACGGCCGGCTCCTGCACCGCCTACTGGGACGGCGACACGAGCCAGCCCATCGCCGCGACCAGTTTCGGCGCTGACATCGCCGCGATCCAGGCGCATGGCGGCAATGTCATCCCGTCGTTCGGTGGCTACACCGCCGACACCACCAGCACCGACATCGCGGACAGCTGCACCAGCGTGCCGGCCATCGCCGCGGTATTCGAGAGCCTGATCACCACCTACCACGTGCCGCGCATCGACCTGGATGTCGAGGCCGACTCACTGACCAACACGGCCGGGATCAACCGCCGCAACGAGGCGATCGCCGAGACCGAAGCCTGGGCCGCTGCCCATCACCAGCGGATCCAGTTCTCCTACACGCTGCCCACGTTCCCGACCGGCCTGACCGCACCGGGTCTGGCGGTGCTGCAGAACGCGGTCACCGACGGCGCGCGGATCAGCACGGTGAACCTGCTGACCTTTGACTACTACTTCGGCACCCAGCAGGACATGGTGGCCGACACCGAAGGTGCTGCGGCGGGGCTGTACAGCCAGTTGCAGGGCTTGTATCCCGCGGCCAATTCCCGCCAGCTCTGGCACATGATCGGGATCACCGAGATGCCCGGCATCGACGACTTCGGTGCCGAGGAAACTTTCTCGGCGGCCGATGCGGTCACCATCCTGCGCTGGGCGGAGCACCAGGGCATCGGTCTCATCTCGTTCTGGGCATTGCAGCGCGACAACGGCAGCTGCCCGGGCACCAAGGGCGCCGGGGCGTGCTCCGGAGTCAGCCAGCTTGACTGGTACTTCAGCCACGTTTTCGAGCACTTCACCCGCTGAACCTGCCAGGACCTGCCGGGTGCCGCGAGTTCCTCATCTCGCGGCACCCGGCGGGCGGCGTCAGTCCTTGTCGTCCTGCCGCTCGGTGACCAGCGTGATTTCCTCGCTGATCGCGCTCATGGCCGCCTCGGCGCGCTCGCGCATCCGCTCGAATCGCTCCCTGACCTTGTCCAGCCGGTCGCTCACCCGGTCGGTGTCGATGCCAAATCTGAGGTTCAGGCCTGGCTCGTTGATTCGGACTGTCCGGTGTCGGCGGCCGTCCTCGTCCTTGTACTCGTACTTGTAGTCGTAGTTGTAGTTGTAGTTGTACTCGTGATCCTTTTCCTCGGCCCGCTCGCGTTCTTCGTCGGCCAATTCCTCGGCCTCGTCGACCAGCTCCTGCGCTTCATCGGCCCGTTCTTGCGCTTCGTCGGCCCGTTCTTGCTGCTCGTCCACGCGCTCCTGGGCGTTGGCGGCCGCCTCCTGCGCGAGTTCGGCCGCGTCCTGCGCCTGGTCGGCTGCCTCCTGCGCCCGGTCCGCGAACTCCTGGGCCTGGTCGGCCACCAGTTGGGCCCGCCGCTGTTCCTCATCGCTGGCCCACTCGCTGGCTAGGTCGGCGGACTGCTCGGCGAGTTCGGCCCGCTGCTGGGCAAGCGAAGCGACCTCGTGCGCTCGCTCGGCCGCCTCCTGAACCCGCTCGGCGTGCTCCTGCGCCCGGTCTGCATTCTCCTGGACGCGATCGACCTGTTCCTGAACCCGGTCCGCCGTTTCCTGCGCCCGCTCGGCGGCTTCCTGCGCCCGGTCGGCGGCTTGCTGCGCCCGCTCGGCGGCCTGCTGCGCGTTGACCTCGTGCTCAGATTCTCCGGCCTCGCGCCCCGCGTGCTCATGCCCGGCGTCGGGCCCGACGGCCTCATGCCAGGCAGCGTCGTGCTCGTCGCCGTGCATCCGTTCGCGCGCAAGGTCAAGCTCGCTTTGCCGCCGGGCGCGCTCACGTTCCCGCTCCCGCTCGCGCTCCTGCTCGTGCCGGGCGCGCTCGCGTTCCCGTTCGCGGTCGCGCAACTCGCTGGCCCGCTCGCGTTCCCGTTCTGCGCGCTCACGCTGCCGGTCCCGCTGCTCGTTGGCCCGGTCGCGGTCCCGCTGTGCGCGTTCGTGTTCCCGGTTCCTGAGCTCGTGGGCGTGTTCCCTGTCCCGTTCTGCGCGCTCCCGATCGCGTTCCCGTTTCGCGCTCCCGGCTCAGGCCGTGGATCTGCGGCACGGGGGGAACGGGGGAACCGGCCCCGCCTCGTGAACCGGCGGGACCGAGGGAACCGGCGGGACCGGCGGGACCGAGGAAACCGGTGGAACTGGCGGCGCTGATGCGGCCGAACGGATCTTGCCAGCGTGCCGCTCAGTCTGAGCCGCTGCTTCCTCCTGCGACGCAAGCTCGGCCATCGGCCCTGCATGCGAGTCTGCGAGCGGCTCAGCCATGGCCGCTGCCATCGACGCCGCTGTGACATCCGGGGCCGACTCTGCTGTGACGTCCGCGTCCGAATCTGCTGTGACGTCGGCGTCCGATCCTGCCGCTACGTCCGACGCCAGTTCTGCTGTCAGGTCCGCAGGGCCTGCCAGCTGCGGCTCGGCCTCATCGGGCCCGGACTGGCCTTGGCCAGTGCCTGGCTTCATGTCTTCGTCGGTAACCAGGCGCTTGGCAACGCTGTACGGCTCGCCCGTCTGCGCCATGCGCTGGCGGACGGCGACCTTAAATGCCTTATCGCGAGTCATGATCATTGTCTTCCTGGCGAGTCTGCCCGCGTCTGCCCGCCATGACGAAATGACATGACAGGGAAACTGCACCCGAGTCGGAGACCCTTGTCCTCGTCGCTACCTTGGCGCGGGCCGTCAGTAGCTCGGAAGCGGGCAGGTGGTGCGCTGCCTCTGCCGGCAGGATACCGCCGCTGAGTCGCCGGCGCCAGCACGCCCGGCCGGCCAAATTTTGTTGGTCGTCAAACAAAATTGGCCCCTGGCCTGACACCGGCCGTGAGCCTCGGCTACGATTCGTAGATCATGCGGCGCTTCGTACTCATCCTTAGCAGCCGTAGCGGGACCTGATCTCAGGGCAGGCCGGCGACCCGCTACGGGGGTGAGGCGCTGGCCGCAATGTCTCAGGTCGCACGTTCCCGTCGCCGCCCGCGCGGATCTGACGAGAAATTCTCTTTGCGAGGACGTGGTACCCACCGGTACTGCCGTCCGGAGACTCGCGGTTCGCCTCAGCTGGCCCGCCTGACAAGACGAGGCATGCCTGGGGAGTGAACGCGAAGTGACGACGACCAAACCGAGCCAGCAGAGTACCGACGCAGAGCAGCAGCTGCGTGCGCAGCGGCGCGCGCTGGAGGCTGTGCAGGAGGCACTCGACCGGCGCGACAACGGCGGCGACGCCGCAACAGCAACTGACAACTAGCGCAGTGGCCGTGCCGCGCCAGGCCTGGCCTGGTGACGGCACGGCCGGGATAACACACCGAAACCGGAGGAACTCAGTGAACACCGCCAGCCAGAGCGAGGAGCTTGATTTCGAGATCCGTGCCAGCAGCGCCGCCGTGCCCCCGGCGCGACGGGCGGCAGATGCTGGTAGCTCCGGGATTCGGCGGCGTATTCACCGACCACATGGCGACGATCCGGTGGACCGAAGGCCGCGGCTGGCATGACGCGCGGATCGAGCCGTACGGGCCGATCACGCTGGACCCGGCTCGGCGGTTTTTCACTACGGGCAAGAAATCTTCGAGGGACTGAAGGCCTACGCTCAGCCAGACGGATCGGTGGCCGCGTTCCGCCCTGAGGCAAACTCGGCCAGGTTCAACAGGTCGGCGGACCGGCTCGCGATGCCAGAGCTGCCCGAGGCGCTGTTCGTCAGGGCGCTGGAGCTGCTGGTCGCCCAGGATCGCGGCTGGGTGCCGGCGGCTGACGGCCACAGCCTCTACCTGCGGCCGTTCATGATCGCGACGGAGATCGGGCTCGGCGTCAATCACCCGTCCTCGAGCTACCTGTTCACCGTGATCGCCTCGCCGGTGGCCGGTTACTTCGGCGGCGAGGTCCGGCCGGTCACGGTCTGGCTGTCGTCGGAATACACCAGGGCTGCTCCCGGCGGTACCGGCGAGGCGAAATGCGGCGGGAACTACGCTGCTGCCTTCGCCGGACAGCAGGAGGCGATTAGCCACGGGTGTGACCAGGTGGTCTGGCTGGATGCCGCCGAGCGGCAGTGGGTGGAGGAGATGGGCGGCATGAACATCTGTTTCGTTTACGGATCAGGTGCCGATGCCCGGATCATGACGCCGGCGCCGACCGGTTCGCTGCTGCACGGCATGACCAGGGACTCGTTGCTCAAGCTCGGTCCCGACCTTGGTATCCCGGCATTTGAGGACCGGATCTCGGTCAGCCAGTGGCAGGACGGCTGCGCCTCAGGCGAGATCTCCGAGGTATTTGCCTGCGGCACCGCCGCGGTGATCACGCCGATCGGGAGGGTTCGCAGCGCGGCCGCCGAGTGGGCGATCGGCGACGGTACGCCGGGCCCGGTCACCACCATGCTCAGGGAAGAGCTCGTCGGGATCCAGTACGGCAGCAGGCCGGATCGTTACGGCTGGATGCACCCGCTCGCCTGACCTCGGTCCTCGTCTGGCCCGGTCTCGGCTCTCGGTCCCTACCGGGCCGCTGGCTGCTCCAGCACGTCGCGGAAGCGGCGCGCGAACAGGTAAGCGTCGCCGGGCCAGCGGGCAGACAGATAGTTGCCGTCTTGCACCACGAACGACGCCGAGTCATCGGTGCGGGTACCGCGCTTGCTGAATTCCGGCCCGCGTTCGAACTGTCGCGCCGGGTCCGCCAGCGCGGCGCGTACCTCGTTCTCGACGTATTCCGGATAGGTCCGGTAATACCGGCCGAGCCGCCACGCGGTGGTGAGGTACGCCGCGCGCTCCATGTACTGAGGCAGGCAGGTGGTCCGCCGGTCCGCCAGGATGCTGCGACCGGTAACCCGGTCACGCGTGCGCGCGAGCACCAGTACGCCGTGGCAGATCGCGCCGACGGGCTTGCCAGTGGCCCAGAACCGCGCGACCTGCTCCTGCAAAACGCCGGATCCGAGGTACTGCCGCATGCCCGGCGCGTGCCCGCCGGGCAGCAACAGGCCATCGAAGTCATCAGGCTCGAGGTTGCTCCAGCCCAGCGGCGCGGTGAAGGAGGCATTCTTGCCGAGCTCTTCGTAATACGCCTTCGGCTCCGACTCAGCGCCGAGTTGGCCGAAGATCACCCCGCTGAGCAGTCTCGGATCCGCCGCCGGGACGGTGCCAGGGCGCTCTGTCGCGAAGATAACCTCGTGGCCTGCATCGCGCAGGGTCCGCCAGGGCACAGCGACCTCGGTCACGTCAAAGTCCCGGTCAGGAAGCGGCATCAGCACGCGCACGTGGTCATCATGGCACTGCCCTGGCGGCCCGGACAGATCCGACGAGTCCGATGGCCATGTCCGGCTCGCAGCGGGCCGGTTAGGGTGGCGAGGGCGAGGCCGGCCGGACGCGGCGGGCCTGCCACATCCTGCGCTGGCGACGAGGCTGGAGGCGGAATTCCGGTGGGCTGCGAGATTTCCTGGTTCGGTCCTGTCTGCGATGAGGACTACGAGTTCCTCGGCGTGCCCGATCCCGCTCTGCTGTCGAGCTGGGAGCACAGCAAGAATGTCGTGCTCGCGGGCCGAGGAAGGCGGCTTCGATAATCTGCTGCTGCCGTCGAACTACGCGATCGGCATCGACTCGGTTGCCTTCGCGGCCGGCGTCGCCCCGCTGCTGCGGCGGATGCAGTTGCTGGTGGCGGTCCGGATGGCGGAGATGTGGCCGCCGCAGCTCGCCCGCCAGCTGGCGACCATCGACGAGATGCTCGGCGGCCGGCTGACGCTGAACATCATCTCCTCCGACCTGCCCGGTGAGCAGCTGGAGTCCGCGCCGCGGTACCGGCGGACGCTGGAGATCATGCACATCCTGCGCGACCTGCTGGACGGCAAGCCGATGGACTTCCACGGCGAGTTCTTCAACCTGACGCTGGACCCGCCGCGGATCCGGCCCGCTGGCGGCTGCCCGCCGTTCTACTTCGGCGGCCTGTCCGAGGCGGCCAGGGACGTCGCCGCACAGGCGGCCGATGTCTTCCTGATGTGGCCGGACACGATGCCGGCGGTCGAGGAGATCATCACCGACATGCGCGCGCGGGCCGCCCGGCTACGGCCGCGAGCTCAAGTTCGGATATCGCGCGCACGTGGTCGTGCGGGCGACCGAGCAGGAGGCGCGGGCGGCCGCGCAGCGGCTGGTGTCCACGGCTGGACGCTGAGACCGGCCGGCGGATCAGGGAGCAGTCACTGCACACCACCTCGACCGGACAGCTAAGGCAGGGCGAGCTGCGTGACCTGGCCGACGACGACGGGTTCGTCGAGCCGAACCTGTGGACCGGCATCGGCCGGGCTCGTTCGGGCTGCGGCGCCGCCATCGTGGGCGATCCTGAGCAGGTGCTGGCCAAGCTCCGCGGCTACGCCGACCTCGGCATGGAGGCGTTCATTCTTGTCCGGCTATCCGCATGCCACCGAATGCGACTTGTTCGCCCGGCATGTACTGCCGCACCTGGACCACGCCCCGCTGCTATCACGCCAGGGACAGCAACCTGGCTGGGCAGGTAGCGCTTGACTGCCAAGCCGCCCTGCGCTGATCCGTTGAGCGAGAGACCTAATCTGCCTTGATCAGCTGATGGACCCGCTGGTGCGACAACCCGAGTACGTCCCCGATCACCGACTGCGACATATGCGCACCAGAAAAGGCACGAATCAGTTCGCGTCGGGCCGCTTCCCTGGCCGTGACCGCATTCTGGTAGGCGCGCTCACTGCCCGCGAGCGCCGTCAACAGGCCAGTGACATCGTGTCCGTTGACGACGTATTTCCACGTCAGGTCGAAGCTGTCTGGGTTGGCATCAGTGAGTCCGGCGACCAGGTCGCGGACCTCAAGGTCAAGCTCTGCGAACCGCTCGACATCTGTAGCGCTGATCATCTGCGACGGTAGGCCGTCGATCATCGCGGCCCATAGTCCGCTGTCGCGGGTCACGGTCACGTGATAGGTGGTCATTTGTGCTCCGTCCAATTCTCCCCGAATAAGGGAACGAGCCCGTCCTCCAGTTGTGTCAGGAGCGCCCATGACAGATCCCGAGGGTGAGCTGTGAGTCCAAACCGCGCAACCTCGCGGCCAGCGGAGTCTGCCAGGACGAAAATCCGATGCGAGCCTTTGCCACGGCCGGGAATCTCTCTGACCGTCAATTCCCGCGTCCCTGGCATGCCTGCGAATCAAGCTCAGCATCGCGGCTGGCTTCATCCTTCGGTTCACCATGACACGGATTCTAGTCTACTAGAGAGTTCGGCAGCAAATCGATTAGAGGCTCTGAGCAGTATGTTAGTGGTTGACGAGCCGGCGCCCGGGCCAGCTGCGCCAACGAAATGACGTCGGAGCTGCACTGATCCACGCCGCGATGGCGCGAATGGTGGGGTAAGCGTCGTTGACGCCATCACCAGACGCACCGCAAGGTGGAGGTGTGCAGCAACGCCGGATCGCGTTCGTCATCTTCGACGGCTTCCAGCCGCTCGACCTGGTCGGCCCGCACGAGGTCTTCAGCCATGGAGCGAGGCTCGGCGGCGGCTACTCCTGCGAGATCGTGGCAGCCAGCAAGGGCCTGATCACCGCGGCCAGCGGGCTGCCGGTGCAGGCCGGCCGCGGCGTCGACGGACACCGGCGCCGATGGCATCGACACGCTGGTGGTCGCCGGTGGCGCAGGCGTCGACCGGGCGTGCCGCGATGTGCAGTTGGTCAGGTGGATCGCGGCCGCGGGAGCCAGTGCCCGCCGCGTCACCTCGGTGTGCAGCGGCGTGTTTCTACTGGCCGAGGCGGGCCTCGCGACCGGACGCACGGTCACCACGCACTGGGCCCGCGCCGAGCAGCTGACCAGGCAGTATCCCGAGCTGACCGTCGACTGCGATCCGATCTTCATGCGCGACGGCCGGGTGTGGACGTCGGCGGGCGTGACCGCCGGGATGGATCTCGCGCTGGCGCTGGTCGAGGATGATCTCGGCCGCGACATCGCGCACAGGTCGCCCGGGAGCTGGTCATGTTCCTGCGCCGTCCTGGCAGCCAGTCTCAGTTCAGCGTGCCGCTGTGGTCGGCGCAGCCGCGTACCGACCCGATCCGCGCCGCCATCTCGGCCATTCATGCCGATCCTGGTGCCCGGCATGGCATCGAGGACCTGGCCGGCCAGGCCGGGCTGAGCCCGCGCCACCTGCAGCGCAGATTCACCGCGGAGATCGGGACCCCGCCCGCGGCCTACGTCGAGCGCGTCAGGATCGAGGCAGCCCAGCGTGCGCTGACCAGCACCGACGACCCGGTCGACAGCATCGCCCGGCGCTGCGGATTCGGCACCGCGGAGACACTTCGCCGGGCTTTCCACCGGCATACCAGGATCGCACCAGCGGACTACCGGACCCGGTTCCGGTCGACTAGGGAGCTGACTGAGTGACAACGTTCGGACTGCTGATCTTCGACGGCGCGGAAGAGCTGGACTTCATCGGGCCCTGGGAGGTGTTCACCACATCCCGGATGCTGCGCGATGACGCCGACACCGCCGTGCTCATCGCCGAACGGCCAGAGCCGGTCCGGTGCGCCAAGGGCCTGCGCGTGCTGCCCGATCACACTCTCGGCGACCACCCGCCGCTGGATGTGCTGCTGGTGCCGGGCGGCATGGGCACCCGCCGCGAGGTCGAGCAATCCGGCAGTGACTGACTGGATCCGCGCAGTCTCCGCGACGGCAGCCTGGACGACGAGCGTCTGCACCGGCGCCTTGCTCTTGCACGAGGCCGGCCCGGCCCGCGGCCGCCGGGTCGCGACCCACTTCGCTTTTGAGGACACCCTGCAGGAACGTGGTGACATCACGGTGATCCGCGACGCACGCTATGTCGTCGACGGGAGCCTGGTAACCAGCCAGGGCGTCTCGGCCGGCATCGACATGGCGTTGTGGCTTATCGGCGCTCTGCACGGCCGTGACCACTCACGGCAGGTCCGCCGGTACATCCAGTACGAGCCCGCCCCGCCGTATCTGGCCGACGAGCCGGTCAGCGACACCGAAATGGCCGGCGCCAGCACCCGGTGATGCTAGCCTCGCCCACCATGCATGGAGCGGGCAGAGGCATCGCCACCGCTTCCATCAGGCACCTGCGGCTGCACCTGCTGTCGGCGCGGCTGGTCCGGCCGCGCGAGCTTAACGTCGAAGGCATCTTCAGCCAGCTCGGTCTCGTCGCGTGGACCGAGCTGGGCGCCGTGCACCCGGCGGATCTCGACGAACTGCGAACCCGGCGCAGGCTTTCCGGCAAGAACCTCACGGTGCACGGCATCGACAAGTTCCCGCAGAATGACTGACTTCGTCGCCCCGGCTGGGGTCCGGATCGCCGACGCGAGCCGGGTCCGGCTCGGTGCGTATCTGGCCGAGGGCACTGTGGTCATGCACGAAGGGTTCGTCAACTTCAACGCGGGCACGCTTGGTCCGGCCATGGTCGAGGGGCGGATCACCGCTGGCAGCCTGGTCGAGGCCGACTCCGACATCGGCGCCGGGTCATCGATCCAGGGCACGTTGTCGGGCGGTGGCACCCACATGACCCGGATCGGCAAGCGCTGCCTGCTCGGCGCGAATGCGGGCACCGGCATCTCGCTGGGCGACGACAGCGCCGTCGAGGCCGGTCTCTATATCACCCGCGGCACGCTGGTCACGCTGCCCGACGGCAAGGTGGTCAAGGCCATCGAGCTGAGCGGCACGCCTGGCATCTTGTTCCGGCGCCACAGCGTACCGGCAATGTCGAGGCCGTGCCCTGGAAGTCCGGCACGTTCACCGGCCTCAACCCGCAGCTGCACCAGTGACGTCAGGCGCTCGGCCTGCGGAAAGTCGCAGATCAGGCGGGATTGGCGAGCTGGCGGGACAGGTCGGCGGCGGCGTTCACTACCTGGCCGCTGAGCTTGCGGCCGGGGGACTGGCCGAGACGGCTGACCGGGCCCGATACGCACAACGCGCCGAGCAGCATGCCGTCACGCAGCACCGGGGCGCTGACGCTGGCCACGCCGGGCTCGCGCTCGGCGACGCTGGCCGCCCAGCCGCGGCTGCGCACATTGGCGAGCTCGGCCTGCGCTACGGAGTCCTGGCCCGAACTGTCGCCCGACCAGGCCAGCAGCACCTTGCCACCAGATCCCGCGGCGAGCGGCAGCAGCGCGCCGACCGGGACGCTGTCCCGCAAGCCAGTGCCGGCGTCGCGAGCGGCGATGCAGAGCCGGTGGTCGCCGGATTTCACGTACAGCTGAACGCTCTCGCTGGTAGCCCGGTGCAGCCGGTCGAGCACCGGGCCTGCCAGGCTGGCCAGGTCGAGTTCTGGGCCGGCCACGGCAGCCAGCTCGGTCAGCCGAGGGCCGAGCCGGAACGCGCCGGTGCCGCGTCCCGCGCGACAAGCCGGTGCGTCTCCAGGGCGACTAGCAGGCGATGCGCGGTCGGCCTCGGCAGCTGGCTGGCGTCAGCCAGCCAGCGCAGTGACCGCGGCCCGTCGGCGAGCAGGTCGAGGAGGCTGACGCAGCGGTCAAGCACGCCGACCCCGGTGGCCCGCACGGCGATTCCGCTGGCGCCCGTCTGGCGTAGCAGGTATGCTGTCCATACTCTGAACATGCTATCTCATTATGTGAGACAGTGCTAGATGAGACGGTGCGATTGAATCGGGAGTGGGGACCGACATGACAGCACGCCTGTTCGACAAGGTCTGGGACCGCCACGTCGTGGCCAGCCCGGAGGACGAGCCTGCTCTGCTCTACATCGACTTGCACCTGGTGCATGAAGTCACTTCCCCGCAGGCCTTCGAGGGCCTGGAACTGGCCGGGCGGAAGGTGCGACGGCCTGACCTCACCGTGGCCACGATGGACCACGACGTGCCGACGACCGGGCTGGACCCTCGCACCGGGCAGGGGCCTATCGATGACCCGCTGGCAGCTCTGCAGATCGACCGGCTGAAGACCAACTGCGCCGAGCACGGCATCCAGTTGCATGCGCTCGGCAGCGTGAACCAGGGCATCGTGCACGTGATCGGACCGCAACTAGGCCTGACGCAGCCCGGCATGACAGTGGTCTGCGGCGACAGTCACACTTCCACCCACGGTGCCTTCGGCGCCCTGGCTTTCGGAATTGGCACCACTGAGGTGGAGCACGTGCTCGCCACCCAGACGCTGCGCCAGGTGAAGCCGAAGGCGATGGCGGTCACCGTGGAGGGTGACCTGCCGGACGAGTGCACCAGCAAGGACCTGGTGCTCGGCATCATCAGGGCGCTCGGAGTGGGCGGTGGCGCGGGCTCGGTGATTGAGTACCGGGGCGACGCCGTCCGGGCGCTGTCGATGGAGGGCAGGATGACGGTCTGCAACATGTCCATCGAGGGCGGGGCCCGCGCCGGGATGATCGCGCCCGACGACACGACATTTGCTTACCTGGAGGGCCGCAAGCACGCGCCGCGCGGCGCCGCGTGGGAACGGGCGCTCGACGACTGGCGGTCACTCGTCACGCAGGACGGCGCCAGGTTCGACCGGGAGATCAAGATCGATGCCGCCGGGTTGCGGCCGGCCGTGACCTGGGGCACGAACCCGGCGCAATCGGTGTCGATCGACGACGTGGTACCGGATCCGTCGGCAGCCGGCTCAGTGTCCGCGCAGCAGGCGGCGCAGCGCGCACTGACGTACATGAACCTTAAGCCCGGCACCGCGATCAGGGATATCACTGTCGACACGGTGTTCATCGGCTCCTGCACTAACGGGCGGCTGGAGGATCTGCGGGCAGCGGCCAGCGTGGTGCGCGGCCGTAAGGTGCATCCCGGCGTCCGCGCGCTGGTGGTGCCCGGCTCGGCTCAGGTGCGAGTGCAGGCCGAGGAAGAGGGTCTGGACAAGTACTTCATCGATGCTGGCTTCGAGTGGCGGTCGGCGGGCTGCTCGATGTGCCTGGGCATGAACGGCGACATCTTGAGCCCTGGTCAGCGTTCGGCGTCGACGAGCAATAGGAATTTCGAGGGCCGCCAGGGCCCGGGCGGCCGGACCCACCTGGTATCACCGGCAGTGGCCGCGGCTACCGCAGTGGCCGGGCACTTCACGATGCCGACGGATCTGTAAGGGAGCGAGGACTTTCGATGACCGGAGTCAAGCGGATCGTCGGCCGCGCTGTGGCAGTCCAGCGCAGCGACGTGGACACCGACCAGATCATCCCGGCCGCCTGGCTGAAGCGGGTTGAGCGCACTGGATTCGGCGCTGGCCTGTTCGAGGCCTGGCGAGCCGACCCCGCGTTCCCGCTGAACCAGCCGGGCGCTGACGAGGCCAGAGTGCTGCTGTCCGGGCCGAACTTCGGCTGCGGCTCGTCCCGCGAGCACGCGGTCTGGGCCTTGCAGGACTACGGTTTCCAGGCCGTCGTGGCGCCCAGCTTCGCAGATATCTTCCGCGGCAACTCGGTCAGTTCTGGCCTGGTCCCGGCCCAGGTGACCGAGGACGCGGCAGCCCGGCTGGGCGCCGCACTGGCCGCCGCGCCGGATGCCGAGGTCGTGGTGGACGTCGCGGCGCGGACGATCTCGGTTGGCGGCGACCCGACCGAGTCGTTTGACCTTGCGGACTACGCGCAGTGGCGGCTGCTGGAGGGCCTGGACGATGTCGGCCTCACGCTGCGGTATGAGGCCGCCATCGAGGAGTTCGAGACAAGCCGTGCTGTGTGGCTGCCCGTCGTTTCAGCGGCCCCGACAGCTGGCCAGGGGGACTAGGCAGGAAGTTCCCCAGCAGGCGGCCGCACTTATCTCTCGCGTCCCCACCTTCGGCCACGCTTGCCTGCCCGCTTGGACCACACTGCGAGGTTCTGGCGGATGGCCACCGTATCTGGGTGCTCGGGGCCAAGAGCCCGCTCGTGGACCGGCAGCAGTTCGGCGTACTGATCGCAGGCGCCAGCCGCGTCCCCGGCCTCCCCGGTCCACGCTGCGAGGTTGGCGCGCAAGCTCAGGGTCCTCGGGTGCTCGGGACCGAAGACTTGCTCGTGGATGGGCAGCAGCCTGGCGCACAGATCGGCTGCCCTGGCCGGGTCATCGGCGCGGCCGGTCCAGTAGGCCAGGCTGCTGGCGACGGCAAGAGTTCGCGGGTGCCCAGTGCCAAGGAGCCGCTGGCGAAGCGGCAGCAGGGCGGCGAACTGGTCCCGTGCAGCGGCGGCGTTCCCCGCCTCACCCGTCCATCGGGCAAGCTCGTTCCGGGCGGTGAGGGTGTCCGGGTGCTCGCGACCGAGCACGCGCTCCAGCACAGGCAGCAACGCGGCGAACTGGTTCCGTGCCCCGGCGCTGTCGCCTGCCTCGCCGGTCAGCCTGGCCAGCTCGCTCCGGGTGCTCAGGGTGTCCGGGTGCTCGCGGCCGAGCATCAACTGCATCATGTTCAGCAGATCGGCCGACTCGTCCCGCGCTTCGGCAGGACCTTGCGCCAACGACACTCACACCCCTCTCGCCTGCCCCTCAACAATCGCACGTCGGCGCGCGCTGCAGGTTCGAGACTAGGCGGGTGATTTGGCGCCGGCAAGGAGTACCGGTCCCCGCCCCCAGCACCCTGACGGCGTGAGTGACCGCACAGAAATCACGCCGGCGACAGCCGCACGGGCCAGTCGGCCGCCGGCACCAGGGCCACCTGCCGAGGAGTGTTCGTTCATCCCGCCGGTGGTTCACGGCGCCGGCGCGCGCACCTCACACGATGACCGGCACATCGTCCCCGACGAGGGCCGGTTCCACTGCACCTTAGGGACGCACCAGGCCGATGCGTCGGTCTGCGGTAGCCGGCCGCGCTTGCCATGCCTGCGGCACCTGGGCCGAGGGTCTTGCTGATACTGGATCAGACCGTGGTGCATAGCGGTCATCAGCGCCTGTGCCCGGGTCCCGGCGCCCAGCTTTTCGTACAGCCTGGCCACGTAGGTCTTCGCAGTAGACACGCTGATGAACATTTCCAGGGCGATCGCGGGCACTGACATTCCGTCATGGAGCAGGCGCAGAACTTCTGTCTCGCGCGGGCTGAGCGTCAGCCGGTCCTGCCTCGCACGGCGCCGCGCTACCGCCAGCGCCAAGCCCGAGGCGGTGAAAGACGAAGCCGCAACTGCTGCGTGCCGGATTGCGCTGAGAACCTCGTCCAGGGGGGCCGTCTTTGCGACGAACGCCGATACTCCCAGCTCCAGAGCCCGGAACAGCACATCGTCCCCTTGCCACGACGTCAGCATCACGATACCGAGGTCTGGGTAGCCTTCGCGGAGCTCACGGGCGAGGCGCAGGCCGTCGCCGTCGGGCAGGGCGACGTCCACGGTCACCACATCCGGCTTTGCCTCGGCGACCAAGCTGAGCGCCTCGGCCGCCGACTGGCACTCGGCGACGATCTCGATGTCTGAATGCTGAGCGATAAGCCCGCGCATGCCGTAACGGGTCAGGGTGTGCCCGTCGACGACAGCGAGTTGAATCGGTTGCAATTTCCCCCCCAAGGGACTTTGCCGCCCATGCTATGACTAATACTTCAAATTCATACCAAAGACGTAGTGAGAACAAGTCAAAACCTGACGAAGATCATTTTCCTGAGCGTTCGGCACCGCTCGGCTTCCTCCCCTGACAACCATGCGAGGGTCTCAGCTGCGAAAAAGGCCAGCCCTACCTCGCGGGAGTACCTCTGCCCGGAAGTACACCCATCTCGTGTCCGATGTCGACTATCACAGTCCCCTCCAGACATGCTGACTGATGGCCCGTATAACCTTTCGTTACCAAAACGTGGCCACTAGTTTGCGATCGGGCGGATACTGGCTGTAATTCCCTGATTACGCAGCCAGACTGTACCGGCCGCTGCGGCAGCCAGCGGGACGCGCTCAAGCCACTTCCATGACCGCGGACCCGCTCGGGAACGGCGGCCGAGCCCGCCTGTGGCGGCTTGTGTTCAGCGCCCGGCAGTCAGCATTGCGAGCAAGGCACCGCCGATCAGGAAGGGTCCGAAGCTGATCGCACCCCGCAGCGTGACGCGCCGCGCGGCCAGCAAAGCCAGGCTGACGACCGCGGAGAGTACGAAGCCGAACGCAGCTCCGGCGATCAGGGTCGGCCAGCCCAGCCAGCCCAGAGCTAGGCCAGCCACGCCCGCGAGCTTGATGTCGCCGCCGCCGAGCTGCCCCGGCCGCACCAGCGCCAGCAAGAGGTAGACGCCGGCCAGCGCCAGGCCTCCGAGCAGCGCCCGCAGCAGCGCGCTGAAATCGTGGCCGGCGATGGCCGCACCCGTCAGCAGGGCGATCAAGATCGGGTACGCGGGTAGCGTGAGCCGGTCCGGGAGCCGCTGGACAGCGATGTCGATCGCGGCCAGCGCGACGCCGAGTACGCCGAAGAAGGCAAAAGCCACCACGTCGGCCTGGCCGCCGAACCGGCCGAGCACCAGTGCCAGCACCGCGGCGGTGCTCAGTTCGAGGATCAGCGGAGGGCCGAGGCTAGCGCGGCACTGTCCGCACCGCAGCGCCAGCTGGCGGCGGATGGGCGTTTGGCACTGCGGGCAGGCGATTCGTTCTGGATCGCCGCTCGGGACTGACAACCTGAAAACGGTGCCCCTGAGCGAGGCCCCGGCCAGCAGGCCCACGACGGCGCCAGCCGCTGCCCAGATCACGTTCATACGGCACTACCGTAGGCTCGTCGAGCGGCGATTAGGGTGCATTAGGGCAAAACTGACCCGATGGCGATCCATGTCGGCCGGCGGCCGACAAAATTTAGCCGATCGCCTGACACGTCATCTTATCAGTCGGATTTATCTGGCCTGATGACCGATGGTGCGTTGGGGGCGACCTCGCCCAAGGTGTCCTCTACCGGGCGGCTAGTGCCGTCCGGCAGTTACGAGCGTGCTATCAGCCTAAAAGAACCCTCGAAGGAGCACTCAATGCTTATGTTCCTCGCGTCCATGCAGAACTTCCTGGCGCAGCGCCTGAAGAGCGACCGCGGTGCCACCGCTGTGGAGTACGGCCTGATCGTGGCCCTCATCGCCGGGGTAATCATCCTCGCCGTGACAGTCATGGGCACCACCATCTCGAACGCCTTCCAGAACGTCATTAAGGGATTCTGACCGGGTGCGGACAGCGAGCCGTGGGTTTGGGCCCGATCATGGCCTGATCGCCATGTCGGCAACCACGGCTGGCCGCTAGGTGGGGACAGCGTTCCAGGCAATGACCAGCGACTTCTTCCGACGCACGGCGGGATGGCGGCGCAAGCGTCCCGCAACCCAGGTGCACGAAGAAGGGCAGCCGGCATGAAACGGCCATCGCGGAGCGGTTCTCAAGCTCGGGACCGCGGCGCCGCGGCGGTGGAGTTTGCGCTGTGCCTGCCGCTGCTGTTGTTGCTGGTGTTCGGGATTATCGACTTCGGCCGCGCGCTCAATGCGCAGATAACTCTGTCGCAGGCAGCTCGCGAGGGAGTGATGCTGGCGGCCGAGGGCGATTCCAGCGCCGCCGTCCAGGCCCGCGCTGAGGCGGCCGCGCCAGAGCTGGGCGCGATTAGCGTGACGATAGCGACAGCCTGCGCACCGAATGCCGGGCCGGCCGCCGACGCTCAGGTTGACGTCAGCTACTCGTTTTCTTTCATCACCCCGGTCGGGGCAATTGCCGGGCTCATCGGAGGTTCCGGCTTCGGCTCGCCGATCACTCTGACTGCTCAAGGGGTCATGCCATGCGAGACCTGATGGCCTCGCTCACTCGGCTGATCCTGCTGCGACTCCGGCGCGATGAGCGCGGTGCGATCGGGATCATCGTCGCGCTACTGATCGGCGGTGGCGTGCTGACCGGCATGGGTGCCTTTGTTATTGACGTGGGCCAGATCTACCAGGAACGCGGTGAGCTACAGAACGGCGCCGATGCCGGAGCGCTCGGTGTCGCCAAGAGCTGTGCACTCGGCTCGTGTACGCCCGCCGTTGCGTCGCAGCTGGCCGATGCCAACGCCTCCAGCCTGACCGGCGGAACTGCCGGAGTGCCGCTGGTCTGCGGTTCCGGCAGCCTTGGCGGCTGCCCGGCCGCAACGGGGGCGTTGACAAGTTGCCCGCCGGCACCGCCGGCCGGAACCAACTTCGTGGACGTGTACACCGCGACGCTCACTGGCGGCTCGACGCTGCTTCCGCCGGTGTTCGCGACGTACTCTGCTCGGCAATCCGGCTATCAGGGCACCAACGTGCAAGCCTGCTCCCAGGCCGAGTGGGGCGCGCCGACGGCCGCGACGGCCGTTGCCCTCACGATCTCGGCGTGCGAGTGGGACCAGGCGACGCAGTAGGGGACATTGTTCCCGCCTGCCCCGCCGTACCCGCCTGACCCGCTGCCCGCGCCGGCCTTCGATCAGCGACTGACACTGAACCCAGGCAACGGCGCTGGCTGCGCAACCGAGCCGGCCGGAGCTGACGGGGCTGGCAGCTTCGGCTGGGCGATGGACCAAACGGGGAATTGCGCCTTGCAGGTCGGCGGATTTTCCTTCCCGGCCGGCGCGGGAATACCGGTGAGCCTGCCCTGCCAGGCGGTTCTGCAGAACGCGCAGCAAAGCCGGGCGCCGATCCTGGTACCTGTCTACGTGTCGCTGAACGCCGGCAACTACGCGCTGAAGGGCTTCGCCGACTTCGTTGTCACCGGGTACAACCTGCTGCCTGGTTTCTCGGCGGCGGACTGGCTGAACCCGGCGAACACCTGCCTAGTAACCGGCTGCCTGACTGGCTACTTCGTGCAGGGAGTTAGCCCGTTCACTGGCAGTCTCGGTGGTCCCGACCTGGGCGCTTCCGTCATCGACCTGACCGGCTGAGCCGCAGACCGGACCGCAGAGTGGAGTCATCTGTGAGAAGTCGTTTGCTGACCATCACGCTGGCAGTAGTGCTGGCCGCGTTCGGCGTGGTAGCGGTGCTCGCCTACGTCCACCAGGCCAATACTCGCACTATCGCTGGCCTGAACCCAGTGACCGTGCATGATCGCTCAGACCGCCGATTCCCGCGGGTACCCCGGTGGCCCAGGCAGGCTGCAGGGAGCGCTGGCCGTCGAGCACGAAGCCGGCATCGTCGGTGCCGCCGACGCCGCTCACTCGATCAGCGGTTCGCTCAGCGAGCGCGTCACCAGCGCGGCCCTGGCGCCAGGGCAGTTGCTGCTGACGCCCATGCTGGTCAAGGCCGGCACAGTCACCGCCAGCAGCACCGGCCTGGTGATCCCGACGGGCATGGTCGCAGTCACCGTGCAGATGTGCGTCCGAGAAGCTGTGGCGAACTACGTCACCCCGGTTCGAATGTCGCAGTATTCGACACCTACGTCCTTGGAGGCAAAGCCGGGGTACAGCGGACCTGTGCCACCGAGCACGGGGTCATCAACTGGTGGCTCGACCTTCAGCCACGCTAACCAGGGGACCCGGCTTGTGCTCGCGAGCGCTAAGGTCCTGGCCATTGGGGAGAGCCCTGCCCCTCAGGGAACCGCCACGGGCGGCACCTCGGCAGTGGCCGATCCGCTCGCCTCAGCCGCGTCGTCGTTGCAGGACTCGGTGCTGGTAACGCTCGCCGTTCCGGAAGCCGCAGCCGAGAAGCTCATCTTGATCGACGAAGCTAGGCCTGCCTTACATGGCGCTGCTGGGGCCGAATGCCCACATGAATTACGACGCGTATGCCAAATCTGTACACTGCCGTAAGTCGAGGAGAGAACCTTGCCCATACTCTGCGAGCCGTCGGCCACAGCCGGGGAGCTACTGTCCGGCATCGACGGGGAGGTACGCAAAGCGGACAACCTTGCGGCCGCGGCCAAGCTGCTGGACAGTGACCCGAACGAGACCCTGATCGTCATCGGCCCGCGGGCCGTGACGGGCGACGCCCTGGCCTTCGCTGCCGCGCTCCGGCTGGCGCGACCCGCGGTCGGCGTGATCCTGGCCCGCAGGGAAGTCGACGTTGCGCTGCTGACCAGGGCGCTGCAGTCCGGCGTCCGTGACGTCGTGCCTGTCGGGGACCACGCTGCGATGGCAGCAGCGTGCCGCCGCTCCTACGAGGTATCACGGCGGATGCTCACGCCGCCGGTGGACGAAGAGTCCACCGCCCCTGGCCAGATCGTCACGGTGTTCGCGGCCAAGGGAGGCGTCGGCAAGACCACGCTGGCGATCAACCTAGGCGTGGCGCTGGCCAGGCAAGGTACACAGCGGGTGTGCGTCGTGGATCTTGATCTCTCGTTCGGCGACGTGGCGATCAGCGTGCAGCTCGACCCGCTGCGAACGATCGTGGACGCACTGCCGATGGCGGGTCACCTGGACCAGTCCGGCACTGCCTCCCTGCTCACCCGCTACCGTCCCGGGCTCGACATGCTGCTGGCGCCGGTCACCCCCGGCGACGCGGAAAGGATCCCGCCCAGGCTGGTCGGCGAACTGCTGGCCGTCTTGCGCGGCATGTACGACATCGTCGTGGTGGACACGCCTGCCCACTTCAGCGAGCACGTACTGACTGCGATGGACGTCTCCTCTCAGCTTGTGCTGCTCACCACTCCTGACGTGCCCGCGCTGAAGAACCTTCGGGTCACGCTGGACATGCTGGACCTGCTGTCGTACCCGCGGCAGATCCGCTCGGTAGTGGTCAACCGGTCCGATTCCAAGGTCGGACTCAGCCTTGACCACGTGGAGCGGGTGGTGCGGTGCCCGATCATGGCGCAGATCCCGTCCAGTCGCGCCGTCCCCATCTCCATCAATAAGGGCGTGCCGATCACGCTGGATAGCCCGGGCCACCCCGTCAGCCAGGCTGTCATGAAGTTCGCCCAGCAGCGCGTGCTAGCTCCGCAACCTGCGCAGCGGCCGGAAGGCCGGCTGCGCGGCAAGAGGCGAGTGTCCTCATGACCCTGTCCGACAGGCTTTCCCAGGCGGGATTGTCCGGCCCGCCCTCGGTCGAACGCCGCGGTGCGCCGAAACGCGCAACGCGTCATGAGGACCCCTTCGGCCCGGTGAAGCGGAGTGTCCACGACGCGCTGCTGGCGGTGCTGGGTCCGACGCTCTACGACGCCCACCTCGACGAGCGTGAGCTAGAACAGCAAGTCACTCAGACGCTGCAGACGGTGCTGCAACGCGATGAGACCCCGATGACCGCGGCCGACCGGGTCCGCGTGGCGCAGGAGGTTGCTGACGACATCCTCGGCCACGGACCGCTGGAGCCCTATCTGCGTGATCCTGAGGTCTCCGAGATCATGGTGAACGGCCACGACCAGATCTATGTCGAGCGGGACGGCCGGTTGCACCCGGTCAATGCTTCCTTCGCGGACGAGGCGCATCTGCGCCGGACGATCGAGAAGATCGTGGCACGAGTCGGCCGGCGGGTGGACGAGTCGAGCCCCATGGTGGATGCGCGGCTGCCCGACGGCAGCCGGGTCAATGCGGTCGTACCACCGATAGCGCTGGACGGTTCGCTGCTGACTATCAGGAAGTTTGCCGTCGAGCCTTACACGATGGGTCATCTCATTCATTTCGGCACCATGTCTCCGCAGGTGGCGGATCTGCTGCGACTGTGCGTGCAGGGCCGTCTGAACATCGTGATCGGCGGCGGCACCGGCTCGGGCAAGACCACGACGCTGAATGTGCTGTCAGCCTTCCTGCCGCCAGACGAGCGGATCATCACGATCGAGGACGCGGCGGAGCTGCAACTGCGCCAGGAGCACGTGCTCCGGCTGGAGTCCCGCCCGGCGAACCTGGAGAAGCGCGGAGAGATCACCATCCGAGACCTGGTCCGCAACTCGATGCGCATGCGGCCAGACCGGATCATCATCGGCGAGGTACGAGACGCGGCCACGCTCGACATGCTCCAGGCCATGAATACGGGCCACGACGGCTCCATCACCACCGTGCATTCCAACTCGCCGCGCGACACGCTGTCCCGGATGGAGACGATGGTGATGATGGCCAGCGTCGAGCTGACCCAGCGAGCCATCCGCGAGCAGATGGCCTCGGCGATCGACCTGATCGTGCACCAGTCCAGGCTGAAGGACGGCTCTCGCCGCATCACGCACCTCACCGAGGTACAGGGCATGGAGAGCGGGGTCGTCACCCTGCAGGATCTGTTCCTCTTCGACTTCCAGGCGGGAACCGACGAGCGTGGCCGCCACCGCGGCACGCTCCGCAGTACTGGGCTGCGGCCGATGTTTCTCAACCGGCTCGCGGACCGGGGCATCCACGTGCCGCCCGAAGTCTTTAGCGGCCGGGGGTACGGAGCATGAACCTGCATGGCTGGCTCTCATCACTACCCGGAGCCCTGGCGGCCATCTTCATCGCGCTGTTCATCGTGGCGCTGACCGTACTGCGCTCGCTGTCCCGTTCTGGCCGAGGACGGGATCTCTCCGGGCGGATCGAGCACTATGGCCCGCGGCGTCGGATCAAGCCAGCCAATAATGAAGCAACCGGCGCGCTGAACCTGAACCGCCGCGCCCAGGATGTCACCAGCCGGCTGATGAGCCCGGCGGCGCAGGAGCGCCTCACCGAGCGACTCGACCTTGCGGCAATCGCGCGCAGGCCGGGCGAATGGAGCTTGCTGGGCTGCGGCCTGGGAGTTGTGATCGCGGCGATGCTGACCGTTCTCACCGGCAAATTCCTGATCGGCATCCCGGCTGGAGCGCTGATCGGTTGGCTGGCCATGCGGATGTCGCTGAGCTTCATGATCCGCAGGCGGCGTACCGCCTTCGGCGACCAACTGCCCGATCTGCTGCAACTCATGGCCAGTGCGCTCCAGTCTGGATTCTCGCTGCTGCAGGCTCTGGACGCGGTCGTGCGCGACAATGCTCAGCCCGCAGCCGGGGAGTTCGCTCGCGCCATGTCAGAAGCCAAACTCGGCGCTGATCTCGATGATTGCCTGGACACGATCGCCAACAGGATGGACTCTGCCGATCTGCGGTGGACGGTCATGGCGATTCGCATCCAGCGGGGCATCGGCGGCAACCTTGGCGAGGTACTGACGACAATCGCCGGCACGATCAGGGAGCGCGGGTTCCTCCGCCGGCAGGTACGCGCGCTGAGCGCCGAGGGCCGGCTGTCTGGCATCATCCTGGTGGCCCTGCCTGTGGTCGTTGGTATCTGGCTGTTCACGACGAATCGCCAGTACATGCGTCCGCTTTATACGACGCCTGTTGGCTTGGTCATGTTCATCGGCGCGTTCTTGCTGCTGATCGGCGGCACGCTATGGATGCGCAAGATGATTCAGCTGGAGGTCTAGATTGTTCGGTTCTGGACTTCTCTACGGTGGCCTCGGTGCCCTTGTTCTGTCGATCGTGATCGTGACGGCGGCGGTGATGCCGAAACGGCAGGGGCAGCCGAGCGTTAGTCAGGCGCTGACCACCATCGAGAAACGGTACGGCCGCCACGGTCAGGCTGCAGCGGATCACGCCCAGGCTCCTCAGCTGCCCGTGTGGCTGAATGGCATGGCAGTGCTGCTGTCGCCGGCAGGCGTCGGCAGCACCATGCAGCGCAGGCTCAACGTGGCTGGCAACCCCGCGGGCTGGACGCCAGATCGCATGCTGACGGTCAAAGGGCTCTGCCTGATCGCCTTCGGGGTGCTTGGCGCCTTGCTGGGGCTGCACAACCTGCTGCTGCTGGTGGTTGGCCTTGCCGTCGGCGCAACTGCGGGCTTTTTTCTTCCCGACGTGCTGCTGTATAACGCCGGCCTCAAGCGCCAGCAGCTGATACCGATCGCTCTGCCTGACGCGCTCGACCTGCTGACCATCTGCGTCGAGGCGGGTCTCGGGTTCGACGCCGCGCTCGCGCAAGTCGCGCGCAACACCCAGGGTCCGCTCGCCGCCGAATTCGCTCGCGCGCTGCAGGAGATGCAGTTCGGCAAGTCGCGCAGCGATGCGATGCGCGCGATGGCCGAGCGCTGCCCCGTGCCAGAGCTACGGTCTTTCGTCACGGCCCTGATCCAGTCCACCGAGCTGGGCATTCCGGTTGGCGATATCTTGCGCGAGCAAGCCAAAGAAATGCGGGTGCGGCGCCGTCAGCGGGCTGAGGCGGCGGCACAAAAGGTACCGGTGAAGATCACCTTCCCGTTGATCCTGTGCCTGTTCCCGGCCCTGCTCGTGGTCGTCCTCGGCCCTGGGGTTATCGAGATCGCCCACAACCTACTGCACACCCTGAACAAGTAGGAGGGATCGTGGCCATACCGTCCGGCGGCATCCGGGTCGATGTCGGCAGGGTGATCATGGTGACGACGTGCGGCGTGGTCTTGTTTTTCGACGTGTCCGACCTGTACCACCAAGGCGCTGCGGGGGCCGGGGGAGTGCTGCGGACTGTGGGCGCCGTACTCGTGCTGGCGTTCTACGCGCTCGCCATCTGGTGCTTCCTTCGACGCGGTCCGGCGCTCGCCACCAGCAGGTCGGTCTCCGCGCATGCCGCGGCGCTGACCGCCTCCTGGTTGCCGTTCGCGTTTCCGCTCGTGCACGGCGCACCGCCCGGGCAGGGCCGCCAGGCGCTGGCCGACGTGCTGGTGGCCTGCGGCACGGCGTGGGCGGTGTGGTCGCTGCGATTCCTCGACCGCAACGTGTCAGTGCTTGCCCAGGCCAGGCAAGTGGTCGACCGCGGGCCGTACCGGTGGGTGCGGCACCCGCTGTATGCGGGCGAGATCGTGTCCTCGCTCGGCGTCGTCATTGCCGTCAATAGCTACGCGGCGGTCGCCCTGTGGCTGCTGCTCTGCGGCCTCCAGGTCTACCGGGCGCTGCGAGAAGAGCAGGTGTTGCTGCACGCTTTGCCGGCCTACCGCACTTACCGAAGCCGCACTGCTGCACTGCTGCCCGGCGTGTTCTGACAACCATGGACAACAATCACGCTGCCACAGCAGGATTTGCCGCTCGAGGCCATCGAGAAAACCTACATTTGACATGCGCTGAGGAACCACTTCGGTCATAATGGCGAAATTCCACGTTTACCGTGGACTTTGTTGGGGGGATGTGCCGTATGAAAGATGACGGTAACGGTGTGCCGCTGTCACGGCGTGTGCCAGGCGAAGCTCGTCCAGGGCCTCGTCCCTCGGCCAGGCCGGTCCTGACGGATTCGACGCTGAACCGCATGCAGGCGGCGATTGATGCGGAGCATGCGCAGACAGAAGGACGGCTGCCAGGCGAACCGAACACAGAGCCGCTGCCGGCCGTGACCGGGTCCGTATCACCGGGCAAGCGCGGCGCGAAGCAGCCGCTGAGCCCGTCCGGCATAGGCCCGGACATCGAGACGCTATCCGACGAGGCTGGCAAGCCGGACGAAGTTGCCCAGCAACCGCGGCCCGACCAGCCATTGCGTGCGGCGAAGGCATTGCGGGCGGCAGCGGAGCTTCGGGCGGCAGCGGAGTTGCGCGCGGCGGAAGCGCCGCGCGCGGCAGAGCTGCGGGCGACGGAGCAGCTGCAGGTGCCAGGGGCACTGCGCGCGACGGAGGTCGTGCGGGTGCCAGAAGAATTGCGGGCGGCGGCTGAATTGCGGGCAGCCGAGGATCAGCGGGCGGCGGAAGTGCAGCGGGCGGCAGATGCGAGGCTGGCGGAGGCGGAGCGGGCGGTGGAAGCACAGCGGGCAGCGGAAGCACAACGCGCGGCAGAGGAACTGCGGGCCGCAGAGGCATTGCGGGCAGCGGATCTGTGGGCGGCCGAAGCAGCATCGGAGGCGCCGAGGGCAGAGAAGCCGGCTCGCGCGCCGAAGGCGCCGGTCACCGCCGCATCCGACCCTGAGCCCACGCCCGGCACGATCGGCTGGATGTGGCCGGAAGAAGACAATCCGACGCAAGGACACGGCCCACGGCGGCAGCTGGCCGCAGCCGTACCAGGCCGCTGGCGCTATCGCACTGCCACGCTGGTCGCGATCGGGGCAATCGTGCTCGCGGCCGCAGGGCTAGTCATCGGCATGTCCCTGCATAGCACCCCCGTTGCCGCCAATTCCCCGCCAGGCGCCAAGGCAACCAATCCGGTCGGCAAGGTCCCGCCGACTCGTGTCCCGCCAGGACCCCGCGCCAGCTTCCCGCCGGTTCAAAACCCTGGCGCCCTGGCGAGCAGCCGCGCGAGCGCGGCCGGCTGGTTCTTCGGCCAGGTCAGCCCCGATGCCACCGTCGCTTGCGATCCCCAGATGTGCTCCGCCCTCACGGCGACCGGGTTCCAGGGCCAGGAGGTCCGGGTGGGACCGGACTCGCAGTCGCTATCGGGCGCCGGCCTCGTTGCGGTGACCCCGCAGCTTCGCTATCTGTTCAAGACTGGACGTTCGAACCTCGGCCATGACGTCGCTCCGGTGGTGCTGGCCAGCTACGGATCCGGCAACAGCCTTGTCACCATCCAGGTAGTGGACCCGAAGGGAGGGGCCGCGTACCAGGCCGCGCTGAGCAGTGACGTGCAGGACCGCAGACGAGTTGGTGCGGAACTGCTGAACAGCGGGCACGTCTCCGCTGCGCCCAAGGCTCGCAGTGAGCTACTCGCAGGCGACGTCGACCCGCGGCTGCTGCTAGCGATCCAAGCCGTGTCCCAGCGCGTGCCGGTCAACATCGCGGGTTTTGTTCCTTCCGGTCCGGGCGTTAGCCCGGGCGTCCCGCTGCGCGCCGCCAACCTGGTATCGGTAGACGCATCGGCGCAGATGCCTGCCGGCCTCTACCGGCAGTCGATCATCAACGTGCTGCGTATGCACGCCACCTTCCCCGCCGTCGCCGTGGCCCACCGGATCACCATGACTAACGGCCAGCTTGCCTTGCAAGTCGGATACCTTGCACCGAGTCCGCTCGGCCTGCTCGGCTCAGGATGATCGCCGGACTAGCCGCTGGTGCCGGCGGCCGGCGAAGTTAGGGAACATTTCGGGCCTGCCGACTACGCTCGGTGGCGGCTGTTGCAGGGCTGGTGGCCTCAGCGTGACATTGCGGCATGTGGAGGCCATAGCGGCTGACGACGGGACGACGGGCTGAATATCTACCGTCGGTAACCGAGTCCGCCCGCGCTGCCCGCTGCCGGTGCGGTATCGTGGAAACGAAGTAGCACTTGCCCGCGATGGCGCGGGCTCAAGGCCGGGCGATGACGCGGGCCGAGAACAACCCCAGACAGGATCTCTAATAGTGAGCCTCCGCCAGCACCTCGTACTTATTATCACGTAGCGCGAACCCCCTCCGGGGCTCGCGCTACCACCTCCTGTGCCAGACGGCAGGGAGGTTTTTTGTTGGGCCAGACAGCACCTCAGCAGCCAGTGAAGAAGGAGTTTCCCGTGCAACACCTCACCGGAGCCCAGGCACTCGTGCGAAGTCTCGAGCTGCAGGGCGTCGAGGTAGTCTTCGGGCTTCCCGGTGGCACGATCCTGCCTACCTATGACCCGCTGCTGTCCAGTTCGCTCCGGCACGTCCTGGTCCGGCACGAGCAGGGCGCGGGCCATGCGGCCGAGGGCTATGCATGGGCGACCGGACGGCCTGGCGTGTGCATGGCCACCAGCGGTCCCGGCGCGACCAATCTGGTCACCGCGCTGTCGGATGCCTATATGGACTCGGTGCCGATGGTCGCGATCACCGGCCAGGTCGGGACGAGCCTGATCGGCACCGACGCATTCCAGGAAGCGGACATTACCGGCATTACGCTGCCGATCACCAAGCACAACGAGCTGGTCACCGACGTGGAGCGGATCCCGGCCGCGGTCGCCGAGGCCTTTCACATCGCCACCACCGGCCGCCCTGGCCCGGTGCTCATCGACGTGCCCAAGGACATCCAGCAGGCCACCGGCCCGTGGCGGCTCGCCGATGGCGAATGGCCGCCAGCCATGGAACTGCCGGGTTACCGGGTGCCCGGCCCGCCGGACCAGGCAGCGATCGAGGCCGCGGCCAGCATGCTGCTGCGGGCGCGGCGGCCGGTCCTGTATGTCGGCGGCGGCGTGGTCAAGTCCGACTCGCACGCCGAACTGCTCAGGTTGGCCGAGCTCGCGCAGGCGCCGGTCACCACGACGTTGATGGCACGCGGCGCGTTCCCCGACGGGCACGCGCTGGCGCTCGGGATGCCTGGCATGCACGGGACGTACCCGGCCGTGGCCGCGCTGCAGGAGGCGGACCTGGTGGTCGCGCTCGGCGCCAGGTTCGACGACCGGGTCACCGGCAAGCTAGACACGTTCGCGCCACGTGCCAAGATCGTGCACGCCGATATCGATCCGGCGGAGATCGGCAAGAACCGGCGGCCTGACGTGGCCATCGCCGGCGACCTGCGGCTGACCATGGGCAGGCTCGCCGACGCGGTCTCAGCCGCGCTGGCACGGGGTGAGCAGCCGGACACCAACCTCTGGCTGTCCACGCTGGACGGCTGGAAGTTCCAGTTCCCCCTCCGCTACAGCCAGGACCCCGGCGGGCCGCTGAAGCCGCAGTACGTTACCGAGCGGCTGTCCGCGCTCACCGGCGGCGAGGCGATCGTGGTGGCCGGCGTCGGTCAGCACCAGATGCACGCCTCGCAGCACTACGCCTTCACCAAGCCGCGCAGCTGGATCAACTCGGGCGGCGCCGGCACCATGGGGTTCGCCGTGCCGGCCGCGATGGGCGCGCAGGTGGGCAGGCCAGGCGAGCTGGTCGTGGCGATCGACGGCGACGGCTGCTTCCAGATGACGGCGCAGGAGCTGGCGACCTGCGCGATCGAGAAGATCCCGATCAAGGTGCTGATCTTCAACAACGGCTTCCTCGGCATGGTCAGGCAATGGCAGGAGCTGTTCTACGACGAGCGCTACTCCTCCGTCGAGCTCGGTACCGCCATCCCCGACTACGTCAAGCTGGCCGAGGCCTACGGCTGCGTCGGGCTGCGCTGCGAGCGGGCTGACGAGGTGGACGCGGTGCTGGACAAGGCGCTCGCGCCGAGCGACGTGCCGGTCGTGGTCGACTTCCGCACCCATGATCGCGAGGGCGTCTTCCCGATGGTGCCGGCCGGCAAGCCGAACGACGACATCGTGCTGGGTCCTGAGTTCAGCCAAGACGAGCAGCGCGCGGCGACGCGCCGGGAAGTGAAGTGGTGATCCGATGAGCACGCACACTCTGTCTGTCCTGGTGGAGAACAAGCCTGGCGTGCTGTCGCACGTCGCCGGCCTGTTCTCCCGGCGGGCATTCAACATCTCGTCGCTGGCCGTCGGTCCCACGCACGACGAGCGGGTCAGCCGGATCACCATCGTCGTCGACGGTGCGTCCACGCCGGTCGAGCAGGTCAAGGCCCAGCTCGACAAGCTCGTCCGGGTGCTCAAGGTGGTCGAGCTGCACGAAGGCACCGCGGTCGAGCGCGAGCTCGCGCTGATCAAGGTCAAGGCCGATCCGGCGCTGCGCGGTCAGCTGCTGGAGGTCGCCGGGGTCTTTGGCGCCAGCGTTGTCGACATGAGCCCGACCACGCTGGTTCTGGAAGCGGTGTCCAGTCCGGCCAAGCTCGACTCGCTGCTGGCCATGCTCGAGGCCTACGGCACCTGTGAGCTGGTGCGAACCGGCCGCGTCGCGCTGGCTCGCGGCGCCAGCGTCATCACCGAGGAGTCACCGGCGCTGACCACGGTGCCGCAGCGTACCGACAACGCCGCCTGATCCGCCATATTCCCAGTCAAGATTTCAGAGAGGACTCTTCCGACATGGCCACCGTGTACTACGACACAGACGCCGACCTCAGCCTGATCCAGGGCCGCAAGATTGCCGTCCTCGGCTACGGCTCGCAGGGCCACGCCCACGCGCTCAGCCTGCGCGATTCTGGCTGCGAGGTCCGGGTCGGGCTGCCCGAGGGCTCGCGGTCACGCAAGCGCGCCGAGGCGGCCGGGCTGGAGGTGACCACGCCTGGCGAGGCCAGCGCGTGGGCGGACGTCATCATGGTGCTCACCCCTGACACGACGCAGCGCAAGCTGTACGCCGCGGACATCGAGCCGAACCTGCAGCCTGGCGACGCGCTGTTCTTCGCTCACGGCTTCAACATTCACTTCGGTTACATCACCGCGCCCGACACCGTCGATGTCGCGATGGTCGCGCCGAAGGCGCCTGGCCACCTGGTGCGGCGGCAGTACGAGGAAGGCCACGGCACTCCCGTGCTGATCGCGGTCGCGCAGGATGCCACCGGGAAGGCCTGGGACCTGGCCAGGTCGTATGCGGCCGCGATTGGCGGCACGAAGGCCGGCGCCCTCGTCACCACGTTCCAGGAAGAGACGGAGAGCGACCTGTTCGGCGAGCAGGCGGTACTCTGCGGCGGCGTTACCGCGCTGGTCAACGCCGGGTTCGAGACCCTGGTCGAAGGCCGGCTACCAGCCGGAGGTGGCCTACTTCGAGTGCCTGCACGAGCTCAAGCTGATCGTCGACCTGATGTATGAGGGCGGCGAGTCCTGGATGCGCTACTCGGTCAGCGACACTGCCGAGTACGGCGACCTCACGAGGGGTCCGCGGGTCATCGGCGATGCGACCAAGCAGGCCATGGCCAAGCTCCTGGCTGACATCCAGTCAGGCGAGTTCGCGCGCGAGTGGGTGGCCGAGGACGACGCGGGCCGGCCGAACTTCGAGCGGCTGCGCGCGGAGGCCAAGACCGCGCGGATCGAGGAGACCGGCAAGCCCCTGCGCAAGATGATGAGCTGGCTCAACTCGGCAGCCAAGGAGATGGACGAGTAATGGCGGAGCAGTCGAGCGGCGCGGTAGCCGTCGGCGACGTATCGGCCGAGGGGAAGGCCAGCGGCGGGGCTGCTCGCGCCGCGGCCAGGACGCACGTGATCACGCATCTGCCAGGCGACGGTGTCGGGCCCGAGGTAACAGAGGTCGCGCGCGCGTGCGTCGACACGGTCGCCGGGCGGCACGGTTTCGCCGTGGACTGGCGGTCGTGCGGCCTCGGTGGCCGGCATTACCTGCAGACCGGCGAGGTACTGCCGGACGCGGTGCTGGCCGAGCTGCGCACGTCAGATGCCATCCTGCTGGGCGCTGTCGGCACCCCTGAGGTGCCGCCGGGCGTGCTGGAGCGCGGCCTGCTGCTGCGGCTGCGGTTCGAGCTCGACCTGTACGTCAACCTGCGGCCGTCCAAGCTGCGGCCAGGCGTCGGCGGGGCGGTCGGCAAGCACCAGCTGTCCGACCTGGACTTCGTCATCGTGCGGGAGAACACCGAGGGCCTGTACGCGGGCGCTGGCGGCAGCGTGCATAAGGGCACCGAGTTCGAGACCGCGACCGAGGAGTCCCTGAACACCTGGGTCGGCGTGCGGCGGTGCGTGCGGTACGCGGCGCAGCTCGCGGCCAGGCGGTCTGGCCGGCTGACGCTCGTGCACAAGACCAACGTGCTGACCAACGCCGGCAGCCTGTGGCAGCGAATCGCCACCGAGGTCGCGGCCGAGGAAGGCGTGCAGCTCAGCTACGCGCACGTGGACGCCGCATGCTTGTGGATGGTAGACGACCCGGCCAGGTTCGACGTGATCGTGACCGACAACCTGTTCGGCGACATCATCTCCGATCTCGGCGCGGCGCTCACCGGCGGACTTGGCTACGCGCCGAGCGGGAACCTGAACCCGGACAAGACCGGGCCTTCGGTCTTCGAGCCGGTGCACGGATCGGCGCCGGACATCGCCGGGCAGGGCCTGGCCAACCCGGCGGGCGCGGTGCTGTCCGCCGGGCTCATGCTCGATCATCTGGGCGAGCAGGCGGCCGGGGCCGAACTGGACGCGGCGGTCGACGCGGTACTGGCCGCGGGCGCGCCGGCTACCACGGGGGACTGGGAGAAGGCGCTGCTGACCCGGCTGACCGGGCAGCTGGCTGGCGATCGACTGACCGGCGGGGGGACGCGATGGTAACGCCGAAGGTAGAGATCTACGACACCACGCTGCGGGACGGCTCGCAGCAGGTGGGGCTCGACCTGACCGTAGCCGACAAGCTGCGGGTCGCGGCCGCGCTCGACTCGCTCGGCGTGGACGTCATCGAGGGCGGCTGGCCAGGCTCGAACCCGAAGGACGCCGAGTTCTTCGAGCGGGCTAAGGAGCTGACCTTCCAGCACGCCACGCTGGCGGCGTTCGGCGCGACGAGGCTGCCCGGCCGCAACGTCGAAGACGACGCGAGCCTGGCCGCGCTGCTGGCGGCGCAAACCCCGGTGGTCACGCTGGTCGGCAAGGCCTGGACGCTGCACGTCGACGAGGCGCTGCGCACCTCCAGGGCGGAGAACCTCGCGATGGTGGCCGACTCGATCGCGTACATGGCCGCCGCTGGCCGCCGGGTGGTGTTCGACGCCGAGCACTTCTTCGACGGCTACCGCGCTGACCGTGGCTATGCGCTGGAGGTGCTGGCTGCCGCCGCCGAGGCGGGCGCTGACACGCTCTGCCTCTGCGACACCAACGGCGGCACGCTGCCCGACGATGTCTCCCGGATCGTCACCGAGGTCGCCGACCGCTCGCGGACCGCGATCGGCGTGCACTTCCACAATGATTCGGCCTGCGCGGTCGCGAACTCGGTGGTCGCCGTCGCGGCCGGCGGGCTGCACGTGCAGGGCGCTGCCAACGGCTACGGCGAGCGCTGCGGGAACGCTGACCTGTTCGCCGTCATCGCCGGCCTGGAGCTGAAGCGCGGTCACGAACTGCTGCCCGAGGGCCGGCTGGCGGCGCTGGCAACGACCGCGCGCGCCATCGCCGAGGTCGCCAACCTGCCGTTCGACGCCAAGCAGCCGTACGTCGGGTCGTCCGCGTTCGCCACCAAGGCGGGGCTGCATGCCTCGGCCATCGCCCGGCGGCCGGACGCGTACTCCCACGTGGACCCGGCGACCGTGGGCAACAAGGCGCAAGTCCTGGTCAGCGAGCTGGCCGGGCGCAGCAACGTGATAGCCAAGGCGGCCGAGCTCGGCCTTGACCTGTCGGCGCAGCCCGAACTGGCCGGCCGCGTGCTGGACCAGGTGAAGGAGGCTGAGCACCGCGGCTACGCGTTCGAGGCGGCCGACGCCTCGTTCGAGCTGCTGGTGCGCAAGAGCGCCGGCATTCTGCCGACCTGGTTTGAGCTGGAGGGCTACCGTGTGGTTATCGAGCGCGGCGGTCCGCCTGGCAAGCACAGCGCTGATCGCAGCGAGGCGATCGTGCGGCTGCGGCTTGGCGGTCACGAAGTGACCGACAGGGTGGTCGCGGTCGGCGAGGGCGTCGGTCCTGTCCACGCGCTGGACCAGGCGCTGCGCCGCGGCTTGTCCGAGGTGTACCCCGAGCTGGCCCGCATCCACCTGGTCGATTACAAGGTCCGCATCCTGGACGGCCGCGCGGCAACGAGCGCGGTTACCCGGGTCATGCTGACCTCGGCCGATGCCGACGGCGAATGGACGACGGTCGGGGTGTCCGACGACATCGTCACCGCGTCCTGGGAAGCGCTCACCGACGGCGTTGCCTTCGGGCTGCTGCGGGCAGGCGCGGAGCCGCTGGCGGATGAGCATGCTCGCGAGCATGCAGAACACACAACTGCACAGCCCGGCAGGCCCGCGCGGGCAGCCGAGCACAAGTTCCCGGAGGCTGTATGAGTTCCAACCTGCCCAGGCCGCGGTCTGGCCCGCTCACGACCGGGCCGTCCCGGGCGGCCGCCCGCGCCATGCTGCGCGCCGTCGGCCTGTCAGAAGAGGACCTGCAGCGACCGCAGGTTGCGATCGCCTCGTCCTGGAACGAGGTAACTCCCTGCAATGTGCACCTGAACGGGCTGGCCGCGGCGGCGAAAGAAGGCGTCAGGCAGGCCGGTGCCGTGCCGCTGGAGTTCGGCACGATCGCTGTCTCCGACGGCATCTCGATGGGCACAGAGGGCATGAAGTCCTCGCTGGTCAGCCGCGAGGTTATCGCCGACTCCGTCGAGCTGATGGTCAACGCCGAGCAGTTCGATGCCATGGTGACCATCGCCGGCTGTGACAAGTCGCTGCCCGGCATGCTGATGGCGTGCGCCAGGCTGGACATCCCGGCGGCGTTCCTCTACGGCGGCACGATCCTGCCGGGCTGGGCGAACGGCAAGTCGCTGACGGTCCAGGACGTGTTCGAGGCGGTCGGCGAGCATTCGGCGGGCACGATCTCCGACGCCGAGCTGCTCGCCGTCGAACGGGCCGCCTGCCCCGGCGCGGGGTCGTGCGCCGGCATGTACACGGCCAACACCATGTCGGCCTGCGCTGAGGCGCTCGGCATGACGCTGCCCGGTGAGTCCTCGGCACCCGCGGTATCGGCCGAGCGGACTGACCTGGCCCGCCGTACCGGCGAGGTCGTGGTGCAGGCCCTGGCCGCCGGGCTGCGGCCGCGGCAGATCATGACCAGGACCGCGTTCATGAACGCGGCGGCGGTGGTGATGGCGACGGCGGGCTCGACTAACGCGGTGCTGCACCTGCTCGCGATCGCGCACGAGGCCGGCGTCGAGCTGACGATGGACGATTTCGACGAGGTCAGCCGGCGCACACCGGTGATCGCCTCGATGCGCCCGTCCGGCCTGTACGTGATGAGCGAGCTGGACAAGGTCGGCGGCGTCCCGGTGATCCTCAAGGAACTGCTGTCTGCCGGGCTGATCGACGGCGACGCGCTGACGGTGAACGGCAAGACGCTCGGCGAGAACGTGGCCGACGCGTTCGAGCCTGACGGCAACGTGGTCCGGCCGGTGAAGGACCCGTTCAAGCCGGACGGCGGCCTCGCGGTGCTGCGCGGCTCGCTCGCGCCCAAGGGCGCGGTGGTGAAGACGCCAGGCATCGAGAGACTTCGGTTCGAGGGCACGGCGAGAGTGTTCGAGCGCGAGGAGGACTGCTTCGCGGCAGTCACGGCCGGCGGGGTCAGCAAGGGTGACGTGCTGGTGATCCGCTACGAGGGTCCCAAGGGCGGCCCTGGCATGCGGGAAATGCTGGCAGTGACCGCGGCGATCAAGGGCGCCGGCCTCGGCAAGGACGTCGTGCTCGTGACCGACGGCCGGTTCTCCGGTGCCACCTTCGGCGCGTGCGTGGCGCACGTGGCACCCGAGGCGTTCGAGGGCGGCCCGATTGCCCTGATTGCCGACGGCGACCGGATCGTGCTGGACGTGGTGGAGCGGCGGCTTGAAGTTCTGGTCGACGAGGCCGAGCTGACCAGGCGGCGCGCTGGCTGGAAGCGGCCGCAACCGAACTACACATCCGGCGCATTGGCCAAGTACGCGGCGCTGGTCTCTGGCGCGGACACCGGCGCGGTCTGCGGTGTTCCGATGCCGGCCGCCGCGCCCGGCCGGTAGACATCCGCGGCGCAGGCCGAAGCAGGAGCGAGGGCGGATCGCGGCCCCGGCAGGGGACCGCGATCCGCCTTCCCTGCCGTCCGGACCCCGGCGGCCCTGGCGGGTGATGAACCCGGCAGTCAGGCCGTCATGTCGCGGTCTCCGGCCGGACGCGATAACGACAGGTGGCGTCGCTGAATTCCGCAGTGATCTCGGGAACGCTTCAGCCGAGGTCAGCCGATCGTACCTGGGCCGGGGATCGACGCGATCCGGCGATGCCCGCGGCTGTGCAATTCGTCACTGCGCGCCGCAGGCGGCACCGCATCGCGGCATCCTGGACGGCACACCTCGCGCCGGGCGGAAGTGGCGCCGGCCTGGGATTGCCCGCGGCAGGCGTGCCGCGCTGGAGCCGATCGCCGGAAGGCGGCAGTGCCGGCAATCTGCTGGCGGCGTGTTGAGCTGGCGGAATCCGGTCTGCTGCGATACATGTTGGAAACATTCATGGGTCACACTTGGCCCCGGGTTTACCCGGCCGGTCCGGCACGGACGGGTACAACCGGAACGTGCTCGGCTCATGCAGGACTAACCGGCCGCCAGCTCCTGTTGCGAGCGTGGCGCGTACCTAACCTAGGGGTGTACAAGAGGTGACCGAGACCACAACTGCGGGCGGCGCCACGGTGATCGAGGCCGATGTCCGCGAAGGTACCTACGGCGACAAGATTGGCGCTATCGAGCCAGGCGGGGCGGAGTACATCCCGCTGAAGGAGCGGCACGGCAAGCCGCACCAGCAGTTCTGGACCTGGGTGTCGCCGAACATGGAGTTCGCGACCATCTTCGTCGGCGTGATCGGCGTCTGGTTCTTCGGCCTGTCGTTCTGGATGGCCGCGCTGGCGATCGTGCTCGGCACCGGGCTCGGCTCGGTCTCGATGGGCGCGCTTGCGGCCCGCGGCCCGCTGTTCGGCGTCCCGCAGATGGTGCTGTCCAGGATCGGCTTCGGCTGGTTCGGCAACATCCTGCCCGCCGGCGTGAACGCGCTGGTGGCGGGCGTCGGCTGGTTCGCTGTCAACAGCGTCAGCGGCGCGTTCGCGCTGAGCGCGCTCTTGAGCTGGAACACCAAGGTCTGCCTGCTGATCATCGTGCTGGTCCAGCTGGCGGTGGCATTCTTCGGCCACAACCTGGTGCACGCCTTTGAACGCGCGGCGTTCCCGATCCTGGTCGTCGTCTTCCTGGTGGCCTCGGTGGTCATCCTCGGCAAGTCGCACCCCGGCGCGCACGAGGCCGGGGTGCCAGGCGGCTTCCTGATCACCTTCGGCGCGGCCTTCGGTTACGCGGCCGGCTGGAACCCCTACGCCAGTGACTACACCCGGTACATGCCGAAGGACACCAACCGCAGGGCCACGGGCCTGTGGGCTGGCCTTGGCGTTTTCATCTCCTGCGTGGTGCTGGAGATCGTCGGCGCCGCCGCGGCCACGATTACCAGCATCGACAAGTACGCCAACAACCCGACGGCCGGCTTCGTCAGTCACCTGCCGACCTGGATCGCCGATATCACGCTGCTGGCGATCGCGCTCGGCGCGATCTGCGCGAACGCGCTGAACGTGTACTCCGGCTCGATGTCCTTCCTGGCTCTTGGCATCAAGCTGCCGCTGACCTTGCGGCGGGCCATCGTGGCCATCGTCTTCGGCGTGGCCGGATTCTTCGTCGCGCTGTCCGGACTGTCTGACGCGGGCGCCAGGTACAACAACTTCCTGCTGGTCATCGCCTACTGGATCGGTCCGTGGCTCGGCGTCTTCTTCGCCGACCAGTTCCTGCGCCGCGGCAAGCGGGTCGACGGCTTCCTGTTCGACCGCAAGCACAACCCGTGGGCGGGCTTCGCCGCGATGGCCATCGCGATCGGCGTGTCGATCTGGCTGTTCGCCAACCAGTCTGATTACAAGGGCGTCGTGCCCAAGCACCTGCCGGGCTTCGGCGACCTGACGTTCGAGGTCGGCTTCGTGCTTGCCGCGCTGCTCTACGCGCTGTTCTTCAGGCTGCAAGGCAAGAGCACCGCGGAAGAGACCCTGGTCATCCCCGGCGAGGATGCCGAGCCTGCCGTCGCGGCCGGCTGAGGTTCACCGCCGCGGAGGCGCCCGGCCGGGATTCCGGCCGGGCGCCCTCAGCGCTGGCGGGCCGGCCGAGATCTGCATTGGCGCCGCGCAGGGCGGCCACGCTGTGCAAGGGCCGGCCACTCAGCGCAGGGTCAGGTAGATAACGCTGCCGAGGCCAGCCACCAGGCAGTAGATGCCGAACGGGGTGAGGCTCCGCGATTCGGAGAAATAGCGGACCAGGAACCGGACGGAGAAATAGGCACCGACGCCGGCCAGCAAGCTGCCGGCCAGGATCTGCCCGCGGATGCCGTTGCCGAGCGGGCCCATGAGGTCGGGCACCTTGAGGGCGCCGGCCGCCAGGATCACCGGAGCCGATAGCAGGAAGGAGTACCGCGCCGCGTCGGCACGGGTCAGCCCTTTGAACATGCCGGTCACCATGACGATGCCGTCGCGGCTGATGCCGGGCAGCAAGGCCATGATCTGGGCCGACCCGATGAGAACTGCCTGCCGGTAGGGCATTCCGGCCAGCCTCCGGTCGGCCGCGACGGCGCCGGCCTGCTGGTCCTGCCCGGCAGGTGGCACGCCGGGCTGGCCCTCGTCGCCGTGATCCGGGCGGTCGGCCGTGAGCTCTGGGTCTGCGGTGAATTCTGGGGCTGCGGTGAATTCTGGGGCTGCGGTGCCGGCTGCCACGGCCAGCGTGGGCTCCGCCTGCCAGGTCAGGCCGGCTGTCAGCGGTTGCTGGGCGCCCAGGGCGGCAGCTGATCGCGCCGGGGGCGGCTGCGCGGCCTGGCGGGCGCCGCCGGCCGGGACGGACCCGGCGACGGATCCGGCCCCCGCGGCGGATCCGGCCCCCCGGCGTTTGCGCAGCCGCTCGCCCGAGAGCAGGATCACGCCGTTCGCGGCGAGGAACAAGGCAGTCGGGATGGGCTTGCTGAACACCACGCGGAACAGGTGCTCCAGGGCAAGCCCGGCGATCCCCACCGGGATCGTCGCCAGGATGATCATCCAGGCCAGCCGCTGATCAGGGGTCGTGATCCGGAAGCTGGCGACGGAGCTCACCAGGCCGCGGATGATCCGCACCCAGTCCCGCCAGAAGTACGCGATCATCGCCAGCGCGGTCGCGACGTGCATGCCCACGATGAAGGCGAGATACGGCGACTCTGGCGCGGAGACGTTCAGGTCGCGGGCCCAGCTACCGCCGATCAGCGCCGGAATCAGGACGTTGTGACCAAGGCTGGAGACCGGGAACAACTCGGTGACGCCCTGGATCAGTCCGACCACCATGGCCTCGGCATAGGTCAGATGCGTCATGAACTACGGCTTTCTGCAGTGGGCTGAGGTGCGCGGCGGTAGCGAGTTGCGGCCTGGCGTGGTCGCTAGCTACTACACGAATGTAGATGATAGCCGTCGGCCCCGGTCGTTGAGCCCCGGCCGGTCCAGTTCGTTATCTACACTGGCGTAGAAGCCGTACTCGCGCAGACGTCGTCCGCGGCCGAGACGGCGGGCAGGAGACCAGCCACGATGGACCACTCCGCGGCAGGCGCCGGGTCCCGGCGCGCGGCCGGAGAGCTCGAATCGGCGGTGCTGGCCGTATTGCAGGCGGCGGGTCACGCGCTGACTCCGGCGCAGGTGCGGGACCGGCTCGGCAGCGAACTCGCCTACACCACCGTGGTCACCATCTTGTCCAGGCTGCATGCCAAGGGCGTGCTGACCCGGCTGCGGTCCGGGCGTGCCTACTCCTACGCGCCGGTGGCGGACCAGCCGGGCCTGGCCGCCCGGCGGATGCGCGGCGTGCTCGACGGCGAGGCCGACCGGGAGGCAGTGCTGTCGCGCTTTGTCTCCGGGCTGTCCGGCGCGGACGAGCAGTTGCTCAGGCGAATGCTCGCCGGCCAGCGCGGCGAGAACGACTGAGGCACTCACATGCATGTGCTGGTCTATCTCCCGCTGGTGGTCCCGGTGGTCGCTGCAGCTTTCGCAAGCGCGCTCGCCGAGCGGCTGCCGCCGAGAACAGCCACCTGGCTGCTGACCCTGAGCGCCCTCACGCTGGCCGCCGCCAGCAGCGCGATGCTCGGGCTGATCGCGATCGCAGCGGCGATGCGCCTGCCGGCGTTTGACTCGCTAGGCCGCCTGTCGGTCGCCGCCGTACGGCGCACCGATCCTGCGTCGGTCCCGGCGGGCGTCGTCGCCTGCGGCCTCCTGCTGGTGGCCGCCGCGGCGGCCGCGCGCGCCGCGTGGCGCCGCGGCACGGCGCTGGTCGCGGCGCACCGCGAAGCCCGGCGCCTGGCGGGGCCTGGGCAACTGGTCATCGTCGACGACGACGGTGTCGACGCCTACGCCGCACCCGGCTGGCCAGGCCGGATCGTCGTCACCTCCGGGATGCTGGCAGCTCTCACCGAAACCGAGCGCGCAGTGCTGGTGGCGCACGAGCGCGCGCACGCGAACGGCCGCCACTACCTGTTCACCGCGGCCGCGCGGCTGGCGGCTGCGGCCAATCCGCTGCTGCGGCCGCTGGCCTCGGCGGTCGGTTACGCCGTGGAGCGCTGGGCCGACGAGCGCGCGGCCGCAGTCGTCGGGAGCAGGCCGCTGGCGGCGCGCACGGTAGCCAAGGCGGCACTGGCAGCCTCGGCTCGTCCGTCGGTCCGGGCCCGGCCGGCCGTTGTGCCTGGAGCGGTTCCGGGCGCTGTGCCTGGCGGAGGGCCGACCCGGCGGTCAGGTTCGGTGCCGCGCCGGGTCGACGCGCTGCTCCTGCCGCCGCCGCGGCGCAGGCTGACCCTGCTGACCCTGGCCGTCGCTGTGGTGCTGATCTCGGGCCTGGCCGCCTTCGATGCGGCTGGGGACCTGCATGCCATGATCGAGTTCGCTCAGGCAGCCCTGGGCCCGTCCGGTCTCATCAGTCGTTAGCAGCCCGTCGCCGGCGCAGGACGAACGTGACGATGGCGGCGACCACGATCACGCCGATCAGGAAGCCGGCGATCGACAGATCGTGCGCCACGGTATGCCAGGCAGAGCCGAGGCCGTAGCCGGCGCTGGCGACAAGGGCGGCATAGATGGCGGTGCCGATCAGGCTGAGCACGGCGAAGCGCACCGCCGGCACCCGGCTCAGCCCGGCGACTACCGACGTGAATGACCTGACGAACGGGAGGATGCGACCTACCGGGATGGCCCAGGCGCCGCGTCCGGCCAGGAACCGCTCGGCCCTGCCGATGTCCGCCTCGGTGATCAGCAGGTAGCGGCCGAGCCTCGCGATCAGCGGCCGTTCGGCGGTCCGGCCTACCGCGTAGGCCACGAGCGATCCGGCGAGCTCCGCCAGCGTGCCGAGGACGATGACGAGCACCAGGCTGAGGTGTCCCTGATAGGCAAGCACGCCGGCGAAGCCGAAGGTGATCTCGGACGGGATGGGGACACAACACGCCTCAAGGAAGGCGAGCACGATCAGCGCCGTATATCCGGCGTGAGTCAGAAACGAGTTCATCGCAGCCCTTCGCGCCGCGCCCGATGAGGCTGCGCTGCCAGTTGAGCTTCTACATCGTTGTAGATACTCTACTCGCATCTGAGGGCATGCCGTGGCCATGGCCGGCCGGTTACTGCCGCAGGAAGGTCACCCGCTCCTCTGTCCCGTTCCAGCTGACGGTGTGCTCAGCCGGCGTCGACCTGGCTACCACCTTCCCGGCGCGCAGCACCAGCGTGCGCGGCGCCACGAGCCGCAGCGCGTCGGCCTCAGAGGGGGCATCGAACACCACCAGGTCGGCCGGGCCTCCGGTCCGCAGCCCGTAGTCGGGCACGCCGAGCGCCGCAGCCGGGTTCACCGTGATCATCTCGATCAGCCGCCGCAGCTCGGCGTCGCCGGACATCTGGCCGAGATGGACGAGAACGAACGCGGCCTGCAGCGGGTCGCCGTAGCCGAGCGGGTACCACGGGTCCATGACCGAGTCGTGCCCGATGCAGACATTGACCCCGGCTTCCTGCAGCTGTTTGACCCTGGTGTGCCCGCGCCTGATCGGGCCCGTGTCGAACCTCCCCTGCAGCACCGCGTTATCCAGCGGGTTGGTCACCATGTGCAGCCCGGCCCTGGCCACGTTGCTGATCAGCCGGTAGGCGTAGGCGTTGTTGTAGGAATGCATCGCTGTCGTGTGGCTGGCCGTGACCCGGCCGGACATGCCGCGCCTGATCGTCTCCGCGGCCATCACCTCGACGAACCTGGAATGATCGTCGTCGGTCTCGTCGCAGTGGATGTCGACCCGCAGGCCGTGCTCATCGGCCAGCGCCATCGCGAACTTGACGGACTCCACGCCGTCCTCGCGGGTCAGCTCGTAGTGCGGGATGCCGCCGACCACGTCGGCACCGAGCTCGACCGCCCGGCGCATCAGGTCCTTACCGCCGTCGAAGCCGAGGATGCCTTGCTGGGGGAAGGCAACCAGCTGCAGGTCGATCAGGCCGCGGACTTCGGCGCGCAGGTCGACCAGGGCGCGCAGCGCCCGCAGGTCCTGGTCGCAGACGTCGACGTGGCTGCGCACATGCTGCACGCCGCAGGCCAGCTGCCAGCGCAGGATCTGCCTGACCCTCGCCTGGACGTCGTCGTAGCTGAGGTCCTTGACCCGCTCGGCCCACACCGCGATGCCCTCGAACAGCGAGCCTGACACGTTCGGCCGAGGCTGGCCGACGGTCAGCACCGCGTCCAGGTGGATATGCGGCTCCACCAGTGGCGGCGTGACCAGCGCCCGCCAGGTCGATGACTTCCGAGGCCTCCTGGCCAGCCGGATCCACCAGTACCGCGCCGCTGATGCCAAGGTCGGTCAGCGCGTCCTCACCCGCCAGGCGGGCGTTACGAAGCAAGAGATCGATCATGCGGCCATCATCCCGCGCTGGCTGCCCGCGGCCAGCGCCGGCCCTGATCAGTTCCGCGGTCGCGTCAAGGTCGCCGCGATCAGGGTGCCAGAACCGCGCGCTGAGCGCGAAGCCGGCGGCGGCGCCAAGGGGGCGTGAAGACAATGACCAGCGGCGTTAAGAACGCGTGAAGATCGGCTGGAAGTCGCCGGATCGGGGATGAACTGGCCGAGATGAACGAGATCAGTCAGCGCCCGCCCCGCCGCCGCCGCGGCCTCGCGGCGCCGCTTGCGCTGCCGGCCGGGTTCGGCGCGCTGCTGTCGTCGGCGCCGCGGCGGCCGCCAGCCACGGCGCGGTATCGGCCGCTGGGTACTGATTCTGGCCGCGCTGATCGTCGGCGTCGGAGTCTGCCGTCGCCGAGCCGCCGGTCGCGCCGGTGCTCGGCGCGATCGGCTGGCTGACCGTCGCCGGCTTCTCCCGCGCCCCGTACGCTCAGCTTCAGCCCACGGCGCGGCTGGCCGCGGCAGGCCGCGATCGTCATCGGCGCGGCCATGGTCGACCGGGCATTTGCAGCGGCGTGGTGGTGCGCCGGATCGCCGCATCGTTCACACTGTGGATTGTGGAGATACCTGGTCAGCCGTGGCCGCACGGCCCGTCCCAGGCCGCGGCCGGGGACGCTGCTACCGGAGCCGCCGCCGGCCGCGCCCGTGCGGCGGCTGCGGCGCGGCGCAGGTTCGCCGACCTGACCGGCGGCATCGGCGCCCGGCGGGTGCTGGCAGGCATCCTGCTGGTCGGCGGACTGCCGCTGCTCACGCTGGCGCTGTCGGCACGCAGCCTGCACCTGGACCTCGGCGACGACCTGCTGATCTACCTGGTGGCCGTCGTCGCGGTCGCGGTCGTCGGCGGATTCTGGCCCGCCGTGCTGGCGGCGGTCACGGCGAGCCTGCTGGTGAACTGGTACTTCACTCCGCCGGTGCACACGCTGACGATCGCCGACGGCAAGAGCCTGCTGGCCTTGCTGCTGTTCGTGACCGTCGCGGTCACAGTCAGCAGCGTGGTGCACCTGGCGGCGCTTGCGAGCCCGGCAGGCGGCGCGCAGCACCGAGGAGGCGCAGGATCTCGCTGGCGCTGGCGCAGACCGTCCTTGGGCGGCAGGACACGCCCGCGGCCGTGCTCGCGCACCTGATCGCCAGCCGCGGCGGCGAGGCGCAGCTGCTGGAGCGGTCCGGTGAGGCGTGGGTGCGCGTCGCGGGCGGTGAGCCCGAGGCCGGCGACACGGTGCAGCGAAACGCGGCCAGCCCCGATCTCGTGCTGGAGGTCTCCGGCCAGGACCGGCCGCTGTCGCCCCGGCTGCTGGACGGCCTGACCGCTCAGGTCGCGGCCGCATTGGACCGGGACCGGCTGCGGACCCAGGCCGCGCAGGCTGAAGCGCTGGCCGAGGGAAACCGGATGCGGACGGCGCTGCTGGCCGCCGTCAGCCACGACCTGCGCACGCCGCTGGCCTCGATCAAGGCGAGCGTCAGCACGCTGCGGCAGACGGACGTGGACTGGACCGAGGCCGACGAAGCCGCGCTGCTGGCCACCATCGAGGCGTCGGCGGACCGGCTGGACGCGCTGATCGGCAACCTGCTGGACATGAGCCGGCTCACCACCGGCTCGCTGCAGCCTTTCCTGCGGCCGACCGCCATCGACGAGGTGGCGCCGGTGGCCTTGCGCGGGCTGGAGGGCGGCGGCCTGCTCGAGCTGGCCGTGCCAGACGGGCTGCCGCTGGTGCTGACCGATCCCGGCCTGCTGGAGCGCGTGCTGGCCAACCTGTTCGCCAACGCGCTGGCCTACTCGCCCGCCGGGCGGCGGCCCGGCCTGCGGGCCAGCCGCTGCGGTGACGGCGTCCTGCTCGGAGATCATCGATCATGGCCGCGGCGTGCCGGATGAGCTGAAGTCCCGGATGTTCGAGCCCTTCCAGCGGCTGGACGGCCGCGGAGCGGATCCGGCGGCCGGCGCCGATCCGACTGGCGGCACGGGCGTCGGACTCGGGCTGGCGGTGGTCAAGGGCTTCCTGGACACGATGGGCGGCACCGTGGAGGCGGCCGACACGCCCAGGCGGCGGCCTGACCATGCGTGTCACGCTGCCTTGCGCCGCCGCGAGCGCGCCGAGCGTGGCCGCCGGTCCATGACCCGCGTCCTGGTCATCGACGACGAAGCGCCGATCCTGCGGGCCCTGAAGATCAACCTGACCGCGCGTAAGTACGAGGTCAGCACCGCCGCCGACGGCGCCTCGGGACTCGCCGCGATGGCGCGCGAGCGGCCGGACGTGCTGATACTCGATCTGGGCCTGCCCGACATGGACGGCACCGAGGTCATCAGGGGAGTGCGCGGCTGGACGAGCACGCCGATCATCGTGCTGTCGGCCTGGGGCCAGGAGAGCCAGAAGGTCGCGGCGCTGGACGCGGGCGCCGACGACTACGTGACCAAGCCGTTCGGCATGGACGAGCTGCTGGCGCGGCTGCGCGCCGCAGTGCGCCGGGCCTCGCCGGCGCCGGACGAGCCGGTCGTGACGACCGCCGAGTTCACCGTCGATCTGGCCCGCAAGCGCGTCACCAGGGCCGGCGCCGATGTGCGGCTGACACCGACCGAGTGGCAGTTGCTGGAGGTCCTGGTCCGCAACGCCGACCGGCTGGTGACGCAGCGGCAGCTGCTGGCCGAGGTCTGGGGGCCTGGCTACCAGAACGAGGCCAACTACCTGCGCGTCTACGTTGCGAACCTGCGCCGCAAGCTCGAGCCGGATCCCTCCGCGCCGCGCTACCTGCTGACCGAGCCAGGCATGGGCTACCGGTTCCGGCAGTCGCAGGCGCCGGACCCGTCAAGTCCTAGTGCTCAGCGCCGCTGACTGGCTGCAGCTCGTACGCCGGGTTGTAGATCGCGCGCTCGCCTTTGACGCTGGTCAGCCGGCCATGCACGATGATCTTCCGGCCCGGCTGGATGCCGGGGATATCGCGGCGGCCGAGCCAGACCAGCAGCACGCGGCCGGTGCCGTCCCACAGCTCCGCCTCCATGGTCTGGGTGCTGCCGCGCGGCCGTAGCGTGACCGCGCGCAGCGTGCCGGCCACGTCGACACGATCTCCCGGTGCCTGCTGTCGGCGATCGGGACCGGCTCCCCGCCCGGCTCGCACGGCAGGTCGCTGACCTCCTTGCGAACCTCGGCGGCATGCAGCGCCTCCCGGCTGGCGAGCAGCCGCGGGCCGGCCAGCGGATCGGCCGACGCGGCCGCCCGGCTCGCCGAGGCCAGCTGGTAGGGCACGCTCGGCGACCACGACACCACGTTCCAGCAGAAGCCTTGCCTTGAGCCGGAGCGCGCTCTGGTTGTGGAGCGTCTGCTCCCACCAGTGACCAAGGACGTATTCAGGAATGTAGACGGTGACGATGTCGCGCGGGCTCTCGCGCCGCAGCCGCCGCACGTACTCGATCACCGGCCGGGTGACCTCACGGTAGGGCGAGGAGATGACGGTCAGCTCCATCGGCATGCCGCTGCGCTCCCACTCCTCCTTGAGCCGCTCGGTCTCGGCGTCGTCCACGTCGACGGTGAGCGCCTCGAGCCTGGCTGGCCTGGCGGCCCTGGCGTAGGCGAGCGCGCGGAGCGTCGGCTTGTGCAGCTTGGAGACCAGCACGATCGCGATGTTGCTGGACGGCAGGGTGAGCGAGGCCTCCTCGCTCGGCGTGAGCTCGTCCGCGACGCTCGCGTAGTGCTGGCGGACGCCGCGCATGGTGAACCAGATGACCGACCATCGCGGCGACGGCGATCCAGGCGCCGTCCAGGAACTTGCTGACCACGACGATGACCAGGACCGCACCGGTGACGCAGGCGCCGATCGGTGTTGATCGCGCGCGACCGGATACATCCGCCGCCGCTCGGCTGCATCTGCGGTGTCGTCGCAGCAGCCGGTTCCAGTGCCGGATCATGCCGGTCTGGCTGCAGGTGAACGAGACGAACACGCCCACGATGTAGAGCTGGATCAGCCGGGTCGGGGAGGCGTTGAACGCGACGATCAGCACGATCGCGAAGCCGGACAGCAGCAGGATGCCGTTGCTGAACGCGAGCCGGTCGCCGCGGGTGTGCAGCTGGCGGGGCAGGTAGCCGTCCCTGGCCAGGATCGAGGCGAGCACCGGGAAGCCGTTGAACGCGGTGTTGGCCGCCAGCACCAGGATCAGCGCGGTGAACAGCTGCAGGATGTAGAACAGCGGCGAGGAGTAACCGAAGACCGCGCGGCCGACCTGGGCGATGACCGTCGGCTGCACGATAGCCCTTCGGCGTGCCGACCAGCGTCCCCGCGTGCACGTGGCTGATCAGCGCCAGCGCGGTCACCCCGCCGAACATGGTGACCGCGATGCGCGCCGAGCAGCGCTAGCGTGGTGGCGGCGTTCTTGCTCTTCGGCTGCTTGAAGGCGGGCACGCCGTTGCTGATCGCCTCGACGCCGGTGAGCGCCGTGCAGCCAGAGGAGAACGCACGCAGGATCAGGAAGACGATCGCCAGGCCGGCGAAGCTGCCGGTGGTCTTGATCGCATAGCCGGCGGTCTCGGCGTGCAGGTGGTGGCCGGTCGCCAGCTTGAACCCGCCCCAGACGATCATCAGCATGACCACGGCGATGAAGCAGTACGTCGGGATCGCGAAGCCGGTGCCGGACTCGCGCACGCCGCGCAGGTTCAGGACCGCGATCGCGGCGACCGTCAGCGCGGCGATGAGCGTGACGTGCGAGTTCAGGGAAGGGAACGCGGAGGCCAGGTTCGCGACGCCGGACGGAAACCGACACCGCGACGGTCAGGGTGTAGTCGACCATCAGCGCGCTGGCCACGGTCATGCCGACCTGCGGGCTGAAGTTGGTGGTCGTGACCTCGTAGTCGCCGCCGCCCGAGGGGTAGGCGTGCACGTTCTGCCGGTAGGACGCCACCACGACGAGCATCAGCAGGCCGACGGCGAGCGCGATCCACGGCGTGTACGCGATGAACGCCAGGCCGCCTGCGGCGAGCACGAGCAGGATTTCCTGCGTCGCGTAGGCGACTGAGGACAGCGCGTCACTGGCGAAGACCGGCAGCGCGATCTTCTTGGGCAGCAGCGTATGCCCGAGCCGCTCGCTCTGCATCGGCCTGCCGACGAGCAGCCGCTTGACGGTCATAAACGCCATAGCCACAGTGCGCATGCTAGGCCCGGCAGACGCGCGTGCCTATCCCCTGGACGGCACGCAATAGTGGCGGCCGGTACGGCAGGCCGTACATTCGCCGTGCGCGGCGGCGCCCGCGGTCAGCCGAGTGCGAGCCTGGCGCACGCCGCTGCTGCCGAGGAGTTCCTGCTCGGCCGCCGACAGCGGCGATCCGGCCGGTGAGCTTGGCGATGAGGGTGACTCGTCGCAGCCAAGCCGGCGCGCAGCTCGGCCGAGCCGCCGCGGGCAGCAGCAACTCCTCGAGCACCGCCGCCGCCGCCCTGGTCAGCCACGGCGGCCGGCCCAGGCTGGCCGCCAGGTCGAGCCCGTGCACGCCGAACTCGACGACCCTGGTGCTGGCGAAGTCCGTGAGCAGCATCCGGTCACCGTGCCTGGTCCGAACCGTCCGGTCCGCCGGCGCGCTCGCCAGCAACTCCAGCGCCTCCCGGCTGACCCGGTCCAGCTCGGCCGCCATCGCGGCGGCCGTGCCGAGCTCGGCGGCCAGGCGCCGGGCCGTCTCGATCCGGTCGGCGTTGGCGGCCGCGGAGAAACGCTCGTCCGGCCGGTAGTACTCGGGGGTGGTGACCAGCCGGGAGGTGCCGTCTGCTGGCTCGGCCAGCGCGCTGCGGATGCGTCCGGTCGCCACCACCACGTGGCTCAGCAACTCGCCGGCCGTCCACGGCGGGCACGAGCTAGGCAGGTCCAGGTCAGACTCTGACACCTGCGAGATAACTGCCAGGAGAGCGGCGCCCTCACTGACAAAGGCAGCGGTTACGGTGCGTCGGGCCACGTTCCGCACCATATGACAGCCAGAATCTAAGGGTGCGTTGGGCATCTTCAGGATCAGATGAAACGATCCCCTGATGAGGCTGTCGCGGCAACAGCCGCCGGAGGATGCCCCGCAGGGGCAGCCGGCGGCACCTGACGGGCCGGCGGCAACCCCGTCCGGCCCGGCGGCAACCCCGTCAAGTCCGTCGGCAACCCCGTCCGGTCCGGCAGTATCGCATCCGGCTAGCCTCGCGGCGGAGCTGATCGTCGAGGATGCGCTTGAGTTGCGCATCCGGATGCCCACCGATCTGCTCAGGTGCGTGAGTTCCTGGATCGAGATCGCGCTCCTCGTCGGCCTCGGCCTGCTGGCCAAGGCGACCGCCAGCGGTGTCGAGGTCGACGTCGTGGGCGCCAGCCACAAACTGCCCAAGGGCCTGGTCAGCCCGCTGCACGACCTGGCCTTGATCGCGCTGATCGTGCTGCCGATCGCGCTGGCCGTTCGGCTGGTCATCATCGGCCAGCTGCGCCCGCTGCTCGAGGCGGCCGTCATCGGGCTGACCGCCGCGGCCATCGCCGTCGCCTGCAACCTGATCCTCCGGCTGTCGGTGATGTCTGGCCTTTACCACGCCCTCGCGAGCCAGAATGGCCAGGGCAGCGCGACCTTGCTTGACCCTTACCTGGCGGCCCTGGCGGCCTATCTGACGGTCATCGGGCTGTCCGGCCGCCAGCGCTGGCGGACCTGGTTCTGGCTGGCGATCGGCTTTTACTGCCTGACGAGCCTGGCGCAGCCCAATACCAGGGCCAGCCTGCTCTCGCTGCTGATCGCCTTGCTGATCGGCTCAGCCGTTGGCTCTGGACTGCGGTACGTCATGGGCACGAACTCCGAGCGGCCGACGGCTGCTGAGATCGCCGCGGCGCTCGGCATGGCCGGCGTCCCGCTGGTCGCGATCCGCCGGGCCGAGGACAGCACAACCGAGAACCGCAGGTACCAGGCAGTCGGACACGACGGCGCGCGGCTCGACCTGCTGGTGTTCGACCGCGACCAGCAGGCAGCCGACGCGCTGTACCGGATCTACCGCAGGCTGCGGCTGACCAGCCAGGTCTCCCGCAGCGCCCCGGTGACAGTGGCGCGGGCGGTCGAGCGGCGGACGCTGATGGCCTACGCGGTGGAGGACAGCGGGGTGCCGACTCCGGCGCTCCGCGCGGCGCTGCGAGTCGGGGCAGAGGCCGCGGTCATCGCCAGCGATCACCACAGCGGGACGACGCTCGCGGAACTCGCCACCCCGCCGTCAGACCACGACCTTGGCAACGTCTTCGACGCGGTGCTCAAGCTGCACAGGCGCCGGGTCACGCACCGGTCGCTCACCGCCGATCACATCCTGCTCACCGGCGATGGCGAGCGTGAGGTGATGCTGCTGGAGCCCGGTGACGGCGACGTGGCTGCGAGCGACCTGCAGCTCAGACTGGATCTCGCGCAGCTGACCGCCTCGATCGCCTTGCTGGTCGGGCCGGAGCGGGCGGCGGACCTGGCGAGGCACAAGCTCGGCACGTCGAGCGTCGGCGGCCTGGTTCCGCTGCTGCAGCCGGTCGTGCTGCACCGTTCGACCCGATCGGCGCTGCGGCGGCGCAAGGACGTGCTGCCTGCCCTGCGCAAGGGCCTGCTCGGCAGCGTGCCTCCGTTCGAAGCGCCGCCGGTGCAGCTCGAGCGGATCCGGCCGCGCGCCGTGATCACGCTGGTCGCAGCGATCGTCGCCGGGTACATCGTGATCGGCCAGCTGGGCCGTACCGACTTCCGCAACGTGGTGCAGCATTCCGACTGGAGCTGGCTCGTTGTCGCGCTTGGCCTGTCCGCGGTGACCTACATCGCTGCCGCGTGGTCACTGTCCGGATTCGTGCTGGAGAAACTGAGCCTGTTCCGTACCTTCCTCGCGCAGCTGGCCGGCTCCTTCGTCACTCTGGTCACTCCGGCAGCGGTCGGCAGCGTCGCCCTGAACATCCGCTACCTGCATAGGGCCAAGGTCGCGCCGGCCGACGCAGCCTCCAGCGTCGGCGTCTCGCAGGTGTTCGCGTTCGCGCTGCACCTGGTGCTGCTGGTGATCTTCCTGACCCTGACCGGCGGGTCGAGCAGTAAGTCCTTCAAGGTGCCGAGCTGGGCGTATATCGCGCTGATCGTGCTCGGCGCCGCCGTCCTCGTGGTCTTCGCGCTGCCGGCCTGCCGTCGGCTGGTCAGGTCCCGGGTAGCGCCGGCGCTCGGTCAGGTCGTCCCGCGGCTGCTGGACATCGCGCAGCGGCCGGCCAAGCTGACCGAGGGCGTCGGCGGCGCGCTGCTGCTCACCCTGGCCTACATCCTCTGCCTGGACGCGTCGCTGCACGCCGTCGGCGGGCACGCAACGTCGTTCGCCGCGCTCGCGGTGGTGTACCTCACCGGCAGCGCGCTTGGCGCCATCGTGCCGACGCCGGGCGGCCTCGGTGCGGTCGAGGTCGCCCTGTCCAGCACGCTCACTGCCGTCGCGCACGTGCCGGGGCCGGTTGCGCTGAGCGCGGTGCTGCTGTTCCGGTTGCTGACCTTCTGGCTGCCGATCCCGGTCGGCTGGGCAGCGCTGAACTACCTGCAAAGACACGACGCGCTCTAGGGTCGCGCCGGTCAGCCGAGCCGGGCGACGGCGAGTGCGGCAGCCAGCAGCACGATGCTCCAGGACATGGCACGCAGGGCCCGCTCCAGCGGCTGCAGCAGGCGTTCTGAGTCCAGCGCCATCATGGCGCCGTCGGCCAGCGTGATCGTGCCGGTCACGCTGGCGGTCCGCCGCCGCAGCAACCGGGCTGGCGTGCTCAGGCTTCGCTGCGCCGCCGACAAAGCGAAAGCGCCCGCCGCAGCCAGCAACGAGTCGGCCGAGAGCTTCCCGGTCTGGGCGACGTAGGAGGTCAGCAGCGGGAAAGCGCCCCAGGCGGCAGCGAAGCCGGCGTCGGTGTGCACGATGCCGCCGAAGAGCTCGGCGTTATAGGCCACCACTAACAGCGGCCCGGCAAGCATGAACGGGAGCAGCACCCAGCCGACGCGAACGATCCCGGCGACACCGAGCCCGACCGCTCCGGCGAGGCCCGCCACGGTTACCGCAACGAGCACTGGCGACGGGATTCTGGTCCGCAGCGGCCGTCCGTGCAGTTCGTCCAGCGCGTGCGCGGCCAGCCCTACCGCGAGGAAGAAGGCGAGCAGGGTGGCCAGCAGCGGCGCGAGCTTCACGGTCGAAGCCAGCGCGGCGCCGATCACGACGTAGGCAAGGTGCCAGGCGGTGTATGGCGGGTGGAGCAGCGTCCACCAGTCACGCAGTCGTCCAGGCCCGGCCGCGTAAAACGCCGGCCTGGCCGGACCCGGCGTGGCCGCGGCATCTGGATCTGGCAGTCCTGATGCGGGCGAGTCAGCCACCCGCGCGGGTTCCCCACATGACAAGGCCGCCCCCAAGGCTCATCACGCGGTAGCCGACGTCTTCCAGGCCCGCCTGCTGCCACGCCCGCACGGTCCAGTCGATGGGGTAGTTGCGGTAGTGGCCGGCGATGCTCGGACCGAGGAATCTGCCCACCTCGTACCACTGCCTGCCGCCGGTGAGAAGTCCGCCGAGCGGGAGCACGAGCCAGGTGTACGCACGCCACCAGAACCGCCAGAACGCAGCAGGCGGCACGTTGAATTCCAGGCTCGCGACGGTGCCGCCTGGCCGGACCACCCTGGCGAGTTCCGCCAGCGTTGCCTGCGGGTCGCTGACGTAGCGGAGCAGGTAGGTGAAGGTGAGCGCATCCACCGACGCGTCCGCAAGCGGAAGTTGCTCCGCCCGCGAGTTCACCAGGGAAACGTGGTCGGTGGCGCCGGCGGCCGCGACGTTCTGCGCGCCCTGGCGGAGCATCTGCTCGGTCAGGTCGAGGCCGATCACCCTTGCTCCTGTGCGGTCGGCGATCTGCAGTGAGACTCCGGCAGTGCCGGCGGCCACGTCCGCGATGACGCGGCCTGGCTGACTGGTACCGCCGGCCGGGAGCAACCGGTCGACCATCGCCCGGCGCCAGCGGCCGTTCTGGCCGAAAGACAGGATCTCGGCCAGCTTGTCGTAACGCGCCGGCAGCGGGGCGAACAGCTGGCGGGCAAAGCTGTTGCGGGTGTCGAGCACGGGAACCTGCACGGCGTCTCCTCTGGGACTCGGGTTTACCGTACGCCAGGAACGCGCAGGGAGCGCAAGCACCTACGGTGACGGCGCGGCGTCTCCGCAGCTTGTAGACGTCTTATTTTCCCGATACCGGAAGAACGATCAACCGCAGCCACAGGTTCAGCAGTGGCTGCCCGCGCAGACTGCGAAGCTTGTGCTCGCGACTATCCTTGGCGCCGGCGTCTGTGTAGTGCACCAGCAAACCCGAGCTTCGAGGGGCCAGCTGGCCGGCTAGCACGGATCCGGCAGGCGCGGCGACAGCGTAGAACCACGACACTCAGCAGAAGGGCAGCGCATCGTGACCGAAGTCTCCCGCTGGCAGCAGCGGCTCGACGAGCTGGCCGCCACCCACAAGGTCCCCGGCGCGTCGCTGGCGATCCTCAGTGACGGCGCGATCACTACCGCGGTGACCGGCGTCATTAACCTCGAGACTGGCGTGCCGGTGACGGAAGACGCAGTGTTCCAGATCGGCTCGATCACCAAGGTATGGACTACGACGCTGCTGATGCAGCTGGCGGATCAAGGCCGCCTGGACCTCGATGCGCCGCTGACCGAAGTGCTGCCCGAGCTGCGCCTCGCGACGGCTGGCGCGACGGAGCAGATCACCGTTCGGCACCTGCTGAGTCACTGCAGCGGCATCGACGGCGACGTGTTCGACGACCATGGCCGCGGTGCCGACAGCGTCGAGCGCTACGTCGCCGGGTGCAGTCGGCTCCCGCTGATCCACCCGGTCGGCGCAACGATGTCCTACTGCAACTCCGGGTTCGTCATCGCCGGCCGCATCGTCGAGGTGCGCACCGGCAAGTGCTGGGATGATGCCCTGCGCGACGGCCTGATCGAGCCGCTCGGCCTGCGTCACACCGTCACCAGCGCAGAGGAAGCGATCAGGTTCCGCGCGGCGTGCGGCCACGTGGACGTCGAAGGGAACCAGCAGCTGGCGTCCGTCTGGGCACTGCCGGGCGGTTCCGGCCCCGCCGGCGGCATCATCTCGACCGCCAGCGAGGTCATCGCGTTCGCCCAGCTGCACCTGCGCGGCGGCAGGGCAGCCGACGGCACCGCGCTGCTCCGCGACAGCAGTGCCGCCGCCATGCTGCAGACGCAGATCGAGGTACCGTCGTATCCGCCGGGCACCCGCCAGGTCGGCCTCGGCTGGCAACTGCATGACTGGGGCGGACGGAAGCTGTACGGGCATAACGGCGGCACGATCGGCCAGCACTCCTTCCTGTACGTGCTGCCTGATCGAGATGCTGCCGTGTGCCTGCTGACGAACGGCGGCAAGCCGCAGAGCCTGTTCCAGGACCTGTTCACCGAGATCTTCCGGGAGCTCTGGCAGGCGGAGATGCCGCCTCGGCCGCAGCCGGCCGCGGACCCGGGCGCGATCAAGGTCGACGCAGCGCGCTACGTCGGCAGGTACGAGCGCGAGGCGATCAGGATCGAGGTCAAGCCGGCCGGCGACGGCCTGGAACTGACCGTGACTGACACCGGTCCGCTGGCGAGGATCGTCCCGGACGGCGACGACACCGGCATGCTCGTGCCGGTCGCCGAGAACGTCTTCGTGGCCAGGTCCAAGGACGAAGATCCGTGGGACGTGTTCGTCTTCTACCAGCCAGCCGGTGAGCAGTACTACATCCACGCTGGCGGCCGGGCGACGCCGAAACGCGACTAGGGTCAAGGCTGTCGTAGTCCTGGCGGATCCTGTCACCGGTGCCGCCGGCCGTCAGCGAGGAGAAGTCCGTCACATGACGCACCAGCATGAGCAGTCAGAGCTGACCGTGCGCCTGCCGACCGGGTGCTGGACGTGCTGACCGTCGGCCCGTCTGGTGGCCTGCCGTTGGTCTTTCACCACGGAACGCCAGGCGGTATCGCTGTCTACGGCCCGATGGCCGCCGCTGCCGCCGAGCGCGGTCTGCAGACCGTGCTCTACGCGCGGCCCGGTTACGGCGGCTCGACGCCGCAGCCGGGCAGGCTCGTCGCGGACGCGGCGGCTGACGTCGCGGCGATCCTGGACGAGCTCGGCGCGCGGCAGTTCGTGACGGTGGGCTGGTCAGGCGGCGGGCCGCACGCGCTGGCGAGCGCATGCTTGCTGAGAGACAGGTGCCTGGCCGCTGCCACGCTGGCCGGAGTGGCACCGTACGGAGCCGACGGGCTGGACTGGCTTGCCGGGATGGCCGAGGACAACGTCAGCGAGTTCACTGCGACGTTGGCCGGCGAAGACGAACTGGGCAAGCTGCTGACCGAAGTCGCGCCGCTGATGACCGGGCTCACCGGCGAGTCCATGGCCGACGGCATCGGGGACCTGGCCTCGCCGTCGGACAAGGAGGCGCTGCGCGGCGAACTCGGCGACTACGTCGCGGAGATGTTCAGGACCGGTCTGCGGCCTGGCATCGCCGGCTGGCGCGACGACGATCTGGCATTCGTGCGCGACTGGGGATTCTCGCTCAGCGCTGCCGGCGACCGCATGCCGCCGGTCGCGGTGTGGCAGGGCGACGAGGACAAAATGGTGCCATTCGCGCACGGCCAATGGCTGGCCAACCACGTTCCCGCCACGCGAACGCACTTCTCCAGCGGCACCGGCCACATGCACGTGCCGTTCGCCGAGGTATTTGACGACTTGCTTGACCTGGCGCGTGCTGGTTAGGTCTCAGGCTGGCCGGAAGCGCAGCGCCGACCAGGTGTCGTCAAGAGCCACCTGGCGCACCGGCCGGACGCCCAGTTCCTCGACCATCCTGGCCAGGCTGTCGCGGTTGAGGTCGGTGCCGAGCTGACCGCCCTTCGGGTAGGCGATCCAGGCCAGCCGGCCGTCGCGGGCCGCGGCAATCGCCGGACCGGCTGTCGCGGCGATGTCCGCGACCATGACCGCGAACGCCAGTACTGCCGCAGCCTCGTCCGGGCTGGCTGCCGCCGGGCCGAGTCCGGATAGATCGGGTCCGTCGGCAGGCGCGGCTACGACGGACACGTGCATTCCGGGCTTGATCTGAAGTTTCGAGGCAAGTTCCACGGCCTCATTATGCGGGCGCGCCTCACGCCGGTGCAGTACTCCGGGCGGAAGATCGCTTTTGCGAAGAATCGGCGCTCAAAGTGCAGCGGACAGCGGCCCGTTCGCGGCCGTCGGAGTGACTTAGGTGTGCCTATTGCAACCTCTAGGTCACTCCCATGCGTGGGCCGGCCGCGAGGCGGCGCCGCGCTCGGCACTCAGCTGGCCTGCTGCGGCGGCAGTGCGATTACCTCGGCGGCCATGCTCGCGTTGCGCACGGCTGACCGAATCGCCCCTGGCGACCAGTTCCCGCAGCGCGGCCGGAAGCTCGGGATCGCAGGCGGGTCTCGCCCACAGTGCCCTCTTGCCGGTCATGACCAGTCCCCGAATCGGCAGGGCGGAGCTGCCTCGCCCGCTGCAGCGAGAATATCGCGGGAGGCGCCGGACCAGAGTTGCTCGGCTGCCGCGAGGCGGATCCGGATGCCAGGCATGGCGGTGAGCTGCCGTGATGGCAAGCTGCCCAGCCCGGTCGGCCTGGCTGGCATACGATCGAGGCTTCGCGGTGGCGAGCTCACCGGGTGTGCACGACTGCGGAAGGCTGGCAATGTCTGACGTGCTGCTCTGCGAAGTCCGGAACTCGACCGCGGTCGTCGCGCTGAACCGCCCTGACCGGCGCAATGCACTCTCCGGCGCGCTGCTGAGCGGCTTGCGCGGCAAGCTGGCCGAGCTGAACTCCGATCCTTCAGTACGCGTGATCGTGCTGACCGGCACCGATCCCGCCTTCTGCGCCGGACTGGACCTGACCGAGCTCGGGCAGCCGGGCAGCCCGCTATCGGCTGCTACGGCGGGCACGGTGGTGCCGCCGCTGACCAAACCGCTCATCGGCGCGGTTAACGGCGTGGCTGTCACTGGCGGCCTGGAGCTCGCGCTGGCGTGTGACTTCCTGATCGCGTCGGAGCGCGCCAGGTTCGCCGATACGCACGCGCGGATCGGTATCCAGCCAGGCTGGGGCCTGACCGTCGCGCTGCCCGAGGCGATCGGCCTGCGCCGGGCCAGGGAGATGAGCGCCACCGGCAATTTCATCAGCGCACGGACCGCATTGGAATGGGGCCTGGTCAACCACGTGGTGCCGCACGAGGATCTGCTGCCGTTCACTCTCGGACTGGCGGCGGACGCCGCGTCCAGCGATGTAGCCGCGGTGACGCGGATTTACGCCACCTATCACCAGGTGTCGCAGGTCCCCGGCGGCGAGGCGATGGCGGTCGAGGCGCGCGCCCATCGCGGCTGGCACGAGGCCGGCATCGATGGCGACCAGGTGGCTCGCCGCCGCGAGGCGGTCATCGAGCGCGGTCGCTCGCAGACCGGCACACGGCCGTAACCGCAGGCTCACACGAGCGGCCAGAGCAGGCTCACCGGAGCGGCCAGTCTGGAACGGCTCGCCAGGGCGGATCGCCGGAGCGGCTCGTCCGCAGCCGCCGGCCACAATGGCGGCTATGGATCCGTGGATCAGCCAGACCAGGGCGGAACTGGTCAGCCAGCGTCAGCCTGGAGCGCTTGACGACGAGCATTTCACCGAGTCGCTCGCAGCCGCCGTCGTGGCCGAGTACTCAAGCGATGGTGATCTCGTTCTTGACCCTTTCGGCGGCTTCGGCACCGTGCCGCGGGTGGCAACTGCCATGGGCAGGCGGGCGGTTGCGGTCGAGTTGCAGGACGATCGTGCCGAGCTGATCCGGCGGCGGGCGCCGGGCGCCGAGGTGGTCCTCGGCGACTCGCGCCAGCTAGCAGCACTGATCCGCGGGCCGGTCGACTTGTGCATGACCTCGCCCCCGTACATGACCGCCACCAATCATCCGGAAAACCCGCTGACGGCCTACAGCACCGATGACGGTGACTACCAGACCTACCTTGCCGAGATCAGCGAGGTGTTCCGTGCCGTGACAGCGTTGCTCAGGCCGGGCGGTCACGTCGTGGTGAACGTCGCGAACGTGCTCGGTGTTGACTTGATCACGCCGCTGGCGTGGGACGTCGGCAGCCGGATCGGCGAGCATCTGACCCTGATCCAGGACGTCTTTCTGTGCTGGGATGAGCAGCCCGAGGGCTTGGCTGGGGACTACTGCCTGGTGTTCGCCAAGCCGGCCTGACCCGGCCGCGACCGGTTCCGGTCAGTGGGCCAACCCGCGGCGCTGAGCAGCGAGGGTCGGCGAGGATGCACGGGCGCTCAAGGCGTCACCGCTCGGGCCTGTGCAGAATCGCCGACTCTATCCGCATGCCCACCCCGACTACCGCGACGACTGCGCCAAGAGCGATCCACTTGCCCTCGCTATTGATAAGGATCGCGATAAGTCCAATGGCTATCAAGATGGCCCCGGTCGCGGATTTGACGGCCCCATTCTGTTTGAGAGCTGCATTGGCCATATTCCATCATGCTCCACCTGTGGGCACTTGGTTCCGCCAGAGTGCTGCGGGCATCGTCGGATAATGCCGCGTCCGGCTGACACCTCATGAGCGCGTCATCGCGGCCACCGCAGCGTCGAGCTCAGACACCCGGTACCCACGGCTGAGCTCGCCGGGGCCGACCGGCAGCATGGGAGACTGTTGCCCATGACATACCTGCCTGCGCCTGACCGATACGACGACAAGATGCCTTACCGCCGCTGCGGGCGCAGTGGTCTTAAGCTGCCGGAGATCTCGCTCGGGCTGTGGCAGAACTTCGGCAGCGGCCAGCCGATGGACATGCAGCGAGCGATCGTCCTGCGGGCGTTTGATCTTGGTGTGACGCACTTCGACCTGGCCAATAACTACGGGGGCACGGCCCCGGCTCAGCTGCTGGGGAATGGGGTCGACGGCACGCCGTATGGCTCGGCGGAGATCGCCTTCGGCGAGATCCTGCGCACGGACCTGTCGCGCTACCGGGACGAGCTGATCATCTCCACCAAAGCGGGCTGGGACATGTGGCCAGGGCCCTACGGCGAGTGGGGATCTCGCAAGTACCTGCTCGCCAGCCTGGACCAGTCGCTGGCGAGGATGGGCTTGGATTACGTCGACATTTTCTACAGCCACCGGTTCGACCCTGACACTCCGCTGGAAGAGACGATGGGCGCACTGGACACCGCGGTCAGGTCAGGCCGCGCTCTCTATGCAGGCATCTCGTCGTACTCGGCGGAAGACACCAGCCGGGCTGTTGAGATCCTGCGATCGATGGGCACGCCGCTGCTGATTCACCAGCCGTCCTACTCGATCTTCAACCGGTGGATAGAGGCCGGGCTGCTCGACGTGCTCGGTCAGGAAGGCATCGGCTGCATCGTGTTTTCGGCGCTTGCTCAGGGCCTGCTGACCTCGCGGTACCTGGCCGGCGGCATCCCGGCCAGGCTCACGGGCGAGCAAAGGCGGCTCGCTGCCTGCAGACCAGATCAGCGAGGAAAACGTTGCGCACGTGCGGGCTCTGAGCGAGATCGCAGCTGCGCGCGGGCAGTCGATGGCACAGCTGGCGCTGTCCTGGGCGCTCCGGGATCCGCGCGTGACGTCGGCGGTGATCGGCGCGAGCAGCGTAGGCCAGCTGGAAGACAACCTCGGCGCCGTCGGTCATTCGGCGTTCACAGCCGAAGAGCTGGCAGCAATCGACAGTCACGCGGTCCAGATCGCCGACTGACAGGGCCCGGCTGCGCAGGAGGGGAACGGCGATGGCGGCCGAGGTTCCGGGCGGCGACGATCGCGCCGGCGCGGTCAGGCTGGCGGTGGCCAGGTTCGATGCCGCGACTACGCGTGAGATTTCGTCGCGGCAGGTGTTCCTTGCCGAGCTTGACCGGCTCACTGACCCGTTCGACCGGGACGCGGACCCGGTACACGTGACGGGTTCTGCGATCGTGCTCGGCCGCCGCGGTACCGTCCTGCACCTGCACAAGCGGCTGGGCATGTGGATGCAGCCGGGCGGGCATGTCGACCGGGGGGAGGCGCCTTCCGACGCGGCACTCCGCGAAACCCTGGAGGAGACGGGCCTGCTGGTACGGCACCCGGCCGAAGGTCCGGCCCTGATCCACCTCGACGTGCACGCGGCCGGGCCGCATCTGCATCTTGACCTGCGGTATCTGCTGATCGGTGGCGATGCCGAGCCCGATCCGCCGCCGGGGGAGAGCCAGCAGGTCCGTTGGTTCACGCTTGCCGAAGCGGCTGCCGTCGCCGACGAAGGCCTGGTGGACGGTCTTAACCGGCTGATCTCGGTGGCTGCCGACCTGCAGCACTGATCGGGGGTTAGCCACATGCCGGAGTTCGTGCTGGGCCACACGCAGCAGTGGTTCGACTACTTCCGCAGCCGGGGGTACGCGGCCGAGCCACTGGGGGCCGGGGTCGAGGGCGCGGTTTACGACCTCGGCCGCGGACTGGTCGCCAAGGTCTGGCGCGAACGCGGCACCGCCGAGCTAAGCCGCATGCAGCGCTTTTACGCAGATGTCGCTAGCGCCGGCCTGCCGTTCGGGACACCCGAGATCGTCAGCGTCGAGCAGGCGGCCGGCGCGGCCGTCACCTACGAACGCAAGCTGCCGGGCGAGCCGTTGCAGCAGCGGCTTGGCCACGATGACCAGGCGATCGGCTGCGAGGTCACGCGGTGCATCCTGGATGTGCTGTCCGCGCTGGCGACCGTGCCAGCGACGAGCAGCATGCGCCAGCTGGCGGTGCTGGATGAGGACCGGCCGTTGCGGGCGGGCGCGGACTCCTTCCTGGCCGCGTTGCTCAGCCTGCTCACCCGCCGGGTCGCACGGTTCGGGCCAGTCCTGCGGGACCGGCTGCCAGACTTCGACCGCAGGTACTCGGCATTGACTGATCGTCTTGCTGTCCTGGAGAGCTGCCCGGATACCGTCGTCCACGGCGACCTGTTCGGCGGCAATGTGCTCGTCGACGCGCGCGCCAGGCCGCTGGCAGTGCTGGACTTCGGATTCCTCACCACGGCTGGTGACCCGCGCCTGGACGCCGCGGTTACTGCCTGCATCATGAACATGTACGGCCAGCACGCGGCCAGTATTACCCGCGACCTCACCGCGCAGTTCGCCGCGGTGCTAGGTCACCCGGCCGAGGTGCTGCTGATCTACCAGGCTGCGTACGCGGTGGCGACGAGCAACGCCTTCACCAGTGACGGCAGCGACGGGCACTTCGCCTGGTGCGTCGACCAGCTCAGCCGTGCGGACGTCGCTGCCGCCATCGGCATCTGACAAGCGTGACCGCCTCCGGACAGAAGCGGGACCCGGCCAGAAGCGTGGGCGCGGACGGAACAGGGCCCGGCCAAGAGCCACGTGCGGCCGTCAGCCGAAGGTGAAGTCGTAGGCCTGGATGCCAGCCGACGCGGTCAGCAGCAGCTTTCCTGTCACCGTCGTGCCTGCCTGGTAGACCGGGTAGAGCCTGGGGATACCGGAGACCTCGATGGTCTTGATGTGGTGTCCGCCGAGAGAGACGGCAACCGTGCCGTGGCCGCCGATCACCAGGTACACATCCGCTGCCAGGAAGTTGAGCTCGATCTGCGCTGACGGCCCGGCCGTGGCCTCCTGCGCGTGATCGGTCCAGGTCCCCGACCAGCCCATGCCGCCAAGCGGCAGCGACCGGGGGAGGTGGTAGGTCGCGGGCGCATCCTTGACCACGCCGTTGTCTGACACCAGGTACTGCAGATCCTGGTAGCCGACGTAGGTCTCCGGACTGAGCTCGCCGGTCGGCGTGAGGTTGGGTACATCGCTTGGCGGCGGCAGCGCCACGTGCGGGTTTGCGGCGACCAGAAGCTGCCTGATCAGCTGCTCGGTCGTCCCGTATCCGCCTTCACCGAAGGAGATGTGCCGGACATCGCCGCTGGCATCGACCAGGTAGTCGGCTGGCCAGTACTCGTTGTCGTACGCATTCCAGGTCGAGTAGTTGTTGTCGACGGCAATCGGGTACCGGACGCCGAGTGCGGCTGACTGAGTCCGGACGTTCGAGACGACGTGCTCGAACGCGAACTCAGGAGTATGCACGCCGACCACCACGAGCCCGTCCTTGGCGTACTTGGCGTACCACGCCTCGACGTGCGGGAGCGTGCGCTGGCAGTTGATGCACGAGTAGGTCCAGAAGTCGACGAGCACCACCTTGCCGCGCAGGCCGGAGAGCGAGAGCGGCTTGCCGCCCGGCGTGTTCAGCCACGTCGTGATGCCGGCGAAGTTCGGCGCCGGCCCGCAGTTCACCAGAGTCGTCGCGGTCGAGCTGCACTTGGTCAGCGACGTGTGCGCGACGCCGGTGACGCCGTTGAGCTCCTGCCGGACCTTCGCTGAGTCCTGCAGCGCGGTGCTGTAACCCGGCACGTCGCGCTGCAGTCCGCTGAGCACGTTGGTCGCGATGACCAGCGCCATGACGATCAGCACGGCGCCGCCTACCTGACGGACCACCGGCGCGTTCCGCCGCAGCGCGCTGAGCCGGGTCGTCAGCTGGCCGCCTGCCACGGCCACGGCCAGCAGCGGGATGGCCGTGCCGACGGCGAAGGCGGCGGTAAGAAACACCGCCGTGGTGCCGACGCGATGCGTCGCGCCGACCACGGTCAGCGCTGCCAGCACCGGCCCCGCACACGGGACATACAGAACGCCGAGCGCGAGGCCGAGCACGAATCCGCCTGTCCTGCCCTTCGGCGCGCGTCCGCGGATGCGCGAGAACGGGCGCTCCAGCCAGGCGCCGACAACCGGTATCAGGTAACCAAGCCCGACCAGTATCAGCAGCGCGATGCCGATGTCGCGGAGCGTGTCCTGCGGCAGGTGCAGCAGCGACAGCAACTCAGAGCCGATCAGGATGATCAGGCTGAAGCTCAGCACCAGGCCGGCAATCAGCGCCAGCGGCCGGGCCAGACCGGCGCCCGCACCGGCCGGGACGCCTGCGAGGACGCGCGCACCGGCACCGGCCCGACTGCTCGGCTTGGTCAGGCTACTCTCCTTGGCGGGAACATCCGCCGCGGCCGGGAGGCTCGCGCTGGCCGGGACGCGGGCACCGCCTGGTGCTGCCCGGGCCGTGATCGCGCTACCGCGTCCGGCGGCGCTGTCGCCCGCGGACGGCTGATCGCGCGCGGCCGAAGCGCCGCCGACGAGGATGACCGGTAGCACCGGCAAGATGCAAGGGGAGATTCCGGCCAGGAATCCGGCGACGACGCCGATCAGCAGAAGCTCGAGCATAGTAAGTATTCGTCACCGGTTCTGGAGGGTCTTGGTGGCCGGCGGATCCTGCGTAGCCGGGGCGCCGGCCTGCAGCGGGACCGTGATGGTGAACCTGGTCCGGCCTGGCTGGCTGGCAACTGTCGCGGTGCCGCCATGGGCCGCGATCACGGCGTGCACGATCGCCAGCCCGAGTCCGCTGCTGCCGGTCGCGCGCGACCGGGAACTGTCACCCCGGACGAACCGCTCGAAGATCGCGGGCTGCAGTCCGGCCGGGATCCCCGGTCCGTCATCGGTCACGGTCACTACCGCCATTCCCTGTCCGGGTGCCGCGGCCGCAGGGGTGTCTGCGCCCATGGCGACGGTCACGATCGTGCCGGCCGGCGTATGCCGGGCCGCGTTGCTGAGCACGTTGGCCAGCACCTGATGCAGCCGCTGGCCATCTCCCGCGACGATGACCGGCGCATCCGGCAGTTCAAGCTGCCACTTATGGTCCTGCGCCGCGACCCGCGTGTCGCTGGTCACGTCGATGATCAGCCTGGTCAGGTCGACCGGCGCACGCGCCAGCGGCCGCCCGGCGTCGAGCCTGGCCAGCAACAGTAGCTCATCGACCAGCTCGCTCATCCGCGCCGATTCGGACTCGACCCGGTGCAGCGCGTGCACGATGTCATCAGGCAGCGGGCCAGGATGACGACGGGCCAGTTCGGCGTAGCCGCGGATGGCTGCCAGCGGCGTGCGCAGCTCGTGGCTAGCGTCGGCGGCAAAGGTACGCAGCCGGCTCTCGCTCGCTTCCCGCCGAGCTAGCGCGGCTTCGACGTGGCCGAGCATCCGGTTGAACGCGGCGCCAACCTGGCCGACCTCGGTGCCCGGATTGGTGTCGGGCACGCGCTCGGGCAGGCTGACGTCGCCGCTGCTCAGCGGCAGCTGGGCCACCCTGGTCGCGGTGGCGGCGACCCGGCGCAGCGGCCGCAGCGAAACCCGCACCCAGACGGTGCCGATCACGCCGGTGATCAGCAGCGCCGCGAGGAATACCGCGATCTCAGCCTCGGCGACCTGGCCGAGCGTCTGACTCACGCCTGCGAGCGGGAGGCCGCTGACGATGCTGCCGGTACCGACCGGCGCTGCCATCATCTGATATCTGCCGTAGGCGGTGAGATCGACCGTCCGCGGTGCGCCGCCGGCCGGAATGCGCGCGATCTCTGCCTTGTCGGCGGTGCTGAGGCTGCAGGTGCCGGTGTTGCCGGCCAGGTAAGCGTTGCTGACCTGGCCGCTTTTGGTGATCATCGCGCTGAAGGCAGCCGTGGCCTGCAGCTGCGAGCACTGCGCCGGCGGCTTGCCGGCCGGGTCACGCGGGCCGCCGCCAGTGCCGCCAGGGCCGCCCGGCTTGACGCACGCGGCGTACCGCTGGATCGCCGTATCCAGTTCGGCGTTCAGCTGGCTGATCAGTACTGAATGCAGATGGGTGTAGGTGACCACGCCGACCGTCGCGCATGCCAGTGCCAGCAGACCAAGCAGGCCAGCGATCAGCCGTGCCCGCAGCGAGCGCGCCGCGAGCCAGTGCCGGAACCCGCCCGGCCGGGCCCGCGTCTCCTGAGGTGTCATGTCAGGCCGGGAGCTTCAGCACGTAGCCGACACCGCGGACCGTGTGAATCAGCGGCTCGCGACCGGTGTCGATCTTCTTGCGCAGGTAGCTGATGTACAACTCGACGACGTGCGCCTGGCCGCCGAAATCGTAGTTCCACACCCGGTCGAGGATCTGTGCCTTCGACAGCACCCGGCGCGGATTGCGCATCATGAACCGCAGCAATTCGAACTCGGTCGCGGTCAGCTCAATCAGCTCGCCTCCCCTGCGCACCTCCCTGGCCTCCTCGTCCAGGCTCAGGTCAGCAACTGTCAGCTCCGTGCCGGCGCTCGCCCTGGCCATCCCGGCCCGGCGCAGCAGCCCGCGCAGCCGCGCCACAACCTCCTCGAGGCTGAACGGCTTGGTGACGTAATCGTCGCCGCCCGCGGTGATCCCCGTGACGCGGTCCTGTACCGAGTCGCGTGCGGTGAGGAACAGCACGCACACGTGCGGCAGCATGGTCCGCACCCGGCGCAGTACTTCGAGTCCGTCAAAATCGGGCAGCATGATGTCCAGCAGGACCGCGTCCGGCTGGAACTCGCGTGCCGTGCGCACCGCGCTGCCACCGTCCGCGGCCGTCCTGATGTCCCAGCCCTCATACCGCAGCACGCTGGCGAGCAGCTCGGCCAGGCTGGGCTCATCATCAACAACCAGGACCCGCACCGGGCCTCCGTCGGCTCGCTGCAGGCTGCCGTCCGCTGCCTTGGCCGGCGCGGACGCCGCGGTCTCCATAGCCGTCATCATGGCGCGAGTGTGCCTTCCGAGGCTCGGACCGCTCTTTGAGGTTCTTCTGAGTTTGCTCTGGATTCCGGCCCTGCCTGGTCAGGCTGAATCAGCGCCAGAGCAAGGTTGCCGAGCGGACCCGCGCCCTCCTATATTGAGGGCAGCGCGCACCAGGGCGCCTCTCGTCCGCGGCAAGTACCGAGTACACCTGGATTCCCCTCAACGAATGTGAAGCCATGCGCGGTTTCCTGTCGCGCCCGGCCACAGCGGACCCGGGTGACGATGGAGAGCTCATGGAAGACAGCAAACTGCCTGCAAGCGCCGACCTCGGCCAGCTGCGTGCTCAGGCAAAGGAGCTCAAGCGCGCGTACGCGGGCGGAAGTCCTGCCGTCGCCGAGCGGGTCAAGGCCGTGCGGCCTGAGGCAGGCAAGGAGATTCAGCTGCGAGATGCCCAGCTGGTGATCGCCAGAGAGCACGGTTACGACGGCTGGCGGGAGCTGGCGGCCGCCGTGGTCACGCAGCAAAGCGGCGGCAGGGACCTGAATCGGTGGTTCGGTGTCGAGCTGAACAACAGCACCTGGGACCTGATCGATAACGGCCTGTCCGAGTCGAGCCCGCGGGTCGAGCGCGAGCAGGCGCTGTACGCCGCCTACGCGGCCACCTACCACTGGATGCAGGCCGGGACCGTCGCCAACCACGGCCGGGGCGAGTACCTCATCGCGACGGTGGCTGTGGCCACGGGCCTGCCGGAGATAGCCAGCAGGCATGCGGACCGCTACGCCGAGCTCATCGAGGCATACCCTGCCGCGTTCGACGACTGGGACCGTGCCTTCGCCGCCGAGGGCTTGGCACGGGTGGCGGCCAGGCTAGGCCTGCCGCAGGCCGAGCAGCTCAAGGCAACCGCGCAGCGCCTGGCCGAGTCCTGCAGCGACCCCGAGGACCGGCGCATTTGCCTGGAACGCCTGGCCGCGCCCCCCTGGTGAGCCGGCCGCGGGCTCCGTCGCGCTGCGGTCGTGGCCCGATCCGGCTTGACGCGGGCCTGCGCTTCGCTCCACAGTGACCGGGAACAGCACATCTGCGTCTGGAGGCATCTGTGGCCGTGTATGAGGAGATCCTGTACGAGGTCGCTGACCCGGTAGCGACCATCACCCTCAACCGGCCGCAGGTGCTCAATGCATGGACCGACCGGATGGCCTTCGAAGTGCGCCATGCGGTCGCTGCGGCCGAGGCCGACCCGCAGGTCGTCGGGATCGTGATCACCGGTGCCGGCCGCGGGTTCTGCGCCGGGGCAGACATGAAGCGGCTGTCAGCGCTCAGGGCGGGCAATCGCACTACCGAGACGGTGCCAGCAGAGCTGGCCTCCGATCCTGGCGACCCGGACTACGGCGATGACCTGCACCTGGGCACCTATACCTACCTGATGTCGGTGCCGAAGCCAGTGATCGCGGCGATCAACGGGCCGGTCGCCGGGATGGGCGTGCCGATCGTGCTCGCCTGCGATCTGCGCTTCATGGCCGAGGACGCGATTCTCATGACGGCGTTCGCGCAGCGCGGACTGATCGCCGAATGGGGCACGAGCTGGATGCTGCCGCGGCTGACGGGCACGGCAGTCGCGCTTGACCTGCTGTTTTCCTCCCGCAAGGTCACCGGGACTGAGGCGGCTGCGCTGCGCCTGGTCAACGCCGCGCTGCCCCGCGCAGAAGTGCTCGCGCACGCGCAGCAGTACGTCCGCGACCTGGCGGCCGGCTCGTCCCCGGCCGCTATGGCGATCATGAAGCGGCAGGTATACCAGCAGCTGCATTCCGGCTTGCTCGCGGCCGAGCACGAAGCCAGCAAGCTGATGGCCGAAAGCTTCGGCCGCCCGGACTTCGGCGAGGGCGTCAGTTCATTCCTGGAGCGCAGGCCGCCCAACTTCGTGCGGCTGGCGCGCGAGTCAGCCGGGGCGTGAGGTCGCGGCTCATCGTGGACTTCTGAGTCCCGGTCACGCCGGCGTAATGGATCGGTCACACGCGTATCGCTAACGTCAGCCGCGCCGCGGACGAGGGAGGCTGCGTCGGCCACGCGGGACCGGCGGGCTCCCGACGGTGCGGTGCTGCCAGCGCAAGCTCACCGATCCAGCCAGGAGACAATCGTGCGCTTCTGCATCCTTCGCCCCTTAGCCGTCCACGCCGACGATGGCTCCCCAATGATCTTGCAGCGGCCGTCGCAGCGAGCCACGCTGGCAGTCCTGCTGCTCCAGCGCACCACCGCCACGTCAAGGTCGGCGCTCAGCGACGCACTGTGGGGTGAGGATCCGCCGGCCGGCGCCGATGCCGCACTGCGAGTCCGCATGTGCGACCTGCGCCGCGCGCTTGCTGGCCAGTCCCGGATCGAGACAGTTCCTGGCGGCTACCGGATCATGGTCAGGGACGGCGAGCTCGACGCCGAGGTTTTCCGCAGCCTGACGGCGCTCGGGCGCGCGGCGCTCGACCAGGGGCGCCCGCGGGAAGCAGCGGGCTACCTGGACGAGGCGTGCAAGCTCTGGGGCAATCCGCCGCTGGCTGATGTGCCTGATTCGCCGCTGCTGCGACCGCTCACCGCGGCGCTGCTTGAGCAACTGCGGGACGCGCGCGAGTGGCTGGTCGACGCCCGCCTGCGCCTCGGTCACCACTACGAAGTCCTCAGCCAGCTCCGCGCGGCCGTCGCCGCAGACCCGCTATCGGAGCACCAGTACGTGCAGCTCATGCTCGCCTTGTACCGCTGCGGTCATAAGACCGCGGCGCTCGATACCTACAGCCGGCTGCGCGAGATGACCGCGCGGGAATTCGGCCTGGATCCGGGGCCGGAGGCGCAGGAGTTGCTGCGGCGGATTCTGGCGGACACCGAGGATCTTCAGTTCAGGCCGAGGCTGCTGGCGGCCAGCGAGGCCGGGCCGCAGGAAACATCCGGCGTGCGTGCTAGCCGCGGTGCTTGATCTGGCTGAACGGGAGGTCCCGGTCGACCCGGATCTCGCCAGGCAGCCCGAGAACCTTCTCGGCCAGGATGTTTTTCTGGATCTCGTCGGTGCCGCCGGCGATGGACTGGCCGGGAACCGACATCAACACCTCGGCGATCATGCCGTTGAAGGCCGAGTCCGGTCCTGTCAGCATGCCCTTCGCGCCGGCGATCATCGAGTGCACTCTGGCCGACTCGCGGGCGATGTTGCTGGCGGCGAGCTTTCCGATCGAACCCTCAGCGCCGGGCCGAGCGCCGTGGGCGCGCGCTGCCCTCGCTCGTTCGGCGGTCCATGAGCTGACTCGCTGCATCGTCAGCAGCCGGGCAATGGCCTGGCGGATCACCGGGTCGTTGGTGACGCCGGCCGCGCGGGCGTGCTCGATGACCAGGTCAGGGCGGCCCGCGCGCTGCGGGTACCAGGAGTAGGTGGCGAAGTGATCGTCCGCCTCGGCTCTGGCCTCGTCCAGGGCCCGGCCGCCGGCCGCCGAGTAGCCTGGCCGCTGCAAGGACCCGAAGCGGCGCTCGTAAGCGAGCGTGGTGAGCGCTGCCTTCCAGCCCTGGCCGATCTCCCCGATGACGTTGTCACGCGGGATGCGCGCGTCGGTCAGGAAGACCTCGTTGAACGAGGCGTGGAAATTCATCTGGCGAAGCTGCCTGACCTCGACGCCCGGCTGCTTCATCGGCAACGCGAAGTACGTGATGCCCTGGTGCTTGGGCACGTCGCGATCGGTACGGGCGAGCAGCATGCCCATGTCGGCATGATGCGCGCTGGTGTTCCAGACCTTCTGCCCGTTGATCACCCAGGTGTCACCGTCCAGGACCGCGGAGGTGGACAAGCCCGCGAGGTCCGAGCCAGCCCCAGGCTCGCTGAACAGCTGGCACCAAGTCTGCTCACCGGTCAGGATCGGCGCGAGCAGCCGGTCCCTGAGTTCCGCGCTGCCGTGCGCCAGGATCGTCGGCGCGGCGAGCCACGTGCCGCTGCCGACCGGGACGCCGACCGCGCCCAGCCGGATCAGCTCGCTGCCGACCAGTTCGTCGGCCCAGGCTGGCAGGCCCCGGCCGTGCCACCGCTCTGGCCAGCTCGGGACCGCCCAGCCTGACTCGAGCAACAACCCGCGCCACCGGCGCAACGGCAGGCCAGGATCCCAGTGCTGCTGGACCCAGCCGGTCAGCTCCGCTCGGATCTGCTCCGGCGTCCCGGCGGCCGGCTGCGTCACGCCGATGCCTGGCTGGCTGCGATCTCGTCCAGGAAGTCACGAACCTCGAGATCGAAGAGTTCCGGCTTGTCGACATTCGGTGCGTGCCCGGCGTCCGGGATCACGACCTTCCGCGCACCGGGAATCTTGGCCGACATGTAGTCGGCCGCGGCCAGGAAGTTTGTATCCGCAGCACCGACGAGAACGAGCGCCGGCGCGGCGATCTGCGGCAGCCCGTTGAGTACGTGCGCGTCCTTCTGGGTGAGCGTGCCGCGGGCGGCAAGGATCAGCCCGCCAACGTCGCGGTGCCCGCCCGCATGCAGCTCAGGGCTCGAGCCGAGTGCCGCCAGCCCGCGCTCGGCCAGCCGGCCCGCCGTCACCTCGGCCCGCCTGTTCCAGTTGTCACGCGCCTCGTCGTTGCGGAAGCCGGGGCCCGTGCCGATGAGAACCAGGCCGGCTACCCGGTCAGGGAAGGCGAGGGCAAAGTCGAGCGACAGGTAACCGCCGAGTGAATGACCGCCGAGCACCGCGCGCTCGTGGCCGAGCTCGTCCAGCAGCGCGGCCATGTCAGACAGCGCGGCCGCGGCGCTGTAGCAGGCCTGGTCAGGAGGGCTCTCGCTGCCGCCATGCCCGCGGATATCCCAGGTCACTACCTCGTTGCCGGCGCTCAGGGCAGCCATATTCTGGCTGAACATGGCCGACGTCGCGCCGTACCCGTGAGTCAGCAGCAGCGGCATGCCAGAACCGCTGATCTCGTACCTGATCGAGCCGCCTGGCCGGTCCAGAACTGGCATCCAGCGTCCTGCCTTCCTTATCTAAGACACCGATTGGCGTTGCGGCGCAGCGTTACCTGGCCGCGAAGTTCGCGGGGCGCCGGTCCCGCACTGCCACCAGGCCCTCGCGCCAGTCCTCGGTCTGCATCAGCCGTTCCTGCTCGGCACGCTCGCGGACCATTGCCTGGCGTGCCTGGACGGCGAGTTCGCCGCGCATCGTGGCCCTGATGGACCGGATGGCCAGGGGCGCGGACGAGGCGATGGCCGCTGCCAGCTCATGCGCCTGCTCCCGCGCCTGACCAGGAGCTGCGAGCCGGTCGGCCAGTCCCAGTTCGTGTGCCTCCGGCCCGCCGACGCGTCGTCCGGTGTAGAGCAGTTCCAGGGCTCGCTGCTGGCCAACGGCAGCGGGCAGCGTCGCGCTGAGCGCGAATCCCTGGTGGATGCCGATGAGCGCGAAGTTGGCCGCGAACCGGGCTTCGGGCGCGGCGACCCTGAAGTCGGCGGCCATGGCCAGACCGAGGCCGCCGCCGACGGCCGCGCCTTGCACCGCAGCCACGATCGGCAGTGGCTGCTCGAACAGCCGGATCGCGTAGTCGTAGAGGTGCGGGCCGCCCGGCGAGCCGACAGCATGGGAGTCGGTGAAGTCGGCACCCGCGCAGAACACCTTGCCTGCGCTGCACAGCACGATGGCCCGGCACTGTCCGCCGCCGGCCAGCTCATCGCAGGCGTCGGCGAGCTGGCCGATCAGCCCGACCGAGAAGTAATTGTTCGGGGGCCGGTTGATCTCCAGCGTCGCGACGTGATCGTCGCGGAGCTCAACCGTAAGTTCTGGTGCCGGTACGGCTCCGTCGGGTCCGGGCATCAGGCTGGCCAGGCCAGCAGCGCAGTTCGGTCCATTTCGCCATCGTAGGGCCAGCGGCGCCGGTCGGCTGGCTGGCAGGCTCGATATTCGCGCGGCTCAGGAGTGTTCTGCCTGGGTTCCGGACCTGGTCAAGGCCGGCCTGTCCAGTGCCGGAAAAACCTGGTGCTTGTGCCTCTGACCAGCAGGTACGCTCCACCATCATGCGTGTCTTGCCCGTCGCCGAGCCAGGCACGCCCGCCATCGGATCTCCGTGGCGCTACCTGGGCTGGCTGGTGCGCCAGCAGAAGGCCAGGGTGGCGCTCGGCATCTTGTGGGGCTGCACCTGGATGGTCGCCCAGGCGATCGTTCCCGCCGTGATCGGCGCGGCGGTGGACGCGCTGATCGGCCGGCGGACGCACGCATTCGCGGTCGACTGCGCGATCGTGCTCGGCCTCGGCGTCATCACCGCGGTCAGCGGGATCCTGCGGCACCGGTGCGTCGTCGAGCAACTTCCTGGATGCCGCGTACCGCACGATCCAGCTGGTCACCGAGCAGGTCTCCCGGCTCGGCGAGACGATGGCGCGCCTGGTCAGCACCGGCGAGATCGTGAGCATCGCGGCCGCTAGCGACGTCGCGACGATCGGGACGCGATCGACATCAGCGGCCGGGGCAGCGGCGCGATCGCCGCGCTGGTCGCCGCGGCGCTGATCATGCTGTCCCGCTCGGTGCGCTCGGCCTGATCGTGCTGATCGGCGCGCCGGCCATGACCGCGCTGGTCGGCCTGCTGCTGCGGCCGCTGCACCAGCGGCAGCAGGCCTATCGCGAGCAGCAGGGCGAGCTGTCGGCGCGGGCCGCCGACATCGTCGGCGGCCTGCGGGTGCTGCGCGGCATCGGCGGGGAGGACGCGTCTTCGGCCAGCGTTACCGGGCCGAGTCGCAGCAGCTGCGGGCAGACCGGCGTGCACGTGGCCAGGACCGAGTCTTACCTGTTCGCCGCCCAGGTGCTGCTGCCTGGCATGTTCGTGACGATCGGCCACCTGGCTGGCCGCGCACTATGCGCTGCGGCACGCGATCACAGCCTGGCGAGCTGGTGACGTTCTACGCGTTCGCGGCGTTCCTGGCGCTGCCGCTGGCGACATTGACCGAGGCCGCCGACAAGATCGTCCGCGGCTATGTCGCGGCCGGCCGGGTGACCCGGATCCTGGCGCTGCAGCCGGACGTGAGCGAGCCCGGCCAGGCACCGCGCGCCGAGCCGCCACCAGGCGCCAGCCTGCACGATCCGCAGTCCGGGCTGACCGCGGCGGCCGGGCGAGTTCCTCGGCATCGCCGCCGACAGCGCGGACGAGGCGGTCATGCTGGCCGACCGGCTTGGCCGGTACGGCAAGCCGACGGGCCCGGCGCCGGAACTGGGTGGCGTGCCGCTGGCCGACCTGCCGGTCGAGTGCGGTCCGGACCGGATCCTGGTCGCCGCGAGCGACGCGCACCTGTTCGGCGGTCAGGTCCGCGAGGCGGTCGGCGGGCTGACCGCTGCCGGACGCCGATGAGAGCGAGCTGTCATGGCCGCGCTCGCGGTCGGCCTCGGCGCCGGACGTGCTGGACGCGATGCCCGGCGGGATCCGCGGCGAGCTGGCGGCCCGCGGCAGCTCCCTGTCCGGCGGCCAGGCGCAGCGGCTGCGGCTGGCCAGGGCGCTGCTCGCGGATCCGGAGATCCTGGTGCTGGTGGAGCCGACCAGCGCGGTCGACGCGCATACCGAGGCCAGGATCGCCCGCGGCCTGCGCGCGCACCGGGCGGGCCGGACCACGATCGTGCTGACGACCAGCCCGCTGCTGCTGGACGAGGCCGACCGGGTGGTGTTCCTGCGCGGCGGCCGGATGGCCGCGGAGGGCAGCCACCACGAGCTGCTGACGGCGAGCGCCGCGTACGCCGACGTGGTGACCCGAGGGGAGGATCAGTGACCGGAGCGAGCTGGCGGCCACGGGGCAGATCCTGCCGGTGGCCGACGGGCGCCAGGTCCGCGGCTACGTGCGCGAGGTCGTGATCCGGCGACCGGCGGGAGCTTGCCGTCGTCATCGGGCTGTACGGCGCGGCCACGGCGGCCGGCCTGGTGGCGCCGCGGATGCTCGGCGACATCGTCACCGGCGTCAGCACGGTCACGCACCGCTGGCCGGATCGACCTGCTCGCCGCTGATCATCGCGGTCTCGCTGGTGGTGCAGTCGGGCCTGATCAGGTACGGCGCGCTGGCGGGCGCGCGGTTCGGCGAGGGCCTGCTGGCCCGGCTCCGCGAGGACTTCGTCGAGCGGGTCCTCGGGCTGCCGCTGTCGGTCGGTGGAGCGCGCGGGCAGCGGGGACCTGCTGAGCCGGTCGTCGCGCGACGTCGCGTCGCTGAGCCAGGCCGCCAGGTACGGGCTGCCGGCGACGCTTGACGGCCGCGCTGGCGGTGATGCTGACGCTGGGTGCCATCGGGCTCGACGGCCCCTGCTGCTGCTGCCGTGCCTGATCGTCGTGATGCCGGTCTGGCTCGGCGCGCGCTGGTACCTGCGCCGGGCGACCGCCGGGTACCTGCGCGAGAGCGCGACCTGGGCCCAGCTGACCGAGAGCCTGGCCGAGACGACCGAGGGTGCGCGCACGGTCGAGGCGCTGCGGCTCGGGCCCGCCCGGCGCCGCGGCGCGAACGCCGACATGGCCGACAGCTACGCGGCCGAGCGGTACACGCTGCGGCTGCGGACGGTGTTCTTCCCGGCCGCCGAGGCTTCGTACGTGCTGCCGCTGGCCGGGACGCTGGCCTTCGGTGGTTACTGCTACCTGCGCGGCTGGTGCACGATCGGCCAGGTCACCGCCGGCCGCGCTGTACGCGCAGCGCGCTCGTCCGGCCGCTGGACGAGCTGATCCAGTGGCTGGACCAGCTGCAGATCGGCGCGGCCGTCGCTGGCCCGGCTGCTCGGGATCGCGCGAGGTGCGCGCCGACCGCGAGCGCCGACGGCGCGGCCCCGCGGCCAGGAACTGGCGGCCGCAGCTCGGTCACGCATTCCTACCTGCCGCGGCCGCGAGGTGCTGAGCAAGGTTCGGTCTCGCGCGGTGCGCCGGGCGAGCGGATCGCGATCGTGGGCCCGAGCGGCGCGGGCAAGTCGACGCTCGGGCAGCTGCTGGCCGGCATCATGCGCCGACGGCCGGGCGGGTCACCGTCGGCGGCGTCGGACCTGACCGGTCTGCCGCTGGACGAGCTGCGCGGCCGGGTCGCGCTGGTGACGCCAGGAGCACCACATCTTCCGCGGCACGCTGCGCGAGAACCTGACGCTCGGCCTGCCGGACGCGACCGACGACCAGGTCCAGGCCGCGCTCGCCGCGGTCGAGGCGCGCGGGTGGGCGGAAGCTCCTGCCGGATGGCCTGGACTGCGTGGTCGGCTCGGGCGGACGGCAGCTGAGCTCGGCGCAGGCCCAGCAGGTCGCGCTCGCCCGGCTGATCCTGGCCGACCCGCACACGCTGATCCTGGACGAGGCGACGTCGCTGCTGGATCCGCGCTCGGCCCGGCGGCTCGAGCGGTCGATGGCCGCGGTACTGGACGGCCGGACCGTGGTGGCCATCGCGCACCGGCTGCATGCGGGGCACGACGCCGACCGCGTCATCGTGATGGAGGACGGCGGGATCCGCGAGATGGGCTCGCACCGCGAACTGGTGCAGGCCGGCGGCGCTTACGCGGCGCTGTGGCAGTCCTGGCACGGCAAGCCGCGGCCGTCCGGGAGTGACGCGGCGCCGGCCGCGGTTCCCGAGGAGCAGGAGCTGCACGACCGGGAGCTGGACGACCGGGAGCTGGACGACCGGGAGGCAACCAGCGGTGCGCAGGTTGAGCCAGCCGGCCGGTGAGGTACAGGCTGTGGCTGCTGAGGCTGCCCGGGCAGCGCAGTTGAGCCGGCGGACAGCTCCTTGCACAGGTCCTGTGGACGGAGCTGTGCATAGCGCAGTGGAAAGAAGACATCACAGGGGATAAACAACGGATGTCCTGTGGACGGCTAAAGAATCTTGAAGATCTCGCGGAAAAGCCTTGTGCGGCGTGCTCGATTGGCAGTAGAAATCTCTCACCGCTGAAGACGGGATACCGCCTCCGGGGCAACTCGGGGAACGGCAGAAGGGCCGGGCGACTGGCGCGGATGACGGGAATCCTGACACCGGCGGCCGCCACGCAGCGCACGGTGCCCGAGCAATCGGGATGGCCAGGGCGGCGAGGCAAGGCGAGGCCCCTCCATCTCATACATGGAGGGGCCTCGTCGCTATTGGCGCGGTCATTCCCGCGGCGGCTTGCTGGCAAACAAGACCGGCACGAGCACACCACGTTCCTTGCCCTGAAATCGTAGCAATCTAGGGCGGTCGGCGCACCAGGAAGCTCGCCCGCGTGTTGGGCGCGTGTTCAGGCAGTCACGGTGCGAGACTTGGTCAGTGACGTTCCGTGCTTCCCGTCGCGGCCGCCGAGCTGGCCGCTGATTTCGGTCCCGGTCGGCCGCGTACTGCCTGGCCCGCTGTGGACCTGCGTTTGGCTGGCGAGCGCGGGCTGTGCGACGGGGCGCGGGACGGGGGAACGGGTGAGCATCTGCGCGGGCTATGGCGCCGCCGAGGGCTACGAGCCGGTACCAGTGCCGAGCCGGCTGGTCGCGGCGCCGGGGGAGACCGCCATGTTCCGCCGCCGGTCGGCCCAGCCCAGCCGGCGGGCCGTGCTGCACGTGCAGGCAACCGGGGATCCGCGAGTGCCGCCGGACCTGGCGACCTGGTTCACCGAGCGGGCTTTTCATTTTACTACCTGGCCGGATTGCGGCTGCCCGGGCTGGCGGCAGGCCCGGGCAGGAGCGGCCAGGGCCTGGCGGCACGGCTAGCCTCGGACGGCGGGCGTTCGGCCAGACCTGCGACGCTGGACGCCGCGCCGGCACTTGCGCGAGGCCGAGGGCATGGACCACCTCATCGTCTCCGCGCAGGGGAGCGGGTGCGCTGGCGGCGGCGCTGTGGACGGACCGGCCGTACGCCGCGGGCTCGCCGAGCGCCGGCCGACGCGCTGATCCTGCTCGGGCCCGGCCTGCCGGCGCCAGGCCGGGCTGCAGCCTGAACATCGCCTGCCCGGTGCTGGTGCTCACCGACAGCCCGAGCCGCACGGCCGGGTAGCCGCGCGGCTGGCGACGCCGGCCGCGCCGGCCGGAGCCCGTGCCGGCGCGCCTGGGCAGTCACGTGACCTGGCTGCAGCTGCCTGGCCGGCGGCCGCGAGCCAGGAGTGCGCGAGGCGGGCGGCGGCCGAACCAGCCCAGGCGAGCCAGCAAGGCAGCCAGGCGGTCTTCGACGAACTCGGCCGCTGGCTGGGCGCGTACATGTACGGCATGCGCGACCAGCTGCTGTAGACTGCCGCGCCCGCCGCGGGCGCCACGCCGAGCGCGCCTGGCGGTCGTTGCCGCTCAGATCACCTTGAGCGGACCGACGGGTAGCCGGATGCGCCGTTGGGCTCTGGCGGCTCCTGGAGGCTGGTCTGGGTGTACCCGGTCTTGTCGGTGGCCCGTGCCTCGATGAGGTAGTTGCCGGGCGTGACGTTGACGTCCCAGTCGTAGACCCATTGCCGCCAGCAGTCGATGCCGGGAACGGCGGCCAGCCGCGCCTGCTTGCCACGGCGCTTTTGCCGACCCGGACCTCGACCGCGTCGATGCCCTTGTGCTGTGCCCAGGCAACCCCGGCGATCTGGATCGTCTTGCCGGCCTTGACCGGGTTCTGGCCGGTCGGCACGTCGATCCGGGACTCGGTCTTGATCGGCGCCTGGGCGGACCAGCCGCGCTGCGCCCAGTAAGACGACGTTCGCCTGGTAGGTGGTGACCTCGATGTCGGTAATCCACTTGCAGGCGGACACGTAGCCGTACAGGCCGGGGATGACCAGGCGCGCGGGGAAGCCGTGCTCGACCGGCAGGGCCGTGCCGTTCATGGCGACCGCGAGCATCGCGTCGCGGCCGTCCATCGCGGTCTGCACCGGCGTGCCTGAGGTGAATCCGTCGGAGGACGTGCAGAACAGCTGGTCGGCGCCGGCCTTGATGCCCGCCTGGCGCAGCAGGCTGCGCAGGCTCACGCCGAGCCATTTGGCGTTGCCGATGTACGGGCCGCCGACCTAGTTCGAGACGCAGCACAGCGTGACGTAGTCCTCGATCAGCGGCTGCTTGATCAGGTCGTCGAAGGTCAGCACGATCTCCTTCGTCACCATGCCGTGGATCCGCAGCTGCCAGGTCGAGGGCAGCGATCTCCGGCAGCATGATCGCGGTGTCGACCCGGTAGAAGGTGCTGTTCGGCGTGATGAACGCTGCTCAGGCCGGGAATCTTGAAGTTTGTTCCGGACGGGAGCGGCGGAGCGGGGCTGGCCGGCGCGGGCAGCTTGAGTGCCTTCTGGATCGCGTTGACGTCCCGGTTTGGCGAGCCAGGAACCGCCAGCCGTAGGTGACCAGCGAGGAGCGGCGGCCGCGGTGGCGCTCGTCGCAGGAACTTGCGGCGGTCGGGAAACCGAGTCAGGCTGCTGCGGACTGGCCGGTAATCAGCCTGCGGCCAGGCCGGGGTGTCGTCGGCGCGCCAGATCGGGATCCTGACGGCGGTACTGCGGTAGCGCCGCGGAACGCCTCCGGCGCGGTCGCGGCGGCGTCCTGGCCGGTCGCGGCGTCGTCGTGCGCGGCAGCTTCAGGGTCCGGCGCGGCAGCTGGGCCGTCCGGCGCGGCAGCGGCCGGCGGTCCGCTGTCCCCGCCCGGCCGGCCTGCGGGTCTCGGACGGCGCCGGGGCCGGGCTGATCGCCGGCGGCGGGTGTGGTGCTATCCGCCCGGTCGTCGCCGGCCGCCCAGCGTCCGGGCGGCGGGGCCAAGGGGACCGCGGCAGGCGGATCACCGGACGGATCGTGCTGCTGGCTGCGGCGGCCAGCCGCCCCGCGGCGAGGGGGCCGCCGGCCAGCCGGGCGAAATAGCGCAGCGCGAAGGCGGCGACGGCGGCCCCGATCAGCGTTGGCCAGACTTCGGTGACGGTCGCCGTCGGCTGGCTGAGCGCGGCGTAGACGCCGATCGCGGCGAAGATCGTGAGTCCGGCCAGGCCGTAGGCTAGCTTGCGCAGCGCCATGATGCCGATGATGACCGCGAAGATGATCAGGACACCGCGGATGCCCCAGACCAGGACCGTCTTGTCGTTCGAGCCGAAGGTCCTGATGGCGAAGTTCTTCACGGCCGGCGGTGTGTGGTTAATGGACAACTCGCCGACGGCCCCGACCGGCGCGCCGAGCGGCGAGGCGAGCGCCGCGGCCACGAGCTGGGCAACGCCGAGCGCGACTAGCGGCGTCACGATGCCGACGACGGCACCACGGCCGGTGATGGACGCGCGGGGAAGCTTGCGGTTGGCCTCGCGGCTCTGCGGGGAGGCGGTTGTTGCTGGAAGGTCACCTGGGTATTCGTATCAGCGTTGCGATCGGATTGCCGCCAGGCCGGTCAGCTGCGACGGCCAGCCCGTTGGTGCCGCCAGCGTGGCGGGGCCGCAGGGCGGTTGCCGGGTGCGGCAAGCCGGACCGGGGTCGGGCGACGAATATAGGGACGTGGACTTGGTAGGCAGGCGGCCGATCGGCGGCAGCGGCGACGGCACGGCGGGCGACCGCGGCAGATCGGCGCTCCGGCGACTGCTCGGCGCCCGGCCTGGCCGCGGCGCGTTGGAGGCCGTGCTGACCGAGGTGGCCAAGGGTGACAATGCGGCGTTCGGCGCGCTGTATGACCGGGCAGCGCCGGCGGTGCTCGGCACCGTGCGCCGCGATCCTGCGTGACCCGGCGCAGTCCGAGGAAGTCATGCAGGAGGTCCTGCTCGAGGTCTGGCGGACCGCGTCCCGCTTCGATCCCGCGGTCGGGTCACGGCTGTCGCCTGGATCGCGACGCTGGCGCACCGGCGGGCCGTTGACAGGGTCAGGTCCGAGCAGCGGGCGAGTCGAGCGAGAGTTCCGGGCTGCCACCGCCACGATCGAGTACGACGAGGTCAGCGACGCGGTCGAGACGAGCCTGGAGCATGAACGGGTCCGGCGCTGCCTGGCCGGGCTGACCGACCTGCAGCGCGAGTCGGTGACGCTGGCCTATTACGGCGGTTACAGCTACCGCGAGGTAGCCGAGTTGCTCGGCGTGGCCGTCGGCACCGTTAAGACGCGGATGCGGGACGGCCTGATCAGGCTGCGTGACTGCCTGGGGGTGGACTGATGCGGCGCGCGGCGGGACTGGCATGCACGCTCTGGTCGGCGCATATGTCATGGATGCAGTCTCCGAGGCTGACCGAGCAGATTTCGAGCGGCACCTGCCCGGCTGCGAGCAGTGCCAGGAGGACGTGCGCGGGCTACGCGAGGCGACAGCCAGGCTCGCCGCCGCCGCAGTCCGTCAGGCCCCGGCCCGAACTGCGCGAGCAGATCCTGCAGGCGGCGGCCAGGGTCCGTCAGCTGCCGCCGGACGTGAGCCGGCCAGGAGGCGCGCGGCCGGCGGCGTCCGCTGTCGTCGGCCGCGAATGCGAGGCCGCGCCGGTGGCCAGGGCTGTGCGGCCGGGAGGCACTGGCAGGCAGCCCTGGCTGGCGCGGATCGCGGCCGTAGCCGCCGTGGCGCTGGCCTGCACGGCGCTGGTTTTACTGGGCCTGCACCTGAGCCAGATGCAGACCCGGCTGAGCGCCGCCGAGCAAGCGGGATGTTCGATCGCGGCGATCATGGGGGAACATGACGCCGTCACCCTGACGGCGAAGTTCTCGACCGGCGGCACCGCCACGGTAGTGATGTCACATCGGGCCCGGGCGCTGGTCTTTGTGGCGAGCGGGCTGCCGCAGCTGCCGGTCGGCAGGGCCTATGAGGTCTGGCTGATGGGACCGTCGGGGATGCTCCCGGCGGGGATGCTGCCGTCAGGACAGCGGGACATGATGGTGGTCAGCAGCCTGAAAGCGGGGGATCGGCTCGGCGTGACGGTGGAGCGGGCGAGCGGCGCTCCGCGACCCACGACAGTGCCGATCGCCATGATAGGCCTCGGCAGCTGAACTGACCTGGCCTCCCAGCCGCCGGGCGACATTTGCTCCCTGGCAGGCTAACCTGGCGACCGTGAAAGCTACCCCCGAAGCGCAGCTGCGGCTGCTTGAGCTGGCTGACCTGGACGCCGAGCTGGGGCGGCTGGAGCATCGTCGGCGCGGCCTGCCTGAGCACGCCGAACTCGGCCAGCTGGACCAGCGGGAGCGCGAGTTCGCGTGACGAGGCAGCGGCTCTCGGTGCTCGCGAGGGTGACCTGAAGCGAGAGCAGGCCAAGGCGGACGCCGACGTAGAGCAGGTCCGGAGCCGGATCGCGCGAGACCGCTCCCGGCTGGACGCGGGCCAGGTCAACTCGCCCCGCGAGCTGGAGAATCTGCAGTCCGAGATCGAGTCGCTGCTGCGCCGCCAGTCGGACCTGGAGGACGTCGAGCTGGACGTGATGGAGCGACTGAGTCGGCCCAGGCCAGGCTGAAGGAGGTCTCCCGCCGAACGCGCAGACGATCGGAGCCGAAATGCCGAGGCAGTCACGGCGCGCCGGGACGTGGCGCTGGCGGAGCTCGCGGAACTGACTGGCAAGGCGGGCGACCGCCGCTTTCGGTGGTCAGTCGCGGAGCCGGGGGAACTGATCGACCTCTATGAGCGGCTGCGCGTGCAGCACGGCGGCGTCGGCGCGGCCGCCTTGCGCCGTGGGCAGCTGCGAGGGATGCCACTTGTCGCTCAACACGGTCGACCTGAACGCGATTCGGGCGGCTGCCGCCGATGACGTGGTGCGGTGCGAGGAATGCAGGAGAATCCTGGTCCGGACCGATGAATCCGGGCTCTGAGCCGGCCAGCTGAGCCGCAACCGATGCCGAGCAGCCGCGCCGGGCTGGCGCCGCGGTCACGGCAAGGCGACGACGACGATCCTGCTCCGGCACGGCCAGACGGCCTTGTCCGCGGAACGGCGTTTCGCCGGCCGGGGCGACATCCCGCTGACTGAGCTCGGCTGCGGCAGGCTGGCGCGGCTGCCGCCGGCTAGCTGGGCGCGGTGGCATCGACCTGGTCGGACCTCGCCGCTGATCCGCGCCAGGAAGACCGCCGAAGTCGTGGCCGGACCGGGTCGGTGCGGCCATGACTGTCGAAGACGATCTAGCCGAGACTGATTTCGGCAGCTGGGAAGGCCTGAGCTTCGCCGAGGTTTCGCAGCAGTGGCCGGACGAGATGGCCGCCTGGCTGGCAGGTGCCGATGCCGCACCGCCGGGCGGCGAGACCTTCGCTGCCGTGGCGCGCGCGTGGACGGCGCACTGGACCGGCTGCTCGCCGAGCACCAGGGCCAGACAATCGTTGTCGTCAGTCATGTGACGCCGATCAAGACACTGGTCTGCCGCGCTCTGCTCGCGCCCCCCGCCGCCCTGTTCCGTATGCATCTGGATGTCGCCTCGCTCGTCGGAGGCCGACTGGTTCGCCGACGGGCCAGCTTTGCTACGGTCGCTGAACGACACCAGCCACCTGCGTTCGGGCTGATTTCAGGCCCGGGCAGGAGGGCGTCGGCTGCGGATTTCGCGGTCGTATCCAGATCGCGCGCAGGCGTATTGGCGCCCGATTCGGACGAGGTAGCGGTCGATTTCTGGTTGCTTGAGGTCAATGTTCTGAGCCCGCGCGTTGCCGTGTGTGTAAATACTCTCCGTGTGTGGAATAGCACTCCTCGTAATTGATCAAGACGGGGGGAGATCAGTGCCTGTTCAGTCCACGACCCGTGCGGCAAGCCGCCGAAGTTCGGCGAGTACCGCCCGAAGCAGGTCGGTTAGCCGCAGTGCGTCAAGGGGCACTGCGAGCCGGCCGAAGTCCACAACCAGTACCCGGAGCTCCAGCGCCAAGCCGAGGACCGCCCGCAGCACCGCTGCGAAGCCGGCCCGGAGCACGGCAGCGAGGAGCATTTCCGGGACTACCGCATCACGGTCGACCCGTAGCACTGCATCACGATCAACCGCGTCACGTTCCACCGCTCGTCGTACCGGCGCAAGCTCGGTGCGCAGCAGCGCGGCACGCAGGAGCTCGGCTAGCCGGAGCTCAGCAACGCCCATGACAGCAGCCAAGAACGTGACGTCGGCGGCCACCAAGGTTTCCACGGCCGCGACGAAGATGACGGCTGCTGCCACCAAGGCAACGACGTCGGCCAAGACGATGTCATCGGCAATGACCTCGATGAACACCGCCACCAAGGCGATGTCGACCGCAGCTAAGGCGCTCACAGTCCGCGGCCAAGCACATGTCGTCGGCGAAGATGCCGGCTATGGCGAGCTCCAGCAGGACCCCGGCGAAGCCAAGGCCGGCTGCCAAGCGGAGGCCGTCGGCCAAGCCGCGGGCAGCTGCGTCCCGGCCGAAGTCCAGGCGGACATCGAAGTCGAGCGCCACCGGATCCGGCCATGGACGATGTCTAGGCTACCGCGGCGCAGATGACCGCATCCAGGGCCGAGGACTGCTGCGAAGGCCAGGGCTGCTGCTAAGCCGCGGACCACCGCATCAAAGGCCAGGACCACGGCCAAGGCCGCCGCTAAGCCACAGCGGACGGTCAAGGCCAGGACCACGGCCAAGCCGAAGTCAACGACGGCGAAGCCGAAGTCGACGATGTCGCGGCCGAGGACGACCGCGCCCAAGTCGCGCCCGGCGGTCCGCCGGTCGACAAGCCGTTCCACGAGCTCGAACTCCTCGACGAGCCCGGCGTCAGCGCTGACGCTGTCTGCACCGTCGCGGAGCAACGGTGAGTACGGCAGCCTGCTTGGCAGCCTGATTCACTGAGTTAGTTCAGATATTCGGAGTACGGCGGGCGGTCCTGGCAGTTCTGCCAGGGCCGCCCGCCTCCGCTTGCGCCCGGCTGCCTCGCCCGCGAGGCCGGTACGCCCTATCCTGGCGTGAGCGGCGGGCGAGTTGGCCGGGCGGCCGCGTCGCTCCAGGTCCCCTGGAGCGCCGAGGAAGGTCCGGGCTCCGCAGGGCAGGGTGGTCGGTAACGCCGACCCGGGGTGACCCGCGGGATAGTGCCACAGAAAACAGACCGCCCCCGGACTTGTCCGGGGGTAAGGGTGAAACGGTGGTGTAAGAGACCACCAGCGCTCAGGGTGACCTGAGCGGCTCGGTAAACCCCACCCGGAGCAAGGTCAAGAGGGAGCGTCCCCGCAAGGGGAGGTCCTGCGCGAGCGATTGAGGGCTGCCCGCCCGATGCTCGCGGGTAGACCGCATGAGGTTGCCGGCAACGGCAGCCCTAGATGGATGGCCGTCGGCCCGCGTGAGCGGGCGCACAGAACCCGGCCTACAGGCCAGCTCGCCCGCCGCCTGGCCTTGAGCAGCAGGTTCTTATGCACCGGCCACCTCCGGGAGGGCGTTGTACCTCCAGTGCGCCTGCCAGAGCCTCGTCAACGGCCCGGATTCCGAGGTCGTCAGCGTCCTGGCACAGCTGTAACGGCACAGTCGGATATCAGAACTGTCTGAATGCCTTGGCTTGGAGCGTGGTCGGTAGAGTCACGGGCATGGCTGATGGTCGTTTCGAGCTGGTCTGCGAGATCGAGCCGCCCACGCGTCCGGACCTGACGCGGGTGCGTCACCAGATCGGGGTGCTGAGCGCGGTAGCGGACTCGTTCTTGATTCCCGACAATCACATCGGGCGGGCGACGGTGTCGAGCGTGGCGGTCGCGCACGAGGTGCAGGCGATGGGGGCCCGTGGCATCGCGTGCCTGAACTCCCGGGATCGCAATCTGCTGGGGTTCCGCCGGGATCTGCTGACCGCCGCCGCGTACGGGGTGGACCGGTTCTTGTTCGTCTATGGCGACAAGCCCACCGCGGGCGGGCGGACCAGCGAGCTGACGGTGCGGACCATGATCGAAGAAGCGCGTGGCGCGGCCGGGGACCCGACGTTCGCGGGCTGCCGGCCCTTCCGTGTCGGCGTCACGTCCGGTCTGCGCCCGGTTCCTGCGTGGAAGAGCGCGGCGGACTTCGCGTTCGTCCAGGTCAGTTACTCGGTCGATGCTCTGTTGCGGTGGCGTGAGAGCACCTGCCTGCAGGTTCCGGTCTATGCCGGGGTGATGGTGCTGGCCAGCGCGGGCATGGCCCGCAAGCTGGCGGCCACCATCCCCGACATCGACATCCCCGGCCAGCTAGTCGACAAAGTTGAGCGCGACCGCGATGCCGGGGTGGACGCGGCGTGCGAGCAGATCCTGGCCATCCGCGACAGCGGAGCCTTCGACGGCGTGCATCTGGTGCCCGTCAGCCGATATCGGGAGGTGGCTGCGCGTCTCGAACGCGACCTGTGAACACCAGGCAGCCATACGCGACCTGGTCTCTTCTCGTGACCGCGCACGTGCCCGACGGGTCCTACCAGGCCCGGCTGGATGACCTGGAGTGCGAGTCTCCAGCTCAGGGGCGAATTCGGGGATCACTGCAGGGGGCATGCTGTAGCCAACGATGGCGAGGGCACGGGCTCGGCGGTCAAGATCGGCTAAACGTGTCATAGCGGGTCGTGCAGGAGTGCATGTGCGGTCGGTGGCGCGTCCGACAGCGACACGGCAACCGGCATGATGCCGGCTGCGCAACGCGTCGCAGGCGTGCTAACGTCTTGGCGATCGTGATCTATCGGCGGGAGGTGAGTCCCATGAACGCAGTATCCGCAGTGGGTGCTCCCCTGCAGTCCACGATCGCGCGACTGAGGTAGTCGCCGCCGGGAGCGCCCGCCAGGCAACTCGCGAGAGGCGACTCCCATGAACACAACACCTTTTTCAACTCTGCACTTCACCTCGACGACAGCGTCCGACCGGCCGAGGTCCGACCAGGATCAGCTTCAGGTCGACGCCACAAGGCGGGTGAGCGCTGTGGGTGAGCGAGCATTGGTCCTCGGTGGTGGCGGATCGGCAGGCAATGCGTGGCTGATCGGCGTCATCGCCGGCCTGTTTGATGCCGGGTTGGATGTTACTGAGGCCGATCTGATCATCGGGACGTCCGCCGGATCGACGGCCGCTGCCCAGGTAACTAGCGCGAGCCCGACCCAGCTGCTTGCCGACATCCTGTCCGCTGCGCCCCAGCGACGGACTGGTCCGCTCGGATCCGACAGCGGACGCGCACCCGTTGGGCCGGTTGCCGACCATATGGGAAGGACGGGCGAGATCATCGCCTCCGCTGAGGATGCGGCTGACATGCGGCGCAGACTGGGTGCGGCGGCGCTCGAGATGGATGCCGCGTCGGACGGCTCCGGGCAAACGCGGTGGCGCGCTGTGGTCGCTGCTCGGCTGCCCAGGCAGTGCTGGCCGGAACGAACGGTTCTGATCGTGGCTGTCGATGCCCATACCGGTGCACCGGTCGTGTTCGACCGCCACAGCGGAGTCGACTTGGTGGACGCAGTCGCCGCCAGCTGTGCCAACGGCTTCGGTGTCCCTCCCTACGGTATCGGCGACAGCCGATACATCGACGGCGGCTACCGACGATCCAGCGAGAATGCGGATCTGGCAGCCGGATACGGGCGCGTGCTGGTGCTGTCACCGCTTGGCGGCAAAACACGGGCGCCGCTGGGCTGGGGCATGCATCTTGCGGCACAGGTCGACGAACTACGCGCGGGGGGCAGCAGGGTCGAAACCATCTTGCCGGATAGCGACTCCCGCAGTGCATTCGGCAGCAATCTGATGGATCTGTCGACGCGTCCGTCCGCCGCTCGAGCCGGTTACGACCAAGGCAGAGCCCTTGCCGAGCAGCTCACCGAATTCTGGCGCTGACGCGCGATCGGAGCAGCTGGCGGCAAGGCGCGAGTGCACGTAGTAGCCACCGCCGGTGACCATGAAGAAGACGTGCTCGATACCTTGCCCATGGCCACAGGCGTCGCTAATCCCGTTGACGGCCGCCATCCGGACCGCCGACGATTACGGCCATGGCCACGACCCGAAGAGCCGACATGTTCACGGCGGACGGCAAACCGTCCGATGACGACCCGCGTGAGAACGGGCCACGGGGCGATGAGCGCACCACGCTGGTCGAAGCGCTGCGCTGCGCACGCCTCACATTGGAGATGAAGTGCGCAGGTCTCGACCCGGATGCGATGGCCCACCGTTCCGTCGAGCCGTCGACGATGTCGCTGCTGGGGCTGGTGCGACACCTGGCCGAGGGTGAGCGTGGGGGGTTCCGGGCGATGATGGCGGGACAAGACGTCCCGAGGCTCTTCTGCTCTGACACTGATCCCGACGGGGACTTCAATGGTGCGGTTCCCGACCCGCAGGTGGTGGCGGAGGCCTGGGAGGCGTGGCACGCGGAGGTGGATTTCGCCGAGCGGTTCGTGGCCGAGGCGCCCAGTCTCGACATCACCGGCGACGATCCGTTGAATTTGCATGGCAGCGGTGGTGGGCTGATGTCGCTGCGCGAATTGCTGGTCGGAACGATCTGGGAATACGGTCGCCATATGGGTCACGTCGACCTGTTGCGCGAGCGGATCGACGGACGCCTCGGCCAGTAAGGATCATGGAGCGCCCGTTATCCTGGGTGCCGTGCTGGTGTGGATCAACGGCCCGTTCGGCGCCGGCAAGCCCGCGGTCGCCTGCGAGTTGCAGCGCCGGCGGTGGGCCGCCTGCGGGCCGACGGCCACGATGTGCGGCACATCAGCCTCCTTGCCGACCGCATTACCATGCTGCGAAGGTTGGGCGCGCGCACCGGCGACAAGGCCTCTAGATCCGCTGCATTGTCGCGAACCAGGCAGGTGCGCCGTCGTCGTGGTACCTCGTCTGAATCCGGTCGGGCTCGATAGCGGCGACATTCCATCCGGTGGCCGAGCTGAACGCAGCTCTCAGTGCTTCCTGACTGACGGGGTGCGGGCCGATATCGGCGCCTTCGTTGCTGAAGCACAACACATACAGGGTTCCTTCGTGCTCGGTCACCGACGCCAGACTTGCCACGTATTCCGGTCGCTCGTCAGCGTCGAAGGTGTGGAGCAGACCGCAGTCCAGCACCGTCTCAAACCTGCGCGCCAAACGCTCCAGCCGCAACGCGTCAGCCACAGCGAACTCGGCCTCGATCCGACGGTCGCCGGCCTTCGCCCGGGCGATCGCCAGTGCTGTCTCAGCCACATCAACCCCCATAACCGACAAGCCCAGCGCGGCGAGGTGGAGAGCGTTCTCGCCGGTCCCGCAGCCCGCATCAAGCACTGCTCCGGCGAATCCGCCCTCGGATGCCACCCGCACTATGGCGGGCTGCGGCTGGCCGATATCCCAGGGCGCGGGGCCGTCCTGATACGACGCGTTCCACGGCAAACCTGTCATCCGTTCGTGACTCGTCGGGTTCCGGCCATTGAACGGATCAGCAGCGAAGGTTCCTGATCGGTCCGGCAACTTGGTCCCCTTCGGCAGCTCATATTGCTAGTTCAGGGTCGCACATCACAGGTCTCGGCCAGCCTGCCCACCGGAGTCCCGCGTCCTGCGTCCACCGGTGCCGACTTGCAGGTATCAGTTGACTTCCAGGCCTTTGTTGCGATGCTTGCGGAGCAAGGGATGCCTTAGCACGGGCAGGTGACAGGCGTGATTGTCGAGATTGGCCGCGACGGGCTGTACCGGCTCCCGCCCTGGGGCGAGGCGGACCTGAGCAGCTGGTGCGCCAGGCTGAATGCTGCCCTCCTTGCTGACGACGATGAGGCTCTGGCAGCCGCGCTCGCCGGACTGCTGCACCATGTGCACTCGCTCGGTGTCGCTGTCGCGGCCACGACCGTTGGTCTCGTGGATCTGGTCGTGCCGCCCGCTGACGCTACCCCGGCAGAAATCCGCGCCTTTGGCCCGCTCGAAATCTCCGCGGCCGACGATGAAGTCGTGGGTTACGCCGTCCCGAACCCCGGCGGTCCCGCAAATCCCGCCGCCGAGGCGCCAGCCGGGCAGTCTGGTGACGCTGGCGACAGCGGCGGCAATAGCGGCTCGGCACCGCCCGCCCGGTACGCCCAGCCGCCCAGCTATGCAGCTCAGCCTGCTCCGGCTGCCGCTCCGCCTCCTCCACCACGTCGTACTCGTCCTGCCAGCCGCGCCGGCCGGGACAAGGCAAGGGCACGCGCCGGCAGAACCGGCGCCCAGCAGGTGATCGGTACCCCTGACGAAGCCGCCGCAGATCATCGGTCGTCATCTCGCCCTGATCACGAGGAGCGCGTCCGCCGGGCGCTGGGCAAACCGGGCCGGCTGCTGTTCAATCCGCCCGACCGGATGCAGCTCCGGGAGACCCAGCGGGTGGAGGTGCGTGTCGCAGGAGCGCTGGACCTGGACGAGGATCTGCTCGCGGACCTGCGTGGACGGGGCACACCGCACCTCGAGCAGGTCCCGACCGCGCCGGTGATGGCAGTCACCCTCCGCGGCGACGGCTTCAGGATTGATTCCTACAGCGACGAAGAGCAGTCAGTCTCGGGCGAGGACGTGACCACCTGGGAGTACGACATCACCGCGCAACAACGAGGCCGGCAGCGCCTGGTGATCAGCGTGAGCCTGCGGATCCCGGAGGGCGGCCGGTCAGCCGCGCACCGGAGCATCCCCGTGCGCGAAGCCACGATCGACGTTCAGGTCCGTGCGCCCGCGCTCGCCGGGCAGTTCCTCTCGGCGAACTGGCAATGGATAACGGGCACCGTGATCGCGATCGCGGCCATCGTGTCAGCTGTCGTGTTCCGCTGATCAGTCGCGCGCGTCTGGCGTGACGAACCCTGACTCGTAGCACAGCACAACTGCCTGGACCCGGTCGCGCAGATTCACCTTCATCAAGATGCGGCTCACATGCGTCTTGACGGTGTTCTCCTCGACGACCAGCTCTCGAGCGATCTCGATATTGGACAGCCCTCGCGCCACCAGCCGCAGCACATCAAGCTCCCGCGCGGTGAGCCGGCGCAGTTCCTCCGGCAGGCCGACGGGCCGCCGTGCAGCGATCGTGAACCGCGATATCAAACGGCGGGTAATGGCCGGATCGATGATCGCGTCGCCAGCGGCCAGGCACCGGATGGCGGTGACCAGCTGGTCAGCAGGTGCGTCCTTGAGCAGGAAGCCGCTCGCCCCGGCCCGGAGAGCCTCATAGACGTAGTCGTCGGCACCGAACGTTGTCAGGATCAGCACCCGGGTCGCCGGGCCGAGCGCGATGACCTGCCGGGCAGCCTGCAGGCCGTCCATGACGGGCATCCGTATGTCGAGCAGCGCGATCGTCGGGCTGTGGCGGCGCACCAGGTCGACTGCCTCGCGGCCGTCACCGGCCTCGCCGACGACGTCGATGCCGGGCTCGGCCTCGAGGATCACCCGGAAGCCCCTGCGGACCATCTGCTGGTCATCGGCGATCACCACGGTGATAGGGCCGTCAGCGATCCGATCATCAGCCGGCGCGCTGAGCGACTCAGCCATCACTGCAGCTCCATGGGCACTGTTGCGGCCTCTGACGTCCACCGTAGTCCTCAGTAATGACGCGCAGCCAGCAAAGGTCGCACGCACGCAGGACGATCGGCCGGCGCCCGGTCCCTAGCGTTCTCGGCATCGGAGTCAGCAGGGCGGGTCGGACTCGCCCGGACAAGACGGAGGATTCGCCATGACCCCACTCGCGGGTTTCGTCATCGCGGTCATCGCGGCCTGGATCGTGCGCGATCCTCGTCGCGCCGCAGCGCTCGTCGTCGTTCCTTACCTTGCCGTGGTTGCCGCTCAGACCTGGGCTATCGATGCCGGGCGGGGCGTCAGCCCGCCCAGCACCGTGTGGCCGTTCGGGCAGGCCATCAGCTACTACGTCGTCCAGGCGATCATCCTGGCGCTCTCCCTCGCCGTCGCGGCCTTGCTCGGCGCGGTGCGCGCTCGGCGGCGGCCCCCGAGCGACCGGGTAGCCGGTATCGGCCGCCGCACCTTCATTGCCGCGACCGTGGACGGTGTGCTGACGGCCGCGTTCATCACTGGTGCTCTGCTGGCGACGGCTCCAGTGCGGCTCCACTCGGTGACCGGCTCGCCTCCGCTGTACGGGGTCATCGGCATCGGCGTGAGCATCGTGAGCGTGATAGTGCTCGGCGTGCTGCTGCTCACCAGCCGCCGGCGGCTGGTCGCCGCGTCCGCACGCGGTGTCGCCGAGACGAGTCAGGCCGCAGCCAGGGCGCGCAGCGGCTCGCGCACCGGCGCGGTCATCGCCGCGGGCGCGGTGGGCCTTCTCGGTGTTGCCGGTGCCGCCGGTGCTGCCCCGGCGAAGGCCGCGCCCGTCAGGTCAGGCGGCATCGTGCACATCTACGAGAGCGGCATCGGCGGACCGACTAATCACAACGTCTTCACCGGCTTCTTCACCGACTACGGAGTAGACCATAAAGATGCTCTCGATCACGGGAACGTCAACAAGATCGTCTTGTCCAAGGGCACCTTCGAGGCGAACGTGCGGCAGCTCAACGCGAGGCTCACGGTCGTGTCGTCCAACACGCGGGCGTGCTCGATCGTTGTGACAAGCACCGCGCCGGTGCCGCTGTCGCACGGGACAGGGAAGTACAAGGGGATTCGCGGAACCCTCACCGTCACCGTCGACAACGCCGTGGTGTTCCCGAGGAAGGCGAACGGCAAGTGCGACGAGGTCCTCTCCAAGGCGCTGGCGAGCATCACCTCCGTGACCGGCTCAGGCCGGGTCAGGTTTTGAGCTAGACAGCATCGCACCGAGCGGACATCGTGGTCGTCATGGCCGCGCCGGCGCGGGAGAGTGATCCAGATGGCAAGGATGCCTCAGGTAGGGGCTCCGGCTCGACGCCGGCGTTATCCGATGAGTTGGACGATCGGCAGCCTGGGCGTCCTGGATATCGTGGCTGCGGCAATCCTCAGCGGTTATGTCGTAGCTGTCGGGGTCGGCGCGGTGCATACCAGACCGCATATCGGTGCCGGAGCCGCTGCCGGGGTCCTCGCCATGACCCTGCCAGTGGCCTGGCGCCGTCCCGTGCCGCTGACCGCGGCCGGCCTCCTGGCTGCGGCCACGGTGCTCAACGATCTGGTGTTCGGGTCGCTGATCCGGTGCGGTGTGGCCTTGCCTGCCGTGTTCCTCGTTGCGTTCGCCGTCGGTGCGCGGTGCGGCCGTGGCAGGTCGGCCGTCGGACTGGTGCTCTGTGCAAGTGCCGTCGTGGCAGAGGGCCTCTACGACCCCCAGATCGGGCCGCAGGGTCTCAGCTTCGTGCTGCCAGTGCTGGCAGCTTTCTTCGCCGCCGGGCGGCTGACGCGCGCCAGCAGCGAGATAACGGAGTCATTGCGAGTCAGGTCATCGCAGCTGCGCCGCCAGCGCGACCAGACCGCGCGGCTCGCAGTCCTGGCTGACCGCGCGCAGATATCTGCCGAGCTCGAACGGACTTTGCACGCGCAGATAGGCAGTATCGCGACCGCAGCGGCTGCCGGGCTCGCCGTGCTCGACGCCGATCGCGGATCGGCGCGCGAGGTCATGGCCACGATCGAGCGAGACGGCAGGGATGCCCTCGGGCACATGCGGGAGATCCTCGGCACGCTGCAGGATCCCGCGCCGAGCGACCCGCAGCCGACGCTGGCGCGGCTGCCTGAGCTGCTCGCCAGGGCTACCACAGCGGCTGCCCGCCTCACGGTCGACGGCAATCCGCGTACCCTGTCGGCCGGCCTCGAGCTGTCCGGGTACCGCATCGTGGAGCACCTGCTGCAAGCTCTGGAGGACACGCCGGAGGCTGCCGTCCACGTCCGGCTCAGGTTCTTCCCTGATGCGCTCGAACTGCATGTCAGCGGGCCGCGGTCGCCAGCCGCTGACCTCCGGGCAGTGCTGGCCGCTGCCGCCGAGCGTGCGTCGCTGCACAGCGGCAGCGTTCAGCACCGGCTGGAAGGTCGCAGCTGCTACGCCGTGGCGCGCCTGCCGCTGATCAGCGGCCATGCGTGACGTCCTCATCCTGGCGAAGGGCCTGGCCACCTCGTGGCGAGGCGACGCGCTGCTGGCAGCCGGGATGGTTGTGTGGGCAGTTGGCTTGTGCGCATCCGCTGCGCCAGCACGCCAGGACTGGGCGGCGCTGGATTTCGTCGTGCCGTTCTCCGCGGCGCTGGCAATCCGCCGCCGCTGGCCGCTTGCCGCGGCAACGCTGGCGGGTGCGGCGCTGGTGACCGTGCGCCCGCTGGCGCAAACGGGCACTGTCGACAACGCGCTGACCTTTCCTGTCGCCTGGACCGTGTTCCTGATCTGTTACTCGCTCGGCACCGGGACAGGGCCGGCGGCGGGGCTCGCCGGGACCGTCCTGCTGATCGCTGGCCTGCAGGTGGAGAGCAGGACGTTCAGCCCGGTTATCGAGATGATCACTGTCGGCCCCTGGCTGGCCGGGCGCTTTGCGCTGTCGCGCCGGAATCTGTCCGAGCAGCTGCGGGTGCGCAACAGCGAACTGCAGGCCGAGCAGGAGCTCTTCACGCGGGAATCTGTCCGCTATGAGCGAGCGCGGATCGCGATGGAACTGCACGACATAGTCGCGCACTGCCTCAGCGCCATGGTCGTGCAGGCAAGTGCGGGACAGCGCGTTCCCGACGCGGACCGGGACGCGATGGCAGCGGCTCTGGTGTCGGTAGCTGAAGCGGCAGCCCAGGCCCAGGAGGAGATCGGCAGGCTAGTCGAGCTACTGGGTGCGGAGCTGCCGACGGGCGCTTCGCCCAATATGCAGATGGTCGACGAACTGGTGCGCCGTGCTGCTGTCACCGGCCTGAGCGTGAGCTGCCGCTTCGTCGGTGCCTATGACCAACTGGCACCGGCCGCGTCCGAGGCCGCATTCCGCGTGGTACAGGAAGCCCTGACCAACGCGCTGAAGCATTCGCCGGGGGCACCTGTCACCGTGACCGTGCGAGCTGAGGCGCGAGAGGTGCAGGTCTCGGTCGTGAACTCGGCCTGCCGCGAGTCGGCCTCCGGTCTGGAGCGGTCAGGTGGCCAGTACGGCTTGGCAGCCATGCGCGAGCGAGTGACGGCCTGCGGAGGAAGCCTCAGCGCAGGGCCAACCGATGGCGGGGGCTGGCGCGTGCTGGCCGCGCTGCCCGTCGTCGAACCCTGATTCAGGACCGGAACGCGGCGTAGATAATCGCCGAAAGCCTGTCGATCATCTCGTCCTTGGGCAGCCGGACTTCAGCACTGAGCAGGTAGTTGATCCGCTCGAGCATCATCAGGCAGGCCACGGCCGTGAGCTCGGCATGCTCGGTGAGCACGCCTTCGCCGGCGCTGCCGTTCTGGTGCGCCGCTGTCATGCCCTGAGTCATTGCCTCGGAGAGCCTGAACAGCAACTGCAGGCCGTCGCCGAACACGTTCTCGCCGACGATCTCGGCCTGGCTGAGGATCCGGATGACAGTGGCATGGGCCTGATAGGTCTCGGTGAAGCTCTCCACCCACCGCCGCAGCGCGGCCCGGCCGGCCTCGTTGCTGGTGACAATGGGGAATTCGTCCGTGATGTTGCCCATGTCGCGCAGTGCGTCACGCAACAGCGTCCGGAAAAGATCGTCCTTGTTAGCGAAATACAAATAGAAGGTGCCGTGCGACATCTGCGCGCGCCGGACAATATCTTCGACTCTGGCGGTCTGAAATCCCGTTTCCTCGAATTCGGCGAGGCCGGCGGCAAGCAGTTTGCGCACCGTCTCGCGTCCGTGTGCGCCAAGTTCCCGCCGCAGCGCGGGCTCGCCGCCTGCCAGCGACGGACGCTCAACCCGCGCCCGCTCTGCCTGACGGCCTGCCCGCTGCCGCGGCTGCAGCGAGTCGTCGGTCGCCGACTCCTTGGTCGCGGAGGTCTTGTCGGTGACCGCTGCGGTCTTCTCGGTCGCCGGGGGCCGCCGGTTCGTGCCTGGCGGCGTAACGCGTTGAACTGGAACTGGCCGACGGGCTTGCTCGCTGCCTGGAGCGGCGACGGCTGTCCTCGGCTGCGGACCCAGGCTGGGTTCCCGGCTCATGGTGGGAGACTAGCCTGCCTGTGCCGCGAGGGCCAACGCGACCTGCGGTTAGGCGCGGAAGAAGTGCCTCTCGGACATAGGTGCGTTCTTAATAAAGAAAGGGCAATGCGCAGGACGTCGGGACACGCCAATGGGCATAGTCAGACGCCATGATCGCGCGCCGAACTGACGCTTGTATCAGGTGACGTACGCGTCATTATTGCATCTAAATGCCCGGTCGTGGGGAAATAGGGATCATGACTCGAGACTGGGCCCCGGCTGTCGCCGTGCCTGCTGCGCCCAGCGGGACCGGTCTTGCGGGTTCTGCTGCCGGACAGCGGCCTGACGACGTCATGTCCAAGGCGGCGGCGGAGAACTTCCCGGTCGCGCTGCGCGTGCTCCCGCGCCGTTATCGGCGGCATTTGCTGGCGGTGTACCGCTTCGCCAGGACAGTAGATGATATCGGCGATTTGGCACCGGCCGGTGACCGGCAGCGGCTGCTGGCCGAGTTCGAGCAGGACCTGCGGCACCTGTATGAGCCGGTGCCGCGGCACCAGACGCAGCCGCTGCACGCCGCGGTGGCCGGACTGGCTGAGGCGGTAGCCGAGTGCAGCATCCCGATGCAGCCGTTCGCCGACCTGATCAGGGCCAACCAGCAAGACCAGGTGGTGACCCGGTACGAGACGTACGACCAGCTGGCCGGCTACTGCGAGCTGTCCGCGAACCCGGTCGGCAGGATCGTCCTGCAGGTCTTCGGCTGCAGTACGCCAGAGCGGGTACTGCTGTCTGACTCGATCTGCACCGGCCTGCAGCTCGCCGAGCACCTGCAGGACGTGGCCGAGGACCTGCGGGCCGGCCGGGTCTACCTCCCGGCCGAGGATCTGCGCAGCTACGGCTGCACCGAGCAGGACCTGATGGGGGACACGGCCTCGCCTCGGCTGCGGAAGCTGATCGCGTTCGAGGTACGCCGCGCCCGGGGCCTGCTCGGCGCCGGAGCGCCGCTTGTCGGCACCCTGCGCGGCGTCCCCCGGCTGGCCATTGCCGGCTACCTGGCAGGCGGCCGGGCAACGCTCACGGCGATTGCCAGCGCGCACTACGACGTGCTGGCCAGCACGCCGCGGCCGGGCAAGGGCCGGACGCTGGCTGCGCTGGCGAAGGCCTTCGGGACGGGGAGGTGAGCCGGTGACCGCGGTCGCTACCGCATCAACCGAGGTTCAGGCTGCCTACCAGCACTGCGAGACCATCACCAGGCAGCAGGCCAAGAACTTCGCCTACGGCATCACGCTGCTCGCAGCCGACAAGAGGCGGGCATTGTCCGCGGTGTACGCATTTGCCCGGCGGATCGACGATATCGGCGACGGCACTTTGCCGGCGCCGGACAAGATCGCTGCGCTGCAGCTGACCAGGGCGGCGGTCCAGGGGCTGCAAGATGGCGGCGACGTGGCGGGCGACTTGGTACTGGTCGCGCTCAGGGACGCGGCGAACCGCTTCGCGATCCCGCTCAGCGCGTTCGGTGAGCTGATCGACGGCTGCGAAGCTGACGTCCGGGGCGTCAGCTACGCCACCTTCGATGAGCTCGAGCATTACTGCCGGTGCGTGGCCGGGTCGATCGGCAGGCTCTCGCTTGGCGTCTTCGGCACCGCGGAACCGGAGATGGCCTCGCCGCTGGCCGATTCGCTCGGGGTCGCGTTGCAGGTGACCAATATCCTGCGCGACATCCGCGAGGACCTCGGAAACGGCCGCGTCTACCTGCCAGCTGCGGACCTGGACCGGTTCGGCTGCGTGCTGGCCCCGGCTGGCCTGGACGGGGAGCCTGCCAGGATCGAGGGCCCGATGGCGGAGTTGATCAGGTTTGAGGCCGACCGGGCTCGTGACTGGTACGCGGTCGGCATGCAGCTGATGCCCCTGCTGGACCGGCGCAGCGCGGCCTCGGCTGGCGCGATGGCCGGGATCTACCGGCGGCTGCTTGAGCACATCTCTGCGCGCCCTGACGCAGCCCTGGCCAGCAGGATGTCGCTGCCAACCAGGGAGAAGGCCATGCTCGCGGCGCGCGCGCTGGCCGGAATGGGCAGACCGGGACGGCCGCGCCGGCCGTCGGAGGCTGGCCGGTGACGCCGCGCCACGTGGTCGTGATCGGCGGCGGGCTGGCCGGCATCACCGCGGCGATCGGCCTGCGTGAGCCGGCGCTGAGGTCACCCTGCTGGAGGCCCGCCCGCGTCTCGGTGGCGCCGCGACGTCCTACCAGCGCGGCGGAATGACGATCGACAACGGTCAGCACGTGTTCCTGCGCTGCTGCACCAGTTATCAGGAACTGCTGGCCAAGCTCGGCGTCAGCGGTTCGGTGACGATCCAGGACAGGTTCGACGTGACGGTGCTCTCGCCGTCCGGCCGGGCCAGGCTCGGCGGAGCGGGCTGCCCGCCCCGCTGCACATGACGCGGGCGCTGGCGGGCTATGGCCTGCTGTCGGTCGCCGAGCGGGCCAGGGTCGCCGCGCCGCGCTCGCTTTCCGCTTCGCGAGGGCGGACGACGCCAGCCTGGACGCCAGCGGCTGGGCGACTGGCTGGCCAGCCGCGGCCAGAATGAGCGTGCCAGGCGCCTGCTGTGGGACCTGTTCATCGTGTCCGCGCTGAACATCGGCGGCGATGACGCGAGCGTGCAACTGGCAGCGACGGTGATCAAGACCGCGCTGCTCGGCGCGAACGACGCCGCCGACATCGGGATGGCCGCCGTGCCGCTGGGCAGGCTGCACGCTGATGCCACCGCGGACTTGCTCGGCCGTGCTCCGTGCCCGGGTGCTGCTGAGCTGCCGGGGCGGAGGCGATCGGGCAACTGCCGGGCGGCGGCTTCGAGGTGGGGCTCAGCCGTGACCGCGAGGCGCTGGCGGCCGACGGCATCGTGCTGGCCGTTCCGGCCGGCCGGGCAGGATCGCTCGCGCAGGCATCGGGCGTGCCGGAGGGCACCGTCGCGGCCTGGTCCCGCCTCGGCGCCTCGCCGATTGTCAACGTGCACGTCATTTACGACCGGAAGGTTATGGAACTACCGTTCGCCGCGGCGGTGGACTCGCCCGTGCAGTGGGTATTTGACAAGACCGGCCAGGCGGGCCTGTCCGGGGGCCAGTACCTGGCAGTTTCGCTGTCGGCTGCCGATGATTTCGCAGATCAGCCAGTGAGCGTGCTCAAAGCGACGTTCCGGCCGGCGCTGGAGCAGTTGCTGCCGGCAGCGGCAGGCGCCGGTATTACCGACTTTTTCGTCACCAGAGAGCCTCGGGCGACGTTCTGGCAAGGGCCAGGATCGGGCGCCTTGCGGCCCGGCACCGCGACCTCGGTGCCGGGAATCGTGCTGGCCGGGTCGTGGACCGACACCGGCTGGCCGGACACGATGGAGGGCGCCGTGCGTAGCGGACACAACGCTGCACAGGAGCTAATCCGCCAGCTGGCGAGCCAGCCGGCGGCCGGGAGCACCGCAGCACCAGCCGGCGACTCGGTCGCCGCGACGACCGACGCGGCCTGGTCGGGCACGGCATGACGGTGACGATGCCCGCCGGGGTGCAGACGGCACGCGACCTCGTCTCGCCGGCGATCGCCGAGGCTGTCGCCCGGCTGAGCCCCGAGATCAGGAAGGTAGCTGGCTACCACCTCGGGATCTCCGACGACGGCGAGGCAGGCGCGGCCCGCGGCGGCGGCTCGGGCAAGGCCCTGCGGCCCGCACTGGCGCTGCTGTCAGCCCGCGCCGCAGGTGCTGAGCCAGAGCACGGCGTGATCCCGGCCGTCGCCGTGGAGCTCGTGCACAACTTCTCGCTGCTGCACGACGACATCATGGACGGCGACACCGAACGACGGCACCGGCCGACGGCGTGGACTGTGTACGGTGTCGGCCCGGCGATCCTGGCCGGCGACGCGCTGCTGGTGCTCGCGCAGGACATCCTGCTCGAGACGCCGCCGTACGGCATCTGGGCCGCGCGCTGCCTGTCGGCCGCCGTGCAGCGCCTGATCACCGGCCAGGGCTCGGACCTGGCCTTCGAGCGCCGGGACGACGTGCGGGTGGCCGAATGCCTGGACATGGCGGGGAACAAGACCGCGGCGCTGATGGCCTGCGCGTGCAGCATCGGCGTCATCTACTGCGGCGCGCCCGCCAGCCTGGCGATGAGCCTCAGCGGGTTCGGCGCGCACATCGGCCTTGCCTTCCAGCTGACCGACGACCTGCTCGGCATCTGGGGATCGCCAGCGGTCACCGGCAAACCGGCCGGCTCGGACATCAGGGCGCGCAAGAAGTCAGTGCCGATCGTGATCGCGCTGGACAGCGCGACCGCGGCCGGCCGCGAGCTTGCTGACCTGCTGGCCAAGCCGGAACCGCTGACCGATGCCGAGGTGGCGCACGCAACCAAGCTGGTCGAACTGGCCGGCGGCAAGGAGCAGACAGAATCCAGGGCGGATGCAGAGCTCGCGGCGGCGCTCGACTTGCTGCAGTCGGCCGAGATGGCTGACGACGTGCGCGCGGAGTTCGCCGGAATCGCGGAGTTCATCACGGCGCGGCAATGGTGACAACTGACACGATCACCGTAAATCCGGCCGGCGGGCAGGAGCCCGGCGATGCGGCCAGGCAGGCGCTGGACCGCGCGGTCGCGCACCTGCTGTCGGTCCAGAACGAGGGCGGCTGGTGGCAGGGCGAGCTGGAGACCAACGTCACCATGGACGCCGAGGACCTGCTGATGCGGGAGTTCCTCGGCATCAGGACGGCGGAGCAGACCGCGGCCGCGGCCAGGTGGATCAGGTCGCAAGCAACGGGCCGACGGGACGTGGTCGAACTGGTTCGGCGGCGACCCCGACCTGTCCACCACGGTCGAGGCGTACGTAGCGCTGCGGCTGGCGGGCGACCTGCCGGACGCCCGCCACATGCGGCAGGCATCCGGCTGGATCCAGGAACGTGGTGGTATCGGGGCTACCCGTGTCTTCACCAGGATCTGGCTGGCGCTTTTCGGCGAGTGGTCCTGGCAGGATCTGCCGGTCATGCCGCCGGAGATCATCTTCTTGCCGCAGTGGGCCCCCCTGAACATCTATGACTGGGGCTGCTGGGCCCGCCAGACGATCGTGCCGCTAACCGTTGTCTGCTCACTGCAGCCAGTCAGGCCGTTGCCGTTCACGCTGGCCGAGTTGCGCGTCAGACCACGTTCCATCTAGCGATAAGCCGGGCAAGGCGGGCGGAAACGACTACTGGAGCAAGGCCTTCCGCAGCCTGGACCGTGCGCTGCACAGCTGGGAGCGCCGCGGCGGGCAATCCCGCCCAGCCAAGGCGGTCGGGATGCCGCGTTCCGCCGCTGCGCTGAGTGGATACATGGCGCGGCAGGAAAAGGACGGCTGCTGGGGCGGCATCCAGCCGCCGTGGGTCTACTCGCTGATCGCCCTGCACCTGCTGGGCTACGGCCTGGATCATCCGGTGATCAAGCGCGGACTGGCGGCCTTGACCGCTTCACCATTGCCGAGGACACCCGGACGGCCAGGCGCGACGGCTGGAGGCGTGCCAGTCGCCGGTCTGGGACACGGTGCTGGCCCTGGTGGCGCTCGGCGACGCGGGCGTGCCTGCCGGCGATCCGGCGCTGGGCTCGGCCGCAGCTGGGTGCTGGGCGAGGAGATCCGCGGGCCGGGAGACTGGCAGGTCGCGGCGGCCGGGCCTGGCCCCGGCCGGGTGGGCGTTCGAGTTCGACAACGACTGCTATCCCGATATCGATGACACCGCTGAAGTTCTGCTGGCGCTGCGGCGGGTAGAGCTACCCGGTGCGTTGGCCGCGGATCAGGCCGCGGCGGTCGAACGTGCGCTGGACTGGATGATCGGCATGCAGTCCCGTGATGGCGGATGGGGTGCGTTCGACGCTGACAACACGGCCAAGCTCGTGACGAAGCTGCCGTTTTGCGACTTCGGTGAGGTCATTGACCCGCCGTCGGCCGACGTCACGGCGCATACGGTGGAAGCGCTCGCCGCGGCGGGGCTCGGGTCCGGCCTTGCGGCTCGCCGCGGGGTGGCGTGGCTGCTGCGGGCGCAGGAGGCCGATGGCTCCTGGTTCGGCCGGTGGGGCGCGAATTACGTCTATGGCACCGGCGCGGTGGTCCCTGCGCTCATCGCGGCGGGCGTGCGGCCGGGCAAACCCTGCATCAGGCGGGCGGTCGACCTGGCTGACTTGACCACCAGAACGCGGACGGCGGCTGGGGCGAGAGCATGGCCTCCTACGACGACCGGAGCCTGGCCGGGCGCGGCGAGTCGACGGCTTCGCAGACGGCGTGGGCAATGCTGGCGCTGCTGGCGGCGGGCGGTGACGACGCCCTGCGCGGCGCCGTAGCGGGGCGCCGGGTGGCTGGCGGCGACGCAGCGGCCGGACGGGAACTGGGACGAGCCGCAGTTCACCGGTACCGGGTTCCCCGGCGACTTCTACATCAACTATCACCTGTACCGGCTGGTATTCCCGGTCAGTGCACTGGGCCGGTACGTGGACCAGCAGCAGAAGCGCGAGGTGGCATGACGCGGCTGACAGTGTGCGCGCCGTTGCGGGTGGAGGCCCGTGCGGTACGCCGCGGCCTGCGGTCCGCGCCGGGGCAGGCGGACGTCGTCCGCACGGGCTACGGTCCGCGCCGTTCGGCCGCCGCGGCGCTGCAGATCGCCGCGCGCCAGCCTGACATGCTGGCGGTCGCCGGCGTCGGCGGCGGCCTGACCGCGGACCTGAAGGCCGGCGACGTCGTCGTCGCCTCGCAGATGAGCGACGGCGGCTCGACGGCAGTGAGCTGCCCGTCGGCGCCGCTGCTGGCCGGCGAACTGCGCCGGGCCGGGCTCGCGGTCAGCACCGGGCCGGTCGTCACGGTGGACAGGCTGCTGCGCCAGGACCACGCGGCGCTCGCGGCCGAGCGGCGCGATAGCGGTCGACATGGAGTCCGCGCCGCTGCTGGCGGCCGCGGGCGGGCGGCCCGCCGTGGTGATCAGCGCGATCTCTGACACACCGGACCGGCCGGTGCTGAGCCCGTCGATCGTGACCGGCGGCCTGACCGCGCTGCGTTCGCTGCGCCAGGCGGCGCCGGTGCTGGCCCGGTGGGCCGATGCGGTCGGACCGCGGACGGTATTGCTCGCCAGCCCGCGCTCGTTCTGCGCCGGCGTGGAGCGTGCCATCGACATCGTCCGCCTGGCGCTGCAACGGCACGGCGCTCCGGTGTACGTGCGCAAGCAGATCGTGCACAACCTGACCGTGGTGACCGAACTGGAACGCAGCGGCGCGATCTTCGTGGACGAACTGGAGCGAGGTGCCGGACGGCTCGGCCGACGTGGTCTTCTCCGCGCACGGGGTCTCGCCTGCGGTGCGCCAGGAGGCGGTGCGCCGCGGCCTGATGCGGTCGACGCCACCTGCCCGCTGGTGGCCAAGGTGCACGCCGAGGCCCGCCGGTATGCCAACGACGGCTACGAGGTCGTGCTGATCGGGCACGCCGGGCATGAGGAGGTCGACGGCACGATCGGCGAGGCGCCGGGCGCATGACGCTGGTGCAGAGCGAGGCCGACGTGGCCGCGCTGCGGCCGGCGGACCCGGACAGGGTCGCCTACCTGATGCAGACCACGCTCGCGGTCGACGAGGCCGGCTCGATCGTCGGCGCGATCAAGACAGCGTTCCCGGCCGCGACCGGTCCGGGCAGCGACGACATCTGCTACGCGACGACCAACCGGCAGCGGCGGTCAGCGCAGATCGCCGCGCAAGCGGACCTCGTCCTTGTCGCCGGGTCAGCGAACTCCTCCAATTCCCAGCGCCTGGTGGAGACCGCCAGGCGGGCCGGCGCTGCCGCTTACCTCGTGGACGGTGCCGAGGACATAGAGCTTGGCTGGCTCATCGGTGCATCGACCGTGGGTATCACGGCCGGCGCCTCGGCACCGCCGGCCATCGTCGAGCAGATCGTCTCCGCCCTGTCCGGGCTCGGCGAACTGCAGACAGAAGAAGTAGTCGTTGCCACGGAATCCATTCAATTTGGTTTGCCCAAGGAGCTGAGGCAGTAATGACCATGCCGCTACGCCAGAGCCTGCGGGTCGGGAAGTTACCTGATGCGGCAGAAGCTCACCCGCAAGGGCAAGTTCCCGCTGCTGGTAGAGCTCGAGCCACTCTTCGCCTGCAATCTCAAGTGCGCGGGCTGCGGCAAGATCCAGCAGCCCGCCAGCTTGCTGAAGCAGCGGATGCCGGTCGAGCAGGCGATCGCCGCCATCGAGGAATGCGGCGCGCCTATGGTTTCGATCGCCGGCGGTGAGCCGCTGATGCACCCGCAGATCGAGGTCATCGTCGAAGAGCTGATCAAACGCAAGAAGTACGTGTTCTTGTGCACGAACGCGCTGCTCCTGCCGAAGAAGCTGGACAAGTTCAAGCCGTCGCCGTACTTCGCCTGGGTGGTGCACATCGACGGGCTGAAGGATCGGCACGACGAGTCGGTGTGCAAGGAGGGCGTGTTCGACGAGGCGGTGGCGGCCATCAAGGAGTGCCAGCGGCGCGGCTTCCGCGTCAACACCAACACCACGTTCTTCAACACCGACACTCCGCAGACGATCATCGACGTGCTGAACTTCCTCAACGATGATCTGAAGATTGACGACATGCAGATCTCGCCCGCCTACGCCTACGAAAAGGCGCCGGACCAGGACCACTTCCTCGGGGTGACCGAGACGCGCGAGCTGTTCCGCAAGGCTTTCGGTGACGGTAACCGCAAGCGCTGGCGGCTCAACCACACCCCGCTCTTCCTGGACTTCCTGGAGGGCAAGAAGGACTTCGCCTGCACCGCGTGGGGCATCCCGTCCTACTCGCTGCTGGGCTGGCAGAAGCCCTGTTACCTGATGGCCGACGGGTATGTCGAGACGTACAAGGAACTGATCGAGACCACCGACTGGGACGCGTACGGCCGCGGTAAGGACCCGCGCTGCTCGAACTGCATGGCGCACTGCGGATACGAGCCATCGGCCGTTTTGGCCACGACGTCGTCCTTGCGCGAGTCGATCAGGGCCCTGCGCGGCTAGCGAAGGCGCAGTCGTTGGTCCCATCACGCAAACGCGACCTAGTGCAGGCGGGGGATCTCCAGGGTTCGCTGGTTGAACTCCTCGGTGATCCCGTAAATGGGCGCAAGCGCGGCGAGTGTGTGGGCGCGTGCGCGGCGAGCGTTTTGGCGCGTGCTGGCGGCGGTCGCCTTAGGATGCGGCTAGCGCCAGCGCCGCAGCCGGCGGGTCGCTGGTCCCGCACCACGACGGAGGCTGCCCATGATGATAGGGCCGGCTGAGGCAGCCGCCGAGGCGCTGCGCTGGGTAAGCGGACAGGCGGTGCCCGCGGCGGGCGGAGTCAGTTGGCCTGCCCGGGGCGACGACGAGCGGGAGTTCGATGACGAACTGCACTCGGGGACTTCCGGGCTGCTTGTCACCTTCGCTGAAGCGCGGCTGAGCGGCATCGGTGATTTTGACCAGCTGGCTCAGGCCGCGGCGGGCAGGCTGCGCACCGCGAGCACCGCGAGCCTGAGCGAGGTCGCGGCCCGGGCGCGCGGAGCCGGCCAAGGACCACTCGGCGAGGTAGGCGAACTCGGTCTGTACTTCGGTCTGGCCGGACATGCCGCTGCGCTGCAGATCTGGGCTGCGGTCAGCGGCGATAGCGAGTCGGCGGGCGATGCCCGCGGTCTCGCGGTGGACATCGCCGGGATGGTGACCGAAGACCGCCCGTTGTGCGAGTTCCGGGATGTGCTCACCGGCGAGGCGGGCGTGCTGCTTGCTCTGCACAGTGTCGCCGGTGCCGAGGCGAGGCCGGCCATCTCGCTTCTTGCTGACCGGCTGGCCGCGCAGGCTACCTGGACCGACGGTGAGCCTGACTGGCGCGCGGCTGAGTACATCCCGTTCACGATGCCGAACTTCTCTCACGGCGCAGCCGGCATTGGCTACGCGCTGGCAACTGCCGCGGCCGCACTGCAGCGCCAGGATCTGCTTGACCTGGCCGTGGCGGCGGCCCGTCGCCTGGTCCGGCTCGGCACCCGCCCGGACGGGACCATCGCGGTGCCGCACAGCATCCCGCTGCGGAACCCGGAGGCCGCCGTCAGCTACGGCTGGTGTCACGGGCCGGTCGGCACGCTCCGTTTCTTCCAGCTGCTTGAGCAGTTGCAGCCTGGCGATGGCTGGGCTGGTCACGCCGAAGCCTGCCGGCAGGCAGTCCGCCGCAGCGGCTTGCCCGAGCGCCGGTATCCGGGGTTCTGGGACAACCTCGGTCAGTGCTGCGGAACGGCGAGCGTCGGCGAGATGGCTCTCGATCGCTACCAGGAGACCGGCGACCCGGCATGGCTCGACTGGGCGGCCGAGCTCGCCGCCGATGTACTGGACCGGAGCATCATCGACGATGACGGGGTCCGCTGGTCGCACACCGAGCACAAGGTCAGCCCGCCCGAGCTGCCGCCCTCGCCCGGCTGGATGCAGGGCGCGGCCGGTATCGCCGGCTGGCTGCTGCGGCTGACCAGGGTGCAGCAGGATGCAGCCGCCCGGCGCATCACCTGGCCCGACCAGCCGGACCTGCCCGACCAGCGGGACCTGCCGGACCTGGATGCCAGCCCGCCAGGCGCTAGTGCCGTCGCAGGAACTCCGTCGTCTGCTGGTTGAATTCCTCGGTGATCTCGTAGATGGGTGCGTGCGCGGCGCCGCCGAAGACAATGAGTTCGGCGCCGGGGATTCCCTCGGACAGCGGGGCGGCGAACCTGGTCGACGTCACCATGTCGTGCTCGCCGAAGGTGATCAGCGTCGGAGCCTGGATCGAGCGGAGGACGGCCGAAGCGTCATGACCGAGCACGGCGGCTGACTGATGCAGGAAGGCGTCGACTGGCGGCATCGGACGGCTGCGCACGAAATCGGCAAGTGACTCGATGTACTCCGGCCGCGCTGCGTAAAGCTCAGGGGTGAGGCACCAGGGAAAGATGCCCGTAATGACCATGTCGGTGACGCTGTCCAGGCTGGCCGCTATGATCCGCCAGCCCTCCACCACCGTGCGCAGGAACGGGTCGCTGGCTGGCCACGCGCTGTGCAGCGACAGCGACCTGACCAGGGCAGGATGCTTGGCGGCCAGCCACATGCCGGTCGCCGCGCCGAGCGACAGCCCGGAAACGTGGGCGCTCGGGATCCCGGCTTCCTGCATGAACGCGGCCACGTCGTCGGCGAGCAGCTCGGTGGTGTAGTCGCTGTCCGGCTTGCCGGACAGCCCCGCGCCGCGCAGGTCGACCGTGAAGCAAGTGAAGTGCTTGGCGTACTCGGGGACCTGGAAGGCATAGCAGGCCTGGTCGGCTGCCAGGTAGGGGATGAGCACCAGCGGGTCGCCTGCACCGGTGACCTCGTAGTACATCTCGATGCCGTTGGCCTGCACGACGGGCATGCCGTCCCCTTTCATGGTGAGGCGGCGAGGCCGCCGTCCTCTGGTCGTTGCTCCGATCGTGCCCCCTGCGCGCCGAATCTCGCTAGCCGAATGCGCCGGAGTGACCTAACATCAGCCGGTGGCCGAACGGGTACTGATCTACGGAGTGACCGGTTCTGGCAAGACCACTTTGGCCAGGAAGCTGGCGACCAGGACCGGCCTGCCGTTCTACAGCGTCGATGACCTGACCTGGGAACCGGGCTGGGTCGCAGTGCCAGACGATGAGCAGCGGAAGCGGATTGCCAGCATCTGCGCGCAGGACACGTGGATTCTTGATCACGCCTACAGCCGGTGGGTCGACGTGCCGCTGGCCAGAGCCGATCTGATCGTCGGACTCGACTACCCGAGGTGGCGCTCACTGGCCAGGCTGTTGCGCCGTACCCTGGCCCGCGCGATCGACCGCCGCGAGATCTGCAACGGCAATACCGAGTCCTTCCGCCAGGCTTTCTCCAGGGAGTCGATCGTCGTCTGGCACTTCCGGTCTTTCACGCGCAAGCGCCGGCAGATCCGCGGGCTGGCCGGCGACCCGTCGATGCCGCAGGTAGTCCGGCTGACCTCGCCCGCGGCCACCCGGCGCTGGCTGGCCGGCCTGCCGCAAGCGCCGCGCCGCCACGGTCAAGTAGCAGGCCGTGGAACGTGGTCACGGAGGTCCGTGTGCTAAACTCTGAGCAGTTGCTCAGAGCAAAGAGTCAGATGCGGCCGTAGCGGACAGGGCGCGCCGACTGCGTGAAATCGCTGTAGCCGGGCGTACAGCAGATCCGCGCAGTCCGCGCCCGGGCACGGCAGAGGTGAGGACGAGATGGCCAAGGCTGGTCCGCGGGGGACAGCGGTACGCGGCGTGCCCAGTCGGCCGAGGTTCGCCTGGCCCTGGTGACGGCGGCGATCGACGCGCTGCGCGAGACCGGGTTTGCCGGTGCCAGTGCACGGGAGATCGCCGGCCGGGCCGGCTGCAGCCAGGCGCTCGTCTTCTATCATTTCGGCTCTGTCAACGACCTCTTGCTCGCGGCGCTCGATGAGGTCAGTGCCCGCCGGCTCGACGGCGTACCGCGGCCTGCTGCAGCACGCGACCTCGATGGCCGCCCTGGCCGACTCCGCCCGCGCGATCTTCATCGCCGACCTGAACGCCGGTCACGTCCGGGTGCTCGTCGAGATGATCACCGGTGCCCATGCGGTGCCCGGTCTCGGTGAACAGGTGGCGGCGCGGCTGCGGCCCTGGCGGGAGCTGGCGGAGGACGCGGTCAGGCGGGCGCTCGGCAAGTCAGCCGCGGCCAGGCTGGTGCCGCCTGAGCAGGCCGCGCACGCGCTGGTAGCCGGGTTCCTCGGCCTTGAACTGCTCGCCAGCCTGGACGGCGACCGGGCCGCGGCGCTCGCGGTCTTCGACCGGGCCAGATCGCTGGCCAGGCTGCTGGACGTGCTCGGCGGGCTCAGGCTGCCGGGGCAAGCTAAGGAGGACCGATGACGCAGCTCGACATCGTGACCGGTGCATTCAGTTACTCCGGCGCCGCTATCGCCAGCGAGCTCATGGCGCGCGGCCACCAGGTGCGCACGATCACCGGGCATCCTGACCGGGCGCCGGCCGGCACGGAGATCGAGTGCCGCCCGCTCGACTTCGGCAACATCGGGGAGCTCGCTGAGTCCATGACCGGTGCGCAGTGCCTCTACAACACCTACTGGGTCCGGTTCGCGCACGGCGACATCAGCCATGAGCTTGCCGTGACGAACAGCAAGATCCTCTTCGCAGCGGCGGCCAGGGCCGGGATCCAGCGCATCGTCCACGTCTCCATTACGCATCCCAGCCTGGCCTCGGCAGACAGCTACTTCCGCGGCAAGGCGGAGGTTGAGCAGGCACTCGCAACCTGCGGCATCCCGCACGCGATCGCCAGGCCCGCGGTGCTGTTCGGCGGCGATGGCGTGCTGGTCAACAACATCGCCTGGCTGCTGCGGCGGCTGCCGGTGTTCGCGATCGGCGGTCGCGGTAATTACCGGCTGCGCCCGATCCACGTCGGTGACCTGGCGAAACTCTGCGCCGGCCTGGGGGAGCGGGCGGACACCGTCACGGTGGACGCGGTCGGGCCGCAATCGCTGACGTTCCGGCAGCTGGTCAGCGAGATCCGGGACGCGGTCGGCAGCAGGTCCGTGCTCCTGCCGGTACCGGGGACCCTGGTCCCGCTGCTGGCCGGCGGCCTCAACACCTGCTGCGGGACACGCTGCTGACCGCGGCCGAGTACCGGTCCATGGCCGCCGGCCGGGCGGACTCGGCAGGACCGGCGACCGGCACGACCGTGTTCACCGACTGGGTGCGTGAGCATGCCAGCGATCTCGGCCGCGCCTACGCCAACGAACTCGACCGTCATTTCCGTCGGCCGGGTGGCCAGGCTCGCGGTCAGCGCACCAGCGCGGAGCCAGCCGCTGGCCCCGCTGCCGGGGAGATGCGGGCATGACGATGATCAAGGTGCGGCGCGGCGCGCAGTTCCTGCTGTGGGCGGTGGTCGGCGCGGGTGCCATCCTCAGCCTGCTGACCATCCTGACCATCGGCGTATTCGTCCTGCCGGCGACTGCGGCACTCGCGGGCATTCTGGTGTGGCGCGGCGACCGGCTGGCGTGGCCTGGCCTGCTGGCTGGCCTCGGCCTGGTGCCGGTGTTACGTCGGTTACCTGAACCGCGCCGGGCCGGGCAACATCTGCACGGGTAACGCGCTGAGCGGGTCGTGCACGCAGGAGATGAGCCCGTGGCCGTGGCTTGCCGCCGGACTCTGCCTGACCGGGGCAGGCGCGGTCGCGAGCTGGAAGCTGGCCGGCCCGAGATTCGCTAGCCGCCGCCGCGGCGATAGCTAACTGGCGCGATCCGCGGGCGAGGCTACTGGTGATAGCCGGTCAGGAAGGCAGCGAGCCTGCCGATCGCATCGTCCAGCACCGTGACGTCGGCCAGGAAGACCAGCCGCAGGTGATCGGTGGTCGGCAGATTGAAGCCGCTGCCGTGCGAGAGCAGCAGGTGCTGTTGCTCCAGCAGGTCGATCATCATCTGCTCGTCGTTGCGGATCGGGTAGACGGCCGGGTCGAGGCGGGGGAACAGGTACAGCGCGCCGGCCGGCTTGTAGCAGGTCACGCCGGGGATCGCGGTGACCTGCTGCCAGGCGTGGTCGCGCTGGTCGCGCAGGCGGCCACCGGGCTCGAGCAAGTGGGTGATGTCGATGCGGCCGCCAAGAGCCGGCTCGATGGCGTGCTGGGCCGGAACGTTCGGGCACAGCCGCATGTTGGCGAGCAGTTCCAGCCCGTCCAGGTAATCGGCTGCGTGCTCGCGCGGGCCGGAGACGACCAGCCAGCCTGACCTGAAGCCGGCCAGCCGGTACGTCTTGGACAGGCCGCCCAGGGTTAGCACGAGCAGATCAGGAGCGAGCGCCGCGGCCGAGTTGTGCACGGCACCGTCGTAGAGGATCTGATCGTAGATCTCGTCTGTCAGCACCAGCAGCCCGTGCTTGCGTGCCAGCTCCAGCATTCCGAGCAGGATGTCACGCGAGTAGACCGCGCCAGTCGGATTGTTCGGGTTGATGATCACTATTGCCCGGCTGTGCTCGGTGATCTTGCTGGCCAGGTGCTCGAGATCGGGGTTCCAGTCGTTGGCCTCGTCGCACCGGTAGTGCACTGCCTGGCCGCCGCACAGGTTGATCGCGCCGGTCCAGAGAGGGTAGTCCGGGCTGGGCACGAGGACCTCGTCGCCGGTGTTCAGCAGAGCCTGCAAGGACATCACAATGAGCTCAGAAACCCCGTTGCCGAGAAAGACATCGTCGGGCGTGACGCCGCCGACGCCGCGACGGTCGAAGAACTGGGCGACGGCCTGCCGGGCGGGCTGGATGCCGCGAGCGTCGCTATAGCCCTGCGCGTCCGCGAGGTGCTTGACCACGTCGTTGAGCACGTCCTCGGGAGCATCCAGTCCGAACGGCGCAGGGTTACCCAGGTTCAGCTTGATGATCTCGTGTCCGGCTGCCTCGAGCTGACGAGCTCGCCGAAGGACCGGCCCGCGTATGTCGTACCTGACATTGCTGAGCCTGGCTGCCTGCGCAACGTGCACGCTACGATCCCTCCGCTCCACCGCCGTCGGACTCCGCCCGTCGGCGTCTGCAAAAGCACGTCCCCTGGTCGCCGGCTCTGCAGGCCGACGCCAGGGGCGGTTGCTGTGGAGGAAAGACTACCTGGCAGCGGGGCAGATCACGTGCCGAGCCCGGCTTATCTGCCCGGATTAGCGCCTAGCGGGCGGACAATACGCCCGCGATCTTGGCGGCGGCACCCGGAGGGTCGCTAGCGTCGTGCAGCACTTCGCCCCAGGACCATCGGTAATACCAGTGCAAGCGGCCGGCGTCATCGGTGCCAGGGACACAGTCGATGCTCTCGGCCAGCATCGTCGCGCCGGGTATGAAGACGTGCAGCGCCGCAGGATAGGAGGTCTTGACGGTGGAGTGGAAACCCTCGATATCCAGCGCAGTGGCGAGCTTGTGCAGGTGATAACTACGCGCATGATCGCGAGCCGCTGCCTGCATGTCACCTGCCTTGGGGGTCCGCACATTGTCGCCGCCCGGTACAGGGTGTTGTCAAGCCCGCACACGGCGGGCCGCCGTCGTGCCAGCAGGGCGTTACCGGCTGCCACCGCCATAGCCCGGATAGCCCTGGTAGCCATCCTGGCCGTAGGGAACGTCCGATGGGCCGTAGTCGCGCGGGTCGTACTGGCCGTTCACGTGCCCCTGCTGCCCGTAGCCGGGCTGAATGGCCTGGCCGGCCGGATACACCGGCGCCTGGTAGGCACTGGTCTGATAGTCGCCGGCGTAACCGTTGTGACCGTTGCCATTGTGACCGTTGCCGTTCGCATGGCCCAGCCCGTTGAGCGCGCCGCCGTTACCGTTGCTCAGGCCACCGTTGTGCCCGGGCGCCGGCAGGTACCCGTTCGCCGGACTGCCGTAGGCCGCAGGCTGGCCGATGCCATAGCCGTTGTAGCCCAGGTTGTCCGGGTGAGCCGCGACGGCCTCGGGATAGGTCGGATGCGGGGCAGTGACATAGCTGCCATAGGGGTTGGCGACCGGGGGTTCCGGCACCGGCGGCCGTTGCGGTACGGGCGCAGCCTGAGCTGCGACCTGCTGCACCGGGTAACCGCTGGGCATGCTGGCCGACCGGGGCCGCCGGGTATCGGTGACCTGATACGGCTGTGCTGCTGGGTCGGCGCGCTGAAGCTGCCCGTACCGCGAACCCGTTAGCAGCGCGCCGAGCCGTGCCGGCGGAGCAGGCGCTGCCGGATTACTGATGGCCCGGTCTGCGAGCCGCCCGAGCGGCGGGGGCGGTAAGAGCGGCTGTCGGACGTGTTGATAGCCGGGAACGACGGGCTCGTCAGCGGGTCGTCGTCCATCGGGAGAGGCGGGCGGTTGTGTCGCGCCGGACTGCGGATCGCAGCGGCAGGGGCCGGCGGGTGACCGGGCCGGGCCGTGCCGCAGGCGGGCGCGGCGCGGCCGGGTACGGGCCGGTCGTCCGGGCGCGGGCCGCTGCCCGGCCGCTGGCCGACTGCGCTGGCGCGGGCCAGGGGCGGCTGTACCGCCAAGCCGTGCCAGCGCTGCGATGCTCTCGGTTGCGGCCTCGCCCGGGCCAGGGAAGCGGCCGCTCTGCCGCTGCCCGCGCGGGTGTTCGGTTGCTGGGTTGGCGCGCCATCGGCGGCCTCGTCGGCTGCGGAGACGGCGCCTGGCGCGATTGCTGCCGCGGACGGACGGGCAGCTGAGCAGGGTCGGCGCGGCCGGCCCGGGGCGCGAGGCGGGCCGCCGTTGGCGATCGCCCTGGCGTCGGCCTTCTGGTCTGATCCGCGCCGAACCGCAGCGGCGTCGGCGCCAGGGGACGGCGTCAACGGCTTGTCAGCGGCAAGCTCGGCCCAGTAGTCGACATCGGACAGGGCTTCCCAGCTGGCGGAATCGGCGGTAGCGGCCGGCCGCCCTGGCCTGGCGGGGCGGGCACCGCCAGGCTGGGCGGGGATTGGCGGGCGGGCGAGGACCGGCGCGCAACCGGGCGCTGCCCGTTGGCCTGGCTGCTGATGCCCGCGGGTGCCCTGCGCTCTGCGCCTGCACGTGGCACGCTCTCCGGCTCGCGGTAGCCGCTCGGGGCCCGGTCGGCGGCGGGACGGCCGCCGCGCTCGGTCGCGGCCCACTGCTGCTCGCCGGCAGGCTCGGCAGGCCGCGGTCGGCCGCGTCGGGCTGGCGGCTGATCCGCAGTCTGCCCGCGGCGCGGATCTGCCCCGGATCGACGGCCCGTCTTACTGGGTTCCTCGGGGGTGTCGTCAAAAGTGTCCGAGTCGTCGGCCCGGAGGAAATGCAGGGCAGCGACGGCAATAATCACGATCAGTACGACCACAGCCACAAGGACTTCCAAGATCGTCGTGATCATCGCACCATCCCACTGACGTGGCCTCGGGGCGGCGCTAGCCAGACTCGCGTTGCCATGAACGCGAGCCTCCCCCCAAAGTGCAAGCACCCTCGAAATGTTCGCGGCTGAACTATCTGAACAGTGATTGTGTCGGACGCTATAAGGCTTGTCACGCAATTCGGGAATTTTACCAAGCGTGTCGACCAATTGTATTCGCGCGGCTACGGAGCGAATTCTGCGATCTGGTCAGCAGTCGGGCGTTACCTGCGCGCTAGGGCATGCCTTGGCCGTCAGCGTGCCCCGGGCGATCACGTGCCTGGCGATCGTGCTCCAGGCAGGCTGCAGCGGCGTTGGGGCCGGCAATTGGCTCCCGAGGAACGCATCGAGCGCGTACACGGTGAACCGATAGTTGTGCGCAGATCCGATCGGACACGGCGGGTCGTAACCGGCCTGGCCGGCGCTGTTGGCGGCGACCCGGGCGTGCGGCGGCAAGGCGCCGGTCTGCAGGTCAGTCGTAGCCGGGCCGATGTCGAACACGATCCAGTAGACCCGAGGGGTAATCGGGGCGGCGGAGTCGTCCACCACGACGGCGAGCGATTTGGTGCCAGCGGGCACGCCAGACCAGAAGATGGGCGGACTCTGCCCGGCACCGTGGCAAGTGAACTGGGCCGGAATGACGCCGCCGTGGAAGTCCGGGCTGGTCACGGTCATGGTTAGCGGGGCATCGGCGCTGAGTGGCACCGGCTTGCCGAGCAGCCCGCAGCCGCTGAGGAGCAGGCTGCCCGACAGCAGCAAGGTCAGCGGCAGGGCTGACCGGCCGCGGCCGCTGCGCCTTCCGCTGCGAACGCTGACTGGCATTTGTCCGGTTACCCGGCTGACTCGGTAGGCACGGCCACGCATCTTAACGCGCCTGGTCGGCCGGGCGCGCCTGGCCAGGCCAGCAGGGCAACGGTCTTGCCGGGAACAGCGGTCAGTCCTGCTGGCGCGATGTGCCGAACATGATCTCGTCCCAGGAGGGCACGGAGGCGCGCCGGGGCTTGCCCGAAGTCTTCTTGGCGGCTCCTGCGCCGCCGTCCGCGCCCGGCGCGGACTCAGCTCCGCCAGCCGCGACGGAACCCGCTACTTGCCCGGGTCCTGCCGAACCTGTCCCGGCCGATGTCATCGCGCCAGGACCGGTGCCTGCCGCGAGCCGCGGCCGGTGCCGCGACGATGAAGTCGTGTGCGTCAGAGTCCGCCGAGACCGTCAGCCCTGCCTCCCGCGAACGAGCCGCCTGTGCAGTCAGGCCGGGCATCCGGCGATCATGGTCACGGCCGCCGTCGCCGAAATGACCTGGCTGGCGCGAGCCGATCGGCGTGACGGTTGCCGTTGCGACGTTCCGCTCAGGGAAGGAGATCGCGGCCCATTCTTCCTGCGGGAGGCAGAGCCGCACTGCCTGGTCGTCGTCGGGGATCACGTGCCGCCGCCGCGGATCATAGATCCACTCGGCGTAGCCGGACCGGCCGCCGATGGTGAACTGCAGCTGGATCTGCCAGTTGCCGTCCGGGCGCTTCCGGGAATCCCACTCGGCGGTCTCGGTGCTGGCGCCGACGCGACTCAGGCGCTCGGCGACGATGTCACCGAGGCGCGGGCCCGGCCCGGAGTCGCCGCGGCCGCGGATCGTGGCACGTTGCGCTTCTGCCGCTCGGTACTGCCGCTCGGCCAGCACCGGCCCTTCGAACCGGCGAACCCGGTCGGGCGGGATGCCGGCCGCGTCAGCGATCTCGTCCGCGGTCTCACCGGCCCGGATGCGGTCCTGGATCTCCTTGGGTCGCAACGGATTCTCCACTTCGATCTCGTACTGAGCGAGCCGGGAGAACTGCCCCTTGGCCACGGTCCTCAGCCGCTCATCTATGGGCAACAGGAACCTGCCGCTCCGCCCCGGCACCGCGAGGATGGCATACGTGCCGTCCTCGCTGACTGCGACGAGGCGCAGTTCCTGCATTGGTGTCCCTTCTGCGGCTGCTCGGCCGCGCAAAGGGCGGAGCCCGAACGTGCCCTAGATGAGTCTGCCGGCATTAGTGCTGACTAGCCAGCACCTCGCCCGGCATGTCCCTGAGTATCCGGCTAGCCCGGTCTCGGGTCCTCGTCGTACCAGGTGCCGCAACATGTCGGCAGGGTATTCACGATACGGCCGGACGGGCGCTAACTGCGGGCAATCGCGGCCGGCCGCGTTGATCGGCCGGCGGCCGCTGCCGCCCGGCCGCACCGTCGCTACCTGGCAATCGTGGCAGACCGGCACCTGATGCCGTGGCTATGCTCATACTTTTGGCCGGACCGACGACGGGGGACTCGTCGCGTTGCTCGCACTTGCCGGTCTCGACCGCATGAGGAGTGTTCGTGCCTGCCAAAGAACCGGCCCTGCCGTCAGCTGACGGCGACCCGGCCGGCCTGGCGCTCGCTGACGTGGTATCCCGGCTGCGCCGCGCGATGCGCCGGGCAGCCCGCGCGCAGGGTCGCGGCGCGCTGCCCGGCGGTTTGTCGGTCGCGCAACTGGAGTTTCTGTCCTGCCTGGCCGAGAACCCGGCAGCCCGGCCGGGGCAGGTCGCCCGGCTGCTCCGGCTCGCGCCCAGTTCGGTGGCGACACTGGTCAACGGGCTGTCCGGAGCGAGACTGATCGTGCGCACTGGCAGCCTCACCGACCGCAGGGCCGCTGCGCTGGACCTGACCGAGGTCGGCCGTGCGGTGGTGGCGGACTGGCAGGAGGTCAACTCGCGGATCCTGACCGCGGCCGTCGCTTCGTTGGCGGCTGCCAGCCGGCGCAGCCTGGACTCGTCGCTGCCGGCTCTGCGCGAGCTCACCGCAGCCGTCGACGCGCTGGCCGATGAAGGGCAGCCTGACCTCCGGTTAACGGCCGCTGACAGCGCGCTGGCCAGCAGCTAACGCCTCCTCGGCGGCGCAGGTCGGCAGCAAACTACAGCGCGTGGTCCCGTAGGATCGCTGCTCATGCGAGTCGATGCGATCTACGGGGCGATCGGGCGATTTAGTGTTCGCTTTCGCTGGCTAGTGCTGCTGATCTGGATTGCCGGCGCGATCGCGGCGTCTACCCAGCTGCCAGCGCTGTCGAGCGTCACCCAGGGCAACAATCAGAAGTTCCTGCCGGCCAAGGCACCCAGTTCGCAGGCGGCGGTGCTCGCGGCGCCCTTTGGCACTGCCAACCAGCTGCCGGTCCCCGTTGTTGTCGCGACGACGACCGGCGGCCCGCTGACTGGCTCCGACGCGCCCGCGCTCATCGCCTTGGCTGGCAAGCTCGCCACTGTGCCCGGCGTGACCAGGGTTATCAACGGCGGGCGCTCGGCGGATGGCCAGGCTGAGCAACTGGTGGTACTCGCCAGCGTGGCCGGAAGCGGCAACCCCACCTTTGCCAAGACACTCGTCGACGGGCTGCGCGCTGAGATCACAGACGCTCATCTGCCGCCCGGCTTGCAGGCGCACGTGGCCGGTGATCTCGCGATCCAGGTGGACCAGCAGAAGGCGTCCGGCAACACGGGCAACAAGGTGCAGGGCCTGTCCGTTCTGTTCGTCGTCGTACTGCTCGTACTGATCTTCCGGTCGCTGTCGCTCGCGATCGTCACGGTGCTGCCACCCGCGATCTCGGTGTCCATCGCGGGCCCGCTCGTTGCCGAGGCGGCCAAGCACGGGCTGCAGGTGTCGCCGATCGCTCAGTTGCTGCTGATCGTCCTTGTCATCGGCGCAGGAACGGATTACGGGCTGTTCCTGGTCTTCCGGGTCAGGGAGGAATTGCGCGAAGCTGACCACGAGACGGCTGGTGCCCGCTTCCCCGGCAGAACGGGCCTCGGCGGCAGCGTCCTGGCCGATTTCGCTCATCCGAGACCAGCGCCGCGGGCAGCGATCGTCAAGTCCGTGACCAGGGTGGGCGAGTCCATCAGCGCGTCCGCCGCGACCGTGATCGCCGCCGTCCTGACCCTGCTGCTGGCTAGTTTTTCCTTCTACTCTGACCTGGCGTGGCCCTTCGCGATTGCCGTCGGCGTGATCTTGCTGGCTGGTTTGTCCCTGCTCCCTGCGCTGCTGTCCATCCGGCTCTCCCTGCTCGCGGTCAAGCGCTCCCTGTTCAGCTCGTGGTTCGGCAAGCCCAAGCTCATCCCGTGGAGCATTCAGGGCAGCGGCGGGATCGGTATCTGGGGCCGGGTCGCCGGTCGCATCGTGCAGCATCCGGGCGCGGTACTGGTCACAGGCGTTGTGTTCTTCGGCGGTCTCGCGTTCGCCGTCCTTGGCTACACGGCCGGCGGCTTCGGCGGCAGCACCAGCCCGCCCGCAAATAGCGATTCCGCGGTCGGCACGGCTCTGCTCACCAAGCACTTCCCGCAGTCCTCGGCGAACCCGACGACGCTGATCTTCACCTTCGGCCAGTCGGTCTGTACCAATCCGGCGCCACTGGCCAAGGCAACCTCCGAGCTGCGCTCCAGCCCGCTCTTCACCCAGGTGACCGGGCCGCTCAACCCCGTTGGCGGGATCACCCTGACGCCAGCTCAGTACGCCGGGCTCTGCGGCGCGCTCGGCCCGGCGAAGGCTCTGCCTGTCACTCCGCCGGCGTCCGATCTCGATGGCGGCAAAATCCCCCTGCAGGCCTACCAGCTGTACCGGGTCACGGCCAACTTCGTCAGCCCGGACGGCAGGACCGTCCAGTTCGCTACCGGGCTGAAGGCTGGCGATCCCGGCAGCACGCCGGCCCTGAATGCCGTGCCCGCGATCAGGGCCGAGGCTGCCTCCGTGCAGAGGTCGGTAGGCGCGGAAGCGTCCGGAGTGGGTGGCCAGGCACCCGCGCTGTATGACATCGGCAGCATCTCGACCACTGATCTCAAGCACATCATCCCGATTGCCATCCTGGCCATTGGCATCCTGCTGGCACTCGTGCTGCGCAGCCTCATCGCGCCGCTGTACCTGATCGCCTCGGTCGGCATCTCTTACCTGGCCGCGCTGGGTTTGTCGGTACTTATCTTCATCAAGATCGGCGGCAGCGGCGGCCTGGTCTTCTTCATGCCGTTCCTGATGTTCATCTTCTTGCTGGCGCTTGGCGAGGACTACAACATTCTGGTGATGACCAGGATCAGGGAGGAGGCGCACCGGCTGCCGCTGCGGCAGGCGGTCGCGAGGGCAATCGAGAAGACTGGTACGACAGTCACGTCGGCCGGGCTGGTCCTTGCCGGGTCGTTTATCGTCCTGACAATTGCGGCGGGCAGCGGGTCTGGCGCCAGCCAGGTCAGGGATATCGGCCTTGGCCTCGCGCTTGGCATCTTGATGGACACCTTCCTGGTGCGGACCTTGCTGGTGCCTTCCACCGTCGTGCTTCTCGGCAAATGGAACTGGTGGCCGTCCACATTGCACCTGGACCAGGAAGGCGAGCTCCCGATCGCCGGGCAGGGCCAGGAACCGGCCGCGGCGTCCGGCGAAGTGCGCTAACGGGCGGGCCGGGTGCCGGGAATCTCGGTCGTCATTCCGGTCTACGGCGTCGCCGAGTTCCTGCCCGCTTGCCTGGACTCGATCCTCGACTGCGACGAGTCCGATCTTGAGGTCATCGCGGTCGACGATGCGTCACCCGACGACTGCGGCAAGATCCTGGATGACCGGGCGGCAGCCGATCCGCGGCTCCGGGTCCTGCACCTGGCTCAGAACGCTGGCCAGGGACATGCCAGGAACCTGGCGCTTGGCCTGGTGACCGGTGACTATGTCTGGTTCGTCGACGGTGATGACGCCTGGCCGCCGGCGCGCCTGACGGCTGTCATCGCCGCGCTGGCAGTGAGTAAGCCCGACGTGCTGCTGATCGACTGGGTGAGCGGCTATCCCGGCGGGCGGACCGCGGCGAATCACGGCTCGGCTTTGCTGAAGAGCGTGCCGGCGGCTGGCTGCACGCTGGAGGAGCGGCCGCAGCTGATCAACCTGACCATGACGTCGTGGAGCAAGCTGTTCCGTGCCGACTTCCTGCGCGGCCTGCGCGTCAGCTTTGCCGGCGGGATTCACGAGGACATCCTGGTGACATGCGCAGCGCTGCTCAGTGCGCGACCTCATCAGCGCAGTCGATCAGGTCTGCTACCGGTACCGCCGCGAGCGCACCGGCTCGGCCATGGCGACGACCAGCCGGGCACACCTCGCGGTATTCGACTCCTACCGGCATGTCTTCGAACTGCTGGACAGGCCGGGACGCGGCCGGGCACCCGGTCAGCGATGAACTTGCGCGCGGCCGTCTTCGAGCGGGCGATCTGGCACTACAGCACAGTGCTGCAGACCACGGGTCCTGGCATCGGGCGGTTCGGGCTTCCCTGGCCTGGTGCCACGCGCAGAGCGACACGCTTTCTTCCGCCGGATGCACGAGGACTTTGCCCGCTACCGGCCCGCCGCCTATCGAGCACCCGCCTGGAGCTGCGGGGGACGAAGCTGAGGCTGATCGAGCGCAACGCGTACTGGACCTATTCGGTGCTCGAGCCGGTCAACCGGGCAAGAGTTGGTATCCGCCGGCTGGTCGGCGGCGGCGGGAAGCATCACTGGCAGGATGTGGCCATGCCGCGCTCAGCACCACGTCACGACCGCGATGCCGGCGGTCCGGGCCGACATACTGGCCGCCAAGGCGGCCCTGCGGCACGAGGTCTGGGACGCGATGCGCGCCGCCGCGCGTGGCCAGGTTCCCTGGTGCCGCCGGGCGCATCCCCAACTTCAGTGGTGCCGAGGCAGCTGCCGAGCGCCTTCGGACTCTGCCCCAGTGGGACGCGGCGCGAACGCTGAAAGCCAACCCTGATTCCGCACAGCTGCCGGTGCGCCAGCGTGCGCTGGAAGACGGCAAGACTCGTCTATATGGCCGTGCCGCGGCTGGCCGAGCCAGAGCCGTTCTTTGCCCTGGATCCAGACCATCTTGCCGAACCGCCGCGCAAGGCGGCCTCGATCAAGGGTGCGTCCCGTTCGGCCCGACGGGTCAGCCTGGACGAACTGGCTGGTGTCGACCTGGTCGTGATGGGCAGCGTCGCGGTGAGCGAGGACGGTTCCCGGCTCGGGAAGGGCGGCGGTTTCGCTGACCTGGAGTTCGCGCTGGCTACCGCAGCGGGACTGATCGGGCCGCACACTGTCGCGGTCACAACAGTGCATGAGATTCAGGTCCGCTCCGCGGGCACAGTGCCGCTCACCGATCACGACGTGCCGGTCGACTTCGTCATCACGCCAGAGCGCGTCATTGACTGCCGCGGCGGGCACCAGCGGCGTCCCGCCGCGGGGATCAGCTGGGCTGACCTGACCGAGGAGAAGATCGCCGCGATACCGCTGCTCTCGGCGCTGCGCGCCCGGCAGTAGGCCCTGGCCCGCGGCCAGCTAGCCGGCCAGCGGCACCTCCGGCACCTCCGGCAGCAGCGGCTGACCGTCGGCGGCAGCATCCGGACGCGGGACTCATCGCTTCTTGCCGGCGGCCGCGGCGCGGCGGGCGCCGGACTTGATTTCGGTCCGTTCGGCGCCATCGCCGGTCCTGACCTCGAGCAGCTCGATCCTCGCCAGCACTGGCGCGAGCTCGGCCCTGATCACCGCCGAGAGATCACGCGGGTCGGCCTGGACGGCGCCGCTTGCCGCTGCGTCGGTCGCCTGACCCGAGGTCCGCTCCTCGTGCGCGGCGAAGCCGGCGCCCCATCCGGCGAGCGCGGCTGCGACGGTGCGCCTGGTCACGCGCAAGTCGGCGCCAAGCGAGCGCAGCACGCTGCCCCCGATCCCGTCCGGTTCGCTGATCAATCCGAGCAGCAGGTGCTCGCAGCCGACGTAGCTGTTGCCGAGCCCTGACGACTCGTTGGCGGCGAGTTCCACGGCCCGCGCTGCGCAGGAATCGAGCGCGGGCTCGGCGGCTGCGACCTCGCCTGCGTGCTCAGCTTCGGCCACTTCGACCAGCGCCTGGCCGCCGCGGCGCCGGTGCAACTCGGCCCGTACCTGGCCTGGCGTGATGTCCAGCGCGCGTAGTACCCGCGCCGCCATATTGTCGCCGGAGACCAGCGCGGCTAGCAGGTGCTCGGTCCTGACGTCGGCGCCGGGCAGCTGATTAGCTCGTCGCTGCGCTGACTCCAGCACGGTTATGGCGCGCTTGGTGAAATAAAGCGCGACAGGGCCGTCGCTTGCGCTGGCCGGTCGTGTTCCGGCGGCGACCTCGCGCAATGCCGTCACCCGTCGCACCGCCGTTTCCAGCGCGCGCTGGCAGACCGCGGATACCGGAACCCCGGCGTCCTTGACGGCCTCGGCCAGGTCATCGGGCAGGTAGATGTTGATCTTCGGCATCGTCTTCTCCCGACGTCAGGTGGGTGCTGGTGCAGTTGCTGGTTGGCCAGGGCGGGGCACGACGATCCGGGAAAGCTCGTCAGGGCAGCCACCTGCGCGGCTATGCCGCGAGCCGTCAGCTCTCGGATGACATCGGGCACTCTGCCGTAGTAGCCGTGCGTGCTGCCGAAGTCCTCATGGCGAGCGGCGACGTGTTGTCGCACTGCGGCCGCCGCGGCCAGAAAGAGCGTCGCGTGCCACAACTGCGGGCGTGCGCCGGGCTCTCGGCGGAGCTGGTGCACCAAAGAGCTGTCCGACTGGCAGAGGATGTCGATGGCATGGGTTGCCTCGTGCACAATGACCTCGGACAGCGTCGACCCCGGATGCGGGCTGACGGAGACGAAGCAGGCTGGCTGCTTGTCGCTTACATCGCCGGTGACCCCGCCCAGCTCAATACCGTCCGCCACCAGCGTGACATTGACGCGCAGATCGGCTCCGGCCGGGAATCCGAATCCGAGAACCGCAGCCACCGTCTCGACCGCGCTCGCCAGCGCAGTGAGGTCCAGCCGCAGTATCGCGGCCTCGGCCTCGGTCCTGCGGCTGGCCGGCGGTTCTGGTGATGCCGCGAGGTAGCTGCCCAGCTCGGTCACCAGCTGGCTCAGCCGGGCACCGAGGAACGGCTGGAGCGCATCGTCGGCCGCGGCGAGTTCCTTGGCGGGCCATGCCGCCAGCGGGGATACCGGCGCCCGCGGATCTCCGCCGTGACTGGCCATGATCGGATCGACAAGCGTGGCGGCTTGCCGCGGCAGCCTGCCGATCACCGCGGCGATCTTGTCCCGCACCGGGTCAGCCGCGCTGCCGTCGCTGGGCCCGCGCAGCCAGAAATAGGTATCGGCAATCTGGCTGTACCGGGGAACGATCGTGACATCCAACGGGGCTCCTGGCTACTACGGAACTGTAACCCGTATATAACCCCATTGGGGCCACATCGTCAACCCGAACCAGGATCGCGGTGGAGCCAGACGGTTGCGCCGCGACCGCTATTCGGGCCAGCCGGCGGTGGCGGCCGCGCCTTCCTTGATGGTGACCGTGGCCACCGGCATGTCGTCCGCCGGATCCCGGACGGTGTACTCACCGGCCGGCAGACCGGGGTAAACGGCGGCGTACCGGGTGCCGCCGGCGACGTGCCGCGGCCGGACCATGGAGTGCGTCCGCCGTCCGTCGCTCCCGGACAGGCTGATCTCGATCTCGGCGCCGTTCAGCTCGGGCGGGGTGTTCAGGATGAGCGCGCCCACGCCGGGCCCCAGCTCCAGCACGACTGTGCCAGAACCAGAGGGCCCGGCGACGGGCTCGGCGTGCTGGTGCATCAGGACGGCTCGTCGTAGCCGTCGTAGGGGACACCCAGGTACGGGAAGCGGCCGAGGTACGGGTTGCCAGGGCCGACCGGAGGATCGAACTGGTTAATGTCCATGATGGCTGCCGAGTCTGGCACGAAGCTCGGGTCGACTAGCGGCAGAGTCGCACCGGCCACCGCGCGAAGCTCGATCGTGACGACATCGTCGAAAACGCGGCGCCCGTTGGGGAAGCCGGCCACATCGCCGCCGAGCACGCCGAGCGGATTGGGCGAAGTGAGCTTCGGCGGGATGGAGGTGTTCAGGCGCAGCATGTCGGCCTGCACGGACCCGGTGAAGGTGGTGAACGTCGAGGTTGGCGTCAGCACCTTCGGCGGGATACCGGTGAGCAGGATGGCCTCCAGGTCTGCCCTGACCACGTTGCCGTTCACCGCGCCGAGCAAGTTAGGGAAGTTCGGCGCGTAGATGTTCGCGATCAGCCCGGCCAGTTCGGGGTGGGCGTAGCTCTGGGCGAACTGCTTGTCGTGGGCAGGATGCTGCTTGTTCCAGTAATCCTTCTTGCCCATCGGGATGACGACCTCGTTGATCAGCGGATTGCCGAGCCGTGACACCTGCGTGTGCGGGCCGCTGAACATGGGATCTCCGCCGGAATGGTCGTGGATCCTGACCCGTCGCCTGCTCGCGGTCGTCCAGACGCCGATGACGGGCCGGCCGTACGCGGTGATCTTGCTGATCGGCACCTGCAAGGCGATCGAGTGGACGTTCAGGAACTTCGTAGCGTTCACGCCCTGGGCGGACTTCAGACCGAGCTTCGCGGCGAAGACATTGAGTTCTTGGATCGGCCGCAGGTTGAGCAGGTCGAAAATCGAGCCGAGATCGACGAAGAAGCCCTCGGCACGCTGGCCTGCGAACACCTTGCTGCCGTCCGACAGCCACTGCACGGCCGGCTGCGCGAGTTTGGCGGCGTAGTTCGGCGTCGAGAGCGGCCCGATGTTGCACGGCGGGCAGGGCAGCTTGGTGCCAAGGACATGCACGCCGGTACGGTCGACGCGGGTGACCGAGTACACCTGCCGCCGGTTCCAGTTCGGGTCTGTCAGTGACGCGATCGGCCCTGTGTTGTACAGGAACGTGTCCGGGTTTTCTACTTCGGTCGTGAACCTGAACTGGTAAGTGATGTCCGGCTCGGCGTGCCCTTCGGTGTCGATGTGAATCTCATAGAGCACTTCCTCGCCGAACTCGAAGAAGTTCGGGCCGCCTGCTGGCAGCTGCAGCGGCACATAGTTGGCTATCAGCGTGACGGTCTTCGGGTCGTCGGGACTGACGAACGCGTACAGGTCGGTACTGTCGGCGACCGGGTCCTTGGAGATCTCCGGGGCCTCGCGATGGGATGACATCGGGTGTTCCCTTTCTGGCGTGCTAGGGGTCGGATGGCCGGCCGTCAGATCGGCCAGGCCGCCGTGTGTCCGGTCTTGTCGGTGCTGGCCAGCTGCTATTTGCTGGCTCGCGCCAGCCGTACCGCGAGGTCCCGGTCCGTGACTCGCACGTGACTAGTGCCCCGGTACACGTCCATTTCGCCGCTGCGGAGGTTCCGCACGTGCACGACGACGTCCTCGCCGTCCGTTACGTGATCGTCGTGCCTGGCCGCGGCATCAGTGACCGCGCGGCCAGCGGCGGGATGAGCGGGCCGGGCTGCGGCCAGCGCAGGCCCGGCGAATGCCGTCATGGCCAGCCCGGCGGCGCCTGCCCCTGCCGCTCCGCGGAGCACCGACCGGCGTGACAGCCGGGTCGTCTCACCATCAGACTCAGCACCCGGCTGAGGCTGCACGGCTTTTTCTGGAATCGGCATAACAATCCTTTCCGGGGCGATAAGCCCCTGCCATTCCGAGCACCAGGCATGGCTCGCTACCATGCCAGAGTTGAGACTACAGAGCGTCAGGTTCTGATTACTTGCTGCGACAGGCCTGTGCCGGGAAAACCGCGCAGTGATCCTGGCCAGCTGCCGGTATTCGGGCAGTACGCGCAGGTCGCCGGCGCACGAGTGGACCTGCTGACCGGCCGAGCACGGCGGTACGCAATGACCGGACAGAGCCGCTCGCCGTCGCATGGCCGGCGCAGCTAGTGGCGGCGTCGCGATCGTTCGCACGACCGGACTTCGGGACGTGCCGCACCGCGGATTGCCCGCCGCGGTCATTGTTCTGAGAAAATTTCCGGTGGCCACAGCCATTTCAGGCCAGATCGGCCCGAAATCCAACTCCGGTCTTGTTATCGATCGAGGAAGTCAGTCGTATGCGCTGAAGATTTCGATCAATGAGGTCTGGCCGGTACGCAGGAGGCCCGCTCGGCGTCAGCCGAACGGGCCTCCTGGCGTACGAGGTTGTACCGGTGCCTCAAGTACCGGGTGCCCCGAGTTCTGAGGCCGCCCGGTTCCGGGTCTTAGTGGGCGGCCGCGAACTGCGCGGCCTCGGTGGACCCGGACAGCGCCGTTGTCGATGAGTCCGGGTTGATTGCCTGGGTGACCTGGTCGAAGTAGCCAGTGCCGACCTCACGCTGGTGCCGGGTCGCGGAGTAACCGTGTGCCTCCGCGGCGAACTCGGCGTCCTGCAGTTCCACGTAGGCGGACATGCCGCGCTCCGCGTAGCCGTGCGACAACGTGAACATCGACTCGTTCAGCGCGTGGAACCCGGCCAGCGTGATGAACTGGAACTTGTATCCCATCGCGCCGAGTTCGCGCTGGAACTTGGCGATGGTGTCGGTGTCCAGGTGCGCGCGCCAGTTGAACGACGGCGAGCAGTTGTAGGCGAGCATCTGGTCAGGGAACCGATCCTTGATCGCCTCGGCGAACTCGCGCGCGATGGCCAGGTCAGGAGTCGAGGTCTCCATCCACAGCAGCTCGGCGTGCGGTGCGAAGGCAAGGCCGCGGGCGATGCACGGCTCGATGCCGCCCGTCACCCGGTAGAAGCCCTCAGCGGTCCGCTCGCCGGTGACGAAACGCTGGTCCCGCTCGTCGACGTCGCTGGTGATCAGCGTGGCAGCCTGCGCGTCGGTGCGCGCCACGACCAGTGATCGCACGCCGCAGACATCGGCGGCCAGCCGGGCCGCGTTCAGCGTCTTGATGTGCTGACCGGTCGGGATCAGCACCTTGCCGCCGAGGTGACCGCACTTCTTCTCGGACGCGAGCTGGTCCTCCCAGTGCACGCCCGCAGCGCCCGCGGCAATCATGGACTTCATCAGCTCAAAAGCGTTCAGCGCGCCGCCGAATCCGGCCTCGGCGTCCGCCACGATCGGCGCCATCCAGTGCGGCGCGCCCTCGTTCTGTGACTCGGCCCAGGTGATCTGATCGGCGCGCAGCAGTGCGTTGTTGATCCGGCGGACGACAGCTGGCACAGAGTTGGCCGGATACAGGCTCTGGTCCGGGTAGGTCTGGCCGGCCAGGTTCGCGTCAGCGGCGACTTGCCAGCCGGACAGGTAAATCGCCTTCAGCCCGGCCTTGACTTGCTGCACTGCCTGGTTGCCGGTCATCGCGCCGAGCGCGTTGACGTACCCGTCCTCCTGCAGCAGCGACCACAGCCGCTCGGCACCAAGCCGGGCGAGGGTCTGCTCTTCCTGTACCGAGCCGCGCAGCTTCACCACGTCAGCAGCGCTGTACGTGCGCTCGATGCCAGACCAGCGCGGATCTGTCGCCCACTCGCGGTGCAACGATGCTGCCTGGCTGTCAACTTTGCTGGCCACGGGGTGGCCGTTGGATAGGGGCTGAGCCGTTGAGAGCGCCCTCGAGGCGACGGTCGGTCACGGTAATCCTCCTGGTCAGTCGTCCCCGGGTGATAACACCAGGGTGCCCAGACCAGCTGCCACGTTTCTAGACTGTTAAACGCTGAAACTCGGTGAGAGTTTAGATATAGTGAAGAAGTGAGAATATTCACTGAGGAAGAACCGCGATCTTTGCCGGAAGGCCGCCTCGATCTGGGCATGTTCGGTCAGCGACTCCGACATATCCGGCGCGCTCGCGGCCTGACGCTGGCCGAACTGGGGGAGCGGGTCGGCCGCGCGCCGTCGGCACTGTCGCTGCTGGAGAACGGGCGCCGTGAGCCCAAGCTCTCGCTGATCGAGGCGCTGGCCGCGGCATTGTCGGTGCCCGCGGACGAGCTCATGCGCAAGCAGCCGCCGAGCCGCCGCGCTCAGCTCGAGGTCGCGGTAACCGAGGCGCAGCGCGATCCGCTGCTCGCCGAACTCGGGCTGCCACCGCTGCGCGTGGGGGCGAAGGTGCCGAACGACGTGCTCGAGCACGTGCTCGCGCTGCACGGCGGAACTTCGCAGGCAGCGTGCCAAGCCGACCGCTACGCCGGAGGAGGCCCGCGCTGCCAACGCCGACCTGCGGCTGATGATGGCAGAGCGGGGCAACTACTTCGCCGAGATCGAACAGGCGGCCGCCGATGCGCTCGCCCCGGTCGGCTACTCCGGCGGCGCGCTGTCCCAGGGCATGCTGCTGTCGGTCGTCAGTCACCACGGCTTCGCGGTCCGCTACGTGCAAGACCTGCCCCGCTCTGCCAGGTCGGTGACCGACCTGCGCAACCGGCGCATTTACCTGAAGCAGGAATCGCTCGGCATGCACACGCCGCGCGCGGTCCTGCTGCAGACTCTCGGGCATTTCGTGCTCGGCCATTCGATGCCCGCCGACTTCGGGGACTTCCTCCGCCAGCGGGTCGAGGCTAACTACTTCGCCGCGGCCGTGCTGGTGCCCGAGCGGGCCGCGGCCAGGTTCCTGCGCGAGGCGAGGGATGCCCGCGACTTGTCGGTCGAGGACCTGCGCGACGTTTTCTCCGTTTCCTACGAGATGGCCGCCCACCGGTTCACCAATCTGGCCACCCACCACCTCGGCATCCCTTGCCACTTCGTGAAGAACGACGAGGGCGGCATCATCTACAAGGCCTACGAGAACGACGGCGTGATTTTCCCGGCCGACCCGACGGGCGCGATCGAGGGCCAGCGGATGTGCAGGCACTGGTCAGGCCGGCAGGTCTTCACCGCGTCGGACAGGTTCAGCCCCTATTTCCAGTACTCCGATACGCCGTCCGGCACGTACTGGTGCACCGCGTTCATCGATTCAGGCAGGGAACGTGGTTTCGCTATCACGCTCGGCGCTCCGTACGAGGACAGCCGCTGGTTCCGCGGCCGGGAGACCACGATCCGCACGACTTCGACCTGCCCGGACGCGGCCTGCTGCCAGCGGCCGCCGGCCGCGCTGGCCGCCCGGTGGGAGGGCATGGCCTGGCCGTCCGCGCGAGCCCACTCACACGTGCTGCTGGCGCTGCCGGCTGGCAGCTTTCCCGGCGTTGACGAAGCTGACGTGTTCGAGTTCCTTGACCGGCACGCCGCCGGGTAATCGGGTCGCGGCCAGCCGCCCAGCCAGGCCACGATGGCGATTATGACCTGGACTGCGCCCGATGTCGTCCGGCCGGACGAGCCGTTCACCGGCCCGGAGCGAGCCATGCTCGATGGTTTCCTTGACCGCTACCGCGCCAGCCTGCTGCTGCGGTGTGCGGGCCTGACCGGAGCGCAGTTGGCGCAGCGCTCGGTGCCGCCGTCGGATCTGTCCCTGCTCGGCATAGTCCGGCATCTGACCGATGTCGAGCGGACGTACTTCAGGCGCCGTTGGGGCGCCGAGGACATTGCCAGTTATTACTCAGCGCCGGACCGGCCGGACGGCGCGTTCACCGACGCCGACCCAGCCCACGCGCCGCGCGATCTGGAGCGCCTCGTCACCGAGCAGGAGACCGCTCGGCGGGCGGTGGCCGGCCTGCCGCTGGATGCCGTCTTCGTAAACCCGCTCTCTGGCGAGATGTCGCTGCGCTGGGCGCTGACGCACCTGATTGCCGAATATGCCGCGCACACCGGCCAGGCCGACCTGATCAGGGAACGGATCGACGGCGCGACAGGGTGGTAGGGCGAAGCTGATCGGGCCAGGCCAGTCAGACCGGCTGGTCAGGACGAGCCGGTCAGGACAAGCCGGTCAGGCCCGGCCGGCCGCGGTCAGTGCGGTCAGCACGGTGAGCAGGATGGAGCAGCCGGCCACCAGTCCGTGCGTCAGGACCAGGTGCCGCGGGAACGTCCAGGCGCCGGAGGCCCGTTGACGGGTCGCGCGCCGGTTCAGGCCAAGCCAGCTCAGCCCGGCCAGCAGCGTGACGACCAAGATGGCAAAGGCGATCCAGGCGAGCGGCCGGTAGTGCACGAAGGTGAACATCGCCCAGCACGCGACGCCGCTGATGGCCAGTGTCGGATGGCTGAACTCCAGGAACGGGTGCTGGCCGGGCGGCGTATGCACCCTGACGTGCGGCCCCGGCGGCGGCTTGCCCTCCGCGGTGAGCGGCGGCGCGCCGATCCTGACCGGCGCGACGGTCGCCGGCTCTGGCCGGGCCGCCGCGGCTGCCGAACGCCGCGCCGCGCCGCCGGCCCGCAGCAGGGTCAGACCGGCCACGGCGGTGGCGAGCCACAGGACCAGCACGAGGATCGCCAACCACGTTCCCTTCCCGGCGGGCCGGACAGTCGCCGGCGGACACAGGCTAGCCGACGCCAGCCAGGGACCCGGCTGCGCCGCGGGCGGGTTAGCCGAACTGCGGGGCGCGCTTCTCGCGGAGCGAGGCCAGGCCTTCCTTGATGTCCTCGCCCATGAACGTGAGCATTTCGTAGGCGGCGGACTGGTCGAAGATCGGCCCGGCGTTGCGCACCCAGCCGTTCAGCGCGCGCTTGCTGAGCCGGACAGCTAGCTGCGGCCCGGCGGCGAGATGCTGGGCTACCCGCATCGCCTCGGGCAATACCTCGTCGCGGGGCAGCGACTTGGATACCAGGCCGATCCGCTCGGCCTCCTGGCCGGTGACCATCTCGCCGGTGAGCAGGTAGTACTTAGCCTTGGCCAGGCCGCACAGCAGTGGCCAGATGATAGCCGCGTGATCGCCCGCGGCCACGCCGAGCCGGACGTGCCCGTCGCCTAGCTTGGCGTCGTCCGCGCAGATGCTGATGTCGGCCAGCAATGCCACGACGAGGCCCGCGCCGACCGCCACGCCGTTGATCGCCGAGACGATCGGCTTATCGCAATTGGTCATGTTGTAGACCAGGTCGCTCATTTCCTTGAGCATTCTGGTCACGAGGTCATAGTTGCCGATCTGCCGCTCCACCATGGCGAGGTCGCCGCCCGCCGAGAAGGCCCGGCCGGCGCCGGTGACCACGGCGACCCGGGTTTGCTCGTCGCTGCTGACATCGGCCCAGACGGCGGCGAGTTCCGAGTGCATTTCCTCGTGCGCCGCGTTCAGCACCTCCGGGCGGTTCAGCGTGATCACGAGCACGCCGTTGGGCTTGCCGTTCGAGCTTGAGGTGCTGGTAGCTGGCGAGGTCCATGCGGATCGGGTTCCTCTCGGATCGGCGGGGCGGATCACGTCATCATGGCAGGCCGGCCGCTGCGGACCTGACTGGCGGCCGCGGTCCGCAGCCGTTATATGCTGACCATATGTATGCGCATGCATTTACTTTGCCGGCTGGGTCGGCGCGATGCGCGGGCCGGCCAGCGTGACCGGTTCGCAGGGCGACGCGCTCGTCAGCGAACTCCGGTGGGTGCACCGGCTGATCCGCCGCGATCTGCAGATCATCGAGCAGCTCGCCGCTGACCTCGGCGCGGGGCTGGCGGGGGAGGACGCTGCCGCGGCCATCACGTCGCTCGAGGTGGGCAGCCCGATCTGGCAGCTGAAGATCAACTGCTTGCAGTACTGCAGCTTCGTGCATTCACACCATCACGCCGAGTCCGCGATGCTGTTCCCGCGGCTCAGGCTGTCGAACCCTTCGCTCGGCCCGGTAGTGGACAAGCTGGAAGCCGACCATGCGAGGGTGTCGGACCTGCTCGATGACGTCTCGGCGGCCGCGATCGAGCTGACCGGACAGGACGTTGCCGGTCAGAGCAGCGCCGGTCGGAACAGTGCCGGACAGGAAAGCGCCGGACCGGACAGCGAGGGGGCCAGGAAGCGGCTGATCGACGCGCTGACGGACCTGGCTGCCGAGTTGCTCGCGCACCTGGACTACGAGGAAGAGAACATCTCCGACACGCTGCGCACCTGGACGACCTGGTGGTGAGCCGGGCGCTGGCCGCCGAGCAGGCCGATCACGACGCGTGCGCACGGGCCTGGACGGCGCTGACGGCAGCACACGCTCAGGTATCAGGCCAGCTGGCCGGTGCGCTGGCCCGGCAGTGCGGGCTGGCGATCAACGAGTTCGAGATCTTGCTGCGGCTGGGCCAGCCGGCCGATCCGGTGAACGGCGGGCTGCGGCTCACCGACTTGCTGACGACGGTCCCGCTGACGCAGTCGGCGCTGAGCCGGGCGGTTGCCAGGCTGGCAGAGCGCGGCTGGATAACGCGGGCCGCGGCGCCCGACGATGGGCGCGGCGTGATTGTCGCGATCACCGTGGCCGGCCGGTCGAAGCTGCAGGCCGCCATCCCCGTGCACGCCAGCACGATCCGCGCGGCCTTGCTCGACCGGCTGACCGGTACGGAGCGGGACTTGCTGGCGCAAGTGCTGGGCCGGATCGCGGCCGGCTAGGGCCTTACCGGAGGCGACCTCGGTACTGCATAGTGTGGTGCCAGGGCAGCAGCTCAGCTTCCATCCGAACATCTCGTTCCGCGGACCTCAGGTGCTGCGCGTCGCGGCCTGCCGGGACTGACCCCGGCGCCCCGGCCGGCCCGTCCTGAATCAGCGGCCTTGCCTGTGCAGTGGCTCGCAGCGGAAGGCGAGGCTGGCGACCCTGAACGTGGCAGCATAAAGTGTGATTACCACTGGGTAACTTAAGCCTTCTGGCGGTGCGGCTGCGGTCGACCGGCGGGCCGGTGACAGTCCCGTGGCCAGCGGTGCCAGTCCGTGGGAAAGCGTGCCAGTCCGAGACCAGCGGGTGTCAGTTCGAGGAGCGAGATGAGCAGTCCAGCGCAGCCAGCCGGCGGGTTCTCCCTTGCGCTCTCCGATGACGTCCGGCAGACGAAGGAGTGGGTGCACGGATTCGCCACCGACGTGATCAGGCCCGCGGCTGCCGAGTGGGATGAGCGCGAAGAAACGCCGTGGCCGATCATCGAGGAAGCGGCCAAGGTCGGGCCTGTACTCGCTGGACTTCTTCGGAGCCCAGTGGATGGACCCGAGCGGCCTCGGCATGGTGGTGGCTTTCGAGGAGCTGTTCTGGGGCGACGCGGGCATCGGCCTGGCCCTCGCCGGCTCGGGCCTGGCCGCGGTGGCCGTCGCCAGCAACGGAACCAACGAGCAGATCGGGGAATGGCTGCCGCAGATGTTCGGCAGTCCTGGCGACGTCAAGCTCGGCGCGTTCTGCTCCTCAGAGCCCGACGCTGGCAGTGACGTCGCTGCGATCCGGACCAGGGCGGTCTACGACCAGGCCAAGGACGAGTGGGTGCTGAACGGCACCAAGACCTGGGCGACCAACGGCGGGATCGCCAACGTGCACGTGGTGGTGGCTTCGGTCGACCCGGCGCTCGGCAGCCGCGGCCAGGCTAGCTTCATCGTGCCGCCCGGCACTGCGGGGCTTGTCGCAGGGCCAGAAGTTCCGCAAGCACGGTATCCGCGCGTCGCACACGGCCGAGGTCGTGCTGGACGACGTCCGCGTGCCCGGCCGGTGCCTGGTAGGCGGCAAGGAGCGGCTGGACGCGCGGCTGGCCAGGATCGCGGCCGGCGGCAGCAGCGGCGAGCAGGCCGCGATGAAGACCTTCGAGCGGTCCCGGCCGAGCGTGGCCGCCATGGCCGTCGGCGTGGCGCGTGCGGCGCTCGAGTTCGCGACCGAGTACGCCACCCAGCGGGTCCAGTTCGGCAAGCCGATCGGCCAGAACCAGGGCGTCGCCTACATGCTCGCGGACATGCAGGCCGCGGTCGACGCGGCCCGGCTGCTGACCTGGCGGGCGGCCTGGATGGCCCGGCACGGGCTGCCGTTCGAGCACGCCGAGGGCTCCATCTCCAAGCTGGTGGCGGGGGAGACCGCGGTCAGGGTCACCGAGCAGGCGATCCAGATCCTGGGCGGCAACGGCTATACCCGCGACTTCCCGGTCGAGCGCTGGCACCGGGACGCGAAGATCTTCACGATCTTCGAGGGCACGTCGGAGATCCAGCGCATGATCATCGGACGGGCCGTCACCGGGCTTGACGTGCGCTAATAACCGCAGGTCATGGCGCTGGTGCGGATCTTAAAGGGCCCGTGAACTCCGGTTTCTGGCGGTCGGCCGTTTGCCCGTTATTCCTGGTTGGTTCCCGTCAGTTCCCGATAGCGTGCTGAGTTGGGGTCCGCACCGTGGTCACAAGTCGTGAAGCCGCTGGCGCAGGACGTTCTTCTGTACTTTGCCGGTTGCTGTCCGGGGCAGTTGGTCCACGACTTTCACCGTGCGCGGGACCTTGTAGCGCGCCAGCCTGCGGCTGAGGTCAGCAACAAGCCGTTCGACGTCCAGGGTGGCTCCGTCTGCCAGCGTCACGACGGCGTGCGGAACTTCGCCCCATCTGGCGTCGGGCAGGCCGATGACCGCCACTCCGGTAATCTCGTCGGTCTCAAGGATTGCCAGTTCGACCTCGGCCGCATACACGTTTTCTCCGCCGGAGATGATCATGTCCTTGACCCTGTCGACGATCCTGAGGAACCCGTCGGCGTCGGCCACGCCGACGTCGCCAGTCCGCAGCCAGCCGTCCGGCGTGAAGGCGGCCCGCGTGGCCTCCGCGTTCTTCCAGTACCCCGAGAAGACGTTGGGGCCTCGCACCTCGATCTCGCCCCCTTCTCCGGGGTCGGCCAGGGAGTTGCTGTGCAGGCTGCGCACACGGTATTCGGTAAAGAAATGCGGCAGTCCGGCCGAATCGAGATGCCCGGCCGCGTGCCACGCTGGCAGCATCGTGACGCCCGGGCTCGTCTCGGTCATGCCGTATCCGCATGAGAACGCCAGGCCGCGCTCCTGGTAGGCCAGTCTCACGCGCTCGGGCACCGGGGAGCCGCCGCAGGTCAGCAGCCGCAATGACGAAATGTCGGTCGCCGCCCACTCGGGGGCGTCGAGGATCAGCTGGAAAGTGGTCGGGACGCCGCTCACCGTCGTTGCGCGTAGGCACTCGATGGCGCGCAGCGCCCGGGCGGCGACGAACCCTTCGTCCAGCAGCAGGGTGGCACCCTTCAAGATGACTGGCAGGCAGCCCATGCCGAGCGAGGCCACATGGAACAGGGGGGAGAGTATGAGAGCGCGGTCTGTGCCGACCAGGTCGTAGTCGGCAACGACGTTGAGAGTGTTCCAGGTCAGGTTGCCATGCGTCAGCACTGCCCCCTTGGCGGCTCCGGTGGTACCGGAGGTGTAGATGATGAGCGCCGGATCGTCGAGGGTCACCGCAGGAACGGTGAGGGCAGAGGGATGGCTCCGCTCGGCAAGCGTTTCGTAGTCGGCCGCGTCGTTGGCAGGTGGCTGGCCGGCGCCCGGAGCGCTGACGGCGATACGGGTCCGGCCCGTGAACGCCTCGCTGGCCAGCCTGGCGAGCGAGGAGCTGAAGACCAGCGCCGTCGCGTTGCAGTCCGCAAGCTGGTGCGCCAGTTCCGCGGCTGCCAGCCGGGTGTTGAGCGGCACGAAGATAGCCCCGATCATGGTCGTGGCGAACAGGGTCTCGACCAGGGAGGGGTGGTTGTTGCCCAGGTAGGCCACCCGGTCACCGAAGCTGATTCCCCGTTGCTGCAGGCCCGTGGCGAGCCGGTCGACGCGGTCCGCGAGTTCGGCGTAGCTCGTGGTCCGGCCCCGGAACACGACGGCGGGATGGGCGCCCGACTTGACGCGGCGGCGCTGCGGCCAGGTCCCGATGCCTTCTGGGATCATCCTCGTTCCCCTGTCTCGTTAGCTGGTCAGCCAGCTGCTCATCGATCAGCGGCGCCGGGCCAGCCGGCCGGTCACCGGTGTTGCGGGGCACCATCGCAGTGTCGGTCATCGCGTGTCCTTCCGCGAGCCGCATTCCTGCGGCTCATCGTCAGGCCACGTCACTTACACAGTCGGTAGGACACGCCCACCCCGCCAAGAAGACCATGGCAGCGAGCATGCCGAGCTCTTATCGGCGTGAGGGTGTCTGCCGTGGGGCGGCTGGGCAAGCTGAAGCCGGCTTTGCTATTCCTGCTTGCGGCAGTTAACGGAACGGACAGCAGGTACGCGCGTTTACCGCCGGCCTCATTATCTGCGGCCACGGCCTACCAGATGGCAAGGTCGTTGCCGGGCTCAGCGTCCTGGCAGCAGCGCAGCTTGCAGCGGCCGTGACACAAGGCGGCAGAAGCGGCAATGGCAACCTGGCTGCCGGGCGTGAACTTAGGGTGGTTGCCGGCTGTAGCGGCTCGCCCGGCAGCCTGGCCGCGCTGCGCTACGCGGAATGCCTCGTGTTGTCGCATGGCGCTGTGCCGGTACCGGCACTCGCGTGGGAGCCGCCCGGCGGTGACCGGGCGGCGCGGGCACTAACGGAACGGCGCCGTCCCGGCCAGTCACCCTGCCGGCTCGCGGCAGCCCGGAACCCTGGCGCAGCGGGCATTCCTCACGGCCGCTGAGGGAGCCCACTGGCCGCCAGCTCCTAGCACACGCCACAGGGGCGGCAGAGCAGCGGTTGCGCCTAACGAGCTACGCAGAAAATCCGCGCTAACTCTCGCTGGACGCCGGTCACCGCAGCGACTCGGGCAGCTGGCCGTTCGTACCGTCAGCAGGGCGATAGCGCAACTTCGGCCCGCACGTCTCGCCGCGGTGGGTTGGCGCTTTGGTGTCGGCCAGGTTGCGGCCCTCGTTTTCGCAGCGCCCTGGGGTCCTGCGGACTCACCGCCACACACGTGACCGGTGAGCCCGATGAAACATTTCGAACGGTGATTCGTCGGCTGATCCGCGTCGCGGGCGATCCGTCAGCGGCAGCGAAGACCGGGTCTACCAGGCCGGACTGGGTGACGCGGGACAGAACGGGCGGGTGGCGATGGTCGCCGGGTGAGGCTGGTTACTGCCGCGCGGCGGGGGGCTGGGGCTGTCAGCGTGGCGTGGCGAGATCACTTTTCCGATAACGTCTACGGCTACCGCCAAGGTCGGCGTGCAGTAGCGGTCAGCCCGACCTCAGCCAGGCGGGCGACAGCGGACGCGGTGACTCCTGCACAGGTCCGACGACGTAGCCTATTTGTAACCATAACCCGGACTTTCGGGAGTTGACCGGCTCGGCACGCCCTGCCTAGGATGTCAGGCGTCTTTCGAAAAGTTTCCAAAAGGTTTCTTAACGTGTACCCAAGAGAGATCCGAAATTTATCAGGAGGGCACATGGGTCACACAGGTTTCGCCCGCCGTCCCTGGCCGACGGCTGGCGCGGCAGCAGGAGTTTCCACTAAGAACAAGAGAACCCGCGTTGCGGCGATCGCCGCGCTCGGCGTTGGCGTCGCTCTTGCCGCGTCCGCCTGCGCCGGAGGCGGCAGCAGCAGCTCGTCCTCCAACGGCTCGGTCACGCTGAGCTTCTGGACAAACGCCACCCCCGGTCCCGGCCTGACGTACTTCCAGAACGCTGTGAAGACTTACCACAAGCTTCACTCGAACGTGACGATCCAAATCCAGGACATCCAGAACGAGAACCTCGACGGCAAGCTGCAGACCGCGCTGAACTCAAACTCCGCGCCGGACATTTTCTTCCAACGCGGCGGCGGCAAGATGCTGGCCATGCTCAACGCGAACGAGGTTCAGCCACTTACCCTCACCGCCGCGGACAAGGCCAATGTGGGCGCGGCCGCGCTCGCGCCTTATACCGCGAATGGCAAGGTCTACGCCATACCCGTGGACTTCCAGCCCGAAGGCATCTACTACAGCAAGGACCTGTTCGCGCGGGCAGGCATCACCTCGACGCCGACCACCATCCCCGAACTCGAGGCCGATGTCGCCAAGCTGAAGGCCGTAGGCGTCGCACCGATCGCGGTCGGGGCCAAGGACGCGTGGCCTGCCGCCCACTGGTACTACAACTTCGCCCTCCGCGAGTGCAGCCAGGCGGCTATGAACCAGGCCGCGTCGAGCCTCAAGTTCACTGACCCGTGCTGGACGCGGGCCGGTAGCGACCTGACGTCGTTCCTGAAGGTGAACCCGTTCCAGAACGGGTTCCTTACTACCCCCGCGCAGCAGGGCGCAGGCTCCTCGGCCGGCCTGGTTGCCAACCACAAGGCTGGCATGGAGCTCATGGGCGCCTGGGACCCGGGCGTGATCGCCTCGCTCACCCCGAACCAGAAGCCGCTGCCTGACCTCGGCTGGTTCCCCTTCCCGGCGGTTCCCGGTGGCCAGGGCGCCCCGAGCGCGATGATGGGCGGCGTCGACGGCTATTCGCTGTCCACGCACGCCCCGAAGGAGGCCTTCGGCTTCCTTGAGTTCCTGCTTACGATGCAGCAGCAGAAGGCCTACTCTCAGGCATTCGTCACCATCCCCGTCAACAAGGCCGCGCAGTCGGTCGTGACCCAGTCGTACAACATTTCTGCGCTGCAAGCCCTGAACCAGGCTGCCTACACGATGGAGTTCCTCGACACGCAGTTCGGCGAGAATGTCGGTAACGCGATGAACACCGCTGTAGTGAACTTGCTCGCGGGCAAGGGCACGGCTGGCGACATCGTCAGCGCCACCGCCGCAGCAGCCGCTCAGGGTTGACCGGTAACAATGAGCGACACCCGGGGCATCGCGGGCGTCAGCCGCATTAGCCGGGGCGCACTACAAGTCGGGGACGCGGCGTCCGCCGCGTCTCCGACGCCGCGTACGCGCAGGCGCCGTGGCAGAGGGCGCCTGCGGCTTGAAATCGCTCTCCTCACCGGCCCCGCGATTGTCGTGTTCGTGGCGCTCGTGATCTTCCCGGTCGCGCTCGCCGCGTACTACGGCTTCTACAAGTGGCAAGGCTACGGCGCGCCCACGGACTGGTTCGGCTTGGGTAACTACAAGCTGATCCTCACCGACCCCGCCTTCCATCAGGTGCTGCTGCACAACGGCATGATCGTCGTGCTGTCCCTCGTCATCCAGGGGCCCCTGGCCATCCTCCTCGCACTGCTCCTGAACCAGAAGATCCGCGGGCGCTCACTCATCCGCGTCCTGATCTTCGTCCCCTTCGTCATCTCCGAGGTCATCGTCGGCACCGGCTGGAGCCTAATGCTCCAGACCACCGGCGCTGTCAACGATCTGCTCCACCACATCGGTCTCGGCTCCTTCGCTGCCGACTGGCTCGCCGACCCGAACCTGGCGATCTGGACCCTCATGGGCATCCTCACGTGGAAGTACATCGGCTTTGCCGTCATCCTGATGCTCGCCGGCCTCCAGTCGATCCCCGACGAGCTCACCGAGGCCGCCCGAATCGACGGCGCCTCCTACTGGCAGATCCAGCGCCGCATCATCGTGCCGCTGCTCGGCCCGACCATCCGGATCTGGGCGTTCCTGTCGATCATCGGCGCGCTGCAGCTGTTCGACCTCGTCTACATCATCTGGGGGCAGTACATCGCCGGCACGGCCGGAACCTCGACCATGGCGACATACATGGTCGCGGACGGCCGCGACGCCGGAAACTACGGCTACGGCAGTGCGATCGCCGTGGTCATGTTCCTGATCACGCTCATCGTCGCGCTGCTCTATCAGCGCTTCGTCCTGCGCCGCGACATGCGGGGCGCCGTCACCCACGGAGTTAACTGATGGGCGCGCTGACCTCCGCACAGTTCCTGCGGACCCGGTCCGCTAAGCGCAAGGACAGGCCGCAGAAGTGGGGGAATCCGGGGGTTTACCTCATCGCCCTGCTGCTCATCGCGGTCAGCCTCGCGCCCGTCCTGTACATCGTGCTTGGCGGCTTCCGTACCAACTCGCAGATCACGACCAGCCCGGCCGGCCTGCCGCACCCGTGGGTCGCCAGCAATTATCTCAACGTCCTGAAGTCGTCGATCTTCTGGGGTGAAGTCGTCAACTCGACGATCGTGGCGGCCGTGAGCACGATCGGCGTCGTGCTGCTTGGCCTCATGGTGAGCTACGTGATCGCCCGGTACGATTTCAAGCTCAAGGGCGCGATGTACGCGCTCTTCGCCGCTGGCCTGATGTTCCCGCTCGTGATCGCGATCACCCCGCTCTACCTCGTCGTCAAGGACCTCGGCCTGGTCGACAACCTGATGGGCGTCGCCATCCCGCAGATCGCATTCGCCCTGCCGACGACGGTCATCATCCTGGTGCCCTTCCTGCGCGCCATCCCGAGGGAGATCGAAGAGGCCGCGTCCATCGACGGCGCGGGCCGCCTTCGGTTCCTGTTCCGCATGGCTATCCCGCTGTCGCTGCCCGGCGTCATCACCGTCAGCATCCTCGCCTTCATCGGCAGCTGGAACAACTTCGTCTTGCCGCTGTACGTCTTGAATTCGCAGTCGAACTACACGCTGCCGCTCGGCGTGCAGGCGTTCGCCACGCAGTACTCGACGGACACGGCGAGGGTCCTCGCGTTCACCTCACTGTCGATGCTGCCCGCGTTGCTGCTCTTCGCCGTCTTCCAGCGCCGCATCGTTGGGGGCCTCAGCGGTGCGGTGAAGGGCTAGGCGCACGGCACGGTCGTCGACGAGACCCGCCGCACCTGCCTGCGCCCGTAGGAAAGGACCATTGAGTTGCCGCGCGCTCACATTGAGCTCGACAAGCGCGCCGTCATCGCGCCCGTGCGGCGCCGCACCTTCGGGGCGTTCGTCGAGCACCTTGGCCGGTGCGTCTACACCGGGCTCTATGAGCCTGGGCACCCAACCGCGAACGAGGACGGCTTCCGCATGGACGTCGTCGCGCTCGTCCGGGAACTTGGCAGCACGACCTGTCCGCTACCCAGGCGGCAACTTCGTCTCGGGCTTCCGTTGGGAGGACTCGGTCGGCCCGCGCGACAAGCGCCCGGTGCGCCGCAACCTCGCCTGGCACTCGCTCGAGTCGAACCAGTTTGGCCTCGACGAGTTCGCCAGGTGGCTGAAACTAACCGACTCTGAGCCGATGCTTGCCGTGAACCTCGGCACCCGCGGTCTACTGCCCGCCCTCGACCTGCTCGAGTACGCCAACCACCCCTCCGGCACCGCGCTGTCGGCTCTGCGCATCGCGAACGGCACACCGGAGCCGCACAATGTGCGCATGTGGTGCCTCGGCAATGAGATGGACGGCTCATGGCAGCAAGGCTTCATGACTGCCGACGACTACGGGAAGCTCGCCGCCCGCACCGCCGCCGCCATGAGGATGGCCGACAGGAACCTCGAGCTGGTCGTCTGCGGCTCCTCCGGCTCGTCCCTGCCAACCTTCGGCGACTGGGAGCGCACGGTACTTGAGCACAGTTACGAGCACGTCGACTACGTGTCGTGCCACGCGTACTACCAGGAGCTCGACGGTGATCTCAACTCCTTCCTCGCCTCGTCGCTCGACATGGACTACTTCATCGACACCGTTGTCGCAACGGCGGACCATGTCGGGAACAAGAAGCGCTCGAAGAAGAAGATGCAGCTCTCCTTCGATGAGTGGAACGTTTGGTACCTCAAGGAACACCAGGAGGCCGCCGAGGACCGGGACGAGTGGTCCTACGCGCCGCGCCTGCTTGAGCACGTCTATACGGTCGCGGATGCCGTCGTCGTCGGTAATCTGCTGATGACGCTCCTCCGGCACAGCGACCGCGTCACCTCGGCTTCGCTCGCCCAGTTGGTCAATGTGATCGCGCCGATCATGACAGAGCCAGGAGGGCCGGCCTGGCGGCAGACCACCTTCTTCCCGTTCTCGATCACAAGCAGGCTCGCGTCCGGCGAGGTGATCCGCCCCGTGATCGAGGCGCCGACGTGCGAGACTGCGCGCCACGGTGAGGCACCCGTCATCGACGCGGTCGCGACCGTCGACGGCGTCCGGGCCGCCTTGTTCCTAGTCAACCGCGACCTCACGGAGACGGCGCGGGTCACGATTGACGTGCGCAGCCTCGGCTCCACCCGGATCACCGAGGCGGTCACGCTGGCCGCCGCTGACGTCTATGCGAAGAACACACTCGCCGACCAGGAGCGCGTCAAGCCAGCTGCCAACGCGGGTGCGGCCCTCGCCGACGGCGTGCTCACAATCGAGCTACCGCCTGTCTCGTGGACGGCGGCCGCGCTGAGCTGACGGCAGACGAAACACGACGGAGTGGACGGAGCAGAGGTACGGCCAGGCTCGGCGGGGCGCACCGTAATGAAACGTAACCCGGTGCCTGTCCAGAGCGGCGGGGTAAGACCGGGGCCGCCGCCCCGCAACTTCAGAGGTTGCGGCGCATCACCTACCAGGCCGCGAGGCGAGCACGTCGTGATCAAAGGGTCAGAGCGGGTCGCCGGCTGGGAGCGGGAGCCGGGCAACGCGTGGCGGGTGTCGGCGCCCGTGCGGAGTCGTTCGACGTCGTCGAGGAGGGCGGCGAGGTCCACGTGGGCGGCGGGGCTGCCGTAGGCCCTCAGCGGCGCCCGCGGGGGGGGCGCCGCTACCGGCGCCGACCACTGCACGGCGATTGTCACCAAAGAACGTGCCGATAGGGTGCACAGCCTCGAAAGAGCCGGGAAGATTTTCAGGAATATTTCGGCTAAGCCGCCGCACCGAACGCACCAGCTGCGGTCGGCCAGTCATTTCGGCGTTGTCGCGGGCGCTCTGCGGGTCCGTCCGCGCTGCGTTGTCATCCGCAGGTAACTCCTGCCCACATCGGCATCATTTGGGTCACTAAGCGGCCAACGAGAGCCTGGAACTGCGCTACGATAAATCGGTCGATTAGTTTTCGAACGCTAGTGGTCTACTCATGGCGGCGACACGCCGGCACAGTCTGCGCGGCCGGTGACAAGCCGCCGCCAGAGGGAGGGCCAGGATGGAAGCGCCGCAGGCTGAGCGTCGAGAGGGGCTGATGGTGCCGTGCCGACTGAGCCGGTTAGCAGCGCGGACGGACGCGACGTTGCCCAGCGGCGCAAGCCGACGCTGGCGGCCATCGCCGCCGAGGCCGGCGTGTCACTGCCGACAGTCTCCAAGGTTGTCAACGGGCGGCCGGACGTCGCGGCGGGCACCCGTGCCCGCGTCGAGCGCTTGCTCGACGAGTTGAGGTACCAGCGACCCGGCGGCCGCCGGGGCCGCCGCGCGGGCCTCGTCGACGTGATCTTCAACGGTCTTGACAGCCCGTGGGCAGTCGAGATCCTCCGTGGCATCGAGGACTGGTGCTCCGCGCACTCCATGGGCGTCGCGGTCTCCGCCATCCGCCACGGCAGCGCGCGCCCGGCAAGCTGGACAAGCGCGCTCGCGAGCCACGACACCGATGGCGTGATCCTGGTGACCTCCGAGCTCACGATGCCGGAGCTTCACCAGGTCCGGGAGGAGTCCATTCCGCTGGTGGTCGTCGATCCCGCCAACATGCCGGACCCGGACGTGCCGAGTGTCGGAGCCACCAACTGGGCGGGCGGCCTCGCCGCCACCGACCACCTGCTCAGCCTCGGGCATCATCGGATCGCCACCATCACCGGGCCGGCCGACTACCTTTGCAGTCGAGCTCGCGTCGACGGCTACCGGTCTGCGCTCGAACGGGCCGGCGGGAGCTTTGACGAAACCATGGTCCGCAACGGCGACTTCCACCACGAGGGAGGCTTCCAGCGCGGCGGCGAGCTCCTGGACCTGGCCGAGCCGCCGACTGCGATCTTTGCCGGCAGCGACCAGCAGGCGCTCGGGGTCTATGAGGCGGCCCGGCAGCGCGGCCTGCGGATTCCTGAAGACCTGTCGGTAGTCGGATTCGACGACCTGCCGACAGTGCGGTGGGTGTCCCCGCCGCTGACGACGATCCGTCAACCGCTGGCGGACATGGGCCGGATGGCGGCGGAGATGTTGGCCAACCTGATCGACGGCGTCGCGCTGCGCAGCAAGCGGGTCGAGTTGGCGACGGAGCTCATCGTCCGGGAGTCCACCGCCAGGATCCGCGCGTGAGGCCGGTCAGCCAGGACCTAGCGTCGGCCACATCGGCGGCAAAGAGCCCGGAACCCTGGCGTGACCCGACGCTGCCCGCTCTGGAGCGGGCAGCCGACCTAATGTCGCGGATGACCCTCGCCGAGAAGCTCGCCCAGCTGCAGAGCGTGTGGCTAAGCGGTCCGGCGGACGGCAACGGCGTCGCGCCGCTGCACGGTGACTTCACCACCGGTCTTCCGCCGTTCGCCGACCTGATCCGCAGCGGGCTCGGACAGCTGACCCGAGTGTTCGGCACCCGTCCGCTGCATGCGGCCGAAGGCGTCGCCGACCTCGCCCACCTTCAGGCACAAATCGTGGCCCAGAGCAGGTTCGGCATTCCCGCGATCGCGCACGAGGAGTGCCTGACCGGCTTCGCCACCTGGACGGCGACGATCTTTCCCACCCCGCTTGCTTGGGGCGCCACCTTCGACCCCGGGCTCGTGCGCCAGATGGCTGCGGCGGTCGGCAGCAGCATGCGCGCCGTCGGTGTGCACCAGGGCCTAGCGCCCGTCCTCGACGTGGCCCGTGATCCGCGCTGGGGCCGGGTGGAGGAGACCATCGGCGCCGACCCGTACCTGGTTGGCGTGATCGGAACGGCGTACGTGCGCGGGCTGCAGTCGGCGGGCATCATCGCCACCCTCAAGCACTTCGCAGGCTACTCCGGATCTGCCGCCGGGCGGAACATGGCACCGGTCAGCATCGGGCGCCGCGAATTGGCTGACGTGTTCCTGCCGCCGTTTGAGATGGCGATCCGTGAGGGGGGCGCCCGCTCCGTCATGCACTCCTATGCCGCTCTCGACGGCGTGCCCCCAGCCGCCGACCGCAAGCTGCTCACCGGGCTGCTGCGGGACGAGCTCGGTTTCGACGGCGTCGTGGTGGCCGACTATTACGGCATCTCATTCCTGGAGATATTGCACGGCGTGGCTGGCTCGCCTGCGCAAGCGGCCGGGCTGGCGCTGCGGGCAGGTATCGACGTCGAGCTGCCCACGGTGCGCTGTTACGGCGAGCCGCTGGCGGCTGCGGTCAGTGCCGGTGATGTGCCCGAGCAGCTCGTCGACCGCGCAGTCGTGCGGGTACTGCGGCAAAAGTGTGAGCTGGGGCTGCTGGATCGCGCCGGCGTCGGCGACGCTGAGATGGAGGTGGGAACGGGGTCGCTCGAGGCCGGACTCGTCGGCACGGACCCGGCCGTCGCGGACATCGACCTAGATCCGCCGGAGCACCGTGCGCTGGCCAGGCAGCTGGCCGAGGAATCCGTCGTATTGCTGGCCAACGACGCGGGGATCCTTCCGCTGCGCAACGCCGGCCGGCTCGCCGTCGTCGGCCCGCTCGCCGCTGACCCGCTGGCGTACTTCGGCTGTTACACCTTCCCCCGGCACGTCGGGCATGCGCACCCAGGAACGGGTGTCGGCGTGCCCGTCGAGCCGCTGCTTGCAGCGCTGGCGCGGGAACTGCCGCGAGCGCAGATCGAGCACGCGGCGGGCTGCGACGTGCGCGGCACCGACCGCTCCGGGTTCGTGGCCGCGGTCGAGTGCGCGGCGGCGGCCGACACCGTCATCGCGGTTCTCGGTGACGAGGCGGGTTTGTTTGGCCGCGGCAGCTCGGGCGAGGGCTGTGACGCGAGCGATCTACGGCTGCAGGGCGTGCAGGGCGAGCTGCTCGACGCGCTCGCGGCGACCGGCAAGCCGGTGGTCCTGGTCCTCATCACCGGCCGGCCGTACGCGATCTGGCCAGTCGCTGGACGGCTCGCCGCGGTGGTACAGACGTTCTTTCCCGGTCAGGAAGGCGGCGGAGCGATCGCCGGCGTGCTGGCAGGCCGGGTGGTGCCGAGCGGCAAACTGCCCATCGAGCTGCCGCTGCTCGCGAGCTCTACTCAGCTGGCCTACCGTGCGCCAGTCCTCGGCACCAGTAGCGAGGTCAGCTCGGCCGACCCAACGCCGCTGTATCCGTTCGGGCACGGCCTGTCGTACACCACGTTCCAGTTCACCGACCTGTCCCTGTGCCCGGCCGACGACGCAGACACCGGGAGCGGGCGGGTCAGCATCGGGACCGACGGCGCCGCCGACATCGCCTGCACGGTGCGCAATGTCGGCGAGCGCACCGGCACCGAGGTCGTCCAGCTGTATCTGCGTGACCCGGTCGCTCAGGTGGTCCGACCGGTCCGCGAGCTGGCCGGCTTTGCGCGGGTAACGCTGCGGCCCGGCCGGTCCCGGCGCGTGGTTTTCCGGCTGCACGCTGACCGCACCGCGTGCTGCGGGCTGTCGGGCGAGCGCGTGGTGGAGGCCGGGGTGATCGAGGTCGCCATCGGATCGTCATCGGCAGACCTGAGGCTGCACGGCGAGCTCGAGCTGCACGGCCCTGAGCGCACTGTCGGGGTCGGCCGGGTGCTGTCCACCCCTGTCTCGGTGCTCGATCGATGATGCTGGTTGCGGGGGTAGATTCGTCGACGCAGTCCACCAAGGTGGTGCTGTGCGACGCTGCGGACGGCACGGTCGTCGGTACTGGCAGTGCGCCGCACCCGGCCGGCACCGAGGTTGACCCGCGGGCATGGTGGGACGCGCTGCATCAGGCTGGCGACGGCCTGCTGAGCCGGCAGCCGTGTGCGCGCTCGCGCCTGGCATCTTCGGGGCGGACGTCGACGTGCCAGAGCCGCGGGAGTACGTCGCGCTCGGCGCCGCGCGGCAGGCCGCGTGGGTACTGACCGGCGCGGCGCGGCCGCCAGACTGGCCGCGGCCGCCCGCACGGCGCTATTCCGGCGAGCCACAGCCACGCGTGCGGGAGCGTTTCGCGGGGTTGCGCACGGCGACGTCGTCCTGGGCCGGAGGCCTGCCAGTCCCTGAGGGAAAGGAACGATCACCATGACCGCAGACCGGTACGCACCGACGCGCGCCGACCGTTTCTCGTTCGGCATCTGGACGGTGGGCTGGCAGGGGGTCGACGTGTTCGGTCCCGCGGTGCGCGCGCCCATGCCGGCCGACCGGGCCGTCCGCAAGCTCGCCGAGCTGGGCGCTTACGGGGTCAATTTCCACGACAACGACGTCTTCGACTTCGACGCCAGCGACACCGACCAGGACAAGCGGATAGCGGAGTTCCGGCAGGCGCTGGCCGACACCGGCCTGGTCGTCACGACGGCCACTACCAACCTGTTCAGCCACCCGATCTTCAAGGAGGGTGCCTTCACCGCCAACGACCGGGAGGTCCGCCGGTTCGCGCTGGCGAAGGTGATGCGCAACCTCGATCTTGCCGCCGAGCTGGGGGCCAGCGTGTACGTGTGCTGGGGTGGCCGGGAAGGCGCGGAGTCGGGGGCCAGCAAGGACGTGCAAGCTGCGCTGGCGCGGTACAAGGAAGCGTTCGACGTGCTGACCCAGTACGTCATCGACCACCGATACTCGCTGCGGTTCGCGATCGAGCCCAAGCCTAACGAGCCGCGCGGCGACATCTTGCTGCCGACGGCGGGCCACGCGCTCGCGTTCATCAACGAGCTGGAGCACCCTGAGCTGGTCGGCATCAACCCCGAGGTCGGCCACGAGGAGATGGCCGGGCTCAATTACGCGCATGCCATCAGCCAGGCGCTCTGGCACGGCAAGCTCTTCCATATCGACCTCAACGGCCAGAACGGCCCACGGTACGACCAGGACCTGCGGTTCGGGGCTGGCAACGCCCGCGGCGCTTTCTGGATCGTCGACGCGCTCGAGGCTGGCGGCTACGACGGCCCTGTGCACTTCGACTACAAGCCGCCGCGCACCGAAGACGACTGCGGCGTGTGGGATTCGGCGGCAGCGTGCATGCGCAACTACCTGATCCTGCGTGCGAAGGTCCGCGCGTTCCGGGCCGACCCGGAGGTGCAGCAGGCGCTGCTGGCCGCGCGCGTGGAACAGCTCGCCGTCCCGACCCTGGCGCTCGGGGAGACCTGGCGCGACGTCGCCGGGTACGTGCCCGATGTCGCGACGCTGGCGGAGCGCGGAATGGCCTTCGAGCGGCTCGACCAGCTCGCGCTCGAGCACCTCTACGGGGTCAGGTAGCTCCGAGACATCCGCGGCCGGCGGTTATGCGCGGCTGCCAGAGGCGTGGCGTGGCGCCGGCGGGTGGCCAGGTGGCGCTGCAGCAGGCCACGCTTGCCATCCGTGCGCACGTCCCGCTGGAGGTGCTGGCCGACACGATCCAGCCCTTCCCCAGCTTCTCCGGCATTTACAACTCGGCACTGCAGGCGCTCGCATGCAGATCGCGGACATGCCGCCGCCGACCCGGCCAATCGCCGCGCAGATCGCGCGCCTGTCCCGATGAGCAGCGATCAGGTCGCCGATCATTGCGCCGCTACTGGCCGAGCAGCCCATTTGCAATGCGTGCTGAGCTCGTACTGACAAGCGACCAATCGGCAGCGCATCTACCTGCGGAAACTGCCCGCACCTCCACAGGCTTCACGATCTTCGAGGGCACGTCCGAGATCCAGCGCATGATCATCGGAAGGGCCGTCACCGGGCTTGACGTGCGGTAATAGCCGCAGGATATGAGGCTAAGCGGGGCGTGAACGAGGCCGTGAACTCCGGATTCCGGAGGCTGATCGTTTGCCCGTTATTCCTGGTTGGTTCCCGTCAGTTCCCAGTCGCGTGCTGAGTTGGTGCTGACCCCTAACGGCTACCGTACGGGCGTCCTTCTCGGAGGCGCGAGTGTCGGGGGAGCGGCTGCGGACAACTGGCTTAGCCCCTCGCCCGCGAGCAGGCCGCCAGCACCCAGGCCGCCAGCACCGGCCGTGCGCCGTCGATCGCGGCCACGTTGGCCGACCCAGACGGCCGCACCGCAGTGATGTCATCCAAGGGCAGGCCAAGGGCCAAGACTGAGATTCCGCACAAAGCCATCCAAGGGCTTGGCGAAGCTTGCTCTCCAGCACTGAGCAATGAGCCAACCGCTCCCGGCTCGGGATGCGCCGGCGGACCGCCTACTGCCGGTCGCTTCTTGACCGGCCCGGGAGTAAGCGCTTCGATGTCGGTTGCGAAGTCGCGGCGACGACGTCGCGGCGGACGGCTGCGGAACGAGAGGCGGATACTGACGTCTGTGATCGCAATTCGCCAGCGGGTGCCGGTGATGAGGCGCTCCCGGTCGAACGCCGCCGACGTCATCCGCCAGCCGACTGTATCGAGGATCAGCAGCACCGCCGCACCGCCGAGCGTGGATGTGGATCAGGTCAAGCGCGATGAGCGTTGTCACTGCAACCAACGGGAGACTCGCGAGTAAGCTGAGCTGCCCAGCAACGCGCGGGTCGCTCGACCTGGCGGAGATCGCGATGCCGACGCAGATCGACCATGCTCCCGGCCACCGCCCAGACCATCCTGCGGCAAGCCTCGGCACGAAATAGAAGTCGCTGTTCTCGGTGAGGTCGCCGGCACCGACGAGCACGTCATGCTGGACGCCATCGAGGCCGGGCTGCTCACCGGCCTGGTGACCGAGCCAGAACCAGGCCGGATCCGGTTTGCCACGCCCTGGTCCGCGACACCCTCTACGACGGCCTGTCCCGGCTGCGCCGCTCCCGGCTGCACGCCCGGGCCGCAGAAGCGATCGAATGGCACAGCCCCGGCCAGGTGGCCGCCCTGGCCTACCACCTCGCCGAGGCGGGCACCGACCCGATCAACGCGGCCCGGTACTGCCGGCTGGCCGCTGTACAGGCCGAGCAGCGCTTCGCCTACCACGAGGCCGCCCGGCTCTGGGAGCAAGCAATTGCCTGCCTCGACCAGGCCGGCAACACGCCGGCCCAGGACCGGCTGGAGCTGGTACTGGGTATGGTCGGCGCGCGCTCTCCCATGCCGGGATGTTGCCCCGCGCCCGCTCATGCCGTCAGGATGCGATCCGCGCAGCGTTGCCGCTGAACGAACTGGTCCTGCTCGCCCGCGTTATTACCGCGTTCGACGTGCCTAGGGCCTATTTCTTCCGCGAACACGGCGAAACCGACCACTAGCTGGTCGGCACGGTCGAGCAGACACTGGCCTGGCTGCCGCCCGGCGACCAGGCGCTGCGTTGCCGCCTACTCACCACGCTGGCCTTCGAACTCGCTGATGACGACGCCGAGCACGCCTACCAGGCCTCCGCCGAGTCGGTGGCGATGGCGAAGCGACTTGGTGACCCGGTCCTGCTGACCATGGCCTTCAGCGCCCGCTGGGTCCAGAACTTGAGCTTCTGGCACGACGGGCTGGGTGGGCGGCTGCGTATTGGTGCGGAACTGCTCGCGCTACCCGGCAAGCCGGTAACCGCCGAGGCGCTCGCCCACGTGATGCTCATGGCGGCCAGTTGCGGCGGCGCCGACTTCGCTGCGGCGGACCAGCACGCCGGCCAGGCCGCGCGCATCGCTGCCCGCTACGATCTCCCGACAGTCGCCGCCGCCGTCAGCATCTACCGCGCGACACGGGCCGCGCTGGACGGCGACTCAGCCGCCGCCGCAGAGCTCTACCAGCAGGCGGCGGCGCAGCTGGGCAGACTCGGGCAGCACGGGGCCGGACTGGCGATCCTGAGCCGGTCATCCCTGCTGATCATGCAGGACCGGATGGCGGAGATCACAAGCGAGCTGGACGGTGACCCGCGCATGCCCGCCCTGTTCCCAGAGCTATACGTGCTCGGGCTCGCCGCCGCCGGCCGCGCCGCCGACGCGCGAGCGGTGGCACCGCGCCATCCCCGGCGCGCAAGCCCACTACAAGCACGCGCTCGCCATTGCCGTGCAGGCACACGTGGAGCCGTGGCGCGAGGCCGCCAAAAAGCGCCTGGATTAGCGGCCGTCACCAGCTGCCGGGCATCGGGGAAGCGGGCCGGAGGCACCTCCGTGCGGCTACAGGCAGATCAGTCAGGTCCGGCGCAGCAAGGTCGCACGAGCGCGCCACAAACGTGGTGCTGAGTTGGTGCTGACAAGCGCCCGTGCAGCAGGCCATCTACCTGCGGAGACTGCCCGTACCTCCACGAGTTTCACCATTTTCGAGGGCACGTCGGAGATCCAGCGCATGATCATCGGTAGGGCCGTCACCGGGCTTGACGTGCGGTAGTTCCCGGCAGCTCCCGACCGCGCGCTGAGTTGGTGCTGACCCTAGCGATTGTCCGCGGCTTACCGTCATGGCCGGCGGAGTGCGTTGCGTCAGCGTGGCGCCTGCACCAGGCCGGCCTCGTAGGCCGTGATGACAAGCTGGACGCGGTCCCGGGCGTCCAGCTTGGTCAGCAGCCGGGCCACGTGTGTCTTAGCCGTGCCGACGGTGATGTACAGGTCGGCGGCGATCTCGGCGTTGGACATGCCTAGGCCGACCAGGCTGAGCACCTCACGCTCGCGGTCGGTGATCCCGGTGAGCTCCCGGGGCTTGGGGTCTGGACGGGACGGGCTGGCGAACTGCGCGATCAGGCGCCGGGTGACGCCCGGCGCGATGATGGCGTCGCCGCCCGCGACGATGCGGATCGCGGCCAGGATGTCCTCCAGCGCCATGTCCTTGACCAGGAACCCGCTCGCCCCCGCCCGCAGCGCGCCGTAGACGTAGTCGTCGTCGTCGAATGTGGTGAGCACGAGCACGCGAGCGCGGGTGTCGCGGGCGGTGATCAGCTGGGTTGCCTCGATGCCGTCCATGCCCGGCATGCGGATGTCCATCACGACCACGTCGGGGCCGGTGTCCCTGACCAGCTGGACCGCCTCGACCCCGGTTCCGGCCTCGCCGGCCACTTCGATGCCGGGTGCCTGGTCGATCATCCTGCGCAGCCCGGCCCGGACCAGCGGCTGGTCGTCGGCCAGGATGACCCGGATGGTCATCGGGCCGGCGAGGGGACCGGCAGCCGTGCTGCGACGCCGAAGCCGCCGCCGGGGCGCGGGCCTGCGGACAAGTCGCCGCCGAGCAGCGCGGCGCGCTCGCGCATGCCAGTGATCCCGTAGCCGGTCCCGGCCGCGCTGGCGCCGCACCCGCTGTCGGTGACCTCGATCGACAGCTGCCCGTCCTGCTGGCTGATCGACACCTGGCACTGGTCTGTGCGGGCGTGGCGGACCACGTTGGTGACCGCCTCCTGGATGATGCGGAACGCCGACAGGTCGATGTCAGCCGGGAGCGGCTCCCGGCTGCCGCGCCAGTCCACGTCAACCTTGACCCGCACGCCCGCGTCCAGGGCCGTGGCGGCCAGCCGGTCGATGTCGGCCAGGCCGGGCGCCGGGCCCAGCGGTGCCAGCCAAGACCCGGGCTCTGGCTCGGCACGCCGCAGCCCGGTCACCATCCGCCGCAGCCCGGACAGCGTCTCCCTGCTGGTGCCCTCGATGGCCGCCAGGGCGTCGCGTGCCTCGTCGGGACGAGCGTCGAAGACGCTGCGGCCCGATCCTGCCTGGATCGCGATGATGCCGATGCTGTGCGCCACCATGTCGTGCAGTTCGCGGGCGATCCGCAGCCGCTCCTCCATCGCGGCCTGCGCGGCCGCCTGGACCCGCACCAGCTCCGTCCTGGCCTGCCCCTGCCGGATCGAATGTCCGATGAGCCAGGCAATGACCGTGACAAGGGCTACGGCGATCGTGACAGTGGGGGGTCCCCCCGACCCCACGGTGCCGCCTCGCAGCGAGCCCAGAGAGGGCACTTCAAGCATCGGGATCAGCAGGCCTGCGCCGGCCATCGCGGCACCAGTTACCGACACTCTGCCGCTGCGGGTCGCCGCGATGTAGCAGATCTCAAGGCCCGCTGCGACGACGACCACGACCAGCGCGAAGCTCGGCCCCGGCTGCAGCACCATGAAGGCCACCGATCCGCTAATGAGCACCGCCAGCGCCGCGAGCGGCCAACGGCGCAGCAGGAGAGCGGAAACCAGCAGGGCGCAGCCAAGCACCGGCAATCCCCACAAGTTCATGGGCGCCTCCAGCCCGTCGGGTCATCCTCACCGCGATCGTAACCGCCGGGTCGTGCCGGGTCGTCCGTCCGCAGGCGTATGCCTGCGGGCTGATGCGGCACCGTGCAGATGGGCCTACGGGAAGACGCGGCGCGGCCCCGGGCTGCGGCATCTTGTCGCCATGAACGCGAGTATCGAGATTGACGGACTGCGCAAGTGGTTCGGGTCGACACAGGCGTTGGACGGGATGACGTTCGCGGTCCATCCCGGCCGGGTGACCGGCTTTGTCGGACCGAACGGCGCCGGCAAGTCGACCACCATGCGCGTCGTCGTCGGCCTGGACGCCCCTGAGGCGGGCACTGCCACCATCGGCGGCCGCCCGTACCAGACCCTGAAAAACCCGCTGACCCACGCGGGGTCGCTGCTGGACGCCGGAGCCCTGCAGCCCAGCCGGAGCGCGCGCAACCACCTGCTCTGGCTCGCCCACTCTCAGGGCCTCAAGGCCAGCCGGGTCGATGAAGTGATCACGCTGGCCGGGCTGCAGTCCGCCGCCCGGCGCAAGGCAGGCGGGTACTCCCTCGGCATGCGGCAGCGGCTCGGCATCGCCGCCGCGCTGCTCGGTGACCCGCCGGTGCTGATCTTCGACGAGCCGTTCAACGGCATGGACCCCGAGGGCATCGTCTGGATGAAAGGCTTCCTGCGCTCGCTGGCGGCGGAGGGCCGCGCGGTCCTGGTGTCCAGCCACCTGATGAGCGAACTGGAGGACACCGCCGGCCACCTGGTCGTCGTCGGCCGCGGCCGGGTAATCGCCGACACCACCGTCGCCGATCTCATCGGCGCCGCCTCCGGCAACCGCATCACGCTGCGCACCACCGCACCGGCCGATGCGATGACGGTGCTCGCCGGTGCTGGGGCCGAGCTCACTCTCACAGGTCCCGGCACGCTCACCGTTGCTGGACTTACTCCCGAAACAACGGTCTCCCTCCTCAGCGGCCACGCGATCCCCTTCAGCGAGGTCACTGCCCACCGGGTCACCCTCGAGCAGGCCTACATGGAACTAACCCGAGACAGCGTCGAGTACCGGGCGGAGGCGACGTCATGACAACAGGGGCCGTGACACCGAGCTACTCCCCTGTGATCCCGGAGCGGGAAAGCTTCTGGCACCTGGTGCACGCCGAGTGGACCAAGTTCCGCACCGTGCGCGGCTGGGTGATCGCGGCGCTCGGCACGATCGCGGCGATCACCGCCTTCGTGTTCGTCGCCACTGACGTCGGCAGGTCCTGCGTCGGGCCCGGCGGGCCGTCTGCGTGTCCGGCTCCGGCACAGCCGACCGGACCTGGTGGTGTGCCGGTCGTGGACGCGTTCTACTTCGCGCACCAGCCAGTGACGGGGAACGGCACGATCACCGTGCAGGTGACGTCGCTGACCGGCCAGGTCGAGGTCGGCCAGACCGGCAACGGCACGCCCAAGTTCGGCCCCGGCCTGCAGCCGTGGTCCAAGGCCGGGATCATCATCAAGGAGAACACTTCGCAGGGCTCGGCTTACGCGGCGATGATGGTCACCGGGTCCAACGGCGTGCGGATGCAGTGGGACTACGTCAACGACACGCCCGGCCTCACCGGCAGTGTGTCCGCGTCCGCGCCGCGCTGGCTGCGGCTGGTCCGCGCCGGCGGCACGATCACCGGGTACGACTCCGCGGACGGCTCGCACTGGACGCTGGTCGGCGCCGCGACCCTGCCGGGGCTGACCCCCACTGTGCAAGCCGGGCTCTTCGCCGCCGGCTCGTCGTACGACTCCAGCTTCTGTACGTACGACTCCAGCTTCTGCACCCGCGCCACAGGCGTCTTCGGCAACATCGGGTTGTCCTGGCCTGCTACCGGCTGGACGGGAACCAACGTAGGCGGCCCGAATTCCGGCGTGCCAGTGCCCGGCACTCTCCACCAGAACGCCGGCTCGATCACCGTGGCCAGCTTCGGCGACATCAGCCCCGCCGCCGGGAACGCGTACGGCGGAAATGGTCTATCCCTCCAGCGGGCGCTGGACGGGACGTTCTTCGGGCTGATCCCGCTGATCGTGGTGGCCGCGATGTTCATCACCGCCGAGTACCGGCGCGGGCTGATCCGAGTCTCGCTGACCGCCGCACCTCGCCGCGGCCGGCTGCTGGCCGCCAAGGCCGTGCTGATCGGCGCGGTCGGTTTCGTCGCCGGGCTGGTCGCCGCCACGCTCGCGCTCGCCGTCGGCATGCCCCTGCTGCGCCGGGCCGGCGGCCTGGCATGGCCGGTTTCGTTGCTCACCGAAGCGCGGATGGTCGCCGGCACCGGGACGCTGCTTGCCGTAGCCGCGGTGCTCGCGCTCGCGATCGGCATCATCGTGCGGCGTAGCGCGCCGGCAGTCGCCATCGTGATAGTGGTGATCGTCGTCCCGTATCTGCTCGCCTTCGACCCGCTCCCCGGGTCGCAGGCGCAAGGCAGCGGCCCGGGAGGGGGAGGAGGCTGGCCGCTGCAGATCACCCCGGCCGCCGCCTTGTCCGTGCAGCAGGCGGTCCCCCGGTTCCATCAGCTCATCGCCAGCTACTCGCTGAATGCCGGGTACTACCCGCTCGCCCCGTGGGCCGGGCTGGCTGTGGAGTGCGCGTGGGCGGCCGCCGCGCTGGCGCTGGCCTATTACCTGCTGCGCCGGAGAGACGCATGAGCCTTACGACCCGCGTAGCCTCGCCGCGCTATCTTCTGGGCCAGGCCCTGCACGCCGAGTGGACCAAGTTCCGTACCGTCGCCGGCCCATCGTGGCTGCTGGCCGGGGTCGTCACGGTGACCGTTGCCGTCGGGGTGGCGGCGGCCAGCGCGGCCCGGTGCCAGTCAGCCGTCTGCGGGATCGATCCCGCCACGGTCAGCTTCACCGGAATCTACCCGGGCCAGGCGGTAGTGGCCGTCGCAGGCGTGCTGGCCGTCGGCAACGAGTACAGCACCGGGATGATCGAGCTGTCGCTGGCCGCGATGCCCCGGCGGCTGACCTGGCTGTTCGCCAAGGCAGCGGTGCTCACCGCCCCGGTGCTCACCGCCACGGCGCTCGCGGTCGCAGGTGCTGCGCTCGCCGGGCGGCTGATCCTGCCCGGCCACGGCTTCACCCCCGCGCACGGATACGCATCCCTCACCTCGGCTACCGACGTCCGGGCCGCCGCCGGTGCCGTCTTGTACCTGACGTTCATCGCCCTGCTCAGCGTCGGGGTTGCCGCCGCGATACGGGACTCCGCTGCGGCCATGGGCCTGGTGCTCGGCCTGCTGTACCTGTTCCCGATCGCCGCAGCCGTCGTCTCCAATCCGACCCTCGCCCGGCACCTGGACCAGATCGGCCCCCTGCCCGCCGGCCTGAACGTCCAGGCGACGATCGGCGTGCACAGCCTGGCGCTCACTCCGTGGCAGGGCCTCGGCGTCGTCGCCCTCTGGACCGCAGGCGCCCTCCTCCTCGGCGCACTCGCCCTGCAACTGCGCGATGCATGACGCCTCATACGGCAGGAACCATCGGCTACGAGATCGCCGGCACGCTCCGCCTGGCACGGCCTTGCCATCACCCGATGGCTGAACGCACATGCTCGCCAAGGCCACCCAATAGGCCATCTACCTGCGGAAACTGGCTGCACGTCCACGAGCTTCACCATCTTCAAGGGCACGTCGGAGATCCTCAACGTGCGGTAACCGCACGTCATGGCGCTAATGCGGCGCCGCCTGCCTGGCTGGCTGAACGGGGGATTTGGCCGGCTGGTTGTTTGCACTACTTGCAGACATGGATCGACACGTTATATCGTGCCGATGTATCAATCCGATATATCGCACCGATGGCTAGCTCGAGCTGGCTGCGCGGGAGAGGTCACAGACCATGGACAAAGGCACCCGCGGCGAACTCCTTGACCGGCTCGCCGGCGAGATCGAGTCGGTTCCGGCCGCACACCCGCTGCGGGTCGCTGTCGACGGGCCGCCCGCCGCCGGCAAGACCACGCTGGCCGACAACCTCGCCCTTCTCCTGCGTGCCCGGGACCGCGTGGTCATCCGCGCCACCGTCGAGAGCTTCATGCTGCCCCGTGCCGAGCGTTACCGGCGCGGCGAGTTCTCGCCCGAAGCCTGCTACCGCGACTCCTTCGACTACTGCACGCTCTGCCGGGTCCTGCTCGACCCGCTCGGCCCGGACGGCGACCGGCGGTACCAGAACGCGGTCTACAACTGGCACACTGACACCGCCCTGTCCGAGCCGCCGACCACGGCCCCGGCGGACGCGGTCCTGCTCCTGGACGGCGTCTTCCTCCAGCGCCCGGAACTGGCCAGCCGGTGGGACCTGCGCATCTTCGTGTCCGCCACGTTCGAGCAGACGCTGGACCGCGGCCGGACCCGAGACCTGGCGCGGCTAGGCTCCACCGCCGCAGTCGAGCGGCGCTTCCGCGACCGCTACATCCCCGCCCAGGAGCTCTACTTCGCCGAGGCCCGCCCCGCCGACCACGCCGACATCATCGTCCACAACGACGAGCCCCGGCAGCCAGCCTGGGAAATCCGGCCACGCTGACCGGCGCTGCCCATGGCGTCGCTGCAGGCCCCCGGAGCAGCCGGACACGCGCCCGAATCAGGGCTGGCACACGTGGGCCGCCCGCGACGACCATCCAGAGCGCTGAATCCGTTCTGACGAGCGCCCGGCCGGCCCGGTCAGGACGTCGCCACGACTTGCAGGTGGTCAAGCTTGCCGCCAGGTCCTGAGGCTCGCCTGATGTCGATGCCGGCGAAGCCCGCGGCGCTGAGGACGTCGCGAAGCTGCGGCTCTTGCCAGTAGCAGAAGAACCGTGGCGCGTCCATCTTGCCGTTCGACCACTCCTGTCCGTCGCCCAGCCCGACGATGAACGCAAACCGCCGGGCCGCAGCGCCGAGCGGGCCTTCGCCGCTACGTTGCCGAACTGCTCCCTGGTGAAATGCAGTAGCACCGAGTTCGCCAGCAGCACGTCGAGCCCGTCCGGCAGCTCGTCGGTGATCGCGTTGAGCGGGTCCGCGTCGATTCCCCGCGCGCGCAGCTCCGCCACGAACGCCGGGGTCGCGTCCGTGCACCGCACCGGGTACCCGAGGCAGTTCAGGTAGGCGGCATCCCGACCGAACCCGCTGCCGAGCTCCAGGATCAGGGCGTCGCGCGGCAGGTCGGCCACCGCCCGGTCCAGCCACTCTCTGACCGGGTCGGGCACTTCGTGCGTAGTCCGGTCGATGTACCGCTGCGCGTACTGGTCGTAGGTGTTGATCGTGCGCGCGTTCGCATCCCGGGTGCGACCCCGGCTGGTAGGCCGGCGTTCGGCATACCGCCAGTATCGCGGCGCCGGCCCGCGCTGCGCGCTCCAGTCGGCTGGATCTGTCTCCGCTCGGACGTTCGCAATGTTGGAGCGGCCGCGGCCTCCTTGACATCCAGCCAGGAAGTTCGCGGGAGAATATTCGCGCGGCGGATGTCAAGACGTAGCCGCCCGCTCCGACCAGCTACCGAGAGCCCGACGGGGGGCTCGGCGACAATGAGGAGGAGCAGCGATGAAGTTTCTGCTGAGCATGCACATCAATCCGGCTGTGTTCGAAGCCCTGACCGAGGATGAGCGCAGCGAGATTGGCGACGGGCACGGCGCGTTCATGGACACCATCACGAAGTCGGGCGAGATGATCACCACCCAGGCGCTGGCGGATCCGTCGCAGAGCGCCGTGGTCCGGGTTCGCGGTGGGCAGCCCGCCGTCACCGACGGTCCCTACCTGGAGGCCAAGGAGTACCTAGGCGGCTTCTACCTGATTGACTGCGAGAGCCGGGAGCGCGCCATCGAGCTTGCCGCGATGATCCCCGACGCTAAGGTCGAGGGCATGGCCATCGAGGTGCGCCCCGTCATGTTCTCGGCCGGGCTCCTGGAGATGTGAGGACCGACGCCGCCACCGAGGACCTGCTGCGCGAGCTGGCGCCGCAGGTTCTCGGCGTGCTCGTCCGCCGGTACGGCCAGTTCGAGGAGTGCGAGGACGCGGTCCAGGAGGCGGTCATCGCCGCCGCCGCGACCTGGCCCGCCAGTGGCGTGCCGGACAGCCCGCGCGGCTGGCTGATCACCGCGGCCTCCCGACGGTTTATCGACCAGGTCCGCAGTGACCGCGCGCGCCGGGCCCGCGAGCTCGCCGCCGCCGACGCCACCGACCTCTGCGGGCCGGACGTCGGCGAACCGCGCCGGGCGGACACCGACGACACCCTGATCCTGCTGTTCCTGTGCTGCCATCCGGCGTTGACCCCGGCCTCCCAGACCGCGCTCACGCTCCGGGCCGTCGGCGGCCTGACCACGGCCGAGATCGCCCGCGCCTTCCTCGTCCCGGAGGGCACCATGGCGGCGCGCATCAGCCGGGCCAAACAGCAGGTCAAGGCCACGGGCGGCCAGTTCCGTCTGCCACCGCCCGGCGACCTGACCGAGCGGCTGCGAGTCGTCCTGCAGGTGCTCTACCTGATCTTCAACGAGGGCTACACCGCCTCCTCGGGCAGCGAACTGCACCGTCCCGACCTGGCCCGCGAGGCCATCCGCCTGACCCGGCTGGCCCGTCGGCTGCTCCCCGCTGACGGCGAGGTGGACGGCTTGCTGGCGCTCATGCTGCTGACAGACTCCCGGCGCGAATCGCGGATCACCCCCGGCGGCGACCTGATCCCGCTGGACGAACAGGACCGGGTCCGTTGGGACGCCGGGCTCATCACCGAGGGCACCGCCTTGATCAGCGCAGCGATGGCCGGCCCGGCGCTCGGCCCCTACCAGCTCCAGGCCGCCATCGCCGCGACCCACGCGAACGCCGCGCACGCGCAGGACACTGACTGGCATCAGGTGCACGCGCTCTACCGGATCCTCGAGCGGATCGCCCCCAACCCGATGGTGACCCTCAACCGCGCGGTCGCGCTGGCGCAGACCAGGGGGCCGAGCGCGGGGCTGGAGCTCCTGGCAGCCCTGGACGACGACGCCAGGATGGCAGGCCACCACCGGCTGCACGCGGTCCGCGCGCACCTGCTGGAGCAGGCCGGCGACCAGGCAGCAGCCCGCGAGAGCTATCAGCTCGCCGCCCGCCTGACCGCGAGCCAGGCCGAGCGGCGCTACCTTGAGTCGCGCGCCGCCCGGCTAGGTCACGGCTAGGCCGCGCTCGCGCCTGACGGCCGGAAACTGCCGGAGCACGGTGTCGCTGGCTACATCTCCTGCACGGCCTCCTGCAAGGTGCGGTCGATATTCTTGGGATCCACGTCAAGTTCCCTCGCGGTCTGCTTCTGCGCCTTGGTGACCGCGTTCCGGATCGCGTCCTCGACCTTGCTTTCCCCGACCACCACGAGTCCGGCTCCGCCTGGGTCGATGAAATCGCCGAGTTCCTTCGCGTCCGACCGCGATATCCCCTTGGCCAGGTGCCCGCCGACTCCGCCGATGACGCCGCCGACAGCAGCCGCGCCCAGCACCGCTGGCGGGAACAGCACGCCGACGGCTGCTCCGGCCGCGATGCCCCACCAGGCGCCATGCCTGGTCGCCGTCTCGTCCTTGTTCTCGTGAACCTTGCCGTTTGCGTCCTTGGTGATAACGGCCGCGTCGTAGGAACCGACCAGGCCTGCTGCGTGCGCTTCCTTGACGACCCGGTAGTCCTCCTGCGCCATTCCCTCGTTCGCGTAGGTAGCGACGAGCATGAAGGTGCTATCAGAACCAGACATCTTGCCTCCCGTTGCGTAGCGCCCTGGTCGCCAGGCCCTGCTGCAGGGCGCGCCAGCGTCCTCCGGCCGTGGCCGGCGCCTTTAAGCCTGTAGCGCGGCGGCCACGCGGTCGTCACCCGTACCGGGCGAGAACCAGAGAGTTTCTGCCCGGGCCGGAACCGGACGGTGCTGCCCTGCGGCGTCGGCGCTGGCCTCGGCATGACCGGGAACGGGATGACCGCGCTCGCTGTGCTGGGACTGGCCGAGACCGTTCGCTCAGTCGGATATCAGACAGTGACCGCCGGTTTCCAGGACCCGGGCGGCCGCTGGCTGCTGCGGATCCCCGACCAGCCCGATCTGCGCGCAGTCACGACCGTCTGGGGACTGCATCGGCAGCGCTTGCACGCGGTCCTGCGACAGGCAGCGGAGGCAGCTGACGGCCTCGAATTGGTAACAGACGCCGCGGTGACGGGCGTACGGCCCGGTGAGCCCGCGGGCGAACAGGCCACGGTTACCTGGCGCGCTGCAGACGGCGCGCGGCAAACGGCCGATGCCGACGTGGTTGTGGCTGCCGACGGTGTCCGCAGTGTGGTGCGAACTCAGCTGTTCCCGGCTGTCCGGCCGCGGTACAGCGGCAGCACAAGCTGGCGCGCGGTGATACCCGACACCGACTTCGCCGGACCGTTGGTCGAGGCGTGGGGACCGCGTGCCGAATTCGGCGCGGTACGGGTCAGCGAGAGCGAAACCTACTGGTACGGGTACTTCACGCACCCCGAGGGCGCCGTCTTTGCCGACGAGCTAGCCGCCGCGCGGGACCGGTTCGGGACCTGGGCGCCGTGGATGCGCAACCTCGTGGCGGCTACTCCGGCCGAAAGCCTGATGCGTCACGACGTCTACCACCTTCCGAAGGGGCCGGCCGCGTATGTGAGCGGACGGGTTGTCCTGGTCGGAGACGCCGCGCATGCCGCGCTGCCGACAGCTGGCCAGGGAGCGGCCTCCGCGTTGGAGGATGGCGTGTGCGTGGGACGCATGATTGCGGCACCCGTCCTCGCGGGTCGTGACCTCGCGACCGCGCTGAAGGCGTTCGACCACGCACGCCGCCCGCGCTGCCAGCAGATCGTCCGCACCGGAGCGATGATCGCTCGCTTTGGCGCCGATCTCGGCGGCGGATGGCGTCAGAGAGTTCGCAATTCGGTGCTGCGACTCGCGCCTGCCGGCCAGCTCGTCAAGCTCGGCTCCTCCGTCGTGCGGTGGGAGCCGCCGAGCTAAGGCGCCTGGCCGAGTTCTAGTCCCTCGCCGGGCACCTGCCGGGCGACGCTGACCGGAGCATAGTGACGGCGCAGGTGGGGCAAGGTGCAAGGCAGCGCTAAGGAGACACCAGAGGATGAAACTCGATCAGGAGATCAGGGCGGCCGAGACCCGGCTGTTCGCCCGCGGCGGCCTGCACCCTGAGGAGTCGTTCCTCGACCTCAACTCGGCGAAAGTGCGTTTGCGGGTGCTCAGTGTCGGGTCGGGCCCGCCACTGGTGATGCTGCACGGCGTGACTTTGGCCGCCGCCGTGTGGGCACCCTGGCTCGGCGAGCTGTCCGGGTACCGGGCGCATCTCGTCGAACTGCCTGGCCACGGCCTGTCCGGCCCGGTCGCCTACCGGCCAGGTGCGGTGCGCGAGCACAGCCTCGGCCTGCTGGACGACCTGTTCGACGCGCTCGGCCTGCCGGCCGCCCCGGTGGTGGGACATTCACTGGGCGGGATGCTCGCGCTGTGGTACGCGGCGGCGCGGCCCGGCCGGATCGCCTCGCTGGTGGCGATCGGCGAACCCGCGGTCGCGCTACCGGGCGCGACCGTCCGGATGCCGTTGTCGCTCCTGACCGTCCCGGTGCTCGGCGAAGCCGCGCTGCGCGCCCCTGCGCCGCGGCCGGTGTACCGGCGGCTGCTTGGCCAGGGACTCAGCCCGGCCGCCGCCGCGGCCGCGGCTGATGAGTTGCTCGATGTGCTGCGCCTTGCGGCCCGGCGCAAGCACAACGCCAGGACTGTCGCCGCGCTCATGCATGCCATCAACGGCTTCCGGCGGCCGAGGGCAGACAGCGTCATGACCGACCGCGAACTAGGCCAGATCACCGCGCCTACCATGTTTTGCATCGGCACAGGCGACCCGTTCCTCACCCCTGCACAAGCCAGGCCCTCCATCGCCAAGATCCCCGGCGCTGTGCTGCACGAGGTCACGGGCGGCCACGGTCCCTGGCTGGAGGATCCTGTCGGCTGCGCCAAGCTCGTGACTGGCCACCTCACCGCGACCGGATTCCCGCCCGCCGGCTAACCCGCACGACCCGCCGTCGACCTTGCTGGCAGAGGTCACGTCGATGTCGCCGCGTTCACAGGGCACTACCTAGTAATCGTCGTGCAGTGCAAGAAAAGGTAACGTGACCGGCGGGACAACCGGCCGGGAAAGCCATCAACGCGCTGACCTTCGATCTACCGCAGGAGGCTAAACCGCGCATGACCGAACCCGCTGTTACGAACCTAACCTCGCCCGCCCGCGCACTGTTTCATGCCGCGCCGCGCTGCGTGGAGATCAGGGAAGTGCCCGCACCGCGGCCTGCGGCCGGTGAGGTCCTTGTCCGCACCTTGTGCTCTGGCATCAGCGGTGGCACCGAACGGCTGGTGTACCGCGGCGAGGTCCCTGCCGACTTGGCGCTGGACGACACGATCGACGCGCTTGGCGGCACCTTCTCCTATCCCTTCGCCTACGGGTATGCGTGCGTCGGCGAAGTAGCGGGGTCCGGCCGGCGGTTTTCGCGTTCCATCCGCACCAGGACGTATTCGCGGCGCGGGCCGATGACCTGATTCCGCTGCCTGCCATCGATCCCGCGTCCGCAACCTTGTTCCCGCTGGTCGAGACAGCGTTGCAGGTGACGCTCGATGCCGGGACCGGATATCGCGACCGGGTCATCGTGCTCGGCGCCGGCGTGCTCGGGCTGCTGACCAGCTTGCTGTTGCAGCGTTCCGGGTGGCGGCCGCTGCTTGCCGAGCCGCAGGCGTGGCGCCGCGCCCTGGCCAGCAGCCTCGGCGCCACCGCCGCAGCGCCGGAGGAACTGGCGGAAGAGAAGGTTCCGCTGGTCATTGACGCTAGCGGTAACCCGGATGCGCCAGCGATGGCGCTGAACATGCTGGCCCACGAGGGAACCCTGTTGATCGCGTCGTGGTTCGGCACCAAGCCAGTGGTGCTGCCGCTCGGCGGCGCGTTCCACCGGCGGCGTCTGATCATCCGCAGCACTCAGGTTTCCACGGTGCCGTGCCCGGCTGTCCGGGACCTGGACGCGGTCGCGGCGCCGCCGGGAGACCGTTGAGCTGCTGGCCGAACTACCGCTGGCGCAGCTGTGCACTCACGTCTTCGCATTCGGCCACGCAGCCGAGGCGTTCCGAGCCGTGGACGAGGGGATACCCGGGTTGATGCATGCCGTTCTTGACTACGACAGGAGTGCTGCCGGTGACATGTGAAGTCGGGCTGAGCCGAAGCGTCCGTGCTTTCCACATCATGCCGGGACTGCCCGGGCCAGAGGGGCAGCTGCATGATCATGACTACCGAATTGAGATCGTGGTGGACCGCGAGCAACTCGACGGCCGGGGCATGGTCTGTGATCTGGATGTACTGGAAGCGGCGCTGACCGAGCTCACCAGCCAGGTCGAAGGCCGCAACCTGGAGGAGATACGCCCAGCCGGGGCCGAGGCGGTCACAGTCGAAGTGTTCGCCCGCTGGGTGCATGACAGCCTCTCGCCCACCGTCGCTGCCGCAGGCGGCGAGGCACTGGCAGTGCGGGTGTGGGAAACTCCCGTCGCGTTCGGCGGATATCACGCACGATGCTGACGCCTTGCGCGCGACCTCGGCGAGTCAGGGGAGGTGGCTGGTGTCGTTAACGCGATGGACGGCGGCAAATCCGCGACCGTGCCATTGGATCTCGTTAATGCAGGCGGAGCCAAGATATAGCCGGTAAAGGGTGCCGAGCGGGACGCCGAGAGCGCGGCACAGCAGGATCTTTATCGGGGTGATGTGACTTACCACCAGGACGTTCTGCCCGCCGTGGTCCCGCAGCAGCCGGTCACAGGCCCGGTTTACCCGGTGTGCGGTGTCGGCGAAGCTCTCCCCGCCCGGCGGGGCCTGTTCGGGGTCGCGCCGCCAGGCTGCCGCGGCTCCGGGCCAGCGCTCCTGGATTTCTGCCAGGGTGAAGCCATCCCAGTCACCGAAGTCGGTTTCACGGAGATCATCATCGATGACTGCGGTGAGGCCCAGTTCGCCGGCCGCGATGGCGGCGGTGGCGACAGCGCGCTGCAACGGCGAGCTGACCACGGCGTCGATCGGAGCACCGGCGGCCAGGCGGCAAGCGGCCGCCTTCGCCTGCCGGGTTCCGCTAGCGCTCAGCGGGAGGTCGCGCAGCCCGCTGAAGCGGTGTTCGGGTGACAGTTCGGTATCGCCGTGCCGCAGCAGGACGGTGGTGGTGGGATCTGCTGTGGGGTTATCCCAGCCCAGTGTCATATGGCCGTCCCGCGAGTATGAGGGAATAGTGTTCCGGCCGGTCCCTACAACGCGCAAGACGTACATGTCAGCACAACGGTTCAGCGCTCACCGTGGCGGTTCGGGTGCCGCGGGTCAAGGGGCCGACGCCGTCTGGGGCGTTGGCGTGCTGAAGGCACCGAGGAACTGGTTGCGGAAGGCGTCCATCGGCTCGAGCGGAGCGGAGCGGACCGGGCAGCAGCCCGTCCTGCCAGTGCCAGGAGGCAATCTGCCTGAATACGGAAGGGTCACGGGCGACGATCGAGATCGGCACCGCGTGGCTGGCCCCCGGGCTGGTGACGGGGCCAGCGGGCTGGTGGTCGCCGAGCAGGATGAGCACGAGGTTCGGATCGTTGAGCTCGGTGACCCATGAGGTAAGGGCCTGCAGCGAGTACTGGATCGACGTGCCGTAGGCCTGGCGCACCTTAGGCTGGCGCTGCCGAAGATGCAGAGCGGGGTCTCGCCCCGCGCGGGCATCGGGTCGAAGATCGAGCCGTTGCCGACCTTGTTCCAGGGCACCATGGTCGGCAACGGAGCCCAGGGCGAGTGCGAGGAGACCAGGTCGATCTCGGCCATCACGGGCTTGTGGCCGGGGGCGAGTTCGTTCCGCTGGAACTCGGCCAGAGGTGTACTGGTCGGGCATCGAGGCGTAGCTGAAGGTCGGGCCCTGGTAGCCGACGTTGTACCGGTTGTAGAGCTGGGCGTAGTGGTAGAACTGCGTGCCGGCCAGGAAGGTGATGTCGTCAGACGGGTCGTCGCTGACAGTGCGCCAGCCGGCCTTGTCGAAGGCGTCGCTGAGGGTGAACCGGCTGCTGGCGATGAGCTGGGCATACCGCGGTCTGCTGTTCAACCCACAGCCCCGACTGCAGGGTGGAGTGGGCGAGCTGGCTGATCCCGCCGAAGGTCGGGGAGGTGAGCCAGGCGCTCTGCGTGGACCAGCCGGCGCTGGCCAGGGAGGCGGTGCTCCGGCGCAGGACGGCGTCGACGCCGGGGGCGATGCTGGAATCCCGGACGGCGACCTGCCCGTAGCTCTCGACGAAGACGATGATGACGTCCTTGCCGCGCAATCCGGTGAGCAGGTCGGCAGCGGGGACGCTGGCTTCGGGGTCGGAACTGCTGATGTCCTGCGCGAACACACGGTGGTCGCTGAGCGCTGCCTGGGTGGCGCGCACCTGCGCGACGGCCAGCCCGGTGGCGCTGGCCGAGGCGACCGGGAAGCCCGGGACGAGCTGCAATGACAGGCCCGCGCACAGCCCCCAGACCGCGGTGACGGCCAGCGAGGCCGCGGACCGTGCCGCGGCGATGCCGGGCGGCGACGGTCGTGATGTGAATCGTTGATGCGGTGATTGCGGCCACGAGCAGCAGGAGACCGAGCCCGAGCGCGACGAGCACAATGTCTGTGCCCGCTGGGGCCGATCGAGTCGCGTGACCACGCCCACAGCCGGGCGGGATGCTGCCCCAGTCGTACACCGGGTTGAACGCCCGATCGACGAACTCGAAGAACGCCATGTTGAGGATCTTGGCGAAAGTGAGCACGCCGAGCAGGAGGCCGGCGAGCCCGGCCACGATCCGTCGCGGCCGGGCTGGCAGCACCAGCCCGATGGCGACCAGGACCAGCCCCTCCACGGGGATGCGGACAAAGGCGGCGGGGGTGAACTGCCAGGCACGGTCGGGCGCGAGGAGGTCAGCCCACACGAGCACGACCGCAAGCACGGTGATGGCCAGCCGCAGTGCCCGGCGGGTGCGCGGGCCGGCGCCGGTGCGGTACAGCCAGATCACGTCGCGGCCGAACGACTCGGCCAGCAGCAGCAGCGCGACGGCGACCGCGATCATCCCGGCGAGGCGGTCGAGCACCCCGGATACGGCGACGGTGAGCACGATGCCCTGGACCGCGGCCACGACCTTGCGCCAGTACCGGGGCGGCAGCGGAGCGGCCAGCCACGGGATCAGCCAGCCCGCCAGCAGCAGCGCGTAGCGGGCGGCGCCGATGACCAGCACCCAGCTGCCGTAGTCGCGCGACACGGCGATGCTGAGCAGCAGGATGAGGAAGGCGTCGACCTCGCCGTCGAGGCGGCCGCCCAGCGGGGTGGCGGTGCCGGTCCGCCGTGCCACCTGCCCGTCCACCGCGTCGAGGACCAGCGCGACGGTGGCCAGGGTGACCAGCGCGGTGACCGACACCGGCCGGCCGAACGAGTCGGCAACCAGGCCGGCGACCCCGGCGGTCAGCACCGCCCGGGTCAGGGTGACCCAGTCCGCCGGGTGTATCGCCGGCTGGTCGCTGCGGCTGCGGGCGGTGGCGATCAGCGCCGTCGTCGCCGCGCCGGTGGCCAGCCCGGCTATCCAGCCCGCTATGCCGAGACCAGCCGTGGCGGACACGACGCCGAGCAAGGCGGCTGTGGCGGGCAGCCCCAGGATCGCCGCGAGCCGAATCGTAGGCAGCGCGCTGCCGTCCGGCTGGCGAATCGTCCGCACCGCGCTTTCATCCGCCTGGCGAATCGCCCGCACCGCGCCTCCATCTGCGTTAGCCGTCTGCAGTCGCACCTGACCGTGTCAACGAGTCGGCGATCACGCTGGTTCACCGCGACCGTACGCGAGGCCACGCCGCTGTCGCGGCAGGACGGTTGAACGATGTGTCCAGCGTGATACGTGTAACCCGGTGTGGCGCGCCTGCACTCAGTTGCGGTTCCGGCCGGGATCGGTCCCTTCGTCCGCCGCCTCGGCCTGCCGTTGCTGCGCCTGGCGGCCGGCGTCGCCTTGCTGTGGTTTCTCTGGTCCGGTAGCTGGGCGCGGCGCCGTTCAGAGCCGGGCTGCGCGCGGTCACCTGGCCGGCCGTCGTGGCCGCCGTCACGCTCACAGCCCTGACTACGGTGTGCTCTGCCTGGCGGTGGCGGGTCGTCGCCCGGGCACTCGGCATCAGCATTGGCCTGCCGGAGCGCGATCTGCGCCTACTACCGTTCCCTGTTCCTCAACTCCGTGCTCATCGGAGGCGTTCTCGGCGACGTCCACCGGGCGGTCAGGCACGGCCGGCGCGCTGGCAACGTGGCGCGGGGGTTGCGCTCGGTGGCGTGGGAACGGCTGTGCGGTCAGATCATCCAGGCCGTGGTGACCGCCGTCGTCTTGCTGACGCTGCCCTCGCCGGTCCGGCCCGCGCTGCCGTACATCCTGGCCGGTATCGCGGGCGTAGCCGGGTGCGCTGCGCTGGTGGTGTGGGGCGCAGCTCGCCGCGGCCGGTCGCGGCTGGCACGCGCGGCCCGTGCCGTTGCCGACGACCTGCGTTGCGGGCTGCTGGCCGCAGACGTGTGGCCCCAGCTCGTGCTGGCCTCGGTGCTGGTCGTGGCCGGGCACACGGCCACGTTCGTCATCGCGGCCCGGGTTGCCGGGTCCACCGCACCCCTGGGCGAACTGGTCGCCCTGCTGATGGTGGTCCAGACCGCGACGGTGATCCCCCTCGGTATCGGCGGGTGGGGGCTACGGGAGGGTATCGCCGCCTGGGCCTTCGCCGCAGCCGGGCTCGGCGCGGCCACCGGGGTCACGGTCACCACCCTGTATGCGGTGCTCATGCTGGCCGCGGTTACCCCGGGCGCTGGCCTGCTGCTGGGGGACGCCGTTCGCCGCCGTCGCGGCACCGGCACACCCGGCCGAGATCGGAGACGACCCGATCTGGCCCGGCCGCCGGACGGCGCCCTCGACCCGGCGCGAGGCCGAACGGCTCGTCCGGTGACCGAGGCGGTCCCGAGGGCGGCGATCCGCCGGCGTATTCGCATCCCGCTGCGCTTCGCTGACGACTACTCAACCATTGCCACGGTCGTCAGCTTCACCGGCCTGACCGACGCGCAGCAGCACGTGGCCCTCGAACTCGGACGGCCCGCCGCGGCCGGGCTGCCGCTGGTGCGCCTGCACAGTGAATGCCTCACCGGTGACGTCTTCGGCAGCCAGCGGTGCGACTGCGGGCCGCAACTGCGCGAAGCGGTCGAGCGGATCTACCAAGCACGGCGGCTACGTGCTGTATCTGCGCCAGGAAGGGCGCGGTATCGGACTGTATGACAAACTCGACGCCTACGCGCTGCAAGATCGTGGTCTGGATACCTACGACGCGAATCTCGCGCTCGGTCACCGGGCCGACGAGCGCGACTACACCAGCGCGGCCCAGATGCTGCACGCGCTCGGCGCCAACCGCATCGGGCTGCTGAGCAACAACCCGGACAAGGGCGCTCAGCTAGCCCGCCTGGGCATCACGATCGCCAGGCACGTGCCCACCACGCTGCACCTGACCGGGGCCAATGCCGCCTACCTCGCCACCAAGGCCCGGCGCGGCGGGCATGATCTGCTGTCGCGGGGACTTGAACGCGTCGCCGAGCCGCACCGGCACGCGGGTCCGCTCGCCGGTCCCGCAGACCTAGGGTTCGAGGCCCGATGACAGACATCGGCGAGCAGGTGCCGGGGTTAGGGCAGCTGCCTGCTGCGGCAGTTCAGCGTGGCGCCACCGGCTGAGCCGGGTGGGTGCGCACGAATCCTGTCATCCTCGCGGCCGTCGGGCTGATCGTGGCGCAGTTGTGCTGGAAGGCGTACCTGCTCTCGCGCTTCTATTTCCGGCAGGATGATTTCCTGCTGCTGGATCGCGCGCTGTCGACCGGGCTGAGCCTGAACTACCTGTTCAGTTTCAGCGGCGGCCATCTGAGACCTGGCGGCCTGGTCGTGTTCTGGCTGATGACCCGGCTGTCGCCGTACGACTGGCTGCTCGCCTCCATCGTGACCATCGCGGCACTGGCGGCGGCAGGCGTCCTGATGCTCCGGCTGCTTCTCATCCTGTTCGGCAGCCGCCCGGCAATCCTGATCCCGCTGGTCATCTTCCTGTTCACGCCGCTGACGCTGGCCGGGCTGTCGTTCTGGACCACTGTGACGGACTGGCTGCCGTTGCAGCTGACGATGCTGGCGGCGGCTTATTCCCACGTCAAATACGTACGCTCTGGTCGCGTCGGCCATGTCGTCGCCGCAGCCGGGTGGCTCAGTGCAGGTCTGCTCTTCGATGTACAGGGCGCCCTGGTGCCGTTGCTTCTCTTCGCCCTGACGTCGGCATATCAAGTGCCTGGCCGCTGGCCGACCGCGGCCAGGCTGACCCTCCGGAGTTTCCGGCGAGCCTGGACGATCTACGGGGCGCTGACCGCCGCGTACGTCCTCCTCTTCCTGTTCAAGCTGCAGACATCGTCCCAGCAGCCGATCAACCCGAGACACGTCTCGAGCGTGCTGTCGCTGGCCGCGACCATGCTCCGGGTCGGCTTCGTTCCGGCTGCTTTCGGCGGACCGTGGCGCTGGATCGTGCCAGGCGGCGATTACGGCCTTGCGGCCGAGACTCCAGTACTAACCCAGATCACCTGGGTGCTGGCTGCACTCATCGTCGGCGCGAGCCTGTGGTACCGGCGGCATGCGCTGAGGTCCTGGCTGATCCTGGCCGGATGGCTGCTGCTGGCCGACTTCGGCCCGGTCGCGATCTCGCGGTTGACCGAGCTACCCGCCAGCATGCTGGGTGCCGACACGTATTACCTGGCCGACTCGGCACCCGTCCTCGCTGTCTGCGTCGGGCTTGCGTTCTGGCCTGTCGTCGGCGAGCAGGATCCCTACCGCGTCAGACGGCCGAGGTCGGCGCCACTGTCGGTCAGCGCGGTCGCCCTGACCGGAGCAATCCTGGTGGGCTCGATCTGGTCGGGGGTCACCTACCTCAGCAGCACATCCAGCGCCAGGACGCGCTCGTACATCGACACTGCCCGGTCCGCGCTGGCTCGGGCGAGACCTGGCACCGTGATCCTGTCGGCGCCCACGCCGTGGTACGTGATGTATGCCGGGTTCCTGGGATCGGTGACGCAGACGTCGCACGTCCTCGGTCCGCTCGCGCCGGAGGGTGCCGGGATCCGCTTCGTGACGGTTCCGGACGGGGCCACGAACCTGATGATGTTCGACAGCCGGGGGAGATTGCGGCCGGCGCTCGACGTCGGCGCGTCGAGCGTCCGGCCTGCCGGTTCCAGGACATGCTGGCCGGTACGGTCGTCGGCGACGAGGATTCCGCTCAGCGCTCCGGTCTTCCGCTACGCCTGGATCATGCGGCTCTCGTACTCCGGCCCCGCGACCACGTTGCAGCTTGAGCTCGGAAGTAGCCGTCAGGGACGTCGCGCTGCCGGCCGGCCAGCGCGACATTTCCATTCCGGTGCCCGGCGCGGGCAGCGCCGTCCTGGTGCGCAGCCTGAGCGGAGAGCCCGCGGCGTGCATCTCAACGCTGAGACTGGATCCTGACTTGCGTCGCTGATCCCGCTGCGGGAGGCGATGTCGGCCCGGCTGCGGCAGCCGCGGCCAGAAGAGCCGGCTCCCGCCGCCGTGCACTGGCGGAACCCTAACCGGGCGAGCGGCCCACGAAGTCAAGCTGGTGAGCGATGTAGACCAGCTCGCCTGCGCCAGCTGCCGACAGCGCACGGCCAGCCAGTCGGCCAGGTCCGCAGGTTCCACCCGGTCCTGGCGATTCCGCAATGCGTCCCGGATCGTATTCAGGATGCTGCGCAGGAAGTAAGCCTCGTCGGCCGGGTAGGTCCCGTCCGGGGCCGGGTACACGACCCAGTCCGACGACCCCGCCGCCAGCGCAGGCGCCCCCGCATCCCGCAGGTGGTGAAACAGGCGGCGGCCCGTGCGGCTTTCCCCGGCAGGCCGGCCGTAGCGGATGCGCTCGTCCATGTCGCGGTGGTAGGCCCGCATGACCTGGTCGTCGTGCGGGTGGCCGGGCGCGAAGATGCTCTCGCCGTCGTAGTTGATCGTGAACCAGTAGACGCCGCCGGGGACAAGCAGCCGCAACAATCCGGGCAGGACGGCCGGCACGTCCACCAGGTCCAGGACGGCGTTGGCGATCAGCACATCGGCCAGCTCCCCGTGCAGCGGCCTCGAGGTAACCGCCGAGCTCGGCGTGCACCAGGCGCACCCGCAGGTCACCCACCTGCAGGCCATCCGGCAGCAGGTCGCTGCGCACACCCCGCGCGGCCGCCCAATCGTGCAGCCACCGGCGCGAGCCAGCCAGCAGCTGCCGATCCGCGTCCAGCAGGACGTACTCGCCGGCGCTGACGACTCCCCAGTCCAGCAGACGGGCCACCATCGTCCCCAGGCCGGCGCCGACCTCCAGCACCCGCGGCGCACCCGCGGGCATCAGGCGGCACAGCTCGGCCAGCACCTGCCGGTTGAGCGCCCGGTCATCCACGGTCGTTTTCGCGGCCAGGTAGCGGGCATAGCCGGAGGTCGTCGACGCTTCATCGAAGCAGGTCATTGCTTCTCGGCTACCATCGCGAACTTGCGCACCCGCCCGCTGCCGAGCCAGTCACTCCACAGCCGATGCGAAGTGATCAGGTCGGCGGTGGCCCGCGTCCCGATCTGGGCGGCGATCTGGAGCGAATCAGCTCGATAACAGCGAAGCAGCGCCGCGGCTGTTGCCTGATGGGCGGAGCTGTACTCACGCCGCCATGTCACGGTCAGCCCCGCCTCGCGCAGCACGCCTGTCAATTTCGCCAGCTGAATGGGCCAGACCGTATCGGCGCCGGGCATCAGGGCTCGCTCCTGCTCGGTGAGCCCCCTGCCTTCCTCGACCGTGAAGGCGAAACGCCCGCCCGGCTCCAGCACGCGCGCCACCTCGTCCAGCCAGGGCCTACTTGTCGGGAAACGCCAGCATCGTCTCCAGCAGGAGTACCACCTCAAAGCGGCCCTCGGGCAGCGGCGGGATGTGAGCCTGCTCGAAGCGGCAGGGGAGATTCGAGGCCAGCTCCCGGGCGATGGCCAGTGCGCTGGCGGAGTGATCGACGCCCAGGTAGCGGCAGCCCGACTCCGCCGTGATCATCCGGCCGGGGCCGGCCACTCCGCAGCACAAGTCGAGCACGGAGACGCCGCGGCCGATCCCGGCCCGGTGCGCCAGCGTGCGGACTTCGCCCGCCCGCATGAAGCTCTCCTGGCCCACATACTCGCCCGCGGGGAAGGCGGCCGCCCGTGCCCGCTCTAGCGCCGTCAAGAATGGTGCTCGCTGATCCTGTCTCATCATCAGATCCCGCACGGTGTCGGGCCCGCGAGCCGGTGCCAGCCGAGCAAAGCCGGGCTGCCCGCCGCGCCGCGCCCATGCCGGGCGGACGCCGATCGTCCTCGGGTCGAACCGTGTCCACCGCTTCTCCGTACCATCCTGTGTCAGGTATGACGGATCGGCGGCGGGTGTAGTTCAGATCGGCCGGAGGCTGGAGGCTGGCTCAGTGCGGCAGGCGCTCTCGACGGCGGGAGCATCATGCGGGTCCACGTAGTAGTCCCCGAGGGTTTCGACAATCCCGGCCAGCCTACCGGCGGCAACATCTACGACCGGCGGGTCTGCGCGGGACTGGCCGAGGCCGGCTGGGAGGTGCTGGTCGCGACCGTCGCCGCGGCGTGGCCGGTCCCCGACGCGGGCGCCCGCGCTGACCTGGCCCGCATCGTTTCCGCCATCCCCGACGGTGAGATCGCCCTGATCGACGGACTGATCGCCTCGCCGACCGCAGCGCAGCTGCTGCCACACGCTGGCCGGATACGAATGACAGTGCTGCTGCACATGCCACTGGCCACCGCCCTCGACACCCGCCATGATGCCAGCGCGCAGCGCTCCGAACGAGTCGTGCTTCGTGCGGCCACGGGCGTGGTCGTTACCAGCGAATGGACCCGCGAGCAGGTCCTGACCCGATACGAGATCCCGGCCTGCCGGGTGCACGTCGCCCGGCCGGGGGTCGACCGCGTCGCTGCCCCCGCCCGGCCCGTCCGCGGTCACTTGCTCTGCGTCGGAACTCTCGGTCGCCACAAGGGCCAGGACATCCTCGTCGAGGCACTCGCCGAGCTCGGTGACCTGGACTGGCACTGCGTGCTGGCCGGACCGCTCGACCGCGACCCGGAGTTCGTCGACCAAGTGCAAACCCGTATCACTCGCCTCGGCTACGGCCGCCGCGTCCGGCTCGACCGGCGTCCTGACCGGAGCGGTGCTCAGCCGCGCATACACCACCGCCGACCTGCTGGTCGCGCCGTCCCGCTCGGAGACCTACGGCATGGCTGTCACCGAAGCGCTGGCCCACGGCCTGCCCGTTATAGCGACCGCGGTGGGTGGGCTGCCCGAAGCGCTGGGTTCCAGCACCGATGGCACCCGCCCCGGTCAACTGATCCCGGCCGGCGATCCGGCTGCCCTCGCCGCCGCGATCAGGGACTGGCTGGGGGACGAGCGCCACCGACGCCGGCTACGGGCCGCCGCACGAAAGCGGCGGTCGAACCTGCGCGGCTGGGAACAAACGACGCAAGAGATTGCGAACGCGCTGACCGCTCACGGACCCGCCGTTGCCGCCTGGGCCGGCGACACCAAACGTGGCCTCGCAGGCGTGGCTCACGCTGACCGCTGCCTGCAGAGCTTGGGCGGCGAGATTTGCTGATCCCGGCCGTCGGAGCGTACTTGCAGGAGTCTCAGTCAGGCTGTAGCGTCGCGTGGGGCTTAACGCAACCGGAAAGTGATCAACACAAAGTGCGCTCGATGAGAATCAGAACCGAGAGCCGCATAACAATCGCCAGCAGCGTCCCTGAGGTATGGACGTATGTCTGTGACGTCGGACGATGGCCGGAGTGGGCACCCACGGTCCGCCAAGGCTGGGTTCGCGGAGGAGGCCCGCTTCAGCCCGGCTCGCGCGTGGAGCAGCGGGCGAAGGCGATACTCGGACTGAGTCGCCGCCGGAGCCAGGAAGTCACCACTGTCGAGGCCCCACGCTACGTGGCGTTCGCCGGGCCTATGGGTACTTCCAAAGCGCGCTGGGGGATGGAACTCGAGCCGGCGGACGATACGCAAACCGACGCCCTGATGTGGATCGAGGTCGACCTCGCTGGCATCATGCGCGCGGTCCCCGGCGCTCTCAAAAGCAGGATTCAGCGCGTCAGCGATGGCGAGATGGTGGCCATCAAGGCTGCGGTCGAGTCCGCTGTGCGCGCAGGTGCGGAGTCCTAGACGGGTAGCGCCCGGTCTACCGCGACGCTACCGAGATCGAGGAGCACACCGTGAGCCAGCCTGACCCTACGCGAGAGCACCTGATCGCGACCTACCGCAAGAAGGCCAAGCACTACGACGTCACCTCCCGGCTCTACCCCGCGCCCGGCTATCCGCAGCGTTCACAACGCCTCCTGGCCGTTCAAGCGCTCGGCCTTCGCGCGGGTGACAGCGTGATCGACATCGCATGCGGCACTGGTCTGAACTTCCCGCTGATCGAGAAGGTGATCGGTCCCGGCGGCCGGATCATCGGCGTCGATCTGACCGACGCGATGCTCGCGCGCGCCGAGGATCGGATCAGGACGAACGGCTGGACCAATATCAGCCTCGTGCAAGCCGACGCGGCCGAATTCGAATTCCCCGCCGAGGTTAATGCGATCCTGTCCACGTACGCCCTGTCGCAGGTGCCCGAGTGCGCAGAGGTCATCGCCCACGGCGCCGCGGCCTTGTCCGGGGGCGGACGCTGGGTCGTGCTGGATCTCAAGGTTCCCGACAACACGCCAGGGCGGCTGGCGCAGCTCGGCACCGCAATTGTGCGGCCTTTCGCCTCCATCGACGAGTGGATCATGCGCCGTCCGTGGGAGGCGATTCGCGCAGCCATGCAGGAAGAACTGGCCGATCTCTCCTGGACCGAGTTGTTCTTCGGAACCGCATTCCTCGGTGCCGGGTCCCGCGCTGCCCTGGAACCTCCGGTGTACGACCGCGGCGGAGCGGCCATCAGCGACCGTGCGCTGAGCAAGCGTCCGCTCGCCTGAGGACTGATCCACCTTCTTCTCCGCAGGCCGACGGCGCGCCCGCCGCGCCGATGCCGGGGGTCGGGGGCGGTTCGCCGACGCGGGCGAGCTGTCCGGCGGCCGGACCCGCTCGTGGCGCCAGACGCGCGGCATAGCTCTCGCCCGAGTCGTGATCCGGTCAACCGGCACAGCTCGCTTGTAACGACTCAACTTGGTCATCTTGGTTCTCTTGACATCCAACGCGGACCGGCTCGACACTTGGACAGTGGGTTGAAACGTTCCACTCTGGTCTTGTGCAACCTAGCGGGCTCAGCCATCCGGCTGTTCGCTGACAATGGGCTCGGCACGCGCGGTGACGCGCAGTCCTGCAACCGGGTCCTGAGGAGAGCCGATGGATCGCGTCTGCTTTCTCGGCCGGGTCCGGCCGGACCGGCTCGAGGAGTACCGGGCGCGGCATTCGGCGGTCTGGCCAGAGCTGACCGCGGCGCTGCGGGCGGCCGGGTGGTCGAACTACTCCCTCTTCCTTGACGACGACGGTCTCGTCGTCGGGTATCTCGAGACTGACGATTACGCGGCAGCTCTGGCCAGGATGGGCGAGTCCGCCGTCAACGCGCGCTGGCAAGCCGAAATGCAGCAGTATTTCAGCGACCTCGGCGAGCAACGGCCAGACGAGGGCTTCCGCCGGCTGACCGAGATCTTTCACCTCGACTGAGGTGCCTGCCATGACCTGCACCCTGGAGGGGCTCCCATGCCTGACCTGACCGCCGTCAAGAGCGCGCTGCGGATGCACCAGATCGAGACCCCGTCCTGGGCGTTCGGCAACTCGGGCACCAGGTTCAAGGTCTTCACCCAGGCCGGCGTCCCGCGCAACCCCCGCGAGAAAATCGACGACGCCGCCCGGGTGCACGCGTTCACGGGCGTGGCGCCGAGCCTCGCCGTGCACATTCCCTGGGACAAGGTCGACGATTACCCGGCTCTGGCGGCTTACGCGATCGCGGCCGGGATCAGCATCGGCACTGTCAACGCCAATGTCTTCCAGGATGACGATTACCGGCTGGGCAGCGTCGCCAATCCAGATCCGCGGATCCGGCGCAAGGCCACCGACCAGCTGCTGGAGTGCATCGACATCATGGATGCGATCGGCTCGCGCGACCTGAAGCTTTGGTTTGCCGACGGCACCAACTACCCGGGCCAAGATGACATCAGGGCCCGCCAGGACCGGCTGTCCGAAGCGTTGCACGAGGTCTATTCCCGCCTCCGACCCGGACAGCGGCTACTGCTGGAGTACAAGCTGTTCGAGCCCTCGTTCTACTCCACCGACGTGCCCGACTGGGGCACCTCGCTGCTGCATTGCGTGGATCTCGGGCCGCAGGCGGCAGTCGTCGTGGATACCGGTCATCATGCGCCGGGAACCAACATTGAGTTCATCGTGGCCGTCCTGCTGCGGGCGGGCGCTCGGCGGGTTCGACTTCAACAGCCGGTTCTACGCCGACGACGACCTCATGGTCGGGGCGGCTGACCCGTTCCAGCTGTTCCGCATCATGCGCGAGGTTGTCGCCGCGGACGCGCTGCGCCCGGCGGCGGGCATCGCGTTCATGCTCGATCAGTGCCACAACATCGAGCCGAAGATCCCGGCCCAGATCCGGTCGGTCATGAACGTGCAGGAGGCAGCAGCCAAGGCACTGCTGGTCGACAGCGCCGCGCTGGCCGCTGCGCAAGCGGCCGGCGATGTCCTCGGCGCGCATGCGGTGCTGATGGACGCCTTCAACACCGATGTCCGGCCGCTGCTGGCTGAGCTGCGCCAGGAGATGGGGCTGCATCCTGATCCCGTGGCTGCCTATCGCGCCTCCGGCTACGCGGAACAGATCGTGGCAGAGCGGGTGGGCGGAGTTCAGTCCGGCTGGGGAAGCTGACGGCGCACTGCTGCCCCAGGTGGTGCGGCACAAGCGCACCAGCAGGGGCACTGACTCAGGAGGGAACGAATGTCCCGGCCAATTCATCCGGAGGTCTCGGCGCTGCTGGCGCGGAGCAACAGGCTCGGCGCCGACCCCAGGAACACGAATTACGCCGGGGGCAACACGTCCGTCAAGGCCATTGCCGCCGATCCGGTAACCGGTCAGCCCGCCGAACTGCTGTGGGTCAAGGGATCGGGCGGGGATCTCGGCACGCTGACGGATGCCGGGCTGGCGGTGCTGCGCCTTGACCGGCTCCGCGCATTGCCGGAAGTATACCGAGGCGCCGAGCACGAGGACGAGATGGTCGGGCTGTTCGACTACTGCCTGCATGGCAGCGCCGGCGCCGCGCCGTCCATCGACACGGCCATGCACGCCCTCATCAGCGCACCGCATGTCGATCATCTGCATCCCGACGCCGGGATCGCGCTGGCGACCGCGGCCGACGGCGAGGCGCTAACGCGCGCGTGCTTCGGCGACCGCGTCGCCTGGGTGCCCTGGCGGCGGCCCGGCTTCCAGCTGGGCCTTGACATCGCCGAGATTCAGCGCAGCCAGCCGGCCGCCATCGGCGCGATCCTGGGCGGTCACGGCATCACGGCGTGGGGCGCGACCAGCGACGAGTGCGAATCCAGATCCGGTGAGATCATCGCGAGTGCGCAACGGTACCTGGACGGCTATGGCCGCGCCGAGCCGTTCGGGCCAGTCCTCGCGCGGTACCTGCCGCTGCCGCGAGGTGAGCGCATGGCCCGTGCCGCTGCGCTGGCACCGGTCATCCGCGGGCTCGGCTCCGGCGACAGGCGTCAGCTTGGTCATTTCACCGACACCGAGGCGGTGCTGGATTTCCTGGCGCGGCGCGAGCATCGAAGGCTCGCGCGGCTCGGCACCTCTTGTCCTGATCACTTCCTGCGCACCAAGGTGGCGCCGCTCGTGCTGGACACGCTCCCGGCCGCGCCGCTGGCTGAGGTGGTGGCGCGCCTGACCGAGTTGCATACCGCCTACCAGGCTGAATACCGCGCATACTACGAGCGGTATGCCACCGCCGCGTCGCCGGCCATGCGCGGGGCCGATCCGGCCATCGTGCTGGTTCCCGGCATCGGGATGTTCAGCTTCGGCGCCGACAAGCAGACCGCCAGAGTGGCGGGCGAGTTCTACGTGAACGCGATCAGCGTCATGCGCGGAGCCGAGGCGGTGTCGGCGTATTCGCCGATCAGCGAGGCGGAGAAGTTCCGGATCGAGTACTGGACGCTGGAGGAGGCGAAGCTGGCCCGCAGGCCGGCCCCGCGGCCGCTAGCCGGCCGGGTGGCGCTGGTAACCGGCGGCGGATCGGGAATCGGCCGGGCGACCGCCCGGCGGCTCGCCGCTGAGGGAGCATGCGTGGTCGTCGCCGACAGGGACGCGGCAGCGGCAGAGGAGGCGGCTCGCCAGATCGGCTCGGCGGACGTGGCGACCGGGGTCACCGCTGACGTCACTGACGAGACCGACGTCGCCGCGGCGGTACAGGCTGCGTCGATCGCTTTCGGTGGCCTCGACCTGGTCGTGAACAACGCCGGGCTCTCGATTTCTAAACCCCTGCTGGAGACAACCGCCGCCGACTGGGACCGGCAGCACGAGGTGATGGCCCGCGGCTCGTTCCTGATTTCACGTGAGGCCGCCAGGCTGATGCGGGCGCAGGGAACGGGCGGCGACATCATCTACATCTGCAGCAAGAATTCAGTGGTGGCGGGGACCGACAACGTCGCCTACGGAGCGGCCAAGGCGGATCAGGCCCATCAGGTGCGGCTGCTCGCCGCTGAACTCGGCGCGCTCGGCATCCGGGTCAACGGCATCAATCCGGACGGCGTGGTGCGCGGCTCTGGCATTTTCGCCGGCGGCTGGGGCGCTCAGCGTGCCGCAGTCTACGGCGTAGCCGAAGAAGAACTCGGCGCTTTCTATGCACAGCGGACGCTGCTTAAGGCAGAGGTACTGCCCGAGCATGTGGCGGCGGCCGTGGTCGCGCTGACAGCCGGGCAGCTCTCGCTGACGACCGGCGTGCATATCCCGGTCGACGGCGGCGTACCTGCCGCGTTCCTGCGCTGAGGTGCGCCGCCGGCGGGCGCGGTGATCGGGAGGTAGCAGATGGAAGCGGGACGTACCAGGATCCGGGCACCAGGCTTCCGGCAGGCGAGGCCCGCCAGGCCGGTGGCGGTCGCGGCCGTCGACCTGGGCGCCGCATCGGGGCGGGTGATTGTCGGCGTGGTGCAGGAGGGCCGGGGAGGTCAGGGGCAGCTGAGCCTGCACCCGGTGCACCGGTTCAGGAACGTGCCAGTCTCCCGCGGCGGCACGCTGCAATGGGACATCCAGGCTCTGTATCACGGCGTGCTCGGCGGGCTGTCGGCCGCCAGCCGCGAGCACCGGCTGGCCAGCGTCGGCATCGATTCCTGGGGAGTGGACTACGGGCTGCTGGACGAGGCAGGCGTCCTCATCGGCAGGCCGGTGCACTACCGGGACGGTCGAACTGCCGGAGCGGTAGACCGCGTGCTGGCCGCGATCCCGGCGGCTGAGTTGTACGCGCGCACCGGGATCCAGCAACTGCCGATCAACACGATCTACCAGCTCGCCGCTGCGGCGGGCTCAGCGGACCTGAAGGCGGCGCGCACGCTGCTGCTGATCCCCGATCTGCTGGCCTACTGGCTCACCGGCCAGGCAGGAGCGGAGGTCACCAACGCCTCGACCACCCAGCTACTCGATGTCAGGACCAGGACCTGGGCGACCGAACTGATCGAGCGAGCAGGCCTGCCGGCCGGCATCTTCCCGCCGCTGCGCCAGCCTGGTGAGGTCATCGGGACCATCCGGCAGCCGGTGGCCGGGCATGTCGCCCCGGCGGGCCGGGCTGGCTCGGCCGACCTCGCGCACCTCGGCGACCTAGCGCACCTCGCCGACCTAGCCGGACTGCGGGTGACAGCCGTTGGCTCGCACGACACCGCCTCGGCGGTGGCCGGGGTACCGGCCGCCGGCCGAGACTTCGCGTATATCTGCTGCGGCACGTGGTCGCTGGCGGGCCTGGAGCTTGACCAGCCGGTGCTGACTGAGGCCAGCCGGGCTGCGAATTTCAGCAATGAGGCCGGGATCTTCGGCACCGTCAGGTACCTGCGCAATGTGATGGGCCTGTGGCTGCTGCAGGAGTGCCTGCGCACCTGGGACCGCGGTGGGCAGCGGCCGTCACTCAAGACGCTGCTGACCGACGCCGCGCGGCTTGTGCCGCTGCGGTTCGTGATCGACCCCGATGACGCGGTTTTTCTCGCGCCCGGTGACATGCCGGCGCGGGTCGCCGCCGCTTGCCGGGCGGCCGGCCAGCCCGTCCCCGCAAGTCAGGCAGAGACAGTGAGATGCATCCTGGACAGCCTGGCACTGGCGCACCGGCGGGCTATCGCCGACGTGCAGCGGCTGTCCGGGCGGCAGGTGACCACGGTCCACCTGGTCGGTGGCGGTGCCAGGAACCGGCTGCTGTGCCAGCTCACCGCGGACGCGTGCGGCTTGCTGGTGGTGGCCGGCCCGGCCGAGGCCACCGCGGTCGGCAACGTCTTGATGCAGGCCGCGTCGCTCGGTGCCGTGCCCGCTGACCTGGCCGGGATGCGCGCGCTTATCCGCGCGACCCAGCCGCTGCTCCGCTTCACCCCGGCCGGTGATGAGCGCGCGTGGCGCTCGGCGGCGACGCGGCAGCAGGAGATGTGCGGGGTCGGTGCGCCCGGTAACGGCAATCCGGCCGAAATATCTGCCACAAGGCTAGGAACGTGGCCGAATAGCATCGGGAACAAGGGTCTTGAAACGAATCAATGAGTTGTGTAAAGATGTGACATGTCGGTTCAGGAACTTGGGTGCGCGCGACTGGGCCTGGCAGCTGACGGCAGCACTGCATTGACACGTTTTAATCCCGTCGTTACCTTTGCTGTAATCGATTACCGGACAAAAGCCAGACCAGACGCTGCATAGGGCTCTGGCGCGGCGGCTGCCACGGAGGTGGACCGCACATGGAAGTTCCGCCGCCCGCTACCGCGGCAGCGACCGAGCAGACCTGCATCCTGCGGGCGACGGGTATCCGCAAGCAGTACGGTGCCGTCGTCGCGCTGGCCGGAGTGGACCTGGAACTGCGGCGCGGCGAAATTATGGGCCTGGTCGGTGACAACGGGGCAGGTAAGACCACGCTGGTGAAAACCCTGGCGGGATCGGTCGTCCCTGACGCGGGCACGCTGGCGGTCAACGGCGCCGAGGTCAGCTTCCGCCAGCCGGCCGACGCGCTGTCCAGCGGCATCGAGACCGTTTACCAGGATCTGTCGCTGATCGAGCCGTTGTCGGCTTACGGCAATATCTTCCTCGGCCGCGAGACGCTGCGGCCGGGAACGGTGGGGCGCGCGCTGCGGTTGCTGGACAGCCGCAACATGAAGCGTCAGGCACTCGCCGTGCTGGACGACCTCGGTGCCCGCATCCCGTCCATCGACTTGCAGGTGCAGGACCTTTCCGGCGGCCAGCGCCAGTCGCTGGCGATTGCCCGCGCGCTGCTGTTCGGCCGCCAGATCGTCGTCCTGGACGAGCCGACTGCCGCCCTCGGCGTCAGGGAGACCGAGCACGTCCTGGAAATGATCAGGCGCCTGAACGACAACGGCATCAGCATCGTCGTGGTCAGCCACAACATCGAGCAACTCCTCAGATATGCCGATCGTGTCACCGTGCTGCGGCTGGGCCGAACGGTCGGCGTCCGGGTTGTCGCACAGACAACGCCGTCCGAAGTCGTATCCCTCATCACCGGACTGACGGGAACCGACTCCTCCATCAACGGCCAGTAAGAGGCACCGGCCATTAGGAGCACATCGTGAGAAAGAGACCACTCCATTTCCTGGGCATCGTCGTTGTGGTCAGCGGCCTTGTCACCGCGTGCGGCGGGATCTCCTCGCCTTCCAGTTCTAACTCAAGCACCGCCCCTGCGACCGGAGCGTCGCCTGCCGCAGCAGCACAGACCTGCCCTGGCCAGTGCCCCGTGCCGCTGCCCGGCCAGGTGCCCAAGGACATCACGATCGGCTTCGGCCAGGCGGGCGTCGGCCCGCAGTTCCTGACCGAGCAGTCACGCGGGCTGGCGCTGCTGGCCAAGCGGTACGGATGGAAGGTCATCGAGCTCAACAACAACAGCAGCGGCCCGACCGCGGTGACCAACGTCGAGCAGTTCATCGAGGACAAGGTCAACTACATCATCGAGTTCCAGGTCGACGGCACGGTCAACCCGGTCATCTGCGCGAAGACTCAGGCAGCTCATATCCCCGTCATCACCCTCGGCATCGCCGGGCCGTGCGAGTACTTCACCAGCGACGACGACCACGCCACCGGCCTGCAGGCAGGCCAGCAGCTCGGCAACTACGCCAAGCAGCACTGGGGCTGCAAGCCCGACATGGTGCTGCTCGCGGCGTCCTCGACTGTCGGCGACGCCTCGCCGCTGCGCGTCGGCGGGGACATCGACGGGATCCACCAGGTCTGCCCGAATATCCCCAGCAGCGACATCGTCCAGTTCCAGATGAACAACGACAACGACACCGGCATCTCGGACGCGCGAAACGCGCTGCTGGCCCATCCGACGGCCAAGAAGATCCTCGTCGGCGGGCTCAACGACCTGGGCGTCAGCCAGGCGATGACCGCGGCCGAGCAACTGCACCGGGCCGGCCAGCTCTACGCATGGGGCGGCGACGGCAGCGACCTGGCGCCTGGCGCGGACCCGCACCTCGGCGGCAGCGTTCAGTTCTTCCTGGAGGCCGCCATCATCCCGGCGTTCGAGATCGCCCTGGAGCTAGCCGCCAAGGACGCGGTGCACCAGGGCTTCTCGCCGCAGGACCCGACGCTGCTCGCGGCCACTTGCCCGATGACGGTCAAGCAGGCGCTGGCGATTCCCGGCATCGTACACGCGGGAGACCCAGGAGGTAGCCGCGTTCCCGAACAAGACAGCCGCGCAGCTGTACTGCCCGGCGGCCTAGCCAACCTGCGGTGCTGCCGCGGGTCTTACACCGCGCGGCACACCCCGCACAGATTGAGTTGCCTCATGGTTCAGTCGCACGACACGAGCGGACCGGCGGTCGCCGCTGCGGCGCTGCCGCCGGATGCGCGGCCTCGCTGGCTGGATCGTGGCGCGCTTGTCGGTCCGGCGGCCAGGACAGCCGCCGTGCTGCTCACTGGCTGGCTGGCGATCGTGCTGATCGCCGGGCTGGACAAGCCAGGATTCTTCTCCTCGGAAACGATCGTTGCCGTCGCGTTCGGCATGTCGGTGTCAGGGATCCTCGGTGTTGGCCTGTTCCCCGTCGTCATCAGCGGGGGGCAGGTTGACCTGAGCATTCCGACCTCGACGTCGCTGGCGGCGCTGGTCACCGCCACGACGCTGCAGCACGGCTCAGTCACCGCGGCCGTTGCGGGCATCGTGGCCGGCACCGCGGTCGGCTTGCTGAACGGCGTGCTGATCGTGGTCACCAAGGTCAATCCCATCGTCACGACGCTGGGCGTGAACTTCGCCGGCCAGGGCGTGATCAACCTGGTCTTCGGGCAGCGGATCCCGCCGCCGAGTTCGCTGCGCCAGTTCGCGCTCAGCAGGCTGGCGGGATTGCCCACGACCTGGTGGCTGATGGTCGTCATCGTCGTCCTGACCTCTTTGTTCATGGCACGGACGCGGTGGGCCAGTCACATCATCGCGGTCGGCGGTAGCCCGGTGGTGGCCCGCCGGCAGGGCATCAGGCTCGCGCGCGTACGGATCGCGACGTTCGCCTTCATGGGCTTGTGCGCGGGCGTCGCCGGAGTTCTGTACGCGGCGTCGGCGCAGATCATCAGTCCTGGCGACACGACAGGCCTGCTATTCCCCGCGATCACCGCGGTGATCCTGGCAGGCGTCTCGCTGCAAGGCGGACGCGGCTTCCTGCCGCTGATCCTGATCTCGGTGGGACTGCTGGCCACGATCCCGCCTGCGCTGATCTCGGTCGGGCTGTCGCCGAACTGGGAGCAGTTCGTCCTCGGGGCGATGCTGATTGCCGCGGTGGCCACCGACGGCCTGCGCGGAAGGCGGCAACCAGGATGAGCACGCAGCAGGAACAGATGCGGCGCTGGTGGTCGGTGCGCAGCCTGCTCGGCAGCTCCACCCGGGTGCTGCTGGTAGCGGTGGCTCTCATCATCGTGGCCGGGCTCTGGCTATCGCCAGGCCACTTCCTCACCACTGCCAACGTCGGAGTGTTCGCCGGCGCCGCCGCGGTACCGTTGTTCGTGACGATCGCAGCGGCCGTCGGATTGCTGGGCGGCGTGGTCGACCTGTCCATCGGCTCGATGGCTGGATTCGGCGCCGCCGTGTTCGCGGTGCTGCTGACCCACGGCTTTTCCTATGTTGCCGCGACCCTGCTTGCGCTGTGCTGCGGCCTCGCCGTGGGCACGGCGAACGGCACGGCGTGCGTGATCTTCGGCGCCAACCCGCTGCTGGCCACGATCGGCATGCTGACGGCGCTGCAGGGGCTGATCCTGGTCGTGCTCAGCAACCTGTCAGTGTCGGCGTTCATCCCCGGCCTCTACTCGTTCACTAACGAGTTGTGGCACGGCATCCCGGTCCTGCTGGTGCTCGTGCTGGCGATCGGCGCAGGTGCCGCGGCGGTACTCAGCTACACCAGGTACGGGCGGCACGTCCGGGCCGCAGGCGGCGGCGAGCGGGCGTCGCGCCGGGTCGGTATCCCGGTCGGGCGGCTGCGGTTCGGGCTGTTCATCTTGACGGCACTGTTTGCCTGCCTCGGCGGGATCTTGTACGTCGGCCAGGATGGCGCCGCGCAGACCACGCTCGGCATGGGCCTGGAGCTGCAGATCTACGCCCCGGTCCTGCTGGGCGGGTACAGCCTGACTCGCGGCGGCGTCGGCAACGTGATGGGTGCCCTGACGGCGGTCTTCGCGCTAGAACTCCTCGGCAACGTGCTCGACCTGCACGGGGTAGACCCGTCGTGGCAGGACGTCATCGTGGGCGTGGTGATTATCGCCGCGGTGCTCGGCGATGGCCTGCGCGGCGGGGAGCGTTTCGAGTGACAACGCCGCCGGCTGCGGAGGCGGAGATCGTGATCGCGACAAGGGCGGGCTTCAGGCTGCCGGTGCGTCTTCGCGGACAGGGCACGCCGATGGTCTTTTTGCACGGCCTGGGCAGCGACGCGGGCGACTCAGCGCGAGATCTGGGCCTGCTGCCTGGCCTGCGCCTTGCGCTGGCCGACCAGCGCGGGCACGGAAACGCGAGTCCCGCCGGTCGCGGCCGGCCAGTTCGGCCTCGATGACCTCGCCGACGATCTGGTCGCCGTGATCGCGGCGCTGGGCTGGAGCCGTCCCGTCGTAGGCGGCGGTTCCATGGGCGCGGCGGTCGCGCTGCGCTGGGCGCTTCGCGACCCTGCCGGGTGCAGCGCCCTGGTGCTCGTGGCCCCGGCGCTCGGCCCGGAGCGCGCCGCGGGGGCTGGCCTCCTGGCCGGCGTCGCCAGCAGGATCGAGGCGGTCGGCCTGCCAGCCGCGGTCGCCGAACTGCGCGGCCCTGGCCAGGCAGCCTCGGCTGCCGAGCTCCGGCGAGGGCCGTCGGCAGCTGACGGGCCAGGCGATCCGATGGCGCCCTGGCTGCGCCAGGACGCGGCGTCGCTGGCGGTCGCCATGCGCGCGGTGGGGGACTGGCGGCCTTTCACCTCCTTTGCCGAGCTGGCCTCGCTGCGGATGCCGGTCGTCATCGTCGGCATCGACGGTGACCTTTTGCATCCTGCCGAGTTGGCTGCGAAGTTTCATGCGAGCCTGCCGGGCAGCAGCCTGGAGATACTGCCGTCAGCCGCGGACGCCGGGCGCGCTGGCGCTATCGGCGCCGCGGTGCTGCGCGGGCTGACCGCGCTCGGCATCGTTCACCAGCGGGCCGTGAAGTCGTAGCTGCCGGAGCCGGCCCGGCAGATCGCGCAGTCATCCTGTTCGCCGCCTGGTTCGAGCCCGGCCGCGTCCGCGAGCGGTCGGCCGCTCTCGCGCACGCTGCCCGGCTCGCTCGTCGGGATGCGGATCGCGGCGGTCGCGCCAGGCGGGATCGTCACCAGCAGCCTGAGCTGCCCGTCTTCGATCCGCCACGAGGTCTCTATCAATCCGCGGGCAGACTCATATCGTGCCTGAGCCCAGGTCAGCCGACCGCCAGGGTGCGGACGGATGTCCAGGGCACCGAAGGCGACCGAGTCGGCCGCCTGGGCGATGCCGGCGACCGAGCTGAACAGCCACTCGCCGACCGAGCCCAGGGAGTAGTGATTGAAGGAGTTCATGGCTGTCGACTGGAATCCGTGCTCCTGCGTCCAGCCATCCCACCGCTCCCAGACGGTCGTGGCGCCGTGACGGATCGAGTAACTCCAGGACGGGTAGGCGTCCTGGTGCAGCAGCGCGTAGGCGAGATCGGCGCGGCCGTGGTCAGTCAGCACCGGGCACAGCAGCGCGACTCCCAGGAAGCCAGTGGTCAGACGGCAGCCGCGTGCTTCGATGTCGGATGCCAGCCGGGCGACGGCAGCGCCGGTCAGCTCGTCCGGTACTAGTCCGAAGGCAAGCGCGAGCAGGTAGCAGGTCTGAGTCTCCCCGGCAATGCTGCCGTCGCCGCCGACGAAGCGGTCGACGAAGGCGGCCTTGATCTTGGCGGCGAGCAGTTCGTGCCGGCTGGCGTCGGCCGTGCGGCCGAGAACTCGCGCTGCCCTGGCGACCAGTTCCGTGCTGCGCGCGAAGTACGCGGTTGCCAGTACCTCGCGCGGGGTCTGCGCGTCGACCTGCAGCCAGTCGCCGTAGTGATTGCCGACCTTGTGCCGCCAGATCAGGTCCTCATTAGCGCTGCGGACGTGCTCAATCCAGCCCGCCATCGCGGCGAAGCTGCGCTCCAGCACCCTGCGGTCCCCGTACGTGCGCCACAGGGTCCATGGAATGATGACGCCGCCGTCGCCCCAGCCGGGTGCTCCGTTGCGCTCGAACACCAGGCGGGGCGCCACGTCGGGGAAGGCGCCGCCAGGCAGGCGGGAACTGACGACATCGCGCATCCACCTGGCAAAAAAGGCAGCAACGTCTGCCTGGTAACAAGCAGTCGGCAAGAAGACCTGTGCGTCAGCCAGCCAGCCGAGGCGCTCGTCACGCTGCGGGCAGTCGGTGGGCACGCTGACGAAGTTGCCGCGCTGGCCCCACCAGATGTTGCTGATGAGTGTGTTCACGGTGTCGTCTGAGGTCTGCATCTGTCCGGCCCTCGGCGTATCGCTATGCAGCACGACGCCCGTCAGGTCGCCTGGTGCCAGCTCGGCCGGGTACCCGGCCACCTCGAGGTAGCGGAAGCCGTGGAAGGTAAACCGCGGCTCGAAGACCTCCGCGTCGCGGCCAGCGGCGATGTAGGTATCGGTGGCAGCGGCGAGCCGGAGGTTGGCCGTGTACAGCGCACCGTCGGCTGTCAGCATCTCGCCGTGCCGCAGCACGACGCGGTCTCCGCGCGCGGCGCCGCGGATTGTGATCCTGACCCGCCCCACCATGTTCTGCCCGAAGTCGGCGAGAACGGTGCCGTCCGGCCGCTGCACGATGCTGCGCGGGCTGAGTTCCTCGGTCGCTCGGACGGGCTCGTCCGAACTGCTCACGAGAAGCCCGGTATCAGTGTCGGTGATCAGGACCGGCGACCAGCCGCTGTCGTCGTAGCCTGGCTTGTCCCAGCCGTCCAGCTCCCGGCGTGCATCGTAGGCTTCGCCGGCCAGCAGGTCGGCGTAGCGCAGCGGACCGGTGCTCGCATGCCACTGCCCGTCGGAGCAGACGACATACTGCGTCCCGCCGGGCAGGTCGACGTGCAGCTGGCACAGCAGCTGCGGCATCGACCCGTAGTGCTCACCCAGCCGGCGCGAGCCCGGACCTACCCGGCCGCTGAACCAGCCGTCACCAAGAATCGCCCCGAGCGTGTTCGCGCCGGGCTGCAGCAAGCTGGTCACGTCATAGCACTGGTACTGAATCCGCGCCCGATAGTCCGTCCAGCCAGGGGCCAGCTCGTGATCGCCGACGCGGCTCCCGTTGAGGCGTGCCTCATACAGGCCGCGGGCTGAGATGAGCAGTCTGGCGCGCACCGGAGCGGCCGGCAGGTCGAAGGCGCGGCGCAGGTGGGCGCATGGCGGCAGGCGGCGGTTGAGGTGACCGAGCACCCCCGGCCCGAGAATGTCCCTGTCGGTTGGCGGGTTAGCGACACCCGTGGTTTCCGGGTCCCTGGCGATCCACAGCGCGTGCCAGTCGTCGTGATGCAGCAGCCCGGTCTCGAACCACGAGGCTGCCACCGGACCGGGCAGGCCGGCCGCGTCCTGTACCTGCACCTGCCACGCGTAGCGAGTGCGCGACTGCAACGGCAAGCCGTCGTACTCGGCTGCCGGGCTAGGACGGTGCCAGTCCGAGTCCCAGCAGAGCTCAGCCTCCGCGCCGGACGCAGTCAGGCGGTGCACGGTGAGGCGCTGCGACGTCGGCCGGTCGCCGCGCACGGCCGAGCGCAGTCGCCAGGACAGCCGCGGTCGCAGTTCGCCGATGCCGAGCGGGGTGCCGAGGAACTCGCACTGCAGTCCGTAGGGTTCCAGTCCGGTTGACGTCACCGGGAGATCGCCGCCAGCCCTGGTGCTCCTGAGGCTGCCTGCTGGGCCATAGCAAGCCCATGGCTCACCGGCTCGATGACCTGACCGAGCCGACGGTAGGCGCGGTAGGCCTGTTCGTAGCAATCGCGGTTGGCCGGGTCAGGGGCCACCGTCGCGCGGGTCGTGTTCCACTGCGCGTCAACGGCCGCCAGCCCGGTGCCGCGCGCTGCCAGCAACGCATCGCCGTACGCTGCGCCGGTCGTGACGGCAGGAACTTCCTGCGGCAGGCCGGTGACGTCCGAGACGATCTGCGTCCAGAGGCCGCCGGTCGTGCCGCCGCCGACCGCGACGGCACGCCGTGGTGTGACCCCGAGGTCGGCCATCACCTCAAGGTTGTGCCGGACGCCGTAGGCAACGGCTTCGTAGGCCGCCCGGATCAGGTGCCCGGCGGAGTGCGACAGGGTCAGCCCGGCGAAGGCGCCGCGTGCTAGCGGGTCGAAGATCGGTGATCGCTCTCCGGCGAAGTAGGGCAGGCAGACCAGGCCGCCGGAGCCTGGCGGTATCGCGGCAGCGGCAGCGGCTGCCTCGTCAAATCTCTGCCCGGTCAGCTCGCACAGCCACTTGATCACGCTGCCTGACGTCGCCATGCCGGCGGCGTAGGTTCTGGTGCCGTCGAGGACTCCCGCAGTCGACCAGATGGCAGGGCTGAAGCTGACGTCGCCGGCGCAGAGCACCAGGAACATCGTTGACCCGTACATGATCATCAGGTCACCGGGAGCGCTCACGCCGACTGACAGCGCCTCCGCCCATGCGTCGATCGTTCCCATCACGACCGGGAGCCCGACCGGCAGCCCGGTCGCCCGCGCGGCCCAAGGGGTCACCTGCCCGGCCACTTCACCAGGCCACAGCAACCGCGGCAGCTCGGCATCGCCGGCTATGGCCGACCACCATTCCCGGTTCCATTCGCCCGTGCGCATGTCGTAGAGCGGATCGAACTGACTGGCGGAATGATGATCGAGGACGTACTCGCCAGTCATCCGGTGGGTGACGAAACTGTGAGCAGTGTGCAGATAGCGGGTCTGCGCCCAGACCGCGGGCTCGTGCTCGCGCACCCAGGCGATTTTCGGACCTGCGGCCTGGCTGGACAGGGCCGACCCGCCGCTGGCGACGATCGATTCGGCGCCGAAGCGCCTCGTGATGTCCGCGACCTGCGCCCCGGCACGTGAGTCGATGCCGTACAGAATTCCGGGCCGCAGCGGGACCAGCTGCTCATCACAGGGCAGCAGGCACGGGCCGAGCCCGCTGACCGTGACGGCCGCCAGCTGACGGCCTGCCCCGTGGCCGGCCGCGCCGCGGCACAGCGCGGCTACCTCTGACCACCAGACGCGCTCGGCGTCCTGCTCGACGTGGCCGGCCGCGGGCAGGTCGATCCCGTGCGCCAGGCTGGACTCCGCCAGGATCTCGCCGGACGGCGTGGTCAGCACCGCCTTGGTCGCTGACGTGCCGATGTCCACTCCGAGCAGGGCTGAGCTCAACGCAGGTCACCGATGACGTCGGCGTCGATGTCCAGCAGGTCACAGACGGCCAGGAGGGAGTCGGTGTGGTCGCCGGGTACCGCGTGGATGTGATTAGCGCTGAAGCGGGTGAGGAACTCCGGTGCGCTTGCCGTGAACCGGGCGAACGCATGCGGCCACTCGAAGGTCGAAGCCCGCACCATCCGGTCGGTGGTTGCCTCGTCGAACTCCTCGAATCCGCCGCTGAGGATATGCATCCGGTAGCGCCCGGACAGGCGGGTAAGCCGCGCGAAGGTCATCGCGCCCGGCGCGGCGACATGCTGGACAGAGGCGCCGCCCGCCGGGAAGTACAGAACCTCGGGATACAGGTGGACGCGCGCCATGTTCTGCGCGGGGTCATCGCTGCGTGCCGCGAACCAGGTGGCATGCTGCCCGGAGTTGCACAGGTCCCACACGTCCAGATCGGCGTGATAGTGCCTGACATCCGCGAACAGCACCGGCGTGCCGGCCAGGCCCTTGAGTATCTGCATGGTGAGTGCCGCGTCCATGTCGGACTCGGTCGAGCAGATCATCGTCTCTTTGGGACCGTCGAAGTCATAGGGGTCATTGAGGAACGCCTCGGCGATGTCCATGGTGCACCAGTTGTTGGTCATCTCCGGCTGTCCCTTGATGCCGCAGAAGTCCAGGTTCCACTCGTCGGCGAGTTCGCGAACCGCGTAGTAGACGCCAATCTGGCGCTCGAGCAACTCCGGCGTCAGCTTCTGGCCGTCGTAGTGGACGCCAGCCGCGTGCTCCTCGAGCCAGAGCCGGCCCCCGCGAGTACGCGCCGGATCTACGGCCGACCCGCGACGGACAAGCTCGTACTGGTCGATGTCCTCGATGTCGATACCGAACTTCTCCATCCACTGGTCGGTGTTGCTGACCGTGGTGTACATCCCCATAGGCCGGCCGCCGATCCGGCCGAACGTGCTACCACGCAGCCCCTGTGCGACCGCGGCGGCGGCAGCGATGGCGCTGAGCTGGCTGATCACCTTCGGGTCGGCCGGATCCCCCCAGACGCGCCGATGGCGGCGGCCGATCTGGTCGAAGCCGCCGCCAGCCGCCAGCATGCCGACCATGCCCGGGTACTGCGGGTCGATGTTGGAGAAGAGCGCGAGCGGGCCTGCGCACTGCCCGGCGAACAGCAGTGAGAAGTGCGGGAAAGCCCAGACGGGATAGTTGATCAGGGTGAGGTCGGGCCGCGCCGCTGACAGCTCGCGCCCCAGCCGCACGGAGTCGGCGTTGGAGCTGAGGTCGCCTTGTCCGGTCACGACCTCATGGCCCTGGCCGCGCAAAGCGGCGGCAAGCCTGGCCTGGACGTCAAGGCCGAAGGAGACGATTTCTCTGTGCACGAAGTCTCGGCCGTCTGATGCGGTAGCAAGCGCGATGCGGGCCATGAACGTCAACTCCTCGGGTGTCAGTGCAGGTGAGCAGTGCCGCAGGAGCGCCGGATGATCAGCTCGAGCGAGTGGACATCGCGGACCGGCGGAGACTGGTCCCCGCCGAGCCGCCTGACCAGAAGTTCCACGGCTCGGGTGGCCATGGCGCGGATCGGTTGTGCCAGGACAGTGAGCGGCGGGTCGAGCAGCTCCGCCCATGGCGGGTTGTCGACGGCAACGACGGCGATGTCATCGGGTATCCGCAACCCGGCGGCGCGGATAGCCCGGATCGCGCCGAGCGCCATCAGGTTGTTGGCAACGACCAGGGCGCTGGCCGGCCTCGGGGATCTGAGCAGGACGGTCACCGCGGTCTCTGCAGCGTCGCGACGGAATCCGCCGTCGGCGAGCAGCGGCGTCAGCGATGCATTCTCGATCGCGCTGAGATAGCCCTGCTGCCGGTCGCTGCCGGTCTCAACCTCAGACCGGCCGCCCACAAAGGCAATGCGCTGATGGCCCGCATCAATGAGCCGCTGAGTGACTGCGCGGACCGCCGGAATGTTGTCCGCCACGACGGCATCTGTCGCGCCGTGCCGCAGCGCCCGGTCGACGGCGACCACCGGTATCGTCAGGTCAGTCAGCTGGTCGATGCTGCCGCACGGATCGGACGGCGAGAGCACGATACCGCTGACGCGCTCGTCCGCGAGCATCTGCAGGCACGCGGCCTGCCGGTCGCCGTCCTCGTCGGTGTTGCAGACCAGCACCCGGTGCCCGAGGTCCAGGGCGATGACCTCGACAACCCGGACCAGCTCAGCGAAATGCGGGTTCTCGATGTCCGGGACGACAATGCCGATGGCGTCCAGTTGCTGGCGGCGCAGGTTGCGGGCGAGCCGGTTGGGCCGGTACCCGAGCCTGGACGCCGCGACGATGACCCGGTCGCGCATGTCGCGGTCCACTCTCGGATCGCCGTTCAGCACGCGCGACACAGTTGCCACGGAGACGGCAGCGAGGCTGGCGACGTCGGTGATCCTGGCCGGCCCGGAGCGCTCGGCCGGCGGGTCCGAGTCGGTTCTTAGCGTCATCAAGCTCCTGAGATATCGATTACTTGCATCGTAGGAAGGCCGGGATCTGAGCGTCAAACATCGCACTTACCACGTCATGCGGCCGCCAGGATGCACTGGCGTACCTGCTGCAACAGCAGGTACGCCGCCGGGAGCCTGGCCTGCTGAGCGTGGAAGGTAGCGGTCACGAAGGCGAAGCTGAGCTCGCAGGCGGGATCGGCGAACGCCAGGCTGCCGCCGGCCCCGTCGTGGCCGAAGGCCCGCCAACTGCCGAACGGCAACTGCTCATCCGGCTTCTGGAACATCAGCGCGTACCTGGTGTCCTTGCCCAGGACCAGGTCGCGGCCGCTCACCTGGAGCATGGTCACCCGACTGAGCGTCTCGGCTGTGAGCAAGCCAGGCGATCCTGGCCAGCCGAGGCAGGCAGCGTAGATCGATGCCAGGCCGCGCGCGCTGCCCACACCGCCGAAGGATGCGGGCCCTGCCGCCCGCACCGCGCGCAGGTTGGCCAGCTCAGGTACCGCGGGGAAGTCCGGCCTTGTGCTGAACGCCACGGCGGCGAAGTCGTACTCCGCGGCCGGGGTAGGGACCGACCAGCTGCGGGCCGCCGCCGACGGCGTGCTGTCGACGGGCAGCACCCGCTCTTCCAGCTCAGCCGGAAGACCCAGGTAGACATCGGCACCAAGCGGCGCGCGGACCTCGCGCTCGAAGAACTCCGCGAGCGGGAGGCCGGCAGTCCGACGCACCAGTTCGTCGGCCAGGACTCCGATCGTCACGCCGTGGTAGCCGTGCGCGCTCCCTGGCTGCCAGAGCGGGGCCGCCGCTGCCAGCGCGGCTGCCAGCCCGTCGTGGCTGAGAATGTCGGCCAGCGAGCAGCCTGCGGCCAGCCCCGCCAGCCCGGCCTGATGCGACAGCAGCATCCGCACGGTGACCGGCTTCTTGCCGGCCGCCGCGAACTCCGGCCAGTAGACACAGACCGGCAGGTCCGGCTCCAGCAGCCCGCGCTGAATGAGCAGCGCGATGCAGATCCCCGCCATCCCCTTCGTCACCGAGTACACCCCGACCAAGGTCTCCGCGGTGAAGCCAGGGCCAGCCCACAGGTCGGCGACGAGCCTGCCCCGGTGAAAGGCGGCCACGGCGCAGCTGTCACCGCGGGCCGCGATCCGGCTCAGCGCATCGCGGACCGGTTCATACCCGGCCGCAGCGTAGGGCTGTGCGCCGGTGTCGTCGGTGCGGGCAGCGCGCGCACCACCGCGAGAGCCGGGATCCATGTCAGATGATCTCCAGCTCGTCAGCACCCGGCAGCGCCGGGAAGGGCGCGGTCGGCAATGCCTGGTACCAGAAAGCCACGCTGGCGACGTCGTCTTGCAACGGCAGATACCGGCCGTCGGGGCGCCAGCCAAGGGCCTGGACGCTGACCCGCAGGTCGTTGCTGAAGCGCACCGGGTCGGTCAGGTGCCAGCGGTACATGCCGAACCGGCTCTGCGTGACGGCCGGGTCGCTGCCATCCGGGATCACCGCCTGCACCAGGCCGGAGTAGGGCGTGGTAAACAGCTGGTACTGGTTGCCGTGCCAGAAGTTGTAGGAGCCGAGGAAGTAGTCTTCGGTGCCTGTGCTGGCGATGGTTGGCCATTCGTCATCGCCGTCGAGGTAGAACTTGACTTCACCCTCACCCCACCAGCCGTTGTTGTTCGATCCCCAGGCCAGGTAGGTGCCCACGTAGTGTCCCCGGCCGCGCACGCCAGCCACGATCGTGTGGACGGACTGGTAGGGCACCGGGTTCGTGCGGCGGAACTGCGCGTGCAGATACCCGGCGTCCGCCTCGACAGCGTGCAACTCGTAGTTCAGCTGGTAATAGATACGGGCATCGCTGGCCGCCCTGTTCTCGATGGTGACGCGGCAGCGGCTGCGGAACGGCATCTCCCAGAAGCAGTTCAGCGCGCTGCCCGGGTTGACGCAGACCGGAAGCGACGACACCTGAATCGGCCCGCTCCAGCGAAACCCGCCCCAGCCGGCCGCGAAGAAATCGCCGACCGGGCACTCAACCGACGGATGTTCCTGGTCGTCCCAGTACACGCGCAAGATGAGGTGGCGCCACGCGCAGCCGGCCGGAGTCAGCCAGATCTGCCGCACCGACCCAGGTCCGCTGATATCGGCAAGTTCTGCTGTCGTCCCCGCCGGGATGATCACGTACGGCGAGATCTTCCAGCCGGTGCCGAGGTCGCGGGCCGCCGTCGAAGCTACGCCCTTCGTATCGCGAGCCGCCAAGCCTTTGCCGCCATCGCGGTTCTCCGGCGAGACAGCGCGCGACTGGCCGCCAGTGAGTCTGGCCAGCCCGCCCAGTCCCGTGCCGAAGGGGCTTGCCGCCATCTGACTCCTTTCCGCCGGCTCGGCTGACTGTTGGTCAGCCCGCCGCCCGGTTAGCCCGCCGCCTGGTCCGGCTGGAAGCTGGCCTGCTCGACCGTGACTTTCCACGGGTAGTGATCACCCTCGCCTCGCGAGCCGACCACGCGCAGGTGCTGGGTCAGCACCTTGCGCCAGTGGTCGGTGACGTTCGGCCCGGTCATGTGCGGAGTCTTGGAGTGGTGGAAGGTAACACTGCCGGCCAGGACCGGCGTGGGCACGCCGCGAGCGGTGTCCGGCTCGCAGTACAGCAGATCGCTTTGGATGTTGTCCGGCCTGCGGTGCTGAAGGATCCCGTCCTCGTGGCCGCCGTCGATGAATTGCATGCAGCCGTTCTCGACGCTCACGTCGTGGAACGGCATCCAGCAGGTGATGCCGCGATCGTCGAGGTTGCGGCCCCAGTAAGCCTCGTCCTGGTGCCAGAACGTCTTGGCTCCCCGCAGCGGGGGCTTGGCCAGGAACTGGTCGTACCAGAACTCCACCGGCCTGCCCATCAGTGATGAGGCGAAGCTGACCGCCCACAGCCGGAACGGTGCCGCCGCGAACTGGTGCGGCCAGATCAGCGTCGGGCTGGACTGCAGGATGGCGAACTCACGTTCTGCCAGCGACGTGCCCTTCTCCCACGCCCAGTCAAGGGCCAGCTTGTCCTTCTGCTCGATGATCGTCTCGCAGCGCGCTTGCAGGTCACTCAGGTCCGCGACGTCGACGCCGTTCTGCACGACGAGGTACCCGTGCTCGGCGAACGACGCGATCTGCTCGGGTGTGGCGCTCGGATAGGGCATTACGGTCTCCTCCGCACGTCGTCTTTCGGGCGGGTAATCGATTTCTCAGGATGTTATCATAGCGTTAAAACGTGTCAATAGCGTGATCGGCGGAAGCGCCGCCGAATCGGGCCAGGTTGTGCCGCGGAATCGAGGGGACCTGTGGGCCAGATCGAGGGGACGGGATGTCATTGCCGCACACCGGGCCGCTACCTTTAACATGCTCGGCGGCAAGGGAGAGAGGCCTGTGAACACGCCTGTCAGCATCCGGGAGGTTGCCGCTCTGGCCGGTGTGTCCGTCGGCACCGTGTCCAACGTCCTCAACCGCCCAGAAATCGTCGCGCAGGCGACCCGCAAGCGAGTCAACGCCGCCATCAAGGCCCTTGGTTTCGTCCGGAACGAGTCGGCGCGGCAACTGCGAGCCGGGCGCAGCCGCATGATCGGGCTCGTGGTCCTCGACGTGGCGAATCCGTTCTTCACCGATGTGGCCCGTGGTGTCGAAGACGAGGCGAGCGTCTCCGGGCTGTCCGTCATCTTGTGCAACAGTGACGATCAGCTGCCGAAAGAGACCCGTTACCTGGAGCTGCTTGAGGAGCACCGGGTGCAGGGCGTGCTGATCACGCCGGTGGCCGGTGCCGATGATCGCCTCGTGCTCTTGCAGCGGCGCGGCACCCCTGTCGTGCTTGTCGACAGCAGGTCCACCTCCGGTGGCCAGTGCTCAGTCGCCGTCGATGACGTGCTTGGCGGCGACGTCGCGGTATCCCACCTGCTGGAAAACGGCCACCGGCGGCTGGCATTCGTCGGCGGCCCGGTCAGCATCCGGCAGGTGGCCGACCGCTACGAGGGCGCGCTGCGGGCTATTCAGCGCGCGGGCGCGAGCCCGGATGACCTGCTCATGATCGAGACGCAAGGCCTGAATGTCACGGCAGGCCAGCACGCGGGCGCGCAGATCGCGGGCCTGCCCGCCGACGAGCGGCCTACCGCCGCGTTCTGCGCCAATGACCTCATCGCCCTCGGCCTGCTGCAGGAACTGACCAGGCAGCAAGTCCGGGTGCCTGACGATGTCGCCATCGTGGGCTACGACGACATCGAGTTCGCCGCCGCCGCCGCGGTGCCGTTGTCCTCGGTCCGCCAGCCCCGCCATCAGCTGGGCCGGACAGCTGCGCGGCTGCTGCTGGAGGAGGCGCTGGGAGCCGAGGACCATCAGCATCGCCAAGTGATCTTCCAGCCGGAACTTGAAATTCGCAGGTCGAGTCAGACCGCCGTGGCGGCGCGCGGGCGCCGACGGACCGCCACGAGTAAGCCCGCCGGGCTGTCGGCTACCAGGACCTGAGGCGCGCGGGCGCCGACGGACTGCCACGAGTAAGCCCGCCGGGCTGTTGGCTACCAGGACCTCACCCGCGACGGAGTGATCCGCAGCGCCGCGCTGAACTGCTTGCTGAGCTCCTCCGGCGTAGTGGCAAGCTGGTTCCTGATGGGGTCGTCGTACTTGGCCAGGTAGGCCTGAACCCGCTCCTGGTCAACGTCGTCGCCAACCAGTTCGGCCTCGGCATCGATCGTCAGCACGTCACCGCCTCGGCCGTCACCGTCAAGGTGGAACGACACCAGCGGATTACCGGCCACGTTCCCGATCTTCGGCGTTCCTGGCTGGCTGAAGACCAGCAGGTCGGTGCCATCGAAATGAAACCAGACGTACGAGGACTGCGGCTGACTGTCCGCCCCTACCGTGGTGAGCCAGGCCACCGCGGCCGACCTCAGTCGCGCGGCGGCCGCAGAGTCGCCGTCAATAACTGCCATTGGTTCGCTCCTTCCGGTGAGTGCACGTGAGCTGGCGCCAGGACTGACCGGGCGGCCGACGATCCTGGCGTGCCCGGCCGGTCAGTGCGCGGCCGGGGTCAAGCGCTGCCTGGCGCTTTCATACACCTCGCCGGCAGCGGCCCTTGCTCAGCCGCCGCCACATTGGCACGCAGGTGATCAGTGCTCGACGTGCCCACGATGGCCGTCGACAGAGCAGGATGGCTCAGCGTGAAGCGCAGCATGAACTCCATCGGGCTGATGCCGTCCAGCAGATCCTCGATCCCGGCGGACACCCAGCGGCGCTGGCCCTCACCCTCGGCGAGGCCGAGCGGACCCTGCTGCCAGTACTTGTCCTGAGCAGGCGCGCCGCGGGCGACCCCGCCGCGGATCAGCGTGCCGGCCCCGGCCGTCGCGGCTGCCGAGATCAGGTCCTCGTGCTCACGCTGCATCGCCGAGTACGGGATCTGGAAAACATCGAAGACGCCCATCGCGATGTGGTCGGGCAGATGCGGCAGTATTCCCGACATCCCGAGGAAGCGAACCTTTCCCGCCTCGCGCAAGGCCTGCAGCGTCATCACGGTCTGGTCCGCGTCCAGTTGCGCGCGGCTCGGTGACATGTGCACCTGCACGAGGTCAAGCACGTCGGTGCCGAGCCGGCGCAGACTCTGCTCGACGTCGGCCCTGATATTGGCAGGCCGGTAGTCATGCGGGTACGGCGGCGGCGAGCCGGCCGGCACCTGGAGCATGCAGCCGCATTTGGACGCAAGGAAAAACTCCGCGCGCCGGTGGCCGATGTACCGCCCGATCAATTCCTCGCTGCGACCGTAGTCAACTGAGGTGTCGATCAGGTTGATCCCGGAGTCCAGCACCGCGTTGAGGAGCCTGGCCGCATCATCGTCGGTAATCGCGGGGCCGCGCGGCTGGCCGCGCAACTCCATGGCCCCGTACCCGAGGATGGTGACATCGGTTCCAGTCCGGCCGAGCCGGCGCGTGCCGAGAGTCATGAGTGCACGCTACCGCCGCGGATCCCGGCGCCGGCATCGGTGGCGGTGCGCGGCGCCAGGTCACGCCCGCGCAGCGGACCGCTAAAGCCGCTCCACGAGCCAGCGCCAGCCGGCCTCAGCGTCATGCACCGGCCTGACGATGGCGGGCTCAGCGGTGTCGGCCAGTTCCGAGATCACCATGACGAGCTGACGGTGGAAGTCAGTCGGCGTATGCGCGTGATCCTGGGCATGGTCGAGCACGAGTGTCACCACGGCCTGGTCGCCGGCGGACAGCCTGACGGTGATGTTGCCGTTGTAGTCACGGCCAACTGCGGCGATGGCGGAAGCCCTGACGATGTCGCCGCCGTCGTCCTTGGCCACCCACACGTCTGGCGCACTCAATATTCTCGCCTGCTTTCATCCCGGAACTGCAACGCGGGCGTTCGCCTGTTACGGACGGGACGAGCCCGGCCGTCGTCGGCGGTAGCCCGCCGACAGGGCCACCGCGCCGCTGCCGTAGACCGAAGTGGCCACCGCGGGCCCGGCGGCGACAGTTACCGCGGGCCGCGGTGCTGGCGCTATCCGCTTCGCGGGCGGTCCCGCGATCGCCGCGAGCACGGCCGAAGTCGGCGTAACGGTCTCGGCGAGCGGCACGACCCCGGCCTTGCCCATCAGGGCGCGAACGTCCCTGGCCTGCGCCTGCGTCTGCAGGGTGACCACGACGCCGCTCGCGCCGGCCCGCGCAGTGCGGCCCGATCTGTGCAAGTAGACCTTGTGCTCGGTCGGGGAGTCGGCGTGAATGACCAGGTCGATGCTGTCCACGTGGATGCCGCGGGCGGCGATATCCGTGGCTACCAGCACGCGGACCGCGCCGGAGGAGAAGGACGCCAGATTCCGCTCGCGGGCGTTCTGGGCCAGATCGCCGTGCAGCTCGGTCGCGGGCACCCTGGCAGCCGAAAGCTGCCGCGCGAGCTTATGGGCGCCGTGCTTGGTCCTGGTGAAGATCAGCGACCGGTTGTTGCCGCCAGCCAGCGCGGCGACAACCGCCGTCCGGTCCGCGGGGGAGATGGTCAGCAGATGGTGGACCAGCTCTGCCGGAGCCTCCTGCGGGTCGACGGCATGCTCCGCGGGGTTGTGGAGGAACCGGCGGACGAGCACGTCGACCGCGTTATCCAGGGTCGCGGAGAAGAGCATCCGCTGGCCGTCTTCCGGCGTGGCGTCCAGGAGCCGCCGCACGACCGGCAGGAAGCCGAGGTCCGCCATGTGGTCGGCCTCGTCCACCACGCTGATCTCGACGTCGCCGAGATGGCAGTGGCCTTGCTCGATCAGGTCGGCCAGGCGGCCAGGGCAGGCCACGATGATGTCGACGCGGTTGTGCAGCGCCGCGACCTGCGGTCGCTGCGAAGTGCCGCCGAAGATCGTGCTGACGTTCAGGCCGACGGCGCGCGCCAGCGGCAGCAGCACTTCCTGGACTTGGGTAGCCAGCTCGCGCGTCGGCACGAGCACCAGGCCGCGCGGACGGCCGGCGCTGGTGTAGCCGTCCGCCAGGCGGGCAACCAGCGGGATGCTGAAGCCGATGGTCTTGCCAGAGCCGGTGCGACCGCGGCCGAGGATGTCCAGGCCAGCCAGCGCATCCGGGAGGACGGCTGCCTGGATCGGAAAGGGAACGTGGATGCCGGTGCCGGCCAGCGTATCGATGAGCGGTGCTGGCACCCCGAGTGCCGCGAAGCTAGCGGGCAAGGCCGGGTAGGAAGCCGCCGGGGTGACCGGCTGCACGGCCGGCCGGTTCTGGCCGCTCTGGCCCCGTCGTCGGCGTCTGCCGCCAGCGGGTTGGGCATGCTCGATGGGCTGAGCTGTCATCAATATCGTCTTCCGGATCGGGTGGCCGCAGATTGGGCGGGCCGCCACGTCGGTGGAAACCAGCTCGCTCATCGGAGCGATGTACGACCGGCGCGCCCTGACGGCTGCGCCTTGCTGCTCTCGCAGCTCGGGTCTACTCTAGCGCACGCCCACCTCACGGCGGCTGTTCGCGAGCGTCGTGTGCCTTTGCGTGCGAGCCGTAGCGCGGCGACTGCGGGAAGGCGCATACTGTGGATTAATGAAACCATCGCGCGCCGGGCCCACGAGGCGCTACCTGCCAGGAAGTCCCTTCAATGTCCCCGTTGTCGAGGAGCCTGTCGAGACTTATGCGCTGAGCGACTTGGTGACGCACGACAAGTACGGCCTCGGCAGCGTCCTCGGCGTCGAGGACGAAACCGCCGTACTAGTCGATTTTGGTACGCACCGGATGCGGATCGTGCTCCCTTGCGCCAAGCTATTCAAGTTGTAACGCGAAATATCTAGTAGCGCGAAGCATCTTGTAGGGCGAAGCGTCGCCTGAGCAGCATTTCGGCCAGCTTCCCTTGAAGACGTTATTGTCGCGGCCGAAATCGAATTGTCCGTGCGCCGGGAAGCCACCTCATCGCTTCAGTTGGCACGAACATTAAGCGAGCCTGGCTGCATAACTGCTGAGTTGGCTCGAACAAGAAGCGAGCCTGGCTGCGTAACTATCTGCGTTACGCGGCCAGGCTGCACGTACGAGTTCGGCTCCGTCAGGCGTCCGACCGGGCGGTCCGGTCAGGCTCATCCGGGCGGTCAGGCTTAGCCAGTTAGAGCGGCTGAACCTGCTCGGCCTGAGGTCCCTTGGGCCCGCGCGCCGCGGTGAACTCCACTCGCTGGTTCTCCTGCAGGCTGCGGTAACCGTCAGCCAGGATCGCCGAGTGGTGCACGAAGACGTCGGCGCTGCCGTCGTCCGGTGCGATGAAGCCGAAGCCCTTATCGGCGTTGAACCACTTCACAGTGCCCTGCGTCATGTACTTCCTCCTGCTAGACCGATCTTCAGGGATGCACGTCCGTGCATACCCGGGTCGTCGCGACCGCCTGCCGGAGAGATTCTGGCTTGGCCAGACCAGGGCACCCGCTGTCAGAATTCGCAGGCGCTGTGACACGTGAACGAACTTCGACTACAACCACGCCCATTAAACACCATCACGCCAGCGCGGCCGCCGGCCTGCGGCTGGCTGTCGCGTGGCGCGTTCCTCACGGCTGGTCGGGCTGAAAGTTCAGATCACTGCCCGCCAGCAGGGCCAAGACCTCGCCCACTGTGCGTTCCCTGCTGCTGGGTTCCGGCAGCGGCAGGTGGGCCTGAACCTGATAACGGTTGCGCCGGCCGTCTTTCTGCTTGACGATGTAGCCCGCTTCGGCCAGGTCGAGCACGATTCCGTAGGCACTGCGCTCGGTAACGCCCACTCGGTCTGCGATGTCACGCAGGCGGATCCCGGGGTCTCGGGAGATGCACAAGAGCACTCGGGCGTGATTAGTCAGGAAGGTCCAGCCAGTAGCCAAGGTGAGTCTCTGATTCCAGAATTAATTTGCTAGTAATCTTGCACTAGCGTACCGTGAAAGACAAGGCACCGGTCTCAGCCGCCGAAGGCGGCCAGCCAACCGGGGCTACCGGAGGAGTTCACGTTCATGGCCTGGTCGTCAGCGATCGCCGTGTTCGTGGCCGCTGTAGTGCCGCGTACCCGGCTGAGGCCAGGGGTGCCCTGGCAGAGTAACCGCCCTGCGTAAGCTACTGCAGGTCACGAGGAATCGTTTATGCGCGGACCAACCATCAGAGCCGGGCGCTGTTCAGCGCGCGGGGAAAGGCTGGGCCAGTGATCGCGGAACAGCTACCCATCCTCCGACCGCGGCAGTCGGACCGCCTGCCGGTCGGCAAGTTCGTGCCCGGCATCCTCCCCGGCATGGTGCTGCCCGGCATCGTGCCAGGACTAGACGTCTCGTGCCGGGCTGAGCGTGGCTACTTCATCGCCAGCCTGCGCGGAGCGCTCGACGCATCCATCGCGCCGGCGCTGCGCGAATATCTGCTGCGCATCGTGCACCAGAGCCTCGGTCTGCTGGTCATCGACTTGTCGGCAGTCAGTCACGCGGACGTGAACGGGCTCACTGTCCTGGTCGGGACCGGGCGCCGGGCCAGCCTGCTCGGCGGGTTGCTGCGCCTGGCAGCGCCGGTGGCCGGTGTCGCGACCGCACTGCGGGCGACCGGACTTGACCGGCAACTCCACGTCTACCCGACGGTGGAGGCGGCGATCAGCGGCGTAGCGTCGCCATGAGGGCCGGCGACACTGAAGTGGCCAGCTCGGGCGGCGCATCCGAGCCGCGCGGGACCGACTATGCCCGGCTGTCTCGCCAGGTCAGGCAGGTGGGCCTGATGGACCGCCGGACCGGGCACTACGCCTGGCGGATCGCGATCACCGGCGGCCTGCTGGCCGCAGGATGGGCTGCGTTCTTCCTGGTGGGCGACTCCTGGTGGCAGATGGTGCTGGCCGTCTTCCTTGCTGTCATGTTCACCCAGGTTGGCTTCCTCGGGCACGACGCCGGGCACCGGCAGATCTGCGCCTCGCGGCGGCTGAGTTACGTGCTCGGCGTCTTGATGGGCAATCTCGCCATCGGACTCAGCTTCGGCTGGTGGGTGCGCAAGCACAACCGTCATCACGCGAACCCGAATACGGAGGGCGCCGACCCCGACATCATGATGAGCGCGCTGGCGATGACCGCCGGGCAGGCACGCGCCAGCCGGGGCCTGTCCAGGTTCTTGTTCCGCTGCCAGGCCTACTTGTTCTTCCCGATGTTGCTGGCCGAGGCCTTCAGCGTGCACGTCGCGAGCATCCGGGCAGTATCGAGCCGGGCCAAGCAGCACCGGCTGGCCGAGGCAGGTCTGCTCGCACTACATTTCGCCTTCTATCTCTCGGTCGTGTTCCTGATCCTGAGCCCGGTGAAGGCGGTCGTCTTCATCCTGGTCCAGCAGGGGCTGTTCGGCCTCTACCTGGGCGCATCGTTCGCGCCGAACCACAAGGGCATGCCCATCCTGCGGCCGGAGGACGACCTCGATTTCCTCCGCCGGCAGGTTCTGACCTCGCGCAATATCCGCGGTGGCTGGTTCACCGACCTGGCCCTCGGCGGTCTGAACTACCAGATTGAGCACCATCTCTTCCCGTCTATGCCGCGGCCGAGCCTGCGCAAGTCCCAGCCGCTGATCAGCGAATTCTGCCGGCAGCAGGGATTGCCCTATTGCCAGGCCAGCCTGGCGGGCTCCTATGCGCAAGCCCTTCGGCATCTGCATCAGGTCGGCCAGCAGGCCCTCGCCTAACGCTGGGACGAGCGGCTGAGCCGGGTGTGTGCCGGGTCATCATGACGAGCCGTGGGCCTGCGGTGGGCGCGGCCGGGCTTGCTGCCGTGCGCGCATAGCCGGGCAAGTACGGCGTTAGCGGGGAATGCTACTGTTCCCGTTGGCATGGCTGTGACGACCGCACTTCCTGACGCGTCCGCGTGGGCGCTGGATCCTGCCCTTGCCTATCTCAACCACGGGTCGTTCGGCGCGACGCCGTCGTGCGTGCTGGCCGAGCAGCAGAGGCTGCGGGCCGACCTGGAGCGCAACCCGGTGGGCTTCCTGGTACGCCAGCTGCCCGAGCTCCTCAACGCCGTGCGCGCCGAGGTAGCCGCGTTCCTCGGCGCCGAGGCTGCGGGAGTGGTTTTCGTGGACAACGCGACAGCCGGCATGCAGACCGTGATCGCGCAGGCCCGGCTCGCGCCAGGGGATGAAGTGCTGCTGACCGATCACTGCTACCCCGCGGTGCTTGCGCAGCTGGAGCGCGCGGCCGGCCGTACCGGCGCCACGCTGCAGATCGCGCCGGTCCCGCTGCCGGCCGGCGGCCGCGCCTCGGTCGCTGCTGCGGTGCTGTCACGGCTCACGCCGCGTACCAAGCTGCTGGTCATCGACCACGTCGCCTCGTGCAGCGGGCTTGTGTTCCCGGTCGAGGACATCGCGCAGGCCTGCCGGCGGCTGGGCATCCCGGTCCTGGTCGACGGCGCGCACGCGGCCGGGATGCTGCCGGTCGACCTGAGCCGCCTCGGCGCCGACTTCTGGGTGGGGAACCTGCATAAGTGGGTGTCAGCGCCCAAGGCGTCGGCCGTGCTGTACGCGGCGCCGCACTGGCGGGACACGCTGCGCCCGCTAGTCGCATCGCATGGCCTGCAAGATGGCTACCGGCCGTCGTTTGACTGGACGGGCACCCGGGATCCGACGGCCCTGCTCGCGGTTCCGGCGGCGCTCGCCTTCTTCGGCGCGGCCGGCTGGCAGGCGGTGCGGCAGCACAACAACGACCTCAGCCGCCAGGGCGCCGAGCTGGTCTCCGCCCGGCTCGCAACGCGCCCGCCGGATGCCGACGGCCTTGCCGCTTCGATGCGGCTCGTCCGCCTTCCTGCATCGCTGACCGACGACGACGCCCGGGCCCTGGAGCGCCGGCTGCTCGACCAGTACGCAGTGGTGGTACCGGTCACCTACCACGGCGGCTGGCACTGGCTGCGCCTGTCAGCTCAGCTGTACAACACGCTGGCCGATTACGAGCGGCTCGCCGACGCGCTTCTTGACATGGCTGGCCAGCCGCGGCCCGGATAACAGGTGCCGGAACCTGCGGGATGCCCGTCAACGAGATGCCCGGCCAGGCGAGCCAATCGCTACCCTGATGCCAGCGCGACAGCGCTCGAGTTCGCGGTCTTGAGGAGTCAGGTGACAGTCTCTGCAGTTTCTGCCGGTGGTCGCTGATGCTGGTCAGCCGGGAGCACCGCGGCCGCGTCCTGGTGATCACGATCGAGCGCGAGGACAAGAGGAACGCGCTCAATGCCGAGGTCACTCGCGGCCTGGACGCGGCCATGAACGAGCTGGAAGACGACCCGCTGCTGTGGTGCGGCGTGCTGACCGGCGGCAGCAGGTTCTTCTGCGCGGGAGCCGACCTCGCTGCGGGGCCGGGGGAGCCGACCGCGCGAGGCGGCATCGCCGGCCTTATCCAGCGGGACCGGACCAAGCCGCTCATCGCCGCAGTCGAGGGCTTTGCTCTCGGCGGCGGGATGGAGCTGGTGCTGTGCTGCGATCTCGTCGTGGCCGCCGCCGATGCGCGTTTCGGCCTGCCGGAGGTCAAGCGCGGTCTCATGCCGGATTTCGGCGGAGCTTTCCGCGTCGTCAGGGCACTGCCGCCGAACATCGCCAGGGAAATGCTGCTCACCGGCGATGACCTGACTGCTGAGCGGGCCGCCGCGCTCGGTTTCGTCAACCGGGTGACAGCGCCCGGCGCTGCCCTGGAGGGAGCGCTAGCGCTGGCCGAGCGCGTCTGCGCCAACGCACCGCTGGCCGTCAGGGCAGCTCTTCGCACCAGCGCGCAGGCGGCGCGCGGCGACGAGAGTGCCCTATGGTCCTACAGCAACGCCAGGCACCGTGACCTGCTCGCCAGCCAGGACGTCGCCGAGGGCATTGCCGCTTTCTTCGCCAGGCGCGCACCTGCCTGGAAAGGCCAGTAGCCAGTGCCTGGCCGCGAGCGCCTGGCCGCCGGTAGCAGTGCCCAGCCAAAGGAGAGCAGAGATGGGGACTAACCAGCGCGCGCAGATCGTGATGTCGCCCGCTGAGATCGCGGAGTTCCTGCGGCGCAGCCGCACGGCGACGGTGGCCTCCATCGGAGCCGACGGCATGCCGCATCTGGTAGCCATGTGGTACGGCGTCATCGGCGATGCCGTCTACATCGAGACCAAGGCCAAGTCGCAGAAGGCAGTGAATCTGCGCCGTGATCCGCGGATGGTCTTCATGGTGGAGGCGGGCACCAGCTATGACACCCTGCGCGGCGTCTCGCTGGAAGGCACGTGCAGCATCATCGAGGAGACTCTTGGCCAGGAATACTGGGACGCGGCCATCAGCGTCTACGAGCGCTACACGGGCAAGTATTCACAGCAGGCGCGGCCGATCGTCGAGTTCATGATGAACAAGCGCATCGTCGTCAAGCTCGTGCCTGAGCGCATCCGGTCGTGGGATCATCGCAAGCTCGGGCTCGATCCGCTGGCAACGGGCGGCGGCACCGCGGCCTTCCTCGGCACCGAATAGGTGCTGCCCGGCGCGAGCCTTTACCGGCGCACGCCGAGCGATCCGCCGCCTGGCGGCGTCCCGCTGGCCGACAGGATCCTGATCGCGATGAGGCCGGCGTCGATGACCTCCGAGCCGGAGCCCGTTCCGTCGGCGATGCAGGATTCATTCACCGTGCCGCGGGTCGTCAGCCGCAGTACCACAGTGGTGGCTGCCTGCACGAAGTTGCTGCCATCGCCACCGCCGCCGCCGAACAGCCCCGGGTCGCCGCTCTTCTGGACGACGCAGGTGCCTGTTGTATCGCCGGGGGTCAAGTCGATCAGCGCCGAGGCTTGCACGTAGTAGGTCCCGGCCGGCATCGGCCCCGTGGTAACCACCTCCGTGAAGATGTCATGGGTGATGGCGATGTCGGCGTTCGGGGCGGCGAAACCGGTGCCGCCCGTGAGTTTCAGGCTGGACGCGGTGAGGCCGCCGACATCCTGCGCGTTGAGGCTCTTCACCTCGACCTTCCGGTTGACCGCCAGCGGAGCCCTGCCTTTCGGCGCCGACAGGGACAGCGGGGTGCCGCGAGAGCTTGACAGCGAAGCCGTCGATGACTCGCGGTCGGGCCGGCCGAGGATCAACGACCCGCCGGTCGCTGCGCCGGCGATGCCGGTGCCGGTGCCGCCGATGGTCACGGCCAACACCAGCGCGAGGACGGTTGCTGCCCGCGGCCGGCTGCGGGTCGCCGTGCGGGCGCGACTGCCGCGGAGCGGGGGGACCGCTGCGGTCCTGAGCTTCATCTGACTCCTCCGTGGATAAGGGCGGTTGTGCGCGGCGCGCGCCGTCGCGGCCTGCCCTAGCTGGGCTTGGCTGCTGCGCCGCTGGAGGACAGGATCCGGATCGCCGTCAGGCCGGCGTCGATGGCTACAGATCCGCTGGCGCTGCCGGAGATGCCGCAGTACTCCTGCAGCCTGCCGTTCCTTGGCACCGACACCGCGAGCGTCTCGGCGACGGTGACCTTCGGCCCGCCGCTCTGCGCGCCCATCTGCAGCGGGTGGTTGAGGTCATTGTTCAGCGTGACGACGCAGGACCCGAACGGGTCTCCTGTCGCCAGGGCCAGTTCCGCGGTCGCCGTCACGTAGTACGTTCCGGCGGCGAGTCTCCCGGTCACGGCGACGCTGGCATCGGCCAGCGGCGGCAAGTCGATGTTGCTGCCCGGGATCGCGAAATCGTCACCGCCGGACGGCCTGATCGCGGAAGCGCTGAGCCCGCCAACGTACTCCGCGTTGAGATTCCGGACCTCGACGTTCCTGTTGACCGCCAGCGGAGCCTTGCCCTTCGGCGCCGACAGTGACAGCGGAGTGCCACGGGAACTGGAGAGCGCTGACGTCGCCGCTTCGCTGTTGCCCCTGCCCAGGATGAACGCGCCGCCGGTTGCGGCGTCGGCGATGCCGAAGCCGCCGAGCAGCACGCCGGCGGTCAAGACGATCGCTGCTACCGGACTCATCGATCTGACGGCGGCGGTGAGCCGGCGTCTGCTGCGCCTCGGCGCGGTGTCCGCTCTGCTGGATCCCATAGTGGTGACCCCCGGTTGTGGGTTCGGATGCGTGCTCGCCCTACCTGATGAAGGCGGTCCATCGCGTGCCGTCGCGTTCCACGCGCGCCAGAGGTCTCGAAATATTCTTTCGAAAGAGTCTTTCGGAAGTGTCAGCTGGCTGGCTACTGTGTGGAGGTGCCGATGGACAACACAGGGTCAGGAGCTGGCGGACAGGGGCAGCCGGGTCGCCCGGCAGCAGACCACCGGGTGCCACCGCGCAGGCGGCTGACCGATGCGCCGTCGCTGCAGGCGCTGACGCACCCGACCAGGCTTGCCCTGCTCGAGGCCATCGGGCTAGCAGGCACCCTGACGGCTACGCAGGCTAGCGGGCCAGTGGGGCAGAGCCCGACGGCCTGCGCCTACCACCTGCGCACGCTCGCCAGACTCGGCTTCATCGAGGAAGCTGGCGGCGGGCACGGTCCCGAGCGGCCGTGGCGGCTGGCGGCTTCCGGCATGTCCATCGGCGACAGTGATGATCCCGAGGTCGCGGCCGCCGGCGATGCGCTGTCCAAGGCGCTACTCGAGCGTTTCATCGGCCGGATCCGCGCCTTCGAGCTAGCCAAGCCCGGGCTGGCGCCTGAGGTGCGGGCAGCGACCGGCATGATCCAGTCGGTGATGTTCGTGACGCCAGCTGAGCTAACCGAGTTGCATGCGGAGATCGTCGCCCTGACGAGCAGGTTCGTCGACCGCATGGACCCGGCATCGCGGCCGCCAGGCAGTCTCCCGTTCGAGCTCGTTACCTCGATCCACCTCCTCGACCTCGCAGGCCTCGGCGCAGCCGATGCGTAAGCTGCTCAGGGTCAGGAACGCGCGCATTTTCCTCATCGGCGATGTCGTGTCGACGCTTGGCGACAGCGCGCTCTGGCTCGCGATGGCGATCTGGATGAAGGAGCTCACCGGCAGCTCTGCCTGGGCTGGCCTCGTGATGTTCTGCTACGCCCTCGGGAACCTGGCCTCGCCGCTTGGCGGCGCGGTCGCCGACAGGTTCCGGCGGCGGCCGCTGCTGATCTGGTCGAACCTGGCCGGCGCGGCCCTGGTCCTGCTGCTGTTGCTGGTCCATGACCGCAGCGACATGTGGCTGGTCTACCTGGTGATCTTCGTCTACGGCGTGATCGGCAGCATCATCGGCCCGGCGCAGGGCGCGCTCCTGCCATCGCTGGTCCCGGCTGACCTGCTCGGCGACGCCAACGGCGTGCAGCAGACCCTCAACCAGGGGCTGCGGCTGATCACGCCGCTGCTCGGAGCCGGGCTCTTTGCCCTGGTCGGCGCGGGTCCGGTGGCCGAGATCGACGCGGCCACGTTCCTTATCGCGGTTGTCTGCCTGCTGGCGCTTCGGGTCAGCGAGGAAAGGCCAGCGCGCCTCAGCGCCGCCGACGGCGGCGGCAGGCTCACCGCGGGATTCCGTTTCATCGGCCGCGAGCCAGCGCTGCGCGCGATCACGCTGGCGCTCGGGCTGGCGATGCTGGCTTTCGGGTTCACCGAGTCAGCCGGATTCTCCGTGGTGACAATCGGCCTGCATCACAAGGCCACGTTCGTCGGGGTGCTGATGACGGTGCAGGGCATCGGCGGCGTTGCTGGCGGGCTGTCCGCCGCCGCCATGCTGCGGCGGATGTCGGAAGGGCTGATGACCGCGGCCGGGCTGGCCAGCGCGGGCGTTGCCGTGCTGCTGCTCGCCGTGCCGAATCTCGGCGCCGCGCTGACGGGGATGGTGCTGGCCGGGTTCGTCGGTCCGTGGGTCAGCGTGGCCGCGATTACCGCCATCCAGCGCCGGACGCCGTCTGACCTGCTCGGCCGGGTGAGCGGCGCATTCGGGCTGAGCCTGACCGTGCCCCAGGTGGCGTCGGTGGGCCTCGGCGCTGCTCTCATCGCCGTGGTGAACTACCGGGTGCTGCTGGTGGCCGTCGCCGTCGTAGCCGCCGCGGCGGTGCTGTTCCTGCTCAGCCAGCCGCAGGTCAGGCACCGGCCCGCCGTCCCGCAGCAAGCGGCGGAGGAACCGGGAAGCGGGCCGGAAGGCTTGAGCGCCAGCCAAGAGCCTGGCCCGGTGAGCGTCTGAGGAAGCGAGCGGTCAGGGGCGACGAGCGCGCAGGAAGAGCGAGACGCCAGGCAGTGACTTGGTGGGCAGGTAGCGCTCGGCCACGATGATCGAGGTCAGCACGCCGTTGACCAGCGGAGGAACCTCGTTGAGATCACTTCCGGTCGACGAGCGCCGGCGCAGCGCCACCAGCGGGCGCATGAGCACGTTCCAGCTCCAGACCTCATCGACGGTCAGTCCGGCCTTCTGCATCACGCCGACCAGCTCCTGGCGGGTGTAGCGGCGCACGTGGCCGACCTCATCGTCGTGCGCCGACCAGAGTGCCATGTCGCACGGCACCGCGATCAGCGCGGTGCCGCCTGGCTTGAGCACCCTGGTGATCTCCGCCGCGGCGAGGTAGTCCTCGTCGATGTGCTCCAGGATGTCGAACGCGGTGACCAGGCCGCACGACGCGGAGGCCAGCGGCAGATCCCTCGCATCTGCCCTGATGGCGGTGATGCCCCTGGCCTTGGCGACATCGGCGACCGACTCGGAGTACTCCAGGGCGAGCGCCTGCCAGCCGTGCGCCTGCAGGACCCTGGTGTTGCCGCCGCCGGCCGCGCCGATATCCAGCGCCCGGCCCATGACCGGCACCCGCCGCAGTTCACGGGTGAGAATGGCGCGGCGCTCCCGGTACCACCAGTGGCGGTCCTCGAGTGAGGTGAGGAGCTGGAGTTCGGCGGGTTTCATGGCCTCTTTTTTACCGTACGGTGCGATGTGGTCACGCATTGGCCTCGTGGGCCTGCTGGCCCTTGACGGCCGGCGGCCGGAGCGCGGCGCAGCCCAATTGTGCCGTACGGCACGCCCCCGCGCGCCGCGTTCGGGGTCGGGGCGGGGCCGGGCGGGGGTGCAAGCGCAGGCTGGACCTGGTTCGGCGAGAATGCCGGGATGGACTCGTCCCCGTCGTCCTCGTCCGCCTCGTCCTCCTTGTCCGATTCGTCCGCACGGCCTTCCGCGCCGCCTTCCGCATTGCGTTCCGCGCCGCGTTCCGCGCCGCCTTCCGGAGAGGGGCCGTCCGCCGGTCCCGCCCTGGCGGCGGGTTATCAGGGCCCGGACGCGGGGCGGGAGTTCACGACCAGGCGACTCGTCCGCAGCACCGACGTGACGCCGTCCGGCCGGCTGCGACTGGATTCGCTGGCGAGGTATCTGCAGTGGGCGGCGGAGGACGATGTCGCCGACTCCGGTCTGGCTGAGCCCGTCGTGTGGCTTGTCCGGCGGTGCGAGCTGCGGATCACGGCCCTGCCGGTGATGGGGGAGCGACTGTCAGTCCGGACGTTCTGCTCCGGCACCGGCCCGCGGTGGGCCGAGCGAACCACCACCTTGTCAGGCCAGGACGGGCAGGACTTCGTGCGGGCGACAGCGGTCTGGGCCGCCGTCGGGCGGGGTGACGGCCGGCCCGTGCCGCTGTCCGCAGAATTCCTGCGGACCTACGGCGAATCGGCAGCCGGGCGGCTGGTTTCCGTCCGGCTCGCCCATCCACGGCCCGCCAGCGCGGCGGCAGCCGGCGGGATCGGCTGGCCGCTGCGGACCGCTGACTTCGACACGGCCGGCCATGTCAACAACGCGGTGCACTGGGCGGTCGTGGAGGACGAACTGGGCGCCTCCGGCTGGCTGCCGGCCGTGGCCGAGATCGAGTACCACCGGGCGGTCACGCCGGGCTGCACACCGCGGCTGGTGACGCGGCGGGGCGAGACGGAGACGATGCTCTGGCTGCTCGACGGGCAGCGGCTGCTGGCCTCAGCGCGTCTGGCGCTCCGGTAGTCACCCGGCGGCCTCCGGCCGGCCCCGATAATGAGCCGAGGCGGCAGAGGGACACTGACCATGAGCGACGAGATTGACGAGCTGCGGACTGCCGCTGCTGGTGCCAGGGTCATCACTGATCCGGACCTCATGGAGGTCTACCGGCGCGATCAGACGCCGGTCGCCACGCCAGGACAGCCGCGATGCGTGCTCGTGGCGAGTCAGACAGCCCATGTCGTCGCGGCGCTGGCCTGGGCGCAGCGGCACGGGGTGCCGGTCGTCCCGCGCGGCGGCGGAACCAGCCTGGCCGGCGGCGCGACGGCGTCCGACGGCTGCCTGGTGCTGTCGACGGCAGGGATGACGGCCATCACCGAGCTCGACCCGGCGAACGAGATCGCGTTGGCCGAGGCCGGGGTCATCAACGCCGACCTGGACCGTCGGGCTGCCGAGCACGGGTTGATGTACGCACCGGATCCGAGCAGCTACGAGATCTCGACGATCGGCGGCAACCTGGCTACCAACGCCGGTGGCCTGCGCTGCGTCAAGTACGGGGTTACCAGGGACTCCGTGCTGGGCCTTGAGGTGGTGCTGGCGGGCGGCGCAGTGCTGCGCACTGGCAGACGCACCATGAAGGGCGTGACCGGCTACGACCTGACTGGCCTGTTCGTGGGTTCTGAGGGCACGCTCGGCGTGATCACCGCTGCGACGCTGCGGCTGCGGCCGCGCCCGGAGAGGTACCCGGTCACGGTGGCCGCCGGATTCGCCAGCTTCGCGGTCGCGGCTCGCGCGGTGACCGCCATCCTCCAGGCGCGGATCAGGCCGAGCCTGCTGGAACTGATGGACGCGGCCACGCTGCGGGCCATCGACGACTGGAAGAGCACCGGCTTCGGCGACGGCGTCCAGGCGCTGCTGATCGCGCAGGATGACAGCGATGCCGCCGATCAGGGCGGAGCGCGGATGCGCGAGATCTGCCTGGCGGCCGGCGCCTCGCTCGCCGAAGTCTCGGCCACCGAGGCGGAGTCCCGGCAGTTGCTGGAGCTGCGCAGGCTGTCCTACCCGGCGATCGAGCGGCTGGGCGTCGCGCTGGTCGAGGACGTCTGCGTACCGCGGACCGAGCTGCCGGAGATGGTGACCAGGATCGAGCAGGCAGCGGAGCGGCACGGGGTGCTCATCGCGACCGTCGCGCACGCCGGCGACGGAAACCTGCACCCCGTCTTCGTGTTCGACCGCGGCCTGCCCGAGGTCCCGGCGGCGGTCTGGGCGGCAGCCGACGAGGTCTTCCGCGCTGCGCTGGACCTGGGCGGGACACTCACCGGCGAACACGGCGTCGGCACGATCAAGCGCCGCTGGCTGGCTGATGAGCTGGGGGCGGAATCGATGGCCGTGCACCGCGCGATCAAGCATGCGCTCGACCCGGCCGGGATCATGAACCCGGGCAAGGTGCTCTAGCCTCGGCCGCGGCAACGGGCTAGCTGGCAGCCTCAGCCGCGGCATCAGGCTGGCCAGCCCGGCTACCCGGCCGCCAGGTACCAGCGGCATCGACCGCAGCCGGACGCCGCACGCGGCGAAGATGGCGTTCGCGATAGCCGGGGCGACCGCGATGATCGGCGCCTCACCGCCGCCGGCCGGCGGCAGGTCGGGCCTGTCGATCAGCCTGACGGTGAAGTCGGCAGGCACATCCGCGAGCCGCGGCACCCGGTACTGCGCCATCGACCCGTTCAGGATCTGGCCGCCGTCGAAGTCGATCTGCTCGAACAACGCCGGCCCGAGGCCCATCACGACAGCGCCCTCGACCTGGTTCACCAGCCCGTCCGGATGCACGACCGCGCCGCACTCGACAACGGTGACCAGCCGCAGCAACCGCAACGTCCCGTCGGCCGCCACGTGCACCCTGGCCGCGGTCGCCACCCGGCCGTCCTTCTCGGTGCCGATCGCGATGCCAGTCCCGGTGCCCGCCGCGGCCGCGCCAGGCCAGCCGATCTCGGCGGCCGCGGCGTCCAGCACGGCAACGAGCCGCTCGTCGTCCAGGTGCCGGCGCCTGAACTCGACCGGGTCGGCGCCCGTCGCCGCGGCCAGTTCGTCCATGACCGACTCGCGGGCGAAATTATTGGCCGTCGCCGCGAGCGCGCGGTAGGAGCCCTGCGCGAGCGGCGCCGCGGACGGCTGGTATTTCAGGTGCTGATGCGGCACCCGGTAGGGCGTCGCCAGGCGGCGGCGCCCGAGTTGATGTTGGTGACCGACCAGCCGGCGAGCGCACCCGTCCCGTCACAGCTGGCGGCCATGTCGATCACCGCCGCCGGCCGCAGGTAACCCGCGGTGAACTCGTCGGTCCGGCTCCACGCCACCCGCACCGGCCGGTGAGCGGCGCGCGCCAGCCGCGCCGCCTCCAGCGCGACCACCGCGCCGTGCTTGCCGCCGAACCCGCCGCCGAAGTCGGGCACGATGACGTGGACCCGGGCTTCGGCGAGGCCGAACTCGGCGGCCAGTTCCTGCCTTGCCCTGAACGGGGTCGACGTCGTCGCCCACACCGTCAGCTGATCGCCGTCCCAGCGAGCCACTGCCACCCGCGGTTCCAGCGGCGCGTGCGCGATGTAGGCGGCCTGATAGGTCGCCTCGATCCTGGTCTGCCCGCCCGCCAGGGCTGCCTGCGGGTCCCCGGTTTTCTGCTGGAACGTGGCGCCGCGTCCCTCGCCGTCGATCGCATGGCCGCGGAGCCACGACTCCAGGTCAGCTCGTCTCGGCCCCGGCTGCAGTGCCCAGTCCGGCTGGATCGCGGCACGCGCGGCGCTGGCCGTCCGCTGGTCGGCCGCGAGTACGCCGACGAACTGACCGTCGCGGACCACGGTGACTCCTGGCATGGCCGCGGCGGCGCTCGTGTCGGCGGCGCGCAGCGTCGCGCCGTGCGCGGGCGGATGCAGCACGCAGCCGTAGCGCATCCCGTCCAGGCGCAGGTCAGAAGGGAACTGCTTGCCGCCGGTTACGACGTGCTGACCGCCGGCCGCGCGGGCCGGCCGCCCGGCCGCCCGGCGCCAGTCACCGGCGGGCGTTACCGGCGCGTCGGCAGGCACTCGCTCCACCCGGCGCGTGCCGGATACCAGCTCTCCGTAGCTGGCCTGCGGCGCGCCGTCCGGGCAGGCGAACCTGCCGTCGCCAGCACTCAGCGCGCCCTCCGGCAGGCCGAACTGACTCGCCGCGGCCTGGCGGAGCAGCCGGAATGCCGCCGCCGCGGCGGCACGCAGCGGCGGTGCCGCGTGCGGCATGGACCTGCTGCCGAAGGTGCCGAGGTCAAACGGCGAGACATCGGTGTCGGCCATCTCCAGCCGCACCGCCGAGGCAGGGACGGCGAGCTCCTCGGCGACCAGCAGCGCCAGCGCGGTCCTGGTGCCCTGGCCTGCCTCAACCTTGCCGGTGAACGCGGTGATGGCGCCGTCCGCGCCGACGTGGACCCAGGCGTCGTCGGGGCCGCCGAAGCCGGGCTCGCCGCCGGTGTCGGCGACCACGGCCAGCAGCCCCTCCGGCATCGCCGGCCCGAAGGAGGCAGGCTCGTCCCGGCGCAGATCCCACGGGCGCGCCGGACGGGAGTCGGCGTCGGCGACGGCCGTCCCGGCCTGGCCGCCCGCCGCCGGTCCGGCAGAGCCGGGCGTGGGCGCGGCCTCCAGGAGCTCCGGGTGATCCATCAGCTCGGCCGCCCGGTGCACGGCCCGCCGGATCCGCGGGTAGGCGCAGCACCGGCAGAGGTGCCCGGCGAGCTCGGCGTCGATCCTGGCATCGTCTGGCTCCGGCACCCTGGCGAGCAGCGCGGCCGTCCCGGTCAGCCAGCCCGACGTGCAGAATCCGCACTGCATCGCGCCGGTCTCCAGCCATGCCTGCTGGACCGGATGCAAGACACCGTCCTCGGCCAGGCCCTCGACCGTGGTGATCCGCTGGCCGGCCGCGGTCCGCGCCTCGACCTGGCACGCCTGCACCGCCCGGCTGCCGACCAGGACCGTGCACGCGCCGCAGGCTCCCTCGCCGCAGCCGAGCCGCGGCCCGGTCAGGCCGAAGTCCTCCCGCAGCAACTCCAGCAGCGTCTGGTCGCCGGTGCCGGCGAACTCGTATTCCAGGCCGTTGACCATGATCCGCAGCGACACGCGACCGGCTCCCGTTTCGTGGCTTACCCGCTATCCTGCCGGACGGCGGGCCGCGCCGGCGACATCAGTTCCGCGCCGCTGGCCGCAGCCGGGAAGCGGCTGAGATCGGCTCGGCACCGCCGCGCGTCAAGCTGCGGCCGGCTGCAGGTCATCGGCGGATCAACTGATCAGGCCAAATCAGGCCCGAAGGCGTTAAGTTGTGCTATCAGTCACCGGCCGGCGGCTTTAGTAGCGGTCAGGTGCACAACGGGAGGCAACCCATGACGCAGACTCAGCTCCAGTCGCCAGAGGCGGAGCAGCACCATTTCGCTCACTACCAGAAGCCGCACAGTGACGCCGCGGCGATCCGGGACATCTGCGTGGACCTGCTCCACCTGCACGACCGGGCTACCGAGATCAAGGCAAATCCAGCCGACTTCCATCCCAAGCTTGTGCTGTCCGAGCATGTCCGCGGCAGCAGCTTCCTGGACAAGATCGCCGACGGGGTCAACAAATTCTGCGGCTCCATGTACGTGTTCATGTTCATCACCGTCGGCATCTTGTGCTGGCTGTTCCTCGGGCCTGCGATCGGCTTCGACAAGGTGCCGTGGCCGCTGCTGCTCACGCTGCTGAACCTGCCGCAGCTGTCGATCATGATCTCGCTGCAGGTCAGCGCGAACCGGGCACAGGCTGCCAGCGACAAGCGCGCTATCGCCGACCACGAGACTCTGATCGCGCTGCATGAGATGGCCAAGCAGCAACTCGACATCCTGAACGGGCAGGACAAGGTGCTGGCGATGCTGAACAACTTCGCCAGCAAGGACATGCCGGGCAAGCAGGATGAGATCCAGGCCACGGTGAATCAGATCCTGGCGACCGTGGGCAGCCAGCCGGCGTCCTCCTGACGGCTGCCATCCTGGCCGGCCAGGATGGCAGCATGAGCCGGCTCCTGATCTTGTCCGCTACCGACGTGCATGCGCTGCTGGGTTACGACGACTGCGCAGATGCCATGCGCGAGGCGCTCATCGCGCTGACGTCCGGCCGGGCTCAGCAGCCCCTGCGCACCGTGCTGCAGCCTGCCGGTGCCGCTGGCCTGGTGGCGTTGATGCCGTCGTACCTGGCGGCCGCGGGCGATCCCGCTGGTCCTGGCGGCGCGGCTTACGGGCTGAAGGCCATCTGCGTCACGCCGTCAAACCCGGCCGCTGGCCTGGACGCGCATCAAGGCGTCGTGCTGGTGTCCGATGGCGCTACCGGGGCGCCCGTCGCGCTGCTGAACGCGTCGGCCGTGACCGAGATACGGACCGCCGCCGTCTCGGTAGTCGCCACCGAGTTGCTGGCCAGAACCGATGCCACGTGGCTTGCCGTGATCGGAACGGGGGTGCAGGCCCGCGCGCACATCCTGGCGCTGGACGGCGCCAGGCAACTCGGCCGGATCACTGTGGCCGGACGGGACCAGGCGAAGACAGAACGGTTTGTCGCCAGTCTGGCCGGCCAGACGTCAGCGCCGGTCCGTGCCGCGGCATCCGCGGCGGACGCCGTCGCCGGGGCCGGGATCATCGTGACCGCGACCAGTTCGGCCGAGCCGGTACTCCAGCGGGACTGGATCGAGCCCGGCACGCATATCAACGCGGTGGGCGCCTGCTTGCCGCACGCACGTGAGCTCGACACTGCGACCATGGCGGCAGCGGCGGTGTTCGCCGACCGCCGTGACTCACTGCTGAAAGAATCAGGGGACTACCTGCTGGCTGCGGCACAAGGTGCTATCGGTCCTGGCCAGGTCAGGGGCGAACTGGGCGAGATACTGGCCGGAACCGCGCCAGGACGAGCCACGGGCGACGAGATTACCGTCTTCGAATCGCTCGGCCTGGCGGTCGAAGACCTGGCCGCCGCCGCGCAGGCGTATCGCAAGGCGCTCGTGCTCGGCCAGACCGGCCCAGGTACCTGGATCGATTTCTGACGGAACCAGGAGCCGGGCTGCTGCGTCGCATGGGAAAGCCCCGCGGAGCAGGAGTCCAGTCATGAATACCAGCACCAGCACCGGTTATCGGGCCGCCGTGATCGGCATCGCCTCCGCCGCCCTTCTGGTCGGCGCCTTCAGCCTCGGCACAACCCGAGGCCAGGGTGCCACCGCCCAGGCCGCGACCCCGGCCCCGCCGGCCTCGGCCGGCCGCATCACGGTGACCGGCACCGGCACCGTCACGGGGACGCCGAATCAGCTGATCCTCTCGATGAGCGTGCAGGTGAACGGCAGCACGGTCAGCTCGGCGCTCAGCCAGGCCAATCAGGCCGTGCGCGCGGTGACCGCTTCGCTGCGGGCCCGCGGCGTTGCCGCGGCCGATATCCAGACAGCTGATCTCAGCATCTCGCCCAACTACCAGGGAAACTCGCAGGTACCGGTGAGCTACGGCACGACCGAATCGCTCACGGCCACGCTGGACCAGCTGGGCCAGGCCGGCCAGCAGATTCAGGCCGCGGTGCACGCAGGCGGCAACGCCGTCACCGTCGACAACGTCGCGCTCAACCTGACCGACACCGGCTCGCTGCTGGCCGCCGCGAGGGCCAGCGCGGTGCGGGACGCGAAGGCAAAGGCCGCTCAGTTCGCGGGGGCGATAGGCGAATCGCTCGGGCCGGTGATCAGCATTACCCCCGACGACGACTCGAGTGTGGCGCCGGAGCCTGGCTTTAACACCGCCAGCGGCAAAGCCGTCGGCTCGGTGCCGATCTCTCCTGGCAGCCAGCAGTTGACCGTCTCTATCACCGTGGTCTACGCCGCCTGAGCCTCGCCTGGCCGGCTAGGCTCTGCTCCGTGATCGCGCGCAGTTGCCGACTGGCAGGCTGGTGGCGCCGCCTCTAGGCGGTGCCAGGTTCGCGCGTTCAGCAAACCACCACAAAGGCGACCGTCAGGCAGGCGGTCGCCTTTTTTGTGGCCGCCGTGCCGGGCATAAGACCCGCGAGGCCGATATGAACGAGACAAGTTACCTGACGCCAGGCGGGGTCCGCGTGCGGCGAACCGCCGAGACGTTCGACCCGGACCTGCTCGCGGGCATCACCAGGCAGGTACAGGACCGGGCCGGCGGCGTGCTCAGTTCCGGCATGGAGTACCCGGGCCGGTACTCGCGCTGGCACATCGCGTATCTCGACCCGCCGGTGCAACTCGTCGCCCGCGGCCGGCTGATCAGCGCGACCGCGCTGAACCGCCGCGGCGAGGTGCTGCTGCCGGTGATCGGCGCGGCGCTGCGCCGGGCGGCTGGCCAGCCGGACGTGCCGGGGGAGGGCTCGGGCAACCGCCACGTCGAGGTATACATCGACGAGACCGAAGAGAGGTTCACCGAGGAGCAGCGCAGCCGGCAGCCGACAGTGTTCTCCGCCTTGCGCGAGGTGCTGGCGGCCTTCGCCGGGCCTGACCAGAACCTTGGCCTGTACGGGGCGTTCGGCTACGATCTCGCGTTCCAGTTCGAGCCGGTCAGGCCGCGGCACGAGCGCGACGGCACGGCCCGCGACCTGGTATTGCACCTGCCGGACCTGGTCTATGTCGTCGACCGTAAGCGCGAGACCGCGACCAGGTTCAGCTACGACTTCGAGACCGGCACCGAGTCGACCGCTGGCCTGCCGCGCGAGCACGCTGTCGGCCACGTTCCTGGCCCGGAAAGAGAACTTCCTGCCGATCCCCGGCCCGGCCGGTACGCGGCAGTGGTGGATCAGGCCAGGGAGAAGTTCGCCCGCGGCGACCTGTTCGAAGTCGTGCCCAGCCACCGGTTCTACGCCAGGTGCACCTCGCCGGCCGCCTTCTTCGAGCGGCTGCGGGAGCGCAATCCGGCACCGTATGAGTTCTTCTTCAACCTCGGCGAGGACGAGTACCTGGTCGGCGCGTCGCCGGAGATGTACGTCAGGGTCACCGGCGAGCGGGTGGAAACCTGCCCGATCGCCGGCACGATCGCGCGCGGCCCGAGCCCACTCGAGGACGCCGAGGCCATCCGCACGCTGCTGACCTCGCCGAAGGAGGAGTCCGAGCTGACCATGTGCACCGACGTCGACCGCAATGACAAGTCGCGGATCTGCGTGCCGGGCAGCATCAAGGTCATCGGCCGCCGCCAGATCGAGATCTACAGCAGGCTGATCCACACCGTCGATCATGTCGAGGGCATGCTGCGGCCTGGGTTCGACGCCCTGGACGCGTTTCTCACCCATATGTGGGCGGTGACGGTGACCGGGGCGCCGAAGAACTGGGCGATGCAGTTCATCGAGGACCATGAGGAAACGCCGCGCCGCTGGTACGGGGGAGCGGTCGGGATGATCGGCTTCGACGGCGGCATGAACACCGGGCTCACGCTGCGGACCGCGCACATTACCGGCGGCGTCGCAGCTGTCCAGGCAGGCGCCACGCTGCTGTTTGACTCAGAACCCGCCGAGGAAGAGCGCGAGACGATCCTCAAAGCCCGTGCGCTGCTGGAGACGCTGGCCGAGGCCGCGGCCGCCGATGCCGAGGCCGCAGCCGCCGGGGCCGGCGCAGGGGCAGGCGACGGCGCAGGCCTGGCGGCCGGCCAGGACGGCGCCGGCCAGAACGCCGGCGGCGACCTGCTGACCGGCGCTGGCCTGCCCGGCGACGGACTGCGAGTACTGCTGGTCGATCACCAGGACTCGTTCGTGCACACGCTCGCCGGGTACTTCCGTGAGCAGGGGGCGGTGGTCAGTACGCTGCGCTCGGGTTTCGACGTGGCGCTGCTTGACGACTTCGCGCCTGACCTGGTCGTGCTGTCACCCGGCCCGGGCCGCCCGGCCGACTTCGACTGCGACAAGCTGCTGAGCGCGCTGGATGAACGCGCGCTGCCCGCGTTCGGCGTCTGCCTCGGCCTGCAGGCGATGGTGGAGCACGCGGGCGGCTCGCTCGGTTTGCTGGATACGCCCGTGCACGGCAAGCCAGGCCAGGTCCTGGTGCTCGGCGGCGAGTTGCTGGCCGGGCTGCCCGCGGAGTTCAGCGCGGCCAGGTACCACTCGCTGCACGCCAGGCCGGAGCACGTCACCGGCTTCACGGTCACCGCGGTGACGGCCGACGGCGTGGTCATGGCGATCGAGGACATCGCGCGCGGCCGCTTCGGCGTCCAGTTCCACCCTGAGTCGATCCTGACCACGGCGGGCGGGGCAGGGCACCTGATTATCCGCAACGTGCTGCAGCTCTGCCGGCAATACGCCCGCGTCGGGCGCCGATAGCGCGGGCAGAATCTGTGGCCGCGCTTGGTGCCGTGACATCGTGATGTGACATTGTTTGCCCATGCCCGACATCCATTACCCGGTAGCCGACCGTGACTGGCCGGGTTACCTTGCCGTGCCCCCGGCGTCGCCTGGCCCGTGGCCTGCCGTCGTCGTTATCCACGAGGCTTTCGGCCTTAATGCCGATGTCCGGGAGAAGGCCGACGAGTTCGCCGCGCACGGTTACCTGGCGCTGGCCCCTGACCTGTTCGAGGGCAAGTCCTGGCTGCGCTGTATCCGCGGCGCGTTCAGCCAGTTGCACGCGGGCCAGGGCCCCGCGTTCACCGCGCTCGATGCCGGCCGGCAATTCCTGGCCAGCCGGCCGGACTGCACAGGCAAGACCGGCGTGATCGGCTTTTGCATGGGCGGCGGCTTCGCGCTGATGTGCGCGCCGCGACCCGGTTATGACGTGGCTTCGGTGAACTACGGCGAGGTGCCGAAGGACGCGGAAAGCATACTGGCGGGTTCCTGCCCGATCGTCGGCAGTTTCGGCGGCCGCGACGCGATGGGCACCAAGCACCCTGAGCGGCTGCAGCGCGCGCTCGCTGTGCTGCAGGTGCCGCACGACGTGCACGTCTACCCGGGTGCCGGGCATCACTTCATGACGGAGACCACCGGCGGCGCGGCAGTGCTGGCCAAGCTCAGCCGGATGTCCTTCCAGCCTGAGGACGCCGCCGACTCCTGGCAGCGGATCTTCGGGTTCTTCGAGACTTACCTGCAGGCCTGACGCCCTCCGGCAGTCCGGCCGGCGGCAACCGCGGTCATGGCGGGTTGCCGCTTTCGGCTTGCCGCGGTCAGGGCAGCGGGTCGTAGTGGATCTGGCTGGCCGGAATGCTCGCCGCGAGCAGCGCGGAGGTCTGCCTGACCATTGCGTCCGGGCCGCAGATGTAGGCCTCGGTGTTCTCGAACAGGCCGTGGCCGCCGATCACGTCAGGCAGTATGCCCTGCAGGCCGCCGTAGCCTGGCTCGTCTGATAGCACGGGCAGCACTCGCAGCGACGGGCAAGCTGACTCCAGTAGCTGCAGGTCTTCCAGGTCATACAGGTCGAAATGCTGGCGCGCGCCGACGAACAGCGTAATCCTGCGCTGTCGCCAGGCGGCCGGGATGGAGAGCGCCTGCTCGATGATCGCCTTGATCGGCGCGAGCCCGGTGCCGCCCGCGACGCAGAGCAGGTCCCGGTCGGAATCGGCCAGCGTCATGGCGCCGGCCGCCGCACCTAGCAGCACGCAGTCGCCGATGGCCGAGTGGTGCACCAGCGTGTTGCTGACCAGGCCGCCGGGTACCGTGCGCACGTGCAGTTCGAGCAGCCCTGTCGCCCTCGGCGCGTTGGCGATCGAGTACGGCCGCCAGACCCGCGGCCACCTGGTCACCTGGACCGGCACGTACTGCCCCGCCTCATAGGGCAGCGGCTGGCTTGGTCGCAGCCGCAGCACGCCGACGCCGGGGGAGCGCAGCTCATAGCTGACGATCTCGGCCACCCACCAGGCCGGTGAGGTCCGGCTGTCGAGCTGTGCCTCGGCCCGCATGGTCTCGGCGATGTAGTCGAGCGCGACCTGCCACGCGGTCGCGGTCTCGGCCACCCAGGCGCTGCCGATGAAGTGCTGGGCGGTGTCCCTGAGCGCGGCGAAGAACGCCGTGTAGTGCTTGTCGATCACGCCGAACCGCCGGTGCTGACGGCCTAGCCTGCCGAGGTGCTCGACGGTGCCTGGCTGGTTGTCCAGGCTGCAGATCAGCTCAGCCAGTGCGCTGAACATGCGCTCTCGCTGCACCTCCATGCTCATCGGGAAGAGCGCGCGGGTGTCAGGACTCGTCGCGAAAAGCCGCCCATAGAAGTACTCCATCGCGGCATCTGCGTCGGACATTAGGTAGGCAAAAGTTTCCTTGACGATGCGCGGTTCTAGGTCTGCGGCAGTAACCGACCGTTCAGTATAATTCTGAGCCTGCGCCCGGCTTTCGGTAAGCGCGATGGATTCAGGTACCTGAATTTCGGTAGCTTCGGCATTGCCTTCCGGGCTATTTGAAATGCCGAAGGCGGGTACCAATGACCGCGTGGCCTTGGTCGCAAACCGCGCCGCAGCCATCTGAGCAGCCGATCCGTCACGGCTAGAATCAGGAATCAGCCCGTCAAGCGCGATTGCCACAACGGCCAGTCTCGCATCCTGACGTGATGCATACAACCCATTTCAGCCAAGCTCTATGACCATGTACGCAGGGTTACGGAATGCCGTTCGGTAGGCCGCGATGATGACTCTACCGGGTGCGAATATTCGCATCACCGTGCAGTTCTGAGTGCCAGATGAACTCAATTGACCGTTCTCGACAATTGCGCAACATTCTTTCAGTGTTCACGCACGGTGATCATCTGTGCCGGAAGCGGAGTCTCCGTGCCGCAGGCTCCCGCTCAGCAGGCCGGCCGGAGGTGCGCCGTCCCGCGCCGGACCTTACGATGACCTGGTGACTTCAGCCGGATACCTGCGTTTCCCGCACATTCACTCTGATCTCATGACGTTCGTCGCGGCCGACGACGTGTGGCTGGCGCCGGTGACTGGCGGCCGGGCCTGGCGCTTCACCGCGGACCAGGCCGCGGCCGTGACGCCGCGGTTCTCCGCCGACGGCGCCTACCTTGCCTGGGCCAGCGCCAAGGACGGCGGGCCGGAGGTGTACATCGCCAGCATCGCCGACGGTGCCACCTCGCGCCTGACCTACTGGGGCGCTTCCGGCGTCCGTGTCTCCGGCTGGACCAGCGGCGGCGAGGTCCTCGCGATCAGCGCCGCGAACCGGCCGTTCCTCCACCACGTGTGGCCGCGAGTGCTGTCGACCGCGCTCTCGGGCGGGCAGGGCGAAGAACGCGCGCTGCCCTTCGGCCCGGCCAGTGATATCTCAGTCGGCGGCAGCCGGGTCGCGCTGCTGACGGGGACCTGGGGCCAGGATCCGGCGCACTGGAAGCGGTACCGCGGCGGCACGTCAGGACGGCTGTGGCTCGGCGGCGACCTGGATGGTCCGGCGGACTCCTTCCGCCGGCTGCTGCCAGATATCGGCGGACAACTCAACAGCCCGATGGTGGTGGGCGACCGGCTCGCGTTCCTGTCCGACTACGAGGGCACCGGCAACGTCTACTCGGTCGCAGCAGACGGCAGCGACCTGCGGCGTCACACTGACCACGATGGCTGGTATGCACGGCAGGCCAGCACGGACGGGCAGCGCATCATCTACGCCTCGGGCGGTGAACTGTGGCTGCTGGCCGGGCTAGACGCCGAAGCGGTACGGCTCGACGTCGTACTCGGCTCGCCGGTGAGCGGACGCGCGCCAAGGCTCGTCACCGCGGCAGACCACGTGGGCACCCTGTCCGTGGACCGCGCAGGCAACGCCAGCGCGGTAGAAGTGCGCGGGACCGTGCACTGGCTGACCCACAGGGACGGTCCGGCCAGGGCGCTGTCGGTCGTGCCCGGCACGAGGGCCCGCTATCCGCAGGTGCTCGGCGCGGGCGGGCAGGTCGTGTGGTCGAGTGACGCCGACGGCAGTGACGCGCTGGAGATCGGCGGCGGCGACTCGGCCGAGCCGGCCGCCGCGCCCCGGCGGCTGGCGGCAGGTCAGCTTGGCCGGGTTCGCAGCCTGGCGGCCGCACCGAACGGGAAGACGGTGGCAGTAGCCGCCCAGGACGGTCACCTGCGCATCGTGGATGTCGTGTCTGGTGACGTGCGCGAACTGGCTGCGTCCGGCAACGGCTACGTCACCGGGCTGGCCTGGTCGCCGGACTCGGCCTGGCTTGCCTGGTCTGAGCCGACCGATCACCCGGTGGGCATGGGCGGGCAGTCACTGCGCAAACTGCGGATCGCCCGCGTCGCCGACGGCGAGGTGACCGACGCCACCGACGGCCGGTTCATCGACACCGACCCGGTGTTCATGCTGGACGGCCGGCAGCTGGCGTTCTTGTCCAAGCGTAGTTTCGACCCGATCTATGACGCGCACTTCTTCGACTTGTCGTTCCCCTATGGTGCGCGGCCGTACCTGCTGCCGCTGCGGGCCACCGGCGCGTCGCCGTTCGACCCGCAGCTCGGCGGCCGGCCGGTCGGTGAGGATCAGGCAGCCGACGGTAAGAGCGCCGTCGGCACAGGAACCGATGGCGAAGGTACCGGCGGGAGGGCAGCCGACGACGCGGGTTCAGGCGGCGCGGCCGCTGCGGCAGGCGCCGACGCGCCCGGCGACGCCGCGGGCAGCACCGGCAGCACCGGCACTAACGGCAATGCCGCCGACGACAAGGATGGCGGTCCGGCGGGCGACGGCGTTCCGGTCGTCGCCGTGGACACCGGCGACATGGCCGGCCGGGTCGTTGCACTTCCCGTCCCCGAATCCAGGTACTCGCGGCTGCGGGCAGTCAAGGGCGGCCTTGCCTGGTTGTGCGAGCCCGTGACCGGCAACCTGGGTCTCGGCGGTGCCGCATTGTCCGACGATGCCCCGCGACCTGCGCTCGAGCGGTTCGATGTCAGCAAGAGGGCAACCGTCGAACTGGCCGGCGAGGCTGACTGGTTCGAGGTCAGCGGCGACGGGACCAGGCTCGTCATCAGCGATCACGGCAAGCTGACCGTTATTCCGGCTGACCGGAAGGCCGACCCGGACAGTCCGGACGACAGGATCGTGATCGACAGGAGCCGGGCCAGGTTCACAGCCGATCCGGCTGCGATGTGGCGGCAGGCATTCGCCGAAGCGCACCGGATCATGCGGCACGATTTCTGGGTAGCCGACATGGCCGACGTCGACTGGGACGCGGTGCAGGATGAGTACCGCCCCCTGCTGGACCGGATAGCCAGCAGGTCGGACTTTATCGACGTGCTCTGGGAGGTATTCGGCGAACTCGGCACCTCACACGCCTATGCCTTCGGAAGCGCCGGCGAGCCCGACGGCGGCACACCAGGCATCCTCGGTGCCGACTTTGAGCGGGCTGGCGGATCCTGGCGGGTGGCCAGGGTGGTACTCGGCGACACCTCAGATCCGCGTGCACGCGCGCCGCTGGCTGCGCCTGGAGCCGGAGTTTCCGCCGGTGACGTGCTGCTGGCCGTCGACGGACAGCCGGTCGGACCGGACGGGCCCGGTGCGCTGCTGCTCGGCACAGCGGGCAAGCCGGTCGAGCTGACGTTCGGTTCAAGCGACGGCGGTCAGCCGCGCAGCGTCGCAGTGGTGCCGCTGCGCAGCGACACCAGGCTCCGCTACCTGGACTGGGTCCGGAGCAAGCGCGCTCAGGTTCGCGAGCTCGCCGGCGGCAAGGTCGGGTACCTGCACGTGCCGGACATGGTGAGCAACGGATGGGCGGACTTCCTGCGGGACCTGCGCAGCGAGATGCTCCAGGACGCGGTCATCGTGGACGTCCGCGGCAACTCTGGCGGGCATACCTCGCAACTGGTGATCGAGAAGCTGAACCGGAAGGTCATCGGCTGGGACTCGCCACGTGGCATGCTGCCGATGACCTATCCGGACGACGCGCCGCGCGGCCCGATCGTGGCGCTGGCTGATGAGTACGCCGGATCAGACGGCGACATCGTGACCGCTGCCATCCGCTCGCTCAAGCTCGGACCGGTGGTAGGCACGAGGACCTGGGGCGGTGTCGTGGGCTTCGATGACGAGCACGAGCTCGTGGACGGCACGATGATGACGGTGCCGCGGCTGGCTTTCTGGTTCGAGAGCTCGGGCTGGGGCGTGGAGAACTACGGCGTGGATCCCGACGTCGAGGTGATGATGAGCCCGGCCGACTGGGCAGCAGGCCGGGACAGCCAGCTCGAAACCGCTGTTCAGCTCGCCCTGCAGGCACTGGAGGAACGGCCCGCGGTGCGCCCGCCCGACCCCGGTACCAGGCAGTCGAGGCGCCGGCCGGCGCTTCCCCCGCGGGCCGGCCAGCCGACAATCTGAAGGTGACAGTCCGGCACCTGCTCTGGGATATGGACGGCACGCTGCTGGACTCCGGCGTCGCCGTGCCTGCGGCTTACGTCGCGGCGGTGCGGTCCCGCGGCGGGCCCGTCATCACCAGCGAACAGGTGATAGCTGCCTACCCGGTCGGCCCGCCAGAGGTGATTCTGGCGTACCTGCTCGGCCGCGAGCTGATACCCGGTGATGCCGACGCCTACTACGGGGAACTTTCAGCCGCCGAGGTGATCCCCTACGCCGGTGTCCGCGAGACGCTAGCCGAGCTCCGCCGGCGCGGGCAGCCGGTCGCTGTGTTCACCGGTGCCAGCAGCCGCGCGGCCGCCATGCTGTTCACCTCGGCGGACATCGCGGTGGACATCCTGGTGGGCGGCGACGAGGTGCGCCGTGCCAAGCCCGCAGGTGACGGCGTCCTGCTGGCCGCGCAGCGGCTCGCGGTCACTCCTGGTGAGCTCGGCTACATCGGGGACGCGCCGAATGACATGCGCGCAGCCCTGGCAGCCGGGGCTGTGAGCGTGGCCGCGGCGTGGGGCCACCAGTACAACAAGATCGAACCGGCCGACCACACCCTGGCAGCCCCGGCCGAGGCGCTAGCCCTGCTGCAGGCCTGACCCGGGCAGACCTGAGCCGGGCAGACCTCTCTGTGACGGGCCTGGTCGTACAGCGGCCGGCGCCGTTGCCGAACTCGTCCCTGGCGCTGGCTTGACTCGATCGCAGCACCGGCTCAGAACGGCGCGTTGTACCCGTTGAGCCAGTGCACCTGCAGCCAGGTAATCGCCGATGCCCAGGCTCCAGTGACCTCGAGCAATCCGACGAGGATCAGCATGCCGCCGCCGATCCTGGTTATCAGCCGGGCGTGCTGCCTGGCGAAGTTGAAGAGATTCACGCCGCGCTGGAATGCGAACGCGAGGATCAGGAACGGGATACCGATGCCGAGCGCGTAAACGAAGGCGAGCAGCCCGCCGCGCAGCGCGGTCCCGCTAGCCATGCCGAGGAATAGCACTGCGCTGAGCGTCGGCCCGCTGCAGGGGGTCCAGCCCAGCCCGAACAGCAAGCCGAGCAGCGGCGCGCCCGCTAGACCCGCCCTCGGCCGGAAGCTCGGCTTGACGATCCGGCCAGCGAAGCTGAACCGGTCAAGCAGCCCGATGAACAGCAAACCCAGCACGATGATGAGGCTGCCGAGGATCTGGCTTAGACCGCGAGAGTGCCGGAGCAGTGTGGTGCCAAGGCTTGCGGCCCCGACGCCCTCGATCGAGAACAGGACCGAGAAGCCGAGGACGAACAGCAAGCTGCCCAGCATGACCCTGCCGCGGGACGGCGCTGCCGGAACGGTATGCGACTGGCTGGCCGCTACTGGCCCGGCGGCGTCGGCGCCACCAACGGCGACACCGGCCGGGCCGCCGGCCATGGCGACGGCCGGACTCAAGCTGGCCGCCGGAGCCGCTGTGACTGCCGTCGGACCGGCTGGCCGGCGCCGCGAGCCGACCGCAGTGCCTGACATCCCGGTCAAGTAGGCGAGATAACCAGGCACCAGCGGCAGGCAGCAAGGCGACAGGAAGGTGATCGCACCCGCGGCGGCGGCCACCGGAATGGCCAGCAGCACCGGACCTGACAGCACCAGATGCTCGATGCCGCCGCCCATGCGCTGACCTTTCCTTGCTCCCGGATGGCTTACCCGGCCGGCCTAGCTGCGGGCCTGCCGCGGTGCCGGTCGGATATAACTTACTCGGCCGGCCAGGCGGCGACGTCCTGACCTGGCACAAACGAACCCGCCGGCTGCAGCACCGCGCAGAAGCCGACCTCGCCGTTAGGCGGCGACGTCCTGGCCCGGCTCAGACGAGGCTGCTGGTCGCAGCACCGCGCTGAGGCCGACCTCGGCGGACTCCTGACTCGCGGCTAGCAGCGGCAGCCGCACCGCCGGGCTCGGGATCTCGCCGAGCCGGTGCAGTACGGCCTTGATCGTTACCGGGTTCGGCTCGGCGAATAGCGCCGTCGAGACGGTCGCCAGCCGGTGCCCGAGCGCCCTGGCCTGATTGGCGTCGCCGTCCCGCCAGGCGCTGACCAGCCAGGCGAACTCGCTGGTGCGCAGGTGCGCCGAAGCCAGGATCGCGCCCTCCGCCCCGAGGGCCAGCAGCGGGGAGACGTACAGGTCATCGCCGCCCAGCACACTGAACCCGGCCGGTCGGCCGGCCATCATCGCGACCGTATCCGCATCGATCGAGCCCGCCGCGTGTTTGACGCCGGCGATCCCCGGCAATCCGGCTAGTTGCTTCATGGCAGTCCAGCTCAGCAGTTGGCCGGTCCGGTACGGGATGTTGTAAATGATCAGCGGAACATGGCTGCCAGCAGCCAGTGCGCGGAAATGTTCCAGAACTCCAGCCTCGCCGGGACGGACGTAATACGGCACCACTGTCAGCGCAGCGCCGACCTGAGGCCAGGCGCGAAGGTCAGCCAGAGCCCGGGCTGACGCTGCCGTGTCATTCGAGCCGGCTCCGCAATCAGCGGCACCGCTCGCTCCCGGCACACCCGGCTGGTGAGGTCGAGCACCGCAGCCTGCTCAGCCTGGGTAAGCGTCGCAGCCTCCGCGGTGGTGCCGAGGGCGACGATCCCGGTCGCGCCGTCGTCCAGAACCCGGTGCGCCAGTTGCTCCAGCGCGTCCAGGGCAAGCTCGCCGTCTGCGGTGAACGGGGTGATCAGCGGAACGAAGAGACCTGATAGCTCAGCCATGAGATCGATCGTGCCCGCTGAGATAGATCAGGTCTAGTTCATGTTTGTTGGCCAAGACTTAAGCTGAGCTAATGCTTGATGTGCGCAAGATGGTGCTGCTGGCGGAGCTGGCGCGGCTCGGCACGATCGCGGCCGTCGCGCAAGCGTTGTCCTATACGCCCTCGGCCGTCTCTCAGCAGCTGAGAGCGCTGGAGCGGGAAGCTGGCGTGGCCCTCGTCCGACGCAACGGACGCGGCGTGGAGCTCACCGCCGCCGGAATCGACCTGGCGGAGCGGACCGGCCCGGTGCTGGTGCTGCTCGAGGAGGCAGCCTCGGCGCTGGCAGCGGCGAAGTCCGAGCTGACTGGCGAACTGCGGATCGGCGCTTTCCCGACGGCGGTGCGCACCCTGCTGCCTGGCGCGCTGGTCGCGCTCGGCACTGCACATCCGCGGCTGGAATTGCACGTCATCGAGCTGGACCCGGCACAGGTGCCGGATGCGCTGCGTACCGGGGCGCTCGACATCGCGCTCGTGCACGAATACGACTACGTGCCGGCCGACCCAGACGCAGCCCTGACGCTCGATCCGGTGCTCGACGAGACGATCTTTCTCGCCTCGGCAGCCATCCTCTCGACCTCCCCGGACGCCGCAGATCGCAGCGCAGGCAGCCAGTCAGTCGGCCTCGGGCTGGCCGATCAGCCAGTCGGCGGGCGGCCGATCGGCCGCCGGGCGGCGATCAGCCAGTCGGCCCTGGGCGGCCGATCGGTCAGCCGGCTGGCGGACCCGGTGGCGGCGGCCCGGCCTCTGCCGTGGATCGTGGCCAGCCCCGGCACGCTGTGCCATCTGATGGCGGTGCGGCTCTGCCAGGCTGCCGGGTTCACGCCGCGAATCCGCCATTACGCCGACGATTTCGCGGCCGTGCTGACTCTCGTCGCGGCCGGCCAGGGGGTGGCGCTGGTGCCCGAATTGGCACTGTCCGACAGGCCGGACGGCGTCGTGTTGGTGGCGCTGGCGGCCAGACGGCGTACCTTCGTCGCCTGCCGCAGCGGAATGGCCGCCCACCCGGCAGTTGCGGCGGGCTCGGCTGCGATCCGTGCGGCCGCGAAGGCCTATCTCGCGACAGCCCGATGACAGCCCTGCAGCCTCAGCTCCGGCAACCCGATAAATCATCCTAATCTGGGCGCCCCCATCTCGATCGGCGTTCGCTGCCCGCGCGACTGCGTGAATCCGCTGTATGCCTGGCTACAGCGGATTCACGCAGTGGGCATGTTGCCGGCCGCTTACTCGGCGCGCCGGACCGCTGGCAGCAACGAAGCTGAGCCAGACGGCCCTTCCGCGGTCGGGCTGCCTGCGATCGGCCCGCGGCTGCGAGCGTGCAGGCGGCGGATGACCGCACGCTCGGCAAGCGTCCAGCACGTCGTTGTCAGCAGGTACAACCCGGCTGCCAGCGGCACGAAGGCAGCGATGATCACAGTGGTGTACGGGAGGACCTTGGTCACCGCGCCGAGTCCGGCGGGCTGACCTTGGGAGATCAAAGCTTGCGCCGTCCGGCCCGACGCAGGTGGTGGTGACGCGGTCCGAGCTGACACAGTCCGTGCCGGCGCGTGCGCGCTTGACGAGCGCGGCGCTGACGCGGTTTTTGCGGCCGGCGTCACGTGGGGCGCGGATGGTACTGCTGAAGCTGCGCGGCCGGCTGCCCGCGCAGCCAGGAAAGCGGCGCCTGCGAGCAGGGCGAGCAGACCGACGAACACCAGGCCGTGCCCGCTGAGCGGGCCGGCGCCGGACAGCCAGTGACTGCCGAGCGGCGTGCCGAACAAGTTCCTGACCAGCAGGTTGTTCGGCCGGCCGCCGACGGTCTTGGACAGGAACAGCCGGTACATGATGCTGAAGAACGGCAGCTGCAGCAACAGCGGCAGACAGCCGGCCAGCATGCCGCCCCCGCCAGCACGGTACAGCTCAGTGAGCTCACGCTGTAGTCGCTCGGGCTGGTGCGCATATCGCTTCCGCAACTCCGCGACTTGCGGCTGCAACTCGGACATGCTGGCCTGGCCGCGGAACGCCACGAAACTGAGCGGCGCAAGCATCAGCCGGACGCCGATAGTGAACAGGACGATGGCAACTGCCGTAGCAGGGCTGGCTCCCAGGGGACTGAGGAACGCGGCCAGGACGGTGACGATGTGGTAGGCAACGCCCAGCGGGGCGCTGAGAAATCCGAGCATGACGAGACCCTCCAGCGGTTTCGGGATATTTCCGGTATCAGCTGGAGACGGCGGCGTGAACAAACGGCACCGGCCGGCCGTGCGTCAGTGACGCGTGAGCCTGCCTGCCAGAGGCGGGGCCTTTGGATTTGCCGAAAAGTCAGGCGGCCGCCGGGGCCGCCGAAGGGGCTCTCGGCCGGGCACGGCCGGCGGCATCGGGGTTGAGCTGGCGCTGGAAGACAGCGCCCTCAGATTTCCTGCGCAGCGCAGCGGCCCGCTGCAGGAGCGGACCCGCTGTCAGGGTGATCGCGAGCGAGCCTGACTCGGCGAGCAACGCGATGATGGCACCGGCCAGGGCGACTGCCGCGACGGCCATCAGCCGGGAGGGGGCGGCAGCATCCGGCACCAGCTGCAACGAGGCAGCCAGTTCGCCAGTCGCGACGCCCAGTACGCCGAGAAGCACTGCGATCTCGGCGCGGAGCAAGGTCATCCTCCGCACGACGCCAACTGTACGTCGCCTGGGCAGAGCGGTGTCAATCCCGCGGGCTGCCCCGGGTTCACCCGAGCCGGATGATGCCAGCCGGGATGGCTGAACGTAGCGTCGCTAGAGGGCGCGAAGTGCGCCCAAAACGCGCGTTCCAGACAGCCGGTTCGGCGCGATCCGGACAGTTCGGTCCGGGCAGTGGCTGACGCCGAAGCGAAGGGGGCAGGCACATGAGCAACACTCGGGGGGGTCCGGCCGCCGGAACCAGCCAGGATTATCAACCCGGCTACCCGCAATCTGGCTACCCGCAGCCAGGCTACCCGCAGGAAGAGGGGTATCCGGCGGGGCAATACGCGGGCAAGCAGGCCGCCTACTCGGGCGGTGGCGGCGCAAAAGCTGGCAGCGTGCTCGCCGGGGTCCTGATGATCCTGGCTGGCGTGTACAGCTTCCTCGCCGGGCTCGCGATGGTCACCAAGCAGACATTCTTCACCTTTCACGCGGGCTACGCCTACCACTGGACGACAGTCAACTGGGGCTGGACTCAGCTGGGCCTCGGCATCGTGGTCTTCCTCGCGGGCGTCTGCGTCCTGCTGGGCATGGTCTGGGCACGGATGGTCGGCGTCGTGCTGGCCACTCTCAGTGCCCTGTCCAGCTTCCTGGTGCTGCCGTTCTATCCGGTCTGGTCGATCGCGATGATCGTGGTCGACGTGTTCCTCATCTGGGCGCTGGTCTCGCGCGGCCGGCGCGTCCGTACCTAACCGCCACATCAGGCCCGCCAGTCACGCGGCAGGCCAGCACTACCGACGGCCGGTTCCGGCCAGCAGAACCGCGGTCCCGCCCGGCCTCCGGGCGGGACCGCGGTCTGAGTAGCTGGCTCGAACCGCCCGGATGTCGCCGAACTCTTATCAATCGCCGCTCCGCGCGACAGACCCAGCAGCATGGCGGCCCGCGCCGCGCCGACCGGCCAGGTGACGATGACGCCGACCGAGATCAGCCGGATCACGACGCGGCCCGGTCAGTTTGCGCAGCTCGAGCCCGAGCTTCGGCGTCGTGGCGGAACACCGTGACCGCCAGCAAGAGCAGCAGCTGGAACGCAGTTCTGCGGCGTCAACCGTGCAGCTTCCGCGGGTTGGCGTCGCTCCTGAGGAGCGCGGCGACGAAGTCGGCCGGCCACAGCAAGATCAGCACGTTGTGGATTTCTGGCCGGTCGGCGCCTCGCCGCCCGAATGCCAGTAACGAAGACCAGCGCGGCCGCCGATCAGTACTGGTTCGCTGACAGGCGCTGCGTCCGCCCGGTTCGCCGGCGCGAGCGCGGTCCGCGTTACCGCGTTACCGCGGTCCGCCGCGCGGCCGGCGGGACGCCCGGCTGCCGGGCCGCGAGCCCGACTTCTGCCTGGTCTGCTCTGGCGGCGCGGCCCGGGGAGCTGGCGGCTTGGGCACGTCGGCCTGACCTTGCTCGGGCTGTGCCGCGACGGGCTGGCCTTCCTCGGGCCGTGCCGCGCCGGGCTGTGCCGCCTCCGCTGATGGTTCCTCAGGCGGCTGCGCTGCGCTGGTCGGGGCTGCCGCGGGATGCGCTGCCGCCGGCTCTGCCGTCTCGCGCTGAGCTGCGTCGCGGTGGCTGGCCTGGTACAGCCCATAGACGTCCGGCACGCTGCCGACGGATCGAGTGGTGTAGGCGCGCTCCCGGCGCAGGTCACGGGTGAAGGCGAGCATCCAGGTCAGGATCGCGCCGACCCGGTTGCGATAGCCGGTCAGGAACCCGATATGGATGAAAAGCCAGGCGAGCCAGCCGGCGAATCCGGACAGCTGCAGCGGTCCGGCTGACATCACCGCGTTGCCGCGCGAGATGTAGGCGGCTGAGCCGAGGTCGTGGTATTTGAACTTGCCGAGCGGAGCCGTGGCCTCGATTTCGCGCCGGATCCTGCGTCCGGCATAAAGCCCTGTCTGCATGGCGACCTCGGCCACGCCGGGCAGCTTACGCAGGCTCATCATGTCGCCGATCACCGAGATCTCCGGATGCCCGGCGATAGTCAGGTCGTCCTGCACGACGATCCGGCCTGCCTTGTCCTGCTCCGCGCCGGTCGCCTTGGCGAGCGCCGCGGCCAGCGGCGGAGCTTCCACTCCCGCGGTCCACAGCACCGTGCCTACGTCGAACCGGCGCTGCTTGCCGTCGGCGTTACGGACAGTCAGGCCGCCGGCGTCAACGTCGGTGACGATCGAGCCCATGTGCAGTTCCACGCCGAGGCCGCGCAGCGCGGCGGCCGCCTTGCCTGACAGCTTCTTGCCGAAGACCGCCAGCGGTGCCGTGCCGCCGTCGAACAGCAGTACCCGGGCATCTTCTGGCTCGATCTTGCGGTACTCCGAGCGCAGCGTCTTCGTGGCCAGCTCGCGAATCTGGCCAGCCAGCTCGACGCCGGTCGGGCCGCCGCCGACGAGCGCGAAAGTCAGCCAGCGCCGCTGCTCAGCCGGGTCGGTCTCAGTCTCGGCCATCTCGAACGCGCCGAACACCCGGCGCCGGATCGTCAGCGCGTCGGAGATCGTCTTCATGCCAGGCGCGAACTGGGCGAACTCGTCGTGGCCGAAATACGACTGGCGGACGCCGGCGCCGACGATGAGGTGATCGTAGGGGACCTCGATCTGCTCGCCGAGCGGCCGCCGGCAGATGACGCGCCGGGCGGCCGCATCCACGTCGATGGCCTCGGCTGCTACACAATCGAGGTTGCGGTGACCGCGCAGCAGTTGCCGCAGCGGTCCGGTGATCTGTCCCTCCGACAAGATGCCGGTGGCGCACTGGTAGAGGAGCGGCTGGAATACGTGCTGCGCAGTACGGTCGATCAGCGTCACCGTGAACTGGCCGCCGCGCAGTGCCCGGGCCGCGAACAACCCGGCGAAGCCGCCGCCGATGATGACGACGCGCGGCGGCCTATCCTGGTCATCCATGCAAGCGCACCCCGTTCCCTGTCGTATGGCTTTTCTAGGCAGCCGGGTCGTGCCAGGGCACGTGGTCCGGCAGCAGATCGTCGGCCTCCTTGGGACCCCAGCTGCCGCGCGGGTAGCTGTGCACCGGGACGGCGTTGCCGAGCACCGGATCGACAACGCGCCAGGCTGCCTCGACTGTGTCCTGCCTGGCGAACAGCCAGCGCTCGCCGGACAACGCGGCGCCGATCAGCCGGTCATAAGGCCGCATGTCCGAGCCGGGCTGCTCGGCGAAGGTCAGGTCCTCCGGCTGCGGGGCCCAGCCTGCGCCGGGCTTCTTGCCGACCATGCTGAGGCCCACCTGCGCGGCCGGCCAGATCCGGAACCGTAGGGAGTTCGAGACCGGGGACGGTGCGATGCCGAAGACATCATGCGGCGGCCGGCGGAACCGGATGCTGACCTCCGTCGCGGTCACCGGCATGCATTTGCCCGCCCGGATCAAGATCGGCACGTCTGCCCACCGCCAGGAGTCCGCGGCGGTGCGGACCGCCACATAGCTCTCTGTGGTCGAATGCGGATCGACGCCGGCCACCCCGGTATAGCCCTCGTACTGGCCGCGGACTGTGTTGTCCGGGTCCAGCGGGCGAAGCGCCGCGATGATCTGCGATTTGGCGTCCCGCCAGGCGCCCATGCCAGCCCCGTCGGGCGGATCGGCCAGGACGCTTGCCAGCACCTGGAGCATGTGGTTTTGCACCACGTCCCTGATGGCACCGGTCTTGTCGTAGAAACTGCCGCGGTCGGCTACGTCGAAGGCCTCGGCCATGGTGATCTGGATGCTCTCCACGAAGGTCCGGTTGAGCACGGGCTCGATGACCGAGTTCGCGAACCGCACGAACAGCATGTTCTCCACCGGGTCCAGCCCGAGCCAGTGGTCGACGCGGTAGATCGCGTCCTCGGCGAAGTACTGGTGCATGGTCTGGTTCAGCTGCTGCGCGCTCTGCAGGTCGGTGCCGAAGGGCTTCTCCACCATCACCCTGGCGTTCTCTGCGCGCCCGGCGCCTGAGATGCCCTTGGCGATCCGGGCAAACAGCGGCGGCGGTACCTCGAGGTAGAACAGGACAGCGGCCGCCCTTGGCCGCCGATCGCGTCCGACATCGCCTGGTAGGTGCCGTCGTCGTCCAGGTCGCCATCGACGTATTTGAGCAGGCTCAGCATCTTGACCGCGGCCTTGACTGGCCGGGTCCATGCCGTTGAGCTTGAGCGAGGCAGCCGCGTAGTCGCGGAACTGGTCCAGGCCCCAGCCGCTTTTGGCGACGCCGATCACCGGGACGTCGAGCACGCCGCGCTCGACGAGGCCGACCAGCGCGGGGAAGGTCTCCAGTTTGGCCAGGTCTCCCGTGGCGCCAAATATCACCAGCGCATCTACATGATCTTTCTGATGCGTCATATCCGCCTGCCTCCTGCTGCCCGTTGCGCCGCGCCCAGGCAAGTGCGCGCTCGTTCCCATCTGACCCTTCGCGGGCCAGTCGTACGCCACCCGGCGCGGGTGATGCTGCACTCGGTTCTGAACGCCGGGCAGCAACTGCACCGCGATCGCGATCAGCAGCGCCGCTGCCAGGACCCAGCGTCGCTCGGCTCCGATGCCGGTGCGCACCACCTCAAGCCGCGGCGCCGTCGTGCGAGATCCGACCGGCTATTGCGGTCAGAGGATGGCGATCGGGTTGACCGGCGATCCGGTGCCTGCCGGCAGCCGTAGCGGCGCGATGACGCAGAGGAATGACCAGCGCCCGGCGGACGCGCAGGCCGGCGCGAGGTCCTCGAACTGCAGGTAATCCAGCAACATGCAGGCCCAGCGCGCGCAGTGCCAGCACGTGCACGGGGAAGTCCACGCCGTCGGTGGCACTTGGCGCTGTGTCGTTGTTGCCGTCGCTGCCGAGGACGGCGATCCGACGCAGTGCCAGCAATTCCATCGCCGAGGGGTGCAGCCCGGCCCGGGCGGCGGCTGCGTCCCAGGGGCCGAGCACGTTCCGGCGCCGCCGGTGCCCGACGCGGATGAACAGCAGGTCACCGGCGCCGATCCGGACTTGCTGCGAGGCTTCGGCGCGAGTGAGGTCGTCCGCCGTGACGTGCTCGCCCGGCTCCAGCCAGTCGACGCCGCGCTGCCGCGGGATGTCGAGCAGCAGGCCGCGGCCGGCGATGCCCTGGCCGACAGCATCGATGAACAGATCGCCTGCGCCGTCCGCGGTCCAGGAGTTCGGGACGACGTCGTTATAGACCGCCCCGTCGTAGATGACGTGACACAGTGCATCGATGTGGGAGTCCGCGTTCCCGTGGATGTTCAGGGACAAGCGGTCCATCGCGAAGTCCAGGCCTTGGTCTGGCGCCTGGGCCGGTGTCGGGATGGGTGAGCTCGTGTACCCACGGATCAGGATTGTCCGCGCTCGCCTGAAACTCCACCGGTGCTGCCAGGGAGACCGTGCGGCCTTCCCGCACCTCGGCGACCGCCGAGACCAGGTGCGCCGCCGTCAGATAGTTCAGTGCGCCGCGGCGGTCCTGCGGCCCCCGGCCGGTGCCGTCTCGCAGTCGCTCGTACAGCGTGCGGAAGTCAGCGGCGCTCATGCCGCGATCAGTCACGGCTGCGGTCGCGCAGGCCGCCGCGCAGACAAGTGCGCAGGGTGCCGCGCAGACGAGCGCGCAGGGTGCCGCGCACACAAGAGTGCCGGGCGGCCAGCCGAAGCCAGCCGCCCGGCAACGCCGCCACAGTTAGACGTGCGCGCGGTGGACGCCATTGTGGTGCTGTTGCCAGGCGCTGGCGCCCGCTGTGGTCGCCGCCTTGGTCTGGCCCCACTTGTGCTTGACGACCTCGCTGGGCGGAACCTCAAGCTCCTTGAACCACTTGCGAGTGGAACCGAACAGCGCGGTGCCGCCGATGATCATGCCGGTAATCCCGATCAGCGCGCCTGCGCCGACCAGGGCCACGCCGATGATCATCGGCGTGGCATTGAGCTGGAATCCGTTCGATGAGTAACTCTGACCGGTATTCATTGTTTCCTTCCTGGCGTCTCTTGGGCGATCCTCACCGTTCCCGCGCTGCGTGCCTGCCGCGTCATCCGTCCAGGGTGATTGGCTGATTGGCGCACGCAGTCCGGCCGCGATGCGGTTACCGAGCTGCCCGGTGAGGACGTTGACCGGCTGGAGCGCCAGGAGCCACTGATCAGCGACGCCAGTGTCCAGGCTGACGGACCATCGTCGCCCCTTGGCCCGATAACAACGACTTCGGACTGTTCTGGCACGAATCCCCCGTTGGGTCTGACCGGTAGTCCTCACCATCGCTGTCTCTACCTGCGTTGGCCTCATGCTGGCCGGGTGATTCTGCAGGTGCCGTTCCGTGCTTGAAGACACGGTCACCCCCGAAGGGTGAGGTAACTGGCACAGGTGCGGCGACACCATGGTGGAAGACCTCAGGGAGGCTGCACCCTTGGACTACCCGGCAATTGCCGATCACGGTCTCATCGGGGACCTGCAGACGGCCGCGCTGGTGGCGACCGATGGCACCGTCGACTGGATGTGCCTGCCCCGGTTCGACTCGCCGACCGTGTTCGCCTCGATCCTTGACCGGCGCGGCGGCGGCAGATTCACGCTGGCGCCGGTCGGCGTGAAGCACGTCACCGCCCAGATGTACTTGCCGAATACAGCGGTGCTGGTGACCAGATTCCTGTCCGAGGGCGGCGTCGCGGAGGTCGCGGATTTCATGCCGCTCGGCAAGCCGGAAGTAGCGACCGACCGGCACCGGCTGATCAGGCAGATCACCGGGATCCGCGGCAGCGTCAAGTTTGCCGCGCGAGTAGAGCCAAGGCTCGACTACGCCAGAGCTGGCCACAAGGCGATCCAGCACGAGCACGGGGTGATCTTCGAGGGTCCGCCGCCGCTGCTGAGCCTGTCCAGCACCTGGCCGCTGGAAGTCGACGGCGACGATGCGGCGGCGCAGTTCACCGTCCAGGCTGGCGAAATCGGCGCGATGATCCTGGAGTCCGGGAAGTCCGCCAGGCCGTTCCGGATCGGTCGGCGGCAGCTGGCCGGCTTGTTCGACGAGACCGTGGGATTCTGGCGCCGCTGGTTGTCGGCTGGCACCTATCGCGGCCGCTGGCGGGAGGCCGTCGAGCGATCCGCCATCACGCTGAAGCTCATGCAGTATGCGCCGAGCGGCGGCATGGTCGCGGCCCCGACGGCCGGGCTGCCAGAGCAGGTTGGCGGCGAGCGCAACTGGGACTACCGCTACACCTGGATCCGGGACGCCTCGTTCTCGGTGGAGGCGCTGCTCGGGCTCGGCTTCTTCGACGAGGCACGCGGGCTCAGCCGCTGGATCAGGGACCGGCTCGAGGAACGAGCCGGGCAGCCAGGTCCGCCGCTGAACATCATGTACCGGGTGGACGGGAGTTCCGATCTGCGCGAAGAAACCCTCGGCCAGTTCGAGGGCTACCGGAAGTCAGCTCCTGTCCGGATCGGCAACGGCGCCGCGGATCAGCTGCAGCTTGACATCTACGGCGAGGCGATAGACGCCGCCTGGCGCGGTGAGCAGGTCCGCGCGAATATCGAGGACCGCGGCTGGCGAGACATCGTCAAGATGCTGGACTGGCTGTGCGATAACTGGGACCAGCCGGACGAGGGCATCTGGGAGACGCGAGGCGGCCGCAAGCCGTTCATGTACGGCCGGCTGATGTCCTGGGTCGCTTTTGACCGTGCCATCCGCATCGCTACGAGCCGAGCCAGGCCAGGCGACGTGCCGCGCTGGACGCAGCAGCGAGACATGCTCTACGAAACGATCATGACCAAGGGCTGGAACGAGGCTCTGAAGGCGTTTGTCCAGCATGAGAGCAGTGACGTGCTCGACGCGTCCATGCTGCTCATGCCGACGATGGGCCTGATCACGCCCACCGACGAGAGGTGGCTCTCCACGCTCGCGGCGATGGAGAAGACGCTGGTGTCTGACAGCCTGGTGTACCGATATGACCCCAAGGCTTCGCCGGACGGGCTCCGCGGCGGCGAGGGCACCTTCTCCCTGTGCACGTTCTTCTACGTGGGCGCGCTCACCAGGACCGGGCGCCTGGACGACGCCACACTGGTCTTCGAGAAGATGCTGACCTACGCCAACCACGTCAGGCTGTTCTCCGAGGAGATCGGTCTCACCGGCGAGCAACTGGGCAACTTTCCGCAGGCCTTCACGCACCTGTCGCTGATCAACGCGGCCGTAGGCCTTGACCAACAACTGGATGCCGCCGCCGGGGATGCCCGGCGGGCGGCCTGAGCACAATCGGGGGAGAGTTACACAAAATGCCAACAACTGCCTGGCGGTTCCCTGGTACCGAAGGGGCCGATACCGCGGTATTTAAGCTCAAGCAACTGGACGCCGCAGACATGATCAACGTGATGGATGTCGCGGTCTTGCGATGGCCGGACCACGCGTCAGCGCCGACGACCCAGGAGCACGTCACCGAAGAAGGCGGCCGGCTCGCTGCCATGATGCATAAGGCGCAGCACGGGGCGATCGACGGCTCGATGATCGACACGGTCAAGCGCGACCTGGTGCCCGGCACCTCGGCCGTGGTGCTGCTGAGCTCGGACGCGAATATCGACGCAGTCGTGCACGCGTTCGAAGGCCAGCCCATGGAATTGGTGCGCACCGACTTGTCGGTGCCCGACCAGGATCGGCTGCGACTGGCGGCCAGCCAGGCCTCGCAGCAGAATCTCGGCGGGCAAGCGGGAGGCATCCCGCCGCGCTGACCGGCGCCAGTCGGCGTGGTTCGCTCGACTCGCCGGCGTGCTGATGATCGTGGGCGGGGCGGCATCGCGCGGCCAGTGGTGAGCTGGCGCGGTGCCGCCCGTCACTGCGCTGGCGGTTCCGGCCGGAATCAGCTGCCGGCGACATTGGCCATGAACTGGTCCAGGTTCGCCCGCAGCCGCGCCACTCGCTGTCCGGCATCGAGCGTCTCCTCGACCAGGATCGAGGTCTGCGAGCGCATGATGCCGCGGGCGTATAGCGAGCATTTCAGGTCGCTGCACCAGTAGCCGCCGATCGTGCTGCCGTCGCGGCCGGCCTGGCCGATCCGCGGTGCGGCGAAGATGCTGACGCCGGATGCGGCATGCAGGGTCATGCAGATCGAGCACATTGAGTTGCGCAGGATACTCGTGCTCTGTTTGACGTTCCCGCGCAACGTGAGACCAACTGTGCGGCCGTCCCAGGGAACGACCAGGTAGGCACGCTGCGGCGCCTTGGGGTCGCGCCAGCCCAGGTAGTCCAGGTCAGCCCAGGGAACTGTGCCGAGGTTGGCAGGCAGGTTGATCCGGCCGGCTTCGCCGCGTGAGCAGTTGACGAACGATGCGCGCAGGTCGCCGGCGCCGAGCGGGTTCACGTCGATTCCTCCGGTTGAAGGCAGTGCGGCATGGTCGGTGCCGCGGCCCGTCTCGGTGACTGACTCGTGCTCGTCCCGGTCCGGCGCTCCGCCCGGACAAGTTAGCCAAGACCCGGCGTCAGCTCAATGCCGCCGGACCGTGGCACGCACCATAGCTGCTGCGGAGTCTCGACCAGCCACGACCCCGGCACAGCTAGGTGCGCCCGCCGGAACGGCACCGGCGCCCAGCCGGCCGGAATGTCAGCTCCGCCCGCCTGCCGATAGATAGCCAGCCGAGCGCCGCGGGTCTCTGCCGCTGCAGACACTGCTGTCGCCGGCTTGGTCGGCGGCAGGCCGTGACTCCTGCCCGCTGCTTCACCTGACTGCTTGGACGTACTGAACGGACATCCGGTTGCCAGTCCAGAATCGTGCCGCACTTGCCAGGCTCGGGTCGCGCAGTGATGGAGTCAGGCCCCGGTCGGCTCCGCGAAATAGTGGCCCTGGTCGAGATCCTCGATGAGGCCGGGATGCGTCGGCCGCCAGCCGAGGAGCTCCTGGGTCCTTGCGCTCGAGGTCGGGTTGTCGAGCTGGACGAAAGAGCCGAGGAAGCTGAGCTGCGCGTCTGCGTCCTCCGGCGTGATGCTGACCACCGGCACGTCCAGGTGGCGGCCGATAGCGCCGGCGATCGCACGGAACGGGACGCCCTCATCGCCGACGGCGTGCAGCCGCGAGCAGGCCGGCGCCGCTTCCAGCGCCAGCCGGAACAGGCGCGCCACGTCGAGCGTGTGCCCGGCTGGCCAGCGGCTGGACCCGTCCGCGACGTACGCGGAGGAGCCCTTGCTGCGCGCGATGGCGATCAGGGTCGGGACAAAGCCGTGGTGATCGAGGGAGCTGTGCACAGTCGGCGGCAGCCGGACCACGGACGACCTGACTCCGCGTTCGGCGAAAGCGACGACCGCGTTCTCCGCGTCGATCCGCGGCCCTCCTTGGAGCACGTCAGCCTCAGTTCCCGCGCGTCCGAGGCCGGCGAGTGCCAGCAACAACGTTCCCGATGCGGTAACCAGGGGCTTGCCGGTGCCGGCGAGCACGCCGCCCATCGCCTCGACGGCGCGCAAGTCGGCTTCCACCGCGGCGGCCATGTCACCGGCGCGCATGGCTTCGTGCTTGAACGCCAGGTGGATGACGCCGTCCGCCGCCGCGCAGGACTCTCGCAGGCTGCCGAGGTCGTCGAGGTCGCCGCGCTGCACCTTGGCCCCGGCAGCTGTCAAGGTAAGTGCGGACTTGTCCGATCTGGCCAGGCCGACGACTTCATGTCCGGCGCCGAGGAGTTCTGGGATGACGGCGGAGCCGATGTGGCCGGATGCCCCGGTCACGAATACACGCATGTGACGACCTCCTGGTTGGTCTGGTGCCCTCGCCGCAGGATGCCGAGAGACCTGATGTCAGCTACTGACATCACAGTACCACTTGATGACAGCTACTGTCATCGGGCTGTAGGGTCGGAGCGTGAACCGGTGGCAACCCAACGCACGCGGCCGTCTTGAGCAAGCGGCCATGGAGCTGTACCGCGAGCGCGGGTTCGAGAGCACCACGGTCGCGGAGATCGCCGAGCGGGCAGGCCTCACCGAGCGGACGTTCTTCCGCCATTTCGCCGACAAGCGCGAGGTCTTGTTCGCAGGCGCGAGCACTCTGCAGGAACTCCTCGTCCGGCTCGTGGACGAGGCGCCCGCCGCGCTGCCTCCGATCGAGGCGATCGGTACCGCGCTCGGCGGGGTTGCCGCTGCCGTGTTCGACGAGCGCCGCGAGGGCTCGCGAAGCCGCCAGTCCATCGTTACCGCGAACGCCGAACTTCGGGAACGCGAGCTGATCAAGCTCGCATCGCTGGCGGCGGCGCTCACCGACGCGCTGCGACGGCGCGGCGTGAAAGACCCGGCAGCGCCGCTGGCCGCCGAGGCGGGCATCGCGGTCTTCAAGATCGCTTTCGAGAACTCGATCGCCGGCAGCGGCGATCGGACGCTGTCGGACGTCATCAGGGAGTCCATGGCGGAGCTGAGGGTCGTGACCGGCGGGCGAGCACCGGCTGCTCGTCGCTGAGAGTCGGTCAAGCAGACACTGCCCGCCGCCAGCCGCGGAAATGCCGTGCTAGCACGACGCCGACCACAGTTTGCACTATGATGCTGCTGTGAATAGCACTAGACCCACAGTTGAGATTGACCCGCTGAGCCCCGTTCTGCTGCACGAGCAGGTGGCGGCGGCCATCAGGCGGGCCATCATCGACGGCGAGATCGTCTCCGGCGAGCGCATGCCCCCGGCGCGGGACTTGGCGGCGGTGCTCGGCGTCAATGCCAACACGGTATTCCGGGCATTGCGCGCGCTGCGCGACGAAGGGATTGTCGAGTTCCGCCGCGGTCGCGGCGTTACTGTCACCGGCCTCGCGCCGCAGCGCAGCGCGGTGATGGTGAAGGCACGCGAGTTCGTGACGCTGGCGCGCCGATTCGGATACCGGCCGGACGAAGTGGCCGACATCATCCAGCAGCTGCTCTGAGGAGGTTTCGCGGTGGCGACAGTTGAGCTGTATCCAGCGCCCCGCCGCGATGCGGAGGCGCTGATCAAGGAGGCACGCCGCCGTCAGCGCCGGCGCTATCTTGGCGTCGGGCTGGCGATGCTGGCCGCCGGCGCCACAGTTGCCGGCAGCTTGGCTGGCGGGGCCGGCCATGTCCGGCGGCACAGCACTCCGCGACCCCGGATATCTTCCGGCCACCGAGTTCGGTCCCCGAGAGTTGAGCCTTCTGCGCCGGCGATCCCGGCCAGCACCGGCACGACGGTCTTGTTGTGGCCGGCCAGCTATCCGATGTTCACGGCGGACGGCGGACCGCCGGCCTACCTGGACAACCTGACCACCGGCAAGCTTGCGGCGACCGGGCGCCCCGCGATCAGCGCCGGCGACTTCCAGCCGCTGCTGATCACGGTCGGCCGCTATTTCGTTTACGTCGGCGATGGCACCACGGTCATCCGCAGCGACCTCCGGGGGCGGCCGCGGGTGCTGGCGAAGACGCCGTTCTTCTTTCCGTCGGCTGTGCCTGGCCATGTCTGGCTTGGCGGCCTCCAGCCCGCGCACAGCTCGCGTCACGTCGCGCGGCTGGCATCAGTGACGGGTGGTCCGCTCGGGCCGCCGGTCACGCTGCCGCCGGACACACAGCTGATGCGCGGGACCGACGGAGGTCTGCTGCTGCAGAACTTCTCGGTCCATGGCTCGGCATTGGAGTTGTGGGATCCCGGCAGCGTGCCTCGGGCGTTGCCGTTCCGACCGAACCCGTTCGATGGCTTCGGCGCCAGCGCGCGGCTGGTCGAGTACGGCACCGGCTGCGTGAGCCTGGCCGGTTCGGCCGCGACCGGTGGCTATGACGTCTGCCACATGCTGCGGATCTACGACGTGAGCACGGGCAGGGTCCTGTCGTTCCGTACGCCGCCTGGTACGGCAGGCTGGGTGCCACCGGGGTTCAATCTTGACCAGCCGATCTCGCCGGCGAATGCGATGGTGGCGGCAGAGGCTGCGTTGCCGTCTGCTCACGAGGATCGCGGCCGGCTGTACGTTGTGCAGCTGAACAGCCGCCACCGCGGTCCTCGCGCCGTCCCTCGCTCGGCCGGCTTCGTGCGGATGAGGGTGGCCTGGTCGGTCCGCGGCAACTGGGTGTTCTTCCAGGGCCCGGGCGGTCTCCTGTGGGCCTTTCAGCCGCTGACCGGTAGCCTGCGGGCGTCGCGCACTCCGTGCTGTCAGTACTCGATCATGGCCGCGGTACCAACCGGTCCCAGCTAGACAAGCCAGAACGGCCGGCCGGTCGGTACTCTCGAAGAGTGAACTTCGCCGAGTGCCCAGACGATGGCACCCGCCTCAAGGCCGTGCAGGTACGGCCGCCGCCGCCGCTGCTGGTGTGCCCGACTTGCGGCAAGCGATATGAGCTGACCGACCGAGGAATCGTCGAGGTACCCTAGCGAACGCGAGTCTGAGGCATTCGCTGAGACAGCGAGAGACTTGCTGTCCGGAGGCGGGCGCACCCCCGGCGCACCAGCGGGTCACCGAGCTCGCGCCTCGCGTCATGCAGTCTGACACCGGCCGCGGGACGGCGGAGTTGAGTACCTCTACCTAAGTACGGCTACTCTGGCGGGGCCGGCGCGGAGCGATCATCGTTGTCTCATGATGCCGGAAGATCGGCCGCGGGCATGGCGGCTTGTGCTGTTGCGCAGGGCTCTGCTCGCCTTCGCAGTGCTGGCTTCGGTCGCGCTCGCTGCGGTGCTCGGATTCGCCGTGTACTTGTTCGCCGCGGGTTACTCAGGCGGCAGCGACCCGCAGAGCGTCGCGCCGCTGGCCTTCCCGCTGTCTTTTCTCCTGGTGATAGTCGTCGGCTTTCCGGTGGCGCTCGTCTGTGTACTGGCCTGGGTTGGCTATCTCGCCGCGGCTCGCAGAAGCGGCCTGGCCGCCGAAGTGAATCTTCGCCGCGCACTGGCAACCGGTGCGCACCGGCCGCCGGCCACCGGGCACCGGCCACGTACCGGCCATCGTGCGCACCTGCCACCGGTCCGGCTGCCACTACTCGGGTGTTCCGGCCGCCGGTTCCTTGGCTGCCATGGTGAACAGTTCGGCGTAGTCGTAGGCGGCCTCGGGCTTCGCGCGGACCGCCGCGTCTATGGTCCTGGCGTCCTCGCCGATGAGGATCCGCCAGGCTCCGGATCGCACTCCGTCGAGGATGAGGGTTGCCGCCTCAGCCGCGCTGACCGGCGCCTTGTCCCGGAAGTCGGTGTTCGCCCGCGCGAGCAGCTGGCGCAGCGCATCGGCTGACCCGCCTTCGGCCAGCAGGCCAGCGCGGATCAGCGCGGCCTGCCTGTCGCGGGGGATCAGCTCTTCCACCTGGGCGTCGCTCATGTGCTCAGGCGCTGGCAGACCGCGGGCACGGAAGCTGTTGGCGATGATGTCGGTGCCGACGTGCCCCGGCATCACGACGACGGCCCGGACCTGCGGTGCGTTGACCCGCAGGTCCTCGATGAGCGCCTCGGAGAAGCCTTTCACGGCGAACTTGGCCGCGCTGTAGGCGGTCTGCGGCGCGCCAGGGCCCAGCGACGCCCAGAAGCCGTTCACGCTGCTGGTGTTGACGAGAACGCCGTCGCCGCTCGCGATCAGCAGCGGCACAAATACGCGGGCGCAGTAATAAACCCCCCACCAGTCGGTGGCGAACGTGTGCTCCCATTCCTGCCGCGAATCGCGGATGAAGCTGCTGCCGCCGCCGATGCCGGCGTTGCTGAACACCAGGTCGACGTGATCGCTGGCGTGCTGCGCCAGCAGCTCGTCGCGGAACCGCAGCACTTGCGTCTCATCAGCGACGTCGCAGAGGTGGCTGGTGACCCGGACTCCGGCCGGGCAGTCCGCCCGCGCCAGGGCTGCAGCCTGCGCGATGGTGTCGGCGTTCAGGTCACACGCCGCGACCGAGCATCCCTGCGCCGCCAGCTGGCGGACCAGCTCGCGGCCCATGCCCGAGCCACCGCCCGTCACCACCGCGAGCTTCCCGTCGAACGACCCCACAGCCATGATGGTTACCCGCAGTGCTTTCGTCAGTCAACGGCCCGGGCGCGACCGCCGGGAGACCGGCGGTCCGTGATCAGGTGACCGGAGCCAGCGGCTGCCAGTCTGGCTCGGTGCCGGTCGTCAGCGCGCCTGCAATGATCGGCCCGATTGTCGGCGGAGAGTAGAGGTAGATTTTCGGCGTTCCCCGCACGTTCCTGACGTAGGCCAGGAACGTGCCCGACGGTGAGTACACCGCCTGGTACGCGCCGCGCAGGAACGGCGACGACTCGAGCGTGAGGTCGATCCCCTGGTGGGTGCAGCGACGCCCGGCGCACCTCTCCTGCGTGGTCAGTGCGTCGACGCTGAACATCGGGCTGTTCGGGTACCAGTCCGGGTCAAGCTGCCTGACCGGTTTCGCCGTCGCGCCTTCGCCGCTCGGGAAGCCGTTCCGGTAGTCGGATTGCGCGCCGAATCCGAGCGCGCCCAGGCAGTAGGTGTGGCTGGGGCACCGCGGCGCCGTCGCGCCTTCGAAGATGATGAAGGATCCGAAACTGACGCCGGAGGCGTCCCTCGCCCAGGCCCAGGCGACGGCCGCCGGGAGCGCCGTCACCTTGATCTGCCGCCGTGTTGGCTGTTCTGAGTTAAACGGGGTGCTGAACGTCGCGAACCTGTGGCGCACCGTGTCGTACCTGGTCAGATACCCGTAGCCGGTGCCCTTCTTGGTCTTGACGTAGGCGAGGTAGCGCCCGTTCGGCGACCAGGTCGGGCGTGCATCGGTGTAAGCAGGCGCCTGGCCGGTGATCCGCTTCTTGTGGCTGCCGTTAGCGTCCATGATCCAGAGGTTGCCCTTATCCAGGTATGCCAGCCGCAGGCCATTCGGCGACCAGCGAGGTCCTGAATCATGCCCGTCGCGCGTGAGCCGGTCGACCGTCGAGCCGGGCGTGGCGCTTTCTGGGTTGATCGTATAGATGTTGCCGTTCCGGACGAAGGCGATGAGCCCGTCGGAACCGGGATACGCCGCCTGCGCGGTCCCCGCGACGCCGATGCTCAGCAACGCAGCGGTAGCCAGCACTGCCGATCCTGCCGTCCACCACCACGCGCGGCTGCGTGCTGCGCCCGCGTTCTTTCCTTGCATGCCTGCCACCCCTTGTCCGCAGCGTAAGAAAGCAGGCTATCGGGGACTGCAATGGTGCGGCCGGTCCAATGAGAAATGGTACTGTCCTCAACCGCGCACTACCTCGTGCGCCGTGAGCAGGCAGATTCCTGTCCGCTCGCTGCGATCCGCACCGCTACGACTCAGCAGCGTCTCAGCGCCGATATCTTGCGCCTGCTCGACTTGATCTGGCCTGTGCTGCGATGACAGCGCACTACGGGGAGTACTCAGACCTCGGCGGCGCCTACGACGCACTGCAGCAGTGGTGCACGGACAACGGGCGCCTGGCCGCCGGGGTGAACTGGGAAGTCTACGGAGACTGGGCAGAGGATCCCGGCAGCCGCCGCACCGACGTCGTATTTCCTGCTGCAGCCCGTGACGAGCTGACGTGGAGTGAGCCTGGCCGTCATGCTGTGTACCCGCCGGCGCGGCCAGGAATAGGCGCAGCCGCGGCTGGCTCGTCCGTGCCGTCAGGCTGGGTGCTCGCTTTCTTGTCAGGATGGCCTGCCCGCTGGTCGCCGCTGGCCTGGCTGTCCGAGGTGCCAGGAACGTTGAGTACGCGCAGGATGTAACGCTCAGAAAAGCCAGTCACGAAACCAAGCACCAGGAACGTGCCGCCGTTGGTGACCGTGATTCCTGGCACTACCTGCCAGCTCAATGCGATGTAGATGATGGTGGCCATCAAAGCTCCGACCAGCGGCTTGAGTATCAGGCGCAAGACACTTGTCCGGTAGTCAAGAAGGCTGGTCGCAGCTCCTTGCGTGGCGAGCAGACCTGAGAACAGCCCTCCGGCCGCGCCGAGCACGGCTACCCCCGCGCTAGCCAGCAAGGAGGAAAAAGGCGCCGGAAAGTGCGCGAGAAAATGCACCGGCCAGCCGAGCACGGGGATGGGGTTGGCCACGATCGTGGTCGCGATCAATGTCAGGACAAGCGCCGTCCCGACGTAGACAGCAAGCAGGCGCAGCCGGGCAACCTGCAGGTCATTGTTGATCCACTCCTTCTGCTGCGACAGGGCTAGCTGGCCGATGGCTTCTGCCACAGCCGCCGCCACCTTGCGCCAGTGGCTGTCCGACCGCACGCTGACGGTAGCTATTGTCCGGCGCCGGGTTCAGCGCAATCAGGTCGCCTTGAACCCTCGTGTACTCCTGGCTGACGACGTACAGCCGAGATCGCAGGTAACCCTGGCGGGCTTGCTGATCCCAGCGACCAAACGGAACCCTGCTTGCTGTCATGACGGGCAGCGCGGCAAGCGGGGGCTGCGCCGGCGCAGTCGCGCCGAGGTCACGCTGGCCATCGCTTTCGTGGACCGTCACACTGGCAGCGTGACGACAGCGGCTACCAGCGTCAAGTCAGGGGCCGCGAAGCCTCCGTCGCTTAGCCGCTGCCCGTCGCGGCGAGCAGCACGAGCAGCATGGTGATCACCGCGAGCGTGAAGTGGCTGGCGAGCGTGAAGACTCGCCCTGCCGAAGAGCCGGACCCCGAAGGAACGTGGTCGCCCAGGCCAGCGGCTGGCGGCCCGGCGATAGACATCACCAGGACTGACATGCCGAGCCCGGCGGCAGCGATGATCAGGGCTGCGGCGGTCCATGCCAGTGCCTGCTGGCGCGTGACGGCGAAGGCTGCCCACAGTGCGAGGCCGGTCACCGCCGCTGCGGGATGGCCGATCGCCGTGGCCGGGCGGCTGCCGGGGCGGCCGCGGCGCCTGGCGAACAGGTAGCCGCCCACGGCCCCGGTCGCAGCCCAGCAGCCGAGCGCGATGAGCCGGAGACCGCCGCCACCGGGCTGCGGACCGGGCGGCGGGCTCGCGGCCGACGCGGCGGGCGGTGCGATACCGTGCACCAGGGCGGCCAGGTACCGTGCGTCCGCCGCCGCGATACGGCGCTCGGTTGCCTTGGGATGCGGACCCGCGGCCTCCCGGACGGCACTGGACACGATCCCGTTGAGCTGCAGGTGACTCAGACCTGCGCAAGCGGGCGGGACGGAGCGGATGGTCACCCGCAGCTCGATCGCTCGCACGCCGAATTGCCAGCAGTCGCGCGCGGCGGGCGGCGCGGTGGCACATCCCGCGCACGCTAGCGCGACGCCCGCGGCGATGACTGCCGCCCCGCAGACTGCGCCGATTCTCGTTCGCATCAGTCAATTGTCGCTGCGGTTTGCCCGGCGGTAAGCCGCAGGGCAATTGCGAATCGGCGGAAGACTCGCCGATACTGCATCGCATGACCAGTCGGCTGCGCGCCCGCACCGTGACGGCGAACGGGTTGCAGTTCGGTGTCCTGGAGGCAGGCAGCGGGCCGCTCGCATTGTGCCTGCACGGCTTCCCCGACTCAGCGCACACCTGGCGGTATCTGCTGCCCGTGCTGGCCGAGTCGGGTTTCCACGCGGTCGCGCCGTTCATGCGCGGCTATGCGCCGACGGGCATTCCCGCGGACGGGTGCTTCCAGGTGGGTGCGCTTGTCGCTGACGCAATCGGACTGCACGATGCCCTCCGCGGCGACGAGCGAGCCGTCCTCATCGGCAGCGACTGGGGCGCGGAGGCCGCTTACGGCGCGGCCGCGTTCGCTCCTGATCGGTGGCGGCGCGTGGTCACGCTCGGCGTGCCCCCGCTGGCACTCGATGCGACGATCTTCGCTGACTACGAGCAGCTGAAGCGGTTCTTCTACTTGTTCTTCCTGAAGACACCCTTCGCCGAGTCTGTGGTGGCGGCCGGTGACATGGCATTCCTGGACCTGCTGTGGCAAGACTGGTGTCCTGGCTACGGCGCGAGCGAAGATCTCCGCCACGTCAAGCAGTGCCTGCGCGGTGCGGACCATCTCGCCGCCGCGATCGGTTACTACCGGACCGAGGAGCCGGGGCTCAGCGAGTTCGGCGCGGTCGGCGCCTACGCCGCTGAAGAGGCGGCGCTGGCCAGGGCTGGGCCACAACCGACCTTGTACCTGCACGGGAACCGTGACGGCTGCATCGGAGTTGCCCTGGTCGAGGACGCCGAGCGGTACCTCTCCGCCGGGTCGAGGATGGATGTTGTCGACGGTGCCGGCCACTTCCTGCACGTGGAGAAGCCGGCGGCGGTGAACGAGCGGATTCTCGCGTGGGTCAGCGCGTGAGCCGCGGTGCAGGCATCAGCGGATACAGGAATCAGCCGGCGCCGTGATTTAGGTCAGGTCCGGTCAGGTCGCGCACAGCGTGGCGCGCGCGGTCGCCACCAGATCGCGGATCGTCACGGATCGCCTGTCTGTCTTCCACGCGAGACACACTCGTGCTGGCGGAATGTCGATGACCGGGATCGCGATGACTTCAGGAGGTATGTGCACCGCCGCCGTTACCGTGGTCGGGATGAAGGTGATCGCGCGCCCGGTGCCCACCGCCTCGATTTTCTCTTCGAGGTTGCGGGCAGTTGGGCCGGCGCGTGGCCGCCTCCCGTCGGGGCGCGGATCGACGTTATGCCAGGCGTCCCAGTCGGCGCTGGCGCCGGAGTGCAGGACGACGGGGTCGTCCGCGAGTTCACTGATGGCGATCTCGGAGCGCCCGGCGAGTCGATGGCTTCCTGGCAGCAACGCCAGCCTTGGCGAGGAGTAAAGGTGGGCCACGTCAAGGCCACTGTCGTCCATCGGGAGATGGACGAAGGAGATATCCAGCTGGTCGTCGAGTAGCGCTCCCGGCTGGTCGGACCAGTAGATCCGTTCGACGTCGATATCGGTGTCGTGGTGCGCAGCGTTGAAGGCTCGCACCAGCCGGATAATCGGATCGCCCACCAGGAAACCGACTGTCAGCGCGGCTCGGCCGGTTGCGCTGCGCCGTCTGACTCGCCGGCCCGCGGCGCTGGCCGCCGCAAGCAGCGGCTGCGCATCCTCCAGGAGCTGGTGTCCGGCCGGCGTCAGCTCAACCTGGCGGCTCGACCTGGTCACCAGGTCAACGCCCACTTCTTGTTCGAGTTTGCGAATCTGCCTGCTCAGCACCGGCTGGGTGATGCCCAGATGCTCGGCCGCATGGCCGAAATGCAGTTTTGTCGCCAGCCCCACGAAGTAGCGGAGCCTGCGAAGATCGAGATCCGGCAGGTCCTGACCCGGCCGCTCGGCCGCCCTGGACGTCGCGGTCGGAGCAATCAGGTCAGCGACGGAGACCTCCAGCGCTGCGGCGAGCAGACCGAGGCGACCGACGGATATGCGGCGCTCGCCGGCTTCTAGCCGGTTAAGGGTGGATGGGGCCATGTTGGTACGCCTGGCCAGTTCTGCCTGGCTCATGCGCTTGACCAGGCGAAGCGCCCGGAGCTGACGCCGCACCGCTTCGTCGGCTACCGACGCCCCGTGGCGCTGCCCGGCCTTGTGCCAGTTCGGCATAGCCGCACCGTCCCCCCCAGCCAAGCATAGAAGGGGTCTCCGCCTGACCGATGCCAGGCCCGCATTGCTGGCCGCGTCGCGGGTGTTGCAGTCCCCGCAGCCTTGAGGAACAGTCACGAGAGCAGCCTTTAGCCGGTTTGCCTGTCGCGAGATATCGCCTTCATGACCCGTTGCCGGGAGCAGGCCGATGAGATCCGCATACGCCTTCCAGACCACAGGAGATGCTCATGTCCGTCATGACCGACGCCGCACCGATCAGGCCGTTCGCGATCCCGGTCACCACAGAGGCGGACCTCGAGGCAGTGCGCGCGCGCGTTGCGGCGACGCGCTGGCCTGACGCAGAGACCGTTTCCGATCACTCGCAAGGCGTGCAACTGGGGACGATTCAGGAGCTCGCCCGCTACTGGGCTTCGGACTACGACTGGCGTCGGTGCGAGGCGAAGCTCAGCACCCTGCCGCACTTCATGACCGAGATCGACGGTCTGGATATTCATTTCATTCATGTTCGCTCAGAACATGACAATGCGCTCCCGGTCATTCTCACGCACGGGTGGCCCGGCTCCATCATCGAGCTGCTGAAGGTCATCGACCCGCTCACCAACCCCACGGCACACGGCGGTACCGCCGCTGACGCATTTCACGTGGTGATTCCTTCGATGCCGGGTTACGGATACTCGGGCAAGCCGCGCGCGCCCGGCTGGGGTCCGGACCATCTGGCGACTGCCTGGATCGAGCTGATGAAGCGCACCGGATACACGCGTTTCGTGGCCCAGGGCGGCGACTGGGGCGCGGTCGTCACGGACCTGATGGCTGTGCAGGCACCGCCGGAACTGGCCGGCATGCACACCAACATGCCGGGGGTGATACCACCCGATATCGCGCAGGCGCTCCCGGTGCCAGGCCAGCTCGCCCCCGGCGGGCCGCCGCCGTCGGGCCTGTCAGCCGACGAAGAGCGCGCGTTCAAGCAGATCAGCACCTTTTATACCAGTGGTGCCGGTTATGCAGTAGAAATGACGACGCAGCCGCAGACGATGTACGGAGTGGCGGACTCACCGGTCGGCCTGGCCGCCTGGATGATCAACCACGACGCCTACAGCTACGGCGAAATCGCGGACGCCTTCGAAGGTCACCCCGCCGGCGAGCTCACCAGGGACGAGATCCTCGACAACATCACGCTCTACTGGCTGACCAACACCGGGGTCTCCTCGGGTCGCCTGTACTGGGACAACAAGTTCGGCTTCTTCGACGCCAAGAACGTGTCCATCCCGGCTGCCGTGAGTGTCTTTCCTGGCGAGCTCTATCAGGCCCCGCGAAGCTGGGCCGAGCGGGCCTACCCGAACCTCATCCACTACAACGAGCTCGACAAGGGCGGGCACTTTGCCGCCTGGGAGCAGCCGCAGCTCCTGTCGCAGGAGCTGCGCGCGGCGTTCCGGACACTGCGTTAGATATTCGTGTCAGGCCGTCCGCAGCTGCCCCCGTTCGGCGGGGCAACGACGTGGCTCAACTCCGGGCCACTCGCCCCCGCCGACCTGCGCGGCCATGTCGTCCTGGTGGATTTCTGGACGCTGACCTGCATCAACTGGCTGCGTACAGAGCCGTATGTCCGCGGGTGGTCCCGTGCCTACCGAAACGACGGGCTCGTCGTGGTCGGAGTCCACACGCCGGAGTTCTCCTTCGAGCACGAGGTCGACCTGGTGCAGCGGGCGACTAGGGCGCGAGAGATCGACTACCCGGTCGCGGTGGACAACGACTATTCGATCTGGACCGCCTTCGGTAACCACTACTGGCCCGCGCTCTACTTCGCCGACGCCGACGGCATCATCCGCGACAACCACTTCGGCGAAGGACGCTACGAGCACTCCGAGCGGGTCATCCAGCAGCTGCTCGGCGTCGAACGCGGCCTCGTGTCCGTGGCAGGCGACGGCGTGGAGGCAGCGGCCGACTGGGACCACCTGCGGACGCCCGAGACGTATCTCGGCTACGCGCAGAGCCAGAACTTCGCGTCTGCGCACGGCGCGGGGTTCGACGAACATCGCGTTTTCGAGCTCCCTGAGCAGCTGGGGCGGGGCCACTTCGGCCTCGCCGGCGAGTGGACGATCGGGCGCGAGAACGTCGTTCTCGAGCGCGCAGGCGGCAGCATCGCGTGCCGGTTCCACGCGCGCGACGCGCACCTCGTGCTGTCGGCCGGAAGGCATGGTCCGATAGCGTTCCGCGTGCTGATGGACGGCAGGGCTCCCGGCCGCTCGCACGGGGCTGACGTCGACGAGGACGGTGCCGGGATGCTCAGGGAGGGACGCTTGTACCAGCTCTTGCGGCAAGAAGGCGAAGTGGGCGAGCGGACGCTGGAGATCACCTTCCACCAGCCGGGAGCCGAGGCATACGTGTTCACGTTCGGCTAGCCGCGACTATCCCTGCCTGGTCCAGCATCGCCTTGTACTGGCCGCCGGCCCCGTGCAGCTGCTGATGGCTGCCGCGCTCGACGACCCGGCCCCGGTCGAGGACCACGATCTCGTCCAGCTGGTCAAGCCCGGCAAGGTCATGGGTGATGAGCAGCGTGGCCCGGCCCGCGGTCACGGCGAGCAGGTCGGCCATCAGCGCCGCGGCAGTCGCGCGGTCCAGGCTTGCTGTCGGCTCGTCCAGGATCAGCACCGCAGGATCGGCGAGCAGCGCCCTGGCCAGCGCCAGTCGCTGTCGTTCGCCGCCGGACATGGCCGCGCCGCGCGCGCCGACCGGCGTCTGGAGCCCGAGCGGCAGCGCCTCGATCCAGGGCAAGAGCCGGGCACGGGCGGCCGCCCCGACGAGCTCGTCGTCGCTCGCGCCGGGCCTGGCCAGCCGCAGGTTGGCCGCGATGGTGCTGTCGAAGATGTGCGGATCCTGCGGGCAGCCGCCGATCAGCGTGCGCACCTGGTCACTGTCGTAGCCGGCCAGATCCTGCCCGCACAGGGTCGCGGTTCCGGCGGCCAGATCACAGAACCGCAGCAGCACCGCTGCCACCGTCGATTTGCCGGCTCCGTTCTGGCCGACCAGCGCGACCCGCCGGCCTGGCGGCAGGTCGAGGTCCAGCCCGTCAAGCGCGAGCGGGCCGGCTGGCAGGTAACGGACGCTGGCGCCGTGCAGCGACACGGTCACCGGTCCGGCAGGCAGCGGGCGAGGCGCGGCAGGCTCGGTGACCGGATCGGGGGCATCGACGACGGCGCAGATGCGGCGCCCGGACGCGGCCGCCTGCCCGAGCTGCTGCGCTGCCGCGGGCAGCGTGGTGACGGCTTCGAACGCCGCCAGCGCGGTCAGCGTCAGCACCGCGAGCGGCACCCGGCTGAGGGTGCCCGCGCCCACGGCCGCTACGCCCAGCACCAGGACCCCCCACAAGGTGAGCCCGGCCGCCAGCGAGCCCAGTCCGGCGCCGAGCCCGCTGGCGACAGCGGAGCCTTTGGCGAGGCCGGTCAGCTCGGCGTCGGCGGCATTGACGCGGTCAAGGCCTGCCTGCTCGGCGCCGAAGGCCTGCACATCGGCCGACCCGGTCAGCAGGTTGGCCACCGTGGCGGCCAGCTCACCTCGTGCCGGACTTGTCCGCCGCCTGGCCCGGCGATCGGCCACGGCAATGACCGCCGGCGCCAGGGCACCGCCGGCCAGCAGGCCGAGCGCGAGCAAGCCGGCCGCCGGGGCCAGGATCAGCAGGCAGGCAGCGACCGCGGCAGCGCCGACCAGTGCGGCTGTCAGCGGCGGCGAGATGCCGCGGATGTACAGGTCCTGCACCGAGTCGACGTCGCTGATGAGCCTGGTGAGCAGATCGCCTGACCGGAATGCGGCCAGGCCGGCGGGGCCAGCCGAGCGAGCCGCCGGTAGATCGTCACCCGTACGTCAGCCAGCACCCGGAAGGCAACGTCGTGCGAGCCAAGCCGCTCGGCGTACCTGAACACGCCGCGACCGACGCTGAAGCCGCGAACCGCGACGACAGCGCCGGTGATAGCGACGATGCTCGGATGCTCAGACGCCCTGGCCAGCAGGAAGCCTGAGGTGGCCAGCAGCGCGACAGCACAGCCGGTAGCGGCCGCTCCGGCGGCGACGGCCAGCGCCAGCCGGCCGCGCATCGGCCTGGCCAACGTCAGCAGCCGGCGCAGCGCGCTGGCGCCCGGTGTCAGCTGACCGCCGCGGACTGTCACCGCGTCTCCGCTCGCGCGGGCCGGGCTCGCGGCGATGACCGGCGCGGCACTGACAGCGGACAGGTCGGCCCCGACCGGGCTGCGCGGGGCACCAGGCGCGGTGGCCAGGCGGAGGCGGCCGCCGTCCAGCTGCGCCACGCGATCTGGCCGCAGCGGCAGCCGGTCGGCGTGGCTGACCAAGAGCACGGTCCGCCCTGCCATCAGCGTGGCGATCACGGCAAGGAGGTCGCTGGCGGCGGCCGGGTCCAGATGTGCGGTCGGCTCGTCCAGCAGGACCAGCGGGGCAGCACGCAAGAACGCGCGGGCGAGCGCTATCCGCTGCCGCTGGCCGGCGGACAGGTTGAGTGCACGCTCGCCGAGCCGGCTGTCCAGTCCGCCGGGCAGCGCGGCGATGAAGTCGGCGGCGCCGGCCAGCCGGGCGGCGGCCGCGATGTCGGCGGTGGTCGCCTCCGGCTGGCCGAGCGCGATGTTCTCGGCGACCGTGCCGGCGAACAGGTAAGGATGCTGCGGCACCCAGGCGATCTGCCGCCGCCAGGGCTCGGTATCGATGGCCGCGAGGCTGCGGCCGCCCGCGGTGATGTCGCCAGCGGTCGGCTCGGCGAACCGCAGCAGCAGCCCGAGCAGTGAGCTCTTGCCCGCCCCGCTCGGCCCGGTCAGCAGCACGTGCTCGCCGGGGCTGATGGTCAGGCTGACCTCGCTGAGCGCGGGTTGCGCGCGGCCCGGATAGGCCAGCGTGACCGCGTCCAGCGTGACCGCCTCGGTGCGCAGGTCCGGCACCGGGGACCAGGTGCCGGTGCCGGTGCCGGGCGGGCGCACGGGCAGCGGGGTGCCGAGGATCTCGAACACGCGCCCCGCCGCGGTCGCGCCCTCGACGCTGGCATGGAACTGAGCACCGACGTTGCGCAGCGGCAGGTAGGCCTCCGGGGTGAGCAGCAGCACGAGCAGCGCGGTGTCGTAGCCGAGGTGCCCGGCTAGCAGCCGCAAGCCCGACCTCAACGGCGACCAGCGCGGTGGCAAGCGCGGCGGCAAGCTCCAGCACCAGCGCCGACAAGAAGGCGACCCGCAGCGCCGCCATTGTCGCTGTCCTGTGCTCGTCGGTGGTGGCCCTGATCGCCTCGGCCTGCGCCCTGGCCCGGCCGAAGATCTTCAGTGTCGGCAGCCCCTCCACCACGTCAAGGAAGTGGCCGCCGAGCCTTCCCAGCAGCCGCCACTGCCGCTCCGTGTGGCTCCTGGTGTACAGGCCGACGAGCACGGCGAACAACGGGATCAGCGGCAGCGTGGCCGCGATCACCAGGCCGGAGATCCAGTCGGCGGCCGTGACCCTGGCCAGCACCGCCAGCGGCACGAGGCAGCCGAGCACGACCTGCGGCAGGTACCTGGCGAAGTAGGGGTCCAGGGCGTCCAGGCCCTTGGTGGCGAGCGTGGTGATCTCGCCCGCCTGCTGACCGGAGAGCCACCACGGCCCGAGCCGCAGTGCGTGCTCGGTCAGCCGCCTGCGCAGCTGCGACTTGACCGACGCGGCCGCCCGGAGCGCGGCCGCCTCCGCGCCGAACGACACGGCCGCGCGGCCCGCCAGAACAGCGAGCAGCGCGATCACGGTGCCGCGCAGTGCGGCAAGCCCGGTGCCGAGCGCGGCGCCGGACAGCGCGCGGGCGAGCAGCGTCGCCTGAGCGAGCACCAGCCCGGTTGTCACCAGTCCCAGGCTGACAGTGATGATCAGGTAGCCCCGAGCGGCGCTGGCGGTGCGCACCAGCCGCGGGTCGAATGGCCGCATCCGCGCGCGGCGATCGGTCACTCGCGCCCGCCGCGCTTGCTGCCGCCGGTCCCTGGCAGGTGCCAGCGCTTGCGGCCGGCCCGGTGCTGCGCGCCGGCGGTCTGCGTCCTGCCGCCTGCCGGTCCGGAATCCGCGCGTCCGGTCGCGGGCGGCACGACGCTGCTGGTCGACGAGTGCGCCGCCATCGCGACAGTCGCGGACACCGCGGGCCGCGGCGTGGTCCCGAGTATCGGCTGGAAGGACTCGTCGCTGATCCGCCGGCGGAACACGTAGTAGCTCCAGGCCTGGTACACCAGCACGATCGGCAGCAAGACGAGCGCCACCACCGTCATCACCTTGAGCGAGTACGGAGTGGAGGCGCTGTTTCCCGCGGTCAGGCTGAAGGCCGGGTTCGTGCTCGACACCATCACCCGCGGATACAGGCGGACAAAGATCGTGATGATGCACACCGCGATGGTGACGGTCGTGGCGGTGAAGGCCCAGCCTTCGTGATGCCCGCTGACCAGCATCCAGGCGGCGATGACCGAGACGATGGCGAGCAGCTCGACCGGGTTCAGGAACGCGCCGCCGCCGGCGGTCACGTGAGTCCAGGCAATGAAGGCAACCGTGAGCAGCACGGTCACCGGCGCGATCCGCCGGCCGAACTTGCCCGCCCGGAACCGCACGTCCCCGGTGGTCTTCAGGGTGATAAAGGTCGCGCCGTGCAGCAGGCAGATGGCTACCAGCGTGACGCCGGTCAAGATGCCGTACGGCTGCAGCAGATTCCAGAAGTTGCCGGTGTACTCGTGGTTCGCGCCGATCGGCAGGCCGTGCAGCAGGTCACCGAGGGCGATGCCGATCAGCAGGGGCGCCAGCAGGCTGGCCACCGCAAGCAGCCGGCTCCAGTTGCTCCGCCAGCGGTCGGCCGGGCTCTTGCCGCGGTACTCGAACGACACCCCGCGCACGATGAGCGCGCACAAGAGCACGACGATGAGCAGGTAGAAGCCGGAGAACATGGTCGCGTACCAGCCGGGGAACGCCGCGAACATCGCAGCCGCGGCGACGATCAGCCACACCTCGTTCCCGTCCCAGAGCGGCCCGATGGTGTTGATGACGGCGCGCTTGCCCGCTTCGTTCTTGCCGATCAGGCCGTTCAGCATGCCGACGCCCATGTCGAAGCCCTCGAGCACGAAGAACCCGGTCCACAAGACCGTGATCAGGATGAACCAGAACGGGACGAATGCCATGACCGACCTCAGTAGTTCATCGCGGGGATAGGCTCGCCGGCCGCGTGTTCGGCCGGCGCCGGCGGTAGCTCCTTGCGCGAGTAGCGCAGCATGAGCATCAGGTCAACGGTGCCGAGGATGCCGTAGAGCAGCACGAACACGGTCAGGCTGATGATCATCTCGACGGTGCTCACCGAAGGGGACAGGCCGTTGCGGGTCAGCATGATGCCCTGCACGATCCAGGGCTGGCGGCCGCTCTCGGTGAGCAGCCAGCCGGCCGTGTTCATCAGGAACGGGAGTACCACCATCCACTGGGCGACCCACAGGAACCGGCGGGATACCGCGAGCTTGTGCCGCCGGTTCAGCCACAGTCCCCACAAGGCGACCAGGACGATGATGATGGCGAGGTAGGCCATCACGCGCATCGACCAGTACTGGATGAACACGTTCGGCACGTAGTTGCCAGGTCCGAACTTAGCGGCGTACTGGCTCTGCAGCGGGGCCAGGCCGATGACCTTGCCGTTCCAGTGGTTGGTGGCCAGCAGCGACAGCAGGTGCGGGATCTCCAGGATCTGGGTCGGAGTGTGGTCGTTGTTGCCGCCGCCGATCTGGATCAGCGAGAACGAGCACGGCTGGCAGGTGGTCCACTGCGCTTCGGCCGCGGCGATCTTCATCGGCTGGTACGTGGCTTCGACCACGCCGAGTTCGTCGCCGACCAGCATCGCGAACAGGATGGCCGGCACGAGGACGATCAGCGCAAGCCGCGCGGACCGGCCGAACACCGCGTTCTCGCCGCCGCGCCGCAACTGCCACGCCGACACCGCCAGCATCACCGCGGAGCCGGTCACCAGCGCGGCCAGAATTACCTTGGCATAGCTCCAGACGAACACCGGGTTGGTGAACAGCGCCCAGATGTCGTTCAGTTCTGGCGCGTGCGTCACCGGGTTGGTGACGAACCCGACGGGGTGCTGCATCCAGGAGTTCGCGGCCATGATGAACGCGGCCGAGAGCATCGCGCCGAGCGCGACCAGCCAGATCGTGGCCAGGTGCACCCGGCGCGAGAGCTTGTCCCAGCCAAAGAGCCACAATCCGAGGAACGTGGATTCCAGGAAGAATGCCGCCAGTCCCTCCATCGCCAGCGGCGCGCCGAAGATATTGCCGACCAGGCGGGAGTACGACGACCAGTTCATGCCGAACTCGAACTCCTGGACTAGCCCGGTCACCACGCCGATGGCCACGTTGATCACCAGCAGCGTGCCGAAGAACCGGGTCAGCCGCAGGTACTCAGGGCTGTGCCGCCGGTACCAGGCGGTCTGCAGCAGCGCGGTGAGGACCGCGAGCCCGATGGTGACCGGGATGAACAGGAAGTGGTTGACCGTGGTGAAGCCGAACTGCCACCTGGCGAGGTCTTCCCGCATCCCGTTGCCTCCCGGACCGCACGCCGCCTGAGGGCTGCCCGGGTCGGTCCAGGACGCAGCGCGTGACCGAGATCTGCCCGCGCGAGTACCTGTCAGCATCACCCGTTGCGGGTGATTGAGGCTCAGGTCAGCTGGCTGAGCGCCTCCTGAACCGCACCGTGGAAGGTCGGGTAGGCGTAAATCATCTCGTTCACCCGCTGCAGCGGCACGGCCGCGTGCACCGCGAGGGTAAGCATGCTCAGCACCTCACCGCCCGCCGGCCCGGCGGACGTGGCGCCGATCAGAACGCCGCGGCCGGTGTCGGCCACGAGCTTGATGAAGCCCCTGTTGCCCGCCTTGTGGATCCAGCCGCGCGCCGAGCCAGGGATCTGGCTGCTGACGGTCCTGACCCGGTCGCTGCCGACCTGCTGCCTGGCCTGCGCCTCGGTTAGCCCGACCGCGCCGATCTCCGGATCGGTGAAGGTAACGCGAGGAACGGCGTGGTATTCGGCCGGGTGATGCGGCCGGCCAAGCAACTGGGCAAGCACGATCTCTGCCTGGTACATCGACATGTGAGTAAATGCGCCCTTGCCGACGACGTCGCCGATCGCCCAGACACCAGGCGCCGCGATCATCTGGTCATCGACGGGAATGGTCCTCGCGCTCTCGTCCAGCCCGACGGAGCCGATGCCCAGCGCAGCAAGGTCGCTCGCGCGGCCGACGGCGACGAGCAACCGGTCGGCTCGCAACAGGGCGCCGTCGCCGAGGGTGATCTCGAACTGACCGCGCTCGTGGTTGACCGCCTCGGCGCTGGTGCCGGTCCTGACGTCGATGCCGTCGGCCTCGAAGACCTCCGCGAGCAGGTCGCCCGATTCTGGTTCCTCCTGTGACAGCAGCCTGTCCATCCGCTCGACCACCGTGACCAGGCTGCCGAACCTCGCGAATACCTGGGAAAGCTCGACGCCGATGGCGCCGCCGCCGAGCACGCACAAGGACTGCGGCACGTCGACGCTTTCGATAATCTCGCGATTGGTCCAGAACGGCGTGCCGGCCAGGCCTTCGACCGGCGGGATGGCCGGGGCGGTGCCGCAGTTGACGACGATGCCGCGGCTTGCGTGCAGCAGGTCGTCGCCGACCCTGACCTGGCCTGGCCCGGTGATGACGCCATGGCCACGAAACAGCGTCCCGCCAGCGTCGGTGAACCGGTCCGCCGCCACCGTGTCGTCCCAGTCGTCGGTGGCTTCCGCTCTGATCCGCTTGGCCACCGGGTCCCAGTTGGGGGAGACTACCGACGAGCCGGCCATGCCGGGAATCCGGCGGCCCTCGGCGAGCAGATCCGCCGCCCTGATCATCATCTTGGAGGGCACGCAGCCCCAGTAGGGGCACTCGCCGCCGACCAGCCTGGCCTCGATCGCGGCGACCCGGACGCCCGCCTTAGCCAGTTCCTCGGCAACGTGCTCGCCGCCTGGACCCATGCCGATGACCACCACGTCAAACTCGTGCTCGCCCACGCTCATGCTCACTTTCCGCTCGCCTCGTCAGCCGCGCACCGATGGACAAGCCGTGCTGGCGCGCGACAGCACAGTGCCATGTTCCTTGGAATCGGCACTTGAAGCGCGGACAGCGACATCGAGGCGCGGCGTCAGACTGGCGCTGCGCCCCGGAGGCTGGCTTGTTCAGCCAGATCCGGCTGGCTCCGGCCAGCTGCGCCGGTCCGGCTTCGCCAGCGGCCAGCCGCCCGCCGCGAGCCTCGACTTGACCCTGGCGATGTCGGAGTCGCTGGCCGTTGCATGGGTGACCGTCTTGATCGCCTCGCGGATCGCGTCGGCCGAATCGGGGTCGACACTGCTGGCCAGTTCCTCGGCGATCGTGCTGACGTCCGCATCGCTCAGCTGGCTGCCGAGCAAGGAGAACAGCGGGAGGTAGTCGACCCGTGGTACCCCCTCCGGGTACCCGGCCCGCAGCCAGCCGATGATCGAGCTGAGGAATGCGGACATCTCCATGCTGAGCTCCTTCCGGTACCGGCCGCGATCACTTGGCGTGCGGGTGGCCCGCCTGGTAGATGGCGACGAGGCCCCATCCGATCGGGGCCAGCACGACCAGGAAACACAACCCGCCGGCAATCATGCCAGCAATGCTGCCGCCGACCAGGGTGTCGGAAGTCTCGCCATCGGTCCCGGCGGTCGCTGCGCGCGCGCCGCCGGCCCGGCTGAGCGCCAGCATGCCGATCGCGAACAAGGCGGGCAGCCCCGCGCCGGCGATGAGGCCGACCACGACGATCTGCCAGAGTGCAGTCAGGTTAATCCAGGAGTTCACGGCTGTGCCGTCCTCTCGGTCAGGCCGCGGCCGGCTCGCGGGCCCCGGCAACGGACGGCGGAGCTACCGATCCTGTCCACTCCTCATTCACGTTGTCGTGGCCGACCCGGCTGCCACGAGAGCGCAGGTAGATAGTCGTGGCGACCGCGATCAGCAGCACGAGATCGACGACGATGCCCGCGTCGCCGCCGATGATGTGGGCGAGGTAGTAGGCGCCCGCACCGGCAGGGGCACGATCTAGCCGTAGGACTCACCAACTCCAGCCGCCAACAGTGCTCACCCGCCAGCGGGCTCAGCGACCATCCTCACCGAACCACCCGGCCGAGGACGCTCGATCGCTATTAGCCGCCCGGCCCGGCAAGCGGCCAGCCGCCGGCGGCGAGCCGTGACCGGACCCTGGAGATATCACTGTCGCGCGGGTGCTCGTTAGTGACAGCGTTGATCGCCGCATGGATAGTCGCCGCGTCGTGCTGGTCGCAGCTGTCTGCCAGTTCGTCGGCGATCTCCTTGACCTCCTCGTCGGTGAGGTGCCTGCCGAGCAGCGCGAACAGCGGGATGTAGTCGACATCAGGTACGCCTTCTGGGTACCCGGCCCTGAGCCAGCCGATGATGTCGGTCAGAAACGATGGCAATGGCATGTGCGGAGATCCTCTCGGGCCCGGCTCCTTCTGCGGCCGGGCCGGTTACTTGTGGCCGGTGGCGACGATGATGTAGATGCCGTAGCCGACGGCGGCCAGCACCACTGCGAAGCACACAGCGGCGATGGCCACCCCGGCCGGGCTTCCGCCGACCACCTCGTCGTCGGACCCGGTGACGTGACCCTTGCCCGGCGCGCCGAGAACGCGGATGCCGATGGCGAAGATCGCCGGAAGCCCGGCCCCGGCCAGCAGGCCGATGACGACGATCTCCCAGATGGCCCTGAAGTTGATCCATGAGTTCATTGCTCGCCCCCGTTTCTGCCGGGACCTGCTCGTCAGGCGGCCCTGCTGGTGACCGCCGGGTCGGCCGGCGCGACCGAGCCCGTCCAGTCGGCGTTGACGTTCTGCGGGCCGACCCTGGTGCCACGCGAGCGCCAGTAGATGACGCCGGATACGCCAATCAGGATCAGCAGGACGACCATGATCCCGAGCGTCCCGCCAATCGCGTTCGCGATGAAGTAGCTGGTAGCGCCCATGATTCCGGACGCGGGCAGCGTGATCAGCCAGGCAGTCGCCATCCTGCCCGCTACGTTCCAGCGCACCTCGGCGCCCCGCTTGCCGAGGCCGCAGCCGAGGATCGATCCGGTAGCCACCTGGGTGGTGGACAGCGAGTAGCCGAAGTGGGTAGACAACAAGATGATCGCCGCCGATGACGACTCGGCGGCCATGCCCTGCGGCGACTCGATCTCGACCAGGCCCTTACCCAGGGTCCTGATGACCCGCCAGCCGCCCGCGTAGGTGCCGGCCGCGATCGTGAGCGCGCAGATCACGATGACCCACAACGGCGTGCTCGCCCCGGCGGTCAGCGTGTGGTTGGCGATCAGGGCCAGCGTGATGATGCCCATCGTCTTCTGGGCGTCATTGGTGCCGTGCGCCAGCGACACCAGGGATGCCGACCCGATCTGGCCGATGCGGAAGCCGCGATTGCGGCTGCCCTCGCGCATCGACCTGGCGATCCGGTAGATCAGGTACGTGCCGGTGGCGGCGACGAGCGCGGCGATGAACGGCGACAGGATCGCCGGGATGACTACCTTGGACACCAGGCCCTGCCACTTCACCGCGTGAGATCCGGCCGCGGCGAGCATGGCGCCGATCACCCCGCCGATCAGCGCGTGCGAGGAACTGGACGGGATGCCGAACAGCCAGGTGATGAGGTTCCAGACGATGGCGCCGGCCAGGCCGCCGAACACCACGGTCAGCGTCACCAGGCCGGTATCTACCAGGCCGCTGGCGATCGTCGCGGCGACGCTCAGCGACAGGAACGCGCCGATCAGATTGAGCACCGCGGACAGGCCGACCGCGACCCTCGGGCCGAGCGCTTTGGTGGCTATGGACGTCGCCATGGCGTTGGCCGTGTCGTGGAATCCGTTAGTGAAGTCAAACGACAAGCCGGTGATGATGACCAGCGCGAGGACGATGTCGTTGCTCACAAGTAAGCCCTTCCTGGCGAGGTCCAGGTCTTACTCGCGGAGCCACAGCTGAAGTCCTCTCGCAGCGCCCACCGCGCCGAGCGGCTGGAATCACGGATCGCTACGTGAGTGCAACTCTGAGTAACCCCACACAACAGGGATACCCCCGCCGGCAGATAGCCCAACCCCCCGGTAACCGCGAACCAGCGTCAGGCCGCCGGGCCAGGGATACCACGTTCCAGCTGGTTGATGGTGATTTTTTCCAGCCGGAGCACGCGGGTGAGCTCGTCGATGACCTGCCGCCCGTCGATCGCGCCGCAGCTGAACAAGTCGATGGCGATGAGGCTTTCTTCGGGCCAGGTGTGGATGCTGAGGTGCGACTCGGCCAGGATCAGCAACAGCGTGATCGCGCCGTTCGGAAAGATGACGTGACTGGTGTCCAGCACGTGCCCGGAGCCGGACCGGACGGCGGCGACGGCCAGGTCGGTCAGCACCGCGACCTCGGTCACCGGCGAACCCGGCGTGCAGGCGGCGTCCACGGCATACAACCGCTTGGCCGACATAGCTTCCTGGCGTCGCAGGTCGGTGTAGCTGCTCGCCGCTTCCATGCCCGGCATGATGTGCGAGGATACCGTACGGCCCGCTGACCAGGCCGGCCGGACCGGCGGACCGCTGCGGGATAACCCGCGGAGCGCGGGGGGCGAGAAGACGCAGCTCATGGACGTGGACACGGTAGTCGCCGAGGTTGCCGCTGCCGTCGGCCTGGCGGAAGGTGAATCAGGCATCCGCGACATTCTGTCGGCCGTGCTGGACGCTGAGCCGGCCGCGGTCCGTGAGGTCTCGCGGCTGGCCGAGCTGCCGGTGCCGATCGTCGCGGCCGCCTGCAACGAACTGCGCAAGCGCGGCGTCATCGACACGAAGCGCCCAGTCCGGTTCACCGAGGCAGGCCGTGCCGCGGTCGCGGCCGCCACCGGCGGAGCGGCGATCCGGCCAGGCTGCACGGCCTGCGGCGGACGCGGCGTGCTGATCCCGCCGGCCCTGGACGACGTGGCCGCGATCATGCAGCTGGCCGCTGACGGCGCGCCCGCCGCCAAGGCCGAGCTCGACCAGACGCACTGCACCACCGCGACCAAGCTCAGCCGCGTGCTGCGGATGCAGCAAGCGCACGCGCTAGCTGGGCAGCGGATCCTGCTGCTCGGCGACGACGATCTGATCTCGGTCGCGATCGCGCACTTTGCCGCGTGGTCGCAAACGGCAGGAACCGTACGCCGGCTCGCGGTCGCCGACACCGATACTGACGTCCTGGACTGGATCGGGGAGCAGACGGCCGGTACCGGCGTGCAGGTCGAGCGGGTGCGCCATGATCTGCGCCAGCCGCTGCCTGAGACGCTGACGGCGAGCTTCGACGTGGTGCTGACCGACCCGCCGTACACGGTGGCGGGCGCCGAGCTGTTCCTGAGCCGGGCCGTGTCCGCCCTGGCGCCCGAGCCCGGCCGGCATGTCTTCTTCTCCTTCGGCGCGCGCCGACCGGACGAGACGCTCGCGATCCAGCAGGCGATCGCGGCGATGGGCCTGATGGTGCGGTCGCTGTCGGCCGGATTCAACGAGTACCTCGGGGCCGGCGTGCTGGCCGGCACCAGCAACCTGTACCACCTGCGCACCACGGAGAACGCGGCGCCGCTGATCGGCGGCGCATATGACGGGCCGCTGTACACCGCCGACAACCGCGCCACGGTGACCCGGCCGTACCGGTGCGCCCAGTGCCGGGCCGTGCACGAGGTCGGTCCCGGTGCCCGCTGGCCGCAGATCGCCGTGCTGCAGGCTGCTGGCTGCCCGGTCTGCGGCGGCACGACGTTCCGGCCGATGCCGCTGGTCCAGCGCCGCGCCGCGGTCAGCGGGCATGCAGGGCATGCCGCCGACGGCGCGCCTGCGGGCGACGCCGGGCCTGCGGGGGACGGCGCGCGTGCCGGGGACGACGATGGCTGAGCCGGCTGGCCGGTACCTCGTCCGCCCGGCCGCAGACGGCGACGTCGAGGCGATCGTCGGCTACGAGATCGAGATCGCGGTCATCTCGTTCGCCGAGGGTGCGATCACCGATCCCGCGCTGCACCGCAGGCGGGTGACCGGCGCGATCGGCAAACCTGGTGAGATCACGCTGGTCGCCGTCGCGCGCGACGAGCCGGATACGCCAGTCGGCTGGGCCTGGCTGTCCGCCAGGACCAACTCGCTGACCGGCGACCGGTACGGCAACTTCCGCTCGCTGGCCGTGTCCGACGTGCCGGACCGCAGCATGGTCGGCGAACTGCTCATGGCAGCCGTGCTGGCGGCGGCCGACGATGCCGCGATGACGCAACTGACGGGCAAGGTGCACGCGGGCAACCTCGGCATGCGCGCGCTGTACCGGAAGTTCGGCTTCACCGCGACGCACCTGACCATGGAGCGCAAGGCGGACGCCCCGTGACCGCCCTGATCAAATGCGTGGTGTGGGATATCGACAACACGCTGCTGGACGGCGTCTACCTGGAATCGACTGCGCAGCCGCCGCCGGCTGACCAGGAGCTGCTCGGCGTCCTGCGCGAACTGGCTGGCCGGGGCATCCTGCACGCGATCGCCAGCCGCAACCCGCCGCAGGCGGTGCAGTACGTCAGGCAGCTCACTGGCGTCGACTTCGCCGCCGCCGAATGCGGCTGGGGAAGCAAAGCGGAGTCGGTCGGCCGGATCGCGGCGGAACTGGGCCTGGCGCCGGATTCGATGGCTTTTGTCGATGACGACCTAGCTGAACGCGCCGAGGTCTCGGCCGCCTGGCCGGCCGTGCTGGTGCTGAGCCCGCAGGACGCGGCGGAGGCAGCGGACTGGCCGCAGTTCAGCCCGGCGGTGGTCACGGCCGAGGCGAGCCGGCGCGGTGCCATGTACGCCGAGCGCCGCCGCCGGCAGGCCGCGGCGGGCGAGTTCGCCGGCTCGCGCGATGATTTCCTGCGCCAGGCCGGGACGCGGATCACGATCGGCCCGGCGGTGCCCGCGGACGTGCCCAGGCTGCATGAGCTCACGGTCCGTACGCACCAGCTCAATTCGGCAGGCCAGCCGCGGACCGAGGCGGCGCTTGCCAGCGTGATCGGCTCGGCCGATCAGCAACTCGTGACCGTCACCCTGGCCGACGACTACGGCGATGACGGCCTGGTGGGGGGAGCGATCCTGGCCAGGAACGTAGCAGGACCGGCGCCGGTGCCGTCGTCGGCTTCGTCGCTCTCCGCTGGCGCGCCGCCGGTGCCGATGACCGCTCCGCTGGTGATGATGTCCTGCCGGGCGCTCGGCCGCGGCGCGCTCGACGCGCTGCTCGCCTGGCTTTGCCGGCTCGCCGCTGCCGGCGGAGCGGCCGAGCTGCAAGTGCCGTGCCTGGTCACCGAGCGCAACGTGCCCATGCGGCTGGCACTTGCCGCAGCCGGATTCCGGGCGGCGCCCGACTCGATCGCACCTGACGGCCGTGCGATCTTCGCCAGGTCCCTCACCGGGGAGCTGCCTCCGCTGGCGGACTGGGTGACCGGCCGATGACGGCACCGGACGCCGGGATCCTCGCCGAGCTGCGGCAGATCCTGGCCGCGGTGACTGGCCGCGACGACCTGCTGGATATCCCGGCCGGGACCGCGCTGTTCCGCGAGGGCGCGGGCCTGGACTCGCTGACCGGCACGCTGCTGCTGCGTCAGGTGCAGCGACGGTACGGCGTGGATGTAGCCGGCGAAGATCTCAACCTGGACGCGCTCGAAACGCTCGGCACGCTCGCGGCCTTCATTACCTCTCGTCGCGGGCTCACAGGCTCAGGCTGACCCGGCCGTGACCGGCTGCGTGCAGGCTGGTGCCGAGGTTGGCGGAGGCGGCAGTCAGCTCCGTCATCGCCGCGACGGCCTGTTCGCCGCCGACCGGGCGCGGGTCGTTTCGGGCGTCGCGCCGCACTAGGTGCGCGGTGAGCCCGGTCAGCTTGCCGCCGTCGACGTCAACCAGCACGACCAGGCCGTCCAGGTAACGCCCGCGCATGCTGGCCCAGTCGAAGACCAGGTTGCCCAGGCTGTACAGGACTGGGCGGCCGCCGTAGACCTCGATTGCCTGCACCGAGTGCGGACCGTGCCCGAGCACGATGTCGGCGCCGGCGTCGACTGCCGCGTGCGCGATCTGCCGCTGGTAATCCAGCGGTCGCGGTCCTGGCACCCCCCAGTGACACGACAGCACGACGACATCGGCGTGCTGGCGCAAGTCGCTCACCGCGGCCTGCATCAGGGTCAGCTGTTCGGCGACCGCGACGGTGACGACCTTCGGCGGCCTGCCGGGAACCTCGTTCACCCGCGGATCGGGGGTGTAGGAGGTAACCGCCTGCAGTACGCAGACGCCAGGCAGGTCGGCGGTCGCGGCATGCCCGTACGGGAAGGCGATGGAGGTGTAGGCGACAAAGCCGTACCTGACCTGGTCCCTGACCACGATCAGCGGCTTGCTCGCGGCCGCCAGGTCAGGGCCGGCGCCGCAGTGCCCGATGCCAGCCCGGTCGAGCACGTCGAGGCTGGCCAGCATCGCGGCGGCCGGATAGGTGACGTTATTGGCGCAGCTAACCCCGTCTATGCCGGCTGCCGTCAGTCCGCGCACCATGCCAGGCTCGCTGTGAGTCCAGCCCGGCTTGTACAAGATGTCCGGCTGCCGCGGCTCGCCGCTCGTCCCGGCGAGCGGACCTTCAAGGTTCACGAACCGGGCATCGGCCTGACAGAGCAGTTCGCCCAGGTGTCGCCAGGCTCCGGCCGGGTCAGGCCGCTGCAAGTTGACGTCGCCGCCGAGAAACAGTCGCTGCGCCACGTCCTGCACAATAACCGTTGCATCGCCCGAGCCGATCAGAGCACAGGTGTACCTCCGGCCCGCCTGCTGCCCACCACTTCGGCCCGGCGGGTCAGCGCGCCGGCGGCAGTCCGGCGTCGCCGCCGCGGCCGCCCTGCCCGGCACCGCCCTGCCGGGCACCGCCAGGGCCGAATCCGCCAGGGCCGAATCCGCCCAGGCCGTCGTCGGCACTCCCGAGCTGGTCTTGGTCAACGCCCGGCTCGAGGGCCTGCTGTCCGGGACGATCCGGCTGGCCTGTGTAGTCGTTGTCGCCGACGGACTGCAGCACCGGGACCGATTCGCCGATGTTCGGCTTCGCGCTGCCCCTGCGGTGCAAGGCAGCGGCAATCGCCGGGTAGAGCAGCACGGAAATTACTCCGGCGCCGACCAGCGCGGCCGCGTTCGCGGGCAGCATGACGCCGTCTTGCTGACCGATCGTGGCCAGCGCGATCAGCAGCGGCATCGTGGTGGCGGTGATGAACGTCATCTCCAGCCGCTGCCGGAACGACAGCAGCCTGACGTAGATGAGCAGCGACGGCAGCCCGCGGACCACAAGCAGCAGGCCGGCGAACACCAGCAGCCGCACCGGATCGGCGGCAATGGAGTGAATGTCCAGCCCCATGCCGGATACCACGAAGAACAGCGGGATGAAGATGCCGTAACCGACAGCTTCGAGCTTGTCCTCCAGCGGCTTGACGTCGACTTCCATCTTGTGCGTCCAGCTGCGCAGCACCATTCCGGCCAGCATCGCGCCGAGCACGACATCGAGGCCGAACTTCTCGGCTGCGACCAGCAGGACGAGCAGCAGCACCAGCGACCAGCGCAGCGTGCTCTGCGCGGTAGCTCGCTGGCCTTGTTTGATCACCGCCTTGAGGCGGCGTTCACCGATGATCCGCGGTGCCGCGGTCAGCAACAGCGCGGCAGCGGCTACCGCGAGCAGTGAGGCGAGGGCCACGAACTGGCTGCGCTTGGTCAGGAACAGGGAGATGGCGATGATCGGGAACAGTTCGCCGACCGCCCCGGCGGCGAGCACGTACCGGCCGAACTTGCCGCCGAGCATGTCGTTGTCATGCAGGATCGGGAGCAGCGTGCCGAGCGCCGTCGTGGTCAGTGCGAGTCCGATCGGGACGAAGTCCCGGATGTAGTGGAACGCGGACAAACCGGCCACGGCGCCGACCGCGAGGGCTGCGCTGACCGCCCAGCCGATCATGGCCACCCGGCCGGATTGCTCGCGGAACAGCCGCGGATCAAGTTCATAGCCGGCCAGCAGGAACAGGAAGCCGAGGCCGATGTTCGACAGCAGTTCGAGGCTGCCGGTGTCGGCCAGGCCGAGCACGTGCGGTCCGATCAAGATGCCAGCGAAGATCAGCACGACGACTTGCGGGATCTTCGGGCCGGGCAGTACGGCGACGACGGCAGGCGCAAGCGCCGCGACGATCGCGACCGCCAGCAGGCTCTCCAGGCCCTTGGCGTCCATCAGCCAAGCCCGAGCGCGTCTGGGCGCAGGTACGCGGCGGCGACGCCGAGCTCCGCCGACTGCCGGAGCAACGCGTCGCGGCGGGACTGGACGGCAGGTCGCAGCTCGGGCTCGATGAACCGCACCTGGCCACGCCCGTCGGCGTAATAGCCCGTCGGGCGCGTGCTGGCCGCGATCCGCCGGAGGATGTCCTCGAGCCGGTCGATGACCTGGACGGCGGTGGTCGGCTGATTGATCGCCGGCGAGAGCGCCTGGATGGCGATGTCGACGAGCTGCCGGATCCCGTAGGCAGGGTCCTGGTACAGCGTCCGGCTGCGGCCAAGGTCCAGCCCCGCCGAGACCGTCCTTGCCGTGCGGAGAGCGTAGTGGCCTGGCCCAGGCGTAGCGGCCGCGCGGTACTCGACGATGACGTCAGACCCCGCCTGCACGTACTCGCCGACGCGGACCAGCAGCCGCAGGACGCAATCGTGCCGTTGCGCGAACCTGACAAGCCGGTCATGGTCGACGCCCTGCAGGACGCCGGCAGTCCGGCCGCGGCCGGTCATCGCGATCCGGCGCTGCTGGCCATCCAGGCGCGGCGCACTGGTCAGCTGGTAGAGCCGGGGCCTCTGGTAATTAAGGGCAATCGCCTTCAGCGTCCGGCTCGCGACATCGCTGATCACCCAGGCGACCTGCAGCAGCCGCACGGTGGAGGCGACATAGCCGACGAATACCAGCAGGCTGATCGCTACCAGTACCACCGCGATAGCCAGCCCGCGCGACTCAGGCTCGTGCCCGTGCCCGCCCGCCAGCACCAGAAAGGCGACCGAGTAGGCGAACGTGGCCAGCAGTATGCCGAAGGCCAGCTTGGTGACGCCTGAGCGGATGAAGGTGCGCAGCACCCGCGGCGACGCCTGTGAACTGGCGAGCTGCAGCGCGACCAAGGTCAGGGTGAAGACGACGCCGAGAAAGGTCAGCGTGGCCGAGGCGATGATGCCGAGCACGCTGGCAGCTTCGCCGGAGGCGACTGGCGGGCCGGTGGGCAGCAGCGCCTTGATGCCAAGCTCCGGCGCGTACACAGTTGCCGCCGCGATCAGGCCGCCGCCGACCAGAAACACGGTCGGGACTGGCCAGAAGCTGTCCGCAAATCGCTCGCGCGCCCACGCCAGCCGGTAATTGCTGGCTGCCGCTGGGCGCAGTGCGAAGACCTGCGAAGGCATCACGTGCGCTCAGTTCCCCCGTGCCGTGCCCGCCGCCAGCCCCGTGCAAGCAGCGCGTCATCGCCAGCCACCCGGAGTGCGGGACGCGGCGGTCTGGTCAGGATGCCCAGTTCGGCGGCTTACTACTCGCCGACAGCGAACCGGGCTCGGCGGTTGCCCCAGGCCAGCAGGTCCGCTGACACCTCATCCGCTAGCTCGTGGGAGTGACCTGGGTGCTGCTCCAGCAGCACCCAGGTCACTCCGATCATGCCTTCAGACCTCTAGTTCAGTTACTGCCGGCTAGGTCAGCCGTTGAAATGGTGCAGGAAGATCCTGCCGTCGGTGCGGGAGACGTTGGCCAGCGTGCCGTGAACCAGCGCCGGGCCGAGCGTCGTGGTGTTGTTGTTGGCGTTGACGAACCGGTGCGCGCTCCATACGCCCGCGCTCAGGGTCTGGAAGCGGATGAAATCTCCGCCCGGGCCCTTGTAGGCCAGCAGCAGCGGACCGTCGCCGTGGATGTCAGCCGACGCGACTGCCGGGCTGCCCGTGGTTCCGGCCAGGCCGGTGCCATCCTGCACTGGCCCCGCCGCCAGCGTCCACGGTACGGACGCGTTGCCGGTCAGGCCGACGCCCTGGTTGTCGGGCGTGGTGGCGTAGTTGATCGGCTCGGCGGCTGCCTTTCCCTTCTCCTTCCAGAACACATATACGGTGCCGGTGCTGCCGTTCAGGATCTCGGTCAGGGCTGGCTGAGAACCGGTCTCGGCACTCGTCGCGCCGTTAACCCACGCCGACTTGACCTTCTTGGTGCCCCAGGTAAACCTGCGGCCGTTCGGGCCGGCCTCGGTGCCGATCTCGATCCTGACGTGGTCGAAGGGACCGCGGTAGGCGATGATCACTCGGGCGTTGAGGGCGTTCGCCGGGAACAGCACAGCCGGCGAGGCCGATGTCTCAGAGAACTTGCCGCCTGGCATCACAACCGGTGACGTCCAGCTGATCTTGCCGTTGTTGGCGACGATGCCGTCGGAATACTTGATCGTGCTCAGGCCGCCGTTCTTGCCGATCGACTTCCAGGCGACAAACACGGCCTCCTTGCCCTTGTTAGTCGCGAACAGAGCCGCGGTCGGCGAGGTGTTGGTGGAAGCGCCGTGGATGACCTCGGTCGGGAACCACTTGCCGTCGAGCCTGATCTTGTACTTCACGCGGTTGTCGAACTGGCCCTTCCAGGCAAGGAAAGTGCCCTGCAGGCCGTTCACGTCAATGGCGGACAGTGCCGGGGTCGTGTTGGTGAATGCGTTAGGGACCGCCGGGTTGTGTTTGGACCAGGGCGGCGTGGGTGCCGCCAGAGCTGCACCTGCCGCGGCAAGGGCACAGACCGTGCCCGCAGCGGTAGCAGCAGCTACCAGCCTGGACTTCGGGAGCATCGCAGATCCTCACGTTCTTGTAGGTCGGTGAACCTGCCGCAGCTGCGGGAGGCAACCAGCACGCTAGGCCAGCAAGGCCCGGGATCGGCACAGATAGCCTAGGACTTAGCTGGGTTTTTCCTGTGTGCGTATCCGGCGGCTGATCATCAGCCCTAGTCACCGGCCTGGCCAGGCTGGCGGGTCGCAGCCGGCGGCAGGCACCCGCACCTGCATGATGGATCCCGTGTCATCGCCGACGGCCGGACGGGGAGTGCTCTGATGGCTGTCTCGCCGACATTTCCCAGCCGGGAGAACCTGGGCAGGCTGAGATTCCGGCCGCTGGACATCGCCGTCGGGCTGTCCGTCGTGCTGCTGATCTACGCGGTGGTGCGGGTGGGCGCCGGCGCCAGGGCGCCAGCGGAGTCGGCGACGACGCTCAATATCTCGCCGTCTAACCTGCCGTATTACGCCGCGCGCAGCCTGCTGCGGATGTTCATCGCGCTGTTTTTCTCTTACGCCTTCAGCCTCAGCTATGCCTACGTAGCGGCGCGCAGCAGGCGCTGGCGGCGGGTGCTGATCCCGGCCCTCGACATCCTGCAGTCGGTGCCCGTGCTCGGCTTCCTCGCGATCACCGTGACCTTTTTCGTCACGATCTTCCCGCACTCTGAGCTCGGCCTGGAGTGCGCCGCGATCTTCGCGGTGTTCACCTCGCAAGCCTGGAATATTACGTTTTCCTTCTACCACTCGCTGATCAGCCAGCCGGCCGAGTTCAACGAGGCCAGCAAGCTCATGGGGCTGTCGAGATGGAAGCGGTTCTGGACTGTCGATGTGCCCGGCGGCGCGATCGGTCTGGTCTGGAACGGGATGATGAGCTTCGGCGGCAGCTGGTTCTTCCTGACCGCGTCCGAGCTGATCATGGTGAACGGCCGCAGGCTGACCCTGCCGGGAGTTGGCTCCTACGTCGGGACCGCGGAGCGGGAGGGCAATCTGGCCGATGTCGTGTGGGGCATCGTCACGATGATCATCGTGATCCTGGTAGTCAACTTCTTCTTCTGGCGCCCGCTCGTCGCGTTCGTGGAAAAGTTCAGGGTCGAGCAGTCGGAGTCCAGCCAGCGGGCCAAGTCGCTGGTGCTCAACGCCCTCCGCAGGTCCAACTGGCAGGCCACAGTCGGCCGGGGCAAGCGAGCCGTCGCGCAGCCGATCAACCGGCTGATGGCGCGAGCAACCGGCATCGATGACACGAGCCTGGCCAGTCACGCCAGCCGCCGCCGGGCCGCCGACATCACCTTCACGGTCGTGCTCACCGCTGCGCTCGGCTACGGCCTGTACAGCATGCTGGCCTTCGTCGCGACCGGCAGCCAGGGTCTCGGCATCTTCGGCACGACCTTCTACCTTGGTTTCCTGACCTTCCTGCGCGTGGTCGTGGTCGTGACCGTCGCATCGGTCCTGTGGGTGCCGGTTGGCGTGTGGATCGGCTTCAATCCGCGGGTGGCGCAGTTCATGCAGCCCATCGTGCAGGTGCTGGCCAGCTTCCCGGCCAACTTCATCTTTCCGTTCGCGATCGTTGTCTTCCTCGATCTCGGCATCAGCCTGAATTACGGCGCCATCTTGTTGATGATGCTGGGCACGCAGTGGTACGTGCTGTTCAACGTCATCGCTGGCGCGAGCGCGGTGCCGTCGGACCTGAGAGAAGCGATGGACAACCTGGGCGTGCGCGGCCTTGACCGGTGGCGGCGGCTGATCCTGCCGGCCATCTTCCCCGCGTACGTGACCGGTGCGATCACCGCGGCGGGCGGTGCCTGGAACGCGACGATCGTGGCCGAGATCGTCTATTACAACCACAAGACACTGGCCGCCAAGGGCCTCGGCGCCTTCATCGCCCAGAAGACCGGCCACTTGCCCGAGTTGTTCGCCGGCCTGCTGGTCATGGCCTTTTACGTGACAGGACTCAACGCGCTGCTGTGGCGGCGGCTGTACAAGCTGGCCGAGACGAAGTTCTCCCTCACGTGAAAGGCACCCGGCCATGAGCGGCCCGGCGACCTCGCGGACGGCGCTGCCGCCGGCTCCGGCGACGCCGCTGATCAGCGTGCGGTCGCTGAGCAAGTCGTTCGCCGGGCCTGGCGGCCGGCCGATACCGGTGCTCGACGAGATCAACCTGGACGTCGCCGAAGGCGAGTTCGTCGCGCTGCTCGGCCGTAGCGGCAGCGGCAAGTCCACGCTGCTGCGGTGCATCGCGGGTCTGATGGCACCGACCGAGGGGGAGGTGCGGTTCCGCGGCCGCCGGCTGACCGGCACGAACCGGGAGACCTCGATGGTCTTCCAGACCTTCGCGCTGATGCCCTGGCTGACCGTGCAGCAGAACGTGGAACTGGGGCTGGAAGCGCGCGGCGTGGCCACCGACGAGCGGTCAGAGCGCGCGCTGCGCGCCATCGACATCGTCGGCCTCGACGGTTACGAGTCGGCCTACCCCAAGGAACTGTCCGGCGGAATGCGGCAGCGCGTGGGCTTCGCCAGGGCGCTGGTGGTCGAGCCGGCCGCGCTGCTGATGGACGAGCCGTTCAGCGCGCTGGACGTGCTGACCTCGGAAAACCTGCGCGGTGAACTGCTGGAGCTATGGGAGGGCCGCAAGTTCCCCACCAAGACCATCGTGATGGTCACCCACAACATCGAGGAGGCGGTGCTGCTCGCCGACCGGATCCTGGTGCTCGGCACCAACCCTGGCCGGATTCGGTCCGATATGGTCAACCCGCTGCCTCGGCCACGGCGGCGCCGTACGCCGGAATTCGACGAGCTGGTCGACCAGATCTACCGGATGATGACCAAGCGCGACCAGCCAGACGAGCAGCCGGCCGCGCCCGGCAGCTCAGGCCCGGCCGGCACCATCGGCGACACGCCATTGCCGCAGGCCACCGTCGACGGCCTGTCCGGGCTGGCCGAGATCCTGCTGGCCCGGCACGGCGGCGCGGCCGACCTGGCCGATCTGGCCGACAGCCTCGGTCTCGAGGTCGACGACCTGCTGCCGCTCGTGGACGCGCTGCTCCTGCTCGGCTTCGCCGATCTGCGCGACGACAGGCTCGAGCTTTCGGCGAATGGCCGGATCTTCGCGGGCGCCAGTATCCAGGACTCCAAGGAAATCTTCGCCAGGGCGGCCCTTGACCATGCGCCGCTGGTGCGCACCATCTACCGCAGCCTGCGCGGCAGCATGGACGACACGCTGCCGGCCGGCTTCTTCACCGACATCCTGCGCACCAGCTTCGGCGAGGAGGAGGCGGCCCGCCAGCTGGATGTCGCGGTGAACTGGGGCCGGTATGCCGAGCTGTACGACTACGACGCCGCCCGCGGCCAGATCATCAGGGAAGAGCAGGGCATCGGCGCGACGATGGCCGATGCGCCAGGGCCTGCCAAGCGGGGTTCTCTGGTGGTGTACCTCGGCGCGGCGCCCGGCTCCGGCAAGACGTTCACCATGCTGAAGGAAGGCCGGGCGCTGCGAGCCCAGGGTGAGGACGTGGTGATCGGGTTCGCCGATGCCCGCGGCCGCGGGCACACCGAGGAGGCGGTCGGCGGGCTGGAGGTCGTGCCGCCCAAGCTCGTCGAGTCCGGCCGGCACGGCGCAGAGCAGGCGGAAATGGACCTGGCCGCGGTGCTGGACCGGCATCCCGCCGTGGCTCTGGTCGACGATCTCGGCATGCACTCCGCCGCGATCGAAGCGCTGCGCAGTGCCGGGATCCACGTCATCAGCACGGTAGACGTGACCGACGTCGCAAGTACGGCAGCGGACGTGGCGGCGGTCACGGGGGAGCCGGCCGCCGGCACCGTCACCGACGCCGTGCTGGACGGCGCAGACGCGCTGCAGTTCGTCGACAGCTCACCGGAGGCACTGCGCAAACGGCTCGGCCACGGCAACATCTACCCGCCGGCCAAGGTGGATGCCGCCATGCGGACGCAGTTCCAGCCGGCCAGGCTCGCCGCGCTCCGCGAAATCGGCCTGCGGCTGGTCGCGCAGAGCGTGCCGGCGCCCGGCGCCACCCGCCAGCGCGGTGCGCAGGACGTGCTGGTCGCGGTCTGGCGGCCGGAACAGGTCGACTCCCTCGTGCAGCGCGGCATGCGACTTGCCAGGCGCCGGGGCGCGCGTTGCTGCGTGCTGGTGCTGAGCCAGCAGAGCCCGGCCGCGACGGCACTCACCGAGCGGGTCGAGGCGGCCGCCGCTGTGGCTGGCGCCTCTGTCGTGATCAGGGAGAGCCGTGACGCAGGCGCCGCGATCATCTCCGCGGTGCAGGAGCTGAACGCGCGGCATCTGGTGCTCGCCGTGCCGCCGGCCGGCCTGCTCGAGCGCTTTCGCGGCTCGCTGCTCGAGCGGCTGGCTGGTCAGCTGCCCGGCGTGCACCTGCACATCGAGGCCGCCGCGAGCGGGCTCGATCATGATATTTCCGGGAACGTGGCCGAGCCGGCCGGTAGTCAGCCCCGGCGCAGCCGCGGCGCGATCAGGGTCTACCTGGGGTACGCGCCCGGCTGCGGGACGACGACCGCGATGCTGGCAGAGGCGGGCAGGCGGCGGGCACGCGGCAGTGATGTCGTCGTCGGCGCCATCGATGCGCGGGACCGCGAAGACGTCACCTCAGAACTCGAGCATCTCGAGATCATCGGCGACGGCGTCACCCTGGACACCGCCGCGGTACTTGCCAGGCGGCCCGAGGTCGTGTGCGTCGATGACCTGACCGAGGGCACGTCGTCGGCCGAACGCAGATTCGTCGCGGCCAGACGGCTGGCCGATGCCGGCATCACGGTGGTCGGCACGGTCCAGCTCGGCAAGCTCGGCAGCACGCCGGCCGGGGGCCCTGCCGCGTTCCTCGACGAGCAAGCACTGCTGGCGCTGGCAGACGAGATAGAACTGGTCGACGTGCCGCCGTCGATCCTGGTCGACCGGGTGCGGCGCGGGGAGATCGTGCCCGCCGACCAGATCACCGAGGCGCTGGAGACGACCTACGATCCCGGCACCCTCAGCGCCGAGCGGGAGCGCGCATTCCGGCTGGTAGCCGAGCACGGTGAGCGGCGGCTTGCCGCCTACGAAGGCGACGACCAGCCGACCAGGTCGGGGCTGAGCGGGCAGGAGCGGCCGCCGTCGATTCTGGCCTGTGCTGCGCCGTGGCCAGGGATGGAGCTGCTGATCCGGCGCTCCGCCGCGCTGGCTGCGCAGGTAGACGGCGTCTTCCAGGTCGCGGCGGTGCGGCTGTCGCAGCCGGGTACCGAGGAAGACCAGCTGCTGGCGTCCTACGCGGCACTGACCGAGCAGCTCGGCGGTGTCTTCATCGCGCTGGCGGGGACATCATCGGCGGCCGCGCTGGCCGACTACGCCAGCGGGCATCAGGTCACCGAGCTGGTGCTCACCAGAGCGGAGCCGAACCCGGCCGGGCGGTACCCGGTGCTGCGCGAGCTGGTAAGGCTGGCCAGGGACGTGGAACTGCACGTACTGCCGGCCGCGCGCTGATCGGGCTGGCCGGCCTGGCGTCTTACAGGCCGGACACCGCCACCACGCCGGTCATGGTGCCGATGAGCAGCAGGTTGCCGGACAGCGACGGCGACACGAAATGCGGGAGGGCGCCGCGGAGGGCGATCTTCTCCCGGACTGCGCCGGTCGCCGGGCTGAGCTCGTACAAGGTGCCGGAGTTCCAGTCGGCCACCCAGACGGCACCGCCGCCGACGGCTGGCGATCCCCATGCCCCGGCGGCCCGTGCCACAGCACGCGCAGGCCGTTGCCCGCGGTGTCGACCGCGGCCAGCCCGGCCGGATAACACGGCACGAACACGACGCGGCCGCTGACCGCGGCGCCGCCGAAGGCCGAGCAGACGCTGCCCTGGCTGACCTGCCCGCCGACGCCGCCAAGGTGGCCGGCATTGAGCAGGTAGCCCACGCCGCTCTTGCCGACCTGCAGGATCTGCCCGTCGGCCAGCAGCGCCGGGGACATCGAGCCGAGGTCCAGATCCGCGGCGCTCAGCATGCGCCAGTCGGCCGGGGCGAAGATCGCCGATTCCGTCAGCTTCGGAGTCAGCGCGGTCACCGAGTCGCTGCCGTCAAAGGTCTTGGCTGCCGCCGCGCCGTTACCTGTGCTGACATAAATCGTGCCGCCGGGGCCGACCACCGGACCACCGGAGGCCCAGATGCCGGCCTGCTCGGCGGTCGGGACCTCGTAGGAGACGATCGGGCCGCGGCCGCTGGCCGGCATCCCGACGACCGTGCCGCGGTAGGGGCCGCAGTCCCCGTAGTGCCCGCCGAAGACCACGTAGACCCGGCCGTGAGCGAGCGTCAGCGCGCCGCGCTGCTGATCGTAAGCGGGCTGGGCATCGGGCGACGGCACCAGCCCGGTGACGGCGATCTTGCCGTCACTGATCCGCAGCCCAGCGAACACGTGCCCGGTCTTGCCGGACTGGGCGACGACGTAGACCAGCTTGTCCCGCGGGTCATACACCGGCGTGCTGGTGATGCCGAGCGGGTTGAGATTGCCGCAGGGCTGCTGGCCGATCGGCAGCGGCGTGCCGACCCTGGTCTGCCAGCGGACGGCCCCGGTGGCCCGGTCCAGGGCGACTACCTCGTCTGCCGAGGTCGCGGCGATCACGGTCTGGCCGATGACCAGCGGCTGGCCATAGACGACCGCGCCGAGGCGACGCGACCATTGCACCGCGAGCCGTCCGGCCGCCGGCAAGCCAGCCACATTCCCGGTTCTGGCCACGTTCCCGTGGTAGGTAAACCAGTCGGTCGGCTGCGCCGACCCTGACGTGCTCGCCGGGCCCGGGGCGGTGGGCGCGGCCGAGTTTGCCGGGCTGGGCGGCGGTGTGACCGACGTCGCCGGGCCGGACGGCGCCGCGGCCTGGCTCGAGCAGCCGGTGGCTAAGCCGAGCAGCACCACCGCCGCGACGGCAGCGCGCTGCCTTTGCCTGGAGCTAGTGCGCACGGTCTGCATGGTGCCAGTCTGCACGCGCCCCGGTCTGCACGGTGCCAGTCTGCACCAGGTCTGTCGGCCCCGCGGCCAGCGCGCCAGGGTAGGGTCGGCCGTGGCGCACTCTGCTTGCGAGAGGTTATGACAAATCAGGACGAAAAGGTACCTGGCTACACCGCCGTACCAGCGGTCGGCCAGGCCGGGCCCGCCGATTCGCTTGGCGGGCAGATCCTGACCATCCCGAACCTCATCAGCTTGGCCAGGTTGCTCGGCGTGCCGGTGTTCCTGTGGCTGGTGCTGGGCGTGGACTCCACGACCGGCGACTGGTGGGCCGTCGGCCTGCTCATGGCCTCGGGATTCTCCGACTGGCTGGACGGCAAGATCGCCAGGGCGCTGAACCAGCAGAGCAGGCTCGGCCAGTTGCTGGACCCGGCCGCGGACCGGCTCTATATCGTCGCCACCCTGATCGCGCTGGCTGTGCGCTCGATCATCCCGTGGTGGCTCGTCGGGCTGCTGGCGGCCAGGGAACTGCTGATGGCAGTGGTGCTGTGGCTCGTGCGGCGCAAGGGCTGGGGCGCGCTGCAAGTGAGCTTCGTCGGCAAGACGGCCACCCTTTGCCTGCTGTACGCGTTTCCGCTGCTCTTTCTGGGTTCGCACGTTGCCGGTTACGCGGAGACTGCAAGGGTGGCCGGTTGGACCTTCGTTATCTGGGGAAGTGCCCTGTACTGGTGCGCTGCTCTGCTGTACATCGCGCAGGCTCGGCGCTTGCTGGCCCTGGCCCCGGCCCTGACCCTGGTGAGCCAGGCGCAACGGGACTGTCGGCAGGTGAGAACGGCGGGTAACAGCAGCGGGCCTGGCTAGGCCGCGGTGAGCGGCAGGAGAGGAGAACGGCGTCCGTGAAGGCTGTGGTGATGGCGGGCGGCGAGGGCACCAGGCTGCGCCCGATGACGGCCAATCAGCCCAAGCCAATGCTGCCCGTGGTGAACCGGCCGATCATGGAGCACGTGCTGCGACTGCTGCGCCGCCACGGCCTGACCGAGACCGTCGTTACCGTCCAGTTCCTCGCCTCGATGGTGCGCAACTATTTCGGCGACGGCGAAGACTTCGGCATGAGCCTGCAGTACGCCACCGAGGAGACGCCGCTCGGCACCGCCGGCAGCGTCAAGAACGCCGAGGACGCGCTGCGGGACGAGCCGTTCCTGGTGATTTCCGGTGATGCGCTGACCGATTTCGACCTGTCCGACTTGATCAATTTCCATAAGGACAACAACGCGATGGTGACCGTCGCGCTGGCCAGGGTCCCTGACCCGCTCGAGTTCGGCATCGTCATCGTGGACGACGACGGCAAAATCCAGCGGTTCCTGGAGAAGCCGACCTGGGGCCAGGTGTTCTCCGACACCGTGAACACCGGCATCTACGTGATGGAGCCAGAAGTGCTCCAGCACGTCCCGGCCGGCCAGGTGGTCGACTGGTCCGCCGATGTGTTCCCCAAGCTGCTGGAGAACGGCGCGCCGCTGTTCGGCTGGATCGCAGACGGCTACTGGGAGGACGTCGGATCGCACGAGAGTTACCTCAAGGCGCAGGCCGACGTGCTGACCGGCAAGGTCAACGTGCAGATCGACGGTTTCGAGGTGTCGCCGGGCGTCTGGGTCGCCGACAGCGCCGAGGTGGACCAGGACACCGTGCTGACCGGGCCGTTGTGCATCGGCGACTACGCCAAGATCGAGGCTGGCGCGCAACTGCGCGAGTTCACCGTCATCGGCAGCAACGTCATCGTCAAGGAAGGTGCCTTCCTGCACCGGGCGATCGTGCACAACAACGTGTACATCGGCCGCGGTGCCACCCTGCGCGGCTGCGTGGTCGGCAAGAACACCGACGTGATGAGCCAGGCCAGGATCGAGGAAGGCGCGGTCGTCGGGGACGAGTGCGTGATCGAGCCCGACAGCTATGTGTCGGCCGGGGTCAAGGTCTACCCGTTCAAGACCATCGAGGCCGGCGCGGTCGTCAACACCAGCGTCATCTGGGAATCGCGCGGGCAGCGCACGCTGTTCGGCCCGCGCGGCGTATCCGGCCTCGTCAACGTGGAGATCACCGCGGAACTCTGCGTCCGGCTGGCCAGCGCCTACGCGACCACGCTGAAGAAGGGCTCGGTCGTGACCACCTCGCGCGACGCGTCCCGCGCGGCCAGGGCGCTGAAGCGTGCTGTGCACGGCGCGCTGAATGCCAGCGCGATCAACGTGGTCGACCTCGAGGCACAGCCGATGCCGCTGGCCAGGTTCGAGACCGCGCGCAGCGACTGCAGCGGCGGGATCGCGCTGCGCACTACGCCGGGCGACCCGCAGTCGCTGGACATCATCTTCATGGACTCCGATGGCGCGGACCTGTCCCAGTCGGCACAGCGCAAGCTGGAGCGGGTGTTCTCCCGGCAGGAGTACCGGCGTGCCTTCCCTGGCGAGATCGCCGAGCTGTCCTATCCGCCCAGGGTGATCGAGGCCTACACGCATGAATTGCTGCGGTCGGTCGATATGACGGGCGTGTCCGGCGCCGGACTGCGGGTAGTCGCCGATTGCGCGGGCGGCACCACGTCACTGGTCCTGCCAGGCCTGCTCGGCAAGATCGGCCTCGACGTGCTGACGGTGAACAACCGGCTCGACGAGGCTTCGCCCACCCAGTCGGTGGCCGCGGTCCGAGCTGACATGCACAGGCTGGCCGAGCTGGTGTCCTCGTTCGGGGCAGCATTCGGCGTCAGGTTCGATCCGGTGGGCGAGCGGATCGCGCTGGTGGACGACAAGGGCTCGATGGTCAGCGACGACCGGGCCCTGCTGGTAGTGCTGGACCTGATCGCAGCGGAGAAGCGCGGCGGCCGGGTCGCACTGCCCGTCACGACCACCAGGGTGGCCGAGGAAGTCAGCCGGTTCCACAACGTTCAGGTGGACTGGACGCCGACGTCGCTCCACAGCCTGTACGAGGCGGCGGCGAACCCGGACATGATCTTCGCCGCCGACGGCAAGGGCGGCTTCATCGTGCCGGCCTTCTCCCGCTCCATCGACGGGATCGCGGCGTTCGCGCAATTGCTCGGCCTGGTCGCGCGTACCAGGCTGACGCTCAGCCAGATCGAGGCCAGGATCCCCGAGGCCAATCTGCTCAAGCGCTCGCTGCCCACGCCCTGGGCGGCCAAGGGCATGGTCATGCGCACGGTCGTCGAGGCCGCCGGAGACAAGCAGATCGACACCACCGACGGGGTCAGGGTCATCGAGGACGGCAAGGGCTGGATCCTGGTGCTGCCCGACCCGTCCGACGCAGTCACCCACCTGTGGGCCGAGGGGTCGGACGCGGACACCGCTCAGTCCCTGCTGGACGAGTGGGCAGCCGTCGTTGAGCGGGCCGGCCGCTGACTGCTGGCCGTTGACTGGCCATCGGCTCGTGGCAGCTGACTGTGCCGCGCTGTCGCGCTGGAGGCTCGCGGTCGGTGCGATCGGGACTTACTAAGTTTCCAGCGGTATACCAGCTGAATCCATGCTCATGCCGGGCGAATCTATCGAGCGCGATGCGGTCGGTCGGCTAGCTGAGACCGTGTCAGCTACGCTGCGTGATCGAACGCCCCGATCTCGCTAGCTCAGCCGCTCTGACTGGCCGCGAGAACGCTGCGAACCGTGAGACAATCGCCGCTCAGGTGTGACGCATAACGGAGGTGCGGCCGACATGTGGCGACGGCGCCGCGACGACGCTCGTGCGATCTCCGGCAGGCCGGAGAACCAAGGGGGCGGCGCCTCAGGCACAGGTCTCCGGCCGGTCTCGGCCGGGCGCGGAGGACGCCGCGTTGGCCGCGCGTGGCGCAAGGACCGCCGCGGGTCCGCGCAGGTAGCGTTGACGGTGCCACCAGATTTCGCGCGAATCCCTGCAGCGGCAGGCGCGGTCCCGGCGCCAGCTGCTCATCCGACGAACGGGAGGCTCGGCGATCTGATGCCCAGCGTTTTCTGCACCGCATGCGGCGAGGAAAATCCGGACGGCGCACGGTACTGTGCCCGCTGCGGCACCGCCTTGGTCCGCCGGGACCGGGTAGCCGATACCACGTCGACGATTTCGCTGGCCGGCAGCGACCTGGATCCTGACCAGGGCGACGAGCTCGGCGCGGATGCCGCGGCGGTGGCCGCGCTGCCGCCCGGCAGCGCACTGCTGTCGGTGCGCCGCGGGCCGAACGCTGGTGCCAGGTTCCTGCTCAACAGCGACCTGACCTTGGTCGGCCGCCACCCGGACAGCGATATCTTCCTGGACGACGTGACAGTGTCCCGTCGCCACGCGGAGTTCTACCGGCAAGGCAGCAGGTTCACGGTGCGCGACGTCGGCAGCCTGAACGGCACCTACGTCAACCGTGAGCGGATCGAGGAAGCCGTGCTGAACGAGGGCGATGAGGTTCAGGTCGGCAAGTTCCGGCTCGTGTTCCTGCTCGGACCGAGGTCGCACGGCCGAGTATGGCGGAGGCTCGCAGGTCAGGGGATGAGTGTTCAGCCTGCCCGCGGATATCTCGGCATCAGCGAGGTTCTCGCCCAGCTCCGTCCTGACTTTGCTGACATCAGCGTGTCCAAGATCAGGTTCCTGGAGACCGAGGGCCTGATCACCCCGGCCAGGTCGCCGTGCGGCTACCGGCGGTTCTGCGCGGCCGACGTGGAGAGGCTCAGATTCATCCTGGCCGCGCAGCGCGACCAGTACCTGCCGCTGCGCGTGATCAAGGACCGGCTCGATCGGCTTGATCAGGGCGCGGTCACAGACGCACAGGCCGCCGCGCCGGGCCTAGCGTCGTCCGGCCTCGGCAGGCCCGGCCAGGGAACGGTCGGGCAGGGCGCGGCCACCGTACCTGGGGGCAATGCCGGCCGCCGGGTGACCAGCGCGACGGTGGCAGCCGGAGCGGCACGGGTGACGGCTACGGCAGGTCAGGCGTGCCCCCGCAGTCCTCGCAACCTGGTGCCCGCGCCCGCGGGGCCAGCTGGCCAGCGGATCGCAGTCAGCCAGGCCACGGCCAGCCCGCCGACTACCGGCAGCCTCCCGGTCTCGCCGATGCCTCGGGTCGCGGCCAGCGCGGTGCAGAGAGCCCTGCGGCCGGCTACCGCGAGCCCGACGGCCGCGGCCGGGCCAGGGCCGGCTATGGCGGTGCCGGGCAGGAACCGGCCGGCCGCCTGCTGACCAGGCGTGACCTCATTGAAACGGCCGGGATCACCGAGGCGCTGCTGACCGAGCTTGACACCTTCGGGCTGCTCCGGCGCGAGGGCCGCCATTACGGCGCCGACGCGCTGGAGGTAGCAAGGACCGCGGTCGCGCTGACCGCCTACGGCGTCGAGGCGCGGCACTTGCGCGCCGTTCGTGCGGCCGCTGAACGGGAAACGGCCATGATCGAGAGCCTTGTCGCGCCGATCTTGCGGCAGCGTGCCAAGGGTGCGGCGAGCTGGCTGGCCGGACCGCAGGCGAGCTGTCCGACCTGGTCCTCAGGCTGCATTGCGCGCTTGTCGACGGGGCCCTGGCCGAGGCCGGGCTGGCCGGAGCCGGGCCTGGCCGCGGCCGGGCTCAGCGGGGTCGGCATCGCCGGGACCGGGGTCACCCCCGATCAGCGGCAGGTCCCGCGTGGCATTGAGGGAGCTAGCGCATGATCGCTGCGGCCCGGCGCTGCTGGCGGCTGGCGTTTGGCCCTGACCGTGCGCTGGCCCCAAGCGATTACGGGTGTACGTTGACAAAGGGAGTGCGTGCTGGCGGAAGGGGAATGCCAGTAGGCAGATCCGCAAGGAACCGCAGCGCCCAGGCGCGGATAGAGACGGAGCCGCCGTGAGGCAGATGGAGGTCGTCGGCGTCCGGGTGGAGATGGCCACGAATAACCCCATCGTCCTGCTCAAGGAGGCCGAAGGGGAGCGCTACCTGCCGATCTGGATCGGTCCGAACGAGGCGACTGCCATCGCCTTCGCTCAGCAGGGAATGGTCCCTCAGCGACCGCTGACGCATGACCTGATGCGTGACATGCTGGAGGCACTGCAGGTCCGGCTGACGACGGTCAACATCACCGCATTGCGGGACGGCATCTTCTTCGCTGACCTGATCTTCTCCAACGGGCGGGAGGTCAGCGCCAGGCCGTCAGATTCCATTGCGCTGGCGCTCCGTACTGGCGCGTCGATCTACGTCCGCGAGGAGATCCTGGACGAGGCGGGCGTCGCGATTCCCGACGAGCAAGAGGACGAGGTCGAGAAGTTCAGGGAATTCCTGGACTCGATCACGCCGGAGGACTTCGGCCGATCCACCTGACCTGCTCAGCGGCTGCCCTCCAAGCCGTCTTGGCCGTCCGGGCTGACCTGCACGGCCATCCCGATATGGCCGCCCATATGTGGTCTGATCGAGACCGCGACGCGCCGCGTGAGATCGTTGACGTGGCTACTCTCAGCGGCCTAACGTGCGAGAGGTGTACCCAGGCAACCGGCGCCCTGGGCCGAAGGTGGGTGTGGCGGTGACAAGAGGCGACGGAGCTGCGCCGAACGCGCGCCCAGCCTCCGCTCGGTCGGCTAGCAATGCGCGGTCGGCTGGCGAGCAGCAGCTGCTCTTCGGCGAGTCGGTCGACGCACTGGCCGAGGATCTGGGTTACCGCGGGCCGACCGCCTGCTCGGCCGCCGGAATCACCTACCGCCAGCTTGACTACTGGGCCAGGACCGGTCTGGTCGAGCCCAGTATCCGCGCCGCCAGCGGGTCAGGCACACAACGACTGTACGGTTTCCGTGACATTCTGGTACTAAAGGTAGTAAAGCGCCTGCTGGACACAGGAATCTCGCTCCAGCAAATCAGAGCCGCAGTCCAGCATCTGCGCGAGCGCGGGTCGGCCGATCTTGCCAGGATCACCCTGATGAGCGACGGCGTCAGCGTCTATGAGTGCACCTCTCCAGATGAGGTAGTCGATTTGCTGCAGGGCGGCCAAGGCGTATTCGGCATTGCGCTCGGCCGGGTCTGGCAAGAGGTCGAGGGCTCGCTCGCCGCCCTGCCCTCCGAGCGCGCCGAAGACGAGCCAGCGCCGGTCAGCGCGTCAGACGAACTGGCCAGCCGCCGGGTGCGCAAGACAGGCTGAGCACCACCCGCCGGCGCGGACTTGGTCGGCCTGGGCTTGGGCGGTTCGGCTACGGCGTGCGGGCGATGATCCCCGGAACCGGCCGCCCGGTCTTCAAAGCCGCGGCAATGTCTGCTAGTACCTGCTGCTGTTCGTTGCTGAGCTGGCCGGGGCTGATATGCAGAACCCGGATCCCGGCGGCCGTCATCGTCCGATGGCGGCGCATGGTGTGCTCCCAGTCTTCAGGCAGCAAGTGGAACTGCTTGCTGTCGACTTCCGCGGCCAGGCCGGCCTCGGGCCACCAAGCGTCAGGCCTGGCGAGAAACTCCCCGTTCAGGTAGAGGTCGTGGTTGAAGAGCGGCATGGGCAGGCGTGACTTGATGATCAGCGCTCGCAGGTCGCCTTCTGGCGCCGACCGGATCCCGTCCGCTACCTCGGCCAGCACTGACCGCAGCAATGTGGCGCCCCGGCGCCGGCCATCCCGTAACTCGCTGGCCAGTTGGTCGACCGTGCACAGGCGCTGCTGAACTGCGCTGCCGACAACGGTGCGAGCGTCGGCAACACTGAGCGAGCCGCGCACCGTGTCGGCCACCGCCCGGGCCGGCAGCGCGTACTGAACCGCCGTGTCCTGGCTCCAGGACCTCGGCATCCTGCGCGTCCGGTGGAATAAGGCGAAGCCGCGGCTAGCCAACTGGCGGTGTTCAGGAATCAGTACGTCCACGAATCCCGATTGCGGACCGCGGATGCGGTAGAAGCGCAGCGCAGCCGGGCCGGTGACGAAGCTGTCCGAGCCCGCGTACAGCACGGCTGCGGTCTCCCGCTGCTGGCGGGACGGCTGGCCGGTGGACATCAGGTAGACGCCGGGCAGCAGCCGCTGCCACGGTCCGGACGGCCTGATCCGGTGCCGCAGGCCGCCGTCGGAGATGCCAGCCCGGCCGGCCTGCTCCCGGCTGATGACGCCGCGCTGGCTCACCGCTAACCAGGCGAGGTAGTCGTCGTCGGGCTTCATGGCGGCCAGAATGCCAGCCAAGTCCGACAAATACCCGGACTGCGGGGATCTGCTGCACCCCTGACTACAGTACTTTCACACAGTCGGCCCAAACCCCTCAGCGCGCGCGGCGATATGGCGTTGAGTGCGGCTTATGTGAAAGCACAAGCGCAGCTCGCCGATCGCGAGCGCCTACTCGGCCGGTCTGGAACGGCATCGAGCGCGTCTCGGGTAGGCTTCGGTCTGCTGAACACACCACCGGGAGAGTCTTCGCGCAGCCAGCGCGAGGCGCCGAAGGGGCAACCTCCCCGGAACCTCTCAGGCACCCAGGACCGGGCGGTGTACGCACTCTGAAGCCCGCGCGCGAGCGGGTCGACAGAGGGGGAGTCAGTCACCGTGCACACGCGGGCGCCAGCCCGCCTGGGGAGGCTCCCGTGGAATTCGCCCACCGTCACATCGGTCCTGCAGAGGCCGGCCAGGCCAGGATGCTGGAGGCCGTCGGCTACACCTCGCTCGACGAGCTGACCGCGGCCGCGCTGCCCGCCGGGATCGCCGCCGGCCCGCCGCTGCAGCTGCCAGCGCCGCTGACCGAGGAAGAGACCCTCGCCGAGCTACGCCGGCTGGCCGGCCTGAACCAGGTCGCAGTCTCGATGCTCGGCCTCGGCTACTACGGCACGCACACCCCCGCTGTGATCAGGCGGAACGTGCTGGAGAACCCGGCCTGGTACACCGCGTACACGCCCTACCAGCCGGAGATCTCCCAGGGCAGGCTCGAGGCCCTGCTCAACTTCCAGACCATGATCGAGGACCTCACTGGTCTGCCGGTAGCTGGCGCGTCGATGCTCGACGAGGCCTCCGCGGCCGCTGAGGCGATGACGCTGGCCCGCCGTGCTCGCGGGAAAGGCAGCGTGTTCCTCGCCGACGCCGACTGCCTGCCGCAGACACTGGCCGTGCTGGCGACCAGGGCCGAGCCGCTCGGCATCCGGCTGGTCACCGGCCACGTCACGCCCGAGCTCATCGACGCGCAGCCGGACGGCGAGCTGTTCGGCGTACTGTTGCAGTACCCGGGCGCCAGCGGCGAGGTCCGTGACCTGGCGCCGGTGATCGCGGCCGCGACGGCCAACGGCGCACTGAGCGCGGTTGCGGCCGACCTGCTCGCGATGACGCTGCTCACCCCGCCCGGCGAACTCGGTGCTGACATCGCGGTCGGCAGCACCCAGCGCTTCGGCGTGCCGATGGGCTACGGCGGCCCGCAGGCTGGCTACATCTGCGTCACCGACGCGCTCAAGCGCCAGCTGCCAGGCCGCCTGGTCGGCGTCTCGGTCGACGCCGATGGCCACCCGGCCTACCGGCTCGCGCTGCAGGCCCGCGAGCAGCACATCCGCCGCGAGAAGGCGACCAGCAACATCTGTACCGCGCAGGTCCTGCTGGCGGTCATCGCCGCTATGTACGCGGCCTACCACGGTCCCGACGGCCTGGCCTCGATCGCGCGGCGCGTGCACCGCAAGGCAGTTGCGCTCGCCGTCGCGATGAAAACCATTGGCTACGGAACGAGGTCGACGGAGTTCTTCGACACCGTCGCCATCTCCATACCGGGGCAGGCAGCAGCGGCCGCAGCCCGCGCGGCCGACGCCGGGTTCAACGTGCATGTGCCGAGCCCGGATGTGGTCCAGGTCGCCTGCGACGAGACCACCACAGACGACCAGCTCGCCGCCGTGGCGAGCGCACTGGCCGGACAGCCGGTGCTCATCCCGGCCGAGACGGCCGAGGCGCTGCCCGCGGCGCTGGTCAGGACGACCACCTTCCTCGCTCACCCGGTGTTCCACAGTCACCGGAGCGAGACCGCGATGCTGCGCTACCTGCGCATGCTGGCGGACCGCGATATCGCCCTCGACCGGTCGATGATCCCGCTCGGCTCGTGCACGATGAAGCTGAACGCGGCCGCCGAGATGGAGGCCATTACCTGGCCGGAGTTCGCGGCGCTGCACCCGTTCGCGCCGGCCCGGCAGGCCCTCGGGTACAAGCAGCTGATCAATGAGCTGTCGGCCGCGTTGCTGGAGATCACCGGGTATGACGCGGTCAGCTTGCAGCCCAACGCGGGCTCACAGGGTGAGCTGGCCGGGCTGCTGGCGATCCGCGGTTACCACCGGTCGCAAGGTCAGCCGGAGCGCGACGTCTGCCTCATCCCAGAGTCCGCGCACGGCACCAACGCGGCGAGCGCGGTGCTCGCCGGGCTGAAAGTCGTAGTGGTCAAGTGCGGGTCCGACGGCGCGATCGACCTTGGTGACCTGCGGGCCAAGCTGGAGACGCACGCACGCGCGGTGGCCGGGATCATGGTGACCTACCCGTCTACTAACGGTGTGTTCGAGGAGACCATCGGCGAGGTATGCGCGACCGTGCACGAGGCAGGCGGCCAGGTGTACGTGGACGGCGCGAACCTGAATGCGCTCGTCGGCCTGGCCAGGCCTGGCAAATTCGGCGCAGACGTCTCGCACCTGAACTTGCACAAGACCTTCTGCATCCCGCACGGCGGCGGCGGCCCCGGTGTTGGCCCCGTCGCCGCCCTGGCGCATCTGGCGCCGTTCCTGCCGGGGCATTTCGCTCTCGGCGCGGCAGCTGCAGAGCTGGCAGGCCCGGTGGCCGCGGCGCCGTACGGGTCGGCGGGCATCTTGCCGATCTCCTGGGCGTACATCAAGATGATGGGCGGCGACGGGCTGCGCCGCGCGACTCAGGTCGCGATCCTCTCGGCGAACTACGTGGCGAGGCGGCTGACCGAGCACTTCCCTGTCCTGTACACCGGACGGGGCGGACTTGTCGCGCACGAGTGCATCCTGGACCTGCGGCCGATCACCGCGCAGACGGGCGTCACCGCCGAGGATGTCGCCAAGCGGCTGATCGATTACGGCTTCCACGCGCCGACCATGTCGTTCCCGGTGGCCGGCACGCTGATGGTGGAGCCAACCGAGAGCGAGGACGTCGCCGAGCTTGACCGGTTCTGCGACGCGATGATCGCGATCAGGCAGGAGATCGCGCTGGTGGCTAGCGGCGACTACGACGGCGCAGACAACCCGCTGCGCAACGCGCCGCATACCGCGAGCATGCTGATCAGCGGCGACTGGAAACATGCCTACGACCGGGAGACCGCCGCCTACCCGTCCGGCGGCGACCGGCGAGCCAAGTACTGGCCGCCGGTGCGCCGGATCGACCAGGCCTACGGCGACCGCAACCTGGTCTGCGCCTGCCCGCCGCCCGAGGCGTTCGAGGACCAGCACTAGTCAGTCGGCGTCGTCGGCGGGCTCGCGGCACCGAGCCAGAGCGGCCGGCAGCGCCTCCGGCCGGAGTGGGCTGCGACCGCAAGGTCACCATGCCGACAGGGCCCGCCGGGAAGTGGAGCCCGGCGGGCCGCGCAGACGGTGGGCCGGCCTAGTGTTCCGCGTCCAGTCCGTGCCACGCGGGGACCCGGACCGTGCGATGGCCGGGCTTTCCGCTGATGATGACCTTGCGGAGCGAGATGTCGTTAGCCGAACTCACCTCGTGCAGCAGGTGCTCAGGGTTAGCGATGATCTCGATGTAGTAGGTGCCGTCCGGCAGCTGAGTGATGTCGAACGACTGGTGCGGAACCTGCTGCTCGTAGGTGTCACCCCAGCCGAGTGGCAGCAGTTCCTGCACCCAGAGCGCGGTCTGCTGCCCGCAGTTGCCGACGATGCCCGTGTACTGCGGCTGCCAGGTAGCGCCGCGCAGCAGCATGTCGACGCCGTCGGTGGGCGCAATGCAGAACCCGATCTTCTGGCTGACGACGACAGTCTTCTTGTGGGCGTTGAGCAGCCGGTACTGCGCGAACTGCTGGAAATGCCAGCTGTTGTATTCGGAGAATCCCATGGTCCCCACCGGCGCCCGCCCGATGAGATGCCCGTTCTGCCAGAAATACTGGTATGCGCGCATGAGGTCGGACCCGTTGTTCCTGAATCCCTCGACGTCGAGCTTAGCGTGCCCGGCGATCCAAACGGTGGCGCCGAAATCCAGATAGCCGGTGCCGCTCTTTTGGTTGGTCACCGAGATTCCCCAGGACGGCAGCGGAATGAGATCAGGCAGTGTGTCAGCCGGCGGCTTGCTGAGCGTGGGTACCGCGGGCAGGCTCCGGAGCGCCGGATGCGCTGCCCCGGCGGCGTGGCTTGTCGTGGCGGCGACGAAGTGCTCGGGGACAGGTGCCACACGTGCCGCGTCGCAGCATCCCTCCGGGCTACAGCACTGCGAGGCGTTGATGACCTTCATCGTGACGCTGGCCGTCGCATCACGGGCGGCGATGCCGAACAGGTGCTGGTACGTCGGCTCGATGCTCTCGGAGAGCTTGTAGGTGCCGAGGCCGAGCTTGTAGCCGCGGAAGTCGACAGGGTCAGCTGCCCAGCCTCGGGCCAGGCCCCAGACCTCGCCCAGGGAGAACGGGTCAGAGGCTGAGCATTGGTTGGGATAGCGCGAGGTCAGCGCGCTGTCAGCGGTCGCGCGCGACAGTTCGAAGCCGGCCGGGCAGAAGGTGAGGCTGTTGCTGGCGACGACTTTGCCCTTGCTGTTGCGGATCGTGATCTTCAGGAAGTGCCGCAGCCCGGTCCACCGCGCCAGTATTTGCGGCGGGAGCACGCGCCGCTGCGTCGTCACGCCCTGCAGGTTCTTGATCACCTGGGTGACCGTGAGCGGCCTGGTGTAACTTGCGCGGGCAACGTTCAGCTGAAACGCGCCGCCAAGCGAAGCCACCCAGATGCCCGGGTCAACAAAGACCTCCTTGCCGAACCTTGCCACCTCGATCTTGTCCTGCGCGGCGATGAGCTTGATCCTCGGAGGCTGCGGAGCCGCGGCAAGCCGGGCGGCGCTATGGGCCGCCGGAGTGCCAACCGAGAAGATGCCGAAGACCAGCACTCCGAGTGCGACAGCTAATGCAAAGACGCGCGATCGTGTTGAGACGAGTTCCTGCAATCTGCTCACCGTTGCCTCCCGTTGGCGGACGAAGGCCGCCCGCCTGAGCCGATGGCTCCGCCACTTTAGACTCGCGCTAGGCAGTAAACAGTTGCCTTTTCGCGCGGTTAGTTACCGATTCGTGATGTGGGATTCTTGACCAGTTGCCGGGTCGGCCTGATGGTGCGCGACAGCCCCTGCCAGCGTGGCGCCGAGCTCGGGCCCGGCAGACTCTCGCATGCGCAGCCACCGCGACACCTGAGCCGAGATCGGAGCGAACTTTGAAGGCAGTCCGTTTCAGTCAGTTCGGCGGCCCTGAGGTTCTCGAGATCGTGGATCTCCCCGATCCGCATCCGGGTCCGGGTCAGGTCCGGATCGCGGTCCGTGCTGCTGGCGTCAACCCGAGCGACTGGAAGAAGCGCAAGGGCCTGATGGAAGGGGAGCTCCCGCAGACCATGGGCTACGAGGCGGCGGGCGTTATCGACGAGCTCGGCGAGGCCGTTGTCGGCGTGGCCGTCGGCGATCGCGTGTTCGGCTTCTCCGCCGAGGGGGCGGCCCAGGCCGAACTGGCGGTGCTGTCCTACTATGCGCCGATCCCGCGGTCGCTTGACTTCCCCGGCGCCGCCGCGCTGCCGGCCGCCATCGAGACGGCCACGCGCGCGCTCGACCAGCTCGGCGCCGGGAGCGGCTGCACGCTGCTCATCAACGGCGCCTCCGGCAGTGTCGGCAGCGCCGCGGTTCAGCTCGCGGTGGTGCGCGGTGCGCGCGTTATCGGCACCGCCAGTCCGGCAAACCACGAGTACCTTCGCTTGCTCGGGGCCGAGCCGGTCGCCTATGGCGAGGCCCTCGTGGGGCGAGTTCGCGCGCTCGCGCCTGACGGCGTCGACGCCGCGCTCGACGTCGCCGGGAGCGGCGTCCTGCCCGAGCTCATCGAGCTCGCGGGCGGCCCGGAGCACGTCGTAACGATCGCCGACTTCGGTGGCGCGCGGCAGCACGGGGTGACGTTCAGCAGCGGGGACGCTGGCCGCGCGGTCCATGCGCTCGCCGAGATAGGCGAGCTGATCGAGTCCGGGCGCTTCTCGCTCCCGGTCGCGCAGACCTTTCCGCTCGCCGAGATCGCGGCCGCGCACCAAGTCAGCGAGGGCGGTCACGTGCGCGGGAAGCTCGTGCTGGTCGTCGGCTCTCCGGCTGACCGGCCCTCAGCTGCCCGGCAGGGATGAGCCTGGCGGAATCATGCGGCCCTTCCATTCGCCGCCACGGCCGCGGTAATGGCGGCGGGCTGAGTCGGCGGTCATGGCGGCGTACGTGGCGGCGATCAGCGGCAGGCTGAAGCCACGTAGCGGCGACAGCCGGTAGAGCCGCAGGATCGGCACGTAGCTGACTGCCATCAGCAGCCAGCCGGCCAGCCCAGCGGACGCCAGCCAGGAGGCATCCTGATGGCCGGCTCCGGCCGCTAGCATAGCTAGTCCGCTGATGGCGGCCAGGGGCGGCAGCAGGTACAGCCAGGTCAGGCCGACCACGGCCCCCGCTGTCGCCGCGAGGGAGTAGCGAAGCTGGGTGTAGGCGCTGCGGGCGACCATGTCCCAGATGTCGGCCAGCCTGTCGTAGGGGCGCATGCTGATGACGTCAGTGGTCAGTCCGAGCCAGCAGCGGCCGCCGGCGCGTTTGAGCAGTTTGCCGAGTGCGACGTCGTCGATTCGCGCGCCGCTGATTTGTGCCAGTCCGCCCGCCGCGGCTAGCGCGCCGACGCTGACCAGCATGCAGCCGCCGGCCGCGGCCGCCGTGCGGGACCGGGTGCGACCTACCCGCGCGAACGGGTACAGCTGGGCGAAGAAGTACACGAACGCGGGGATCAGCAGCCGTTCCGCGCGGTTGCCGGTGCGCAGCAGCGCCATCTGGGAGACCATCGCGAACTCGCCGCCGGCGGCCGCGCGAGCCAGCGCCGTGAGGGTGCCTGGCCGATACGCGATATCAGCGTCGGTGAACAAGATGTAGTCCGCGTCAGCGCCGACGGCACGGACGCCCTCCGCCATTGCCCAGACCTTGCCGGCCCATCCGGGCTGCGTGTGCCGGGCGCCGGCAACGCGGAGCTCACGGACGCCGGGGCCGGCCACGGGCCTTCCGGCCGGCTGACCGTCGGCGGTGCCCGTGACGTGCCAGCCGCCCTGGGTGCCGAGTGCGGCAGCGGTCTTGGCAGTGCCATCGGTGCTGTCGTCGTCGACAACAATCACCGCGAACTTGCCAGGGTAGTCCTGACTCAGCAGGCTGGGCAGGCAGGCAGGGAGAATGTCGGCCTCGTTCCTGGCCGGAACGACCGCTATCACGGCGGGCAGCGGGATCACCGCCGCCTCGACGGGTGGCAGCCGGCGGCCGGTGCGCCAGTAGCCGCCCCGCAGGGTCAGCAGGTAGAGCCAGGCGAGCGCCGCCAGCGACGTCAGTACGCAGAGAGTAAGGACGAGTCCTCCTGCCGACGACAGTGGCCGGGCGCCGGCGCACGCCATGAGCCTGATCCGGCCCGCCACAGCGAAGGCTCCCGGCAGTGCACTGTATCTCGCTGCGACCTCAGCCGGCGCGCACGTGGGCAACCGGCAGTCGCCTGACCCGGCGCTTGGCAGTCACCTGCCCGTGGCTTGGCAGTCGCCTGGCCGGCGGCTCGGTTGCCGCCTGGCCCGTGACTCCGCCGTCGCCCGGCCGGTGGCTTAGCCGGACGAACTTCTGATGCCCCGCAGCGCTCCGGGCAGCCTAGAGGATCTTCCAACTATCGGAACTCTATGTTGTTAACTGGAATCCCGGTAAGGTACGTGCATGGACCTGGACGACCAGCCCCGGCTTGTCGGGGCGGATCGCGTTCTCGGGATCCTCGCCGAACTGGCGCGTTATCCGGAGGGCATCTCGCTGGAGGAGATGACCAGGGCGGCCGGCAGTTCGAAGCCGACAGTGCACCGCGCTCTGGCGTGCCTGCGGCGGTCGGGTTTTGCCGCGAGGAACACCCACGGGCACTACGTGCTCGGGGACGAGTTCATGCGGCTCGCGTTCGCACACCACGAGGCGCGGCCTGATCATCTGCGCATTGCGCCGGCGCTGACCGCGCTCGCCGAGCGCTATGGCGAGACTGCTCACTACGCGGTTCTCGACGGGGACACGGTGGTCTACCGGGCGAAGGTCGACCCGCCGTACGGGGCGCTGCGGCTGACCTCCACCGTCGGCGGCCGCAATCCCGTGCACAGCACAGGTGTCGGCAAGCTGCTGTTGGCCTACGCCCTGCCCGACGACGACGCCGTGCGCGCATGGGCTGGCGACAAGGTGCTGGACCGGCGCACCGAGCACACCCTGACCACGGCACGCGCGCTGGCGGCCGAGCTGCGAACTGTCAGGACGCGCGGGTACGCGGTCGACGACCAGGAGAACGAGCCAGGCATTGTGTGCGTCGCAGTGCCGGTGTTCCTGACGTCGCCGACTCGGCCGAGCGGGGCGGTCAGCGTCTCCGCTCCGGCGTACCGCACGTCGTTGCAGGTCCTGATAGAGCAGGTCCCGTCCATCCTCGCGGCGATCGATGGTTCAGGGACGATCGGATGATCGCGGCCGGCGGGCGCCGCCCCTGGCGCGGCAGCGTACGAGAGATTCAGGTGGGCCGCCGTCGCTGACGGGCCATCGGGACAGACGGAGGAACATGCGCGCGCTCGTTTTCCACGGACCGTGGAACATGACTGTCGAAGACCGGCCAGAACCCCAGCCTGGCCCTGGCGAGGTGCTGCTCGCGATCATCGCCACGGGGATCTGCGGATCCGACCTGCACGGCTACACCGGTGAGACCGGCCGGCGTCAGCCGGGCCAGGTCATGGGGCACGAAACCGTCGGCCGCGTGCTGGCGGACCCGACCGGCCAGCACCGGCCGGGCGCGCTGGTCACCGTCAACCCCGTCCTCGGCTGCGGGGACTGTGCCGCCTGCGCCGCGGGCGCGCCGCACCACTGCCCCGACCGGCGGGTCATCGGCGTCCAGGCTGATATCAGCGCCGCCTTCGCCGAGCGCATGGTGGCGCCGGCTCACAACGTGGTTCCGCTGCCCGAGAGCACTCCGCCCGACATCGGCAGCCTCGTCGAGCCGCTCGCGGTCGGATATCACGCGGTTCAACGCGGTGGACTCAGCGACGACGACACCGTCTATATCGTCGGCGGCGGGCCGATCGGTCAGGCGGTGGCCATCGCAGCCCGCCGCCTCGGCGGGGCCGCGCCGGTGGTCGCCGAGCTTGATCCCGCCCGCCGGAGCCTGCTCAAGCTGCTCGGCTTCACCACAGTTGACCCGGCGACGCAGAGCACCGCTGACATCACCGCGATCCTCGGCGGACCGCCGACCGTGGTCGTCGACGCCGTGGGCGCGACTGCCACTGTCCAGGGCGCGCTGGATATCTCGGCGCTCGGGGCCCGGATCGTCTTGGTCGGCATGGCGACGCCACGGCTCGATCTCGCCGCCTACGCCGTGAGCACCGGCGAACGCGCTCTCATCGGCAGCTTCAGTTACGACGAGGCGGCCTTCCGCGACACCGCTAGCTGGGCGAGTGCGCACGCAGCCGAGCTAGAACCGCTGATCGAGGGCCGCGTCGACCTCGACGAGGCACCCGAGGCATTCCGCGCGGTCGCCAGCGGGACGCTGACCGCCAGCAAGGTCCTTGTGTATCCCGCGGGCCGGCCGGGTATCGCGCCGTGACCGGCGACCAGGACTCTGGGGAACCGGGTCGCCGGGTGCGGCGAGCAGGCCGGCTACCCGCCTCGGCATCGGTCATGACAGGATTTGACCCCTGCAATCTGGCCGATGACACAGATCGCGGGGATCGGCGCTAGCGCAGCCCCGGCCACCGACGGCCGGGCGGCGCCGGGGCCAGCCTCGGAGAGGACGGCGGTGAGCGCTCCGGTCAGCATCGGGGATGCCGTCGCGCTGCGCGCACGGCTGGCGGGCGCGCGCGCGGCCGGAACTCACCGCGGATCACGTCGTCATGCCCGAGGCGGTCGCAATCGCGTGATACAGGGCGGGTAACAGATGCGGATCGCGCTGTTCGCCACCTGCCTGGCCGACACGCTGTTTCCCGATGTCGCCAAGGCCACCGTCACCGTGCTCGAGCGGCTGGGGCACCGGATCGATTTCCCGGCCGAGCAGACCTGCTGCGGGCAGATGCATATCAACACCGGGTACCAGCGGCAGGCCCTCCCGCTGATCCGGCACTACGTGGACACCTTCGAGCCGCACGAGGTGATCGTCGCGCCGTCCGGGTCTTGTGTCGGCTCGATCTCACACCAGCACGCGATGGTGGCGCGGCGGCTCGGTGACGAGACGCTGGCACGCCGGGCGGAGGCGGTTGCCGCCCGCACCTTCGAGCTGTCGCAGCTGCTCATCGACGTGCTCGGCGTGCAGGACGTGGGCGCCTACTACCCCCATAAGGTCGCCTATCACCCGACCTGCCATTCGCTGCGGCTGCTGCGCGTGGGGGACCGGCCGCTGCGGCTGCTGCGGCTGGTAACCGGGATCGAGCTGGTGCCGCTGGCGCAAGAGGACCAGTGCTGTGGTTTCGGCGGCACCTTCGCGCTGAAGAACGCCGATACCTCGGCGGCGATGCTGGCCGACAAGATGAGGAACTTGCTGGCGTCCGGCGCCGAGATCTGCACGGCGGGGGACGCGTCCTGCCTGATGCACATCGGCGGCGGACTGTCCCGGCTGCGCGCGCCAGTCAAGACTGTCCACCTGGCCCAGATCCTCGCCGCCACGGCGACGGCGGAGTAACGCGGTGACCACGTTCCTTGGCATGCCGGCCGCACCTCGCGGGGTCGGGCACCTGCGCGAGCTCGAACCCTTCCCGGTCGCGGCGCGGCGGGAACTGGCGAATGAACAGCTGCGCCGCAACCTCGCCGTGGCCACGTCGACGATCCGGGCCAAGCGCGCCGCGGTGGTCGCGGAGCTGCCTGACTGGGAGGAATTGCGCACCGCCGGACAGGCGATCAAGGCGCGGACCATGGCCGGCCTTGACCGGTACCTGCAGCAGCTGGAGAGGCAGGTCATCGCGCGCGGCGGCGTGGTGCACTGGGCCAGGGACGCGATCGAGGCGAACCAGATAGTGACCGGGCTCGTCCAGGCGGCGGGCGCCACCGAGGTGGTCAAGGTCAAGTCCATGGTCACCGACGAGATCGGCCTGAACGACGCGCTGGCGCTGGCCGGGATCGCGGCATACGAGACCGACCTGGCCGAGCTGATCGTGCAGCTCGGCCGCGACCGGCCTTCGCACATCCTGGTGCCCGCTATCCACCGCAACCGCACCGAGATCCGCGACATCTTCCGGCGCGAGATGAGCGACGCGGATCCGGCCCTGTCCGACGAGCCCGCCGCGCTGGCCGAGGCCGCCAGAACGCACCTGCGGCGGCAATTCCTGTCGGCGACAGTCGGGATCAGCGGCGCCAACTTCGCCGTCGCGGACACCGGCACGCTGTGCGTGGTGGAGTCCGAGGGCAACGGGCGGATGTGCCTGACCTTGCCGCAGACGCTGATCACCGTCATGGGCATTGAGAAGGTCATCCCGACCTGGGCCGACCTCGGCGTGTTCCTGCAGTTGCTGCCGCGGTCGTCGACCGGCGAGCGGATGAACCCCTACACCTCGTTCTGGACGGGCGTGACGCCAGGCGACGGGCCGCAGTCGTTCCACCTGGTACTGCTGGACAACGGCCGGACCGCGGCGCTGGCCGACCCGGCCGGGCGGGAAGCACTGCACTGCATCCGATGCTCCGCCTGCCTGAACGTCTGTCCGGTGTACGAGCGGACCGGCGGCCACGCGTACGGATCTGTGTACCCGGGCCCGATCGGCGCGGTGTTGTCACCGCAGCTCACCGGGATCGAGGACAACGCCTCACTCCCGTATGCCTCTTCGTTGTGCGGCGCCTGCTACGACGCCTGCCCGGTGAAGATCGATATTCCGTCGATGCTGGTGCACCTGCGAGCCAGGCACGTTGAGGAAGTCCGCTCCGCTCGCCGGCTGCCGTCGGCCGAGGCCATCACGATGGCGGCGGCGAGCTGGGTGATGACCTCGCCGCGCCGGTTCGCCGCGGTGCAGCGGGCCGGCCGGGCCGGGCGGCTGCTCGGCCGCAAGGGCACCATCAGCTCACTGCCGCCGCCGCTGGCAGCCTGGACCGCGGCCAGGGACGCACCGGTCCCGGCCGCGCAGACGTTCCGGCAGTGGTGGCACAGCGAGCACCAGGAACCGCAGTGACCGGCGGTCCTGATGCCGGGTCCGGCCTGGCCGGGCGGCCGTCGGAAGCCGCCAGGGACGAGGTTCTGCGCCGGATCGGCGTGGCGCTGCGGACCGGCGGCGCGGACGCTCGTCAACCGGCCGCGGCGGCGGCGCCGCGGCGCCCGGCGCGAACGGTCCCGCTACCGCCGGCGCGGCAGGGCATCGCGTGCCGGACGCGGCCGAGGGCGGGCCGGCCTACCGGGTGCACGGCACGAAACCAGGGCCTGAACTGCTCGACCTGCTGGCAGGCCGCTCGTCGACTACCGCGCACAGGTGCGGCGGGTCGCCGAGGCGGCACTGGAGGCCGCGGTCGCGGACGCGCTGGCCGGGCGCGGCGCGCGGCGCATCGTCGTGCCACCCGGCCTGCGGCTGAAGCTGCCGGCGTCGGTCGAGGTCACCGTGGACGATCAGCTCACGGCGGCGGAGCTCGATGGCTTCGACGGTGTCGTCACCCGCGCCGCCGTCGCGATCGCCGAGACCGGCACGATCGTGCTCGACGGGTCGCCGGGCCAGGGCCGGCGAGCCATCTCCCTGGTGCCGGACTACCACTTGTGCATCGTGGCGGCCAGCCAGGTCGTGCAGCTGGTACCGGAGGCGGTGGCCAGGCTGGCGACCGCGGCGGAGCGGCCGCTGACCTGGATCAGCGGGCCGTCCGCGACCAGCGACATCGAGCTGGAGCGGGTCGAGGGCGTGCACGGCCCGCGCACCCTGGAAGTGATCCTGACGCAGGACTGAGCGGCGCGATCCGGCAGCCGCTGGCCAGCGGCGCAGACATGGGTCCGCTGATAGCCTCGCCAGGTGGCCCAAGCTCCCGGCGCATCCCGCACCGTCCGCGCTTTCACCCGAGCTGAGCTGGCGCCCACGGTTGCCACCATGGTCAGGGCCTTCGACGACGACCCCGTGATGCGCTGGCTGTTCCCCGACGACCAGATGCGGCGCCGGCAGCTGCCGAAATTCTTCGCGGTCTCCTACCGAGAGGTGAGCCTGCGGCACGCTGGGACCGAGATCGTGGTCGACGGCCAGGAGGTACTCGGCAGCGCCATCTGGGTGCCGCCGGGAGCGTGGCGGCCGTCGGTCTGGCAGCAGCTGCGGACATTGCCCAGATACGCGCTGGCTCTCGGGTCCAGGATGGGCGTCGCCAGCACCACCTACAACGCCATCTTGCGCTGCCATCCGCACCGGCCGCACTGGTACTTGTCCGGCATCGGCACCGACCCGCCGGCGCAGGGCACCGGTGTCGGCGGCGCGCTGATGAAGTCCCGGCTGGCTCGTTGTGATGCGGAGCGGCAGGCCGCGTACCTGGAGTCGAGCAAGGAAAGCAACGTGCCGTTCTACGAGCGGCACGGTTTCCGGGTCACGCAGGAGGTGACGGTGCCCGACGGCGGCCCGACTCTGTGGCTGATGTGGCGCGAACCTCAGCCGGAAGCGGGGAGCACGTGAAAGTCATAGTGGGAGCAGGCGATTTCACCGAGCCGCAGGCCGGCGAGGACGTGCACTGGGCGGAGCACCTGCGGGTGCCGGATCTCAGCGTCGGAACGTACTCGATCCCGGCTGGCCGGGCCGACGGGCAGTCGCCGCATACCGAAGACGAGATCTACGTCGTTACGGCCGGGCGGGCCAGGCTAGAGGCGGGCGGCGAGAGCGTCGAGGTCCGGCCAGGCTCGGTGGTCTACGTGCCCGCCGGTGAACAGCACAGGTTCACCGGCGTTACCGAGGACCTGGCTGTCCTGGTGCTGTTCGCCCCGGCTGAGTACGCGCACGCTGCCCAGGCATAAAGCGACGCCGGCCTGGCCGGGCGTACCGAGGCGGCTCGCGCGGGACTGCTACCTGGGTGCATCACCCATGCGGTACTCGTGCGTCAGCTCGTCGAGCTGCCTCTTGAGGTCGTTGTCCAGCACGCAGTCCGCGGCGGCCAGGCTGGCGCCGAGCTGATCGGGCGTGCTCGCGCCGACGATGGGAGCGGTTACCGCCCGGTGCGCCAGCACCCAGGCCACCGACATGGTCACCAGGCCGAGGCCAGCCTGCTCGGCCAGCTGACTCAGCGCGGCCACGGTCTCGAACTCGCGGTCGTGCCAGTAGCGGTCCTGGTAATTCTGCGCGGCGTTGCCCAGGGTGAATCTGGTGCCGTCGGCTGGCGGGTTGGCACGAGAATGCTTGCCGGACAGTAGCCCGCCGGCGATCGGGTTGTAGGGAATCACGCCGATGCCTTCCTCGCCGCAGTACGGCAGCATCTCCCGCTCGATCTGGCGGAACAGCAGGTTGTAGCGCGGCTGCACGCAATCCAGGCGGGCGAGTCTGAGCGTCTCGGTCCGGCCGACCGCGCGGACTAGCTGGTAGGTGAGGAAGTTGGAGCAGCCGAGGTACCGGACCTTGCCCTGGTGCACGAGGTCGTCGAGGGCGCCCAGGGTCTCGTCGATCGGAGTGTGCGGATCGTACCCGTGCAGCTGATACAGGTCGATGTAGTCGGTCTGCAGCCGGCGCAGTGATGCCTCGACTGCGGACATGATGTGCTTGCGCGAATTGCCGGCGTCGAAGGGCGCTGGCCCGGTCGGCGCGAAGCATTTGGTGGCCAGCACGAACCTGTCCCGGCGGCCGCGCAGCCAGCGCCCGAGTATCTCCTCGGTGGTGCCCCTGGTGCTCAGGTCCCCGCCGAGCGGGTAAGCATCAGAGGTGTCCAGGAAATCAATGCCGCCCTCGGCGGCCCGGTCGAGGATGGCCACCGAGGTTTGCTCGTCGCATTGCAAGCCGAAGGTCATGGTGCCCAGGCACAGTCGTGACACCTGCAGGCCGGTCCGGCCGAGTCGGGTATGTTCCACACCCGGACGCTACCCCGCCGGTCAGGCCCTGGCGCTGCCGACTCGGCCGCTAGATGATTTATTCCGAGGGGTCAGTGATCGTAGGCGATCAGTGAGCGTAGGACGGTTTGCCCGGTGGCGTCGTTGTGCCAGATCGCGGCGGTCAGGGGGCTCGCGGCGGACCCTTCCTCGGATGCGCTGGTAGGCCATTGCCATGACCGGAATCGAAGCTTCGACATCTCCCCCTGCCTTGCCGCGCTGGTTCGGACCTAGAGCCAGTCCAGATGACCCGGCCGTCGCGGCGCTGATCGACCGCGTCGCGCGCGGGGCCGGATGGGCAGACATTGGCGGTGGGTTCAACCTCAACGTGCGGATAGACGCTGAGCCGCCGGTTGTCCTCCGGGTTCATAGGCCCTGGGTCCGCCGCGGCCGGGTAGCGGGACTGCGGCGCCTGCGGGAGCGGCTCCAGCGGACGCAAGTCCGCGTCGCTCGGCCGATTCGGATTTCCGGCTGCGACCTCCTGAGGGTCGCTGATCGTTGGGCTGAGATTGAGGAGTTCATCGATCACGTCCAGCCACGGGCGGACGAGGACTCCTACGTCCGCCTATTCGAGGAGCTCGGACGCGTTCACACTGCGCTCAAAGCAGTGTGGGAGCCCAGCCCGCCCGAACCCCTCGACGACCACAGAACCTTCGGCCAGCTGCGTTACTCGGTCGGCTTCACACGCCGCAGGCTCGGACCCCGCAGCGAGCCGGTCGTGCATCGGATGCGCCAGCTGACTGGCGAGCTCTCCAAGCTCCGGAAGGAGGTCGAACTGCCATGCGCTCCGATTCACGGGGACTACAAATTGGGCAACGCAGGAGAACTGTCAGACGGCTCATGGGCCACCTTCGACCTGGATTTTGCGAGGGTCAGGGAGCGGCTGTACGACATCGCGGGCAGCCTGCACCAAGTCGCACAGCGCGGCGAATTGCTCGAGCCGCGACGACTGGTCGACGCCTACGAAGGCACGGCTCCGGAACCGCTGACTCGCGACGAGCACCGTTGGCTCCCCGGGGCTGTAGCTCTTATACCCCTGCACTGGGCTGCCACCGCAGGGCTCGTGGGCGACGGCATCCAGGAGGCCGAGAGCGCAATGACCGCCGCCGAGGCCTGGTGGTCGCGCCGGGCTGAACTCTCGTCGTAGTCCGGCGGGCGCATTCCACCGGGGTGGAGTCCACGACCCATACGTCGTCGCCCACACCGAGGTGGTGGTGGCCAGGATCCGGTTGACGCTTCGCGTCAGACCGGCTGCCTTGCGCAGCCGCATGTTGTAGCCGGGCTGCTGGGCCAGGTACGGGAAGAGGTGGCACAGGTGGGCACGGGCATGGCGGAGCCATTTGGCCTCGGAGGTGTAGCCGAGGATGGCCTGCGTCGTGGCGAGGGTGACCAGTCCGGCATCGCTCAGGCGGGGCGTAATGCCGACCGGCGGGCGCCACGGCGCCAGGTCGGATGCTCCTTCAGCATGTCGTCGGTCGTCGCATAGAGTGCTGCCGCGAGGGTGTCCACGTCGTTCGTCACAAAACGATCTTGGTCACCCTCGTTCTCGTCTCCGCAGGCACCCCTTGGACCACACCGCCAGGAGGAACCAGTGTCATACCCGCAACTGCTCACCCCCGAGGAGAAGCTCGCCGACGCGAAGAAGCTGTTGGGCCTCCCGCGTATCGTCGTGATCTGCGGCTCCACCCGGTTCATGACCGAGATGAACGAGGCCGATCTGCGGGAGACCAAAGCCGGAAAGATTGTTGTCAAACCGGGCTGTGACATGAAGTCGCCGCACGAACTCTGGTCCGATCCTGTCGAGGCCGAGGCACTGAAGGTTCGCCTCGACGATCTGCACCGGGCGAAGATCCGGCTCGCTGATGAGGTGCTCGTAGTCGGCGACTACATCGGAGACAGCACCCGAGCCGAAATCGCCTATGCCCGGTCGCTGGGCAAGCCCGTGCGGTTCACGCACCCCGAAGTCGACCCTGACGCCTGACCGCCCGCTGCCACCTCGACAACCAGGGCCGGCAGCCCGCCGTCTGACCGTCTCGCGGTGGCTTCGGCCGCCGCCCACCCCTCCGCAGGCATCCTTGGAATTGAACATCTATGCAGTGATCTACCACTATGACGTATTTGTCCAGGCAATAGGGCGCTGACTCGAGTAAATCGCCCTCAGCCTTGCTTCAGGTTCCGCGGATACATCTTGAGCACGCAGGTAACGTCAGCGCGTTATCGCGCGAATACGGGTTAATCGGAAATTGACGCTACAGTGAGTGAACAGGCGAGGCCCGCTCTGCGCAGGGCGGGTTCGTTTGCACAGGCAGGAGGCGGTCCGGATGAGCGGTAGGACAGTCCCTGATGCCGAACGGCTGCTGACGCCCGCAGAGGTGGCCGCGATGTTCAGGGTTGACCCGAAGACAGTGACACGCTGGGCGAGGGATGGTCGGCTGACCTCCGTGCGAACGCTTGGCGGGCACCGCCGGTACCGGGAGTCTGAAGTGCTGACCCTGCTGCGCGCTGCGCATTCTGCCGCGGGGAATTGACGCTCAGGAATATGTGACCGGGATCGGATTCCTGGCGGCACGCCACGCCTGGGCGCACTGTCGCTGTGAGTGCATAGAGTTGCCCTGTGGCAGATCCGGCGAGTTACCGGCCGGCGCCCGGCTCGATTCCCGAATCGCCGGGCGTCTACCGGTTCCGAGATGAGCGCGGCCGCGTCGTCTACGTCGGCAAGGCCAAGAGCCTGCGGTCGAGGCTCAACTCTTACTTTTCCGATTTCGTCGGCCTGCATCCGCGCACCCAGTCCATGCTGCTCGCTGCGGCCAGGGTCGACTGGACGGTGGTCGGCACCGAGGTCGAGGCGCTCCAGCTGGAGTACTCCTGGATCAAGGAATTCGACCCGAGGTTCAATGTCCGCTATCGCGACGACAAGAGCTATCCCTACCTTGCCGTGCTCATGGACGAGGAGTTTCCGAGGGTTCAGGTCATGCGCGGCGCCAAACGCCGCGGCGTCCGGTACTTCGGGCCTTACTCGCATGCCTGGGCAATCAGGGACACTGTCGACACCCTGCTTCGGGTATTCCCTGTCCGCACCTGCTCGGCCGGGGTTTTCAAGCGGGCCGGCCAGATCGGCAGGCCGTGCCTGCTCGGGTACATCGACAAGTGCTCAGCGCCGTGCGTTGGCAAAATCGATGCTGCCGAGCACCGGGCGCTGGCCGAGGAGTTCTGCGATTTCATGGCCGGGCAGACCGGCAAGTTCACCAGGCGGCTGGAAGCGCAGATGCGCGAGGCATCCGCTGCGGAGGAATACGAGCGCGCGGCGCGGCTGCGGGACGACATCCAGGCGCTGCAGCGGGCACTGGAGAAGCAAGCGGTCGTGCTGCCCGACGGCACAGACTGCGATGTGATCGCGCTCTCCGAAGACCAGCTCGAGGCCGCTGTTCAGGTCTTCTATGTGCGCGGCGGCCGGGTCCGCGGCCAGCGCGGCTGGGTCGTCGACAAGGTCGAGGACGTGACGACGGAAGAACTCGTCGAGCATTTCCTCGGTCAGGTCTACGACTCCGACCCGGTGGCTGCGGGCCGAGTCGTCCAACCTGTCCGCGGCCATGGGCGCAGCAGGCAGGACACGGCCGCAACCGACGCCGTAGCCCCGCGATCGGCGATCCCGCGCGAGGTGCTGGTGCCGGCGTTGCCACCCGATGCCGCGACCGTGGAGGAGTGGCTGGCCGAACGACGCGGCAGCAGGGTCAGCCTGCGGGTGCCGCAGCGGGGCGACAAGAAGGCACTGCTGGAGACGGTCGCCAGGAATGCTGCCGAGTCGCTGGCGCTGCACAAGACACGGCGGGCCAGCGACCTCACCACCCGAAGCGTCGCGCTGTCGGAGATCCAGGAATCGCTCCAGCTGGATGAGGCGCCGCTGCGAATCGAAAGCTACGACGTCTCGAACCTGCAGGGCACGCACGTGGTCGCGTCCATGGTCGTGTTCGAGGACGGCCTGGCCCGCAAGTCCGAGTACCGGCGGTTTGCCATCAAGGGCGTGGACGGCAGCGACGACGTCGCGGCTATCCACGAGGTCATCACCAGGCGGTTCAGGCGGTACCTGGACGAGCGGACGGCGGGCGGCAGCGAGGGGCAGCCGATGGCTAGCGCGGACGCCGGGCTCGCGGTCGAACCGGAAGCCCGGCGCAAATTCGCTTACCCGCCGAACCTGCTGGTCATCGACGGCGGCCCGGCGCAGGTCGCCGCCGCAGTCCGCGCGCTGCACGAGCTCGGCGTCGTCGACGTCGCCGTGTGCGGCCTGGCCAAGCGACTCGAGGAAGTGTGGCTGCCGGGCGAGGACGGGCCGGTCATCCTGCCGCGCAGCAGCGAGGGCCTGTACTTGCTGCAGCGGATCCGCGATGAGGCGCACCGGTTCGCCATCACCTATCACCGGGCCAAGCGGTCGGCTGCGGCAACAGTGAGCGAACTCGATGCCATTCCGGGTCTCGGCCGGGCGAGGAGAGCTACGCTGCTGCGGCAGTTCGGATCTGTGCGCAAGCTGAGTGCCGCGACGGTGGCGGAGATCGCAGCGCTGCCCGGTTTCGGGTCGCGCACGGCCGAGGCGGTTCATCGGGCCCTGCACGCCGGGGAAGGCGCAGCAGAGGCCGGCCCGGCGGAGGCTGGACCGGCGGAGGCGGAGCCGGCTGGGGCAGGCTCAACAGGGGCGGGGCTGACAGGGGCGGGAACATGAACGCGGACGAGACGACCGAGCAAGAGATCGTCATCATTACCGGGCTGTCGGGGGCAGGCAGGAGCACGGCAGCCAAGTCGCTGGAAGACCTCGACTGGTTCGTCGCCGACAACCTGCCGGCCGGCCTGCTGCCTACGATGGCCGACCTGGCGAGGCGCGCGCGGGGAGCGGTGCCCAAGCTCGCTGCGGTGGTCGATATCCGCAGCAGGGCCTTTTCCACCGACCTCAAGTCGGCCATCGGCGACCTGACCGCGCGCGGCGTGCACCCGTACGTGGTGTTCCTGGAGGCCGCCGACGAAACCTTGGTCCGCAGGTTCGACAGCGTCTCCCGGCCGCATCCGCTGCAAGAGGGCGGCCGGGTCGTCGACGGCATCGTCGCCGAGCGCGAGCTGCTGCAAGGGATGCGGGCCGAGGCCGACCTGGTGCTGGACACCACGGAGCTGAACGTGCACGAGCTGCGGTCCAGGATGCGGGACGCGTTCGCCACCGAGACCGACATGTCGCTGCGGGTGAGCGTTGTCTCCTTCGGCTTCAAGTACGGACTGCCGGTGGACGCAGACATGGTGGCCGATTGCAGGTTCCTCCCCAATCCGCACTGGGTGGCCGACCTGGCCCCGCAGACCGGGCGGGACGAACCGGTTATCAAATACGTGTTGAGCCAGCCTGGCGCTTCCGATTTCCTCGATGCGTTCGTGCGGGCTGTCGAGATCGCGCTGGCCGGCTATGACAGCTCCGGCCGGCATTACGTGCTGCTAGCCGTCGGCTGCACCGGCGGCAAGCATCGCAGCGTGGTCATGGCCGACGAGATGGCGGCGCGGCTGGCGCACACCTGGCCGGGCATCCAGGTCACCCATCGCGACCTGGGGCGCGAGTAGCTGATGACGGGCGAGACCCCGCCAGGCGGAGTCGCCAGCCAGCAGCCTGAGGGCCGGCCACCCCGGCGCAGCGTGGTGGCACTCGGCGGCGGTCACGGACTGTATGCCTCGCTGTCTGGCTTGCGCCGGGTAACCAGGGACCTGACCGCCATCGTGACCGTTGCTGATGACGGCGGGTCGAGCGGGCGGCTGCGCAGGGAGTTCGGCGTGCTGCCGCCTGGTGATCTGCGGATGGCGCTGGCCGCGCTCTGCGGCGACGACACCTGGGGCACTACCTGGAGCCGGGTGATCCAGCACCGGTTCGGCGGCAGTGCCGGGCACGGCGACGATGGCGCGAGCGGTATGGCGGACGCGCCGGGGTCAGATAGCGGCGGGCTGGGCGGGCATGCTGTCGGCAATGTGCTGATAGTCGCGCTCTGGGAGCTGCTCGGCGACACTGTCCAGGGCCTGGACTGGGTCGGCCTGCTGCTCGGCGCACACGGCCGCGTGCTGCCAATGTCGTCGGTTCCGCTTGACCTGGTGGCGGAAGTTGAGGGGGCAGATCCGGACAGGCCGGACGAGGTCACCATCGTTCACGGCCAGGTAGCCTGCGCGACGACAACCGGACGGGTACGGTCGGTATCACTGATACCCGCTGACCCGCCTGCGTGCCCTGAAGCTGTGCACGCAATCGGTGCGGCGGACTGGGTGGTGCTCGGGCCAGGCTCGTGGTTTACCAGCGTGCTACCGCACTTGCTGGTTCCTGAGCTGGCCGCGGCGCTGATAGGGACGAGTGCGCGGAGGCTGGTAGCGCTGAATCTGGCGCCTCAACCCGGTGAGACCGAGGGGTTTTCGCCGCATGCCCACCTGGAGGTCCTGGCGGACCACGCACCCGAGCTGACGGTCGACGTCGTGCTAGCCGATCGCACTGCGGCGCGCGGTTCGGTCGCGGAGTTGGAGAAGGCGGCAGGACTGCTAGGCGCCCGGCTGGTGCTGGCGGATCTAGCCGTCGGCGACGGAACTGCGCGGCACGATCCGCGGCGACTGGCGGGCGCGTTCGCGCAGATATTTGAGGGGGAGTGAGACCGATGGCGCTGACGGGCCTGGTCAAGGACGAGCTCAGCAGGGTGAGCGTGCTGAAGCCATGCTGCCGCAAGGCCGAGGTGTCGACGATCCTTCGGTTCGCTGGCGGGCTGCACCTTGCGGCCGGCCGGATCGTCGTGGAGGCCGAACTTGACACAGGGTCGGCGGCACGGCGGCTGCGCAAGGACATCGCCGAGGTCTTCGGGCATTCTTCTGAACTGGTCGTGCTGGCGCCCGGCGGGCTGCGCAAGGGCAACCGTTACCTGGTGCGGGTGACCGCCGACGGTGAAAGCCTGGCCAGGCAGTCCGGGCTGGTGGATAACCACGGCCGGCCTGTCCGCGGCCTGCCGCGGCAAGTCGTCTCGGGGACCACGTGCGACTGCGAGGCCGCCTGGCGCGGCGCCTTCCTTGCGCACGGTTGCCTGACCGAGCCAGGGCGGTCCATGTCGCTCGAGGTGACCTGCCCTGGTCCCGAGGCTGCGCTGGCCATGGTCGGTGCCGCGCGACGGCTTAAGATCCACGCCAAGGCCCGTGACGTCCGCGGTATTGACCGCGTCGTGGTCAGGGACGGCGACGCTATCAGCGCACTGCTGACCAGGCTGGGCGCCCATGACAGCGTGCTGGCCTGGGAGGAGCGCCGGATCCGCCGCGAGGTCAGGGCGACCGCCAACCGGCTGGCGAATTTTGACGACGCGAATCTGCGGCGCAGTGCGCGCGCGGCCGTTGCGGCTGGTGCCCGGGTGGAGCGGGCGCTGGAGATTCTCGGCCCGGAAGCACCGGACCATCTGATCGTGGCTGGCGAGCTGCGGATCAAGCATCGCCAGGCCAGCCTCGAGGAACTAGGTCAGCTGGCCGAGCCCGCGCTGACCAAGGACGCGATCGCCGGGCGGATCCGCAGGCTGCTGGCGCTCGCCGACCGCCGCGCGATGGAATTGGGTGTTCCGAGCACCGAATCGACCCTCACAGCCGACATGCTCGTGCCCTGACACCTCACTCAGCCCGGCCAAATCCATGATCGCGTAAATTCCTGCAGCGCCGGCGGAGGAGGAATTTACATCTAAGTCACTGCGGCATGCCGGGGTCGGTGTCGTCGGCGGCCGAGCCGGGGGCGGTGCCGAAGCCGCCAGGAGCGCCGGGCTGCGCGCCGTAACCGGCGGGAGCGCCAGGAGCCGTGCCGTAACCGGGCTGCGTGCCGTAGCCGGGCTGCGTGCCGTAGCCGGGCTGCGTGCCGTAGCCGGGCTGCGTGCCGTAGCCGGGCTGCGTGCCGTAGCCGGGCTGCGTGCCGTAGCCGGGCTGCGTGCCGTAGCCGGGCGGCGTGCCGTAACCGGGCGGCGGCGCCGCGCCGGCCCGCGCGGCGAAGCGCTGGCTCTGCCACGGCACCCGGAACGCGGCCACTCCGGCGATGACCCAGAACACGAAGCCGAGCCCGCCGACGGCGTGCGGGTATCCGCTGAACACGGCGTTCAGGTGACTCAGGATGAAACCGAGGCCATACCCGGCGCTCATCAGCCTGAAGACGATCGCCAGGAAGTTGCCGAGGGCGCAGCCGAGGACGGCGATGATGACCCCTGCCACGATTGTCGGCAGGTGGCCTGGCCGGAACCTGGCCACGACGTAGCCGATGCCGGCGCCGATAGCCACGCCGATCAGGGACAGCTGGAGGTCGAACAGCCGGGCGACCAGGCCCCAGACGACCGCGCCGGCAATCGCCACGCCGACCGCCAGGAGCAGGGCCAGGCTGGTGCTCTGCGTGCCCGCGGGGCGGGCCGACAGTTTCCTGAGCGCCAAGAACATCAAGCTGATCACCTTAACTAGGCAGGAACGACGACGGCAGTCAGCCTATGGGCGCAAGGTGCCTCATCGGCGCATGCTGGCCATATTGCCTGGCAGGCCGTCGCCGGCCGGCCTTGCTCACTGCATGTCAGGTAGGGTTTCGACCGCGGGTTGCGGCCGACGCATGCCCGACCAAGAAACGTGCGGATTCAGGGAGCAGCAGTGACTGTCCGGGTGGGGATCAACGGGTTCGGCCGGATCGGGCGGAACTTCTGGCGCGCCGTACACGCCGGCGCCGGTGATATCGAGATCGTCGCGGCCAACGACCTGGGCGACCTTGCCACGTGCGCGCACCTGCTGAAATACGACACGCTGCTGGGCACGCTCGACATGGACGTGACCGCCGACGGCGACGTCATCCGGGCCGGCCAGCACTCGATCAAGATGCTGGCCGAGCGGGATCCTGCCGCGTTGCCGTGGGGTGAGCTTGGCGTCGAGGTGGTGATCGAGTCCACTGGCCGGTTCACCAGCGCACAGGACGCAGGGAAGCACCTGGCAGGCGGCGCCCGCAAAGTGATCATCTCCGCGCCTGCCAAGGGCGAGGACATCACGATCGTGATGGGCGTCAACGACGACGCTTACGATCCGGCGCGGCATCACATCATCTCCAACGCCTCGTGCACTACCAACTGCGTGGCGCCGATGGCCAAGGTGCTGAACGACAGCTTCGGCATCCGCAAGGGCCTGATGACCACCATCCACGCCTACACCAACGACCAGGTCATCCTCGACTTCCCGCATTCCGACCTGCGCCGGGCCAGGGCCGCCGCGCAGAACATCATCCCGACTACCACGGGCGCGGCGAAGGCAACCGCACTGGTGCTGCCGGAGCTGACCGGCAAGCTGGACGGGCTCGCGATGCGGGTCCCGGTGATGGACGGCTCGGTGACCGACCTGGTGGTTCAGCTGGATCGCGAGGTCACCGTCGAGCAGGTCAACGCGGCCTACCGCGCCGCGGCCGACGGCGCGCTCAAGGGCTACCTGCACTACACGGCCGACCCGATCGTGAGCTCCGACATCGTCGGGACGCCGTATTCCTGCACGTTCGACTCCCTGCTGACCATGGCGTCAGGCGATCAGGTCAAGGTCATCGGCTGGTACGACAACGAGTGGGGCTACTCCAACAGGCTGGCTGACCTGGCCGCGCTCGTCGGCTCGAACCTGGCCGGCGCCACCTCGCGGGACCCGTCGTGAAGGGCCTGGACGAGCTCGAGGTAGCCGGCCGGGTGGTGCTGCTGCGCGCCGACCTGAACGTGCCGATGGACGGCGATGCCATTACCGACGACGGCCGGATCAGGGCTAGTCTCCCGACCATTAACACCCTGCGGGAACGTGGCGCCAGGGTGCTGATCACCGCGCACCTCGGGCGGCCGAAGGGGGATACCTACGCCGACCGGGCGGCGGGTGGCCCGTCGCTGGCGCCGGTCGCGGCGCGGCTGTCCGCCTTGCTCGGCGTGCCGGTCCCGCTGGCTGAAGACGTGGCCGGCGACTCTGCCAGGCAGGTCGCGGCCGGACTGGCCGACGGTGACGTGGCGCTGCTGGAGAACATCAGGTTCGAGCCTGGCGAGACCAGCAAGGACGCGGCTGAGCGTGGCGAGCTCGCCGGTCGGCTGGCGGGCCTGGCGGACCTCTACGTTGCCGACGGATTCGGCGCTCTGCACCGCAAGCATGCCAGCGTCTATGACCTGCCCGCGCTGCTGCCGCACGCGGCGGGCAGCCTGGTCGAGGCCGAGGTCGCTGTGCTGGAGCGGCTGACGCAAGACCCGGCGCGGCCATTTGTCGTCGTGCTCGGCGGCGCTAAGCCGTCGGACAAGCTGGCCGTGATCGCCAACCTGCTGGACAAGGCTGACCGGATCCTCATCGGCGGCGGCATGTCCTATACCTTCCTGGCCGCCAAGGGCTATGAGGTCGGCAAGTCGCTGCTGGAGGCCGACAAGCTGGACGACGTGGCCAAGCTGATGGCCGACGCCGAAGTCCGCGGGGTCACCCTGGTGCTGCCTGTCGATCTGGTCGGGGCGGACGACTTCGGCCCGGACGCCGCGCACGAGGTATACCCGGCGGCCGAATTCCCGGCCGATCGGGAGGGCATGGACATGGGTCCGGCCACCAGGAAGCTGTACGCGGAGAACCTGGCCGACGCGGCCACGGTGTTCTGGAACGGCCCGGTCGGGGTGTTCGAGTTCCCCGCATTCTCGGCGGGCACGCTTGCCGTCGCGCAAGTCATCGCCGACTTGCCAGGCCTGACCGTGGTGGGCGGCGGTGACTCGGCCGCCGCGGTCCGCAAGCTGGGCGTGCCTGAGGACAAGTTCAGCCACATCTCCACCGGCGGCGGCGCCAGCCTGGAATACCTGGAGGGCACCACATTGCCCGGCCTGGCCGCGCTAGCCGCCGAAGAGGTCGCGTCGTGACCGCCGGGGCAGCCAGAAAGCCGCTGATCGCCGGCAACTGGAAGATGCACAACAACCACTTCGAGGCCATCGCGCTGACCCAGAAGCTCGGCTTCTCCCTGACCGCCAAGGATTTCGCGGCCGCCGATGTCGCCGTGCTGCCGCCGTTCACCGCGCTGCGGAGCGTGCAGACCCTGATCGACGGGGACAAGCTGCGGCTGCTGTACGGAGCGCAGGACGTCTCCCCGCACGCAGACGGCGCCTACACCGGCGACGTCTCGGCCCGGATGCTGGCCAAGCTCGGCTGTCAATTCGTGCTGGCCGGCCACTCCGAGCGACGGCAGTACCACCACGAGGACGACGCTCTGGTCAACGCCAAGGTCCTGGTATTGCTGGACCGCGAGATCACGCCGCTGGTCTGCATCGGCGAGCCGCTGGAGGTCCGCCAGGCCGGCGGCCACCTGGAGTACGTGCTGCGGCAGCTGGACGGCAGCCTGGCGGGTCTAGTGGCCGACCAGGTGGCCAAGATCGTCGTGGCGTATGAGCCGGTTTGGGCGATAGGGACGGGTGAGGTCGCTACTCCGGCCGACGCCCAGGAGGTCTGCCTGGCCATCAGGAACCGGATTTCCGGCAGTCACGGGGACGCAACCGCCAACGGCGTGCGTATCCTGTATGGCGGGTCAGTGAAATCAGACAACATGCCAGCGATCATGGCCGAGCCGGATGTCGACGGGGCTCTGGTCGGCGGCGCTAGCCTGGATGCCGGTGAGTTCGTCAGAATCTGCCGGTATCGTAATGAGGGTAAGGCCGCCTGATTCCACAGGTCCCAGACGACGAGTCGTCCGCGCCAGGAGAGACGAGAAAACGCAGTGACTGTCGCATTCTCCGTGATCTTGATCATCACAAGCCTGCTGATGGTCCTGCTCGTGCTGCTGCACAAGGGCAAAGGCGGCGGCCTGTCCGACCTTTTCGGCGGCGGCATTTCCTCCTCGCTCGGCTCTTCCTCAGTGGTTGAGCGGAACCTGGACAGGATCACGATCTTCACCGGCGTCATCTGGTTCATCAGCATCGTCGTCCTGGGGATCCTGGACAAGTGAGTGTAGGTCGTCCCGCCGCCACGTCGGCCGCGGGACTTGCACGTCATGAGCAAGGGGTGACCAGTGAGTAGTGGTAACGCCATTCGCGGCAGCCGGGTCGGGGCCGGGCCGATGGGTGAGGCTGAGCGTGGCGAGGCGGCACCGCGAGTTCGCGTCTCCTTCTGGTGCTGCAACCGGCACGAGACGATCCCGAGCTTTGCCAGCGACGCGGCTGTGCCCGAGTTCTGGGACTGCCCGCGCTGTGGCCTGCCCGCTGGCCAGGACGAGGCCAATCCGCCCGCACCGCCGCACGCCGAGCCGTACAAGACGCACCTGGCTTATGTGAAGGAGCGCCGCAACGATACCGACGGCGCCGCGATCCTCGCCGAGGCGCTTGACCGGCTCCGCAAGGGCGCCTGATCAGGCATCGCCGGCCCGGCTCTGCCGGGCCGGTGTGGCCAGACCTGCGTGTCCGAGTCGGTGTGCCAGGCGCGCGCCGGTCAGGCCGGCTCGCTCTTGTCCTGGATCTCCCACAGGTGGTCCAGCACGTGCCACGCGATCCGCCTGGCTGCGTACCGGGGCGGCCAGCCCTTGGACGGAATGACAAGGCTGGCCGCGTCGCGCAGTCCCGCGGTGATGAGCGCGCGCAAGTCGGCTGTCGCGTCCGCGCCGCCGCGAGCTTCTTTCGGCAGCGCGAGCCCCAGCTTGCGTGCGTAGGCCACTTCACAGTCGACGACGTGATGGACGATCTTCTCGGTGTCCCGGCCGCCGCCGCGCGGGCCTTTGCGGAGTTCGGCAGGGGCGCTGGCCGCGGTCTCGTCGAACGCGGTCCAGGCCGCAGCCAGCAAGAGCGCCAGTCGCGCGCCCTCAGTGGCGGGCAGTGGCCTGTGCTCGGACGCAGCCACTTCGCCCAGCGCGCCGAAGTCGGCATTCCTGGCGATGCCGTCATGCCGCTGCGTCACGGTCAGCGTGCCGTCCGGAGGCTCGAGACCGGCCAACTCGGTGATCACCGCGTACCTCGGCAGGTAGTCGGCGAGCGCGTCGAGCGCCAACTCCAGCGTCCTGGCGCTGCGGGCCCAGCCCGGCCAGTCCAGCGCGGAGGCAAAGACCCGCTTGCTGCCCGATTCGATGAACACCGCGATATCAGCGTTGGCCATGCGGTCGATGATTCCACGGCGGCTGCGCCGGCCGCCCGGCCGCCCGGCAGGCCGCCCCGATACCGGGCGGGCGCTAGTGGGCGAACGAGCTACGGTGGCCTGCTGGCATCAGCGGTACCGGCGGCTGCGGCGCTGCTTCCAGCGCGTCGACCTGGACCTTGAGGTCAGCGAGCAGCAGGCCGGCCAGGTCTCTGGAAAAGCCGTTGCGCACCACGATCCGCAGCACCGCGGTGTCCTGCATGTTTTCAGGGAAGGTGTAGGCAGGCACCAGCCAGCCACGCTGCCGGAGCCGTTCTGAGATATCGAAGACGGTATAGGTGGCCGCGCCGGGGTCGGCCAGCTTGAAGGCCAGCACTGGCAGGTCGGTGCCGTCCGACAGCAGCTCGAACGGGCCCATCGCGGCGATCTCGGCGGCGAGGTACGCGGCTATCTGCTGACAGGCGGACTGGACCTGGCGGTAGCCGTCGAAGCCCAGCCGCAAGAAGTTGTAGTACTGCGCCGCGACTTGCGAGCCCGGCCGGGAGAAGTTCAGGGCGAAGGTCGGCATCTCTCCGCCCAGGTAATTGACACGGAATATCAGGTCATCTGGCAGGGCCGCCGACTCGCGCCAGACGATCCAGCCGACGCCGGGGTAGACCAGGCCGAATTTGTGCCCCGAGGTGTTGATCGAGGCGACCCGCGGGACGCGGAAATCCCACTCCAGGTCGGGTGCCAGGAACGGGGCGACGAAACCGCCAGACGCACCGTCCACGTGAATCGGGATGTCGAGGCCGGCCGTGCGCTGCAGCGCATCCAGGTCGGCGGCGATCTCGGCCACCGGTTCGTAGCTGCCGTCCATAGTGGAGCCGAGCACCGCGACCACGCCGATGGTGTTCTCGTCGCAGCGGCTGGCGGCCTCGGGGCCGGTCAGGTGCAGCCGGCCTGGCTCCATCGGCACGAGCCTCGGCTCGACGCCCCAGTACCGGCAGAATTTCTCCCAGCAGACCTGGACGTTCGCGCCCATCACCAGATTGGGCTTGGCGCCGTCTGCGCGGCCGGTCGCGGCCTTGGCACGCTCGCGCCAGCGCCACAGCAGCGCGAGCCCGCCGAGCATGCAGGCCTCGCTGGAGCCGGTCGTGGAGCACCCGGTGGCACCGCCAGGATCGCCGGTGCCGGTACCGCCGGCCGCGTCACCCGAGGCGGCCGACGGGCTGGCGGCGGGCGCGTGCCACAGGTGGGCAAGGATGTTGACGCAGCGCCGTTCCAGCTCGGCGGTCTGCGGGTACTCGTCCTTGTCGATCATGTTCTTGCTGAGGCACTCTCCCATGAGCTGCTCGGCCTGCGGCTCCATCCAGGTCGTGACGAACGTGGCCAGGTTGAGCCTGGCGTTGCCGTCCAGGATCAGCTCATCCCTGATCAGTTGCAGGGCGATGTCCGGCGGCATGGCGTGGGCCGGCAGCTGGTGCCGGGGGACCGCGTGCTCGATCTCGCAGTACAGCGGGTTGACGTCGAGCTGGGCGGGCCCGTGAGCCTCGTCGACCTTGGCGTGCAGCGGCATAGCGAACTCCTAACCTTGTGCGTCTGCTACCGGGCCCTCGCGCAGGTAGCGACTGAACAGGAAGCTTTCGTCGGTCAGCACGTGCGCGAGTGCGAGCGGGCTGACGGTGGCCCCGGCGGCTTGCGTGCCGCCCGTACGACTGTCGTGCCGTGCCACGATCCGGCAGGCCGGCGCGGTCGCCAGGATCGGGCTGATGGTCAGGCACAGCTCGTCTAGCAGGCCGGTGTCGGCGAGCTGGCCGAGCAGCGTGGGACCGCCTTCGGTCAGGATGCTGGCGTGCCCGAGGTCAGCCAGCGCGCTGATAGCAGCGCCGATGTCCACCGTCCTGTCGCCGGCCTCAATGATTCTCGCGTGTCCCGCCAGAGCCGTCTTGCGCGCGGCAGGAGCCGCCGTGGTAGTGATCACGATGGTCTGCGACGGGCAGGCCGGAACGCCGAGCAGCTGGTCGCAGTCGGCCAGGTTCAGGCTCGTCGTCACGACGGCAATGGGCGGCGGCGGCGCGTCTTTGGGTCGTAGCTGCGCCCACAGGTGGCTCGCGCTGGCCGGCCGGTAGCGCTCGGTTCTGGCCGTGCCGGCGCCGACCAGGATCACGTCGGCCAGGCTGCGCAGTACGTTGAAGATCATCCGATCACCCGGTCCTGACAGGCCACCTGACCGGCCCGCGAGCGCGCCGGAGCCGTCGGTACTGGCCACCATGTTCGCGCGCAGCCAGGGTCGTCCGGCCGGGTGCCTGTCGGCCACGTTCCGGTAAAGGCTGGCTAGCTCCGCCACGGCCGGCGGCAGCTGGCCGGGCATCGGGTCGGTGGGTATCGGCAGATCCTGACCCTGGACCGGATAGATCTGGCGCACGGCCAGAGTCAATCAGATAGCTCAGGCGGCGCGGCGGCGGGCCACCTCGGACGCGATGAGGATCAAGATGTATGGCGAAATGGCGGAACAATGGTGAATTGCCGTCGTTCGGTCGGTCGGCGGCAGGCTGACTAGTCCGGCCGGGACTGCGCGGTCAGCTGTCCAGCGCGCGCAGCACAACGACCGTCCGGCCCGCGACTGCACGACTGCTGGCCGGTTCGAGCCGTGGTGCCGCCGACCCGGCGGCGGGCTCTGCTGCCGGGATGACCCGGCCGCCCGCGGCGCCGGCGGTGGCCGGGACGTGCTCCATCGGGCTGGACGTGTCAACAACGAGTTGCCAGCCACCGGCGAGCTCGGCTCCCGGCAAGACAAAGGACACCGGCTGATCATGGGCGTTGAACAGCAGCAGGAAACTGTCATCGGCAATGGCCTCGCCTCGCGGTCCTGGCTCGGTAATCGCGTCGCCATTCAGCAGCACCGCCATTGACCGTGCATAACCGCTAGTCCAGTCGTCGACCGTCATCTGCTTGCCCGCGGGGGTTAGCCAGCTGATGTCACGCACGCCCGCGCCGGGGGTGCCAGCCGGGCCAGCCTGCTGGCCGCTGAAGAACCTGCGGCGGCGGAAGACCGGGTGCTCGCGGCGCAGCGCGATCAACTGGCAGGTGAAGTCGAGCAGGCTGCTGTCGCCCGCTGCGGCGTCCCAGTCCACCCAGGAGATCTCGTTGTCCTGGCAGTAGGCATTGTTGTTGCCCTGCTGGCTGCGGCCGAGCTCATCCCCGGCCAGCAGCATCGGCACTCCCTGCGAGCACAAGATCGTGACCAGGAAGTTACGCACCTGCCGGTTCCGCAGCTCGTTGATGGCAGGGTCCAGCGTCGGTCCTTCGGTCCCGCAGTTCCATGACCGGTTGTCGTTGGTGCCGTCGTTGTTGCCGTCCCCGTTGGCCTGGTTGTGCTTGCCGTCATAACTGACCAGGTCGGCCATCGTGAAGCCGTCGTGGCAGGTGACGAAGTTCACTGAGGCGACGGGGCGCCTGGCGCTGGTCTCATACAGGTCGCTCGAGCCGCTGAGCCGGGAAGCGAACTCTGGCATGGTGGCGGGCTGCCCGCGCCAGAAGTCACGGACAGTGTCGCGATACTTGCCGTTCCACTCGGTCCACAGCGGCGGAAACTTGCCGACCTGATAACCGCCGTCACCGACGTCCCACGGCTCGGCGATGAGCTTGACCTGCGACACGATCGGGTCCTGCTGGACGAGTTCGAAGAACGCCGACAGCCGGTCCACCTCGTGCAGTTCGCGGGCCAGCGCGGACGCGAGGTCGAACCGGAAACCGTCGACGTGCATCTCCAGGATCCAGTACCGGAGTGAGTCCATGATCAGCTGCAGCGAGTGCGGGTGCCGTGCATTGAGGCTGTTGCCGCAGCCGGTGTAGTCCAGGTAGACAGAAGGATCGTTGTCGTCCAGGCGGTAGTAGGCGGCGTTGTCGATGCCGCGGAAGGACAGCGTCGGCCCGAATGCCCCGGACTCGGCGGTGTGGTTGTAGACGACGTCGAGGATGACCTCGATGCCCGCCGCGTGCAGCGCCTTGACCATGGCCTTGAACTCCGCGACGTGGCCGTGCGGTTCAGCCGAGCCGGAGTAGCCGTTGTGCGGGGCCAGGAAGCCGATCGTGTTGTAGCCCCAGTAGTTTGTCAGGCCGCGCCTGGACAGCTGTTCCTCCGGCACCGACTGGTGTACCGGCATCAGCTCGATAGCGGTGATGCCGAGCCTGGTCAGATGATCGATGACCGCCGGCGAGGCCAGGCCGGAGTAGCTGCCGCGCAGCTCGGGCGGTACCTGCGGATGGCGCATCGTCAGCCCGCGCACGTGGGCCTCGTAGATGACGGTCTCGTGGTAGGGAGTACGGGGCTGCCGGTCGCCGGTCCAGTCGAAATACGGGTTGATCACCACGTTGCGCGGCATATACGGCGCGCTGTCATCGTTGTTCGGCGTCGCCGGGTCGCCGAGCTTGTAGTCGAAGAGCGCCTGATCCCACTGAACGTTGCCCTCGACCGCCTTGCCGTACGGGTCGAGCAGCAGCTTGGCCGCGTTGCAGCGATGCCCCTGCCGCGGCGCGTAGGGTCCGGTCACCCGGTAGGCATAGCGCTGTCCAGGCCCGACTCCCGGCAGATGGCAATGCCACACGAAGCCGTCGACCTCGGTCAGGTCCAGCCGCGTCTCGCTGCCCTCGGCGTCGAACAGGCACAACTGAACGCGCTCGGCGACCTCGGAGAACAAGGCGAAATTAGTGCCCGACCCATCCCAGGTGGCACCAAGCGGATAGGCGGCTCCCGGCCAGATCTGCATCCGCTGACCCTACCTGCCGGCGGAGACAGAATGGTCCTGGCTATTGTCCGGCCTGCGGTCCTGGCCGGGGCTGACCGCGGACCGGCCGAGAATCGCGGCCAGGTCGAGTCCGTCGGGCAAGCTGCCGAACGGGGCGGCCGGACCGGCGACAGTGCCGGCGGCGCCGTCGCTGCCGAGCCTGGTCACCAGGAACGCGTCCGCGACGGCCTGCGGGGAGTACCTGGCCAGCAGGGCCGCCTGCAAGGTGACGGCGATCTGGCCGGCCAGCCGCCGCGCGTGCCGCTGAGCGGCAGGACCGTCGCTCGCCGCCTCCTTCAGTGCCTGCCGCAGCCGTCCGGCGGCCGCGGCTACCCGCGGGTCGGCCGCCGCCTGGTCGATTTCGGCCAGCAGCGCATCGGCCGAGTCCGGCGACCTGGATAGCGCGCGCAGCACGTCGAGCGCGGTGACGTTGCCCGAGCCTTCCCATATCGAGTTCAGCGGTGAGTCCCTGAGCAGCCGTGGCAACGGGGAATAGTCCTCGACGTAGCCGTTGCCGCCCAGGCACTCCAGCGCCTCGCCGGTCACGGCCGGAGTGCGCTTGCACACCCAGTACTTGGCTGCCGGGAGCGCCACCCGGAGCAAGGCCGCGGCCGCGGCATCGCCGCGAGCTGCCTGGTCGGCGGCTCCGGCCAGGCGCATGGCCAGCAGCGTCGCCGCCTCGGACTCCGCAGTGAGATCGGCGATGACAGGTGCCATCGCGGCGTGCTCGATGAGCGCCGCGCCGAACGACCGGCGGGTGCGCGCGTAGTGCGCCGCGGTGACACTGGCCTGGCGCATCGCCGCGGCGCTGCCGAGCACGCAGTCGAGCCGGGTCGCGCTGACCATGTTGATGATCGTCGCGACGCCCCGGCCCGGCTCGCCGACGAGCCAGGCGACGGCGTGGTCGTATTCGACTTCGCTCGAGGCGTTGGAGGAGTTCCCTAGCTTGTCCTTCAGCCGCTGGATGTACATGCCGTTCCGGCTGCCGTCGGGCAGTACGCGTGGCAGCAGAAAGCAGGAAAGTCCTTCCGGGGCCTGCGCCAGGACCAGGAACAGATCGCACATCGGAGCCGAGCAGAACCACTTGTGCCCGGTCAGCAGATAACCGCCAGCCCCGTCTGGCTCGGCCCTGGTGGTGTTGGCCCGGACATCAGAGCCGCCTTGCTTTTCTGTCATGGCCATGCCGGCCAGCAGTCCCGACTTGCCGGCTGGCGCGCGCAGTCCAGGATCGTAGACCGGCGCGGTCAGCAGCGGCTCGTAGCTGGCTGCCAACTGCGGTGCGTGGCGCAGCGCGGGCACGCAGGCATAGGTCATCGAGACCGGGCAGCCGTGGCCAGCCTCGGCCTGGGTCCAGACGAAGAACTTGGCGGCCCTGGCCGCATGGGCGCCGGGCCGGGCGTCGGTCCAGGCGGTGGCGTGCAGGCCGTGACTGACGGCCGTCGTCATGAGCTGGTGCCAGGACGGATGGAAGTCGACCTCGTCGATCCGGTTGCCGCGGGCGTCGTGGGTGCGCAGCGCGGGCTTGTGCACGTTCGCCAGCCGGGCCTGTTCCTGTGTGCTGGCGGCGCCTGCCAGCAGGCCGAGCTCGTGCACCTCGGCCTCGGCCCAGCCGCCGCCTTCGCGGTGCAGCGCAGCCACCAGCGCGGCATCCTGGCCCACGTCGTAGTCGGCCAGCGCTGGTACCTGGTTCAGCACTTCATGGGTCACGTGCCGCCCGGCAGTAGTCATCTAGCGACGCTCCCTGGCGTGAACGCGGCGAGGCGCGGCAGCGCGCGGGCCGTGCCTTAGGTGTGGATGCCGCACTCGCTCTTGGAGGTGCCAGCCCACCGGCCGCTGCGCGGGTCGGCTCCGTCGGCAACGCGGGCGGTGCAGGTGCGGCAGCCGATCGACGGGTAGCCGTCGTAGAGCAACGGGTTGACGAGGATGCCGTTAGCGGCGATGTACTCGTCGACCTGCTCCTGGGTCCACTCGACGATCGGATTGACCTTGATCATCTCGCGCCTGGCGTCCCACTGCACGACCCTGGTGTCGCTGCGGGCTTCGGTTTCCTCCCTGCGCACGCCGGTGAACCAGGCGTCGTAGGGGCCGAGTGCCTCCTCGAGCGGGACGACCTTGCGCAGATAGCAGCACAAGTCAGGGTTGCGGCTGTAGAGCCGCGGCCCAAGTTCTGTGTCTTGCTCCTGCACCGTGGTCGGCGGAGTCACGTTGATCACGTTGACCGGGTATACCGCCGAGACGGCATCGCGGGTACCCAGCGTCTCGGGGAAGTGGTAACCCGTGTCGAGGAACAGCACGTCGATGCCGGACATGTGCTTGGACACAAGGTTCACCAGCACGGCGTCACTCATCGATGAGGTGATGCAGATCCGGCGGCCGAATGTCTTCGACGCCCACGCAATGACCTCGTCTGCTGGCGCCCCTGCCAGTGCATCAGCTGCCTCGGCGGCTAGCCTCTCCATGTCGCTGGGCTCCTCCTCGCGGCGGTCCATTCGTCCGGCAGCTTACTCGCCCGTCTGCTGGCGCAGTATCTAGCTGATGTGCAGCTATTCCCGTCCACAGTAGGGCTAAACGCTGGCCGACGCACGCTCTGTCGCCCAAGTCACAAGAATCGCTGTGCGTAACGGGTGTTCCGGCAATCACTGCACGTCACCGCCCACCGGGCGTCACGCACTGTCACGATTCCTGTCCCTGCGCCGGAGCGGAGCCCCTGCCGGACGCGACAACCATTGCCGGGGCAGCGGTATTCCGGCTCGGCACCCGGCCAACGCCCGTGTCATGGATCAGGACCGGTGTACCCGCACCGGAGCTGTCAGACCGGCCTAGCCCTGCCTGATCCAGCCCAGGCGGGCTTCTGCGGGCTTGGCGCGGGAGGCTGGTGCTGGCAGTCGCACCAGGTTCCGCCAGGGCACTCCTTGTGCCGCTGCGCCCGGCAGTCTCCGCAGACCATGCAGGCGGCGGCTGATCAGGCCGCGTTGGCTCGGCGCATCCGGCGACGACGCTCCGAGGACCGCTCGTCCTCGTTCAGGCCGCCCCAGGTGCCGTACTTCTCCGGCCGGCTGACGGCGTAAGTGAAGCATTCGGCGCGAACCGGGCAAGCGTTGCATACTGCCTTAGCCTTGCGCTCCCGGATATCGCGCTCCGGCTGCCGCTCGCCGTCGGGCCCGAAGAAGAGCACGACCTCACGGCCCCGGCACGCAGCTTCATCCTGCCAGCCCCAGTTCGGCCGTTGCATCAGGGCGGCTTGACGGCGTACCTCAGACATGAATAGCTCTCCTCAACCTGCTAACCGCGGTCGTCAGTGGCCACGGTGCGAGTCCCTCGTAGTTGTTTCCAGCAAACTCTTCAGTTCGTGCAGAGTCGTTAGCGCGTGCTCAGGCGCTCGGTGCTCTGGTCATGCAAGCTTTGCTCGTCCAGCGGACCCCCCGGAGCGCGATAGAGTGCGCTAGACGAAGGATTACTCGGCGCGGTGTGGCAGTTTGCCCCGTCGCTTGATGCAACGCGCCACGCCGGCGTGATGTTCCCGGCTGTGGTTGCTGCATGGCCGCGACGTTGGTATGCATGCCAGTCCGAAGCGCGCGGACCGCCGGACAATCATGCCACTGATACCTGGACCGGCGCAGCCGGGATGGCGAATATGCCGCAGATTCCTGACGTGGCGCGGGTCACACTAATTGATCATCAACTGGACAGACGCCGTCCGCCGGGCCACCATAGCTTCATGTCCGCGTCCGGCGCAGCACCGCTGCCTCGCCTCGGCGAAGTGTTCTTCGACGTCAGAGGCGATTCCCGGAGCATGCGGCTCAGCTGGTATGCCGACACCGGAGTAGCGGTCTTCAGCATCTGGCAGGGCGGCGTGTGCACTGGGACGTTCCGGCTGCCGATGGACGATCTGGACAGGATGATCGAGATTCTCCGGCGCGGTCCGCAGGACAAGCACGGCCGGCGGCACGATCCGCGCGATCGCAGGACCGACGGCCGCGGCTCGGCAGGTCATGGCCAGCCCGACGCGGACGCCACCCAGTTCAGTTTCGAGGCCGTCCCTGACGGGACGACCTATGCGGCGCCGGTCGGCGGCCGGGGCCAGTCGCGCCGTCCTGCTGAGTCCGCCGCCGCCGGTTACGAGCCGCCAGCTCATGAGGCTGATGGCTACCAGACCGGCGGCTATGAGCCTGGCCGGCCCGACGTCGGCGGTCATCGCAGCGGCGGTTACGAGTCTGGCGGGCAGCAGAGTTACGAGTCTGGCGGGCAGCAGAGTTACGAGTCTGGCGGGCAGCAGAGCGGCCGCTATGAGCCTGCCGGCTGACCAGACAGGTGGTTACGACGCTGGTTACCAGACCGGCGGCTATGACTCTGCTGGGTACGAGCCAGGCGGCCATGAGACCGGCTATGAGACCGGCACATACGACTCTGCTGGCTATGAGACCGGCGGCTATGAGGCCGAGGCCGCAGCGGGTCGCGGCGCACACCGGGCCGGGCATGCCGCCGCCGAATATCCCGAGGCCGATGTGCCCGCCGGCCAGCACTGGCCGGAGGTCGGCGGCTATCAGTCCGATGTGACTGGCCAGCAGCGGTTCCCCGAGACTGACGATCGCGGCTACGCCGGGGATCGCTTTGTGCCGCCCTATGTCCGCGCAGTGGACGAGTCTTACTCAAATGACAATCCCGGCGCGGCGTCAGATGAAGGTCGCGGCCAAGAGCCCGAGGCCTATCCAGATGATCGGCAGCCCGGGCCATCGGCGGAAGAGCAATATGCGCAGCCGCAGCGATCGACGGGCGGCTATTTTGATCGGCCGGACTATTCGTTAGCTGTCGATCCTGCCGCGCTGGCCGCGCAGCCTGCTGGCAGGCACGCGGGCGAGCAGGGCAGCACGTTCTCGCCGGCGCAGGAGCCGGAACAGGATTTTCTGGCCGCGGGTCATCGCCAGGCGGAGCGGGATTACCGCGGCCGTCCGCGTCGCTAGGCGGACCGCAGCCGCAGCATTTCCGGCTAACGGTGATAGCGCCAATCCAGTGGTCAGGAACCTGGCCTAGTCGCGACCGCGCTGTGCCGACTCCGGCAGGACGCTAAGGACGCGCTTTAGGGGGAGCGGGAAATAAGCTCGGGTCCGTGCCGTTTACACCCTCCATAGAGGTGGGAATAGATTTGCTTCGGGGGAAGGGGGGATACCGAAGTGGCTCAGAAGATCTCTGTCACGTTTGCTTGTGACTACGACTCTCGTGAGATTCCCGAGGGTGAGCACATGACTCGCGCGTTCAGCCTTGATGGCCGGGACTACGAGATCGACCTATGCGAGAAGCACAGCCAGAAGTTCGATGAGGTTCTGCAGAGGTTCGCGGACAAGGCCCGGAAGGTAACCGGCCGGGTCGGAAAGCCGAAGCGGCGGACCACCGCGCATCGCCAGCGCAGTGCCGATATTCGTGCCTGGGCGAAGCACAGTGGCATGGACGTCAGTGACCGTGGCCGGATTCCGGCGGACGTGATCGCCAAGTACGAGGCCAACCAGTAGCTGGCATGACCGGTGGCCGGTACCCGACAGGGTGCCGGCTCGCTGGCATGCCTGCTAGGGCTGTGTGGCGCCGGTTGCTGTCGGGGTCGTGACGGGACCTGTTGGGGGAGTGCTGGCAGCGGCGACGGCGGACGGCTCAGGAATCAGCAGCACGGCGGCGGCCAGCGCCTGGGCGTTGGGTACCAGCACCCGTCCCTCCTCGGTCTCGAGCCGGACATAGGTCAAGCTGACGTCGGTGATATAGCCCTCGATCATGCCCGAGAGGGCGCCGGCCCGGAACCGGACATGGTCACCAACCCGGAACGGCCTGGCGAACAGCAGCACGAGCCCGGCGAACAGATTGCCGAGCGATTGCTGCGCGGCGATGCCCAGCAGCACGCCGCCGATCGCGCCGCCTACCAGCAGCTGAGTCGGCCGGATCCCGCTCAGCGCGAGCGAGAAGGCCAGCACAGCGAAGACGCCCGCCAGCACCAGCACGTATCTGACGACACCCGCGTGCGCCTGGCCAATCACCGGCTGCAGCGCCGAACGGGCGTTGCCGGACAGGCTGACGGCGGCAATCAGCCCGAAGATCACGAATACCGCGAGGCCCGAAATGAAGATGAGATTGCGGCTGTGGATGTCGTGCCAGTGCAGGCCATCCCAGCCTCTGGCGCCCCAGCCGCTGGCTGCCACGGCTCCCGCGGCAGCGATCAGCAGCGCGAGGATGGACCGCCACGGTCGTGACCTTGCGCGCACCTTGTGCACTGCCTCAGCCATGTCTAGCTGATGACGCTCCCGAAGATCCACGCTCTCCACGCTATCGGCAGCCCGCGGCTGACAACGCCGCGGATGATGTGACCCATTACACCCGCAGGCCCGGGAACAGGCGTTCCCGGGCCCGCGTGATGAATTCCTGCGGTGCTGTGGCCGTCAGCCGCCGAGGTTGAACAGCGGACCACCGACGGGGAAGACCGGCTTGCCCTTCATGCCGTTGATGACGCCAGCGGCCGAGGTGTACCAGGCACACAGCGCCGTGATGATGCCGATGATGCCGCCGATCTTGACGATGGAGGTATTACCTGCAAAATTCCCGATGAACAGGAAGATCTCGGTGAGTTCCAGCGTCAGGAATACCGCGAACACCGCCGTGTTCAGCTGGGTGCTGAACAGCAGCATGTACGTGTTGAAGATGGCGAACGCTAGCAGGATCCAGCCGAGATCCTTGCCAGCCGCTCCTGCACTGGCGGCGTGCGGCGCGACGAGCAGCGCCCAAAGGCCTAGGCCGATCCAGAACGCGCCGTACGTCGAGAACGCCGTGGCGCCGAAGACGTTCCGGTTGCGGAACTCCCACATGCCGGCCAGGAGCTGGCCGAAACCGCCGTAGGCGAGCGCATAACCAAGCCAGTCACTGCCGGTCGAGGACTTGGCGAAGCCGGCGTTAACCGCAGACAGCAGGAAAGTGGTCAGTGCGAACGCCGCGAGCCCGAGCGGTGCGGGATCGGCTATGCCGGTACCAACCGCAACAGCTGCGGGAGCCTCATCTGTGGTGCTCAACTGCTTCCTCCTGGGGGGCTGGCCTGCCGGTCAGCAAGCACGCTGCTGGGGCAAGGCAGGCGTGATGGATGGTAGGAAGGCTGCGATGATCGCGGCCGTGCGTGCCTGCCCGCCGGGTGAGCAAACCCGGCAGTGCAAGTCCCGTAATCGGCATATACCGGTACGAGCATGGCCAATCGCTGACCTCCTGTGCTTCACACCTGGCTCACCAGAACCAGGTGGAAGATCTGCCCTGAGCGTAACGCTGGTAGGGCCATTTAGGGAGACCCATTTTCGGGTGTACGAGTTATATGCCGGGACTGCTAGCCGCTGCCGTATCCTCGCCGCGCAAGGTGCCGGACAAGCCTGCTCTGGTGGCCAGGACGACCACGCCATCACCGGGGCAGATGACGTAGTCCGCGGCGGGCGACCAGTCGACGGCGGTGCCGGTCCGCGTCCGCAGGGCGATGACCCGCACCGCACCTGGCTGGTGCACAGAACCAACAGGCCGGCCAGCCAGGCCGGCGCTGGCCTCAGCAATTACCTCAGCAAGCAGCAGCACGTGCCTGCCCACCGAGATCGTGCGCAGCACCTGATGATCCAGCACGGCCGCGGCGAAGGCCGGCGCGGCAAGGTAAGACGTGGATCTGGACACGGCGTTGCCGATCGCCCCTTGCACGCGCGCGGCCAGGTCGTCGTCATAGAGCCGGACGACGACGCGTGGCTCGGCTGCGAGCGCTCGCGCGTTGAGCGCCGTCTCCAGGTTGGCGATGTCCTGGTCGGTGACCGACACCACCGCGCGGCAGGTGGCAATGCCGGCCGTCCTGAGCGTCTCCTCGCGGTGCGTCTCGCCGATGACCACGGTGATGCCCAGCCGCCGCGCCAGCGCCAGGCCAGCCGCGTCAGCGTTCTTGTCGATACCCACGACCTCGATGCCGAGATCGTGCAACTGCCCGACGATCCTGGTACCGACGCTGCCGAGGCTGGCGACGATCACGTGGCCGGACGGCGGCAGGCCCGCGGCGCGCCGGACGCCGGGAATGCGCGCGCCGACGATGGTCGCGGTGACCAGCGGCAAGATGGCCAGGCCACCGAACGTGAGGAGGAACTGAGCCCATTTCTCCGGCGCGCTGACCGACGGGCCGGTGACCGCTGCGCCGGCCGCGTCCAGCAGCGTCAGGTAGAGCGCGTTGATCGGCGACAACCGGACCGCGAAATACAACAGCGCGAAGCCACCGCACAACACCGCGGTCAGGGTGAGGAAAGCCAGCCCTATCTTGGTGCGCAGCAGCCGCCTGGCCAGCCGGAACGGCGCGGTCAGCCGCCGCTGGCCGCGCCGGGACAGCGGGTTGCGCAGCGTGCCGTCCGCGACAGCGAGGACTAGCCCGGCGGCCGCGTCGCCGGGTGGCAGCAGGCTCGGCGCGTCCGCGTCGATGCTGGCGGCCAGGCCGCAGATGACGTGATCCGCGCCCACGTCCTCGCGCCTGGCGACGTACATGGTCCGGCCGGCCATCCGGACGTGACTTGGGGCCGGCTCACCGAGCGCGGCCGCCACGAGCGAGGGCGCCGCCATCTGCGACTCCGACAGGACCGCGCAGTCCGGGAAGAACGTGCGGATCCGCTCGCCGAGCCCGCCGTTGAAGATGGCGATGACTAGCCGCAGGTCTGGCTTCAGTTCCTGGGCGCGCAGTGCGCCGTGGAAGTTACCCAGATCGTCTTGATGGACGATGGCAAGGCCGCGGGCGGTCGGCAGGTCCGCGGCGAGGAAAGCCTCGGAAGTCAGCTCGCCGCGCTCCAGCACCTGAACGCCGGGCATCGCGGCCATCCGTGCCGCGTGGCCGGCCGAGGCGGACGGTGCGATGACGATGACGCCTAACCCGTAGCGCGCCGTGAACTCCTCTGCCATCCGGGATGCCAGTGCGTTCGCTCCGCAGATGATGACGTGATCACGGGATTGCGCGGCCGCCGGGCCTGGCTCGAGGGTCACGAACCGATCCTAATAGGCCGGCGGTGTCCGATGCCGTGCATAACCGCCCGCGGCCTCGAGCCGGGCACTCACCCGTCGGGAAGCCGCAGCGGGCGGCTAGCCGGCCGTGGCCGGGATGCCGGAGACCGACGCCAGCGACTCGCCGTAGATCTCGTCGGGGTCAAGCCTGCGCAGCTCCTCGGCGAGCAGTTCGGCGATGTCCCTGCGCTGCAGGGCCACGTGCCGGTCCGGCTGGCCGGGTCTGGTGAGCGTCGCCACCCTGCCGTCTGGGCGGCTGATGGTGATGTCCCCGGCCACGGTGGCCAGCAGCACCTCGGTGATGCCAGGCCCGCCCGAGGTGAGCCGGTCAAAGGGGACGCCCAGCCTGCTGCTGAGCCAGGCGGTCAGCAGGTCGGCGGTCGGGTTGTGCTCCTCGGCGCTGACCGAGCCGCCGGTGATGGGATCGGTCTCCTGGTCCACGGTGGCCGCCAGCAGCGACCGCCATGGCGTGGCGCGGGTCCAGCTCAGGTCGGTGTCGCCTGGCTTGTACCCGGCGCTCAGCGCGGCCAGCGCCTCCGTCGGCGCCTGCGCGCGGGCCGCGTCGGTGACGCGGCGCTGCGCGAGCGCGCCGAGCGGCTGCGCGGAAGGAGCTGCGGGGATCAGGCCGTGCCACCACGTGACGACCGGCGTGTCCGGCACCAGCAGCGGCGTCACCACCGAGTCCGCGTGCTCGCTCATCGGCCCGTACAGCCGCAGCAACACGGTCTGCCCTGGCGTACCTTCGCCAGACCTGATCTCAGCGTCCAGCCGGGACGCCGCACGTGACTCGCGCGCTATGACCGCGAGCACGCGGCACGGATGCTCGCGTCCGGCCTGACTCGCCGCCCGGACCGCGTCATGCTGGCCTGACTCGTCGGTCATGATGATCAGGTTCAGCACCACACCGGTAGCTGGCCCGCCTATCTGATCCCTCGTCATGGCTAGCGCGGCGCGGATGTCCGCGGTTGTCGTGTTCGTCAGGTCGGTCAGCATGTCATGGTCATCCTTCGCGTCACGCCGCTGCAGTCCCTGACCCGGCTAGAGCCGCCGCCAGGCGCGGCCGTCCCTGGCAAGCAGTTCGTCAGCGCCAGCCGGGCCGGCCGTGCCAGCCGGGTACTGCTCGGGTTTGTCGTGATCGGCCCAGAACTCCTCGATCGGGTCGAGGATCTTCCAGGACAGCTCGACCTCCTCTTGCCGCGGGAACAGCGGCGGGTCGCCGATCAGCACGTCCAGCAGCAGCCGCTCGTACGCCTCTGGGCTCGATTCGGTGAACGACTCGCCGTAGGCGAAGTCCATGTTCACGTCGCGAACCTCCATCGCCGATCCGGGTACCTTCGAGCCGAAGCGGAGCGTCACGCCTTCGTCCGGCTGCACCCGGATGACGAGCGCGTTCTGGCCGAGTTCCTTGGTGTCGGTCGCGTCGAAGGGCAGGTGCGGCGCACGCTGGAAGATAACCGCGATCTCGGTCATCCTGGTGGGCAGTCGCTTGCCGGTGCGCAGGTAGAACGGCACGCCGGCCCAGCGCCTGTTATCAATCGTCAGCCTGATCGCGGCGTAGGTCTCGGTGGCCGAATCGGCCGGGATGCCGTCTTCTGACAGGAAGCCGCCGACCTCAATGCCACCCTGCCAGCCCGCCGCGTACTGGCCGCGAGCTGTCCCGGCCGCGAGGTCCGCCGGGATCTGCACGGCCGCCAGTGCCTTCTCCTTCTCCGCCCGCAGCGACTCGGCCGCGAACGACAGCGGTTCCTCCATCGCCGTGAGCGCGAGCAGTTGCAGCAGGTGGTTCTGGATCACGTCCCTGGCCGCGCCGATGCCGTCGTAGTAGCCGGCCCGACCGCCGATGCCGATGTCCTCGGCCATGGTGATCTGCACGTGGTCGACGTAACCGCGGTTCCAGATCGGCTCGAACAGCGTGTTGGAGAACCGCATTGCCAGCAGGTTCTGCACGGTCTCCTTGCCGAGGTAGTGGTCAATGCGGAAGACCGAGTGCGCGGGGAACACCGCGTCCAGCATCGTGTTGAGTTCCTGCGCGCTGGCCAGGTCATGACCGAACGGCTTCTCAATGACTACCCGGCGCCATTGCCGGCGCTGGCCCACCTCAGGGTCGGGCGCGCTGGACAGCCCTGAGCGTTTCAGCTGCTGTACCACGACAGGGAATGCGTTCGGCGGAACCGACAGGTAGAACGCGTAGTTACCGCCGGTGCCGCGTTCGGCGTCGAGCTGAGCGACGGTACCGGCCAGGCGGTCGAAGGCGGCGTCGTCGGCGAACTCGCCCTGGACGAACCTGATGCCCTCCCGCAACTGCTCCCAGACCTCCTCACGAAACGGCGTGCGCGCGTGCGCCTTCACCGCGTCGTGCGTGATCTGGGCAAAATCAGAATCCTGCCAGTCCCGGCGGGCGAACCCGACAAGCGAGAACCCCGGCGGCAGCAGGCCGCGGTTGGCCAGGTCGTAGATAGCGGGCAGTAGCTTCTTGCTGGCCAGGTCGCCGGTGACGCCGAACAGCACGAGGACGCACGGGCCTGCCAGCCGCGGGATCCGCCGGTCACGGGGATCGCGGAGCGGATTTCGGCTCATGCAGAATTTCCGCCCGCGGCCAGCTCGGTGCTGATGCTGTCCTGCAGGCCCTTCCAGGAAGCCGCGAACTTGTCGACTCCCTCGGTCTCCAGCACCTGCACGACGTCGTCGTAGCGCACGCCAAGCGCCTCGAGCTGCGCGAACACCTCGCGGGATGCGTCGTAAGTGCCGCTGATCGCGTTCCCGTGCAACTGGCCGTGGTCAGCCATGGCGTGGATCGTGGCCTCTGGCATCGTGTTGACGGTGCCGGGCGCGGCGAGCTCGACGACATACATGGTGTCGGCGAAGGACGGGTCCTTGACGCTGGTGGAGGCCCACAGCGGCCGCTGCGGCCGGGCGCCGCGCGCCTTCAGCGCGGCCCAGCGCGGGGTGGCTGACCGCTGCTCGAACAGCTCGTAAGCTAGCCGCGCGTTCGCGAGCGCCGCCTTGCCCCGCAGCGCGTGCGCCTCTGGCGTGCCGATCTTGTCGAGCCTGTCGTCCACCTCGGTGTCCACCCGGCTGACGAAGAACGACGCGACCGAAGCGATGCTGGCGACATCACGGCCAGCCGCGCCCTCCAGGCCTGCCATGAACGCGTCGATAACCTCGCTGTACCGCTCCAGCGAGAAGATCAGCGTCACGTTGATGCTGATGCCCTCGGACAGGCACTGCGTGATGGCGGGCAGCCCGGCCCTGGTGGCCGGGATCTTGACGAACATATTGGGCCGGTCGACCAGCCACCACAGCGCCCGCGCCTCGGCAATAGTTTTGGCGGTATCCCTGGCCAGCCGCGGGTCCACCTCGATCGAGACTCGGCCGTCGACGCCGTTGCTTGAGTCGTAGACGGGGCGCAGCACGTCGCAGGCCCAGCGGATGTCGTAGGTGGTCAGTGCCCGCGCTGCCTCGTCCACGCCGACGCCGCGCACGGCCAGGTCGGCCACCTGCTCGGCATACGCCGATCCGTCCGATAGCGCCTTAGCGAAGATCGTCGGATTGGACGTCACGCCGCGCACCTGGACGTCCCTGATCAGCGACGCCAGGTTGCCGGAGGCCAGCCGCTCCCGGCTGATGTCGTCGAGCCAGATGGAAACGCCCATCTCGGTGAGCTGAGCCAGCGTGTCGTGCTGTCCGGTCATGTGAATCTCGCTCCTCGCCTCGTGCGCCCGCTACTTAAGCTGACGGTGTCGCGTTACCGGCCCGCGCCGTGGCCAGGCTGTCCTTGGCCGCCGCTGCCACGCTTTCCGCCGTGATGCCGAACTCCGCGTACAGCTTCTCGTAGGCAGCCGACGCGCCGAAGTGTTCCAGGCTGACACTGCGGCCCGCATCTCCAACGTACTGCCGCCAGCCAAGCCCGATGCCGGCCTCGACGCTGACCCTCGCGCGGACCTGCGGCGGCAGCACCCGGTCGCGGTACGACGCGTCCTGTTCCTGGAACCATTCCACGCACGGCATCGACACGACCCTGGCCGCGATCCCGTCGTCCGCCAGCAGCCCGCGCGCCTGCAGTGCGAGCTGCACCTCGCTGCCGGTAGCGATCAGGATGACATCGGGCTGACCGCCGTCGGCGCCGGCGAGCACGTAGCCGCCGAGGGCGGTGCCCTCGGCGCTCGCCAGGCCATGCCCGCTGGCGCTGCGGTCGAGCACGGGCAGGTTCTGCCGGCTCAGGCACAGGCCGGCGGGGTGATCGGTGCGCGCCAGGATCGTGCGCCACGCAACCGCTGTCTCGTTCGCGTCGCCCGGCCTGACCACGTCGAGGCCAGGGATGGCGCGAAGCGCCCACAGGTGCTCGACCGGCTGGTGCGTCGGCCCGTCTTCGCCGAGGCCGATCGAGTCGTGCGTCCAGATGTAGGTGACCGGCAATCCCATCAGCGCGGCCAGCCGCACCGAAGGCCGCATGTAATCGCTGAAGACCAGGAACGTGCCACCGTAGGGCCTGGTCAGCCCGTGCAGTGCGATGCCGTTGAGTATCGCGCCCATGCCGTGCTCGCGGATGCCGAAATGCAGCGTCCGGCCGTAGATATCGCCGGCGAACATCTTGGTCTGGTGGATGGCCGGGATGAAGGAGGGCTCGCCCTTCATCGTCGTGTCATTGCTCCCCGCCAGGTCGGCAGAGCCGCCCCACAATTCGGGCAGCACCGGAGCCAGCGCGCTGAGGACGGCGCCCGAAGCTTTCCGCGTTGCCACGCCCTTGTCATCAGGAGGGAACGCGGGCACCGAGTCCGCCCAGCCGTCCGGCAGCCGCCGGGCCGTGAGCCGGTCAAGCAGCGCGCGCTTGTCCGGGTTCTGCTCCGACCAGACAGCAAACTCCGCATCCCAGCTGGCGTGCGCCTGCTTGCCGCGGTCGGCGACCTTGCGCGCGTGCGCCACCAGGTCGTCCGCAGCCGGGAACGAGACGTCAGGATCGAAGCCGAGCACCTTCTTGGTCTTGGCGACTTCCTCCGCGCCTAGCGCTGAGCCGTGCGCGGCGCCGGTATTCTGCGCGTCCGGGGCCGGCCAGGCGATGATCGTCTTGAGCGCGATGAACGACGGCTGGGTCGTCGTCTGCCGCGCGGTCTGCAGCGCGTCGTACAACTCGCGCACATTCTCCTGGTAGCCCTCAGCCTGTCGCCAGCTCAGCCGCTGCACATGCCAGCCGTAGGCCTCGTAGCGCGCGGGGATGTCCTCGGACTTGGCGATGTTGGTGTCATCCTCGATCGAGATGTCGTTGTCGTCGTACAGCACGATCAGGTTGCCCAGCTGCTGGTGCCCGGCGATCGCGGCCGACTCGTGGCTGATGCCTTCTTCCATGTCGCCGTCGGAGACGAAGGCGTAGACGAAGTGATCGAACGGGCTGGTGCCCGGCGCTGCGCCTGGATCGAGCAGTCCCCGCTCGCGACGAGCAGCCATGGCCATGCCGACCGCGTTCCCCAGCCCTTGGCCGAGCGGGCCCGTGGTCGTCTCGACGCCGGCGGTGAGGTGATTCTCAGGATGGCCGGGGGTCTTGCTGCCCCAGGTACGGTAGTGCTCCAGGTCATCGAGCGTGAGTCCGTATCCGGACAGATAAAGCTGGATATACAGGGTCAGGCTGGAGTGCCCGCAGGACAAAACGAACCGGTCCCTGCCTGGCCAGTGCGGGTCGGCCGGATCGTGCCTGAGCACCTGCTGGTACAGCAGGTAGCCGGCCGGCGCGAGGCTCATGGCCGTGCCGGGATGCCCTGAGCCAGCCTTCTGCACCGCGTCCATCGCCAGTACGCGGACCAGGTCTACAGTTCGTGCGTCGGTCTCCGACCAGTCAAGCGCGTTCTGCGCGTTGCCGCTCACCGCTGCCTCGGCCCCTCTCGCCTTTGCCGCCATTACGGGATTGACCCTATCCCTGGCGACCTCGGCACTACCCTGCCGCACGCGGGTTAACGATCGGCGGGCGCGGCGGCGACCTCAGGGCAGCGAGCTGAGGAACTCCAGCATCGCGGTATTGACCTGGTCGGGGTGACTGAGATTGGCCGCGTGCGTGCCGCCTTCGATGCTGACCAGCGCGGCCGGGCCTGCCAGCCCGGCCCGTACCGCCTCGGCCTGCGCCATCGGGATGGCCGCGTCCGCGGTGCCGTGCAGGATCAGCGCCGGGCAGCCGATCTCGGCCAGGCGGCCGGTGATGTCGTCCCGGTCAATCAGCGCGCGGAACGGGAAGATCGTCTCCGGCAGGTCTAGTTCGTCCCATTTGGCAAACCAGGGCGCATAGTCGACCGCGCCGTCAGGTGGACCGAGGATGATCGAGGCGATGACGTCGCGCACCGGCCCGAACCCGTGCTCGAGCACTGTGCGTTCCAGTTCCTCGTAACCCGGCGCGACGGCCGGATCCTCCCGGCCCGCCTGGCTGTCGATCAGGATCAACCCGCGGACCCGCTGCGGCGCCTGCAGGGCGGCGCGCAGGCTGATGAACCCGCCCTGCGACATGCCGCCGAAGACTGCCTGCTCGATGCCCAGGTGGTCGAGCAGGGCGAGCAGGTCGCTCACCGAGTCCCAGTAGCTGAACGGGGCGCTGACCCTGGTACCGCCGAAGCCGCGGGCGTCCCAGCTGATGACCCGGTACTGCGGTGCCAGCGCGGCCACCTGCGGCTCGAACATGGAGGAGTCCATCAGGTAGCCGTGGCTCAGCGCGACGACGGGGCCGTCGCCGCCGCTGTCGGTGTAGGAGACGGTGATGCCGTTCACGGATGCAGTCGCCATGGCCGACAAGCTATCGCGCTTGCGGATGCGCGAAAAGCCGCAATCTCGCGCGACCGGAATAAGCCGGCGTCAAGCCGTGGCGGGCTGCGTCCTCGCCGCGGGCGCCGCGGCGTCCGCGTCGGTGATCGAACCACGGTCGCGGAGCGAGAACGGCACGAGCAGAGCGGTGACCCAGATCGCCACCGACCCGGTCACGTGGAACCAGACCAGGCCGGCCGGGAGGCCGGTGAAGTACTGCGTGTAGCCGATGACGCCCTGCAGCACGATCAGGGCGAGGAGGAGCCAGCCGAGCCGGACGGCGCGGCGCGGGGCGGAGCTCAGCCGAAGTCCGAGCAGCAGCGCGACCATGAGGCCGCCGAGCAGCCAGCCAATGTCGGCATGCAACTGGGTCACGCCTTCCAGCGGCAGGTGGTAGCGGGCCACGTCGGGCGCGCCGGCTAGCGGGCCGGCACCGGTGACCACGGTGCCCGCCGTCATCATCAGCGCGACGGTGCCCGCCACGCCGAGCGCCGCGAGTTGCACAGGCCGGCTGGCCAGGGGCCGCGGTGGGCTGGTGCTCTCCTGGCAGCGGACATAGAGCGCGACGGTTGCCGCGACGAGGGCGACCGACGACATGAAGTGAAGCGATACCAGCGCCGGGTTCAGCTTGGTGAGCACGACCAGGCCGCCGAGCAAGATCTGCGCGATGATCGCGCCAGGCTGCGCGGCCGCCAGCCACAGCAGGTCGCGGCGGCGCCGCCCGCCGGGGGGCCGAAAGCGCCAGGCGGCGACGAAGATGCCGATGGCGACGACGGTGATTGCCGTGGTCACCAGCCTGTTGCCGAATTCGATCCAGCGGTGGATCAGTGTGTCACCGGTCGTGCCCGCCGCGACCAGGCTGTGCGCGGTGCACTGCGGCCAGGTCGGGCAGCCGAGCCCGGACTGGCTCAGCCGGACCGCAGCCCCGGTGAGGATGATCAGCACCGAGGTGATGACTCCGGCCAGCGCCCACCGCCGCAGCGCGACGACGGTAGGGGCCAGCAGCGCGTCGGACAGCAGCTGCGGCCACCGCGCACCAGGCGCCGCGGCGACCCTGGCGGCTGCGGGCGGGTCCGGGGTTGTCAGGGGAGCGGGCACGGACTCCATGTTAGGAGGCCTGGCCTGCCCGCTGGCCCCGGTCCGCCGAGCTGACGTCAGCTCGCCGGCGGCGGCACGTCGCCTGGCGGGGCACTGGCGGGCCCGCCGGATCCGCTGCGGGCGGCGGCGGACCGGGCGGCGCCCGCGCACGCGACGATGACCAGGCAGATCGCGACCCACTGCCGGAGAATCAGGGCCTCGCCGAGCAGGACGAGGCCGACCAGCGCCGCGACGGCCGGCTCGAGGCTCATCCAGATGCCGAATACGCCAGCCGGTACCCGGCGCAGCGCCTCCAGCTCGAACCGGTAAGGGACGACCGAGGACAACAGGCCGATGGCCAGTCCCTCGAAGATCACGCCCGGGCTCGCCAGGGCTGAACCGGCGGCGGCGATCGACGGCCCGGTGACCACCAGCGCTGCCACGACCATGGCGATCACGAGCCCGGACGACCCGCTGAACCGGCGGCCAGTGGCCCGGCTGAGCAGGATGTAGGCAGCCCAGCCCGCGGCCGCCAGGAGCCCGAAACCGATGCCGGCCGCCTGCGTGCTGAGCCCGAGTACCGGCCCGGCTCCGGCCGGGCCCGGGCCGCCGGCGCCGCTGGCCAGCCGCGCACTGCCTTCGGTGAGCAGCAGCACCCCGGCCGCGGCCAGCACGACCCACAGCACGTCGAGCCGGCGCCTGGACGACGCCACGGCGACGGCCAGCGGCCCGAGGAACTCGATAGTGACCGCGACCCCGAGCGGGATCCTGGCAAAGGATTGGTAGATGGCGAAGTTCATCGCGCCGAGCACCAGGCCGAAGCAGATCGCGACAGCCAGATCACGCCAGGCCCGGTCCGCGACGACGGCCCGCAGCACCTTCCCGACGCCGCGGCCGCCCAGCACTGCCATGACCAGCGCCGCCCACCACAGCCGTAGCCCGGTAACCCCCGCGGGGCCGATCTGGCTGAACATCCGCCCGGCCAGCCCCGCGCCGCACTGGACCGAGATGATGCCGGCGAAGACGAGCACTGACGCGGGCGTTGCCTGCAGCGGAGATCGGCGGGCGACGGCTACTCCCAGCGGAAGGTACGGGCCGCGATCGCTATCGCGGCAACCGCCCAGGCCGAGAGCACCAGCAAGTCCATGACCGGCAGCCCGCCGGAGTGCGCGAGCACGGAGCGCAGGCCGTCAGACAGCGCCCCGGCCGGCAGCAGCTTCAGCAGCGGCCGCACCGCCGCCGGGAATCTGGTCAGCGGGAACAGCACCGCGCCGAGACCAAGCTGGATCAGGTACAGCAGGTTCGCCGCGGCCAGCGTGGCTTCCGCGCGCAGGGTCCCGGCCATCAGCAGCGCGAGGCCGCTGAAGGCCGCGGTGCCGGCGAGCAGCAGCAGCGGGACCCACAAGGCAGCGGCCGGGCTGGCCGCAGGCCGCCAGCCAAGCAGCGAGCCGACAGCGAGCACCAGCGCGAACTGGACCAGCTCGACGGTCAGCACGGTGATGGTCTTGGCTGCTATCAGGCCCTGCCTGGACAGCGGGGAGGCGCCGAGGCGCTTCAGCACGCCGTACCGCCGCTCGAAGCCGGTGCCGATCGCCTGGCTGGTAAATGCTGTCGAGAGCACCGCGAGGGCCAAGATGCCCGGCACCACGAAATCGATCCGGCTGCCGCCGCCGACGTTGATCAGGTCCTCGCGCCCGAACGCCAGCAACAGCAGCACAGGGATGATCAGCGTCAGCAGCAGCTGCTCGCCGTTGCGCAGCAGCGTGCGCAGTTCGAGCGCCGCCTGCGCACGGACCATCGTCGGCAACGGTGCCGCGCCAGGCGCCGGGGCTGGCCAGTCCCGGCTCAGCAGCTCCGTCATGACCGCAGGTCCCGTCCGGTGAGCTCGAGGAAGAGGTCTTCCAGCGTGCGGCTCTCGATCTGCAGGTCCCTGGCGAGCACTCCGCGTTCGGCGCACCAGGCGGTCACCGAGGCGATGAGCTGCGGGTCGACCCGATCGGCGACTTCCACCAGGTAGTGCCCAGCCGGTGATTCCTTCGCGACCGCACCGGCAGGAAGCGCCGCGAGCAGCCCGCCGACGTCCAGGCCAGACTCGGCCCTGAACCGCAGCTGGCCTGCCGAACCGGTCAGCTCGTCTGGTGGTCCGCTCACCACGACCCGGCCGTGATCGACGATCACCACGTGATCGGCCAGCCGCTCGGCTTCTTCCATGTAGTGCGTGGCCAAGATCACAGCGGTGCCCGAGGCCCGCAGCCGCTCGATCAGCTCCCAGGTGGCGTGCCTCGCCTGCGGGTCGAGGCCCGCCGTCGGCTCGTCCAGGAACACCAGCTCTGGCCGGCCGATGACGGCGGCGGCCAGGCCGAGCCGCTGCTGCTGGCCGCCGGACAGCTGCTTGTACGGCGTGCGCGCCGAACCGGACAGGCCGAGCACATCCAGCAGCGCGGCCGGATCGAGCGGGTCGGCGTAAAAGCTGGCCATCACCCGCAGGTACTCACCAGCCCTGGCGGTGGTCGGCACGCCGCCGGACTGGAGCATGACGCCGACCCGCGACCGCAGCTCCCGCGCGTCGGCCACCGGATCGAGGCCGAGCACCCGGACGCTGCCAGAATCGGCCCGCCGGTATCCCTCGCAGGTCTCGATCGTCGTCGTCTTCCCGGCGCCGTTGGGACCGAGGATGGCGGTGACCTTGGCGCGCTCGGCACGCAGCGTCAGGCCAGCGACTGCCGTATTGGCACGGTAGCGCTTGACCAGATCATCGATCTCGACGGCCGGAGCGGTGCTCACGCTGGCGAGTCTAGGGTGTGGGAGCCGCCGGGCGGCGCAAGGCCAGCGCCTACGAGGCGGCCGCCGTGACGAAACTCGCAAGCTGCTGCGACTGCGCGAGCCTGCTCGCCTCGTGCACGTACATCATGTGGCCGGCCTCGTGGTAGCTGAACTCGATGTTGGCCGTCAGCTCAGGCGGGATCTCCAGCTGCGCCATCGTGTGCTCGGCCGCGAAGTACGGCGTGGCCGCGTCGTGGTAGCCGCAGGCCACGTGCACCCGCATGTGCTGGTTGGCCCGCATCGCCTCGGCCAGCTTGTCCGCCACGAACACGTGCTGGCCCTCGAACTCTGAGTAGGACCAGGTCTGGTAGAGGTTGGTCAGTACCTCATAAGGAAGGTCACTTTCATAGCCGAGCTCGGCGCGCACGTAGTGGTTGAAGGTGGCGGCATAGGCGCCGGTGATCGCCGCTGTCGACGGGTCGTCGGTGAACCGCTCCCTGGCGTAGTCGCTGTCGGGTGCGGTGAATCTGCCGTCGATCCGGCCGCAGACCAGCCGGCGGTCACGCAGCAACTCGGTCAGGAAGCGCACGTGCTCGGGCCGCAGGTTCACCCGGTCGACGTAATCCGCCGACAGCCCGGTGATCGCGGCGATCCGTGCGCAGGCGGCGGCGCGGTCATCGGCCGGCAACCGTGACCCGCGGCCGAGCACCCACGGGTAATCGCGCTCGGCGTACTCTTCCGCCTCGGCGAGCACGTCCCGCAGCTGCCGGTCGCCGTGCTTGCCGTGATAGTGCGCGATCGCGGCGTAGGTCGGCAGGTACATGACGTAAGGGTCGTCGTTCCCGCCGGTGAACCTGATCGAGCCGAAGTCGAGCACCGTCGAGATCAGCATCAGCCCGTTCAGGTACATGCCGTACCGGCGCTGCAGGTGATGGGCCAGGCCAGCAGCCCTGGTCGTGCCGTACGACTCGCCGCACAGGTATTTCGGCGACATCCACCGGTCGTTGCGGGTCGCCCAGAGCCGGATCACCTCACCGACCGACTCGATGTCGGCCTTGTAACCATGAAAATCGGCAGGCTTCTCGCCCTCCACCGGCCGCGAGAATCCGGTCGACACCGGGTCGATGAAGACCAGGTCGCTGTGCCGCAGCAGCGTCTCCGGGTTGTCGGCCAGGCCGTAAGGCGGCGGGACCAGGTCGCCGGCGTCGCCGGACAGCACCCGGCGCGGCCCGAGCAGGCCGAGATGCAGCCAGATGCTGGAGGAGCCAGGGCCGCCGTTGAAGGCGAAGGTGATCGGCCGCGAGGCAGGGTCGTCGCAGTCTGCGGTGTAGGCGGTCACGAATACCTCGGCCTTGGCCTGCTGCCCGTCGAACTTGCTGTCGGTCTGCCCTTCCAGCCGCAATACGATCCGGCCGGTACTCGCGGTGTAGTTCAGTTCCTGCCCGTCGACGACGATCGAATGGCGGGTGCTGACCAGGTCATCTGTTGCCTCGACCTTCCGGCTGCGAGTCTCACCGCTGGACCCGCTGCCGGCCTGATCGTCGTCCTTCGGAGTCTGCGTCATGCCCAGCACATTAGCCGGAGCCCGAGATGTGGTGCTCTGCCATACTCGGCCGGGTGACGGTCCCGCGGTACACCTACGACGGGCTTCCGATCGCGCCGGACGAGCCGCACGGCGCCGCGGTCCTGGTCCGCCGCCCGTCGCCAGGGCTCGAACCTGGCGCGCTGGAGTACCTGGTGCTGCACCGCGCGCATCGCGGGCCCTCCTACGAAGGTGACTGGGCCTGGACGCCGCCCTCCGGCTCGCGCCAGCCCGGTGAGGCGGTGCTGCCCGCGGCGCTGCGCGAGCTGGCGGAGGAGACCGGGCTCACGCCGCCGGTGGCCGGTCTCCGCGCGCTGGACCTGAGCGGGGCCTGGGCGCGGTTCGCGCTGGACGTGCCGTCAGGCACGACGGCCAGGATCGACCCCGAGCACGACAGGCTCGAATGGCTCAGCGCGGGCGCGGCGATGGCCAGGTGCCAGCCGGCCGCGGTGGCCGACGGCGTGCGGCTGGCCGAAGCAACGATCGCGGTGCCGCTGAGTTTCCGGCCGCTGGCCGAGGCAGACGTGCCGGCCCTGGTGGAGTGGCAGCGGGCTCCGCATGCGGCCCGCTGGTTCCCCGATCGACTCGACCTGGACGCGGCCTTGCGCAAGTACCGGCCGCGGATCGCCGGCCAGTCGCCGGTCAGGGTGCACCTCGCCGTGGTGGCCGGGCAGGACGCAGGGTTCCTGCAGCACTACCGGGTCGGCGATTATCCAACGTACGCCGCCGCGACCGGGCTGCCTGACGCGGTCGGTATTGACTACGCGATCGGTGTCGCCGAGCTGACCGGGCGCGGCCTCGGGCCGCAGCTGATCTGGGCTTACCTGCGCGACGTGGTGCCGCAGGCGCACCCGGCCGCCCGGCACGCCGTGGCGAGCCCGGACGCGGCGAACCGGCGTTCTGTCCGCGCGCTGGAGAAGGCAGGATTCGCTCAGGCCGGGGAGATCCTCGTGCCGGGTGAGCCTGGCCCGGAGCTGCTGTGCGTGCTGGACCTGCCCAGATTTTTCGGGAACGTGGCCGCCTGACGCTGCACTGTGCGGATGCGCTGCTGCTCCCGCTACAGCAGATCCCCGCAGTGAAGGCTACGCACAGCCCCTAGGCGGGCACAGGCTGCCGGGCGGGCTGGCTGGCGGCGATGAAGGCCTCGAACAGGCTGAGGTCCTCGCCCGCTTCTGGATGCCACTGCACGGCGAGCATGAACGGCTGCCGGTCCTCCGCGCCGTTCCCGGCGAGGGCCTCGTGGCTGAACTCCGCGGCTTCGATCACGCCGTCGTCGGTCCAGGCGGTCGCGATCAGGCCGGCGCCGAGGCGGTCGACCGACTGATGATGGTGCGTGGGCACGGCGGCGCTGGTCCGGCCGAGAACGCCAGCTAGCTGCGAGCCGGGCTGCACGGACACGTCGTGCCGGCCGTACCCGGTCAGCTCGGGGGAGTGGCCGTCATGCCCGACCAGGTCCGGCAGGTGCTGGTGCAGCGTGCCGCCGAGCGCCACGTTGATGACCTGCAGGCCGCGGCAGATGCCGAGCAGCGGCAGCCCGGCGGCCAGCGCCTGCCTGGCAAGGTCAAGCTCGGCGTGGTCGCGCTCCGGGTAGAAAGGACCTGCCGCCTTGTCCGCGGCGGCGCCGTACAGCGCCGGGTCGACGTCGCTGCCGCCGGACAGGATCAGGCCGTCAAGCCGTGGCAGCAGGCTGGTGATGCCCTGCGCCGGCGGCAGCAGCACCGGCACGCCGCCGGCCTTGGTCACGACGTCGGTGTAGCGGCGCGGCAGCAGCATCGCCGCGCCATCCCAGGTACCCCAGCGAGCCTGCACCGCGTAGCAGCTGATCCCGATCACCGGCTGGTCTGTCATGGTGCCAAGCCTGTCATAGCGGCGTGACGTACGCGCCGGTGATGCCGCCGTCGACGACGAACTGTGACGCGGTGATGAACGAGGAGTCGTCGCTGGCCAGGAACGCTACCGCCGCGGCGATCTCCTCCGGCTCGCCGAACCTGCCCATCGGCACGTGCACCAGGCGCCTGGCCGCTCGCTCGGGGTCGGAGGCGAACAGCTCCTGCAGCAGCGGCGTGTTGATCGGCCCAGGGCACAGCGCGTTCACCCTGATGCCCTCGCGGGCGAACTGCACGCCGAGTTCGCGGCTCATCGCCAGCACGCCGCCCTTGGACGCGGTGTAGGAGATCTGCGAGGTGGCCGCGCCGAGGATGGCGACGAACGACGCGGTGTTGATGATCGACCCTTTGCCCTGAGCCTGCATGTGCGGCAGCACGTACTTGCAGCACAGGTAGACAGAGGTGAGGTTGATCTCCTGCACCCGCCGCCAGGCATCAATGCCTGTGGTCAGGATCGAGTCGTCGTCTGGCGGGGAAATGCCGGCGTTGTTGAACGCCACGTCGACTCGCCCGTACCTGGCGGCCACGCCGTCGAACAGGTCGCGGACCTGATCTTCGTCCGCGACATCAGCGGCGACGAACTCGCCGCCGGTCTCGTCGGCCGCGGCCTGCCCGGCGGCCGCGTCGATGTCGACCGCGACGACCTTGGCTCCTTCGGCGGCAAGCCTGCGCGCGCTGGCGAGGCCGAGGCCGCTGCCTGCCCCTGTGATAACGACTACCCGATCCTGCAGGCGCTGCATCTGCGTTGCTCCCGACTGCGCGGCGCTCGGCCGCCCCGTAGTTCTGCGTGGCCATGGCACGTAAGCCAGCCGGCGGCGACCGCCCGGTGGCCACGTTCCCGTTATTTACTCGGTACTGATGAAGACGTTCTTGACCTCGGTGAATGCATCGACGGCATCGGGCCCGAGCTCACGCCCGAGGCCGGATTGCTTGAAGCCGCCGAAGGGCGTCCAGTACCGGACCGAGGAATGCGAGTTCACCGACAGGTTGCCGGTCTCGACGCCGCGGGCCACCCGGATCGCCCGGCCGACATCGGAGGTCCAGATCGAGCCGGACAGCCCGTACGGGCTGTCGTTGGCCATGGTGATCGCGTCCGCCTCGTCGGTGAACGGGGTTACCGTCACCACCGGTCCGAAGATCTCGTCGGTGTAGGCGGCCGCGCCGGCCCCGACCGGCGCGAGCACGGTCGGCGGGTACCACCAGCCGGGCCCGTCCGGCACGCTGCCGCGGAAGGCGACCGGCGCGTCGTCGGGCACGTAGCCGGCCACGTGCGCCCGGTGCGCGGCCGAGATCAGCGGCCCCATCTCGGTGGCCGGGTCGGCCGGATCGCCGACCCTGAGACCCTTGACCGCGGGCTCCAGCAGCTCCATGAACCTGTCAAGCACGCTGGCCTGCACCAAGATCCTGGACCTGGCGCAGCAGTCCTGGCCGGCGTTGTCGAACACAGAACCCGGCGCGGCGGCCGCGGCCCGGTCCAGGTCAGCGTCGGCGAAGACGATGTTGGCGCTCTTGCCGCCGAGCTCGAGGGTCAGCCGCTTGATGTGCCTGGCGCAGCCGGTCATGATCTGCTGGCCGACCTCGGTCGACCCGGTGAACACGATCTTGCGCACCTTGGGATGGTCGACGAGGCGCTGGCCGACCACGCTGCCTTTACCGGGCAGCACCTGGAACACGTGCTCAGGGATGCCCGCCGCCAGGGCCAGCTCGCCGATCCTGATCGCGGTCTGCGGGGTCATCTCGGCCGGCTTGGCGACTACGGTGCAGCCCGCTGCCAGCGCGGGCGCCATCCCCCAGGACAAGATCGGCATCGGGAAGTTCCACGGCACGATCAGCCCGACCACGCCGACAGGTTCCTTGAACGTGATGTCCAGGCCGCCTGCCACCGGGATCTGCCGGCCGTTGAGCCGCTCAGGCGCGGCTGAGTAATACGCCAGCACATCCCTGACCTGGCCGGCCTCCCAGGTCGCCGCGCCGACCGGATGCCCGGAACCGGCGGTCTCCAGCGCCGCCAGCTCGGTGATGTGAGCGTCGACCTGCTCGGCGAACCGTCGCAGCAGCCTGCCCCGGTCGCCAGGCGCGACGTGACGCCAGGACTCCTGCGCGGCGGCGGCGCGCTCGATTGCCGCGTCGGTCTGGTCGGCGGTGGTGTGCTCGATCTGCGCGACCGGCTGCTCGGTCGCCGGGTTGATCACTGTGTAGGCGGTCATGTTGTTATAGCCGCTCGAAGCAGCGGCGCAGCTCCCAGTCAGTCACGGCCGCGTCGTAGGCGGCCAGTTCGATACGTGCGTAGTTGGCATAGTGCCCGATCACCTCGGCGCCGAAGGCGGCACTGGCGATCTCGCTGTGCTGCCACAGTTCCGCGGCGTCGCGCAGCGTATGCGGCACCTTAGGCCCGGCGTCATCGTAGGCGTTGCCCGCGAAAGCAGGCTCAAGCGGCAACTCGTTATCGATGCCGTGCAGTCCGGCCGCGATCATCGCCGCCACTGCCAGGTAGGGGTTGACGTCCCCGCCCGGTGTCCGGTTCTCCGCTCGCAGCGAGTGGCCGTGCCCGACCAGCCGCAGCGCGCAGGTCCTGTTGTCCACGCCCCAGCGGACCGAGGTGGGAGCGAAGCTGCCAGGCACGTACCGCTTGTAGGAGTTGATGTTGGGCGCGTAGCACAACGTCAGCTCCCGCAGCGCGGCCAGCTGCCCGGCCAGGAAGTGCTCGCCGAGCCTGGACATGCCGTGCTCGCCGTCACCGGCCAGCACCGGGCTGCCGTCGCTGCCGCGCAGCGACAGGTGGATGTGGCAGGAGTTGCCCTCGCGGGCGTTCGGCTTCGCCATGAACGTGATGCTCTGGCCGGCCTGCGCCGCGATCTCTTTCGCACCGGTCTTGTAGATCGTGTGGTTATCGCAGGTAGTCAGCGCGTCGGCGTAGCGGAACGCGATCTCGTGCTGGCCGAGGTTGCACTCGCCCTTGACCGACTCCACGTACAGCCCGGCCCCCGTCATGCCGTTGCGGACGGCCCGCAGCAGCGGCTCGATCCGCGAGGTGCCGAGGATCGAGTAATCAACGTTGTAGTCGTTGGCGGGGGACAAGCCGGTGTAGTTCTTCGCCCAGGCCTGTTCGTAGGAATCGTTGTAGACGATGAACTCCAGCTCGGTGCCGGCCAGCGCGACCAGGTCGCGCTCGGCCAGCCTGGCGAGCTGCTGCTGCAGGATCTGGCGCGGCGAGGCGACCACCGGCGTGCCGTCCAGCCAGACCAAGTCGGACAGCAGCATCGCGGTGGCCGGATGCCAGGGGATCCGGCGGAGCGTGGCCAGGTCGGGCTTCATGACGAAGTCGCCGTAGCCGCGCGCCCAGGACGACATCTCATAGCCGTCCACCGTGTTCATGTCGGTGTCGACCGCGAGCAGGTAGTTGCAGCCTTCTGAGTAGTGCTCGACCACCTCGTCGAGGAAAAACTCAGCGGACAGCCGCTTGCCTTGCAGCCGGCCCTGCATATCGGTGAGCGCCAGGATCACGGTGTCGATCTCGCCGGCGCTGATCAGCCGGCGCAGCTCGTCCAGGGAGAGCATCCCCGGACGAGCTGCGCCTGCCTGCTGAGCTGAGGTCATACTCAGGCCGACAGTTCCTGCTCGATGGCCGCCAGCTCCTCCGGCGTGCCCTGAACCCTCGGCCCGGTGAACCACTTGCGGGCAGACACCAGCCAGTAGATGCCGGCATACCCGATGACTACGGCCACCGCGACCGGCGCGTAGTTGAACGTCTTCCAGCCGATCGGCCCGAACTGCGGGAGCATGAACAATATCGCGATGATGACGACCCAGACGACGGCCGTCCAGCCGATCACGTAGCTGCGACTTCCCAGGTGCCACGGCCCGCGCTGGAAGCTCTCGCCTTGCCGCAGCCGGAGGAACGTCGGCGTCACGTAGGCGATGTACAGGCCGATCGTCGCGATCGAGGTCACCGCGCCGTACGCGGCGCCGTTCCACAGGTAAGGCAGGCCGAGGACCAGGGCGCCGCCGGCCGCCAGCCAGATGGCGTTGGTAGGCGTCCTGGTCCGCTTGTTGACCTTGTGCCAGATCTGCGAACCGGGAAGAGCGCCGTCACGGGAGAACGCGTAGATCATCCGGGAGTTCGCGGTGACTGAGGACATGCCGCAGAACAGCTGGGCGCCGATGACCACAAGTAGCAGCAGTTCGGCGCCGGTCCGGCCGACCGAGTCAAGAAAGATCTGCGCGGGAGCAGCCACACCTTGCGCGGCTTCCCCTGCGTAGTTCGCCTTCTGGATCGCGAAGGTGAGGCCGATCAGCAGCACCCAGCCGGCGATCAGGGAGATCAGGATTGACATCACGATGCCGCGCGGGCCGCTGCGTGCTGCGCTGTGGGTCTCTTCGGTCAAGTGCGCCGAGGCGTCATACCCGGTGAAGGTGTACTGGGCCATCAGCAGCCCGATCGGCAGGATGAACAAAAAGCCGAGCTTGAAGTTGGAGAGGTTCTCCATGTCGGTGAATACGTACTTGACTGATTCGTGATGCGCGCCCGCCTTCAGCCCGAACGTCACCGTGGCGACGATGATCAGCACGCCGAAGATGTGCCACCAGACGCTGACGTCGTTCAGCAGCGCGACCAGGCGGATGCCGAACTGGTTCAGCATGCCGTGTACGAACAGCACGATCGTGTAGATCAGGATCGTGTGCCACGGATGCGTCACATCGAAGCCGAACCAGAGGTCCAGCAGGAAGTTGATGAAGAAGGCGGCACCGAAGTCGATGCCGGCCGTTATGGCCACCTGGCCAAGGAAGTTGAACCAGCCGGTGAACCACGACCAGGCCGCGCCGTTGCGACGGGCCAGCTTCGCCGACCAGTAGTACAGGCCGCCAGCGGTCGGGAAGCTAGAGCAGACCTCCGCCATAGACAGTCCGACGAGCAGGGTCATGATGCCGACGATCGGCCAGCCCCAGACGATGATGGCCGGACCGCCTTCGTCCATGCCGAAGTAGAAGAGCGTCAGGCAGCCGGACAGGATGGAGATGATGGTGAACGAAACCGCGAAGTTCGAGAAGCCCGACATCCGGCGGCGGAGCTCCTGCGCGTAGCCGAGCCGATGAAGAGTTTCCTCGTCGGTCGTGAGCGCCTGTTCGTTGACTGACACGACGTGCTCCCTTGGGGTCCTTGACCTGCGTCGGAGTGCGGGGGTGGTGCGAGCCTAGGCCGCCAGTTTTGCCGGGACTTTACAGTCTGGTAACGCGGGCTTTAAATGGTCTATTATCAGACCAATGATGATGAGGTCTGAGCGGTTGTCAAGACCCTGGGCCATATTCATCACTTGCGCCCCATCGGTACCGGCACGCGGGAAGGGGGGGATCCCGCGTGCCGGCGGGGCCCGCGGGCCTACAGTCGGGGGCGTTGTCGCCCGGCGGGCGGAGGTAAGCAGTACGTGAGAGACACCGCGCTGCGGCCGACCAGCGGCCGGGTATGACGACGCCTGGCGTCGACCTGACCGGTGTGCTGCGCCCGGTCAGGGAAGGCAATGCGTTCGAGGAGACCGTTGAGCGGCTGCTGACCGTGATCAAGCTGGGCGTGGTGGGGCTTGGTGAGCGGTTCCCCGCCGAGCGCGAGCTTGCCGCGCAGCTGGGTATCAGCAGGCTGACGCTGCGCGAGGCGATTCGTGAACTGCACGAGGCCGGCTACGTCAGCTCGCGGCGCGGGCGGCTCGGCGGAACCTTCGTCACCTATACCAGGCCGGCCCCCGACGGCGCCGAACTGCGGCGGCTGGCGGAGCAGGACGGCGACAAGCTCACCGACGCGCTAACATTCCGGCTCGCGGTGGAGACTGGCGCCGCGGAGGCGCTGGCCGGCCGGTTCGCCGCCGCCGCAGCCTCCGGCGAGGCCGACGCGCGAGCCAGGCAGACGCTGCTCACCAGGCTGGCTGAAGTGAATTCGGCCAGCCCGCAGGACTACCGGCGGCTGGACACGCTGTTCCACCTGTGCATCGCCGAGCTGACGTGTTCGAGCATGCTCAACAATGCTTGCGCCGACGCCCGGATGCGGCTGAACGACCTGCTGAACGCGATCCCTGTGCTGCAGCGCAACATCGACCATACCGCCGGGCAGCACCGTGCCATCGTGGACGCGATCTTGGCCGGCGACGCGATGGGCGCCAGGTCCGCGGTCGCCGAGCACCTGGCAGGCACTGCGGCGCTGCTGCGCGGCTTCCTCGGCTGAGGATCCGGGCAGGCCGACGCCGGGGCAGCGGCTGGTCCCGGCTAGGTCAGCGGAATCAGGCAGCTATCCGGCGGCGAGGGCATCGAAGCGCACAACTAGCTGGTCAGGGCCGCGCAAGTTGAAGTTCGGCTTGTACCGCAGCGCACCCGCGACGAGGTCGGGCCGCGAGATCCGGCTGGTGAAGGACTGCACGGCGATCGTCGCCTCGAGCCTGGCGAGCGGAGCACCCAGGCAGAAATGAGGCCCGGCGGCGAAGGCCAGATGGTGCCAAGTACCGCGGCCGATATCGAACACGTCAGGGTCGGCGAAGGCTGCGGGATCACGGCCGGTCGCGGCGAGCAACAGCAGCACCAGGGCGCCGTCCTGCGCCGTCACGTCGCCGACCTGCATGCCGCCGCGCGCAACCCGAGCCGTCATTTGCACGGGGGCGTCATAGCGGAGGGTCTCCTCGACCGCCGCCGCTGCGAGGTCGGGGTTGGCGCGCAGCAGTGCCCACTGGCCGGGATGGCGCAGCAGGGCGAGGATCGCATTGGAGATCAGGCCCACCGTCGTCTCGTGGCCCGCCACGAGCAGCAGGATGCAGGTGGCGATCAGTTCATCCTCGGTCAGCTTCTCGCCGTCGGCCTCCGCCCTGATCAGGTCGGAGAGCAGGTCCGCGGCAGGCTCGGCCCGGCGCCGCGCGATCAGCTCGCGGAAGTAGTCCGCGAACTCGTCGCTGGCCGCGTCGGCGGCCTGCGCGCGTGTTTGTGCCTCGTCCGGGCTGAGGCCGAAGGCCGGCTGGAGTGAGTGCGCGAGCCTGGCCGACCAGCCGGCGAACCGGGGATGGTCCTCGACCGGCACGCCGAGCATCTCGGAAATGATACGGACTGGCAACGGGTAGGCGAGCTGGCTGACGACCTCGATCTCGCCGGCGGGGCCGGCGGCGGTGAGTAGCTCACTGGTGATAGCCCGGATCCGCCGTTCCAGCCTCGCGATGGTGCGCGGCGTGAATGCCGTCGATACCAGCCGCCGCAGCCGGGTGTGGTCTGGCGGATCAAGAGACAAGAACGACGGCCGCTCGGCGCGGCGGCGCTGTGCAGCAGGCGTCACGCGCGATCTGTTGCGCTCGCTGCTGGCGTTCGGGTGCCTGAGCACCGCCGAACAGTCCGCATGCTTGCCGACCACGACGAATGCTCCGTCGAACTCGGCGAACGGCGATGCCTCGCGCAGGCCGGCCAGCACGGCGTAGGGGTCGGGCAGTACCGCCGGGTCGGCCAGATCGGACAAGGCCGGCCGCTGCAGAGTGCTCATCCTTGGCTCCGGATTTCGTGCTGAGGGAAGGGACGGGGTTTTCAGCTGGCCGCGGGTACCGGCAGGCCGACGGGGTTGGGATAGGGGATTGTCGCTGCGCACGCCCGAGCGATGGGCAGCAGCAGCCCGGCCAGCTCGTCGGCTCGCCCGGCCGGCAGCGTGGCCCACGGCCGGGCCGCCGCCACGTCGGTCGCGTCCTCGATGCCGCGGTGCAGGTCAAGGCCGGCCGCCGTGGCGGTACCTGCGCCAGACAGCAGGCCGCGATCGGCGAGCCTGGCCGCCGCGGCGTCCCACTGCTCGTCGGTCCAGCCGCGGACTGGCTGCATCTGCTCGCGCGTCCAGCCGGCCGCCTGCCGACTCTGCACACCGCCAGCCGCCAGGTCCACGGCGGCCCGCAGCGCGAGCGCCTCTGGCCCGTCGATGTCGGCGGCGACCAGCGCCGCGATGTGGCCGTCGCCGCGATGTTCGCGCAAGACAGTCGCCGCGTGCCACAGTCTGGCCAGCGGCTCGGCCGGGGGAGGCAGGGCAAGATTCGATGCGCCGAGCATTCGCCCGGCAGCTTCCGTGCCGGCTGCCGCTCCGGCCAGCAGCTCAGCCGCGGCGGCGACTGGTTCCGGCACGCCGGTACCGCCGCCAAGGCCGAGCAGGCGCCGCAGCGAGCTGACGGCGCCGGCCTCCCTTACCGCCAGCGCGTCGGCCGGCGTGACGAGGTTCCAGACCGCGGGCAGTGCCCTGGCGACCATGGCCGGGGCGAAGGAGAAGAACGACGCCACCACGGGTGCTGGGCCGACCTGGCCGATAGGTGCGGTCCGGCCCGCGAAGTAGCCGCGCCAGAACCCGCGCAGGCCGGCCTGCTCGAACGCCGCCAGGGACTCGGCGGCGAAGTAGGTGACGACGTGCACCGGCTCGAACAGCGTCCACATCCGCCTGGCGGTTGCCGCAGCCTGGTTCATGGCTTCATCAAACCAGGGTTCGGGACAAATCGATACATGCTGCTTGGCCGCAAGATGATGGCGAGCCGAGGCCGGCGGTGCGAGGAGCCGTGACCTGCGGAGCCGGCGCGCAGCAATCCTGGCTGAGCGCGAACCAGATCGGCCGTCCGCGCCGACATACTGTGATGTGGACCAGCGGACCAGGGCAGGCACCGACGCCGAACTGCTCCGCGCCGTGGCCAGCGGCGATGACCGGGCACTGGCCGAGCTCTATGACCGGCACGCCGGCTGGCTGCTGGTCAGGCTGCGCCGGCGCTGCGCGTCGCAGGACGTCGTTGATCTCGCGCTGCAAGACACCTTCGTGACGCTGTGGCGCAAGGCCGGCACCTACCGGGGTCACGGTGAGGTCGCCGCCTTCTTGTGGGGTATCGCCATCCGGCGGCTCATCGATGCGATGCGCACCGATAGCAGGCTGGAGCGGGTCCGCCAGGTACTGCTCGGCGACGCGGCCAGCGGCCAGCTCGTGCTCTCGGCAGAAGATGAGGTACTGCTCGGCATCGAGCACGGCCAGCTTGGTGCCGCCTTGACCTTGCTGTCGCCGGAGCTGCGGGCGGCGATGCAGGCGACGGTGCTCGACGGGCTGTCATGCGCCGAAGCCGGCCGGCTGCTCGGCGTGCCGGCCGGCACCGTCAAATCCCGCTGCCACCGGGCGAGGATCGAGCTGAGGAGGGCGCTGGCGTGAGAGCGGACCCCCGCGGTCGCGGACCGGGTCAGGCCGCGGCCGGACCCCGATGCCAGGTCATGCCCGCTGGGCTGGTGAGTGCCTACGCGGCGGGCCGCCTGACCGCCGCCCCGGCCTGGTCGGTAGAGGCTCACCTGCCCGGCTGCCCGGCCTGCCGTCAGGTGCTGGCCGGGGTGAGCGATGCCGCCGTGCTCGCCCGCAACCGCGCCGCGGTGCTGGCGGCAGCCGGCGTGCCGATGCCGGGGCTGCCTGGCCGGATCCTGCGCCGGTGCGGCGTCCCTGATCACGTCACGACGTTGCTGGCCGCCACGCCATCGCTGCGCCGGGCCTGGCTGGCCGGGGTAGTACTGGTGCTCGCCGTGATGACCTGCGCCGCTCAGCTGGCCGTCTGGCGGCTGGGCCTCGCGGCGGCCCGTGGCGGCGGCCCGGTCAGCTGGGGCGCGCTGACCCCGTTCCTGGCGATCGCGCCGCTGCTGCCGCTGGCCGCCGTGGCACTGGCGTTCGCGCCATGGCTTGATCCGGCTTACCGGCTGGTCAGCGCCGCGCCGGTGTCGAAGATCTGGCTGCTGTGCGTGCGCTCGGCCGCTGTCATCGGTGCCACGCTGCTGCCCGCGATGCTCGCGGCCCTCGCCCTGCCGGGGCCGGCCTGGCTGGCCCCGGCGCTGCTGCTGCCGGCGCTGGCGGTCTGCGCGCTCGGGATCGCGCTGACGACCGTGGTCAGGCCGGCGGCCGCGGTACTGGGCGCGGGCGCCGCCTGGCTGATCCTGGTGCTCGCGGTCGACGCCGTCGCGGGCCGGCCAGTGAACGTGCTCGGCCCCGGCGGCCAGCTCGTCGCCGTCGCCGTGCTGCTGGCGGCCGGGCTGGTCATCGCCAGGCGGCAGGACAAGATCAATTACGGCTGGATGGGGTGAGCAGGGTTGGCGCCGATCGATGAGCTGGACGAAGTCGCCGCGGCGGGCGGTCGCGGCGGCCTGCGGCAGCCGGGCCGGCTGCCCGCCTTTCCCGGCCGGCTATCAGGGTCGCGGACCTGACCCGCCGCTACGGCAAGACCGTGGCCCTGGACCGGGTCAGCCTGCAGCTCGACCGCGGCATTGTCGGCCTGCTCGGCCCGAACAGCGCCGGCAAGACGACGCTGCTGTCGATCCTGGCTACCGTGTCCGCGCCCGACTCCGGCGGTATCTCAGTACTGGGGTACGACCCGGCCGAGGCCAGCCAGCGACTGGAGATCCGGCGCCGGCTCGGGTTCTTGCCGCAGGACCTGGGCTACCACCGGCACTTCACGGCGGCGGCCTTTCTCGACTACGTCGCGATTCTCAAGGAGATCACCCAGCCCCGGCAACGGCGAGCAGAGATCGCCAGGGTGCTGGCGGCAGTAGACCTGACGGGGCAGGCCGGCCAGCGGATCCGGACCCTCTCCGGTGGCATGCGGCGCCGGCTCGGACTGGCCCAGGCGCTGCTCGGAGAGCCCGACCTCCTCGTGCTCGACGAGCCGGTGTCCGGGCTGGATCCGGAACAGCGACTGCGGTTCAGGGAATTGCTGTCGCGGCTGCCCGGCGATCCGGTCGTGCTGCTGTCGACCCATCAGGTCGACGATGTCACCGCGGTCTGCTCGGCCGTCGTGGTCCTGCTCGCCGGTCAGGTGCAGTTCACCGGGACGCCGGCTGAGCTCGCCGGGCTGGCCAGCGGCCACGTGTGGCTGGCGGCGGACCGCAACCCGGCCGCCGAACTCTCCTGGCGGGCCGGCGACGGTCAGTGGCGGCATGTCGGCGCCCAGCCGCCGCCAGGCTCGGACATCGTCGCGCCCACGGCCGAGGACGGTTACCTGGTGCTGACCGGGGCAGCCGGGCAGCGTGCCGGCGAGGACACTGACCGGCGGGGCCGGGCGCGGCGGGGCCACGGTGGTGAGCGATGAGCACCGAGTCGGCGGCCGCGCCGGCCAGGAACGTGCGGGCCACGGCCCGGCGGCGCCCGCTGGCCCGGCCGTGGCTGGTCGTGCTCGCGGCCGGGCGGCGCGAGGCGCTGTGGCTGAGCCGCAGCCCGCTGGTGCTGGCCGGCCTGGTCATCTCCGCGTGGCTGATCTGGCTGAACAATCATCACCAGGTATTCCCCTACGGCTCGAGCCCCCAGCTGGTGTGGTGGTCGGCCGACGTCAGCATCGTCGCCTGCCTGCTGCCGGCCGCCGCCGGCGTGCTGATCGCGGCTCAGCTCGCGGCTGGCCGCGCCCGCCGTGACGGGATGGAACAGCTGTACGCGAGCTATCCGGCCGCGGCCAGCGCGCGGGCCGGCGCGCTGCTCGCGGGCGCGGCGGGGCCGGTGGCGCTGGCCGTGATCGTGACGGGCGCGGGCATGGGCTGGCTGGACAGCCAGGGAGCGCTGGGCAGTCCCCGGCTGTGGGTGCTGCTCTGCGGGCCGCTGCTGGTCATGCTGGCGGGTACGGCCGGCGCGGCCCTCGGCAGCTGGCTGGGCCACCCGATGGCAGGCATCCTGGCCGCGCTGGTGCTCGGTGCGGTCGAGATCGACCTGGTGCTGAGCATCGACGGGCCCGTGCACCTGCCGGGCGGCATCGCGTGGCTGTTCCCGTGGACCGATCCGGGCCTCGTCCTTTCCATGCTGCCCGGACTGACGGTGCCATACCCGCCCCCGGCCCATCTGGCTGAGCTGGCCGGGCTGATCGCGCTGGGAGCCTGCGCCGCCCTGTGGCGGGTGGCGGGCCGGCGGCGCGCGGTCGCCGCGGTTGCGGTCGCCGCTGCCGTCGTGACCGGGTGGAGCGGCTGGTCCGAAGCCAGGCCGGTGCCGGCCCCGGTGCTCGCCGCGCTGGTACGCCAGGCAACGCAGCCGCAGCGCGTGCAGGCGTGCCGGCTGCTGCACGGCGTCCGTTATTGCTATTACCCGGCGTACGCTCCGCTGGTCGGCCAGTGGGCAGTGCCCGTGGCCGGGGTGCTGGCCAAGATCCCGCGCACCGCGGCGCAGGGCCTTACGGTCCGCCAGGTCCAGGACGAGTTCTTCCTCACCGAGCCGTTGCTGCCGCCGTCGTCGCTGACCAGCATCTCATCGGAAAACACGCCGCTGACCGGGCGGCTGGAGGCGTTCGAGTCGGCCGAGAGCACCGACCCGCACCTGATTCCCGGCTCGGCAGGCCCGCCCGTCTACACCGACCTGGACTGGAGCACCGGCAGCGGCCTCGGCGTGAGCCAGCTGAGCCTGGCCGTGGCCGTCGCCTGGTGGGCGACCGGCCTGCCCGTCACCGGCCGCGACGTCGCCCTCCCGTACAGCCCGTCGACCGGCGGCGGCGGCACGGTCTTGCTGAGCTGCGTGCCGGTCGGCCAGGCCAGGGAAGCGGTCGCGCTATGGCTGGCCGCGGGCGCGACCCGTGCCACCCGCGGTGCCTTCGCCGCTTCGGTCACTCCTCGCGCCATCGCAGGTCAGGACGCGACCGAGATCGGCAGGACCTGGATCGCCACCGTGCAGGAGAACAACCCGGTCACGGCAGCCGGCCTGACAGTCACCGCTCGCGGCGCTGCCCTGGCGGCGGAGATGCTCCGGCTTCCGGCGCGCCGGGTCGCGGACGTGCTGACCGCGCGCTGGCGGTACTGGCTGCGGCCGGGTACTACCGAGGCCAGCCTGGCGGCGGCGCTCGGGCTGCCATTGCCGCCCGCGCCAGCCGCGAGGCCGCAGCCGACGTCCTCTACACAGGGCCCGGGCGGCCAGATCTCGGATGCGACCTTCAATCCGCCGAGCCCGGTGTGCCGGTAGGCGGCAGGCACCGGGCGCCGCCGCGAGCGGCCGCGGCGGAGCCAGCGCCGGGCGCGGGCGCAGGCCGGCGCCTGCACGCGGGGTCGGGCCAGGCTGCCGCTGGCTGGCCGGCGCTCACCCGGCACGTGCTCAGGATGATGGCCTGGGGTCCGCTGCTGGCCGGCTGCCTGGCCGGGATCAGCCTTGCCGTCGCCCTGCTCGTGCTGGCCGGGCCGGTCGAGCCGCCCGCGGCGCTCAGTGCCGGCGTGCGGCTGAGCTTCCTGCCGGTCGTGGCCGGCCTGGCTTTCGCGCTGCCTGACCCGCACCGGCTGCTGACCGGCTCGCTCCCGGCCCGGCCGTGGCTGCTGCCGGTGCTGCGGACGGCCCTGGCACTCCCGGTCGTGTCGGCTGGATCTGCAGTGCAACTGGTCGTGGCCGGACGCGCCATGGCGATCGACCTGCGTGCCGCCGGCCAGTCGCCGGCGCCGTGGCGGTGGCAGGCCCTGACCGCCGAGCTCGTGGCCTGGTCCGCGCTTGCGCTGGCGCTGACGGTGATCCTGGACCGCGGCAGGTGGCAGGATGTGGCCGGCCTCTGCGCGGCAGCCGGCTCCTGGGCTCTGGCCGGGCTAGCCGCGGCGCTGCCTCTGCACCTGATCCCGGCGGCGGCCGGGTCGTTCACGGCGGCTCAGCAGCACCAGTGGGCACGCGCCTGGCAGAGCTGGCTGGTGGTCGCCGCGGTCGGGGCAGCGCTCGCGTGGCGGGGGGCCGGAGATCCCTGGCGGCGGCTGAGGATCCCGGCGCGAACAGGCTGCCCGGCTGCGGGGCAGGCAGCCAGGCCGTAGGACCGGCACTGCCGTGATCGCTGTGCCGTCACTGCGGGTAAATGTCCTCAACAGGACCAGATCGGGCCAAAGGGGTAGCCGAGTGCCGCCGGGCGCCGCGGGGAAAGGATTCCGCTGGCCGGATGTGCGGAAGGATCGGGCCGGGGCCGGTGTTGCCAGGAACAACCGCCGAGGCGCTGCTCAGGCTGTGACGCACGCCATGTGCCGGCCCGATTGCAGGCGCGGAACTAATTACGGCACAATGATGTTGTGAAATACGTGGGACTAGCAGAGGAGACGCTGGGCACCGAGGGTGCCGCGCTGACTGCTGCCCAGTCCCAGGACGGCCCGCGTGGCTCGGAGTCAGGCACCCGCGGGCGGATTGCCAGGCTCATCCTGGAAAACGGGCCGGTAACCGCGGCAGGCCTGTCCGCCAGGCTGGGTCTTACCCCGGCAGCGGTCCGCCGGCACCTGGACAACCTGCTGGCCGACGGCATGGTGGAGGCCAGGAGCGCCAGGGTCTACGGCGGCCGCGGCCGCGGCCGCCCGGCCAGGCTGTTCGCGATCACCGATGCCGGCCGCAATGCTTTCGTGCACGCCTACGACGACCTGGCGACCAGCGCGCTGCGGTTCCTGGCCGACACTGCGGGGCCCGGCGCGGTTGCCGAGTTCGCGCGCCGGCAGATCTCCGACCTGGAGCGCCGGTACCGGCCAGTCGTGGCGGCCGCGGCGCCGGACGACAGGGTGAAGGCGCTGGCGCGGGCGTTGTCGGCAGACGGCTACGCAGCATCGGCGGGCGGTGCCCCCGCGGCCGGCGGCGGCGAGCAGCTGTGCCAGCATCATTGCCCGGTGGCCCACGTCGCCGCCGAGTACCCGCAGCTTTGCGAGGCCGAGACCGAGGCATTCGGCCGGCTGCTCGGCACGCCCGTGCAGCGGCTCGCGACGATCGCGCACGGTGACGGGATCTGCACCACGCACGTCACGGCGTCGTCTCTCATGCACAGCCGCACTACTACTGAGGCCGGAGGAATCTCCGCATGACAACTATCGCCCACCCGGAGCTTGAGGGTCTGGATCGCTATAAGTTCGGCTGGTCCGATTCGGACACAGCCGGTGCTTCGGCGCGCCGTGGCCTGAACGAGGACGTCGTGCGCGACATCTCGGCGAAGAAGAACGAGCCGGACTGGATGCTGGACCTGCGCCTGAAGGGCCTGAAGCTCTTCGAGCGCAAGCCGATGCCATCCTGGGGCTCCGACCTGTCAGGGATCGACTTCGAGAACATCAAGTACTTCGTCCGCTCGACCGAGAAGCAGGCGGCCAGCTGGGACGATCTGCCGGCCGACATCAAGAACACCTACGACCGGCTGGGCATCCCCGAGGCGGAGAAGCAGCGCCTGATCGCCGGAGTTGCCGCGCAGTACGAGTCGGAAGTCGTCTACCACAAGATCCGCGAGGATCTGGAGGAGAAGGGTGTCATCTTCAAGGACACCGACACCGCGCTGCGCGAGCACCCTGAGCTGTTCCAGGAGTACTTCGCCACGATCATCCCGGTCGGCGATAACAAGTTCGCGGCGCTGAACACCGCGGTGTGGAGCGGCGGCAGTTTCATCTACGTGCCCAAGGGCGTCAAGGTGGACATCCCGCTGCAGGCCTACTTCCGGATCAACACCGAGAACATGGGCCAGTTCGAGCGGACCCTGATCATCGTCGACGAGGGCGCGAGCGTGCACTATGTCGAGGGCTGCACGGCGCCGATCTACTCCTCGGACTCACTGCATTCGGCCGTGGTCGAGATCATCGTGAAGAAGGACGCGCACTGCCGGTACACCACGATCCAGAACTGGTCGAACAACGTCTACAACCTCGTCACCAAGCGGGCGGTGGCGCAGGCCGGCGCGAGCATGGAGTGGATCGACGGCAACATCGGCTCCAAGGTGACGATGAAGTACCCGGCCGTCTACATGATGGGCGAGCACGCTCGCGGTGAGACCCTCTCGGTCGCCTTCGCGGGAGCTGGCCAGCACCAGGACGCTGGCGCCAAGATGGTGCACTGCGCGCCGAACACCTCCTCGACCATCGTGTCCAAGTCGGTGGCCAGGGGCGGCGGCCGTACGTCTTACCGCGGCCTGGTCCAGGTCCAGGAGGGCGCTGAGCACTCGAAGTCCACGGTCCGCTGCGACGCGCTGCTGATCGACTCCATCAGCCGGTCAGATACCTATCCCTACGTCGACGTCCGCGAGGACGACGTGGAGATGGGGCATGAGGCGACCGTCTCCAAGGTGTCGGCGGATCAGCTGTTCTACCTGATGAGCCGCGGCATGACCGAGGACGAGGCAATGGCGACGATCGTGCGCGGTTTCGTCGAGCCGATCGCGCGCGAGCTGCCGATGGAATACGCACTCGAGCTCAACCGGCTGATCGAGCTGCAGATGGAAGGAGCGGTCGGTTAATGGCAGGCCTGCAGGGAGCCGTCGAGACGGCTCCTGTCTCTAGGCTGCACGAACGGCAGTCGTTCGACCCGGCCGACTTCGGCGTGCCGTCTGGGCGCGAGGAGGAGTGGAGGTTTACTCCGCTTCGTCGTCTTCGCGGGTTGCATTCTGATCTTGGTGCTGGTGACGGGAAGGTTCGCGTCGTGGGCGACGCCGGGCCTGGCGTCACCATTGAAACCGCGGAACATGGTGACAGCAGGCTCGGCGCCGCCTACGTTCCGGCTGACCGGGTCAGTGCTAGGGCGTTTGCCTCGTTCGCGGAAGCCACGGTTATCTCCGTTCCGGCCAACGCCGAGGGTGATGCTGCGACGCACATCTCGGTGACGGGGGAGAGCGCGGAGGGGGCGGCGTTCGGGCACACGCTGATCGAGGTGGGGGCTAATGCCCGTGCTGTGGTGGTACTGGAGTACACCGGGAGCGCGACCTACGCGGACAACGTAGAGCTAGTCGTCGGTGATGGCGCTTCGCTGGCGATCGTCAGCCTCCAGATGTGGGCGGATGATGCGGTGCATTTGTCGCACCATCACGCGCAGCTAGGGCGGGACGCGAAGCTGACGCACACGGCGGTCACCCTGGGCGGTTCGGTCGTCCGGCTCGCGCCGTCGGTCAGGTACGCGGGCCCGGGCGGGGACGCGGAACTGCGCGGGCTGTACTTCGCGGACGCCGGCCAGCATCTGGAGCACCGGCTGTTCGTCGACCACGCGGAGCGGAACTGCCGGTCGCGGGTCAGCTACAAGGGGGCGCTGCAAGGCGCCGATGCGCATGCCGTCTGGATCGGCGACGTCGTTATCAGGGCCGAGGCCCTCGGAACCGACACCTACGAGTACAACCGCAACCTGGTGCTGACCGACGGGACCAGGGTCGACTCGGTGCCGAACCTGGAGATCCTGACCGGTGAGGTGGCCGGCGCCGGGCACGCCAGCGCCAGCGGGCGGCTGGAAGACCATCACCTGTTCTATCTGATGGCCAGGGGCATCCCGTTCGACGAGGCCAGGAAGCTGGTCATCCGCGGCTTCTTCGGCGAGCTCATCGGCCAGATCGAGGTACCCGAGCTGCAGGACCGGATCACCGCGGCGATCGAGGCGGAGCTGGCATGACCGGCTCGCAGCGGTCGGGCGCCGCGTCCTTCCAGCTGGCCTGCGCCCTGTCGGACCTGCCGGACGACGGCGCGATCGGCGTGGAGGTAGCTGGCGTGCCGGTCGCGGTTGTCCGCACCGGCGGCGAGGTGTTCGCGCTGCACGATGTTTGCTCGCACGAAGAAGTACCGCTGTCTGAGGGCGAGATCTACGACCACACTGTCGAGTGCTGGCTGCACGGCTCGTGCTTCGACTTGCGCACCGGCAAGCCGACGGGTCCGCCGGCCACCAAGGCAGTGGCTACCTACGAAGTGAAGATCGACGGCGATGACGTCCTCGTCGCGCTGCCGGACTAACCAGGCTGATATTGAGACCGGGAGATACGACATATGTCCACCCTAGAGATCCGTGACCTGCACGCGGGCGTGACGGACGCGGCCGGGCAGACCCTTGAGGTGCTGCGCGGCGTCGACCTGACCATCTCGTCCGGGCAGACGCACGCGATCATGGGCCCGAACGGCTCGGGCAAGACCACGCTCGCCTACGCGATCGCCGGGCACCCGAAATACACGGTGACCCAGGGCTCGATCACGCTCGACGGCGAGGACGTGCTGGCGATGAGCGTGGACAAAAGGGCGCGCGCTGGCCTCTTCCTGGCGATGCAGTACCCGGTCGAGGTGCCAGGGGTCTCGGTGTCCAACTTCCTGCGTACCGCCATCACCGCGGTCAGGGGCGAGGCGCCGAAGATCCGCACCTTCGGCAAGGAGCTCAGGGAGGCGATGGATAAGCTCTCGATGGACAGCTCCTTCGCGCAGCGGAACCTGAACGAAGGCTTCTCCGGCGGCGAGAAGAAGCGGCACGAGATCCTCCAGCTCGAACTGCTCAACCCGAAGATCGCGATCCTGGACGAGACCGATTCCGGGCTCGACATCGACGCGCTCAGGGTAGTGTCGGCCGGCATCAACCGCTTCCGCGAGGACGCTTCGCACGGCGTGCTGCTGATCACCCACTACACCAGGATCCTGCGGTACGTGCAGCCCGACTTCGTGCATGTTTTCGTCGCGGGACGGATCGCCGAGGAGGGCGGCTCCGAGCTTGCCGAGGAGCTGGAGACCAGCGGCTACGAGCGGTTCCTCAAGGGGGACGCGGCGGCATGACGCATCCGGGCGAGGTCATCACCGCGGCGCCGGCCACGCTGGCCGCAGGCCGGGTCGCGGCGTTGGACATCGACGCCATCCGGGCGGATTTCCCGATCCTCGGCCGCGCGGTCCGCGGCGGCAATCACCTTATCTACCTGGACTCCGGGGCTACTTCGCACAAGCCACGGCAGGTACTTGACGCCGAGCGCGATTTCTACACCACGCACAACGCGGCCGCGCACCGGGGCGCGCACTTGCTGGGCGAGGAAGCGACCGATGCCTACGAGGGCGCACGGGCCAGGGTCGCCACGTTCCTGCACGCAAGGCCCGATGAAATTGTCTTTACCAAGAGCGCGACGGAAGGCGTCAACCTGGTCGCTTACGCGATGAGCAACGCGGCCACGGCCGGCCAGGAAGCCGGCCGTTTCGCGGTCGGTCCCGGTGACGAGATCCTGGTCACCGAGATGGAGCACCACGCCAACCTGGTGCCGTGGCAGCAACTGTGCCAGCGGACCGGCGCCACCTTGCGCTGGTTCGGCGTGACGCCGGACGGACGGCTGGACCTCCGCAACCTCAGCGAGCTGATCACCGGCCGGACCAAGCTCGTCGCGGTAACGCACCAGTCCAACGTGACCGGGACGGTGCCGCCGGTGGCCGAGATCGCCGCGGCCGCGCACGCCTGCGGCGCGCTGGTGCTCGCCGACGGCGCGCAGTCGGTGCCGCACCAGCCCGTCGACGTGACCGCGCTCGGCGTCGATTTCCTGGTCTTCTCCTCGCATAAGATGCTCGGCCCCTCCGGTATCGGGGTGCTGTGGGGACGACGCGAACTGCTGGCGGCCATGCCGCCGTTCGTCTCCGGCGGCTCGATGATCGAAGTCGTCCGGATGGAAGGCTCCACCTTCCTGCCGCCGCCCGAGCGGTTCGAGGCTGGCGTCCCCGCTGCGGCGCAGGCCGTGGGGCTGGCCGCGGCGTGCGATTACCTGGACGCGCTCGGCATGCGCAGGGTGGCCGCGCACGAGGAGGAGCTGACCGCGCACGCGCTGGAGGTCGTCGGCAGCATCCCCGGCGCGCGGATTCTCGGGCCTGCCGACACCGCCGACCGCGGCGGCGCCGTGTCGTTCGTGCTGGACGGCCTTCACCCGCATGACGTCGGGCAGGTGCTGGACGAACTCGGCGTAGCGGTGCGGACCGGGCACCACTGCGCGTGGCCGCTGCACCGGGCGCTCGGCGCGCAGGCCAGCACCAGGGCCTCGTTCTACGTCTACAACACTCACGACGAGGTAGACGCGCTGGCCGACGGCATCCGGCAGGCACAGAAGTTTTTCGGGACCGGCTGATGACTGCGCACGCAAGAGCGGCGGGGCCGGAACACGCCCGCGGGTCCTGGCTGTTGAAGGTGGCGTGATGGAACTCGAGTCGATGTACCAGGAGATCATCCTGGAGCATTACCGCCGCCCGCTGCACGCGGGCCTGCGGGAGCCGTTCGACGCCGAGGTGCTGCACGTGAACCCGACGTGCGGCGACGAGGTGACGCTGCGGATCACCCTGAAGGACGGGGCTGCCGAGCCGACCCTGAGCGACGTTTCCTATGAGGCTCTGGGCTGCTCGATCAGCCAGGCGAGCGTGTCGGTGATGGCCGACATGATCATTGGCAAGACTGTCGCCGAGGCGATGTCCGTCGGCGACGAATTCCTCAAGCTGATGCAGTCGCGCGGCGAAGCCGAGCCGGACGAAGACGTGCTCGGCGACGCCGTGGCCTTCGAGGGTGTCTCGAAGTACCCGGCGCGGATCAAATGCGCGCTGCTGGGCTGGATGGCCTGGAAAGACGCGACAGCCAGGGCGCTGAGCGAGCCCGGCGCGGCTGACGGCAACACCGGCGACGCCGGCGAGGCGGACAGGGAGCAGCAATGAGCGAGCAAGGCACGGAATCTGTCACCGAGCCGACGGAGACGGCCGGCCAGAACGGCGGCATGTCGGTGACGACGGTCAATCCCGAGGTCGAAGACCTGCTGGAAGCGATGCGGGACGTTGTCGACCCCGAGCTCGGCGTCAACGTCGTCGATCTCGGCCTGGTCTACGGCGTCAACCTGGAAAGTGACAGGACCGCGACCATCGACATGACGCTGACCAGCGCGGCCTGCCCGCTGACCGACGTGATCGAGGACCAGACGAGGGACGCGCTGGAGGGCCTGGTGGCCGACTTCCGGATCAACTGGGTCTGGCTGCCGCCATGGGGCCCTGACAAGATCACCGAGGACGGACGCGAGCAGCTGCGGGCGCTCGGCTTCAACGTCTGACCCGTCCGGCCCGGCCGGCCGGATCCGGCCCGAGCGCTGCGGGTCGCCCGGCTAGCCCGGCCCCGGTGGTTGTTCTGGTGTCGCCGGGTAGTTGCGTGCGGGTGAACCCCGCTGACTTGTTCCTGACCGCCGCCGAGCGCGGCAATCTGGCTACCAGGATCGACTCCCGGCACGTCGCGGGCAGAGCCTGGACGTGCGGTAACGACGTTAGGTTGCTCGTCCACGGCGCGCCGTACTTCGCTGAGCTGGCGGATTGCCTGAACCGGCTGGAGGCCGGCGACCTGCTGCTGTTCACCGACTGGCGCGGAGATCCTGACGAGTTGCTGAGCGGCGCCGGGCCGCGGGTGTCGGCGGCCATCTGTGCCGCGGCGCACCGCGGGGCCAGGGTCGCGGGGCTGGTCTGGCGCTCGCACCTGGACCGGCTCGCCTTCAGCGCCGCGGAGAACCGGCACCTGGGTGAACAGATCGAAGCCGCGGGCGGGCAATGCCTGCTGGACATGCGCGTGCGGCCTGGCGGATCCCACCACATGAAGATGATCGTGCTCCGGTATCGCTCGCAGCCCGAACAGGATGTGGCTTTCGTCGGCGGGATCGATCTGTGTCACAGCCGCCGCGACGATCGCACGCACCGCGGTGACCAGCAGGCACAGCCCATGGCTGCCGTCTACGGCCGGCGTCCGCCCTGGCATGACGCACAGCTGATGATTCGAGGACCGGCCGTCGGCGACGTCGAGACGGTGTTCAGGGAACGGTGGGAAGATCCGGCGCCGCTGTCGCGCAATCCGGCGCACCGGCTGCGCGATCTGCTCGGGCGGGAGCAGGAGCGAGCGGCGCCGCTGCCGCCCCAGCTTCCTGATCCTCAGCCCTGCGGCCGGCTTGCCGTGCAGGTGCTGCGGACGTACCCGTACCGGAGTCGCGGTTACCCGTTCGCACCAGATGGTGAGCGCAGCATCGCGCGGGCCTACCGCAAAGTCCTGCCGGCCGCAAGGTCGCTGGTCTACCTCGAGGACCAGTACCTGTGGTCGGCCGAGGTAGTCGGCGCCCTTGCCAGCGGCTTGCGCAGTAACCGCGCCCTGCGCCTGATCGCGGTAATACCTCGCTATCCCGACCAGGGCGGGCGGCTGTCCGGCCCGCCGAATCTGGTCGGCCGGGCTGAGGCACTCGCCATGCTGCGGAGCGCCGGCGGCGACCGGGTCGCGGTCTACGGACTGGAGAACGCTGACGGCACCCCCGTCTACGTGCATGCCAAGGTCTGCGTCGTCGATGACGCCTGGGCGATGGTCGGGTCCGATAACTTCAACCGGCGCTCCTGGACGCACGACTCCGAGCTCAGCTGCGCGGTCATGGACGAGGAATCATCGGCCAGCCGAGCATCAGCAGCCGGCGGGGGAGCACCAGCCGCCGGCGTATCACCAGGCGGCACCGAGCCCGGCGCGGCCGGCCAGCGTCCGGGCTTTGCCCGTCGGACCCGGGAGGAACTGTGCGCCGAGCACCTGGGCCTGCCGCCGGAAGCAGACGTCCCCGGCGGGACCGAGATGTTCAGGGCCTTCGAGTCCGCCGCGCGGCTGCTGGATGACTGGCATCTGGCCGGCCGAGCCGGACAGCGCCCGCCAGGACAACTGCGGGCATACCCAGACCCGGCACTGTCAGCCTGGACCAAGGCCTGGACGACGCTGCCCTACCGGCTGATCTACGACCCGGACGGGCGGCCTGCGGCGTTGCGCAGGGCTGGCCGGTTCTGACGGTCTGCCCCGCCTAGGGCCAAGCAGACATCGGTTGTTTCCGAATTGTAACATCGCGTAATCGCGTACTCATCGGATCTTTGCTGGCGCTTGAACCAGGCCTGTGCTGCGCGAACGCGTTGCCTCCATGCGCACGGCGCCGTCGATCGCCATTCCCGCTCGTTATTTCTCGGTAACAGGCCTCTTGCGCTCGCGGCACAGCCCGGTGTAAACATCCGATCAATAGATCGGATGTTTACCGGAGTGCAGCAGGGAGCGCCAGTGACGCAGGTCCACCCAGAGGACGCCGCGACGATTCCGGCACCGCGGACGGGCGACAGCTTGACCGGTCCGAGAATCATCGCGCTGGACTGCTTCGACGTGCGCTTCCCTACCTCGATCGAGCACGACGGGTCAGACGCGATGAACCCTGACCCGGACTACTCGGCCGCGTACGCGGTGCTGCGGACCGACTGCGACGGCGTGGCGGGGAACGCGCTCTGCTTCACGATCGGCCGCGGCAACGAGGTCGTCGTGGCCGCCATCGCGGCCCTGCGGTCCCATGTAGTCGGCCGGTATGCGACTGACATCGCGGCCGACCTTGGCGGGTTCAGCGCCGAGCTGATAGCCGACAGTCAGTTGCGCTGGCTTGGCCCGGAGAAGGGCGTCATGCACATGGCGATCGGGGCCGTCGTCAATGCCGCCTGGGACCTGGCTGCCAAGCTCGCAGGCAAGCCGGTATGGCGGTTGCTGGCCGACATGACGCCTGAGCAGCTCGTTGCTCTCGTCGACTTCCGGTATATCGATGACGCGCTGACTCCGGCCGAAGCGCTGCACATCCTGCAGTCCGCCAGGACCGGGCGCGACGAGCGGATCGCCGAGCTCGAGCAGTACGGCTATCGCGCCTACACCACCACCCCCGGCTGGATCGGATACTCCGACCAGAAGCTCGTGCTGCTGTCCCGCCAGGCGGTCGCCGACGGTTTCGCCCAGATCAAGCTGAAGGTCGGGGCCGATAACGAGCTGGACGCCAGGCGGCTGGCCCTGGCCAGGGAGGCGGTGGGTCCGCAGATCCGGGTCGCCGTCGACGCGAATCAGCGGTGGGGCGTGGCACAGGCGATCGCGGCTATCGAGGCGCTGGCGCCCTTCGACCCGTACTGGGTGGAAGAGCCCACGAGCCCGGACGAGATCCTCGGCCTGGCCGTGATCCGCGCCGCGATCGCGCCGATCAAGGTCGCCGCCGGGGAGCACGTCGCCAACCGGGTGATCTTCAAGCAGCTGCTGCAAGCGGGCGCGCTGGACGTCATCACGATCGACGCGGCCAGGGTCGCCGGGGTGAACGAGAACATCGCGATCCTGCTGCTCGCGGCGAAGTTCGGCGTTCCTGTCTGCCCGCACGCCGGGGGCGTCGGCCTGTGCGAGATGGTGCAGCACCTGGCGATGTTCGACTTCGTCGCCGTCTCCGCGACGATGACCGACCGCGTCCTGGAATACGTCGATCATCTGCACGAGCACTTCACCGACCCGGTGCGCGTCACCGGCGGCCGGTACCTCGCGCCATCGGCTCCGGGGTTCTCCGCCACCTTCCGGCCCGACTCGCTGCGCGACTACGAATTCCCGCACGGCTCCATCTGGCAGCAGCTAGGAGGCGGATAAGAGATCGAAAAGCGACTAATCCCAACGTCTGTCTCATAAGCTTCGAAATCACGTTAGGAGAGCCATGAACGTTAGAGGCCGTTTGCTCGGCACCGTCGCGGTCGCCGCGGCAGGCGTGCTGGTGGCCGCATGCGGTTCCAGCGGGACCTCAGGTTCCACTACGACTTCGCATTCTTCCGGCCAGGTCACCATCGGAATCGACCTGACCTATAACAACACCGCATTCTGGGCCGCCTACATCAACTACGAGCAGCAGTACGCCAAGCAGATGCACCTGAAGATCCTCGGCCCGCTGCTGGCCGGAGCCAACGCGAGCCTGCAGAACCAGCAGATCGAGAACCTGGTGAACGAGGGCGCGAAGGCGATCGTCGTCAATCCGGAGACGGCAACTAGTCTCGGCCCGGCCATCACCTACGCCAGCGCCCATCACGTCCAGCTGGTGTCGGTCGACACCATCGTCGGCGTCGGCAAGGTCTATATGGTCGTCAGGGCGTCGAACACCGCGTACGGCCAGGATGCCTGCGCCTACATTTCGCAGACCGTCAAGTCCGGCTACGTGCTCGATCTGGAAGGCGATCTCACCTCGTCCAACGGGGCGGATCGCACGAATGCGTTCAACTCCTGCATGGCCGCCAACGACCCGGGCGTCAAGGTGCTGAAGGACCCGACGGTATGGACCGACGCCACCGCCGTCACCGACGCGCAGAACGCCATCAATGCCTACGGCAGCCAGCTGAAGGCCATCTACTCCCAGTGGTCAAGTCCCGATACCGGCATCATCCCCTTGCTCAAGAGCAAGAACCTCGGCCCTGGCTCGAAGAGCCCGGTCCTGCTCGTCAGTGACGACGGCGTGCCGTTCGAGATGTGCGATATCGGCAGCGGCACGCTGTCCGCGTCGCAGTCCCAGCCGGCCAACCTGTACGCGCAGTACGCGCTCACCTACGCGGCGGACGCGGCGAAGGGCGTGAAGCTCGCAGCCGGCCAGCCAGGCGGCGGCGCGCCGACGCTGGAGGACGTGAGCTATCAGGGGGACTCGAACCTGGCTGACCCGATCGTGGCCCCGTTCGTGACCAAGGCCCAGACGACGCTCGCGGTCGCGGCTCCCGTCGACGGCCTGCCCGGCAGCGTCAGCTCGACAGCAGTCACGGATTCGAGCCTCTGGGGCAACGTATACGGCGCCGCGCACGGCGGCGTCTGCTCGGCTTCCTAACCGTCGGTGGCCGGCACCACCCTGGTGCCGGCCACCGCTCCTACGCCTGAACGGAAACGCCATGACCCAGAGCGGCCCTGCGCTTGTTGACATGACGGGCGTCGACAAGCGCTTCGGCAGCACCGTGGCCTTGCGTGGTGTCGACCTGTCGATCAATGCCGGGCAATGCCTGGGCCTCGTCGGTCGCAACGGAGCCGGGAAATCGACGGTCGTATCGATCCTGTCCGGGCTGGCTGCACCCGACGCGGGCACCGTGCGGTTCGCCGGCGGACCTGCTCCGCGGGTGGGCGCGGTCAGTCAGTGGCGCGAGTGGATCGCCACGGTCTTTCAGCACTCCATGGTGGTTCCTGACCTGTCCGTGGCCGAGAATGTCTTCCTCGGCGGGACGGACCGATTCCTGAGCTGGGGCGAGATGCGCGCCAGGACCCGCGAGATCATGCGCGACTGGGGCTACGACATCAGGGCCGAGGCGCCCTGCCGGGACCTGACAGTGGAGCAGCTCCAGATCGTCGAGATCGCGCGGGCGCTGGCGCGCGGCGCCAGGTGCGTGCTCCTGGATGAGCCAACCGCTGCGCTCGAGCGAGACGCCGTCCGGCGCCTGTTCGAGCGGGTAAGGCAGCTGATCGACGGCGGAGTCGCGGTGCTGTACATCTCCCATCACCTTGAGGAGGTCTTCGAGATCTGCCAGCACGTCTCGGTGCTGCGCGACGGCGAACTGGTCCTGACCGCCCCGGCCAGCGGGCTCACCAAGGAGGACCTGATCGCGGCCATGGTGGGCTCGGTGTCGGTCGGCGCCGCCGCCGCGGCGAGAGGGCCGGCCGCAGCGCAGGCTGGCGACGAGGGCGAACCGGTCCTGGTCGTGGACAACCTCACTGCGAGCTCAGCCAGGGGCCGGGTGGCCGGCGTCTCGCTGCGCGTCGGCCGCGGCGAGATCGTGGGCGTGACCGGCCTGCTGAGTGCCGGTGTCGCGACAATCGGCCGCGCGATCGCCGGGGCTGAGGGCCATGACGGCGGCGAGGTCAGGCTCCACGGCAGGGTCATCCCGGCAGGCCGGCGGGACCGCGCGCAGCGGGCCGGCATCGGCTACATTCCTGAAGATCGCAGGGCCGAGGGATTCGTTGCCCATCTCGGCGTCGCCGAGAACGCGACAATGACCATCACCGACCGGCTGACGGACCGGCTCGGCTTGATGCGGCCAGGGCGTCGTGCCGCCGCGGCGGCGCCCCTGACCGCACGACTGTCGCTGGTTTCCTCAGGACCCGGCCAGCCCGTTCAGGAACTGTCCGGCGGGAACCAGCAGAAGGTCACTGTCGCGCGGACGCTCGCGCACAACCCCGGCCTCATCGTCGCCATCACGCCGACCAGGGGCGTGGACGTCGCCTCCAAGGCGCTGCTGCTCGACTCCCTCGCCGCCGTAGCACGGGACAACGGTTCCGGCGTCCTGCTGTGCAGTGACGAACTGTCCGACCTCGATATCTGCGACCGGGTGATCGTGCTGGTCCGGGGCGAGATCTTCACCGAGTTCACCGAACCGCCGTTCGACCGCGACGAGCTGATCGTGGCCACGGAGGGCCTGACCAGCACGGCTGACGGCACCGCCGAGGAGGCAGCGCAATGATCTCCAACGAGGCTCCGGACGGTCCGGCCGCGACCGTGGGCACCTCAGCCGGCGCCGGATCGGTCCTGCCGCGGGGTGGCGCGCTTTTGATCAGGCTGCGCGGCACGAATGTCGGCCTGCTGCGCGAGGTCGCGCTGCTGCCCGTCCTGGTGCTGCTGCTGGTGGTCGGGGCGGTGGTCAGCCCGGCGTTCCTGACCGTCACCAACATCGCAGGGATCGGCCAGCAGATCTCCGCCCTTGGCGTCGTGGTCGCGGGCGAGAGCCTGATCCTGATGATCGGCGGCATGGACTTGTCGCTGGAGTCGACCTTCGGTCTCGCTCCCATGATCGCCGCCTGGCTGATACTCCCGGTCAGCGCGTTCGGCAGCGGTGCGGAGCTCAATCCCTTCCTTGGCCTGCTCGTGCTGCTGGCGGTCGGGGCGGCAGTGGGCCTGGTGAATGGCGTACTGATCGTCAAAGGCCGGCTGAACGGATTCATCGTCACTCTCGGCATGACCATCGTGCTGGCCGGCCTGCAGAATGGGATCGTCAAGGCCCAGACGCTGTTCAACCTGCCGCGCGCGTTCGGTTACCTCGGCTCCGCCTACTTCGGCCAGGTGCCGGTCTCGTTCGTCGTCACGGCGATCATTTTCGTGCTGATCGGCCTGTTCCTGCGCTATCACCGCACCGGCCGGGCGATCTACGCCGTCGGCGGTAACCCGGCCGCAGCCCGTGCCGCGGGCATCAACGTGGAGCGCATCAAGATCGGCGTCTACATCGCCGGCAGCATGCTGGCGGCTCTCGGCGGGCTGATGGAAGCAGGCAGGGTCTCGGCGGTCACCGGCCAGCAGGGCTACGGCGAGGGGATCATCTTTTCTGTCTTCGCCGCCGCGGTCATCGGCGGCGTCAGCCTCAGGGGCGGGCGCGGCAACATGATCGGTGCAGCCTCCGGAGTCATCCTGCTCGGCTTCGTCCAGGACATCCTTGACCTGGCCAACGTGTCGAACTACTGGATCGAGGCCATCGACGGAGCTGTGATCTTGTTCGCGCTGTTCCTGGCCCGCATAGTCGGCGGCGAGTCGACCGCCGAGGAATGATAAGGAGTTCAGCCGGTGGAACCCATGCCGGTAGGACCGGCCGCATCGACGCGCGAGCCGCGCGAACTGGACGGCCTGGCGGCCGTTGTCACCGGCGGCGGCTCGGGCATCGGCCTGGCGGCAGCACGGCTGCTGGCGAGCCGCGGCGCCGCTGTCGCCGTCGTCGACCTGGTGCCAGGCGAGGAATTCGTCGGCCTGGCCGCCGACGTTACCGACGACGCCTCGGTGCGCCTTGCGGTCGCGGCGGCGGCTGACCGCCTCGGCGGGATCGACATCCTCATCAACAACGCGGGCATCGGCGCGATCGGCACTGTCGCCGACAACTCCGACGAGCAATGGCACCACGTCTTCGACGTGAATGTCGTCGGGATGGTCAGGGTCAGTCGCGCCGCCCTGCCCTACCTGCGCAGGTCGGCCCACGCCGCGATCGTGAATACCTGCTCGATCGCGGCGACCGCCGGCCTGCCGCAGCGAGCGCTGTACTCGGCGACTAAAGGTGCCGTGCTGTCACTCACGCTGGCGATGGCCGCCGACCACGTGGCGGACGGCATCCGGGTCAACTGCGTGAATCCGGGTACCGCCGACACGCCGTGGATCGCCCGGCTGCTGGATCAGGCGGACGATCCGGCCACCGAGCGCGCGGCACTGGAAGCACGTCAGCCCCTGGGCAGACTGGTGACCGCGACGGAAGTGGCGGCGGCCATCGTGTACCTGGCCAGCCCGGCGGCGGGTGCCGTCACCGGAACCGCGCTGGCGGTGGACGGCGGCATGGCCGGGCTCAGGATCCGGCCGAAGTCATGATCACCCAGCCGCTGCAGGTGCGCCGTCTCGGCAGGTCGCAGGTCGAGGTCACCGAGCTTTCCTTCGGTGGTGCCGCGGTCGGGAATCTGTTCGCCAAGGTCAGCGAGGCGCAGGCCAGGGCCGCAATCGACGCAGCCTGGGACGGCGGGATCAGGACCTTCGACACCGCGCCGCACTATGGCCTTGGTCTGTCAGAACGCCGTCTCGGCCGGGCGCTGCGGTCGCGTCCGCGGCCGGACTACGTGATCAGCACGAAGGTCGGCCGGATACTCGAGCCGGCCGCGCAGCCGCACGGCCCGGATACCGAGGGTTTCGCGGTGCCTGCCGCGCACCGCCGGGTGCCTGACTACAGCGCTGACGGAGTCCGCCGCAGCCTGTCTGACAGCCTGGACAGGCTCGGCCTCGACTACGTCGACATCGCGCTGATCCACGACCCCGATGACCATAGTGACCAGGCCATGCACGAGGCCTACCCGGCGCTCGAGCGGCTGCGGTCCGACGGCCGCGTGCGGGCTATCGGCGTGGGCATGAACCAGGCCGGCCTGCTGACCAGGTTCGTCACCGAAACCGACATCGATGTGGTGCTGATCGCCAGCCGCTACACCTTGCTGGATAGATCCGCGGCCGAGGCGCTGCTGCCGGCCGCGCTGGACCGTGGCGTCGCGGTCATCGTCGGCGGCGTCTTCAATTCTGGCCTGCTGGCTGCGCCAGCAGCGGGCGCCACCTATGACTACCGGGCGGCGACTCCGCAGCTGATCGACCGGGCCCGCGAGCTCGAGGCGGTCTGCGCCCGGTTCGGCGTACCGCTGCGCGCGGCGGCCGCGCGCTTCCCGCTGTGCCACCCGGCAGTTGCCAGCGTGCTCATCGGCGCGCGCAGCGCGGCCGAGATCACCGACGCGATCAGGTTGCGCAGCAGTGACATTCCGGCCGGGCTCTGGGACGAGCTCGGCGCCTGGCCGGGCCCGCCCATGCCGGTAGCAGGAGGCACCCGATGAGGATCGCGCTGCACACCCGGGTGCGGGCCGACCGGATCGACCAGTACGAGCGGGCGCACGACGCTGTGCCGGCGGAGCTGACCGAGGCGATCAGGGCGGCGGGAGCGGCGAGCTGGACGATCTGGCGCAGTGGCACTGACCTGTTCCACCTCATCGATTGCGCCGATTACCCGGCGCTGATCGCCGAGCTGAGCAAAAGCCAGGTGAACCTCGCCTGGCAGCGGCAGATGGCGGAATTGCTGGAGACCGTGCACGACTACTCGGCCGGCGGCGCCACCGCGGTACTGCCGCAGGTGTGGCAGTTGTGAGCATCATCGACGCTCATCACCATGTGTGGGATCTTGCCGTTCGCGATCAGGCCTGGATCGCCGGCGCGGCGATGGCGCCGATCCATCGCAGTTTCTCGGCCGATGACCTGCGCCAGGAAGCGCTCGCCGCGGGAGTCGACGCCACGGTCGTGGTGCAGACGGTGACGGTGGCTGCCGAGACGCCGGAACTGCTCGCCCTCGCGGCGGCCGACCCGCTCATCGCGGCGGTTGTCGGCTGGGTCGATCTGACCTCGACGGCGATCACCGACGATCTGGCCAGGCTGATGTCCGGCCCAGGCGGCAGCTACCTGTCGGCAGTCAGGCATCAGGTGCAGTCGGAGCCTGACCCGGACTGGCTGCGCCGCCCGGATGTGCTGCGCGGCCTGCGGGCGGTGGCCGCCGCCGGGTTGTGCTACGACCTGGTCGTGCTGCCGCACCAGATCCCGGCGGCAAGCTACGCTGCCGCGGCAGTGCCCGGCCTGACATTCGTGCTTGACCACGCTGGCAAGCCGCCGGTCGGCCGGAGCTTGCTCGAGCCCTGGCGATCAGCTATCCGGTCATTCGCGGCGCAGCCCAACACGGTCTGCAAGCTGTCCGGCCTCGTCACAGAAGCGGCACCTGGCGCCCCGCCTGCCGCGTTTGTGCCCTTCGCCGATGTCATACTGAGCGCGTTCGGAGCCGCGCGCACCATGTTCGGCTCTGACTGGCCGGTTTGCCTGCTGAGCACCGACTATGCCAGCGTGGTCGCGCTGGCGCAGACGCTGGTCGCGGGCTTGTCGCAGGCAGAGCGGACGGCTGTGTTCGCCGCGACCGCCGCGGGGGTTTACGGCATTCCGGCAGCTGCGCGTGTCGCTGGCGGCAGGCAAGTATCTGGAGGCAGATCGTGGCGCTGACCGACGAGGCGATCGACAAGATCAAGCAGATGATCGTCTCCGGCCGGGTCCGGCCGGGGGAGAAGCTGCCCAGGGAAGCAGATCTCGCCGCTGAGCTTGGCCTGTCCCGCAATTCGCTGCGGGAGGCTGTTAAGGCGCTCAGCCTGATCAACGTGCTGGACGTGCGACAGGGCGACGGAACCTACGCCACAAGCCTGGCTCCCTCACTCCTGCTGGAGGCGCTCAGCTTCATCGTGGACTTCCACCGCGACGACACGGTCCTCGAGTTTCTGGAGATCCGCCGGATACTCGAGCCGGCCGCCACCGCGATGGCCGCGATCAGGATGCCGGACGAGGATCGGATCGAGCTGGGCAAGGTGCTGGACGCTACCGACGCGGGCTCGCCGGTGGAGGCCTTCGTCGCGACTGACCTGGAGTTCCACCGGCAGATTGCGATCGGGTCTGGCAACTCGGTGCTGGCCTCGCTGGTGGACAACATGTCGCTGCCAACGACGAGGGCCAGAGTCTGGCGCGGCATGACCGAGCCTCGAGCGCAAGAACGCACGCTGCTGGAGCACAGGTCGATCTACCAGGCGATCATGAACCGGGACGCGGATCTGGCCCGCTCCTGGGCAACTGTCCACATATCCGGGATCGAGTCGTGGCTGCGCACCGCGCTGGCAGACTGACGGCGGACACAGCCGCGATCATTGCGGCATATCGCCGGTCCCCGGCCTCGGCGGCCCCGCCTCGAGCCGGGCGCGGAACTCGGCGCGATCGGACCACCGCGTCTCCAGCCACCAGGTGCATCCGGCTGCGGCCCATCGAGCGGCGTGCGCGGCCGCGGCCGCCGGGTCGCTGGCCGGCGTCTCGCCGTCGGCGATGACGTCGAAGCCGGGCCGCGCGCCGTTCTCCGAGAGCCAGGTCCTGACGGCCCGCGCGTCCTGCGGGCCCGGCTCGCTCTCGGCGCGGTACTGCGGAATGATGCCGTCGCACCGCAGGGCGCGTCGCATGGACCTCTGCGCCGGCCAGACGCCGACGACCCAGATGGGGATTCGCTGCTGAACGGGCTGGACTGCCTCGGTCAGGTCACGCCTGCCCGTCTGGTACCGGTAGTGCTGGCCGTGATAGCTCGTGCCGCCATCCCAGAGCGTGCGGATCAGGTCGATCCCTTCGTCGAGCAAATCCGCCCTGTCCCGCAGGCCGGTGACCTCGCCGGTATCGGGCAGCTCTGTGTCGGTAGCGCCGACGCCGACCGCCAGGATCGCCCGGCCCGCCGACAGCTGATCAAGCGTCGCCACCTGGCTGGCGACCTTCCATGGCCGCCGCCACGGCAGCGGGGTCAGCATGGTGCCGAGCCGGATCCGGCTGGTCCGGACGGCGATGGCGCTGAGCAGGCTCCACGGGTCGGGACCGTAGGCGGCCTCCCATACGAACAGGCCGTCCCAGCCAGTCTGCTCGGCGAGCACCGCCAGCTCCAGCTGCTCGACGGCGGTTCCGGCCGGAATGACCGCTCCGTACCGCATCTGCCTACCTTGCTGTCCAGCCATGGTCACCGTCCTAGCACTCGCCGCAGACAATCTGCAGGCGGTGCCGGAAATCCCCTGGTCAGGCCGAAGCACGGCGGTTCGTCCGCCGGGCCGCAGGCCAGCCGGCTACTATTTGTAGATCATGACTTGCGGCCTGCTTCTTCTCGGCCGCGGCGAGGCCCGGTAGCCACCCCGGTCGGCACCTCGCCGCGGATCGTAGTGCTGCGCCGACCGATGTCCACCCGGTTCGCGCCTCCTGGCAGCTAGCAGCCGCCCACGAGGCAAGTGTCCTCAGGAGCAGAGCACCGTCATGAGCAATCCCTCTTTGCAGCGCCCGTCCGGAATGCCGTGTCATCGTTACCAGCGGTTCCCTGCGGTCGATCTGCCCGACCGGCAATGGCCGGGCCGCACCGTCACCGCCGCGCCGCGCTGGCTGTCGACCGATCTGCGCGACGGCAACCAGGCCCTGATCGATCCGATGAACGCCGCCCGCAAGCACGCCATGTTCGAGTTGCTGGTCCGGATGGGCTACAAGGAGATCGAGGTCGGCTTCCCGGCGGCCAGCCAGACCGACTTCGACTTCATCAGGAGCCTGATCGAGGGCGGCGTCGTTCCCGACGACGTCCGCATCTCGGTACTGACGCAGGCCAGGGAAGAACTCATCGACCGGACAGTGCAGTCACTGGCCGGTGCCAGGCTGGCGACCGTCCACCTGTACAACGCCGCGGCTCCGTTGTTCCGCAGCGTGGTCTTCGGCTGGGACGGCGACGGCAGGCAGGAATGCAAGGCGGTGGCCGTCGACGGCACCCGGGCGGTCATGAAGTACGCCGACCAGTACCTGGCGGGCACCGATTTTGGCTATGAGTACTCGCCGGAGATCTTTATGGATACCGAGCTGGATTTCTCGGTGGAGATCTGCGAGGCGGTCATGGATGCCTGGGAACCGGGCCCTGGCCGGGAGATCGTACTCAACCTGCCGTGCACGGTCGAGCGCTCGACGCCGAACGTCTACGCCGATCAGATCGAATGGGTCAGCCGCAAGCTGAGCCAGCGCGAGCACGTCGTCATGTCGGTGCACACTCACAACGACCGCGGCACCGCGACGGCCGACGCCGAGCTCGCGATGCTGGCAGGCGCTGAGCGGGTGGAAGGCTGCCTGTTCGGCAATGGCGAGCGGTCAGGCAATGTCGACCTCATCACCCTTGGCCTGAACTTGTACAGCCAGGGCATCGACCCCATGATCAATTTCAGCGACATCGATGAGATCCGCCGCACGGTGGAGTACTGCAACGGGATCGGCGTGCACGAGCGCCACCCCTACGCCGGCGACCTGGTCTATACCTCGTTCTCCGGCTCCCATCAGGACGCGATCAAGAAAGGCTTCGACGACCTCGACCGCAAGGCAGCGGCAGCCGGGCGACCGGTCAGCGAACTGCCGTGGCAGATGCCGTACCTGCCGATCGACCCGAAGGACGTCGGCCGCAGCTACGAGGCCGTCATCCGGGTGAATTCGCAGTCAGGTAAGGGCGGCGTCGCCTACATCATGAAGGCGGACCACCACCTGGACCTGCCGCGCCGGCTGCAGATCGAGTTCAGCCAGGTGATCCAGCGTCACACCGATACCGCGGGCGGCGAGGTCGAGCCAGCTCAGATGTGGGACATCTTCGCCGCCGAGTACCTGGAGCCCGGTCCCTTCGACCTGGTCAACTACGGCTCGGTCAGCGAGGAGGGGACAGAGCGGGTTGACTGCACCGTGCGCGCTTACGGCACTGAGTACACCCTGTCAGGGATCGGCAACGGGCCGATCGCGGCCTTCTGCGCGGCGGTATCCGAGGTCGACCTTGGACTCGGCGGCGTGAGCGTGCGCGTGCTCGACTATGCCGAGCACGCGCTCACGGCCGGGCGGGACGCCGAGGCGGCTGCTTACCTTGAGATCGAGATCGGCGACCGGGTGCTCTGGGGCGTCGGAGTGAGCTCGTCCATCGTTCGCGCCTCCGTCAGCGCGGTGATCAGCGCCTTGAACCGGGCAGCGCGTTCGCGGTAACGGACGTCAGCGCTTTCCCCTGCGCCGCGGGCCTCGCGGCGCAGGGTCCCCGTCCGCGGGCTGACTAGCCAGCTGATGTCGCCGGCGTGTCGAGCCTGGCCTCGGCCAGAACTGGCTCGAAAAGCTCGACCGGGTTGCCTGCCGGGTCCTCGACGATGATCTGCTTGCCGCCCACTCCGGTGACGATCTCGTTGCGGAACCGGGCGCCGGCGCTGCGCAGCGCCGCGACGGCGGCGGTCAGGTCGGGCACCTCGAGGCTGAAGCGGTTCCAGCCACCAGGTTCTTGCCGCCGGCCGTCGGGCATTGGCGCACCGCCGCCCGCTGGCCCTTCCTGACCGGTTGGCACGACGAGGACCAGGCGCAGGTCTCCGCGGGCGAGCATGGCGAACAGGTCGTTCGGGCGCATCAGCAACTCGAAGTGGAGCTGGGCGGTGTAGAAGTCGATGGCGGCGCCGATGTCGTCGACGATGTAGCGGACGCTGACGGTAGCCACGGGCGATGTGTTCCTCTCTCTGGCCCTGATCTCGGGCGCGGCTCGCAGGCGGCGAACCTGAGGTAAGCGTGCGCCTCCGCTCAGTACGCGCGCCGGTAGAACGGCGTAATGAACGCCGCGGTCCACTCGTCGATGTGATCGGGCGCGCCTTCGCCGGGGAAGGTGACGTCCACCGGGAAGTCGAGCTCCTCGGCGGACGCTTGCCAGACTGCACTTTGCACCGCGCCCTCCGCCGCGTCCCTGGCGACCGGGCTTGCCGGGTCGTCCAGGGTGACGGAGATCAGCAGCCCCTCGCCGGCGAACTTGACGGAAAGCCACGCTGCGGCGGCTTGCCGCACTGCCGTCAGCCCGGCCAGCCCGGCGCTGATACCGGCGAGCAGGGCATCGGGCTGCACCGGCAGCGGCCCGACGCTGATCCGATCCAGATCGTCGTTGGTGACCTCAGCGGCCAGGTAGGTGACACCTTGCGGGTACACCGGCACGCTTTCGCTGGCGCCCGCGTTCAGCGCGATGCCGATGGACGGCGGCAGCAGCCTCGCCAGGTCTGCCGCCCGGACGACGGCGTGCGGCAGCGGCCAGCCGACATCGCCCTTCGCTCCGCAACCACCATCGGCCCTGCCGGGTCCGGCCAGTTCGTGCAGCAGCTCAGCAGAGGAATAGGCGGGCACGAAGTCGCAGCCCAGGTAGGAGACCGTGGGCAAGGTGACAGCCGTGCCCTGGATCACCGGCGTGCCGTCGTCGGGCAACGGCAGCCACAATCGTGCGGTCCGCAGCACGTCGAGCAGGTCGCCGATCCGGCCGGCGTCCCTGATCGCGGCGGCCAGGGCCCGTTCGACCGCGCCGTCACCGGCGAACTGGTCAGGTCTGCCCGCGCCGACCGACGCTGCGGGCCCGGGCGCTGGCGCAGAAAATCCTGACCGGGACGATGCCGCCGACGACGCGCCCGCGGCCGGCGGCCGCTGCGCGGCAGGCCTGCCGCTGGACTGGCGGTGACTGAGCGTGCGCCCGGCGGGGCAGGCATGACAGTGTTGCTGTCGCTAACGGTGCTCATATCACGATCCTTGGAAGGGCTGGGGGAATGCGAGAGTGTCCTGGCCGGCCTGTTCGGCGGTAGAACGGGCGTCGGCTGGCCGGAAGTGCACCTGACGGATAGTAAGCGCTTGAGGGCGGTGGGTAATGGAAAACGGCCGGCCTGCCTCGCCGCGCTGGCGAGAAGTTGACCCGGAGCGGATCGAAGGCTGGCTTCTGGGCTTCGCCGGCCGGCATGGCGCGACCCGGGCAGAGATCCAGTCAGGGTCAGGGATCGTCACGGTGCGCGCCGCGGACGGCTGCGTAGCGGAGTGCCACGTTCCCTTCCCGCCGTTGCCTGCCGGAAGCGGCGGGTCCGGTGCCGAGATCGCCGCGCACGCCGCAGCCGACCGCACGGTCGCCGTACTGCTGGTTCGGCTCGGCGGGTACGCGGCTGGCGTATTCACCGGAGCGAACCCGAGACTGGCTGCCTCGAAGGTCGGCAGCAGACTGGTGCACGGCCGCAGCGCTGCGGGCGGCACGTCTCAGCAGCGGTTCGCCCGGCGCCGCGAGAAGCAGGCGAGGGAGGCACTCGAGGATGCCGCCGACTGCGCGCTCGGCGTCTTCGGCTCGTTCGCCGGTCGGCTGGACGCGCTGGTGCTCGGCGGTGACCAGCGGTCGGTGGTCGCGGTGCGCAAGGACGCGCGGCTGCAGCCGTATTACGCGGTGGCAGTGGACAGGTTCTTGACCGTGCCAGACCCGCGGCTTGCGGTGCTGCAGGGTACGCCGCGGCTGTTCCGCGCGGTGCGGATCAGGCTGACCGATTGTGGCGCCGGCGGCGAGGGTACTATCGCCCGGTGACTACCACATCGACCGACCATGCCCGGCAGGCCGGGCATGCGGACATCATCCGCGAAACTAACGGTGGCAGCACCGGGAACTAGCGGGGACGCCAGCCCGCTCGCGTTTGAGTCAGTCTCCAACTGGCGCCAGCCAGAACCAGGCAGTGCCAGCGCGCAGCGCACTGCGCTGATGGACGGCGTCGCTGCGCGCATCACCGCGCTCAGGCCGCACCGGCTGCGCGTCGCGGTCGACGGCCGGACCTGCGCTGGTAAGACTAGCTTCGGCCACGAGCTGGGCAGCGCCATCCGGTCGCTCGGGCGGCCGACCCTGCGGGCGAGCTTCGACGACTTCAAGCATCCGTGGCGGGACGCGCAGGAGCGCGGTTACGACCGGCTGACCGGCGCGGGCTACTACCGCAACGCTTATGACTTCGCCTCCGCCCGTGAGTTGCTGCTCGAACCAGCAGGACCACAAGGATCGGGGAACGTGGTGCTCTGCGCTCATGATCCGCTGACCGGCGCGGACCATCGTGGCGTGTGCGTCGGCGCGCCTGCCGATGCGGTGCTCATCGTGGACTCGGTCTTCGCGTTCCGGCCTGAATACGACGAGTTCTGGGATTTCCGCATCTGGCTGGAGGTACCCGCTGAGCTGGCGCTTGCCCGCGGCATCGCCCGTGATGCGGCGGCCGTGGGCGGTGCCGAGCCGGCGGCCAGGCTGCACAGGGACCGTTACCACGCGGCCGAGCTGATCTACCTGGCCGAGGTGGACCCGATGGCCAGGGCCGACCTCATCGTCGATAACCAGAATTTTGGTCAGCCGCTGCTGCTTGCCGGGCAGGCCGGCTTTGACGACATCGACGGACCGCGGCCAGCGCGTTAAGCCTTCGCTGGCACCGCGACGGCTCAGGTAGACTGCCTGCATGCAACCGCTCTGCTCGTGACGCCGCGCCCTCGTTGCGGGGGTGAAGTCTGCCCGGCGTCCGGTCTCAAGTATGGAGCGAGTTCCCCGAAATGATCACGGCACGTGAGGTCGAGCTGCGCGCTGGCGCACGGCTGCTGCTCCAAAGCGCCACGTTCCAGGTCGCAGCAGGCGACAAAATAGGTCTTGTCGGTCGTAACGGCGCCGGGAAGACGACCCTGGCCCGGGTCCTCGCGGCCGAGGGGCAGCCGGCTGCCGGGCAGGTGAGCAGCGGAGGCTCGGTCGGCTACCTGCCGCAGGACACCAGAGTCGGTGACCTGGAGGCGCTGGGCGTCGACCGGATCCTGTCCGCGCGCGGCCTGGATTCGCTGCTCGCCGCGCTGCGCGAGGCCGAACTGCAGATGGCCGATCCGAATCCGGCCAGGCGTGACGCGGGTGTGCGCCGGTACGGCCAGCTGGAGGAGCGGCTCACCGTGCTCGGCGGCTACGCGGCCGAATCGGAGGCGGCCTCGCTGGCCAACAGTCTCGGCCTGCCGCAGAAGGTGCTCAAACAGCCGCTGCGCACGCTGTCGGGCGGTCAGCGCCGCCGGATCGAGCTGGCCAGGATCTTGTTCGGCGGTTCTGACACGCTGCTGCTGGACGAGCCGACTAACCACCTGGACGCGGATTCGGTCACCTGGCTGCGCGAGCACCTGCGGACCTTTCGCGGCGGGCTGGTAGTGATCAGCCACGACACCAGCCTGCTCGACTCGGTGGTCAACAAGGTCTTCCATCTCGATGCCGATCGGAGCGAGCTGGACATCTACAACCTCGGCTGGAAGGCATACCTGGAACAGCGCGAGACCGACGCGCGGCGGCGGCGGCGGGAGCGGATGAACGCCGAGCGCCAGGCCGCCGCGCTGCACTCGCAGGCGGACAAAATGCGAGCCAAGGCGACCAAGGCGAAGGCCGCGCAGAACATGCAGAAGCGGGCCGACCGGCTGCTGGCAGGCGTCAGCGCGGACCGGGCTGCGGACAAGGTCGCCAGGCTGCGCTTCCCGGTTCCTGCGCATTGCGGCAAGACCCCGCTGAGCGCGCAGGGGCTGTCGAAGTCCTACGGCTCACTCGAAGTGTTCACCGACGTGGACGTGGCGGTCGACCGTGGCTCACGGGTGGTCGTGCTCGGGCTGAACGGAGCCGGCAAGACGACCCTGCTGCGGCTGCTGGCTGGCGTGGAAGATGCCGACACCGGCGAGGTCCTGCCTGGTCACGGGCTCCGGCTCGGCTATTACGCCCAGGAGCACGAGACTCTCGACAACGACAGGACGGTCCTCGAGAGCATGCGGTCGGCCGCGCCCGACATGGCCGAGAGCGAGCATCGCAATATCCTCGGCTCGTTCCTGTTCTCCGGCGACGACGTCAGCAAGCCGGTCGGCGTGCTGTCCGGCGGCGAGAAGACCAGGCTGGCGCTGGCGCTGCTGGTGACCTCCGGCGCCAACGTGCTGCTGCTGGACGAGCCGACCAACAACCTCGACCCGGCCAGCCGCGCGGAGATCCTCGGCGCGCTGCGCAAGTACCAGGGCGCGATCGTCCTGGTCACCCACGACGAGGGCGCGGTGGACGCGCTCGCGCCCGAGCGGGTGGTGCTGCTGCCCGACGGGGTTGAGGACGCCTGGAGCGAGGAACTAACCGACCTGGTGGCCCTGGCCTGATCCCGCGGCGGGCGCTGACGTCCTGACCGTAGTCGCCGCCAAAATGAAATGATCTTTTGCCGGCGTCTGGGTAGCCGATCACGAGCTAATGGGTGATCATGGCGGGATACGGTAACGCAGCGGTCACTTCAGCTCCGGGAGGTTCGCGTGACCGAGACTCTCAAGAAGGGCACCAGGGTCACCGGTGCCGACCGCACGAAGCTGTCGGCTGACCTGAAGAAGCGGTACACCGCCGGGGAAAGCATTAGGTCCCTCGCGGCGTCTACCGGCCGATCTTACGGTTTCATCCACCGGATCCTGAGCGAGAGCGGCGTGGCGCTGCGCGGCCGCGGCGGCGCGACCAGGGGCAAGGCCAAGGCGAAGGCCTGATCATCAGCATGTCATCCGCGGTCGACGTGGCCGACCTGGCAGCCGCCGGACTGGCGCTGACGGTGCAGGACACGGTCGCGACCGTGACGTTGAACCGCCCCGAGCGCCGTAACGCGATGACTCCCGGCATGTGGCACGGCCTGGCGCGGATCGGGGCCGCCCTGCCAGCGCAGGTGCGGGTGGTGGTGCTGCGCGGTGCCGGGCCCTCGTTCTGCGCGGGCATCGACTTGCGGATGTTCAGTGCCGAGGGCGTGCCAGGTGAACAGCGCAACCCCGGGCCTTCTGAGCCGGGCTTCGACGAATCGATCGCCGGCTTCCAGGCCGGTTACACCTGGCTGCGCGACCCGGCAATCGTCTCGATTGCTGCCGTGCAGGGGCACGCCATTGGTGCCGGGTTCCAGCTCGCGCTGTCCTGCGACCTGCGCATTCTCGCCGACGACGCCAAGCTGTGCATGAAGGAGCCCGCGCTCGGCCTGGTACCTGACCTGACCGGGACCAAACCGCTAGTAGACATCGTCGGCCTGCCGCGTGCGATCGAGATGTGCCTGACCGCGCGTACCGTCGGCGCGGCCGAGGCGGCGCAACTGCGGCTGGCTGAGCTCGTCGTGCCAGCGGCAGAACTCGACGGCGCGGTCGATGATCTGGTAGCCGGGCTGCTGGCTGTCGATGCCGCCGCGGCCCGTGCGACCAAGGCACTGCTGGCGCAGGCGGCGGGCAACACCCTGGACCAGCAGACGGCGGCGGAGCGGGCCGCTCAGGCGGCGCTGCTGCGGGCCAGGCAACACCGCCAGGGCTCCTGAGCCGAACCCCCCGCTGACCTCGGGTTTCGCTGTGAGCGGAGCCAGGATGATCGGTGGCTGCTGATAGGTTCACCGGTCATGAGCATGCAGACCCAATGGCACGCGATGCGCGGGTTTACCCGCGACCCGTCCGTGACCAAGCAGCGGCTCAGGAAGGGCACAGTCAAGCGGATCGCCGGATACGCCCGGCCGTACCGGGTCGACCTTGCCGTCTTCTTGTTCGCTGCCGCCCTCGACGCGGTTGTCACGGTGGCCTACCCGCTGCTGCTGGCCGTGGTCATCGACCAGGGCATCCTGAAAAAGCACCCCGGCGTGGTGATCGGGGTCGCGGCCGCGGTCGCCGGGCTGGCGTTGTTCGACGGCCTGCTGGGCGTGCTGCAGCGCTACTTCACCTCGCGGGTCGGCGAGGGTCTCATCTTTGACTTGCGCAGCCAGGTGTTCGGGCACGTGCAGCGGCAGCCGATTGCGTTCTTCACCAGGGCGCAGACGGGGTCGCTGGTGAGTCGGCTGAATAACGATGTGATCGGCGCGCAGCAGGCGCTGACGTCCACGCTGTCGTCGGTGGTGTCCAGCGTGCTGCAGCTGATCCTGGTCCTGGTCGCGATGTTCGCCATCTCCTGGCAGGTCAGTGTCGTAGCGCTGGTGCTGATCCCGATCTTCTTGTACCCGGCGCGCCGGGTGGGCCGCCACCTGCAGCGGCTGACCAGGGAATCGATGCAGCTGGATGCTCAGATGGGCTCCACCATGACTGAGCGGTTCAACGTGGCCGGGGCGATGCTGTCCAAGCTCTACGGCCGGCCAGCCGAGGAGCTCGCGCTGTTCTCCGGGCGGGCCGGGCGGGTCCGCGATATCGGCGTGCTGACCGCGTTGTGGGGCAGCGCCCTGGTCACCGGGCTCGGCTTGCTGGCCACCATGTCCACGTCCGTCGTCTATGGCCTGGGCGGCTGGCTGGTGATCAAGGGATCGCTTCAGATCGGCGGCATGGTGGCGCTGGCCGCCTTGCTGACCAGGCTGTACGGGCCGATCACATCGCTGTCCAACGTGCAGGTGAACGTGATGACGGCGCTGGTCAGCTTCGACCGGGTCTTCGAGGTGCTTGACCTCAAGCCGCTGATCGACGAGAAATCGGACGCGGCGGCGCTGGCGGCGCCGCAGCGTGATGGCCAGGCGCCGCGGCCGGGATCGGCTCCTGATGTTGAGTTCGACCAGGTGAGCTTCCGCTATCCGTCGGCAGCAGAGGTCTCGCTCGCGTCCCTGGAGTCGATCGCGCTGCCGGCCCCGGAGAAGACAGGGCCGAACCAGCTCGCGCTGACCGATGTCAGTTTCTGCGCTCCGGCCTGCCGGCTCACCGCGCTGGTGGGGCCGTCCGGCGCCGGCAAGACGACGATCACGCACCTGGTGTCCCGGCTGTATGACCCGGTCGCCGGGAGCGTCAGGATCGCCGGGACAGACATCAGGGATGTCACGCTCGAGTCGCTGCGCGATGTTGTCGGGGTCGTGACCCAAGACGCCCACCTGTACCACGACACTATCCGCGCGAACCTGCTCTATGCCCGGCCGGAAGCCACCGAGCACGAGCTGGTGCTGGCCTGCCAGGCGGCACAGATCTGGGAACTGATCTCCGGACTCGCCGACGGACTGGACACCGTGGTGGGGGACCGCGGCTACCGGCTGTCGGGCGGGGAGAAGCAGCGGCTGGCGATCGCGCGGCTGCTGCTCAAGGCGCCGTCGGTCGTCGTGCTTGACGAGGCGACCGCGCACCTCGACTCCGAGTCCGAGGCGGCAGTACAGCGTGCGCTGAAGACGGCGCTGGCCGGGCGGACCTCGCTGGTCATAGCGCACCGGCTCTCGACGATTCGCGAGGCCGACCAGATCCTGGTGGTCAGCGGCGGCCGCATCGTGGAGAGCGGGCGGCACGCCGATCTGCTCGACGCGGGCGGACTGTACGCAGACCTGTACCGGACCCAGTTCGCGCGTCAGGCTGAGCCGGTCGCGGAGCCGGCCGGGGCATAGCGGGCTCGGGCGGCCACGCGGCTACCGCCCGTAGCCGACGCGGAGCAGGTCAGGCCCGGCCACCTGCTCGATCTCAGCCACCTGGTCCGGCCTGAGCAGCTTGCGCCAGGCACCAGGATCGGCGCTCGGGTGGCCGTCCCGGCGGCCGGGGCGGATCGGGATGGGGCTGACCGCGCTGCCGATAAATCCCGAGATCGCGGCCGCGGTCGGGCCCGGATGCTTCATGACGTCCTCGTACCGCAGCGTCGTGAGTTGCTCGGCCGACATCGACGCCCGCAGCCTGGCCATGGCGCGGACCGAGCCGCGCCAGCGCATCGCGCACTTGCCGGCTGCCGACAGGGTCGCCCAGCTGGCCTGGTCCTGCTCGGTCTCGATGCCGTAGAACGGGTTCGGCAACTCGCCGTCCGGCTTGACCATGCTGGGCTTGAACCAGCCCAGTGCCTGCGGGTCGGCCAGCATCGCCGCGACGACGTCCCGGCCGTCCCTGATGATCTGGATCAGCCTGGCGTCGGCGAACGCATCGACCAGGCCGTCGGCGCAGTACATCAGGTCAGGGCTCGCGTCGCCGTACCTGACGATGTCACGCTCGGCGACGCAGCAGGCTGGCTCGGCGACCTGCCCGGCGTCCCGGCAGAGCGGCGAGCAGGTCAGGCAGCAGTGCGCCGTGACCTGCCAGCCCTGAGCGAAGGCATCCCGCAGCACGGTAGCGGCTGCGTCGCTGCGGCCGCGCTGGATCGACGGACTGCGGGCGAAGGCGTACACGACGCCTTGCACAGCTTCCTGGCCGATCGTGACGTGGAACCCGGCTGACCGCTTGAGGGCGCGCCCGAGCAAGTCCGTGCCGGAATGCGGCGCGCCGATCACGAAGACCGGCTGCCGGACCTTACGGCCGTTAACGACCAGAATGTACGGGCGGGGTGCCATGGCTACCCATCAGTGTGGCATTGCCCGCGAGGTGATCGATCCCGCCCCTTTCATCACTGGCTGACCAGCGCCGATGCCGGGCCGCCTGACTGTCCGCTGGTCAGGTATCGGCCTTCGCGGCCGGTTCCGGCGTCCGGCCGTCTGGCCGGCGGCAGTGGTCTCCGGCGTGGTTCTCCAGGTTCAGTGCGGCCTGGATCAACGGCACATGACTGAAAGCCTGCGGGGTGTTGCCGACCTGGCGGCCGTACCGGGGGTCATACTCCTCGCTCAGCAGGCCAAGATCATTACGCAGCGCCAGCAACCGTTCGAAAATAGACACGGCCTCGTCATACTCCCCGATCAAGTGCAGGGCGTTGACGAGCCAGAAACTGCAGGCCAGGAACGCGCCCTCGGCTCCTGGCAGGCCGTCCACATCGGCGGCGTGGGCACCGCTGACGGCCTTGGCCGGCTGGGTATACCGCAACACCAGACCGTCGCGCATCAGCTCCCGCTTGATCACCCGGACGGTGGAGATAGCCCGCGGGTCCTCGGCCGGCAGGAAGCCGACTTCGAGCATCAGCAGGACCGAGGCGTCCAGCTCCGTGCTGCCGTAGTACTGCGTGAACACGCCGCGTTCTGCGTCGTAACCTTGCGCGCAGACCTGGGCATGGATCTCTTCCCTGATCGCCAGCCAGCGCTGCAGCGGTCCCTCGTTGCCTTCTTGCACCAGCCGGATCGCCCGGTCGAAGGCGACCCAGGCCATGATCTTGGAATGGACGAAGTGCCGCCGGGGCCCGCGCACCTCCCAGATGCCCTCGTCCGGCTCATGCCAGTGCTGCTCCAGGAAATTCAGCAGCTGCCGCTGCAAGCTCCAGGTGTGCTTGTCGAAGGCCAGCCCGGCCTGCCTGGCCAGGGTCAGCGCGTCGATGACCTCGCCGTAAACGTCGAGCTGGCGCTGATCGACTGCCGCATTGCCGATCCGGACCGGGGCTGACCGCTCGTAGCCAGGCAGCCACTCCACTTCCCATTCGGCGAGCCTGCGCTCGCCGCCGACACCGTACATGATCTGCACATCCCGCGGATCACCGGCGATTGCGCGGGCCAGCCAGGCGTGCCAGCTGTCGGCCTCCTGCGTGAAGCCAGTGCGCAGCAGCGCCTCCAGGGTGATCGTCGCGTCCCGCAGCCAGCAGTACCGGTAGTCCCAGTTCCGCACGCCGCCGATGTCCTCAGGCAGCGAGGTCGTCGGCGCCGCGACGATGCCCCCAGTCGGCTCGTAGGTCAGCCCCTTGAGCGTGATCAGCGAGCGCATTACCGCATCCCGGTACGGGCCCTGGTAGCTGCAGCTCGCCGACCAGTCAGTCCAGAAGGCCTTGGTCTGCGCCAACGACTCCTCAGCGTTGATGCACGGCTCAACGTCCTCGTGCGATTCCTGCCACCACATCACGAACGGGACCCGGTCGCCGGGCTTGACCGTGAACGTGGCCAGGTGCGCCATGTTCTGCCCGACGCTGCGCACCGTGCTGTGCAGGCAGACCGAATCGGGTCCGGCGATCGCCCGGATGTCGTTGCCGTGCCGCCTGACCCACGGCACGACCTTCCCGTAGCCGAACCGCAGCCGGAGTGCCGACTCCATCTCAACCGCGCCCTCGACGCCTTCGACCAGCCGCACCATGACCGGAGTCGCCGAGCCACGCGGCGGCATGAAGTCGATCACCCGCGCGACGCCGCTCATCGTCCGCCAGGTCGTTTCCAGGATCAGCGAGTCACCGAGGTACTGGCGGCTGACCTCGCCGCGTCTGGCCACCGGGCCCTCCGCGACCGTCGGGCAGATCCGCCAGCAGCCGTTGCGCTCGTCGCCGAGCAAGGCGGCGAAGCAGGCATCGGAGTCGAATCTGGGCAGGCACAGCCAGTCGACCGAACCGTCGCGGCCGACCAGCGCGGCCGTCTGCATGTCCCCGATGAGCGCGTAGTCCTCGATCAGGCCGACCATGGCTGCCTCCGTCCGTGCGGTCAGACTGCCACCGGCGGCAGACCGTAACCACGCACTACGACCTTAAGAGTGGCACGCGAGAAGCCTGGCCGCTGGCGGGTCGTAGAGTGGCGGCGTGCAGGTACGACAGCAAGTAGCAGACACGGCTCGCGGCGGCGCTGGTCGGCGGCTGGCGACGGCCGCGGGCGTGGCCGGCGTGCTGGTGCTCGGCCTGGCCGGCTGCGGGCAGATGGCCGCGGCGCTGGACAAGCAGTGGATGACTGTTGACTTCGCCCCGGGCACCTCGATCGCGACGGCGCTGCACGTGCGGACCGCGTGCTCGCACATCCAGGACACCCCGGCGCTGCCGATGCCGCAGCAGCGGACGGTACTCAACACGATGTACGGGGTGCGTTACGACACGACGAACTCCAGCCCGGCGGAACTGTCGCAGCTGCAGACCTGCCTGCAGAACTTCAAGTCAGTCGCGGGTTTCGACCCCGAGGACACCGGGGACGAGGGCAGCTAGCAGTGTTCCAGGCTGACTTTCAAGATCTTTAGCATTCGTTAGCTCGCCGTCACCAACCGCTGACCTGCGCTAACGCATCAACTTGCGCACCAGACCAGGTCGGCACGGCAGAAACGTTCCTAAATACCCATCGGCATTGTAGACTTTCGCTCTGTTCAATCCTAGTTAAGTGATCGGAAAAGGTGGAGCATGAAGCGGGTACTTGCCGGGATCACGGCTGCGGGGGTCGCGCTGCTCGCGGCCGGCTGCGGGTCATCCGGGTCATCCGGGTCGTCAGGGTCGGGCAGTGACCCGGCAGCCCAGGTCGTGCTGCGGCTCGGCTTCCTGGAGAACATCACGCACGCCAGCGCGCTTGTCGGGGTCAAGGAAGGCTTCTTCACGAAGAACCTCGGCAAGAACGTCACGCTCAAGCTGTACCCGTTCAGCACCGGCACCGAGGAGGCCACCGCATTGCTGGCTGGTCAGCTCGACGCTGCCTACGTGGGCCCGAACCCGGCCATCAAGGCCTGGCAGACGTCGAGCGGGAAGCTCATCAGCGTCATCTCGGGCGCGGCGTCCGGCGGGGCCGAGCTGGTCGTCAGCAAGAAGATCACCAGCGCGTCGCAGCTGAAGGGCCAGAAGCTGGCATCTCCGTCCCTTGGCAACACCCAGGACGTGTCGATGCGGTACTGGCTTAAGCAGCAGGGCCTGACCACAACGTCGACCGGCGGTGGTGCGGTTCCGATCACGCCGATCACGCCGAACTCTGACGCCGTACTGGCTTTCGAGGCCGGCAAGATCGCCGGTGGCTGGGAGCCGGCTCCCTACGACGCCGAGATGCTCGCGGCCGGCGGTCACGTGCTGGTCAATGAGGCAAGCCTGTGGCCGAGCGGCCAGTTCGTGACCACCGAGATCGTCGCGACGCAGAGCTACATTTCGCAGCACCCGACGGTCATCAGCGACTTGCTCAAGGGGCAGATCGAGGCTAACTCCTTCATCGCCAGCAACCAGTCGACCGCGGCGGCCGCGGCCAACGCCGAGTTGGCCTCGCTGAGCGGCAAGAGCCTCAAGCCGGACATCCTGGCGGCCGCGTTCTCGCAGGTCACGTTCACCAACGACCCGATTGCGTCGTCCCTGATCGCCGATGCCCAGCACGCGGTGGCGGTCGGCCTGCTCAGCCCGGTGAAGGACCTGTCCGCGATCTACGATCTCAGTCCGCTGAACAAGTTGCTGGCCGCTGACGGACAGTCACAGGTCAGCTCATGAGAGTCACCAACGAGCAGGTGACGCCCCCGGCGAACTCGCCGGGGGCGTCAGCCCTGTCCGGGCCTTCCGCTGCCGATGCCCGCCAGTCTGCTACCGCTGAGGCCCGCGATGCCGTGCGGCTGACCGAGGTCAGCAAGGCCTACCGGACCGGGAGTTCCCAGCTGCTCGCGCTCGACCAGGTGTCGCTTACCGTCCGTGACGGCGAGTTCGTCTGCATCATCGGCGCGTCCGGCTGCGGCAAGAGCACGCTGCTGAACCTGGTCGCCGGTCTTGACCGGCCCACCGCGGGGCAGGTCGACACCGCGGGACGCAAGGTGAGCCTGATGTTCCAGGAGCCTGCCCTGTTTCCCTGGCTGACCGCCGGGCGCAATGTGGAACTGGCACTCAGGGCCCGCGGTGTGCCGAGGGCCGAGCGGCAGGCCAAGACCGCCGACCTCCTGGACACCGTCCGCCTCGGCGGGTTCGCCGACAAGCGACCGCACGAGCTTTCCGGCGGCATGCGCCAGCGGGTGGCCATGGCTCGCGCGCTCGCCCAAGACGCCGACGTGTTGCTGATGGACGAGCCGTTCGGCGCGCTGGATGCCATGACGCGCGACTTGCTTCATGACGAGTTGGAGCGGATCTGCACCGAGCGGACGCTGACGGTTCTGTTCGTGACTCACAACGTGCGCGAGGCAGCCCGCCTTGGCGACCGGGTCATCGTGCTGAGCAGCCGGCCTGGCCGGGTCATCGACGAGTACGCACTGCCCAGAGTCGGCCACCGCCGGATCGACTCCCCCGAAGTGTCAGAAGTGGCAGCCAGGCTGACCGACAGGTTGCGGGAAGAGATGGGGCGGCATGGTTACTGACCAGGCTCTTCGCGGGCTCGACAACCTGGAACTGCAGCCCGGTCGGGGCACGCCCGGGCCCCGCAGGATGCTCAGTAAGGCGGCGCAGGCGGTCTGGCCGAAGCTGCTGGCCATTGCCCTGGTGCTAGGTATCTGGGAGCTGATCACCCTCACTGGCTGGAAGAAGTACGTGCTCAAGGGCCCGGGGCCGGTGCTCTCCGACTTGTGGCAGCAGATGCAGCACGGCATGCTCTGGGCGACCATCGGCTGGACCTTGCGCAGCGCCGTCATCGGCTACGTCATCGCGCTGATCATCGGCTCGGTCCTCGGCCTGCTCGTGGCGCGGATCCCGCCGCTGCGCGCGGCATTCGGGTCGATCATCACTGGATTGCAGACGATGCCGTCGGTCGCGTGGGCGCCGTTCGCGATCATCTTGTTCGGCGAGAACAACTCGGCCATCTTGTTCGTGGTGATCCTCGGCGCCGCTCCGTCGATCGCCAACGGCCTGATCAACGGGGTGGACTACACGCCGCCGCTGCTGCTGCGGGCGGGTAAGACGATGGGCCTGCGCGGGTTCGCGCGCTACCGGTATCTGATCCTGCCGGCCTCATTGCCGGCCTACGTAGCGGGACTCAAGCAGGGCTGGGCGTTTGCCTGGCGCAGCCTCATGGCCGCGGAGTTGTTCATCGCGATCATCGGGCAGATCTCGATCGGCCAGCAGCTCAGCGTCGACCAGCAGAGCCTCGACTTTACCGGCGCCAGCTCGATCATCATCGTGATCCTCGTGATCGGCGTCGTCGTCGACACGATCTTCACCAAGGCCGACCTGGCGCTGCGGCGGCGGCGCGGGCTGCTGGACTCGGCCCAACCAGGCTGACGCGGCAGGTATTTACGACACTGCACTCTCCGCGCTGACGGAGTCAGTGCGGAGCCATGGGGTTTGGAATACTGCACTCTCCGCGCTGACGGAGTCAGTGCGGAGAGTGATGGTAGACGCCGAACACGTTGCCCGCCGGGTCGCGCAAGGCCCCCGTCTGCATGTGATCGTCGACCGGGTTCGGCCCGTAGACGCGGCTGCCGCCGAGCTGCTCGGCTTGCGTCAGCACAGCCTCCACGTCGGCGACGCTGGCGTACACGGTCGCCCAGCTGTCCTGCTCAGCCGTGCCGATGCCGCCCTGGATCCCGCTCTGCGCGCCGGTGGTGACCATCCGGTACTGGCCGGTGTCAGTTGCCTGCCAGCCGAAGATCTCGGTGTAGAAACGCTGGCTGCGCGCGGCGTCGGCACCGAGGATCTCGAACCAGTCCACTGGCGCACCCGAGCCGGCGGCCGGGCCCATGGCGGCGCCGCCGGTCGCCAGCACCAGACCGATGACCAGCCCGTCGAGGTCCTCAAACAGGGCGTATGTAGCCATGCCCGGCAGCTCGGTGATGGGCTTCAGCGTCTTGCCGCCGAGCAAGTTGATCTTGTCCAGGGCCGACTGCAGGTCGTCGGTCTGGATATAGAACGTGATCGCCGGGTCCTCGCCGGGCAGTTTCTCGATGCCGCCGTTGATCCCGGTCCCGCCGCACGTGTCGACCAGCGTGTAGCCGACGTCGGGGATGGGCCGCATCTGCCAGCCGAACAGGCTCGAGTAAAACTCGGCCAGCTGTCCGTCATTCCGGCCGCCCAGTTCGAAGTGCACCACCGCATGTGGCATGCCTGGCCTCCCTGCACCCGCCTGATTGGGTGGCTAGTCTGTCACAGAAAGTATTCGTCGTCGGCGAGCGGGCCGGATATCGGAGTCGTCATCGCCGGTCAGGCGATAGGTGGCAGGCCGGACGATATTCGCTGGCCTGACGGCGCAGCGGCGGGTTACGGTGACTCCATGACTGCGCAGGCTGAGCGCCGATTTAGCCGCCTCCCGGCCCGGCACGGGCGATCGCGAGGCGTCGCCGCGCGCTAGCGGCGGGCTGCCAGCGATCGAGTCGGCGGCGCCGGGAGACCACCCCGGCCCACGACGCGATCACCAGGAGACAGCCATGCAGTCCAGTACCTACCTGAGCGCGGCCCAGCTCGCCCGCGACCTTGCCATCCCTGACCTGTGCGACCCGGCCGACGGACCGCACGCTGTCCAGCTCGTGGCCGACCTGGCGGCCCGCGGCCTCGCTGCCGCCCGGCAGCCAGCCCCGTCGGTCCGCTGGTGCCGCGGCCCGCGGATCGTGCGAGTTGCCGACAACTACGACGAACTCGGCTATGACTCGGCCGACGTCACGAGGGCAGTCCGCTATACCAGGTATGTCGACCAGGAGCGGATGCTGCGGTCACACTCCAGTGCCATGATCCCGCCCGCGCTCCGGCGGCTGGCCGAACAGCCAGCCGCGGAGGCCGGCGATGTGCTGCTTGCCTGCCCTGGCATCAGCTACCGTCGCGACGCCATCGACTGGCAGCACACGGGTACGCCGCACCAGCTCGACCTGTGGCACGTCAGCCGGGGCGCGCTGACCGCGGCCGATCTGGACCGGATGATCTCGGCGCTGCTGGCTGCGGTGCTGCCAGGGCGGCGCAGCCGTCAGCTGGAGCGCTCGCATCCGTACACGACCGGCGGCCGCCAGGTCGATGTCTGGCACGGTGGCGACTGGGTCGAGGTGTGCGAATGCGGCCTGGCCAGTCCTGCTGTGCTCGCGCGCGCTGGCCTGCGCGGGTACACCGCGCTGGCACTCGGCGCCGGCCTGGACCGGATGTTGATGCTGGCCAAGGACATCCCTGACATCAGGTTGCTGCGCTCTGCTGATCCGCGCGTGGCCGCGCAGATGCAGGACCTGACGCTCTACCGCCCGGTGTCACGGCAGCCGGCCGTGCGTCGCGACTTGTCGGTAGCCGTCGCCGAAGCTGACGATGACGAGACGCTGGGGGACCGGGTCAGGGATGCGCTCGGGCCGGACGCCGACGCCGTCGAGCAGATCGCGGTGCTGTCCTCGACGGCCGCCGCGGACCTGCCGCCCGCCGCGGTCGCCCGGCTCGGCCTGCAGCCCGGCCAGCGCAACGTGCTGATCCGGGTGGTGCTGCGCGGCCTGGACGCGACGCTGACCGACGAGCAGGCCAACGTCCTGCGGGACCGCATCTACGTGGCAATCCACCAGGGCAGCAGCCAGCAGCTGGCTACCCGGCGCTGATCCGGTGCGCGCCGGTGTACACGTTCATCGACCCGCCGCGCAAGAAGCCGACCAGTGTCAGCCCGGTCGCCTCGGCTAGCTCCGCTGCCAGCGACGACGGGGCCGATACCGCGGCCAGCACCGGAATGCCAGCCAGTACCGCCTTCTGCACCAGCTCGAAGGAGGCGCGGCCGCTGACCAGCAGCACGCAGCCCGACAGCGGCAGCCGGCCGGCCTGCACCGCCCAGCCGACGACCTTGTCCACCGCGTTGTGCCGCCCGACGTCCTCCCGCGCCACCAGCAGATCGCCGGCGGCGGTGAACAGTCCGGCGGCATGCAGTCCGCCAGTGCTCTCGAACACGCGCTGTGCCTGCCGCAGCGCGGCGGGCAGCGTGGCGAGGATGGCCGCGGGAACGGTGACCTGATCGGCGAAAAGATCAACCAAGGCGGGAACGTGGAGATCTTCGATGCTTGTCTTCCCGCATACTCCGCACGCGCTGCTGGTCAGGAAGTTGCGGCGCAGTTGCGGTCGGACCGAAAGGCCGGGCCGCAGGGCCACATCAGCGATGTTGCCGAGCGTCTCTGCGTCGTCGCCATCGTGGTCGTGGCCGCACTGCTCGCCGTCGCAGATCCGGACCGAGGCGATATCGGCAGCGGCGGTAATGATGCCCTCGGTGAGCAGGAACCCCGCGGTCAGGTCAAGATCGTCACCGGGGGTCCGCATCGTCAGGCTGACCGCCTGACCGCCGATCCTGATGCCGAGCGGTTCCTCGGCAGCCAGCAGGTCCGCGCGCTCGGACCGGCCGGCCGGCAGTGAGATCCGCGTGACGCGACGGCGTGCTGTTCGCCCAGCCATGGCCAGCCTCCGGTGGTGAGACGGGAGCCGCCAGGGCACCCGGCTTGCACATCGAAGGTTATGTCGGTTTGATGAACACGTGGCGAAAGACCGGACGTCAGACGCGCGCCGCGTGATCGCGAGCTGGCCCGTCTACCGGCAGCTGACCGGGCGGGACCGCCTCGGCCGCGGCGAGGCAGTCCGGTCGCCGCACACCGAGGCCGCCGCGCCGCGCACCGAGTCAGCCGACCGGGTCGTCAGCTCGATCTGCCCGTATTGCGCGGTCGGCTGCGGCCAGCGGGTCTACGTCGCCAAGGTCGATGGCAAGGACACCGTCACCCAGATCGAGGGCGATCCCGACTCGCCGGTCTCCCGTGGCAGGCTGTGCCCGAAGGGCGCAGCCAGCAAGCAACTAGTCACCCACCCCGGCCGGGTGACCAAGGTGCTGTACCGGCGGCCGTTCGGCTCGGACTGGGAGCCGCTCAGCCTTGATCAGGCGATGGACATGATCGCCGAGCGGGTGCTGGCGACGAGGGCCGCGACCTGGCAAGAGACCCACCTCGGCAAGCCGGTGCGCCGGACGCTCGGATTCGCCAGTCTCGGCGGCGCGACCCTGGACAACGAAGAGAATTACCTGATCAAGAAGCTGTGGACGGCGCTTGGCGCGATCCAGATCGAGAACCAGGCGCGAATATGACACTCCGCCACAGTCCCCGGTCTGGGGACTAGCTTCGGTCGCGGCGGCGCGACGACATTCCCGCGAGACCTGATCAACTCCGACTTGATTGTCATCTGCGGTTCGAACATGGCCGAGTGTCACCCGGTCGCGTTCCAGTGGGTCATCGAGGCCAAGGCGCGCGGCGCCACCGTGATCCACGTCGACCCGCGCTTCACCCGCACTAGCGCGCTGGCCGACCAGCACGTGGCCAGCCGGGTCGGCGGTGACATCGTGCTGCTCGGCGCGCTGATCAACCACGTGCTGTCCGGCGGGCACGAGTTCGCCGAGTACGTGCGCACGTACACCAATGCCGCCGACATCCTGCCCGCCGACTTCGACGACGCCGAGGACGGCGGCGGGCTGTTCTCCGGCTACGACCCGGTCAGCCGCACCTACGACAACTCCAGCTGGCAGCCGACCGGCGAGCGGGACGAGACGCTGCAGCACCCGCGCTGCGTGTTCCAGGTGCTGAAGCGGCACTACGCCCGGTACTCCCCGGAACTCGTGCAGCGGGTCTGCGGGATCGGCGAGGCCGAGTTCGGCCGGATCGCCGAGTCGCTGGTTCGGTGCAGCGGCCGGGAGAAGACAGCTGCCTGGGTCTACGCGGTCGGCTGGACCCAGCACACCACCGGGGTGCAGCACATCCGCGGCGCGGCCATCCTGCAGCTACTGCTGGGCAACATGGGCCGCCCAGGTGGCGGCATCCTGGCGCTGCGCGGTCACGCGAGCATCCAGGGCAGTACCGACATCCCGACGCTGTTCGACCTGCTGCCCGGCTACCTGCCGATGCCGCGGCAGGAAGACCAGACCACAGATGACTACCTGGCCAGGCTGCCGGACACCGGGTTCTGGGGCAACAAGCGTGCCTACCTGGTCAGCCTCCTGAAGGCATGGTTCGGCGACGCAGCCACGGCCGGCAACGACTTCCTGCTGCCATGGCTGCCTAGGCTCAGCGGCGATCACGGCACCTACCGCACCGTGCTGGACATGATCGAGGGGAAGGTCAAGGGGTACTTCCTGTGGGGCCAGAACCCGGCGGTGGGCTCGGCCGGAGCGCGGTTGCAGCGGCTCGCGCTGGCCAACCTGGACTGGCTGGTGGTGCGCGACTTGGCGGTCATCGAGAGCGCGACGTTCTGGCAGAACGGCCCGGAGATTGCCACCGGCGAGCTGTCCACCGAGCGGATCGGCACCGAGGTGTTCTTCCTGCCAGCCGCCTCGCACGTCGAGAAGTCCGGGTCGTTCACCAACACCCAGCGGATGCTGCAGTGGCACCACCAGGCGGTCGAGCCGCCCGGCGATGCGCGCAGTGACCTGTGGTTCGTCTACCACCTCGGCAAGCGGATCAGGGCGCGGCTGGCGGGATCGTCAGCTGAGCGTGACCAGCTGCTGCAGCATTTGACCTGGGACTACGGGGAGAACGGCGAGCTCGCGGAGCCGGACGCCGAGGCGGTGCTGGCGGAGGTCAACGGCTGGCGTGCCGACGGCACGCCGCTGTCCGGTTTCGGCGAACTGGCGGCCGACGGTTCCACCGCCTGCGGCTGCTGGATCTACTCGGGCTGCTACGCCGGCGGAGTGAACCAGGCCGCCCGGCGCAAGCCCCACACCGAACAGTCCTGGGTCGCGCCGGAGTGGGGCTGGGCCTGGCCCGCCAACCGCCGGATCTTGTACAACAGGGCGTCGGCCGACCCGGCGGGCCGGCCGTGGAGCGAAGCCAAGGCCTACATCTGGTGGAACGAGGAGACCGGCGAGTGGACCGGGCACGACGTGCCTGACATCGAGCGGACCAAGCCGCCGGACTACGTCCCGCCAGACGGCGCGACCGGGCCGGCGGCGCTGGCCGGCACGGACCCGTTCATCATGATGGCCACCGGCAAGGGCGCGCTGTTCGTGCCGTCCGGGCTGAAGGACGGGCCGTTGCCGACACACTACGAGTCGGCCGAGTCGCTGGTCCGCAACGACGTCTACAAGCAGGACACCAGCCCGGTCAGCGTGCTGTACCCGGGCGACACGGCGACCGCCGGGCAGCTGGCGGGTCACGGGGCCGTGTACCCGTACCTGGTCACCACCTACCGGCTGACCGAGCACCACACGGCTGGTGGCATGAGCAGGACCCTGTCCAGGTTGGCCGAGCTGCAGCCAGAGCTCTTCTGCGAGGTGTCGCCGCGGCTCGCGGCAGAGCGCGGCCTGGAGAACGGCGGCTGGGCCACCATCATCACCGCGCGTGCCGCCATCGAGGCCAGGGTGCTGGTCACCCGTCGGCTGCGTCCGCTGCGCCTTGCTGACGGCGCGACCGTGCATCAGGTAGGACTGCCGTATCACTGGGGGAGCCAGGGCCTGGTCACCGGTGACGTGGTCAACGACCTGCTGCCGTTCGCGCTGGACCCGAACGTGCTCATCCAGGAGAGCAAGGTAGCAACTTGTGACGTCAGGCCGGGCCGACGGCCGCAAGGTGCTGCCAGACTGCAGCTGGTGAAGTCCTACCGGCTCCGGGCAGGCCTAGCGGACGAGCAGCCAAAGCCCGCGTCCGGCCAGGAGACGACACCATGAGCAGTGACCGGCCGCCCGGCCGCCATTCGCTATACGGGCCGCTCGACGACGTGTCGGGTGACGCGGGCTACGAGGTCGGCCACCCGCAGCGGGTCGGCTTCTTTACTGACACCAGCGTCTGCATCGGCTGCAAGGCCTGCGAGGTGGCCTGCAAGGAGTGGAACGGGCTGCCCGAGCCGGACTCGGACGCGCTGAAACTGACCGGCATGTCGTATGACAACACCGGCGCGCTCGGCGCCAACAGCTGGCGGCACGTGGCGTTTATCGAGCAGGACGTGATCTCGGAGATCGGTGACGGCCCGGCCACCCGATGGCTGATGTCCTCGGACGTGTGCAAGCACTGCACGCACGCGGCGTGCCTGGACGTCTGCCCGACCGGCGCGCTGGTGCGGACCGAGTTCGGCACCGTGATCGTGCAGCCAGATGTCTGCAACGGGTGCGCCTACTGCGTGTCGGCGTGCCCGTTCGGCGTGATCGACCGGCGCGAGGACGACGGCCGCGCCTGGAAGTGCACGATGTGCTACGACCGGCTCCGGGGCGGGCTGGAACCTGCCTGTGCCAAAGCGTGCCCGACCGATTCCATCCAGTTCGGGCCGCTGGACGAGCTGAGGGAGATCGCACAGGTCAGGCTCGAGTCGCTGCATGCCGCCGGGCGGACCGAGGCGCGGCTGTACGGCGAGGATCCGCAGGACGGGATCGGCGGCGCGGGTGCATTGTTCCTGCTGCTTGACCAGCCCGAGGTGTACGGGCTGCCGCCGGACCCGGTCGTGACCACCAGGGACCTGCCGTCGATGTGGCGCTGGGCCGGCGGCGCCGCCGCGGTGCTGGCGGCGGGGGTAGCGGTGGCATTCAGAGGGCGGCGCGGATGACAGAGCAGCTGCAGGTGCCGCCTGCTGAGTTCCAGTCGTATTACGGCAAGCCGATCCTGAAGCTGCCGCGGTGGAAGGAACCGCACCTGCCGGCCTACCTGTTCCTCGGCGGGTTGTCGGGCGGATCCGCGGTGATGGGTGCTGCCGCGGCGGCCACCGGCCGCACGGCGCTGGCCAGAGTCGGGCGGCTGACCGCCGCGGCCGCCGCCCTCGGCGGCACCGGTTTCCTGATCGCCGAGCTGGGCAGGCCAGAGCGGTTCCTCAACATGCTCAGGGTAGCCAAGCCCACCTCGCCGATGAGCATGGGTTCTTGGCTGCTGGCGGCGCATTCCGGCCTCGCCGGCGCGGCGGCCGCCAGCGAACTGACCGGGGTGCTGCCAGCACTGGGCGCCGCCGCAGGCGCTGGCTCGGCGATGACCGGGCCGTTGCTGGCCACCTACACCGGGGTGCTGCTCGCGAACACCGCCGTGCCGGGCTGGCATGACGCGCGGCGCGAACTGCCTGTGCTGTTCGCGGCGAGCGCGATGGCCTCCGCAGCCGCGGCCGGGCTGGCCGGCACCGCATTTCAGCGTGACGCCGATCGCGGTCCGGCCATCCGCATGGCCGCGATCGGCGCGGCGGCGGAGACCGCGGTAGCGCTGCGCCTTGAGCACCGGCCGGGCCTGGCGGGCGAGCCGTTCCGGACCGGCGGGGCTGGCCAGATGCTGCGCGCGGCGCAGTGGCTGACGCGGCCGGCGGGGTCATCGCGCTGGCGGCCGGCCGCAGCCGGCTGGCCTGCGTGGCGGCCGCCGGGTTGCTGACCGGGGGAGCGCTCGCAAGCCGGTTCGGCGTGTTCCGGGCCGGCGTGGCCTCGGTGGCGGACCCGAAGTACGTGGTGGCAAGTCAGCGCCAGGTCGAGGAACGCGCTGGCGGGAAGCGGCGGGCCGATAACCAGGCGGCAACGCTCAAGGCCTAGAGCCAACTGCCTGTCGCGCGGCCAGGATCGGCGCGCCTGGCGCATCCGTCATCACCCGCTCCGAGTGAACCGGGCGGCCCGACGGCGTGCCAAGCTCAGCTAAGGCTATCGGGGGGGCGGCATGATCGACGGGATACTCAACGTCATCTGGCTTGTAGTGGAGGGCCTGTGGATGGCTATCGGGTACGTTCTGGCCGGTATCGTCTGCTTTATTCTGATCGTGACGATCCCGTTCGGGATAGCGGCATTTCGTATTGCTGGTTATGTACTCTGGCCGTTTGGCCGGTCCGCTGTGCGCCGCGCAGATGCTGGTGCGGGCTCGGCGATCGGCAACGTCATCTGGCTCATCTTCTGCGGCTGGTGGCTGGCGCTAGGGCACCTGATCGCGGGCGTGGCGCTGTGCCTGACGATCATTGGCATCCCGCTAGGCCTGGCGAGCTTCAAGATCATCCCCGTGACGCTGCTGCCGCTCGGGACCGAGATCGTCCCCTCCGGCCGGGCGGGTATCTAGCGCACGCGCAGCACCGCCTGGCCTCTGGTCTGCAGCTCGCCGATGACCACGCCGCCGGGAATCTCGCCGGCGACGAGCAGCCCGCCCGAGGTCTGCGCGTCGGCAAGCAGGATCAGCAGGTCGGCGGATACGTCGCCGAAGTCAGCATGCGGCGCTACCCAGTCCAGGTTGCGGCGGCTGCCGCCTGGCACGAAGCCTGCCTGCAGCGCTTCGGGTGCACCATCGATGAGCGGGACGGCCGTACTGTCGATGACGGCGGTCACATTGCTCGCCCTGGCCAGCTTGAAGAGATGGCCGAGCAGGCCGAAGCCGGTGATATCGGTAGCGCAGCAGATCCCCGCGGCGAGCGCGTCCCGGCTGGCGCGAGCGTTCAGGGTCGTCATCACCTCGACGGCTGCGGGGAAGACCTCGCCCGTCGCCTTGTGCCGGGAGTTCAGCACGCCAGTGCCGATCGGCTTGGTGAGCGATAGCGGCAGGCCAGGCGATCCTGCGTCGATCCGCAGCAGCCGGGCGGGGTCGGCGAGGCCGGTGACTGCCATGCCGTATTTGGGCTCGGGATCGTCGATGCTGTGCCCGCCGGCTACATGGCAGCCCGCGTCCGCCGCCATGTCCAGCCCGCCCCGCAGCACCTCGGCGGCCAGATCCGCGCTCAGCACGTCGCGCGGCCAGCCCAGCAGGTTGACGGCGACGAGCGGCTCGCCGCCGACGGCGTAGACGTCGGACAGCGCGTTGGCCGCGGCGATCTGGCCGAAGGTATAGGGATCATCGACCACTGGCGTGAAGAAGTCCGCGGTCGCCACCACGGCCCTGTCGTCGCTGATCCGCACGACTGCGGCATCGTCGCCGTGCTCGACACCGATGAGCAGGTCGGCAGGCCGTCGGGCCGGGATCAGCCGCGCGACGGCGGCCTCGAGTTCACCCGGCGGGATCTTGCACGCGCAGCCGCCGCCGCGAGCGTACTGGGTGAGCCTGACCGTAGCTGTGGTTGCCATAGCCGAACTGTAGTCAAGCGCGGGCTTGCGGAGCTGGCGCGCACATGGTGGCATGCGTACTGACGGGCAGGCGGCGCGCCGCAGGCTCGAGGCAACGACAGTCGGAGGTAGGCCGTGACGAGCGAGATCGCTGAGCAGCGGGCAGCGTTGGAAGCCGAGTGGGCGGGCCAGACGATCTGCGACGCGCTTGCCGACACGGCCGAGCGGTTCGCCGACCAGCCGGCCTTCTCTGACCGGGATGGCAGCGGGCCGTGGCAGACGATCACCTGGGGGCAGACCAGGCAGCGGGCGCTGGAACTGGCCGCGGGATTCGTCGAGCTCGGCCTGCAGCCGGCCGAGAAGGTGGCGCTCATGCTGCCCAACCGGCTCGAGCACGTGCTGGCTGACTTCGGTGTGCTGCACGCGGGCGGAGTGCCCGTCACGTTCTACGCCACCTTGGCGCCCGAGCAGATCGCGTTCATGGCCGCCAACTGCGATGCCAGCATCGCAGTCATCGACGGTGCCAGTGAACTCGGCCGGTGGCAGCAGATCCTGTCCCAGCTGCCGTCGTTGCGCAAGATCATCGTCCGCGACTCAGCCGTGTGCCCGGCTGAGCAGCCGTACCTGAGCTGGGCCGACTTCGCCGCGACCGGGGCGGACCTGCTGGCAGCGGATCGCGGCCCGGTCACCAGCAGAATCGCGGCGATCAGGCCGTCGGACCCGGTCACGCTGCTGTATACCTCCGGCACCACAGGCAATCCCAAGGGCGTCATCATCACGCACGCCAACGCGCTGTATGAAGTCTCCACAGCCATGGCGGGCGGGAACGCCCCGATGCATGTCCGCTGGGCGTCCTACCTGCCGCTGGCGCACATCGCGGAGCGGATGTTCACGCTGTACCTGGCGATCTGCCGCGCCTGGCACATTAACTTCTGCCGTGACGCGGCGACGCAGTTGATCGCCACCATGACGGACGTGAAGCCGACCGCCTTCTTCGGCGTGCCGCGGATCTACGAGAAGGTGATGGCCGGCATCCAGGCGCTGCTGGCCGGCGAGCAGGACGAGGCCAGGCGGTCGGCGGTGGCGGCGGCGATGGCGACCGGACTTGAGTACGTGCGCAGCTGTCAGTACGGGCAGACCACCTCGCCGGAGCTGGCCGCCAGCTACGCCGTGGCCGAGGAGCAGATCCTGCACCCGATCAGGTCGTTGCTCGGCCTGGGCGAGGCGGAGATCGTCGTCAGCGGCGCTGCCCCGCTGCCGCCTGAGGTCGGCACGTTCTTCGGCGGCCTCGGCATGAAGATCATGGACGTGTACGGGATGAGCGAGACCACCGGCGCATTCACCTCGAACACGCCGCATGCGTTCCGGCTCGGCAGCGTCGGCAAGCCGGTCCCCGGTATGGAGGTCATGATCGCCGGCGACGGCGAGATCCTGGCCAGGGGCCCGCTCAACAGTCCTGGCTACCTGAACCTGCCGCAGCAGACCGCGGATCTCATCGACGAAGACGGCTGGGTGCACACCGGTGACATCGGGTCGGTCGACGAGGACGGGTTCGTCTTCGTGATCGACAGGAAGAAGGAGCTGATCATCACCGCGGGCGGGGAGAACGTATCGCCCGCGGCGGTCGAGAACCTGCTCGTCGCGCATCCGCTGATCGGCCAGGCGCTGGCCTACGGTGACCGGAGGCCCTACCTGGTGGCGCTGCTCACCCTGGACAGCGGCGTGGCGCCCGCCTGGGCCAAGGCACGCGGGATCGAGGCGGCGTCGCTGGCCGAGCTGGCCGCCAACCCGGTGGTGCTCGCCGAGGTCGGCCACGCGGTCGAGGAAGCGAACGCCAGGCTGGCGAGGGTTCAGCAGGTCAAGTACTTCGAGTTGCTGCCGGTGGAATGGACCGCCGAGAGCGAGGAGCTGACCCCGACCTTTAAGCTCAAGCGCCGCGTAGTGCACGCCAAGTACGCCGACGTGATCGACGGCCTGTATCCAGGCGCTCCGACCCGGACGGCAGGCTGAGCTGAGGCGCCGCCTGGCGTGCAGGTGGGCAAGCAGGACTAGCGAGGCGCCGCGGGCTTGAGCGCCCTGGTCGCGAAATAACCAGGCAGGTAGGCGGCGGTCGGCCCGGCGTGGTGCGGGCACTCGCGGAATCCGGTGATCACGAAGCCTGCCGTGAGCTGGCCGCCGATCTGCGCGGTGAGCGTATGACTGTACTCAAGCGGTGCGTGCGGCCCGAACAGTTGCTCGCGCTCGGCCTGGCTGAGGTGGGTCAGGTCGGAGTACGGCAGCGCGTGCCTGACGACCAGCTCGCCGCGGTTGTCGCTGGCGTCCGCGTCGAAGATATACACGTCGGGGTTTATGAAGCCGGCCAGCAAGCTCCCGCCCGGCCGCAGCACCCGGAAGCACTCGCGCCAGACCGGCTCGAGGTCGGGACAGAACAGGTTTGAAACCGGATGGAAGACAAGGTCGAAGCTAGCGTCGGCGAAGGCGCTGAGATCACGCATATCGCCGAGCACTGTGGCCAGCTCAAGGCCGTCGCGATCGGCGACCATCCGGTCCTGAGCTAGCTGACGCGCTGAGTTGTCCAGCACTGTGACCGTGGCGCCGGCCGCGGCGAGTACCGGAGCCTGCTGCCCGCCCCCGCTGGCCAGGCAGAGGATTTCGGCGCCGGCCAGCGCGCCGGGGAACCAGTCGAGCGGGACCGGCTCATAGCCAATCAGTACCACCGACCAGTCACCCGCCCTGGCGGCCGCGATGACGTCGGTCCCGACCGGGATCGTCCACTCGTTGCCCGCGTCGACCTCAAGGTCCCAGGCCGATGAGTTGTGGGCGACGACAGCGTCGGGCTTAGCATGCACCAGCCGGACAGTACCTGCTTTCTGCCCGGCGTGCTGACTGCCGCGGTCAGGCCGCAGGTTGGCGTGCTGCCTGACGCTGGCGGCTGTCGATCCTGACGAGGGCCGCCGGGCGCGCGGTGGCAGCCGCCGGTCCGATGACGGGCCTGATGACGATGGCGTCCCTGGTGAGTTCCCGCGGGGCAGCTGGCCATCTGCGGCCGATGATGCCAAGCATGCGGTCATTGGCGGGAAGGACGTCCAGCACCAGCTGGCGAACGCCTCGGCCGGACGCGCGCCTGACGAGTGCGTCCAGCAACATCGTGCCCAGGCCCAGCTGCTGCCACCGGTCGGCGATCACGAGTCCGATGTCGGTGGCCAGCAGGCCAGGCCCGGCACTGTCGGCGGCCATTCCGTGCCCGACGATCGTGCCCGCCTGGTCGGTGATCACCAGGATGTCTGCGCCGGTTCCGCCGCACAGCGCGCGGAGCAGGCTCGTGCTCGGCGGGGCCGCCGAGGCGAAGAAGCGAAAGTACTGGCTTTGCGGCGAGAGTCCGCAGACGAACTCCCTGATGCTGTCACTGTCGTCCTGACCCGACTCGCGGACCAGGAAGGTCTGCTGATCGGGTGCCAGGGCCGATGTCAGGGTTCGATTCATAGACTCAGCCTCGCGCTGCTTGCTAAGTCTGTCAAGTAGACCTAGCCTGAGCACATGGAGAAGTCCTGGGCACTCGACTACGACACCGCGAACTGCAACATTGCGGCGGCGCTGGCGATTGTCGGCGAGAAATGGACATTTCTGGTGCTCCGCGAGGCGTTCAACGGCGTGCGCAGGTTCGACGACATGCAGCGCCGCACCGGTGCGCCGCGGCAGGTGCTGAGCAACCGGCTGGCCGGCCTGGTCTCCGACGGCATCCTGCGCAAGACGCCCTACCGGGAGGAAGGCCAGCGCCCGCGTACCGAGTACCGGCTCACCGAGAAGGGGATCGAGCTGTTCCCTGTCATCGCCGCGCTGCTGGCGTGGGGCGACAAGTACGCGGGGTGGTCAGGCGGTCCTGCGGTTGAACTGACTCACCGCGACTGCGGCGAGCCGGTGCACCTGCAACTGGCTTGCTCCGACGGGCACGTGCTGGACTCCGCGCGTGCGGTGACGCCAGTGCCAGGGCGCGGTGCGCGACGGATCGCCTGAAGCAGCGCAGGACCCAAAGAACCGGGGACGAGCAAGCGCCAGGCTCGCGCGCCGATAGGGTCGGGTCTCGGAGGCGTCAGGGTGTCTGGTGGCCCCCCCGGTCTTCAAAACTGGTGGACGGCGCACAGCGTCGTCGGCGGGTTCGATTCCCGTCCGCCTCCGCTGACCTGCATAAACGCCGCTCACGGCAACGGTAGCCCGGCCACCAGGCGCGGTCTGGTCCGGACGGCAGTCAGGAACCGGGCAAGCGGTAACGCAGACGCCGCCACCATGGTGGTGGCGGCGCCATCATTCCGCCTACGTGACACACGCTCGTAGCGCGGAACCCAGCACGTCCCGGAGAAGAACCACCATCGGCTCGGAAGCCCGAACGTCGAGTTTCCTTCCGCGTTCGTGTTCGGATGCTCGACGATCCCGTAGCTTTCGCCGTTCCGCCAGGTCAGGTGGTGGTAGGCGGTCCAGTCTTCGGCCTCGATCACCTGGCGGATGAAGTCCCAAGCGCGCATCACCGCCGCTCCGGCGGCGGCAGCTCCGGCAAGAGCGGCAATTCTGGCTAAGCGGCAGTCCACTGCTGGACGGCAACACCGGCTCCTCCAGCGCGCGGACTGATCGCAGCCGAACGCCCCGCCAACCGTAGCCGCGGGGCGCTCCGATGCTGAGCTATTCAGCCAGCTGCTCCAACCTGGCCACGACGCTCCCGAGCTGGTCTCGCATGGTTGCCAGTTGGGCGGTTATCTCGCGCAGATCGGGTGCGATCGGCATGGCAGCTACGCGCGTCGGCATGCCGGGCAGGATCGGGGTGAGGTAGCACTCCTGAACCAGGATCTCCTCGGCGGCGCGAACCGTGCCGAAGGACACCTCGAAGCGCTCGGGTTGAGCGATCAGGTACGCGCCACCGCGATCAGGAAGTCCCGTACCTGCTGTGCCTGCTGCTTGCCAACGTGCATCTCGCGTCGGATACGCCGTACTCCTGGCACCGGGCCGGCGCACAGCGTCGTCGGCGGGTTGGTTCGATTCCCGTCCGCCTCCGCAACCTGCGCGCCAGCCTGCGGCCATGGGCCAGAAGAGTGCGCTGGAGTGCCCTGGGCCGGCGAAGACACGATCATCCGCCGGATGCCGGCGGCTAGCCGCAAACTGCTTCGCAAACGACTACGGTTCCCGACATGACCAATGAAGATGATCAGCAAGAGGCCATGGAGCCAGTGTCATTCGTCCGGGACATCGATGGCGTGCCGGATCCGATATTGACCGCGATCGTCGTCACCTCGAACCAGGTGGAGGGAAGCACCTTCTTGCTGACCTTGCACGTCTCCGGCCTCGTGGTCAGCGGGACGCTCATCGGGTCTGGCAGGTTCTTCGATGAGATGGCCGCCATGCTGGAGCGCGTCGGACAGGTGGAGTTCGCGGATACCTTCGCCAGGCCCACTGCCGAGTTGATGCGCGAGGAAGCCGCCCAGGAGGGTGACAGCCACCAACCGCAATTCATCCACCTGATCAATGCGAGGGTCTTTACCTCACCAGGCGCCAGGCCGCTGCCCCCGACGCTATGGCGCGGCCGCCTCTCGCATGTGAGCGCATGGTCGCTCGGGAGCCTCGATAGCAGGTAGCCGGCCAGGCCGCGCAGCGGCCAGCGCGGTGTGCAGGCCCGTTAGGCCGTGGTCTCCGGCGGCAGGAACTGGTTCGTCGTGGTGTCGGGAAACGCGGAAGGAGAATCGGCGAACGGAGGCCGGGTGAACGCTGGCGGCGGCGAATCAGCGAACGGGGAAGGCCCGTGGGCGGTCGGGACCGGTCCCGTATTTGTCGGGTACAGGTCAACGCTTGGCTGGTATGAACCAGCGGCGCTCGGATAACCGCCAAGGTCAGTCTGGCTGGCCGTCCCGGCCGCTGGATAGTAGCTGTCAGCGGGGTCATAGACCGCGACGTCCTTCGCCGCCAGCATCGAGAACCGGCCGGTCGCGAGCGCGCCGAAGAACAAGATCAGCAGGCCGACGCCGCCGAACAAGGCGATCGACTCGAAATACTCGCGCTGCTGTAGCGACCCGAGGAAGCCAGAGCCGACCGTCAGCGGGGTGCCGATACTGACGGACGTCTTCTTCAGCACGGTGGTCATGACTCCATCGCCGAGCCAGAACCAGGCGCCACCGAGGGCCGCCAGCAGCCCGCCGATGATACCGACGGCGCGGTTCCTGGTGATCAGCACGAGCATGCCGCCGAGCAGAGCGGCGGCACCGGGTATGGCCGAATAGTAAAGCCGGCCTGAGGTGTACTTCCAAGCGATGTCTGGGTTATAGCCGAAGTGCAAGTACGGACCGACGAAGGGAGCCAGGGCTCCCCACAGGCCCAGCAAGATCAGCAGCACTCCGCATATTCCGCCACGAGATCGCGGAATCTGGCCCTCGGGGTTCATGTCTGCCTACTCTCAGCGGAATCGGATGATTAAAGACTTGCACATGCGCTGCGCTCGGCGGCGGGTTCCTTAGGCAAAGTGCTGGTAAATCGGGCCGGAAGAGCTGTTCAGTGCCTGCCGGCAGATGCTCACGGGCAGGTATGGTCCGGACGTGGACGTCCGCAGGCTAACCCCCCGCACGGACGCTGTTCTGGCAGATCCGCGCCTTGCCGCGGCCGAGCAGCGACTGGGCCGGCCAATCGTGCTCGCTGCTGTCCGCCAGGCACAAGACAGCGCTCGCGCCGGCGACATCGACCCGTCGGCGGTGGCCGACACCGCGGCTGCCGCGCTGCCAGCCCTGGCTGCGACGCTCACCCAGGTGATCAACGCCACCGGCGTGCTGTTGCACACCAACCTGGGCCGGGCTCCGCTGTCGGCTGCGGCACGCGAGGCCGTGCAGGCGGCAGCCGGCACCACTGACCTGGAATTTGATCTCGCCAGCGGGCAGCGCGGCCGGCGCGGCCGAGGCATGCTCAGTGCCCTCGCGGCCGCCGTCCCGGCAGCCGAGTCCGTTCATGTCGTGAACAACAACGCGGCCGCTCTCGTCCTGGTCGCTACCGCGCTGGCGGCCGGCCGGGAGATCGTGGTGAGCCGCGGCGAGCTGATCGAGATCGGTGACGGATTCCGGCTGCCTGAGCTGATCGAGTCGACCGGCGCCAGGATCCGCGAGGTCGGGACGACCAACCGGACGACCGTGGCCGATTATGCCGGCGTCGTCGGCCCGCAGACCGCCTTCATACTCAAGGTGCACCCGTCGAACTTCCGGATCGAGGGCTTCACCGCCAGCGCCTCGATCGCCGAGCTGGCGGGTCTCACCGTGCCGGTCATCGGCGACATCGGCTCCGGCTTGCTGGTGCCGCACCCGTTGCTGCCGGCCGAGCCCGATGCCAGTAGCTGGCTGAATGCGGGCGCCGCGCTGGTGACCGCGAGCGGCGACAAGCTGCTCGGCGGCCCGCAGGCCGGCCTGCTGCTGGGCCGGGCGGACCTGATGGCCGAGCTGACCAGGCATCCGCTGGCCAGGGCGCTGCGGGTGGACAAGCTGACCGTCGCGGCGCTGGAGGCGACATTGTCAGGACCGGTTCCGCCGGTGGCCGCGCAGCTCGCGGCTTCGCCGGCCGAACTGCTGCGCCGCACCGGGCTGCTCGCCGAGCGCCTGGCGAGCCTGGGCATCGAAGCGCGGTCTGAGCAGTGCGAAGCAGCCGTCGGCGGCGGCGGGGCTCCGGGGCAGGGACTGCCAAGCGCCGCGATCAGCCTGCCGGCCGGGCTCGCCGCCGAGTTGCGGCACGGCCCGGCCGTGCGGCGCGGCACCATGCCTGCTGTCGTCGGCCGGATCGAGGACGGGCGGCTGCTGCTTGACCTGCGGGCTGTCGCCCCGGCCGACGACGACCTGCTGGCCGCGGCGGTCGCGGCTGCGGCCGGTTAAGCGTGGAGTGGGGTCGCGGGTGAGTTCGATGCGGGTCGTCGTTACCGCTGGTCATGTCGATCACGGCAAATCGGCGCTGATCAGGGCCCTGACCGGAATGGAACCCGACCGGTGGGCAGAAGAGCGGCGCCGGGGCATGACGATCGACCTTGGCTTCGCCTGGCTGGCACTGCCGTCCGGTAGCACGATGGCCTTCGTCGACGTGCCGGGTCATGAGCGCTTCGTCACCAACATGCTGGCCGGGGCGGGACCGGTCCCGGCCGTGCTGTTCGTCGTCGCCGCCGACGAGGGCTGGATGCCGCAGTCGGCAGAGCACCTGGCTGTGGTCAGCGCGCTCGGCATCTCCCGCGGCCTGCTCGTCGTGACCAAGAGCGACCTTGCCGATCCCGGGGCCGCGACGGCGGAGGCCATGGCGGAGATCGCGGGCAGCAGCCTCGGCAAGATTCCCGCCGTGGCCGTCAGCGCGGTGACCGGAGCCGGGCTGCCCGACCTCGTGCGGGCCCTGGATGAGCTCGGCGCGAGCTTGCCGGAGCCCGACCGGGGCGCGCCGGTGCGGATCTGGATCGATCGCGCCTTCAGCATGACGGGCAGCGGCACTGTCGTGACGGGGACGCTGCCGCCGGCACCGTGCACCGCGAGGACGAACTGGTGCTGACGCCGTCGATGCGGCCGGTCAGGGTCAGGGATCTGCAGGCCCTGGGCGAGGCGGCCCAGGCGGTGTCGGGCATCGCGCGGGTGGCGCTGAACCTGCGCGCTGTGCCCAAGGACGCGCTGCACCGCGGTATGGCGCTGATCCAGCCAGGGCGATGGACACTGACCGACGTGATCGACGTCAGGATCACGAAGTTCAGCCAGGGCGGGCCGGACAGCACCACTACCGGCGGCGCTGCGCAAGCTGGCGACAGCCCGGAGCCAAGCAGCCAGGCGCCGGACCAAGGCGCACCAGGTCAGCTGGCGCGCACGGTGGCTTTGCACATCGGTTCGGCGCGGACTAACGCCCGGATGCGGCCACTGGGTCCCGGCCTGGCCAGGCTCAGCCTGACCGACCCGCTGCCGTTGCATGCAGGTGACAGGGTGCTGTTGCGTGACCCAGGCAGCCGCCGGGCGGGCGCGTGGCCGACCGTTGCCGGGGCGGTCGTGCTGGACGTGGCCCCGCCGCCGCTTGCCCGGCGCGGTGCGGCGGCGGCAGCGGCCCGGATGCTCGCCAGCTGGCCAGACCAGCCGACAGCGGCGCAGATCCTGGCCAGGCACGGCATCATGCGCGCCAGCGTGCTGCTCGCGATGGGCATTACCGAGCACCCGACCCCGGTAACCGGCGAGTGGCTCGTCGATCCCGACCGGTGGCGCTCGCTCGGTCACAGGCTCGGCGAAGCCCTGACGGCGCATGCAATCGCTGACCCACTCGCGCCGGGGATGTCGATCGAGGCGGCGCGCGCGGCGCTTGACCTGCCGGACCGCCGGCTGGTCACGGCGCTGGCCAAGCCGCCGTTCCGCGTCGCCAGCGGCGCGCTGCAGATCATCCGGCCGGCTGGCCAGGATGGCGGCCCCGAGCTGCCTGAGGCAGTGCAGGCCGCCGTGCGATTGCTGCGCGCCGACCTGGCCGCGGCCCCGTTCCTGTCGCCGGACGCTGACCGGCTGCGCAAGCTCGGCCTCGACGCGCGGAGCATCGCGGCCGCGGTGCGGGCCGGTGAGCTGATGCGCATCAGCGATCAGGTCGTGCTCGAGCCGGGCGCGGACGAAGCCGCCGCTAAGGTGCTGGCCGGCCTCGAGCAGCCGTTCACCGCGGCGCAGGCGCGCCAGGCGCTGGATACCACCAGGCGAACCGCGATCCCGCTGCTCGAGTACCTGGACTCGGCCGGGGTTACCGAACGGCTGGCAGATGACCGCCGTGTACTCCGCGGCACTGTCGCCTAGCCGCTGAGGTCGGCGCTGCTGACAGTGGCGCCGTAGAAATCGGCCGGCTTATCGGTGACCGGCGAACCTGGTCGCTGACCAGGTGCCTGCTTCGGTCGGTGGCAGGCCTTCCGCGATCCACCTGGTCAGTACCGCGGCGGTGACCGGCGCGTTGAGGATGCCGGTGCGGAAGTGCCCTGACGTCAGCCAGGCGTTCACCAGACCCGGCACCCTGTCAATGACCGGGCGCCGGTCAGGATGCCTGGGCCGGAAGCAGCACCACTGGTAGGCAACGCCGACGCCGCGCAAGCTGGGCAGCACCCCGGCCAGGCCGTCGACGATCGAATCGATGACATCGGGCTGGACAGCCGGGCTCTCGTCGCCGAGGTCGAACGTGCCGCCCGCCAGGAGCTGCCCGTTCTCGATCTGGGTCGCTAGCGGTGCCACGATGCCCGGCAACTTGACGGCGGTGGGCTCGGTCACCAGCAGGTGGCCCTTGACCCGGTCAGAGGGAATGTAGAGCGGCAACCCGTCCAGCATGGGCGGCTGTCCGGTGGCGAAGACAACGGCACCAGGGCTGATCGGCCCCGCTGACGTACCGACGCTGGCGATCCGGTCGCCGCTGATCTCGACCGAGGTCGCCGCCACGCCGGTCGACACGACGGGCAGCCCGGCGGCGAGCCTGGCGACAGCGCGCAGCGGGTTGATGCGGGCCTGGCGGTGGATCAGCGCACCTTCCATCGGCCTGGCCAGGCCGGGGATAAGTTCGCCGACCTGGCCGGGGTTGAGCCATTCGATCGCGCGGGGCTGATGCGCGGCATAGCCGCTGTCGTGCGGTGCCAGCCCGATCCAGTCGAGCTCCACGAGCCCGACGCCGCCGGGCACCGCCTGCTCCAGGTCGCGCCAGCGCTCCAGCCCGGCTCGTTCGAAGTCGACGAATGGCTCAGGGTCGCTCCACTGGTGCGGCTCCGGGATAAGCAGCCCGGTGGCGCCGCCGGTGGCTCCGGCACCCAGTCGACCGGTCTCGATCAGCACCACGCTGCCGAGGCCAGCCTCGGCACACGCCGCTGCGGTGCTCACCCCGAGGATGCCGCCGCCGACCACCAGCACGTCGGGCGTCCGGTCAGCAACCGGATCGTCGGCGCGGCCGAGCACGGCGCGTTCCGCAGCTGTGAGCTGGTCACGCCAGATGGCGCCGGTCACGGTCATGGGACCATCCTGGGTGATCGGCCGGCTGTCCGGCCCTTGGTGCCTTCGCGGCCGCACAGGTGGGGGCCAGCGAGTGAATCGTAGGCGAAGCCGCGCCGGCCGGCGAGCCAGCCACACGTACCAGGCAGCAACGGTGGCCGAACCGAAACGTGCAGGCAATGCGGCGTTCGCGGCCTGGAAACTCGGTGACCACATGCTGGCTGGCATGGACCCTCAGCAGGAACTGCCGGTCAAGCGCAGGATCGCCCTGATCGCACACGACAATAAGAAGGCTGATCTCGCCGAATGGGCCAGGATCGCTGAGGGCCGAGTCGACTTGTTCGCCCGCAGGTACGACCGGCTGCAGCCGGTCTTCGCCGATTACGCGAATCGGGGCTGGTCGGCCGCGACGGCGTCGGCAGACCAGGTCGCCTAACCCGCGCGCGGTCGGCACCTGCGCGCGTTCGGGCTGGCCGGGGGTTGTCATTGGTGCGGCGGCGGCTGCGAGCGTGCGCGGCGCGGCGCGGCCCATGGGCCACGTTCCGTCGAATGGATCTTCAGGGCGGGAAGGAACCGTGGCAGTTCGTTGCTGCAGCAAACAGGGATCGCGGCCAGTACGCCGGCTTACGGCGACCCCGTAGGGTAGGGGATCATTGTGCGGACCGCGCGCAACGCCCGTTTGGTGACTTTTGCGAGGAGGTGCTGTCGTGCTGACCGACTCGTACGGGCGGACGGCCACCGACCTCCGGGTGTCGCTGACCGACCGGTGCAATCTGCGCTGCGCGTATTGCATGCCGGCCGAGGGACTGGATTGGCTGCCCAAGCCTGAGCTGCTGACCGACGACGAGCTGCTGAGGCTCCTCGCGCTCGCTGTCGGCAGGCTCGGCATTACCGAAGTGCGGTTCACCGGCGGCGAGCCGCTGTTGCGACGCGGCCTGCCGGACATCGTCGGCCGGGTCGCCGCGCTGACGCCGCGGCCGGAGATCTCACTGACCACGAACGGTATCGGGCTTGACCGGCTGGCAGCGCCACTGCGCTCGGCCGGGCTGGACCGGATCAACGTCTCGCTCGACACGCTGTCGACCGAGGTTTTCGCCACGCTAACCCGGCGGGACCGGCTGGACGACGTGCTGAAGGGGCTGGTGGCTGCCACCGAAGCGGGGCTCGCGCCAGTCAAGGTGAATACCGTGCTGATGCGCGGGGTGAACGACCAGGAACCGACCGCGCTGCTGCGGTTCTGCGCCGCCCATGGATACCAGCTGCGGTTCATCGAGCAGATGCCGCTGGATGCTCAGCACGGCTGGCGGCGAGAGGACATGGTCACCGCCGATGAGATCCTGGCGACGCTGAGCAAGGAGTTCACCCTCACGGCCGAAGGTCCCGACGAGCGCGGATCGGCGCCCGCCGAAAGGTTCCTGGTGGACGGCGGTCCGCAGACCGTCGGCATCATCGGCTCGGTCACCCGGCCGTTCTGCGGAGCCTGTGACCGGGTCCGGCTGACCGCCGACGGCCAGCTGCGCAACTGCCTGTTCGCCACCGCGGAGAACGACCTGCGCACGCCGCTGCGCGCGGGCGCCTCTGACGAGGAGCTAGCGGAGCAATGGCATCGCTGCATCGCCGCGAAGCTGCCGGGTCACGGTATTAACAATCCCGGTTTTCTGCAGCCAGCCAGGCCGATGTCGGCCATCGGCGGCTGATCCTGACTCTTTGAGAGGGGCTGAGCAGCACGTCGGCGGCATCTTCAGAGGCCACGGCGGACCGCGACGTTCCGCAGTTCGACGCGGTGATCCTGGCCGGCGGCAAGGCCGCCAGGATGGCCGGTGCCGACAAGCCCGGCCTGACGGTCGGCGGCGTCGCCATGGTCGTCTCGGTCGCGACCGCCGCCGCGGCAGCCGGAACACGATGCCTGATTGTCGTGGGTCCAGTGCGGCCGGGCCAGGTGCAGACGGCGCTGGAAACGGCCGCCGGAGCGCTCGCCGGGGGACTGGTCAGCGTGCGTGAGGATCCGCCTGGCGGCGGCCCGGTCGCGGCGCTGCGCCGCGGCCTGACGGAGGTCAGCGCGCCGTGGGTGGCCGTACTGGCCGCGGATCTGCCGTTCCTGACCGGCGCGGAGCTGACCGGCTTGCTGCGCGCCGCGGCAGGGCCAGGAGGTGACGCGAGAGCATGGCCGGGTGCGGGCGCACGGCCGGACGCGGGTGCGAGCATGCGGCCCGCTGGCGCGGTGCTGACTGACTTCGACGGCCGGCAGCAGTGGCTGGCGGGCATGTGGCGGGCAGCGGACGTGCGACGCGCCCTGCAGGCCTATCGGGGCAGTTCGCTCGGCGGCTTGCTTGGCCCGCTCGGCCCTGTTCTGGTCCGTCCTCGCAGGCCTGCGCGGGCCCGTAGTCAGGGGCCGACCGACGGCGCGGCGGCAGCGCCGTGGCTCGATTGCGATACGCCCGCGGAACTGGCCGCGGCTCGCGCCATGGCGGGAGAGTCATGACAACACTGGACAGCTGGGTCGCCGCCGTGTGCACCGAGCTCGGCCTGGATCCCGGCACGATCGATGTCCGGCAGATCCTCGACCTGGCTCGCGACGTAGCGCACCAGGTCGAACGGCCGGCCGCGCCGGTGACGTCCTACCTACTCGGGCTGGCCGCCGGCGCCGGACAGGCCGGCGAGGTAACGACCAGGATCCTGGCGCTCGCGGCAAGCTGGCCGGCGCCGGGCAGCGCCTAGGGCCGGCGAGCGGCACTGGCCCCTCGGGGCCACGTTCCTCGCCTGGATTGTGTCGGGTGCGCGCTGGCTGCGCCTGCCTGCAAGCGCGTTCTTGCTGGTCACAGGGCATATTTCAGTCTTCACGTCGGCAGGTCTTGCCATCTGGACTATAACGATATATCGTTAACGTATCTTGAAGCTACGGTGACAGTCTGAGATAGGTCAGACTTGCTAACGCCGCAGCTCAGCAAAGACCTCAAGGAGTACGACAATGCGATACGACGACGACCGCGGCATGGGCCGCGGACATGACAGGTGGGAGCCTGCTGAGGACGGCGAGGGCCGTCGCTGGCACGGGGACGACGGTGAGCGGCACAGCGGCCGAGGCCGCGGCGGCCGAGGGCGCGGGCGTGACCATTTCGGCGGCCCGGGGTTCCCTGGCGGTCCCGGCTTCCCCGGCGGACCCGGTTTTGGCGGCCAGGACCCGGCGGTGCTGGGCGGCTGGATGCGTGAGTCAAGGCACATGCGCGGCCCGCGGGCCCGGCGCGGCGACGTGCGGGCTGCCGCACTGGCGCTGCTGACCGAGCAGCCGATGAACGGATACCAGATCATTCAGGAGATCGGCGACCGTAGCGGCGGAGTCTGGCGGCCCAGCCCCGGCTCGGTCTACCCGGCCTTGCAGCAACTGGAAGACGAGGGCCTGATCCGCGCTGAGGCTGGCGAGGGCGGCCGCAGGGCCTATCAGCTGACCGATGACGGGCGGCAGTACGCCGCGGCGCACGAGGACGAGCTGAGGGCGCCCTGGGATGTCGTGGCGGGCAGCGCAGGCGGAACCGCGATCGAGATGCGGAAGCTGATCGGCCAGGTGGCGATGGCCGCCTACCAGGTCATCAGCGCTGGCACCGAGGCGCAGGGCGCGCAGGCACGGCAGGTACTTGCCGAGACGCGTAAGTCTCTGTACCGGATCCTTGCGGCCGACGACGATGATTCCGCTGGTGAGGCTGCCGCCGGAGAATGAGGGTCACGCCGCCGCGAGGTTTCAGCGGCTTGCGGGGAAGCCCTGCGGGCTGGCGGCGGGGGGCTTGAGAGCGGGTCAGAACATAAAGCGACGCCGGGTGGCTACGGGGGCAAACCACCCGGCGTCGCATTCATCGGCGCTCCGACGGGGGCCCGGAACGCCGGCAATTGGTGCCCCAGCGGGGGACCAGAGCACCGGTATGCATGTTACACCGAACCTCCCCCTAGTGCGTCAAGACCGGATTACGAGGTAATCTCGCCATCCTGGCCGAGTAGTCCCGCCCTTTTAGCGGTCTATGGGCGACGCTTGACTAACTGGTCGGCCGAAATGCCCAGGCCACGCCGCTGACGCCGGGTGTGTGCGGTTCGGCAGAACATGTCCGCGCGTCGAAATTCTCGCGTCGCGGAGCGGGGACGCGGTCTGCCGACCGCCTCAGCTGGCTGGTCCTCACCGAGGCCCGGGCTGCTGCGGACTGGTCATCGGCGTCGCCTGGGACGGTCGGGCGCCCTGAGGCTGTTTGTGGCGCTGCGACCCTTTCGGCATTGCGCCTGTAGCAAGCCTCATATGGGGACGAATCTTTCATGCAAATGGTCGGAGCGTACGGCGCCCCTCGGGCGCAGTGCGGCCATCCGGGCACAGAAGGCCGCGGGCCGGCCAATGTGACGTGGCCTTAGCTTCCGGCGGGCGGGTCCGGCGGGCCGGCCGGCGGCACGTACGGCGCGTCGCCGCCGTGAGCACCGGGAGGGCGGTAGATGGCCGGGGAATTCGGCTCGTACTGCCGGAACGTCCGGTTCGAAGTAGGCTCGCGTCCCCCGTTCGCGAAGATCACCGCGAAGTACGGGATCACCAGCGCGCCGACGGCGGGAATGGCGGTAAGCCAGCCCAGATGGTTGACGAACAAGAGCAGCGCCGTGACGAAGCAGACGGTCCTGATCCCCATCATGATCAGGTACCGGCGTTCTCGGTAGGAAATGTCGTCCGACAGCCCAGGCCGCGCCTCGGTCACCAGGACTGCCTGGTCACGCCGGGACCGATGAACGCTTCTCACCTCTCCACGTTATGCCGCTCAGCGCGCTGCCGCCAGCGCGCGGCTGATCCGGGCCGGAGGCCGGGCTGCGAGGCAATCGGAATCATGACGGAGCGCCTGCGCGGGATACCCGCCGCTGTCCGTTAGCGTGCGGCGTATGGGCGAGGGACCGCTGACGGCGCACGACATCCGTGCTTCGGCCGAGGTGCATGCCGAACTTGGTCCCGAGTACGGCGATGCGGTCGTCGAGTCGTTTCTGGCGAAGATCGACAAGCAGATCGAGGCGAAGGTCGAGGAGCGGCTCGCGAGCCTGCCGCTGCCACGCAGGCGGCGGCCGGTCGACCCGGTCCGGCTGAGCAAGTGGCGGTATGCCCTGGCCGGCGGCGCGGTGGGCGCGCTCGTGACTGGGATCCCGCTCACCGTTGTGGCGGGCGCTGCCCTAGCCGGGACCGGCGCAAGCGGTCGGGTGCTGTTGCTCTGGGTAGTACCGGTGATCATCGTGGCGCTGACGGCTTATCTGCTCCGGCGCCGTCGCTAGCCACGCGCAGGCCCTGAGGTTTGGAGGACAGCATGACCGACCGCACCTACCGGGTCACCGAAATCGTGGGCACCTCGCCGGACGGCATCGAGCCGGCGATCAAGGGCGCCCTGCACCGGGCCGGCCAGACGCTGCGGCATCTTGACTGGTTCGAAGTGACTCAGATCCGCGGCCAGATCGTCGACGGCGAGGTTGCGCACTACCAGGTCGGGATGAAAGTCGGATTCCGGCTGGAGGACGCCTGACCCGCGGGCACGATCGTTAGCGACCCTGAGCCGGCGAGCTTGCTGCGCTGCGTTAGCTCGCCTGGCTCACCGACGACATGTTGAAGCCTTCCACCCGGACCGGCGGCATGGCCGCTCTGGTGAAGAAGTCACTCCATTCGCGCGGCAGCGTCGGCCTCGTCGCCCCGGCCTCGGTGATCCGGCCGAGCATTCCGACCGGGGACTCGTTGAACCGGAAGTTGTTCACTGCCCCGGTGACCTCGCCGTCTTCGATCAGGTAGACGCCATCGCGGGTCAGCCCTGTCAGCAGCAGCGTCTGCGGGTCGACGGTCCTGATGTACCACAGGCAGGTGAGGAGCAGTCCGTGGCTGGTGCGCGCGACCAGGTCAGCCATCGAGCTGCCGTCTGCGCCGACGCCGTCGGCTTCCATGATCAGGTTGTCGATGCCCGGCGTCACTGGCTGCCCGGCCAGCCCGGCGGATGACCTGGTGTGGACCAGCGCACCGAGCTTTCCGCCGCTGAGCCAGTCCGTTCTGGCCAGCGGGAGGCCGTTGTCGAAGACTGACGAGCGCCGGCTGGACGCGTGCGCCAGCACGAACGGTGCGCACTGCAGGCCAGCTGCCGCAGGGTCGCTGTACAGCGACAGCGGCAGGCCGGCGAACTGCTCGCCGATGCGGGTGCCGCCGCCAGGCTTACTGAACACAGTTCGTCCGTCAGCGGTCTCCCGGCCGCCGGCCGACCAGTACAGCGCCACCATCAGGTCAGCCATGGCGGTCGGTGGCAGTACCACCTCGTACCGCCCGGCGGGCAGCTCGATGCCGCGCCTGGCCCAGTCCAGGCGCTGCGAGAGCCCGGCGGCCAGCGACTCGACGTCAACGTCGGTGAAATCCCTGGTGCTCGCGCCGTCCCAGGCGGACCGCGCCAGGTCGGCGGATTTGGCGTTCAGCTCGAGCCGGCCGGTCGGCTGGTCGTGCCGCAGCCGCAGCCCCGCCGATGTGCCGAGGTAGCTGGTGTTCAGCTGATGCTCGGCGAAGCCGTAGAGCTGCTCGCCCGCGCTCGCGGCGGAAGCGAAGGCGCCACCCAGCTGGCCCGCGAAACTGCCGAAGACACCGATCTCGGTCGTCGACGGCGGCCGGTCCCAGCCGGTCCCGCTGGCACTGGCAGACGCGATCAGCGGCTGAGCGTCCTCGGCCGGCGAGGCCTCCGCGGCCGCGTGCTCGGCGTCCGCAACGATCTGCGTGATCTGGTCGTCCCGCACGCCAGCCCTGGAGACCACGCCGACGCTGGCCTGAGCGCCGCTGCGCACGATCGCGATGACGGTGAGCTGCCGCGAGCGGGCCACGCCGTTGGTCGTCAGCGAATTGCCGGCCCAGCGCAGGTTGGCCGTCGAGCTTTCCTCGGCGATGACCACGCAATCGTCGCAGCGTGCAGCCTGCAGCGCCCGCTCGACGGCGTCCTGCGGAGATTGCGCGCTCATGCGCCTGCCTCTTCCACCGTATTGAGGATCCGGACACCGCGCATGACCGCCGCCGGGCAGCCATGGCTGACCGGCGCCACCTGGCCTGGCTGGCCCTTCCCGCAGTTGAACGCGCCACCAAGCACGTAGGTCTGCGGACCGCCGACCGCCTCCATCGAGTTCCAGAAGTCGGTAGTAGTGGCCTGGTAGGCGACGTCACGCAACTGGCCGGCCAGCTGCCCGTTCTTGATCCGGAAGAAACGCTGCCCGGTGAACTGGAAGTTGTACCGCTGCATGTCGATCGACCAGCTGTTGTCGCCGACGATGTAGATGCCGTCCGTCACCCCGGCGATCAGCTGCTCTGTGGACGGACCACCTGGCGCGGGCTGCAGCGACACGTTGGCCATCCGCTGCATCGGCATGTGGCCGGGGGAGTCGGCAAAGGCGCACCCGTTGGACCGGCCGAGACCCTTGAGCCTGGCCATCCGGCGGTCGAGCTGGTAACCGGTGAGGATGCCACCGGTGATCAGATCCCAGGACTGGCCGGCCACGCCCTCGTCGTCGAAGCCGATGGTGGCCAGGCCGTGCTCGGCGGTGCGGTCGCCGGTCACGTGCATCACCGGCGAGCCGTACTGCAGCGAGCCGAGCTTGTCAAAGGTGGCGAATGAGGTACCCGCGTAGGCAGCCTCGTAGCCGAGTGCCCGGTCAAGCTCGGTCGCGTGCCCGATCGATTCGTGAATGGTCAGGAACAGGTTCGACGGGTCGATGACCAGGTCGTACCGGCCAGCCGTGACGGACGGCGCGGCCAGCTTGGCGGCGAGCAGTTCCGGCATCTCGGCCAGCTCCGAGGGGAAGTCCCAGCCGGTACCCGTCAGGTACTCGTGTCCTCGGCCGGCCGGCGGCGCGAGTGTCCGCATGCTGTCGAACCTGCCATCGGCGGCCACCGCGATGGCGGTCAGCTCGGGATGCAGCCGGACCCGCTGCTGCAGCGCCGTCGTCGTCCCGTCGCTGTAGTACTTGCACTCCTTGACCTGGTACAGCGAGGCATCCACGTGATCGACGCCGTCCGCCGTCAGCAGCAACCCGCTCCAGTCGGCTAGCAGGGCGATCTTGTCGGAAACACTGATGCTGAACGGGTCAACGGCGTAGGCCGAGATCCAGGTGACCTCGCCGTGCGCGGGCTCGGCGGCCAGCTCGATCGGCTCGGTGTTCATGGCCGCCGCCACCCTGGCCACGTCGATCGCCTCGGCCGCGGCCCGTGCCGCCGCATCGGCGGTGAGGTCTACGGCCGCGGCAAACCCCCAGGTGCCGTCGACGATGACCCGTACCGCCAGGCCGAGGTCGTCGGCATCGAAGTGGGTCTCCAGCCGGCCGTCGGAAAGCCTGATGCCCTGGCCGCGGATCCGCTCGGCCCGGAAGTCGGCGTGCGATGCGCCGAGCTCCGCGGCCCTGGCCAGCGCCGCGTCGGCGAGCGCGGCCAGCGGATAGGCCGTGAACTCGGGGTCGATCTGGCCAGCCGGGCCGGGCTGGCGGCCGGCCTCACCGCCCGGCGGCGTCAGGTTATGGTCCACGGAACGCCAACCTATCGCGGACCGGATACGCAGGACTGAGGCAGTGCCCGACGGGCTAGGTGCCGCCTGGGTAGCGCCAGCCTCCCAGCTGCGCCGCGCCTGCCCGGCCTGTACGCTCGCCTGCGACCGCAGCTATTCCGGAGGTAGTCCGTCGACATGAGCCGATCTGCATTTGTCACCGGGGGCAACCGCGGAATCGGTCTGGCCATCGCGCGCCGCCTGGCCGCCGATGGCGACGGCGTGACCGTGACGTCCAGGTCCGGGGAACCCATCGACGGCCTGACGGTCGCGACGTGCGACATCAGGGACACCGCGCAGGTGGACGCGGCGTTCAAGGTCGCCGAGCAGGCGCACGGGCCGGTCGAGGTCCTGGTCGCCAACGCGGGCATCACCAGGGACCAGCTGCTGGCGCTGATGAGCGAGGACGACTTCGCCGACGTTCTGAACACCAACCTGACCGGCGCGTACCGGGTGGCCAAGCGAGCTGTCCGCGGCATGATCAAGCTGCGCCGCGGGCGGATCATCCTGATCTCCTCAGTCGTCGGACTGCTCGGCTCTGGCGGGCAGGCGAACTACGCGGCCTCCAAGGCGGGCCTGGTCGGCTTCGGCAGGTCACTGGCGCGTGAGCTCGGCAGTCGCAACATCACGGTCAACGTCGTGGCGCCCGGCTTCGTGGACACCGACATGACGCAGGCGCTGACCGAGGACCAGCGCAAGGCGATCCTGGCCGGCGTCCCGCTGCGCAGGTACGCCGCCGCTGACGAGGTAGCCGCGGCCGTGTCCTTCCTCGCGGGCCCGGAGGCCGGCTACATCACCGGCGCCGTGCTACCGGTCGATGGCGGACTCGGCATGGGCCACTGACGGCCACGTTCCCTGACCTGACAGACGGAGGTACCGATGGGCATTCTCGACGGCAAGCGGATCTTGGTCGCGGGCGTTCTCACCGACGCCTCCATCTCGTTCCACGTCGCCAGGATCGCCCAGCAAGAGGGCGCCACCGTCGTGCTCACTGCCTTCCCGCGACTCAGCCTGGTGGAGCGGATCGCCAAGCGCCTGCCCGTCCAGCCACCGGTGCTCGAGCTGGACGTGACAAACGAGGATCACCTGGCCTCGCTGGCCAGCCGGGTATCGGAGCACGTGGACGGGCTGGACGGCGTGGTGCACGGGATCGCGTTCGGCCCGGCGACGGCGCTTGGCGGCAACTTCCTGCACACGCCGTGGGCCGATGCGGCCACCGCGTTCCAGGTTTCCGCGTACTCGCTGAAGTCGCTGGCGATGGCCGCGTTGCCGCTGATGAAGCCCGGCGGCGCGATCGTCGGAATGGATTTCGACGCCAGCGTGGCCTGGCCTGCCTACGACTGGATGGGCGTGGCCAAGGCTGCGCTGGAGTCGACCGCGAGGTACCTGGCGCGTGACCTCGGCCCGAAAGGGATCAGGGTGAACCTCATGTCGGCAGGGCCGGTGAAAACGATGGCGGCCAAGAGCATCCCCGGGTTCGACAGGTTCGAGAGCGTCTGGTCGGAGCGGGCGCCGCTGGGCTGGGACCTGACCAACGCCGAGCCGGCCGCGCGCGGGTGCGTGGCGCTGCTGTCGGACTGGTTCCCGGCGACGACCGGCGAGATCGTGCACGTCGACGGCGGCGCGCACGCGATGGGCGCCTGACGGCAGGGTCTTGCCGCGGCAGCCCGCCCGGCGCCGACTCGATGTGCGGCGGCGTTGCCAGGCCGGCCATAGCTCGCCTGGCATCAGTGGTCGCCGTTGCCAGGGCCGGTCTCGGCGTCTCCGGTGAACTGCCGAGCGCGATCAACCCGCCGTCCGGCTGCCGGTTCCGCACCAGGTGCCCGCTGGCGCAGGAGCCGTGCGCGGTGGAGGAAGCTGTACTGCGGCAATTTGGGCCAGGCCACGTCGCGGCCTGTCATTTCCCGCTGATGCCGGGCACCGCTGACCTTGTCGGTCAGCCTGATGCGGCCCGATAATCGCTATGTGACGGCAGCTGAAGACCCGGCCGACGGCAGCCTGGCCCAGGTCAGGGTTTCCGACGCCGAGCGCGAACAGGCGCTGGCGAAGCTCGGCGCGGGCTTTGCCGAAGGGCGGCTCACGCACGACACCTTCGCGCACCGTGTCGATGAGGCGCTGCGTGCAGAGGTCAGCGCAGAGCTCGACAGCCTGGTGGCGGACCTGCCAGTTCGGCGGCGGCCGATCGCGGTGATCCGGCAGCAATGGCGACACGCGATCCGGGCTACCGACAGGTGGCTGCGCGGCTGGCCGCCCGTGCTGACGCTGCCCGTCGGCCCGCAACTGCGCTTCACCATCGGCCGTGAGCCGTCTTGCGACATGACGCTGGCGGATGCGACGGTGTCCCGCTGGCATGCCAGCCTGCACCGTGAGGCGAGCGGCTGGCTGCTGTGTGACCTAGGGTCGACCAACGGCACCCGGCTGAACGGCTGGCGGGTCAGTTGCCCGATGCCGGTTCGGGTGGGTGACGTGGTGTCCTTCGGCGCGCTCTCCTTCGTGCTGACTGACCGCCCCGGCTAGCTAACCTGCGGCAGCCGGCTCAGGAGTTCCTCTTACTGGCCGAGCAGTCGGAGAAAAACTGCTGCGCCAGGCTCGGCCGCGGTCGCGGCGATGGCGTCGGCGACCGTCAGCAGCCGCGACTCTAGCTCGTACCCGTCTGGATCAGTCCAGTCGTCATCCGGTGCGACGTCCCGGCTCACGGCGGAGCCGGTCAACACCAGTTGGCAGAAGTCAGGATGCGGGAACGGGTAATCGTCGGCTACTGACCGCAGATGCTGGAAGTGCAGCCAGCCCAGCCGACGCAGGGAGTCAGGGCGCAGCCGCCAGCCAGTCTCTTCGTGTACCTCGCGCACTGCCGTTTGCGCGAACGTCTCGCCGGGCTCTCGCTTGCCGCCTGGCCACGGATGCGCGACGCCGTCAGCGTTTGTACAGACGATCACGTCGGTGCCAACCCGGACCAGGCAGCGGACCGACGTGATGAGTTCGTCAGGCAGCTCAGTGGAACCCAGGTAGGCGGCGGTCAGGACGCTGCCGTTATCGTCCGTGGAGGCCGGCACTTCGCGCGCGAGGATCGGGATCAAACCGGGATGACGCGTACCAAAGCCGGATCGCATGGCCGCCCACGCTACCACTGCCAGCCGAGCTGGATGATGCTGCAACGGCTGACGCGGAGCGGCCTGGCGAACGAGGTTGCTTGCTGCTGACCAACCGTGGGCTCGACCGGACTGGAAACGGGCGCTGTGCTTGGCTGGTGGCCGGCCTCGCTAGAGTCGAGAAATGACCGTGGTGCTGATCGTCCGGCATGGCCTGACGTCCTCGACTGGCAAGGCGCTGACCGGCTGGATGCCCGGCATATCCCTCGACGACCGTGGCCAGGCGCAGGCGGCCGCGGTGTCGGGCCGGCTTGCCGCTATCCCGCTCGCGGCCATCGTCAGCAGCCCGCTCGAGCGGTGCGTGCAGACCGCGACCGTGATCGCTAGCGGTCAGGCTGGGAGCCAGCCGGTGCAGATCGATGACCGGCTGGGGGAGTGCAGGTACGGCGACTGGACTGGCCAGTCGCTCCGAAAGCTTTCCCGCGAGCCGCTCTGGAAGGTCGTGCAGGCGCATCCGAGCGCGGTTACTTTCCCGGGCGTCGACGGTGAGTCGATGACGGCGATGCAGCAGCGAGCTGTCGCTGCGGTCCGCGACTGGAACGCCAGGCTCGGCCCTGAAGCCGTCTACGTGATCTGCTCGCACGGCGACGTCATCAAGGCGATTCTCGCGGACGCCCTCGGTATGCACCTGGACATGTCGCAGCGGATCCAGGTCGATCCCTGCTCGCTGAGCATCATCAGGTACACCGCGCTGCGCCCGTTCGTGCTGAAGATGAATGACACAGGCGCCGACGCGGCCGCGCTTGCCGGGCTTGCGCGCAAGACCGCGGCCAATGCCAAGGAAGCTGACGCACAGATCGGCGGCGGCGCGGGCAGTGACGACGGCGGGACGCCTGGCACTGTCGAAGCTGACACGGTCGCGGCCGAGGGAGACACGGTCGCGGCCGACGGCGGCACGGTCGACAGCGGCACCGTCGCGGCAGGTGGCGCCGTCGGGCCTGCCGATGCTGTCGTCGCGGTGAGCTAACAGCCCGGTAGCCTGGCTCCTAGGGCCTGGCGACAATAAGCAGCTTGCGGCCGGATACGCGGGAGGATAAGGGTCATGCCGGTCTACTCGTACGACCCGCCTGAGCGATTCGTCGCGGGCACCGTCGGCCAGCCGGGGGAGCGGACGTTCTACCTGCAGGCGACCATCGGCAGCAGGATCACCAGCGTCGCGCTGGAAAAGGCCCAGGTCAGCCAGCTGGCTGAACGACTCGATGAGCTGCTGGATGAGGTGGCGCGCCGCACCGGATCCGACACTGGTGGTGAGGCTGCCCAGGTTGACGACGGCCCGCTCGACCTGCCGCTGACCGAGGATTTCCGGGTGGGCGCGATCGCGCTGGCCTGGGACCACGACGGCGACCGGGTCATCATCGAGGCACAAGAAGAGAGCGAGGAACCGCTCGAACCGCTGGCCGACGACGTGCCGGCCGACGGGCCTGCCGTGCTGCGGGTGCGGATCAGCGCCGAGACTGCCCGCGCGTTCTCCCGGCGAGCCTCCCAGGTCGTCCGGCAGGGGCGCCCGCCGTGCCCGCTCTGCGGACTCCCGCTCGACCCGGCAGGCCATGTGTGCCCGCGGCAGAACGGGCACCGGGTCGGGCATGGCTGATGCGTCAGCTGCGGGCAGTGCCCGGCGATCTCAGCGGCCACGTTCCGGTAAGCCCGCTGCGGTGCCGCCGGCTGCGCTAGGCGACGACGCTGCGGCAGGCGCGATACCGCAGGCCGCGCGCGACGACAGCGCGGCGCTGGCGTTGCTGTCCGCCGGCGAGCTGGACGTCAAAGGGCGGCTGGTCGACGCCTCCAACGCGACGATGTACTGCACGATCAGCGGTACCGATGCCGCCGGCCAGCAGACCGAGGCCGCCTGCGTCTACAAGCCGGTGGCTGGCGAGCGGCCGCTCTGGGATTTTCCCGAAGGCACCCTGGCGGGCCGCGAGCTGTCGGCCTACCTGGTGTCGCGCGCGGCAGGCTGGCACGTGGTACCGCCGACGGTGTACCGGGACGGCCCGTTCGGCCCCGGCATGTGCCAGCTGTGGATCGACGCCGACTCCACCGTGGACCTGGTAGAGCTGGCGAGGAGCATGAGCGACGCCCGGCTGCGGCAGATGGCCGTCTTCGACGCCGTCGTCAACAATGCCGACAGGAAGATCGGTCACTTGCTGCCCGACCCTTACGGTCACTTGTACGGCTGTGATCACGGGGTGTGCTTCGCGCCCGAATACAAGCTGCGCACGGTGCTGTGGCAATGGCGGGGCAAGAAGCTGCCGGCCCCCGCGGTCGCCGCGCTGGGCACGCTGAGCGGGCTGCTGGACGGGGGGGCGCTGTCCGCCGAGCTCACCGGCTGGCTGTCGGCCGAAGAGATTGCCGCCACGGCCAGGCGGGTGGAGCTGCTGCTGGCGCACGGCGTGCACCCCTTCCCGCCGACCGACTGGCCCGCGGTGCCCTGGCCGCCGATCTAGGCTTACCGCCCCGTCAGCGTCCGTGCTCGCCGCGGTCGCCGCGACGGCGCAGGTACCGCTCGAACTCGCGGGCAATCGCGTCGCCGCTGGCTTCTGGCAGGTCGGTGGCGTCCTTGGCCTCTTCCAGGCTGCGCACGTACTCGGCCACGTCGGTGTCCTGTTCGGCCAGCTCGTCGACACCACGTTCCCATGCACGTGCCTCGGCCGGGAGGTCCGCCAGCGGCAGCGAGATATCGAGGATGTCCTCGACGCTGCGCAACAGCGCCAGCGTCGCCTTCGGGCTCGGGGGCTGGGCCACGTAATGCGGAACGGCTGCCCACAGCGACACCGACTGCATTCCGGCCGTCGCGCACGCGTGCTGCAGCACGCCCACGATCCCGGTCGGCCCTTTGTAGTCCACCGGCTCGACGTGCAACTGCGCGGCAAGTTCCGCGCCGGACGTGGCCGCCGTCACCTGCAATGGGCGGGTATGCGGTGAGTCAGCGAGCAGTGCCCCGAGCAGGATGACGATTTCCACTCCGAGTTCGGTGAACGCGGTGACCAGCTCGGCGGTAAACCCGCGCCAGCGCATGTTCGGCTCTATGCCGTTCAGCAGGATCAGGTCGCGCCCGGCGTCCGGCGGACGCGCCAGCGCGAGTCGCGTGGTCGGCCAGACGAGTTCCTCGGCCTGGCCGTCGGTTACCTCCATTACCGGCCTGGTGACCTGGAAGTCGTAGTAGTCCTCTGGGTCAATCTCGCCGATTGCCTTAGCGTCCCAGGCAGAGGTCAGCTGACTGATCGCGCTGCTGGCCGCTTCGCCAGCGTCGTTCCAGCCCTCGAAGGCAGCGATAAGAGCGGGCGAGGTAAGTTTGCCAACTGCGTCGAGCTCGATCGCCTGCCACCTCCCTTCGTCCGCGCACTCCGCAGGCCCGTCCCGCAGGCCGGTTCAGTTAAGTCAACCCTATGTTCCCCGTACAACGCGCAAAGAAAAGGCTGCCCTGTCGGAGTCAATCAGGCCGGGTCCCTAGGATGAGATCACCATGCCGCGATCTGGACAATATTCCGTACCGGGTCCGGGGCCGCGGGATTCCCGCCGCCCCGGTTTTTGATGACCGGGCCGGGCGCCGGCACCGGCGCCGGCGGGCTCCAGGCAGTCGTCTTCGATATGGACGGTCTGCTCGTCGACTCAGAACCGCTGTGGTTCACGGCAGAGGGCACCGTCATGGAACGCCTCGGCGGAGCCTGGACGCCGGCTGATCAGCACGTGCTGCTCGGCGGCTCGATGCCGGTGACCGTCGCCTATCTGCTCGGCAAGGCGAGCAGGCAGGCCGAGCCTGAAACGGTCGCGCGCTGGCTCATCGAGGCCATGGTCGAGCTGCTGTCCGCCGGGCCGGTACCGGTCCTGCCCGGCGCGATCGAACTCGTACGCGAAGTCGCAGCCGCGGGGCTGCCTTACGCCCTGGTGACGTCCTCTGAGGCGGAGATCGTCACCGCCATCGTTGCTCGGCTTGAGGTGAAGTTCCCTGTCATTGTCTGCGCTGCCGACGTGTCGCAGGCCAAGCCGGATCCGGAGGGATATCTGCTGGCCGCGGCCAAGCTCGGCGTGGAGCCTGCCCGTTGTGTTGCCCTGGAGGATTCAAGGAACGGGGTCACAGCGGCAGAGGCGGCCGGATACCTCGCGGTGGCCGTGCCGGGTGAGGTGCCTGTCCCCCCGGCGCCCGGCCGGGTGATCCTGCCGTCGCTGGCCGGCATCACCCTGGACCAGTTGCGCTCGCTGGCCGCGGCCGCGAGGCCCGGTCTGGCCTAGCTTGCCTGGCCTGCCTGGTCTTGCTGGGCTTGCTGGGCCTGCCTGGTCGTGCGTAGCTTCCCCGTCGTGCGTAGCTTCCCCGGTCGTGCCTGACGTCACCGGTCGTGCGTAGCCTCCCCGGTCGTGCCTAGCCGCCCTGGTCTTGTCGGGTCGCAGCGGCCGCTCCGCCGTCCGTGTTGCGGTATTTGCCGGACCGGATGGCCGGTGCCGCAGTAGATTCCCCAATCCGGGACTTTTCCCGGCAGCGTTCGCTGCGCAGAATGCGGCGCGCCAGATGCCCATGGCGCCGGCGCCGAATCGGGGAGACTGGCGTGCTCGGACTGACGGGGCCTCGGGAGCGGCGCGCCGGGGGTTGGAGAATCTACTGCGGCAACACGACCCGGCTGCGGCGGCGGGCCGGGGCCTCCGCCCGGACTGCGCTGGCCGCCGGCGCGACCCTCGCTGCCGGAGCTGTCCTGGCCGCGCTGCCGGTCAGTCCGCTGGCCGCCGGGCAGGCGCTCGCGGTCAGCGGGTTGCCGCCGACCGCGCGGGCGGCAGCGACCGGGGCCCGGCCGGCGGCAGCGCGCCCGCCGGTGCGGATGAACTGGCTGATCAAATCCAACGACCTGGCCGAACTGCGGGCTGTCGGCAATCCCGGCAGGTTCCAGTACGTGGCCTGCGGCGGACTCAGCGACCCGCTCGGCTGCAAACCTGGCCAGACGCCGATCTTTACCAACTATTACACCTTCAGGCGCGCGGTCCTGCACGGCCTGACCGGGGCAGTGGTGATCGACTACGAGACCTGGTCATACACTCCGGCCGCCCAGGCCAGACGGCCGGTGTACTGGATCGGCAGGACGCAGCAGTTGGTCCGCCAGCACCCGGCACAGCGGATCTTCACCATCGAGACACCAGGCGGCCGTCGCACCGGGCAGCAGTTGATCGCGGAGGAAGTCGCCGCGGTACGCGATGGGTCGCCCGCGGTGGTGATCCAGAGTCAGTTCGGCATCTGGCATGACAAGACCGCGTTCGAGCCGTTCGTGCGCAGGGCCATGCGCGCGATCCGCGGGGTGCACAAGTCCGTCACGATCATGGCCGGCCTGGCGCCCGATGCTGGCGGCCAGCCGGTGACCGTTCATCAGATGGTCGTGGCCTATCGCTATGCGCTGAGGCAGGGCGCGGCGGGCTTCTGGCTCAACGCGGCGGTCTGGGTGCCGCCGAGGGGCAAGGGCTGCGCCCTAGAAGGCTGCCCGCGGACCGTCTTGGCGTTCTTGACGGCGATCACGGCCAGGACCTGAGTACCGGCAGTACAGGACCTTGCTGCGGGCCGTACGCCAGGGGCCCGCTGGCGACCGCTGCGGTGGCGGCCGGGCGCGCGGATATGTGCGACAATGAACCTGATCACGCCTAAGGCCGCGAGCTCTCGGAGCGGCCACGAGGGAGGCGAGAATGACTAGCTGGTCGAACTTCGTTGGTGGTGGTTTCGCGGGCCCCATCTGCCTTGCCATCACCGTTGTGGGTGTTGTCCTCAGTGCGATCGCCTGGCGGAAGAAAGGCATGCGCAGCGGCATCCGCGGTATCGCCTGGTCGCTGCTGCCGCTGGCTGCCTGGCTGACTCATTCGCTCCTGCTCGTTGGCCGCATCGTGTCCGCTATCGTCCAGTTCGCCGGCGCCTTCGTGTTCTCCCCGAAGGCCTGGCTCGGCGTCATCCTGGTGGGCATCTCTGCCCTGCTGTTCTTGACGTCCGGTGGAATCCCGCTGTTCCAGCGCGGGAAGCGCAGCAAGAAAGCGAAAGAAGCCAAGAGCCGCGGCTCGGACCAGTCGGCGCGCGGCGATCAGTCGCCCGCGGCTGTGTCGCCGGCCCGGCACCAGCCGCCGGCGCGAGCAGGCGATGATGACGACATGCGCGAGATCCAGGACATCCTCCGCAAGCGGGGGATCAGCTAGTCCAGAGGTCGGCGCGCGGCCGGTGGCTGCGCGGGCCGGTGGCTGCGCGGGCACGACCGGCAGCCCTGGTTGATGAGAGGGTCTTATCCGTACATAGCGGGCGCACCTGGAGGCGCCCGCTATGTACGTCTGGCTGTCTCTTTGACCGAAGGTGTGTGTGGCGTTTTAATCTACTTTGGCCTAATTAGGATGATTTAGCGTCCGACACCGGACGTCGTAGCCTCGATAACACTTCGGCCACTGTTCCGGTCGCGCTGCCCACATTTACCGTCACAGAGCGTTGCGGCAGTCGCGGACGCATCTTCATTCGATCACAATCGAGCCACGACGATTCGTGGGGCTTGGCGTAGATCGGGAAACTTGGCATCCTCCAACCAAGAGATTGCGAGGTGCCCGCATCTCACCAGGCAGCCCGGCGGCAGCATCGCTGGCGGTCCTGCGCCCGACAGCGGCGACGAACGCTCCAGGGGCAGCGTTCTGGGAGATCAGGCCGGTCCGATGTGCGGTCCGGCCCACGGGCACCGTCAGGGTGGACTAGGAAGGCTGGCGGACCGGAAGTGACAAGCTGATGGCGGCGCCGCTTGAGATCTCGCCTGCCGAGGCGGAGCTCACCCCGGACG
>CAVYDE010000009.1:0-75268 GCA_963767215.1 uncultured Actinomycetota bacterium
ACGACTAGCGGGCTTCGACCGCTGGTATCCCGCGACCGGGCGCTGCTGGTCCGGGTGCCGGGCGCCGCCAGAGCTTAGGCACGCACAATCCGGACCGCGCCGACTGTCCGCTTGCCGCGGCGCAGCACGAGGTACTCGCCGTGCAGGAGGTCAGCAGCGGCTGGTGCCGTGTCCTCTGCGGTTACCTTGAGGTTGTTGAGATACGCGCCGCCCTCGGCGATGGCCCGCCTGGCCGCCGACTTGCTGGCGACGATGCCGGTGGCTGCCATCAGGTCCGCGACGGCGGGCAATCCTGCGCCGGCCCCGACCTCGACGTCGGCGCGCGGTACCTCGGCGACCGCGGACGCCAGGGTGGCGGCGTCGAGCGCGCGCAGGTCACCCTGGCCGAACAGGGCCTGGCTCGCCGCCTGAACGCGCGCCAGCTCGGCCTCGCCGTGCACCAGGATCGTCAGTTCCTCGGCCAGCAGCCGCTGCGCCCGGCGGGCAGCCGGGCGGTCGGCGACCTCCTGCTCCAGTTCCTCGATCTGCGCCCGCGACCTGAACGAGAACACCCTGAGCAGGCCTGGCATCTCGGCATCGGCCCGGTTGAGCCAGAACTGGTAGAAGGCGTAGGAGCTCATCAGGTCCTGGCTCAGCCAGACGGCCTCGCCCTCGGTCTTGCCGTACTTGGTTCCGTCCGGCTTGGTGATCAGCGGCGTGGCCAGGGCGTGCACGCTGTCGCCGGTGACCCGGCGGATCAGGTCCACGCCGGACACTAGATTGCCCCACTGGTCAGAGCCGCCCAGTTGCAGCGAGCAGCCGTGCCGGTTACGGAGTTCCAGGTAGTCGTTGGCCTGCAGGATCTGGTAACTGAATTCGGTATAGCTGATGCCGCCCGCTTCCAGCCTGGCCCTGACAACTTCACGGGAGAGCATCTGGTTCACCGGGAAGTGCTTGCCGATGTCGCGCAGGAAGTCGATCGCGGACAACTGGCCGGTCCAGTCCAGGTTGCTGACCACGGTCGCGGCGCCCGGCCCTGGCGAGAAGTCGAGGAACCTGCTGACCTCGGCGCGGATCCGGTCCACCCAGTCGGCAACCAGCTCGCGCGGGTTGAGCACCCGCTCGACCGACTTGCCGCCGGGGTCGCCGATCAGGCCAGTCGCACCGCCGACGATGGCGATCGGCCGGTGCCCCGCCTGCTGCAGCCGCCGCATAGTGAGCAGCTGGACCAGGTTGCCGATGTGCAAGCCTGGCGCCGTCGGATCGAATCCGCAGTAAAAGGTGACTATGCCGGTATCGAGCGCCTTGCGCAGGTCGTCCAGGTCGGTGGACACGGCGATGAGGCCGCGCCAGCTCAGATCCTCGATGATGTCGTTCACCGGTGCATCGTCCCATCCGAGGGGCTGCTGCCGGTAACCGGTCGCGGCGTTCTGCTTCTCGGTTTTGCCGGGCGATAGACGGAAACGTAGCCGTCCCCGGCCAGCCAATAGCGCCACGGCCGGTCGGCAGCCCGGCTGATGCCAACTCTCGGACCTGTGCTGATGACGGCCGGCCGGGCCGCGACACCACCCGGCGGCAGGTCAATAGCCAGCGGCGGGCCGATGCCGAGCGGCGAGTCCGGCCCGCAGAAGTCCGCGCCGTCCAGGTCGCGGTCGATGCCGAGGGCCTGGCAGAGCCTCGCAGGCCCGCGAGCCAGGTCAAGCGCCCGGACTCGGCGGCCGTTCTCCTCGGCCCGGTCCCGCTGCCTCGGGCCGCCTTTCTCGCCGGGTCGGTCTTTCTCCCCCGGCCGCAGTGTCTCTCCTGGCCGCTGTGTCTCCCCCGGCCGCGCCGTCTCCCCCGAGCGGCGGCGCGCGGCCAGGTCCGCGCCGGCGACGACCTCGCCCGCGCGCAGCAGCACTGCCTCGGGCAGACCGACGGGCTGGCAGACCACATTGACGCAGAAGTGCATGCCGTAGGTGAAGTAGACGTAGGCGTGGCCCGGTTCGCCGAACATGACCGCGTTGCGCGCGGTCTCACCGCGGTAGGCGTGTGACGCCGGGTCTGACGCGCCTTGGTACGCCTCGACCTCAGTCAGCCGCACGGCGACCAGGCCGGCCTCCGTGTCGTGCCAGAGGACGCTGCCCAGCAGGTCCGGCGCCACCTCGGTGGACGGCCTGTCGAAGAACTCCCTTGGCAGCCGCTCCGGCATGGTCGAAAGGGTACCGAACCGGTCCCCGCGCCGCCGCTGGCTATCCCGCCGGCAGCGGCCCGTTGACCGCGATCACGCCCGGCCCGGCGCCTGGATGCGCGCTGCCGATAGCCCAGGAACTCGGCGTGCCGGGGATCCCGGCCTCCTGGTACAGGTAAGCCGTCGGGTTACCGTCGAATCCGGCCACACTGACCCAGGCGCGGCCCGTCCAGTGCGCGGCCGGTCCGGCCCAGATGCCGCGGCTGCCGTCGAAGCTCAGCTGTGTCCCGGTGCTCAGCGGCCGGCCAGCGACCCGCACCGGGATGGCGATCTTCGTCCAGCTTTCCCCGTTCCAGTAGTACAGCGTGCCCTGCTGCTTCCCGGTCGCCCGCGCTGGCAGCAGAATCCAGGCTCGGCCGGCGGGACCTGCAGTGATCTGCGGATTGCCGCTGGCGTTGGTGCCGCCGACGGCTGCGACGGGAGCCATGACCTGCTGCCAGCCGCTCGCCGACTGCTGGTAGATCACCAGGCGGCCGATGCCATCCGCCGGATGGCCATTCTTGGTCTTTGGCCGTATGCCAGTCACGCCGAGGACCCAGGTATGGCCGCCGACAGCTGCGAGCGGACCAAGCCCAGCGGCCAGGCCGGTGACCAGAATAGGCAGGTGATAGGTAATCCACCGCGTTCCCGTCCACTGCGCGAGCGTCGACGAGCAGTTCCACGGCCAGCTGCGCGACTGGCATCCGCCGCCGGCCAGCCAGGCGCCCGCCGGGCCGACTACTTCGGACAGGTTGCTGCCCCACTGGCCGGGCGGCATCGGTACCGCGCGCCAGGACGAGCCGTCGAACCTGAACAGTTCGGTCCGGCCGCCCGTGCGATTCAAGCCCAAGATCCACACATTGTCAGCCGCCGACGCCATCACCTGCTGCGGCACGAAGCCAGGTCCGGCGGGCAGCCGCACGGAACGCCAGCTCGAGCCGTTCCAGTTCAGCACGATCGGCCCGGCGTGCGCGCGACCGGGCAGACCGATCACCCAGGCGTCCTGCGCGCTGATCGAGGCGAGCCCGTCAAGGGTTGCGTATGTGCCAGTGGTACGGAAGCTGATCTGCCACCGGGCGGACGTCGAGGCCGGCACATTCTGGCCGGCCTCGCGGGCCGGAGACCTGTGCGCTGTGTCGTCGATGGCGGCGCTCGAGCAACCCGCGAGCACCCCCGCGGCCGCGAACGCAGCCACTACTGCCCTCAATGCCATGAGCCATCCGAGAATCAGCGAGCGCCCCCTGGCTGCCCGGCTGCTCGCCATTCTGCCGGTCACGCGCCGCCAGAGCGAATAGACCGCAGGGTGCTCTATCGCGTCATTTGGGTAACGCCAGGATCAGTTGGCGGCCCACGCGGCCTGGTCGTGCACGTCTTGCTGCAGCCTGGCTAGCTGCTCGGCCACCCGCACAGGTGCGGTGCCGCCACGACTCGACCTGGCCGCGATCGCACCCTGGACCGTGAGGACATCCCGGACATCGGGCGTCAGCAGCGGCGAGATCTTCTCCAGGTCCTCGTCGCTGACACCGGCCAGCTCGCAGTCATGGACCTGGCACCAGACGACCAGGTGACCCACGATTTCGTGCGCTTCCCGGAACGGCGTACCGCGCCTGACCAGCAGCTCAGCCAGGTCGGTGGCGAGCGCGTGGCCGGCCGCGGCAGTTACCTCGAGCCGCGCCGCATTGAACCGGAGCGTGCCGATCATCCCGGCCATGGCGGGCAGCACCGTCAGCAGCGTGTCGACTCCGTCGAATACCGGCTCCTTGTCTTCTTGCAGATCCCGGTTATAGCTGAGGGGCAGTCCCTTGAGCGTGGCCAGTAGTCCGGTCAGATTGCCGATCAGCCGGCCAGCCTTGCCGCGGGCCAGCTCGGCCACGTCCGGGTTCTTCTTCTGCGGCATGATCGACGAGCCAGTCGCGAAGGCATCGTCGATCTCGACCCAGCTGAACTCGTGTGTCGACCACAGGACCAGTTCTTCGCCCAGCCGGGACAGGTGCACGCCGAGCAGCGCGGCGATGAAACAGAATTCGGCCGCGAAATCACGGTCGCTGACCGCGTCCATCGAGTTATCGGCAGAGCTGGCGAAGCCCAGCTCTTTGGCCACCGCCTCTGGATCGAGCGGTAGCGACGAGCCAGCCAGCGCGCCGGCGCCGAGCGGGCTGACCGCCGCGCGTGCATCCCAGTCCCGGAACCGGCTCGCGTCCCTGGCAAACGCCTGCACGTGGGCCAGCAGCTGATGGCTGAGCAGGACCGGCTGAGCGTGCTGCATGTGCGTCATGCCGGGCGCGGGGGTGCCGGCTTGCTCGCCCGCCTGGCCGATCAGGGCCTGCTCAAGCTCGGTCAGCCGGGCGGTGATGATCCTGACATGGTCGCGCAGGTACAGCCGCAGGTCGGTGGCGACCTGGTCGTTGCGGCTGCGGCCGGCCCGCAGCTGGCCGCCGAGCTGGCCGACCCGCTCGAGCAGTCCGCGCTCGAGCGCGGTGTGCACGTCCTCGTCCGCGGCCGAGGGCCGGAACGCGCCGGAGCGGCAGTCCTCGCCGAGCCCGGCCAGCGCGGCCAGCATCCTGGTCAGCTCGGCGTCGGTGAGCAGCCCCGCCTTGTGCAGCACCTTGGCGTGCGCGGCAGAGGCCAGCAGGTCATAGGGCGCAAGCCGCCAGTCGAACTGCACGCTGACTGACAGCCGGGCCAGCGCCTCGGCCGGGCCAGACTCGAACCGCCCGCCCCACAGTCGCAGCGCCGCGGGCTCAGCCACCGCGGGCTCAGCTGCCTCGGCCTCAGCTACCGCGGGCTCAGCCACCTTTGGCTCGGTCGGCTCTGGCGTGGCGGCCGGGTCATCCGGTGCCTCAGGTGTCACTGCAGTTCTCCCCTATGAGTGCTTGCTGGGAACAGAGTCTGCTGGACGAAGGCGGACATTCCAAACTAGCCGCGGGCGCCCGCTGCGCTAGCCTGCGAACTGCGGCCGGATCGACGCCGGCGCCGAAGGAGGTTCGATGGCGACCGACCCGCAGCAGCCGACCGCCAGCCAGCAGGTGCCGGTCGTCGCCATAGCCAGCGGCAAGGGCGGTGTCGGCAAGACCACGGTCGCGGTGAATCTGGCGCTGGCACTGGCCGCCTCCGGCCTGCGCATCGGACTGGTCGACGCGGACCTGTACGGGCCTGACGTGCCGAGGATGCTCGGCCTGCGCCGCCGCGGCGACGCCAGGCAGCTCACCATCTTCGGGGTCAAGGGCAGCCCTCAGTCGCGGCTGCAGGCGGTTGAGCGATACGGCCTCCAGCTGAGTTCCGCGGCCTTCCTGATCGGCGAGAACCAGGGACTTGGCTTGCAGGCCGGCATCGCCCAGCTGCTGGTTCAGCGGCTGATCGTCGAGACCGAGTGGGATGACCCCGACTGCCTGATCGTCGACCTGCCGCCAGGCACGGCCGACATTCAGCAGTTCGTGTTCACCATGCGCGGCCGCCCGATGCACGTGCTGATCGTCGTCACGCCGCAGGTGATCGCGCACCAGGACGTTCGCCGGCTGATCGCGGACTTGCACCGCCACTCGATCACGCCCCTCGGCGGGGTGGAAAACTTCGGCGGCCTGATCTGCGCGCACTGCGGTCAGCTGACGCCGATGTTCGCGCCGGCGCCCGAGGCGGAATCCATCTGGGGCGAGGTGCGCAAGCTGGTGAGCATGCCCTTCAGTCCGCAGGCGGCCAGCGACGCCGACCAGGGGCTGCCGGTCATGGTGACCAGAGCAGTCCCCGAGCAGGTGGCGGCGTTCGAGCTGCTGGCGGCCCTGGTGCGCACGCACCTGGTACCGCCAGCGCCCGGCTGACCTGGCCGGCGAGCTAGCTGACGAGCTTGCGGTCACGGTCCGCGGCGATCTTGGCCGGCAGGCCGAACAGCTCGATGAAACCCTTGGCCAGCTGCTGGTCGAACATGTCGCCGGTGTCGTAGGTCGCCAGCGAGTAGTCATACAGCGCCGCCGGACTGCGGCGCCCGGTCACCACCGCCCGGCCGCCCTGCAAGGTCAGCCGCACCTCGCCGGTCACGTGCTCCGACGCGCGCGTCATGAACGCATCAAGCGCGTTCTTCAGCGGCGAGAACCACAACCCGTCATAGACCAGCTCGGTCCACCGTTGCTCGGCCTGCCGCTTGAACCTGGCCAGGTCCCGCTCGACGCACACGCTCTCCAGCTCAGAATGCGCCGCGATCAGGATCATCGCGCCTGGCGCTTCGTAGATCTCCCGGCTCTTGATGCCGACGAGCCGGTCCTCCACCATGTCGATCCTGCCGACGCCGTGCGCGCCGCCGAGCTTGTTCAGCTCGGTGATCATCTGCAGCGGCGTCACCGGTACGCCGTCCAGCGCTACCGGCAGCCCGTTCTCGAAACCGATGACGATCTCTTCGGCTGGCAGGCCGAGCGCCGGGTCGCTGGTGTACCCGTACACATCGGGCTGCGGGGCGTTCCAGATGTCCTCCAGGTGCCCGGTCTCGCAGCTGCGGCCCCAGACGTTCTGGTCGATGGAGTAAGGCGACCGCGAGGTGACGTTGATCGGCAGCCCCTTCTCGGCCGCGAACGCGATCGCCTTGTCCCTGGTCATGCCGGAGTCTCTGACGGGCGCCGTGCATTTCACGTCGGGCGCCAGGGCGGCCAGCCCGGCCTCGAACCTGACCTGGTCGTTGCCCTTGCCTGTGCAGCCGTGCGCGACCCAGCTGGCGCCGGCCTCCAGCGCGACCCTGGCCAGGTGCTTAACGATGACCGGCCGGGACAGGGCCGACACCAGCGGGTAGCGGTCCATGTAGAGGGCGTTGGCCAGCAGGGCCGGCATGCAGTACTCGGCGGCGAACTCATGGCGCGCGTCCACCACTTCGACAGCAGCCGCACCGCACGCCAGCGCCCGCTCCTTGATGGTGTCCAGGTCCTCGCCGCCCTGGCCGACGTCGACCGCGAGCGCGATGACCTCGGCCCCGGTCTCCTCGGCGATCCAGCCGATCGCCACCGACGTGTCAAGCCCGCCTGAGTACGCGAGCACGACCCTCTCTGTCACCGGTGCACCTCCTTCTTCGTTGCCTGGCGGCGCCGTTGCCCGCGCCGCCGTTGTCCGCTTCGTCATTTCTGCAGTGGTCATTTCCGGCTGGCCGCCGAGCTGGTGCGCTCGGCCAGCCGCAGCAGCGCCTGCGCCAGGTCCTCTCCCCCGGCCGGATCGCGGGCGATCACCAGCACGGTGTCGTCGCCGCCCACGGTGCCGAGCACGGCCGGCCAGCCCGCGTGGTCGATCGCCGAGGCGAGCAGCTGCGCGGCGCCGGCTGGCGTGCGCAGCACCACGAGGTTCGCGCTGGCCTCGGCGGTGACCAGCAGCTCGGCCGCCACTCTGGTCAGCCGGGTCGCCGGGTCGGCAGCTGTGGGTGCGAACGGCCCGCCCGCCAGCACCGCGCCGAGGCCTGCGCCGACGCCGCCAGGACCAGGCTGGCCGGGCAGCGCGTAGACCCTGCCGCCGTCCGGCCCCCGCAGCCGGACCGCGCCGAGCTCCTCCAGGTCGCGCGACAGCGTCGCCTGGGTGACGCGGACGCCGCGGTCGGCCAGCCGGTCGGCCAGCTCCTCCTGCGACCGGACAGGCGCCAGCTTGTCGCCGAGGATCGCGGCGATCTGCGCGTGCCTGGCTGCCTTAGTCAGCGGGCTGGTGTTCATCGCGACCTGCCGACCAGGAAGCACAGCAGTGCCTTCTGCGCGTGCAGCCGGTTCTCCGCCTGCTCGAACACCAGGCTGGCCGGGCCGTCGATGACCTCGGCGGCTATCTCGTGGCCGCGGTGCGCGGGCAGGCAGTGCAGCACCCGGCAGGCCGGGCTGGCCAGTGCCAGCTTGGCAGCGTCGAGGCGGTAGCCGGCCATCGCGCTCGTGCGCGCGCTCTCCTCGTCGTCCTGGCCCATCGACGTCCACACGTCTGTCGCCAGCACATCGACGCTCTTGCACGCTTCCTGCGGGTCCGCGCTGACGTTGACCGAGCCGCCGGTCCTGGCCGCGATGGCGGCCGCGTCGGCGAGCACGCTGGCCGACGGCCAGTAATCCTCTGGCGCGCAGATCCGCACGTGCAGGCCGGCCGTGGCGCCGCCGAGCAAATATGAATGCGCCATGTTCGACGAGCCGTCGCCGAGGAAGGTCAGCGCGAGCCCGGTCAGCCTGCCGTAGGCGGCCTGGATCGTCAGCAGGTCGGCCAGGACCTGGCACGGATGGAACATGTCGGTGAGCGCGTTGATCACCGGCACCTTCGCGGCCGCTGCCATCTCCTCGATCCGGTCCTGGCCGAAGGTCCGCCAGACGATCGCTGCCACCTGGCTGGACAGCACCGCCCCCATGTCCGAGATCGGCTCGCCCCGGCCTGCGTGGGTGCCCTGCATGTCGATCACCAGCGGGTAGCCGCCGAGCTCGGCGATACCCACGGCGAACGACACCCTGGTGCGCAGCGACGGCTTGTCGAACAGCACCGCGACCGATCGCGGCCCGGCCAGCTGGCCCGCGCCGGCCGGAGACGTCGCGGCCTGCCGAGCCGATTTCAGTTCAGCGGCCAGAGCCAGCACCTCGGCCTGCTCGGCCGGCGACAGATCGTCATCGCGGACGAAGTGCCTGACCACCAGCGACGCTGAGTCCATCACCCCTCCTGGCCGGCCAGCACCACGCTGGCCGCGTCGAGAATCCCCGGCAGCGCGGCGGTGAAGGAATCCGCCTCGGCGGCCGACAGGATCAGCGGCGGCGCCAGCCGAACCGCGTCGGGCTGAACCGCGTTGATCAGGAAGCCCTGCCGCTGGGCGGTCGCCGCGACCGCCGTCGCGGCCACCCCGGTCAGCGCGATGGCCAGCCACAGCCCGCTGCCGCGGACGGCGGACACCAGCGGGTGCCTGATGCCCTCGATCCCGGCCGCCAGGTGCGCGCCCACCTGAGTGACGCTGACCAGCAGGCCGTCGCGCTCGATCGTGTCCAGCACGGCGAGCGCCGCGGCGCACGCGACGGGATTGCCGCCGAACGTGCTGCCGTGATCGCCCCTGCGCAGCACGGAGCCATACCGGCCGAGGCCGATGCAGGCTCCGATCGGCAGCCCGCCGCCCAGGCCCTTCGCCAGCGTCAGCACGTCCGGCAGTACGCCCTCGCGCTGGTGCGCGAACCAGTCGCCAGTACGGCCGATGCCGCTTTGGATCTCGTCGAGCACTAGCAGCGCGCCAGCCTGGTCGCACGCCGCGCGCGCCGCCTTCAGGTAACCCTCGGGCGCCGGCACCACGCCGCCTTCGCCGAGCGCAGGCTCCAGGAACACCGCGGCGCAGTCACTGCCGACTGCCTCGGCTAGCGCGGCGGCGTCGCCGTACGGCACGAAGCGGACGCGACTCCGAACGGCTCGAACGGGACGCCGGATCGAGTCCTTGCCGGTCAGGCTCAGCGCGCCCATGGTCCGCCCGTGGAAACCGTGCTCGGCCGCGACGATCACCGGTCGCTGCGGTCCCTGCGCGCGCCGGACCAGCTTGAGCGCAGCTTCGTTGGCCTCCGTGCCTGAGTTGCACAAGAACACCCGGCCGTCGGTGCCGAGCAGCCCGATGAGTCGTTCGGCCAGCTCGACCTGCCGCTCGTGCAGGAACAGGTTCGAGGTATGCGCGAGCAGGCCGACCTGCTTGGTCACCGCCTCGATCAGGGCGGGATGGCGCGTGCCCGAGCGCACTGACCGCGATGCCGCCGATCAGGTCCAGGTAGCTGTTGCCGTCCACGTCGCAAGACGTGCAGCCCTGACCGCGGGCCAGCGCGACCGGCGGGACGCCGTAGGTGAGCATCATCGCGGCGCCGTAACGGTCTTGCAGTAGCTCAGTCGCTGACATTCGACGCTCCAGTACTCGTCGTGGCATTCGGGACAACCATGGTGCCGATGCCGGAGTCGGTAAAGATTTCCAGCAAGATGGCGTGCGGAAGCCTGCCGTCGAGCACGTGCGCCTGCGGCACGCCGCCGCGCACGGCCGCCAGGCAGGCCGCCATCTTCGGGATCATGCCGTCGGACAGGCCGGGCATCAGCGCCGCGAGCTCGTCGGCGGTCAGCTGGCTGAACGGCCGCGCGGTCGCGGCACTGGGCGCGTCCTTGCCTGACCAGTTCGGGTACAGCCCGGCGACGTCGGTGAGCAGGACAAGCTTGGCCGCGCCCAGCTCGACCGCGATCGCCGCGGCGGCGGTGTCGGCATTGACGTTCAGTACGCCGCCGGCCGTGCCGCGGGCGACGCTGGAGATGACCGGGATCCGGCCGTCGGCGATCAGCGCGCTGACCGCGCCGGGGTTCACCGACTCGACCTCGCCGACCTCGCCGATGTCGATCAGCTCACCTTCAACCTCTGGCCGCATCCGCCGCGCGGTCAGCAGGTGCGCGTCTTCGCCGGACAGCCCTACGGCGAACGGCCCGTGCTCGTTGATCAGGCCGACAATCTCCCTGTTCACCTGACCGGTGAGCACCATCCGGACCACGTCCATGGTTTCCGGCGTGGTGACCCGAAGACCGGCCCGGAACGTGGACGGCATCCCCAGGCGGTCCAGCTGAGCGTTGATCTGCGGGCCCCCGCCGTGAACCACCACCGGGCGCAGCCCGGCATACCGCAGGAAGACCACGTCCTGAGCGAACGACCGGCGCAGGCTGTCGTCGGTCATCGCGTTGCCGCCGTACTTCAGTACGACAGTCGCGCCATGGAACCTTCTCGAACCAGGGCAGCGCCTCGATGAGAGCTGCGGCCTTCTCCGCGGCCACGTTCCTGACCTGAAGGTCTGTCATGTCGAGTAAGCCGAATTCTCATGGACGTACGCAGCGGTGAGATCGGTTGTCTTGATCGTGGCCGCGTGCGTGCCCGCCGCGAGCGCCACCGTGATCGTGACCTCGCGCGGGCTGCAGGTCGACGGCGGACCGGTCCTCGCCCGGCGCACCGGACTTGCAGACCCAGACGCCGTTGATCGCGACGTCGAGCTGGTCCGGCTCGAACGCGGCCCTCGTCGTGCCGACGGCTGCCAGCACCCGGCCCCAGTTCGGGTCCGCACCGTGAATAGCGCACTTGAGCAGATTGCAGCGGGCGATCGCGCGGCCGACCTCGACCGCGTCAGGCTCGGACGCCGCGCCGGTCACCTCGATCGTGATCGCCTTGCTCGCGCCCTCGGCATCTGCCTGCATCTGCGTGCACAGGTCGGCACACGCCGCGGTCAGCAGCGCGGTGAACTCGGCCAGCTGCGGTGTCACCCCGCTCGCTCCGCTGGCCAGCAGCAGCACGGTGTCATTGGTGGACATGCAGCCGTCGGTGTCGAGCCGGTCGAACGTCGTGGCGACCGCGGCGCGCAGCGCCTGGTCCAGCTCGGCGGCCGGCCAGCGCGGCGTCGGTCGTCAGCACGACCAGCATGGTGGCCAGGGCAGGTGCCAGCATCGCCGCGCCCTTGGCCATGCCGCCGATCTGGTAACCGCTGCCCTGGAGGCAGCAGACCTTCGGCACCGTGTCGGTGGTCCTGATCGCGTCGGCCGCGGCCAGCCCGCCCTGCGTGCTCGCCTGCCCGGCCGCTGCCCTCACGCCCGCCAGTAGCCGGTCCAGCGGCAGCCGCTCGCCGATCAGCCCGGTAGAGCAGACTGCGATCTCGCCGGCGCCGGTGTCGAGCAGGGCCGCAAGCTGTTCGGCGGTGTGATGCGTGTCCTGGAAACCAGCCGGCCCGGTGCACGCGTTCGCCCCGCCCGAATTCAGCACGACGGCGCGGAGCGTGCCGCCAGCCAGCACTTGCTGGCTCCAGAGCACCGGCGCCGCCTTCACCCTGTTGGCCGTGAAGACGCCGGCCGCAGCCGCCATCGGCCCGTCGTTGATGACGACCGCGAGGTCCGGGTTGCCTGAGACCTTGATCCCGGCGGCTACCCCGGCCGCCCGGAATCCCTGCGGGCTCGTGACGGTCATGGCGCGACTCCGATCGCGGTGAGCCCGGCCGTCTCCGGCAGGCCCAGCATCAGGTTGGCGTTCTGGATGGCCTGCCCGGCCGCGCCCTTGCCGAGGTTGTCGATCGCCGCGACTACCACGGCCCGGCCTGCCCGGTCGTCCGCCGCGACCTGCAACTGCGCGCCGTTGGAGCCGGCCACCGATGCCGTCGCTGGCCAGCCGCCGGCCGGGAGCACGGTGACGAACGGCTCAGCGGCGTAGGCCTGCGCCAGGGCCTCGCGCAGTTCGTCGGTGCTGACCTCCGCCGCGGCGAGCCTGGCCGTGCAGGTCGCCAGGATGCCGCGCGGCATCGGCGCCAGCACCGGCGTGAAACTCACCCGCACCGTGCGCGCGTCCGGCAGGCCGGCGCGCAGCAGCGCGGCGGGGAGGTTCTCCGCCAGCGCCTGCTCGATCTCCGGCGTGTGCCGGTGCGCGCCGGCGACCGAGTAGGCAGAAACCGAGCCCATCACTTCGCTGGCGAGCAGGTCAGTGCGCAGCGACCGCCCGGCCCCTGAGGTACCGGACGCGGCGACGATCACGACGTCGGCCGGGTCGGCGAGGCCTGCGGCGACGAGCGGCACCAGCGCGAGCATCGCCGCTGTTGCGTAACAGCCAGGCGCCGCGACCCGGTCGGCGGACTGGATCGCCGTCCGGGCGGCCTGGCAGCTCAGGCAGCCCGGTGACCCACCTGCCAGGGTGCTGTCCGCCGTAGTGCCGGTGCCAGGCCGCTTCGTCGGCGAGCCGGAAGTCGGGGCCGAGATCTACCACCTTGACGTCGGCCGCCAGCTCGCGGGCAACCGATGCCGACTCGCCAGCGGGCAAGGCCAGGAAGACAAGGTCGCAGCCGGCCAGCACGGCAGGCTCGTGCGGTTGCAGGACCATGCCTGCCAGGCCTGGCGCGCCGGCCAGCGCCGGGTGCAGCTGGCTGACCGTCTTGCCCGCGCTGGCACCGGCGGTTACGGCGGCGACTTCAAGGTCGGGATGCCCTGCGAGCAGCCGGAGCAACTCGCCCCCGGCATACCCGCTGGCGCCGGCCACCGCCACGCGCGCACCCATCAGTCCTCCACCTGTACCTAGCCGGACCCGCACCCGGCCGGGCGCACGCTGTGAGCCACGGGGCTGGCTCTCGGCTTGTGTATTATTATGCAGATGTCTGACTGATTATGCAAGGAGCGGATACCGCTAGGTAACCGGGAACTGTCAGATCTGCGATCCGGTTGGGCAGCCACCAGCCGGGGCGGCATGATGGGGGCCGGAAGGGAGACTCATGCGCCTCCGCCGGACTTCAGGCCCCGGCCTGCGGTCAGCCCGCTCGCTCTGCTCCAGCCCGCGGCCAGCCAGCTCGCGCTGCTCCGGCCTGCGGCCAGCCGGCTCGCTCTGCCTCGCGACCGCGGTGCTCGCGGGTGCACTCCTGCTGACCGGCTGCGGCCCCGCGGCCAAACCCAAGGCTGCCGCTCCGGTGGACTGCGGGACGAGCCGGACGGCTGCCAACGTGCCCATCGAGGTCGAGATCGACCACGGCACGCTCGCCTGCACCGTCGCGATGACCGTGGAGAAGGGCTATGCGGCGGCGATCGTCGCCGGCAAGGTTCCCGGCAACGGCGGCGAGGCGCCAGTCGTCGTCGATGGCTGGACTTGCCAGGGTTTCCCGACGCCGGAGTTGCTGACGACCGGCGACGCGTCCAAGTGCGCGAGGGACGGCACCGAGATTCTGGCCATCCTCAAGACGCCTGCCTGACAGCTGCCGCACGACGAAAGCTGACTAGCTGCCTTAACCGGGGGCGCCGCGGCCAGCAAACGTCCCCGCGCCGTTCGCTACCTGGCTGCCTCAACGAAGGCGACGCGGCCAGTTCCTGTCCGCGTCGCCTTTCGTTTGCCTAGCTGCTCAACGCGGTGTCGGGCCGTCGAGCGCGATCAGGCCGTTGCCGCCTGAACCTACCTTCTGCACGCCGACCCCCCAGAGCGAGGCGGTGTGCGGCACGGCGGCAATCTGCTCGAGCAGCCACTCGCGCTTGCCAAAGGCCGGCTTCACCAGGGACCACGCGGCGCCTTGCAGATGCAGCAGGCGTTGCGGCTGGCCCTTGACCTGCTCGTTAGTCGACAACGCCCACAGCCCGCCGCGCCCGTCGGAGGCCAGACCGCTGATCTGCCAGTTCACCCCGCCGGTGCCGGCCGGCAGCGTCGCGACCGTCCAGGATGAACCGCCCGGCGCCAGCTCTGCCGCAAACGGCCGCAAGGTCGTTCCGGAGGCGCCGCCGATCCAGACAGCTCCGTTAGGCTCCGCGACGATGCTGGTCAGGTCTGCTCCGGCAGGCAGCACCGGCTGGACCACAGCCAGCTGCCAGCCGGCCGCACGCGTCCAGTGCGCCACGGTCGGCGCAGTCTGCGCGCTGTCCGAATCCAGGACGGCCCAGAGCGAGTTGGCCGAGGTCGCGCTGACGGCGTCGATTCCCTCACTGCCCGTCACTGTGGTCGCTGACCATTTCGAACCGTCGAAGTGCGCGGCGTAAGGGCTGGAGGTGTCGTGCTTCAGGCTGAACCTGTCGCCGAAGACCCAGACGTTCTTGCTGCTGAACGCCTTGGCCGCGGTGATCTGCAGCAGGGCGGTGGAGGTGCTTCCCGGCATCTTGCCGGTGCTCCAGTGCGATCCGGCCAGCCGGAGGTAGTGCGCCCCTGCCACGAAGCTGCTGAAGGCCCAGACGTTCTTCGTCGAGGACGCGGCGACCGTGGCCAGGACCGGCGTGTCCTTCGCCCAGGCCGCGGCGACCTTGGCTGGCAGCTTTACTAGCCGCCACGACTTGCCGTTCCAGTGCCTGATCGTGCCCGAGATGTGGGTGAACTTGCTCGTTGCAGTAAATCCGGTGGCCCAGGCATCGCCGGCGCTGACGGCATCGACACTGCTCAGCAGCGAGACCCGGCCGCGAGCTACGACCGTCGCGGCGACCCGCCACCCCTTCGCCGTCGCTGCCTGCGCGGGCAGCACAGAACCCGCCAGGACGATCGCGCTGCCCGAAAGAAGAAGAACAGCACGACTCGACCATTTGATCATGAGATCCCCGATGCTAGAAGTGTCACCGGGACATAACCAGCTTCACTGACCTCAGTCAAGCCAAAATCTGGCAAGGTCCGGCCGAAGCGAGGGCAGCGCGATCCGGGCGGGCCGTCAGGCGCTGGCGCCTCGCAGCACCGCGCCAGTCTGCCGTGCCGCCTCGGCCACCGCCGCGTCCCTGACGGCACTAGCCTCCTCGGCGGTCAGCGTCCGGTCCGGCGCGCGGAACCGCAGCGTGTAGGCCAGCGACTTGCGGCCCTCGCCTGCCTGGTCGCCGGTGTAGACGTCGAACAGGCTGAGTGACTCAAGCAGGACGTCCCCTGCGGTCGCGGCACCTTCGGTGAGCGCCCGCTCCACCTCGGCAGCCGGCACCGCCAGCGGCACGATGAGCGCGACATCCTGCACGGCTACCGGGTAAGCTGGACAGCGTAGGAGCCTGGACCGGGCCGAGCGAGTCCGCCGCGATCTCGATCACCGACATGTCGAGTTCCATCGCCGCCGTCCTTTCGGGCAGGCCGAAGGCGGCGATGACCCTCGGGTGCAGCTCACCCGCGTGCCCGGCCAGCCATTCATGGCCATGCTCGTTCCTGACGAAGATCGCGGCGCAGCGCCCCGGATGCCACGGCTCGTGCTGATCAGCCCTGATTTCAAAAGCCACCCTGCTGGTGCGCAGTACAGTCCGCGCGGCCTCGATGGCATCCTGCCAGCCGCCAGGTCGGCCCTGGCCCCAGTAGCCGGCCTGCTCGGCATTGCCCGCCAGCACGGCGCCTACCCGCAATGGCTGGTCCGGCAGCGCCGCTTCAAGCTCAGCCAGTTCGTGCACCGCCGGGCCGCGGTCTACCCGCAGGATCGGTGCTGACGGCGCCGCGTCCGGCCGCGGCCGGAAGACCAGCCCGAACTCATAGAGCGCACTGTCGCCGAAACCCCGGCCGAGGTTGCGGGCCAGGTTCCGCAGCAGGCCGGGCAGCAACGTCGTGCGCATGAGCGGCTCGTCGTCACTGAGCGGGTTGGCCAGTCGCACCGCGAGCCGGCGCGCGTCGTCAGCCGGCAGTTGCAGCCTGTCGAAGTCGGCCGCCGACAAGAACGGCTGGCTGAGCACCTCCACCAGGCCGTGATAGGCCAGCGCACGGCTGGCCGTCCGGCGCAGCCGCTGCCTGCCGGTAAGGCCCCGGCCCCCGGACGCGCGGACGGCGCGGACCGGGATGTTCTGGTAGCCCTCGAGCCTGATGACCTCCTCGGCCAGGTCGGCGGGGTCGGTCAGGTCCGGCCGCCACGATGGCGGCGTGACCGCCAGCATGAGGCCTGATCTGTCATGCCGGCGGTGCTCGTGCTTGGCCTGCTGCCAGGCCAGGGTGTCGGCGGCGTCAGCTGATGGCACGACCGCGGCCGCGTCAGCCGCAGCGTCCCCAAGGTGGGTGATCGTGCAGCCGACTTCGCGCAGCCTGGCCTGAACCGTCTCCAGCCCGTACACCAGCCCGGCGACCTGGTCCGGGTAGTCGGCGGCCATGGCGATCGTGACCGGCTCGGCATCCGCGAAGGCCAGGGAGCAGCCCGGCAGTTCGGTGCCGCCGCCGAGCGTCGCCAGCATGGACGCGGCCCTGGCCGAGGCGCGCAGCTGCAACTGGTTGTCGACGCCGCGCTCGAACCGGGCGGATGCCTCCGAGCCCAGCTTGTGCCGGCGGCTCATCCTGGCGATGCCGCGCGCGGAGAAATGAGCGGCCTCGATCACCAGATCCCGCGAGGCGTCCGATACCTCGGTGGCGAGGCCGCCCATCGTGCCCGCCAGTGAGATCGGCCCTGATGAATCGGTGATCAGGATGTCTTCTGGATCGAGGCTCCTGACCACATGATCGAGAGTCTCCAGCTTCTCGCCGGCAACCGCGCGCCGCACCACGATCGGTCCGCTGAGCGTGGCCCGGTCGAAGGCGTGCAACGGCTGGCCGAGCTCCAGCATCAGGTAGTTGGTGACGTCCACGGCAAGCGACACGGACCGCTGCCCGGCCCTGGCGAGCCTGATCTTCATCGCCAGCGGGGTGGGCGTGGCCGGGTCGATCCCGCGCACCTCGCGGAGCACGAAACTGTCGCACGCGGTGACATCGGCGATGGCGGCCGGATAGACGTCAGGCGAGCGGGCGGCAACGTCGGCCGGCAGGCCCACGTCAGCCGGATCGGCGAACGGAACCTGATAGGCGATGGCCAGCTCGCGCGCCACACCCCTGACCGACAGGGCGAAACCCTTGTCCGGCGTCACGTTGATGTCGAACACCACATCACGCAGGCCGGCGTAGCTGACGAAGTCAGTGCCGAGCGGCGCGTCGGCCGGCAGCACGATGATCCCGGAGTGGTCCTCTCCGATCGCCAGTTCGGCGGCCGAGCAGATCATGCCGTCTGACACGTGACCGTAAGTCTTGCGCGCGCCGATCTCAAAACCGCCAGGCAGCACCGCGCCGGGCAGCGCGAGCGCGACACGGTCGCCGACAGCGAAATTCGCAGCTCCGCAGATGACGTGCCGCTCCTGGCCGTCGCCGGTAGCGACCTGGCAGTACCTGATCGGCTTGGTGAACCCGGTCAGTTCCTCGACGTCCAGCACCTCGGCCACAACCACGCCGCTGATGTCGTGACCGACCGGCTCGACGGCCTCGATCTCCAGGCCGCAGGCGGTCAGCCGCCGCGACATCTCCGCGACGCCGGCCTCATCATCGGCAGGCAGCTTGATGGCCGCGTACTCCAGCAGCCAGGACAGTGGCAGCCGCATCACGCCTCCATTCCGAACGCGCGGCTGAACCGCATGTCACCCTCGAGAGTGTCCCTGATGTCGGCCACGCCGTGCCGGATCATTACTGACCTGTCGATGCCCAGGCCGAATGCGAAGCCGCTGTAGCGGTCGGGATCGATACCGCAGGCGACGAGGACCCGCGGGTTGACCATGCCGCAGCCGGCGATCTCGATCCAGCCCTGCGACCGGCACACCCGGCACGGCTCGCCGCCTGGCCTGGTCGATGCGCCACGGCACACATGGCACTCCATCGACACATCCGCGGATGGCTCGGTGAACGGGAAGAAATCCGGCCGTAGCCTGGTCTGCAGCCCCTCGCCGAACATCGCCTCCACGAACGCGTTGATCGCGCCGCGCAGGTCGGCCATCGTGAGGCCCTCGTCTACGGCCAGGCACTCGATCTGGTGGAAGACCGGGCTGTGCGTGGCGTCCAGCGCGTCGCTGCGGTAGCACTTGCCGGGGCTGACCACGTACAGCGGCAGCGGCCTGGTCAGTAGCGAGCGGATCTGCACCGGCGAGGTGTGCGTGCGCAGCACGACCCCTGACCGCTGCGCACGGTCGGGTCCCGCCACGAAGATCGTGTCCTGCATCTCCCGTGCCGGGTGGTCAGGCGGGAAGTTCAGCGCGTCGAAGTTGTACCACTCGGCCTCGACCTCAGGCCCTTCGGCAACTTCGTAGCCCATGTTGACGAATACGTCGACCAGCCGCTCGCCGACGGTCGTGACCGGGTGCCTGGCCCCGGCCAGCGTCCGGTCCCACGGCAGCGTCACATCGACGGCCTCCTCGACCAGCACCCGCTGGTCCCGGTCGGCTTCCAGGTCGGCCTGGCGCTGGCTGAGCGCCGCTTTGATCGCGGCGCGAGTCATGCCGACTCGCTTGCCGGCGTCGGCACGGGCGGCCGGCGGCAGCGCCCCGATCTCGGCGTTAGCCAGGGTCAGCGGCGCGCGATCGCCGAAGTGTGCGAGCCTTGCCTGCTTGAGCGCATCGAGGTCGCTGGCGGCCGCGATGGCGGCCAGCGCCTCGGCCTGCATGCGCTGCAACTCCTCGGGAGACAGCACAGCCACCTCCACAGGGTCATAGGTGTTATTCGGTGCGGACATCGTTCATGATCTCCTGCGGTCAACAGCAAGGTACGAGCGGGTGGAGTGCGGTGCCGCTGGCCGGTTTCGCGGTAACCCCGCGGACGTCAGCGGCTGGCGCCTGGCACCGCGAGCGCGGGCCGGCCTGCAGGTACTCCGGTGGCCCGCCGGCTAACCGAAGTCAGGCGTCCCGGCGGGCATGGTAAATCGGAACTCAGCCCCGCCGCCCGGCGCCTGCTGCACGATGATCTCTCCGCCGTGCGCCTCGACGAGGCCTTTGACGATGAACAGGCCAAGGCCCGCGCCACCGCGGCGCTTGGCGCGCCAGAACCGGCCGAAGACACGTGGCGCAACCTCGGGCGCGATGCCAGGACCCTGGTCGCGGACCGCTACGGCCACGCCAGGAGCACCTGCGACGACCGCCGGCTCCACCACAGTGGTAACCGTACCAGCCCCGTGCCTGACGGCGTTCTCCATCAGGTTTGCCAGGATCTGGTCGACCTTGTCGACGTCCAGCCAGGTCTCTGGCAGGCCAGGGGCAACCTCGACCAGGTACCGGTCCGGCGTGTCACCCGCGGCGACGCGACCGCCGATGATCTTCAGCGCCCGGCTGGCGATGTCGACCAGCTCCCGGTGGACCTCGATCCGGCCGGCTTCGATCCTGGACACGTCAAGCAGTTCAGTGATCAGCCTGGTGACCCGGTCCGCGTCGGCATTGACCGTCTCCAGCATGACCATCTTCTGGTCGTCGGTGAACTTGGGCCACTTCGCCAGCAACGTGGCGGTGAAGCCCTTGACGCTGGTCAGCGGCGAGCGCAGCTCGTGGGCGACGGTGGAGACCAGGTCAGCCCGGCTGCGCTCTAGCCGCGTCCGCTGCTCTGCGCTCCGCAGCGTGATCGCGATCCGCTGCACTGATCCCGGCTCGCGAGACCAGCCCTCATGCGGGCCGCTGCCGCGCGGCACCCGCACGTACCCGACGCTGACCAGCAGCTCGGTTCCGTCGGGCAGGTACAGCGGCCGTTCCGGATGCCGGGTCCTGGTCGACAGGCCGTCGTAGGGCTGGGCCAGTGTCCACCAGCAACGGCCCTCGTTGTCGCGCAGCGGCAGCACGTGGCGGACCTCACGGCCAACTGCCCCGGCGGGAGTGATCCCTGTCAGTCGTCCGGCGGCACGGTTGAAGACGGCGATCCGGCCCTTACGGTCGGCGATGATCAGTCCGTCCGGCAGGTCATCGGCTTGCACCAGGCCGCTGGCAAGCTCGCCAGGGCCGGCGGCTTCTTGGGTGCCAGGTAGGTCGGAGGAGCTGGCCGCCGCAGGGCCCGTCCCGATCCCATTCACCTGTGCGCCGCCTCCGGGGCTTCTGCTGTCCTTCCCCCTGGACGACACGCCGGTCGCGCACCCTGGCCAGCGGCCGCGACCAGACCGGTCGCAACTGCCTCAGGTACGGTCACCTCAGCGGATTCGGGGGAAATCCGCCGTCGGAGCGCTATTGCGTCATCGGCTACCAGCTAGTGATCAGCCTGGTCACTTCATGACGCAACGTGATCAGACTCTAGCGGATTGGCGATGCAAGGTGGCACCCCCGCCGGGGCGCGGACTGCGTGCGGTTGCCGGAACTTGCCCGTGGGGGCGGAAATTTACCGCCGATGTGGCCTGGTCCTGGTCAGGTTCTGGCCGGGTGAAGCTCGCGTGCCGAGGCGTACAGGCACACCGCCGCCGCCGCGGCCAGATTCAGGCTCTCGGCCCGACCGTAGATCGGCACCGCCACCACGTCGTCGGCAAGCCTGAGCAGGTCGTCCGGCAACCCCCAGGCTTCGTTGCCGAACAGCCAGGCAGTGGGCCTGGACAGGTCAGGGCCGCCCGGGCCGTCCACGAACCGGGTCCCGCTGCCGTCGGCGGCCAGCACCTGCAGCCCGGCCGCCCGCAGGCCGGCGATGGCGGGGGCGAGCGGGGAGCCTGCCACGACCGGCAAGTGGAACAGGCTGCCGGCCGAGGAGCGGACGCATTTGCTGTTGTACAGGTCGACCGAGGCAGCCGCGAAGACCACCCCGTCAGCGCCTGCCGCGTCGGCGGTGCGCAGCACCGTGCCCGCGTTGCCAGGGTCGCGGACGTTGGCCAGCAGTGCCACCAGTCGGGTGCCCGGCCGGGTCACAGCTTCCAGCGGCACGTCGACGAACCGGCAGATGCCGAGCAGGCCTTGCGGCGTGATCGTCTGCGCCAGCTCGGCCATAACCTCGCCGCCGACCTCGTGCACCGCGATGCCGAGGCCGGCCGCTTGCGCGACGATCTCGGGATGCCGGCCGCTGCCTTGCGCCGTCACGAACAGCTCGGTCAGCACGCCAGGCTCTGCAAGCGCCTCACGTACTGCCTGCGGACCCTCCGCGAGAAAACAGCGGCCACGTTCCCTGAAGGCTTTCTTGCCGAGCTGACGGGCAGCCTTCACCCGCGGCGAGCGGATGCCGAGGGCACCGCTCGCCTGCGGGGCAGGAGGCCGCGTCATCACCGGCGCCGCAGCGCCGTTGGTTGCAGCGCCAGTGATTGCAGTTGCAGTGCTGCTGCTGGCAGCGCCGTTGGTTGCAGCGCGATCAGGCCGCTGGTGCGTTGACGTCGGCCGGCAGCGCGCCCTTGGCGATCTCGACGAGCGCGCTGAAGGCCTGCGGGTCGGCAACAGCCAGCTCGGCAAGCATGCGCCTGTCGACCTCGACCTCGGCCAGCTTGAGGCCCTGGATGAACCGGTTGTAGGTCAGGCCGTCGGCCCGGACGGCGGCGTTGATCCGCTGGATCCACAGCCGCCGGAATGCGCCCTTCCGGTCCTTGCGGTCCCGGTAGGCGTAGGTCATCGAGTGGAGCTGCTGCTCCTTTGCCTTGCGGTACAGCCGGGACCGCTGGCCCCGGTAACCGCTGGCGCGCTCGAGTACTGTCCGGCGCTTCTTGTGGGCATTGACCGCCCGCTTCACGCGTGCCATGTTTTACGACTCCCTTGAGGCGGGCCGGGTCACTTCCCCAGCAACTTCTTGATCTTCTTTGCGTCACCCGGCGCGAGCTGTACGTATCCGGCCAGGCGGCGCGTCTTGGTGCTGGGCTTGTGCTCGAAGTAATGAGCATTGTTGGCACGGCGGCGCATGACCTTGCCGGTACCCGTCAGCCGGAACCGCTTACTGGAACCGCTGTGCGTCTTCATCTTCGGCATGTCGCCGTGTCTCCTGTTCCGTCGTGCCTGGGCACGTCGATCTGGCGTGCCGTCAGGCACAGTCTCCCTGGCCAGGCGGCACCGGCCGCTGGCCTCCTGATGCCGGGCCCGGTACGCGCGGCCCTGGTAATGAGCTAGCTGTCTGCCTCACCCTTGTCGGCGGGCGCCTTGGCCGCCTGGTCGGCTGCCACCGGACGCGGGGCCGGGACCGGACCGTCGGCCGCTCGCCTGGGCGGAGCCGGCTTCGCGCCAGCCGGCCGGGCCGCGGCCGCAGAGCCACGGGGCGCCGTCGGGCGCGGGGCCGGTGAACCGTTGCCGGACGGCGCTGCCGGGCGGGCCGTCGCCGGCGTCGCGCGCGGCGCTGCTGGCCGGGGCGCGGCTGCTGACGACGAGCTGGCGGTCGACCGTGGCGCGGTCGGCCGCGGACTCGCTGCGGACCTGGCTGCGGTTGAGGGCCGCGGAGTTGCCTCCGCTTGCTGGCTCTTCGGCGCAGCGGGCTCGGCCGCGGCAGCCTCGGTGCGCGGGCTCTTCGGCGCAGCGGGCTCAGCCTGCATAGCCTCAGCCTGCACAGCCTCAGGCTGCACGGCCTCGGCCTGCGGCTCCTTCGGCGCGGCGGGTGCAGGTTGCACAGCTTCAGCCTGCGGGCCCTTCGCCGCAGCTGGCTCAGCCTGAGCTTGCGTGCCGTTCGCCTGCGATGCGGACACCGGCGGTGCGGTCAGCGCGTCCTGCTCAGCCTCAGCGTCCGCGGGAGCCGGGCCCCGCGCGGTCGCCCGACTGGCGCGCTCGGCCTTGGCCGCTGCGACAGCCTCCGTCTTCCGCTTGTGCGGGCCGATCACCATGATCATGTTGCGGCCGTCCTGCTTCGGCGACGACTCGACGAAGCCGAGCTCCTCGATGTCGCCGGCCAGGCGCTGGAGCAGCTTGAACCCGAGCTCGGGCCTGGACTGCTCGCGTCCCCTGAACATGATCGTGACCTTGACCTTGTCGCCCTGCTTGAGGAAGCGCTCGACGTGGCCCTTCTTGGTGCCGTAGTCGTGCGGGTCAATCTTGGGCCGCAGCTTGATCTCTTTGATCACTGTCTGGGCCTGATTCTTGCGCGACTCCCTGGCCTTCAGCGCTGACTCGTACTTGAACTTGCCGTAGTCCATCAGCTTGCAGACAGGGGGCCGGGCCATCGGCGCAACCTCGACCAAGTCGAGATCTGCCTCCTGGGCCAGCCGGAGCGCATCGTTAATGGCAACTATCCCGACCTGCTCGCCGGCCGGGCCGACAAGCCGGACTTCGGGTACCCGGATGCGCTCGTTGATACGAGGTTCGGTGCTGATGTGACCTCCTTGTGCCACCTTGCTTGCGCCCAGGGACCATCCCCGGACGCAGGGGCGGGGCTGCCCGCACAGATGCGAAAGGCCCCGCTATCGTGCCTGCGGGGCCACCAGTGCGGGAGCCGCCTGCCCAGGACAACGCCCGAGCACGGCATACCCGCGACGCCGCTGCCATCGCGTGAATCGCCGACAGCAGGCGCCCGGCCTGATCAGCCGGCCCGAAGGCCGACCAGTCGCCGGGCGACCCGCGAGGGTTGCCGGCGAACGACCCGCCAGCGACTGGGTCCCGGTCAGCCGCTCGATGGTGGCTGCTTAACCGGCGACCTAGCTGGCTAGGTGGGAGGCGGCCGAGGTGGTCCTCCGCTTGCACGCCTGGCCGCGCACGCACAGCCAAGCATTGTCGCCTGTAAGACTAGCCCATGACGGCGACCACTGGAATTCCGCGGGGTTCAGCGCCCGCCACCTACGGGATATTCCCGGCACCTGCGGGATATCCGGCCTGGCACGCTGCCGATAATCCGCCGCCGATATCCCGCGCTGATATTCCGCCAGGGCAGCCGTCAGGTTAGCCAGGAGCGTGCCTGCGGGCGAGTTCGGCCAGGCCGGCGGCGTGCATCGCGCTGACCGGCGGCTGCTTGCCGGTCATCAGCTCGACCTGCCCGGCCGCCTGGTGCACGAGCATCTCATACCCGGAAATAACGGTCCGGCCAGCATTGGCTGCGGCTAGCGCCAGCGGCGTCGGCCACGGGTCATAAATGACGTCAAGCACCACGTCAGCACCGACAGTTCCCGCGGCGACCTGATCAGCGACCGGTCGGGCTCCGTCCGCCGGGATCGTCGAGATGAGCAATCCCCAGGACCGCTGTCGCAGGTCAGCGCCCAGGTCAATGATCTCGGCCGCGACCCCGAGGCGGTCCGCGACCGCGATCAGCGGCTCAGCGCGAGCCGGGTCCCTGACGGCGACTGAGATCCGGGTGGCACCGGTCTCCCGCAGTGCGCCGACGGCTGAGCAGGCCGTCGCGCCGCTCCCGAGAATGACCACGTTCCCGCCTGACGTAACGCCCGCCCGACGCAGAACGGTCACCAGGCCGGCCACGTCGGTGTTGAATCCGAGCCGCCTGCCGTCCCGCAGCACCACGGTGTTGGCGGCGCCGACCTGCGCGACCAGCGGATCCGCCTGGTCAAGCAGCGGCAGGACGGCGCGCTTGAGCGGCATGGTCAGCGACAACCCGGCCCAGTCCGGGCCGAGCGAGCCGAGCAGTCCGGCCAGGCGCTGCTCGTCGCAGTCGATCGCCAGGTAGCTCCAGTCCGCCAGGCCTAGCTCGCGGTAGGCCGCCGAGTGCAGGACGGGCGAGAGCGAGTGGGCGATCGGCGAGCCGAGCACCGCCGCCCTCGTGGCGGCCACCGGCTCAGACCAGGCCGTTGTTCTGGGCTTCAATGTCCCAGATCCGGATCTGAGTGCTGCTGTCGGTGAAGAGGGTCTTGCCGGATTTGTTCACCGTGACGAAGAAGATCCAGTTGCCGTGCGCCGGGTGCAGCACCGCGTTGATCGCGGCCGCGTCCGGTGAGTCGATCGGCCCTGGCGGCAGGCCCAGATGCTTGATGGTGTTGTAGGGCGACTTCACGTTCAGGTCACTCACGCTGAGGTCATAGATGTACTTATTCAGCGCGTAGGCCACCGTGCTGTCCAGGCCGAGGGTCATCTCCGGGACCGCGTTCAGCCGGTTGTCGATCACCTTGGAGACCTTGCCGTAGTACTGCGGCGGTACCTCGCCCTCCAGCAGGCTGGCCGTGACGATCACCTGGTACTCCGTGAACCGTGCCCGCTTGGCGCCGGCAGCCAGGTTCATGTTCGCTATCTCGGTGTTGAACTGGGCGACCATGGTCCGCAGCACCTGCAGCGCGGTGACACCTGGCTGGAAGTTGTAGGTGGCCGGCCAGAGGAAGCCCTCAGGGTTGTTATGCGCCCAGCTCGGCAGGCCGAGCGCCGAGGTGTTAGCTATCGCGGTCGTGAACTGGGCCAGCGGAATCCCGGTTTCTTTGGCCACGATCGGCAGGATCTTGCTGATCCGCAGGCCGTCGGGGACCGTCACCTTGGTCTGCACCCGGGAACTGGGGTTGATGAGCAGAGCCCAGGCCAGCGCGGCGTTCATCTGCTTGTGCAGCCGGAAGTAGCCAGGTTCCAGGTCGTTGGTCTTGCCGCTGGCCTCGGCCGCGGCAACGAAGGGCCGCGCGGACTTGATGACGCCGGCCTTGACGAGCTCGGGCGCCAGTCCCTCCGCGAACTGACCATTCTTGACCTGGAAGATCACTGAGCCCGAACCGGGCCCCGTGTAATTCCCGTGCGCGGCCGCGTACTTGGTGTAGACCACGTACGCGCCGGCGCCCCCGCCAGCGAGCACCACCAGCACCGCGATAATGGCGATCGTGGCGGCCATCCGGCCCCGGCCGCGCCCGCGGCCACGTCGCGGCGGCGGGCTGATGTTGTCGCTGCCGCCGAATCCGCTGAAGAAACCGTTGTGCCGGGCCGCGTCCGCGTCGATCACGGCCGGGTCGTCCGGCTGGCCGGCCGGTGGCCTGCCCTGGGCTACGCCGCGCTCGTCCACGCGGTCCTGCCACTCGTACTGTTCATCGGAGCTATTACCCGCCGGGCCGTAGTCTCGGCCCCGGTCGGGCAAGGCCGCGGAACCAGGCCCGTACGCGTGCTCGCCATATCCCCCGCCATCGTCATATCCGGCCTGACCGCCGTAGCCGTCGTGGCCGTGAAGTTCCCCGTACGAGCCGCCGGACTGATATCCGGCCGGTTCGCCATAGCTGTACCGGTCCTGCCCCCCTGGCCGGCCGGTTCGCTGACAGGGCCCGGCGCGCCGTAGCCCTGGCCATCCTCCTCCAGAGGCGGGCGGCCGAATGCCTGGTCAGCGTATTCGCCCCGGCTACGGTAATCGAAGCCGCCCGGCGCACCCAGCGAACCGTACGGATCTGTCAGGCCGCCGGGATCAGTCCGGCCGCCGGGATCGGTAAGCCGCCCCTGGTCTGGCAGCCTCGGGTCTGGCAGCCTCGGGTCTGGCAGCCTCGGGTCTGGCAGCCATGCCGGGTCCGCCGGGCGTCCTTTGTCGCTCAGACCCCGCGGGTCCGTGTGCCGGCCAGGACTGGAGTGCCAGCCCGTGTCGTCGTGCCTGTCTGGCTCGGTGTAACTGTCTGGCTCGGTGTACCTGCCTGTGTGCCTGCCCGGACTGGTCTGCTGCCCGCCGTAGCCATCCGCCTCGGCGGAACCGTACGGGTCACCGGCCCCGTAACTCTCGGGTGCGCCGAAACTCGGCGGGGCGGCATAGCTCTGCGTGGCACCGTAAGGGCCGTGATCGGCATAATCTTCCGGCCCGCCGTAACCGCCGGACGCGCCGTAACCGCCGGCCTCGCCATAACCGCCAGGTGCGGAGCGCCCGCCAGGTGCGGAGTGCCCGCCGGAGTCGCGGTAGCCGCCGCGGTCGGCGGCACCGTAATCGTCGCGCCCGGCGGTGCTGCCCAACTGACGGTAGCGATCGCTGTCACCGTAGGTGCCAGGGTCAGCCGGGCCGCCGCTAACCTCATCGCCTTCGCCGTACCGAACCGCGCCGTACTGGTCACTGCCGAAGCGATCACGGCCATAGCCGTTGCCGCCGCTGTACTGACCGCCGTCGCCTGGGACACTCCCGTTGCGGCTCCCGTCGCTCCCGTACAGGCCACTGTCACCGCCGTACTGGCCGCCGCCGTACTGGCCGTCGCCGTACCGGCCGTCACCGCCGTACTGGCCGCTGTCGCCACCGTACTGGCCGTCACCGTACCGGCCGTCGCCGTACCGGCCGTCGCTGTAACGCTCGGGCGGGTAGGCATCCTGCCCGGAGTCTGAAAGCTGGCCTTCGCCGTATTCCCGGCCCTGACGATCCTGCTCTGGGTCTGGTTCACGGAAGGCGCCAGGCCCGCCGGATGTGTCCTGCATGTCGCCGAGACTACGCGCGGCGCGGGGATCGGGCCCAGCAACCGGATCAGGCAGCCATCGCTCATCCGGCCTGTGACTGCCGGACCGCGGGCGGCCATCTCGCTCTTCGTGCCAGCTGCGGTCCCTGCGGACCGGCGGGTCATCGGGGTACTGGTGCCCGTCACGGCTCATGGTTGCGTGCCTCCAGGGGCAGGGACCAGCTGACCAGCTGGCTCGCCCGTCAAACGCTCGGAATCAAGTGCGCTTTGCAGGAGCAGTGCTGCCGCGGCCTTATCCACAAATTGCCGCCTGGCTCGGGAACCCTTCCCGCTTTGCTGCAAAGCGGCATGGGCGAGGACGGTAGTAAAACGCTCGTCCACCAGCCGGACTTGAACCGGCGCGACCAGCCCGGCCAGCGCCGTCGCGTAGGCACGGCCTTCGGCGGCGGCCTTGCCCTCCGAACCGCGCAGGCCGACGGCCAGACCGACGATAATCTCGACCGCCTCGCTGTCCGCGGCGAGGCTAGCGATCGTGGCAAGATCGCCGGGCCCGCGCCGTACCGTGTCGAGCGGCGACGCAAGCGTCCCGCCCGGATCGCATCGCGCGACTCCGATCCTGACCGAGCCGACATCGATGCCCAGGCGAACGCCGGTCCTCACATCGCGGCCGCGGGAAAGATCACCCGGCGTGACAGAGAGCCCTTCGCAGGTCTCGTCAAGGACACGAAATGGCGGCGGCACGGACTCACCCTACGACACCGCCACCCATTATGTCCCTAATAAGTGCACGAACTGCTCCAAACGCCCCAGACACCGCTTCGTCCACATGATCACCGAGCGGAGCGCCGCCGCCCTGCGCGACATCGTCCTTGCCGCCGCCACGACCGCCGAGAGCGCCCGCGGCTGCCAGCACGAGCGCCCCGGCGCGCAACCCTCGGGCCCGCCCAGCGTCGTTGACCGCGACCACGACAGTCGGGCGTCCGTCGGTGACGCCGACGGCCACCACCACACCGGGCTTGTCAGCCGGCACCCGGCCGCGGATATCGAGCGCCACCTTGCGGATCCCGTCCGCTGCCACGCCATCGGTCACCCTGTGCGCGACCAGCGCCGCGCCGTCGACGTCCTCCGCCTCACTGGCCAGGTCCGCGGCCCCGCCCAGCAGCTGAGCGGACCTGAACCGTTCCAGGTCCCGCTCGGCGTCACGGAGCCGGGTCACCACACCAGAGATGCGCTCAGGCAGTTCCTCCCGGCGCGTCCTGAGCTGCTCGGTCAGCTGGCTGACGAGCACGCTCTCCCTGGCCAGGAACTTGAACGCGTCGATGCCAACGAGGGCCTCCACCCGGCGCACGCCGGAGCCGATCGAGGACTCGCCCATGATCTTGACCAGCCCGAGGTTGCCCGACCTGGCCACGTGCGTGCCGCCGCACAGCTCGCGCGAGTAGTCGCCAACCTCGACAACCCTGACCTGCTCGCCGTACTTCTCGCCGAACAGCGCCAGTGCGCCCATCGCCCTTGCCTCGGCGATCGACGTGTGGAAGGCGTGCACCTCAAGATCGTTGATGAGGACCTGGTTGACTTCTTCCTCGGCGGCCGCCAGCACCGAGTGCGGCACCGCTCCGCTCGCGGTGAAGTCGAACCGGAAGCGGCCAGGTGCGTTCTCCGAGCCTGCCTGCGCAGCCGAGTCCCCGAGCGCACCGCGAAATGCCCGGTGCACAAGATGCGTCGCGGTGTGCGAGCGGGATATCGCCCGCCGACGCTCGACGTCGATCTCGGCGCGTACCGCGGAGCCGACCAGGATCTCGCCCGCGGTGACAGTGCCGCGATGCACGATCAGGCCAGGCACCGGTACCTGCACGTCGGTAACGGCGATCCTGGCGCTGTCACCAGCCGCGCTGCCGACCGCGGTGAGCACGCCGTTGTCGGCCAGCTGGCCGCCGCCCTCGGCGTAGAAGGGAGTACGGTCCAGGATCACCTCAACCGAAGTCCCCGCGCCTGCCGACGGCACCGCCGCTCCGTTCACGATCAGGCCGACGACGGTGGCTTCGCTGACCACTTCGTCATAGCCAGTGAAGGTCACCCGGCCTGCCTGCTCCAGCACTTGCGCGAACACCGAGATATCAGCGTTGCCCGTCTTCTTGCCGGCCGCGTCGGCTTTGGCCCGCTGCCGCTGCTCGGTCATCAGCCGGCGGAACTCGCCCTCATCGACGGCCAGGCCTTGCTCGGATGCCATTTCCAGGGTCAGGTCGATCGGGAAGCCGTAGGTGTCGTGCAGCTGGAAGGCCTGGTCACCGCGGATCGTCGGCGCGCCGCGCCGTCTGGTCTCCTCCACCGCTGCGTCGAAAATCGCCGAGCCGGTCCGCAGTGTCGAGGAGAACGCGGCCTCCTCGGCGTCGATCACCGTGTGAATATTCGGGGCGTCCCTGATCAGCTCGGGGTACTGCGCGCCGAGGGCCGCGATGGCCACCGACGACAGCTCGTGCAGGAAGCGCTCATCCTGGCCGCCGCGACTGTATCCGCCCCGCTGCGCGCCCGACAGCAGCCGGAGCTTCTGTACGCTGCGGCGCAGGATCCGCCGCAGCACGTAGCCGCGGCCCTCGTTGGACGGGATCACGCCATCGGCCACGAGCATGACGGCGGTGCGCACATGGTCGGTGACCACCCGGAGGGCGACGTCGGAACGCTCGTCCGCGCCGTACCGCTGCTCAGTGAGGTCCGCGGCCCGCTCGAGCACCTTCCACATGGTGTCGATCTCGTAGATGTTGTCGACGCCCTGCAAGAGCGCGGCCATCCGCTCCATGCCCATGCCGGTGTCGATGTTGCGCGACGGCAGGTCGCCGACGACGTCGAAGTCGGTCTTGGCGCGGACGGCGCCGAGCTGATATTGCATGAAGACCAGGTTCCAGACCTCCAGGTACCTGTCTTCGTCGGCTTCAGGCCCGCCCTCAGGGCCGTAATCGGGGCCGCGGTCGTAGTAGATCTCCGAGCACGGTCCGCCGGGACCTGACACGCCCATGTGCCAGTAGTTGTCGGCTAGCCCCCGGCGCTGAATCCGCTCCTCGGGCACCCCGACGACGTCGTGCCACAGCTTGGCCGCCTCGTCGTCGTCATGCAGCACCGTGACCCACATCCGGCTTTCCGGAAAGCCGAACCCGCCATGAGCCTCCGGCCGGGTGAGCAATTCCCAGGCAAACGGGATCGCCTGCTCCTTGAAGTAGTCGCCGAAGGAAAAGTTGCCGAGCATCTGGAAGAACGTGCCGTGCCGGGTGGTCTTCCCGACTTCCTCGATGTCCGGCGTGCGGACGCACTTCTGGCAGGTGGTCGCCCGCCGGAACGGCGGCGTCTGCTGACCGAGGAAATACGGCTTGAACGGCTGCATGCCGGCGTTGACGAGCAGCAGCGTCGGATCGTCGGCAACGAGACTGGCCGACGGAACCACGGTGTGTCCGCGCTGCTCGAAGAAGGTAAGGAAACGGCGGACGATCTCTGCCGACTCCATCACGGCCATCCTTCACATAGACAATGCCCGGCTTCGCGGAACCGGGACTTTCTGACTGACTCAGGGCGCGCGATGGCCCTGCTGGCTCTTGCCGGGCTCGGCGGGGTCGCTGCGACTTGCGAGGCTCCGTACTGAATCCTCGCGACGCAGATCCCAATACTCTGCCATGCCCGCGCGCACGTCCTGGATGAAGCCCGCCGTCGCCGCGGCCCCGGCGATGGCCGAGCGGGCTGCCGACAGCGCCGCGTCCCGCCGCTGCAGGGCAGTCGCCTGCCCGCTCGTCGCCGCGGCGTCACGATCGGCCAGGGCCTGCCCTTCCTGGCGGCTGAGAGCGGGATGGTCCTGATGGCTCACGGCAGGCCGGTCCCGGCGGACCAGGGCAGGACGGCGCTGACGGGTCAGCGCGAGCCGATCCTGGCCGGTCAGCGATCGCGCGAGCCTGGTTGCGCGCCGGTACCCGGTGATTCCGAGTACCGCTCCGGTGGTCAGCCAGAAACCGCGCCGCATCATGAGCGAGTCCCCATCTTGTCGGCCGGGCGGTAGGTTGCCGCGCCGACGAAGACAGCCAGGCATGCGAGTACCGCAACTGATCCGGCGGCGATCAGCGCTGCCAGTTGTCCGGCGTTCATCCGGCCTGCTCCTCCTGCGCATGCGACTGTGAGCTGCGCCCGAGCCTATCGCGGATGCCCGCGGCTCAGCTGGCGCCCGTCAGCTATCGCCCGCCTGGCCTCCGCCACCTGCCTCGGCGGCTGCATCCGGCGGGTCGGCCGCCGGGCCGGCCAGGATGGCCCGGATCCGCTCCGAGCGCTCGCCGTACCGCGCCTCCGCGCCGTGCGCCGTCGGCAGGTAGTAACGCTTGCCGACCAGCCCGTCGGGCGCATACTGCTGCTGCAGCACGCCGGCCGGATCATCGTGCGGATACTGATAGCCCTTGCCGTGACCGAGCCGAGCCGCGCTCGGGTAACTGGCGTCCCGCAGGTGCTGAGGCACTGGCCCGGCCAGGCCTGCCTGCACGTCGGAGCCCGCATCCCAGATCGCGCGGGCTACCGCATTGGATTTCGGCGCCAGCGCAATGTGGATGACGGCCTGGGCGAGATTGAGGCGGGCCTCGGGCAAACCCACGAATTCGACCGCCTGCGCCGCGGCAATCGCGATCTGCAGTGCCGTCGGATCAGCCATCCCGACGTCCTCGCTGGCGTGCACGATCAGCCGTCGCGCGATATAGCGCGGGTCCTCCCCCGCCTCGATCATCCGGGCCAGGTAGTGGACGGCTGCGTCGGCGTCACTGCCCCGCATGCTCTTGATGAACGCGCTAATCACGTCGTAGTGCTGGTCGCCTGCCCGGTCGTAGCGGACCATCGCCCGGTCCACGGCGCGCTCGAGCGCGTCGACAGTGATCTGGCCGCCGTCTGGCAGCCCCAGCGCGGCGGCCTCCAGGTAGGTCAGTACGCGGCGCGCGTCCCCGCCGGCCAGCCTGACCAGTTGCCCGGTTACTCCCTCGGCCAGCGTGATCCGGCCGGCCAGCCCGCGGTCGTCGGCGAGTGCGCGCCCGACCACCTCGGCGATGTCCTCGTCGGTCAGCGGTCGCAACGTCAGCAGCAGCGAGCGGGACAGTAGCGGCCCGATGACCGAGAACGAAGGGTTCTCCGTCGTCGCACCGATGAACGACACCCAGCGGTTTTCCACCGCAGGCAGCAGCGCGTCCTGCTGTGCCTTATTGAAGCGGTGCACCTCGTCGATGAACAGCACGGTCTGCGCGCCGGTCAGGCCGAGCGTGCCGCGCGCCGTCTCGATGGCCGCGCGGACGTCCTTGACCCCGGCCGATACAGCTGACAGCTCGACGAACCGCCGCTTGGTGACGTTGGCGACCACGTAGGCAAGCGTGGTCTTCCCGGTCCCCGGCGGACCCCACAAGATCACCGACATCGGCGCATCGGTATCGGCCAGCTTCCGCAGGGGCGACCCGTCGCGCACCAGATGGCTCTGGCCGATGACCTCAGCCAGCGACCGCGGCCGCATCCGGACAGCCAGCGGCGCGGCTGCCTGCTCAGCCGACTCCGCCGCGGAGTCGAACAAGCTGCCGGTCGAGCGGTCATCAGCGCGGGGCACGATGCGACAGTACCCGTCACCGGTGGCCACCCACGATCCTGTCGGTGAACACCGCTATCGTGCGCATGTTCACGCTTCCGCGGCCGCGGTGTAGTTCTGGCACTGAGTCGCCGAGCCGCTCGAGGTAGCCGTACTGGAGCGTCATCACCGTGGCGCTGCCGAGGCAGAGGGACTGCGCATGACCTCTACGTGGCCGGCCGCCGGGCAGCCGCCAGGCGACGGTCCGCGGCTGCTCGCGGTCAGTGACCTGCATGTCGGCTACCCGGTCAATCGCGAGCTGGCAGATCGCATCCAGCCGCAGTCTGGCTCGGACTGGCTGATCGTGGCGGGCGACGTCGGCGAGCAGGCCGCCGACGTGGAGCGAGCGCTGACGACGTTCAGCCGCAGGTTCGAGAAGGTCATCTGGGTACCCGGCAATCACGAACTGTGGACGCACGGCAGGGATCCGCTGCGGCTGCGCGGCGAAGCTAGGTACCGGCACTTGGTCGAGATATGCCGGCGCCTCGGTATCGCCACGCCGGAAGACCCCTATCCGACGTGGCAAGGACCGGGCGGACCAGTCCTGGTAGTGCCGCTCTTCGTGCTCTACGACTACTCCTTCAGGCCGGCCGGAGCTGCCGACCAGGCCGAAGGGCTGGAGCTGGCACACGCGGCCGGCGTGGTGTGCAGGGACGAGCGGTGGCTGCATCCCGACCCGTACCCGACGCGCGCAGCATGGTGCGACGCCCGCGTGACCGAGACCGAGCGACGGCTCGCGGAGCTCCCGGCCGGAATGCCGACGGTGCTGGTGAACCATTACCCGCTGGTGCGCGAGCCGACGGCCGTGCTGCGCTATCCCGTGTTTGCCCAGTGGTGCGGCACTGTGCGCACCGCCGCCTGGCCCGCCAGGTACCGCGCGCACGTCGTCGTCTACGGCCACCTGCATATCCCGAGGACCACCTGGTACGGCGGCGTCCGGCACGAGGAAGTGTCGCTTGGCTACCCCAGGGAGTGGCAGCGACGGTCTGCCGCGCCGGCAATCCCCCGGCAGATCCTGCCGGACATCCCGAGGTCCGAGCCTTAGCGTCGCGCCACTCTTGCCGGTCGTCAGGCTGCGGGAATGTCGATCGTGAGGCGGGCGCCGAGGAGCGGTCCGAGCACCGTGCGCGCGTCGTCGGCGTTGAGTTCGCCGAGGAACACCGAATGAACTGCCTCGCCGCCGGCCGCCTCCTCGCCGATGGTCAGCCGGGTGACCTGCTGCGGCCGGGCAAGCGTGACGGACCCGATACAAGCAAGCGGGATCAGGGTCGCGCCCGGCCACGCGCCGGCCAGGGCTTGTGCGCTCGCGTCGTCGCCGAGGGCGTCTGCGACCGCCTTGACCGGGTGACCTCCGCCCGCTGGCGCTGGCGATCTGAGTTGCCGCCGCGGCCGCCACGAGCCGCCGGCTTGCCCGCGCCGTAGACGCTGACCGCGCAGATCACGAGCCCGTCGTCGAACACGGCGATGGTCCGCGTGTTGCGGATCGCCCGGCCACGATCGCTGTCCCGGACCAGGTCATCGAACTGACCAAGGTAGGCCATCTCGCCGAGCCTAGTCGCTTCAGGTCGCGCTGCCCGGCACCGGGACGAGCAGCCGCTGGCCGTGCAGCGGCCGCGCCGCTAGCCTGAAATCCGCAGATCGTGCTCTCCGGGACAGGTGCTGTCGATGGACCAATGCGGGACCGCTACCCCCTGCTCTGGCGCCGCGCGGCGCGCTTGCCAGGCACTGGCGATCGTGACGTCGGCATGAGCGCCGAGGTCACCACGTTCCGCATCGAAATTCCGGACGCGGACCTGGACGACCTGCGGGAACGGTTGCGACGGACCCGCTGGCCGGACCCGGAGACGGTCGACGACTGGTCGCAAGGGACCCCGCTGGCCTACGTGCGCGACTTGTGCGAGTACTGGCGAGAGCACTACGACTGGCGCGCGACCGAGGTCAGGCTGAACGCATTCCCGCAGTTCCGGACTGAGATCGACGGTCTGGACATTCACTTCATCCACGCCAGGTCGCCGCACGACGGTGCCCAGCCGCTGATCATGACGCACGGCTGGCCCGGTTCCGTCGTGGAGTTTCAGAAGGTCATCGGGCCGCTGACCGATCCGGTCGCGCACGGGGGCGACGCCGCCGACGCCTTCCATCTGGTCTGCCCGTCGCTGCCTGGTTTCGGTTTCAGCGGCAAGCCAGGGCGGCCGGGCTGGGGCACCGAGCACACAGCCGATGCCTGGGATCAGCTGATGACCCGGCTTGGCTACGACCACTACGGTGCCCAGGGCGGTGACTGGGGCGCCGATGTGACGACCCGGATGGCCATTCGCCATGCCGACCATGTCGATGGCATTCACCTGAATATGATCACGGCGCCGCCGGATCCGGACACTATGAACGATCTCACCGAGCAGGAGCGCTCGGGGCTGGCCGCGATGACGTATTACCGCGACTTCGACTCCGGCTATTCCAAGCAGCAGTCGACGCGCCCGCAGACCGTGGGTTACGGCCTGGTCGACTCCCCGGCTGGCCTCTGCGCCTGGATCGTCGAGAAGTTCTGGGCCTGGACCGACTGCGACGGCGACCCTGCGAACGTTCTGACCAGGGACGAGATGCTCGACAACGTCATGGTGTACTGGCTGGCCGGGGCCGGAGCCTCGTCGGCCAGGTTGTACTGGGAAAGCTTCGGCAAACCGCAGACTGGAGCGGTGCAGGTCCCGGTCGGCTGCTCGCTCTTCCCGAAGGAGATCTTCCGTCCATCCCGGCGGTGGGCCGAGAAGCGCTTCCCTGACCTGCGCTACTGGAACGAACTCGGGCAGGGTGGCCACTTCGCCGCGTTCGAGCAGCCAGCGGAGTTCGTGCGCGAGGTACGTGCCGCGTTCCGCGCGTTCCGCTGAACGGGGACGCCTCATTCGCCAGGCGTGATCAGACCGGACTCGTAAGCCAGGACAACTGCCTGGGCCCGGTCCCGCAGGTCCAGCTTGGCCAGGATGCGGCCGACATGCGTCTTAGTGGTCTGCTCGGCGATCACCAGCGTGCTGCTGATTTCCGCGTTGGAAAGCCCGCGGGCGATCAGCCGCAGCACTTCAGTCTCCCTGGGCGTGAGCGGGCCAAGCGTTGCCGCTGGCCGGGGCAAGGGCGAGCGCGGCCTCACGACGAAGTCGGCGATCAGCCGCCTGGTTACCGACGGAGCCAGCAGCGCCTCGCCGGCCGCCACGACCTGAACGGCGTGGATCAAATCGGCAGCCGGCGCGTCCTTCAGCAGGAATCCGCTTGCTCCGGCACGCAGCGCCTCATACACATAATCGTCGAGGTCGAAGGTCGTCAGCATCAGCACTCGCGGCAGTCGCCAACTCGATCCGGGAGCCAGGATCTGACGAGTGGCCGCCAGCCCGTCCATCACCGGCATCCGCACATCCATCAAGACCACATCGGGCTGAAGCCGCCGCGTCTGGCTCACCGCCTCGGCGCCGTCCGCCGCCTGGCCGACCACCTGCAGCCCTGGCTGCGCTGCGAGCACGGCCGCGAAGCCCTCGCGCACCATCGCCTGATCGTCGGCGATCAGGCACCTGGTGCGCTCCCGGCCCGGCGCCGCGCCCGCCGGATCGCCTTGCCCTCCTTCGGTCACAGCGCACCGCCGTCCAGCGGCAGCACTGCCGAGACCACGAAACCGCCGCCCCGCACCTGCCCTGCTGACAGCGAGCCGCCGAGCAGCGCCACCCGCTCGCGCATGCCAGCCAGTCCGTGGCCGGCCCGCAGCCCGCCTGCTCCCATGGGGGCCGGCACCGAGTCCGACGCCGGGACCGGGTCCGCGACCGAGGCCGGGGCCAGCGGCAGGACCGCATCCAAGGCCGGGGCGGGCGACAGGACCGGGTCCCAGGCCAAAGCCGTGGCCAGCACCGGATCCGGGACCGAAGCCGGGGCCAGCACCGAGTCCGAGACCGGGGCAGAAGCCCGGGCGGACGGCGCGCGTGTGCCCGGTCCCACTCCCGATACCACGTCCGCCCCGGCAGCCGGGCCGTTCGCCACCCGCAGCACGACAGCACCGGCGCCGGTGTCCACCGATACGCTGACCGGCGCTCCCGGCGCGTGCCGTCCTGCGTTGGACAATGATTCCTGCACGATCCGGTAGGCGCACACGCCGACGCCGGCGGGCACCCTGGCCAGGTCAGCGCCCGGGGACACCGAGAAATCGACAAGTACCCCGGCCTGGCGCGCGGCCTCGACCAGCTCGGCCAAATCCGCCAGCCGCGGCTGCGGTGTCAGGTCGGCCGGCTCGTCGCGGCGCAGGACGCCCAGCAGGCGGCGCATGTCGGTCAGCGCGTCGCGCGCCGTCGCACTCAGCGCCCTGAACTCCGCCTGAACCGGCTCGGGCAGCTCATCGAGCCGGTACGGGGCGGACTCGGCTCGCACCGCGATCAACGACATGTGATGAGCGACTACGTCGTGCAGTTCCCTGGCGATCCTGGCCCGCTCCTCGAGCACCGTCAGCTGAGCCTGCTTCAACTCGGTCCGTTCGGTCGCGGCGGTCAGGGCGTGCACTGCGTGCCGGCGGGAGTTCAGGCTGTCCAGCACGGTCGTCACAGCCGTCAGCGCGACGGTACCGAGGACATGGGCCATGAGGTCAGGCCGGTCGGGGCCCGACCACAGCCACCACGCGGCCAGGGTCAGCCCCCACATCCACCACAGCACTGCGCGCGGATGGCGCATCCCGGCCAGGCAGAACAGCACGAGCAGGACCGGCACCTGCACCGGATACCAGGGCCAGCCGCCCCACCAGAAGGACCCGGTCAGCGGCATCGCCAGGAACGCCAGCCAGGCGAACCGCCAGCTCAGCAAGGGGTAGCGAATGGCCAGCGGTACCGGCAGCACTGCCAGCAGCGCCATCGCCAGCAGCAGCAGTGGCCTGGAGCCGTCGGCCGCGGCCAGGTGGGTCACGCCGGGGTAGGCGCGCAGGACGGGCCGGTTGAGCAGGTCCTGTTCTCTGCTGGTTGGCCCGTTAGCCACGCTGGCGGCCGCCAGAACCAGCGTGGCGGCGCCGAGCACCCAGTTCACCGCCTGCCGCCGCCACGGCGCTCCCTGCCACCAGGCGGGCGCCGGATCGGGCTCGGTCAGCAGCTGCCGCAGGCCGGGCACGACGGCGCGCAGCATGCCTCGCGGCGTGATCGCGGCGGAGTCCGGCGTGGTGTGCACGATCCCAGGCTAGGCGCGCCTGGCCGCCCGGTCGTCCCTCCGGCGCCGTCATACCCGGGTATGAGGCGCGGGCCGGGCCGGACGGCGGCAGTCCCGCGGTATGACCTGCGATCCGGCGCCCTGGGGTGACGACGCGCTACGTGCCTGGCGGGCAGTCTTGCGCTGACCGAAGACGGCAACGAGCACAGGCGACCGAGACCGGCCGCCGGAGAAGATCACGCGATGACGGCCATCCTGGAAGCCCGCGGCCTGGGCAAGAGGTACCGGCGCCGGTGGGCGCTGTCAGATTGCACGCTCAGTATCCCGCCCGGCCGGGTAGCCGGCCTGGTCGGGCCGAACGGGGCTGGCAAAACCACCCTGCTCCAGCTGGCGGCCGGCCTGCTGCAGCCGACCGCCGGCACGATCAACGTCCTCGGCAGCCGCCCTGGCAGCAGCCGGGAGCAGCGCGCCAAGGTCAGCTTCGTGGCGCAGGACGCGCCGACGTATGCGGCACTGTCCGTCGAGGACCACCTGCGCCTCGGTGCTCACCTCAACCCGGCCTGGGATGCCAGGCTCGCCAGGGACCGGATCGGCGTGCTCGGCCTGGACCTCGGCCAGAAGGCAGGAAAGCTGTCCGGCGGACAGCAGGCCCAGCTTGCCCTGACCCTGGCCATTGCCAGGCGCCCGGAACTGCTCATCCTGGATGAGCCGGTCGCCAGTCTCGACCCGCTGGCCAGGCGCGAGTTCCTGAGCCAGCTCACCGAGACCGTGACCGAGCAGCACCTCAGCGTCGTGCTGTCCTCGCATCTGGTCGCCGACCTGGAGCGGGTCTGCGACTACCTGATCGTGCTGGCCGGCTCGCAGGTCCAGGTGGCCGGCGACGTCGGGCAACTCCTCGCCGCGCACCTCAGGCTGACCGGACCGCGCCGCGACCCGGCCCGGCTGCCGGCCAGCTGGCAGATCATCTCGACCAGCCACAGCGGCCAGCAGATGAGCCTGATCGTGGCGGCCGGGGCCGACGTCCGCGATCCGGCCTGGACCGCCGGTCCGGCCGCCCTGGAGGACGTCGTGCTCGCCTATATGAGCCGCGCGAGCACTGTCATCAGCGGGACCAACCGACCGGAGGTCGCGGCATGATCTGGCTAACCTGGCGCCAAATCCGGGCGCAGACCATCGTGGCGGCGGCCGCCCTCGCCGCGACCGCTGTCCTGCTCGGGCTGACCGGCCTGCACCTGGCACGCTTGTATGACAGCACCGGAGTGGCCAGCTGCGCCGCCAGGCATGACTGCGACGCGGCCAGCACCACGTTCCTGAATCTTGTCAATGCCAGCCTGCTCAACCACCTGCCGCTGCTGTTCGGAACCGCACTGATCGCCGTCCCTGTCATCCTTGGCATCTTCTGGGGCCCGCCGCTGATCACCCGCGAACTGGAAGCTGGCACGCACCGGCTAGCGTGGAGCCAGAGCGCCAGCAGGACCAACTGGCTGGCGGTCAAGCTGGCCGTGGCGTGCGGCGCCGCCATGGTGACCGCGGGCGCGTTCAGCCTGCTGGTCACCTGGTCGGCCGGTCCCATCGACAGGCTGAACCTGAACCGGCTGCAGCCGTCGGTCTTCAGCGAGCGGGGCTTCGCCGCGGCCGGCTACGCCGCGTTCGCGGTCGCGCTCGGCGTGGCCGCCGGGATGCTGATCCGGCGGACCGTCCCGGCCATGGCCGTCACGCTCGTCGTCTTCACCGCGGTCCAGTTCGCCATGCGCGCGCTGCGCCAGTACCTGCTGACGCCGGTCCGCATGATCTCCGCGATCGGCAGGTCGGACATCGTGACCGTCGGCGTGCAGCCAGGGCCGGCGGGCGGCGTCGCGCACCTCTCCCTGGAGGGCAACGCGAGCATTCCCGGCGCCTGGGTGCTGTCCACCCATATCATCAACGCCGCCGGGCAGGCAGTGAGCGGCGTGACGCTCCCCGGCGGCGGATCTGGCTCGGCCCAGGTCTGCGGCCAGGCCTTGGCGAACCCGTCGGGCCCGGCCGGTTCTGCCCAGTCGTGCCTCGCCCAGTTCGCCAGCCATGGCTACCGGTTGCTCGTGACCTATCAGCCTGCGAGCCGGTTCTGGCCCTTCCAGTGGTACGAGACCGCGATCTTCCTCGCACTGGCGGCTGGCCTGGGCGGGTTCTGCTTCTGGTGGATCCGGCGGATGTCCTGACCCACGGGTTGCCCGGCCCGGCGCTAGCCTCCGGCAGGCGCAGCAGGCCTGGCGTCGATCCCTGCCTCCTTGCGCTGCTGCGGGGTGATCGGCGTCGGCGCTCCGGTGAGCGGGTCGTGCCCGGACGCCGCCTTGGGGAACGCGATGACGTCCCTGATCGAGTCGCGCCCGGTCAGCAGCATCAGCAGGCGGTCCCAGCCGAACGCGATGCCGCCGTGCGGCGGCGGCCCGAACCGCAGCGCGTCCAGCAGGAAGCCGAACTGAGACGAGGCCTCCGCCCTCGACAGCCCGATGACGTCGAAGACTTGCTGCTGCACATCGGCCCGGTGGATCCGGATCGAGCCGCCGCCGATCTCGGTGCCGTTGCAGACGATGTCGTAGGCATCGGCCAGGGCACCACCCGGCTCGGCGGTGAACTTGCCACTCCAGTCCGGCAGCGGCGAGGTGAACGGGTGGTGCACGGCAGTCCAGCCGCCCTCGCCGTCCTCCTCGAACATCGGCGCATCCACCACCCAGGTGAAGGCCCAGGCGTCCGCGTCAATGAGGTCACAGCGGTGCCCGATCTCCAGCCGCGCGGCGCCGAGCAGCGCCTGAGCCTCCCCGGCGGTCCCGGCCGCGAAGAACACCGCGTCCCCGGCTGCCGCGCCCACCGCGGCGGGCAGCCCCGATCGCTCGGCCTCCGACAGGTGCTTGGCGACCGGACCGGCGCCGGAGACCAGCCCGTCGGCGCCGACCAGCACGTAAGCAAGACCGCGCGCGCCGCGAGATTTTGCCCAGTCCTGCCAGCCGTCCAGTTCCTTGCGGGTCTGCGCCGCGCCGCCCGGCATCACCACGGCGCCGACGTGCTGCGCCTGGAACACCCGGAACTCCGACCCGGCGAAGTAGGCGGTCACGTCGGCCAGTTCCTGGCCGAAGCGCAGATCGGGCTTGTCCGAGCCGTACCTGGTCATGGCGTCGGCGTAGGTCATCTGCGGGATCGGCCGCGGAACCTGGTAACCGGCGATCTCCGCCCACAGCCGCGCCACCAGATCCTCGGCGACCTCGACCACGTCTTCCCTGGTCACGAACGACATCTCCAGGTCGACCTGGGTGAACTCTGGCTGCCGGTCGGCACGGAAATCCTCGTCGCGGAAGCACCGTACGAGCTGGAAGTAGCGCTCAAGACCGGAGATCATCAGCAGCTGCTTGAACAGCTGCGGCGACTGCGGCAGCGCGTACCAGCTGCCAGGCTGCAGCCGGACCGGCACCAGGAAGTCGCGCGCGCCCTCCGGGGTGGACCTGGTCAGGAAGGGGGTTTCCACCGTCACGAAGCGGTGCGCGGACATCACCTCGTTCAGCAGGTAGACGGCCTTGGACCTGGCCTTCAGCCCGGCCGCCATGTCCGCGCGGCGGATGTCCAGGTAGCGGTACTTCAGCCGGACTTCCTCGTTCAGCTCGCCGCTGCCCTCGATCGGGAACGGCAGCGGGTCGGACTGCGACAGCACCTCGATCGAGCTCGCCGCGACTTCGATCTCGCCGGTGACCAGGTCCGGGTTGTCGTTCCCGGCCGGCCGCAGCTGGACGGTCCCGGTGACCAGCACGCAGAATTCGGCCCGCAGGTCATGCGCGACGTCCTCCTCGCGGAGCACGACCTGCACGATGCCGCTGCCGTCCCGCAGGTCGATGAAGACCACGCCGCCGTGATCGCGCCGCCGCGCCACCCAGCCCGCCAGCCGTACCTGCTCACCAGCCGCGGCAGCGCGCAGGCTGCCTGCCTCGTGGCTGCGGATCATCGCTTGCCCAGCCTCTCTGTCGTCAGTCCACAATCTCAAGATCAACCAGACGGGAACGTAGTCATCCCGCCCGGTGCCGATCGCCGGGCCCTTGGGCTGGATCAGGCGGTGCGGCGGACGCCGGCTGCTGTCCTCGTCACAACCCGGTTACCGGGCCGCTGACAGGCGCCAGGCCGGCCAGGAACGGGTTGTGCGCCCGCTCCGCGCCGATCGTCGTGGTCGGTCCGTGGCCGGACAGCACGGCCGTCTCGTCCGGCAGCGGCAGGCACACTCTGGCCAGGCTAGTCAAGATGGTCTCGTAGTCGCCGCCGGGCAGGTCGGTCCGGCCGATCGAACCGGCGAAGAGCAGGTCTCCGGTGAACAGGGTGCCGGGTTCCGCGGCTGCGGGCAGCCGGAAGGTGACCGAGCCTGGAGTGTGGCCAGGCGCGTGGTCGACCACCAACTCGACTCCGGCGAGGTCCAGCGTCATCCCGTCGGTGAGTTCCAGCACGTCGTCTGGCTCGGTGAACTCCAGGCCGCCGAACAGTTGCTGGCCAGCGGCAAGGCTCAGGCCCTTGGCCGGGTCCGACAGCAGCGCGCGGTCGCCCGGGTGAATGTAGGCCGGGATGTCACGGGCGCCGCAGACCGGCGCGACCGACCAGATGTGATCTATGTGGCCGTGAGTCAGCAGCACCGCGGCCGGCCGGAGTCGATATCGCTCGATAATTTCCTCGATGCCCTGCTCTGCATCCTGTCCAGGGTCAATAATCAGGCAGTCCTGACCTGGCCCGGACGCCAGCAGATAGCAGTTGGCGGCGAACGAGCCAGCGGGGAACCCGGCTATCAGCACTGTGCTCTCACAGGTAGGCCCTCCACGTCGGCCACATCGAAGCTAGCTGCGATAAGGCTACCGAGAGTTTGCTGGCTGGCCAGGTTCAGGGCCTGCCAGGACACGGGTTGGGCGCGGTTGGGACTCGAATGGTAACGGCGGTGCCACCACTGCCGCCACAAGGGTACGATTCGCGAAGTTTCGCAGCGCGCTGTCCCGAGGCCGGGCAAGCGCTGTCAGACCAGGCAGACGAGCAGGAGGACCGCACGCGTGGCCACGAAGAAGGAACGCCAGCGCAAGCTTGCGAAGGATGCGCACCAGCGCCGGCTCGACCGGCACGCGGCGAGGCTCAAGCGACAGCAGCGATGGGCGGCGGGCTCGATCTCGGCCGTCCTCGTCGTCGCGGTGGGCGTGGGTATCTTCGCAGCGACCGGCGGGTTCTCCGCAGCCTCGGCCAAGCCGGCCGCGGCGGCTAAGAACAGCACCCCGGCCGTCACCGCCAGCCCGAGTGCGGCGCCGACGCCGACGCCGACGCCGTCACCGAGCAATACAGCTGCCCTGGTCGACGGCAAGTGCCAGTACATCCCCAGCGGGTCGGCCGCCAAGAAGGTGACTGTGCCGACCGCGAAGCCGGACACCAAGGCCACCTACGTCGCCACCATCACCACCAACCGCGGCACTATCGTCATCGACCTGATGAATCACGGCGCCCCGTGCACGGTCAACTCGTTCGTCTCGCTCGCGGACCAGAAGTACTTCAACAACTCGCCCTGCCATCGGCTGACCACCAGCGGCATTTTCGTCCTGCAGTGCGGCGACCCGACCGGCACAGGTTCTGGCACACCCGGCTACGGCTTCGGTACCGAGAACACCGCGAGCTTGAAGCAGCAGACGGTCGCTGGCGCGCCGGAGGCGACCTACCCGACTGGCGTAGTCGCGATGGCGAACACTGGACAGCCGGACAGCAATGGCAGCCAGTTCTTCCTGGTGTACAAGACCACGGGCTTGCCGCCGAGCTACACGCCGTTTGGCACTATCGTCAGCGGACTAAATATCATCCAGAATGTGGCAAAGGCGGGCAGTGACAACTCCAACGGGCCCGGCGACGGACACCCGAAGGAGAAAGTCCAGATCGAGAGCGTGACGATCACTAAGACCTGAGCGGCGTAGTCGCTGGTCAGGTACCGAGCAGGAGGTACGCGGTGAGCACCGCAAGCGATCCGTGGGGCCGGGTAGCCGAGGACGGGACGGTGTACTGCCGTACCGCTGACGGTGAGCGTGAGATCGGCTCGTGGCAGGCTGGCAGCCCGGACGAGGCGCTGGCCTTCTTCATGCGCAAATTTGATGCGCTGGAGACCGAGGTCAGCCTGCTCGAGCAGCGAATGTCCAGTACCGATCTGTCCGCTGGCCAGGCCAAGGCGACCATCGCCCGACTGATCGCTTCGGTAGCCGACGCGCACGCTATCGGCGATCTGGGCGGCCTGCGTGTCCGCCTGGACGCGCTGTCGGGGACGATCGAACACCGCCGCGAAGAGCACAAGGCAGCCCGTGAGCACGCTCGCACCGAGGCACACGACCTCAAGGAGCGGATAGTCGCCGAGGCGGAGCGGCTGGCAGCGGAGGCAACCCACTGGAAGGCGAGCGGCGAGCGGATGCGCCAGCTGCTGGAGGAGTGGAAGGCTGCTCCGCGCGGCGACCGCACAGTCGAGGCGGCGCTGTGGAAGCGGCTGTCGACCGCCAGGAACGCCTTTGCTAAGCGCCGCAAGGCCTACTTCGCGACCCTCGAGGAGGAGCGCGGGTCGATCAGGACGCGCAAGGAGGATCTGGTCAAGCAGGCCGAGGAGCTGAGCAGCTCGACCGACTGGGCTGCGACCGCCACCGCCTACCGGGAGCTGATGCGCGGCTGGAAGCAGTCTGGCCGGGCCGACCGCACCGCCGAGGACGAACTGTGGTCGAGATTCAAGGCGGCACAGGACGCGTTCTTTGCAGCCCGCTCGAACGTGCTGGACGCCAAGGACCGTGAGCTGCGGGAACACGTGGTGGTCAAGGAGCAGCTGCTGGCCGAGGCCGAGAAGCTGCTGCCGGTCACCGACGCGCGATCGGCCAGGGCGGCGATGCGGCCGATCCTGGAACGCTGGGAGAAGGCAGGCCCGGTGCCGCGCGACTCCCAGGAGCGGCTGGAAGGCGGCCTGCGCAAGATCGAGGAGACCCTGCGCAAGGCAGAGGACTCGCACTGGCGCCGGACCAACCCCGAGGCACTGTCCCGCGCCAAGGGCACCGTGGAGCAGATCCGGGCCGCGATCAGCCAGCTGGAACGGCAGCTCGCCAAGGCTGAAGCCAGCGGCGACACCAAGGCGCAGCAGCAAGCCAGAGAGGCCATCGACGCGCGCAAGTCCTGGCTGGCTGAGGCCGAGCGGACGCTCGCAGAACTGGCCGGCTGAAATCAGCTGGGGGTTCGGCGCGGCTAGCTGGTGACGCGGTAGACGTCGTAGACCCCGTCGATGGAGCGGACGGCGCGCAGTACCGCACCGAGGTGCTTGGGGTCGCCCATCTCGAAAGTGAACCGGCTGAAGGCGACGCGGTCCCTGGTTGTACTGACCGTCGCGGACAGGATGTTCACGTGCTGGTCGGACAATGACCTGGTGACGTCGGAGAGCAGTCCGGTCCGGTCCAGTGCCTCGACCTGAATCGCGACAAGGAACTGCGAGCCCTCCCGCGGCGACCAGCGGACGGTCACTAGCCGCTCAGGCTCGGACTCCAGCAGGTGCCCGAGGTTGACACAGTCCACCCGGTGCACCGAGACGCCGTTGCCGCGGGTCACGAACCCGGTTATCTGGTCTCCTGGCACCGGCGTACAGCACTTGGACAACCGGGCCCAGACGTCGGCGGCGCCCTCGACGACCACACCGGAGTCGCCGGCGGCCGGCGCGGGCCGCGGCGCCCTGGTCACGAGCGTCGCCTCAGCCAGGTCTTCCTGCGCGCCGGCGATCCCGCCCGCGGACTTGATCAGCTTGGCGACGACCGACTGCGCGCTGACATGACCCTCGCCGATGGCCGCGTACAGCGATGAGAGGTCTGCGTACTTCAGGTCGTCGGCGATCGTGTTGAGCGCGTCCGCGGTGGCCAGTCGCTGCAGCGGCAGGCCCTGCTTGCGCATCATCCGGGCGATCGCCGTCTTGCCGGTCTCGGCGGCCGCCTCGCGGCGTTCCTTGGAGAACCAGTGGCGGATCTTGTTGCGCGCCCGCGGGCTCTGCACGAAGCCGAGCCAGTCGCGGCTCGGTGCGGCATCTTGCGCCTTGGACGTGAAGATCTCGACCGTGTCGCCGTTATTCAGCGCGCTCTCCAGCGCGACCAGCCGGCCGTTGACCCGAGCGCCGATAGTCCGGTGGCCGACCTCGGTGTGAATCGCGTAGGCGAAGTCAACCGGGGTGGAATTCTGCGGCAGCGCGATCACCTCACCGCGCGGGGTGAAGACATACACCTCGCCCGCGCCGAGGTCGAACCGCAGCGAGTCAAGGAACTCAGCAGGGTCCTCGGTCTCGCGCTGCCAGTCGACGAGCTGGCGCAGCCAGGCCAGATCGGCGGTACCGGCACCGCCGGCTATCTCTTCCTTGTACTTCCAGTGCGCCGCGACACCGTACTCGGCCCGCCGGTGCATGCCCCAGGTGCGGATCTGCAGCTCGACTGGCTTCCCTTCCGGGCCGATCACTGTCGTGTGCAGCGACTGGTACATGTTGAACTTCGGCATCGCGATGTAGTCCTTGAACCGGCCAGCGACCGGATTCCAGCGCGCGTGCACCGTGCCGAGCACCGCGTAGCAATCGCGGAGCGAGTCGACCAGGACGCGGATGCCGACGAGATCGTAAATGTCGTCGAAGCTAACATTCCGGGCGATCATCTTCTGGTACACGGAGTAATAATGCTTCGGCCGTCCGGTGACCTGCGCCTTGATTTTGGCGTCCTTGAGGTCCTCCTGGACGTCCTCGATCACCTCTTGCAAGAACATTTCCCGCCGCGGCGCACGCTCGGATACCAGGCGGGCGATCTCGTCGTACCGCTTGGGGAACAGGGTCGCGAAGGCGAGGTCCTCCAGTTCCCACTTCACCGTATTCATGCCGAGCCGGTGCGCCAGCGGGGCGAAGATCTCCAGCACTTCGCGAGACTTCTTCTCCTGCTTCTCGCGCGGGATATAGCGAAGCGTCCGCATATTGTGCAGCCGGTCCGCGAGCTTGATGATCAGCACCCGGATGTCACGCGACATCGCGACGACCATCTTGCGCACGGTCTCCGCCTGCGCGGCCTCGCCGTACTTGACCTTATCCAGCTTGGTCACGCCGTCGACCAGCGCTGCGATGTTGTCGCCGAACTCCTGGCGCAGCTGCGCAATCGTGTAGTTCGTATCCTCGACGGTGTCGTGCAGCAGCGCGGCGCAGATGGTGTCGTGGTCGGTGCCAAGCTCGGCCAGGATGGCCGCCACCGCCAGCGGATGGGTGATGTAGGGATCGCCGCTATTACGCGACTGCCCGGCGTGTAGCCGGGCAGCGGTCTCGTAGGCTCGCTCGATGAGCCGGATATCGGCCTTCGGGTGCGTGGTACGCACCGTCTTGATCAGCGGCTCGAGTACCGGGTTGACAGATCCGCCGCGAGTAGCGCCCAGCCTGGCCAGCCTGCGGCGGACCGCGGCCGCAGTGGCACCGGAGGTCCCGTCGGGCGCGGGCAATCCGGCCGGCGCCGAATCGGCGGCCTCCGCGGCCCGGCGCGATGAACGCCCGCCTGGCGGGCGCCCGCCCGGCCGCCTGCTGCCAGCACCGGCCTTCCCGCCAGGTCGCGGCGCCGTCACCACGGCTGGCTGCTGGCCAACGTCCTGCGCCCCGTCAGCGTCGGACGGCTCGGCAACGTCCTCGGGTCCAGCGGCGCGGTCAGCATCAGCAGCGGCGACGGGATCAGCGGTCGCCAGCGGACCGTTATGTCCGGAATCGGCGAGTGGCTCGGGCTGGCTCGGGGCGGGCATGCCAGCGTCCGGTGTCACCCGGTCATCCGCCGCCGGCAGGTCCTGGGTGACATCGTGTCCGGCGGTCCCTGCCGTCACCACGTCACCTGCCACACAAGCTCCTCACGTCCGCCGTAGCAACAAGTCTATCGATGGACGATTCGGGACGTGCCCGGCTCCGTACGTTGCGTCACACCGATAGCAGAGAACGAACCTTCAGACCAGGCAGTTTGTTCCGGCCGGCCAGGAAGCCGAGCTCAAGCAGCACGACAATGCCGGCGACCGTCGCCCCGCTGCGCCTGACCAGTTCGGCGGTCGCTGCCGCGGTCCCGCCGGTCGCCAGCACGTCATCCACGATCAGTACGTGATCAGTCGCATCAAATGCGTCGGTATGCACCTCAAGCGTGGCAGTTCCGTACTCCAGCTCATACGACTGAGCGTAGGTTTTCGCCGGCAGCTTCCCTTGCTTGCGGACCGGCACGAACCCGCAGCGGAGCTCGCAGGCGACGGGAGCGGCCAGGATGAAGCCGCGGGCCTCGATCCCGGCCACCTTGGTCACCCCCGCGCTGCCAGCCGACAGCGCCCCGATCACCGCGGCGAAGGCCGGGCCGTCCGCCAGCAGCGGCGTGATGTCCTTGAACACGATGCCGGGCTTCGGGTAGTCGGGCACATCGCGGATCCTGGACGTCAGCAGACTGGTGATGTCGCCTGCGCCGCCATCTGCGGCGGTCATCCGGCCGGTTACCGCCGCTTCTTCTTGCCGCTCGGACGCCGCTTCGCGGCCTGCCGCCTGACCGGCTGCTGGCGCGCGCCCGCCGGGCGCACGCCCGCGCCGCGAACCTGGCCGCTGGCGGACTGGGCAGCAGTCACTGCGTCGTCATCGAACAGCTCGTCCTGCTCCAGCTCGTCCTGCTCCCGGCCGTCTTGCTCCAGGTCCTCGCCGTCGGTCAGCTCGACCGCGGTCGCGCCGCCGTTGGCCATCGAGTCGCCCGTCGCCCCGCCGTTAGCCGTCCCCACCGCGGTGGCGGCGCCACCGGCGGTCGCCGCCTTGGCCCTGCGCAGCGCCGCGCGGCCGCCGGCCGAGCGCAGCGCCACCTGCTTGGCAAGCTGCTTGTACTGCGGCTCGCGTTCCTTCAGGTCGGCGAGCACCGGGGTGGCAATGCAGATCGAGGAGTAGGTGCCCGACAGCATGCCGACGAACAGCACGAGCGACAGGTCCTTGAGCTCCCCGTTGCCGAGCAGCAGGCTGCCGACGATCAGGATGGCGGCGACCGGCAGCAGCGCGGTCAGCGAGGTGTTGATGGACCTGACCAGCGTCTGGTTCAGCGCCAGGTTGGCTGCCTCGCTGTAGGTCGACTTCCTGGTGCCGAGGATCGGCGCGGTATTTTCTCTCACCTTGTCGAAGACGACGACGGTGTCATACAGCGAGTAGCCGAGGATGGTGAGCAGTCCGATGACCGTCGCCGGGCTGACCTGGAATCCGGTCAGCGCGTACACGCCGATCGTGATCACGATGTCGTGCGCCAGCGCGACAAACGCCGCGGCAGCCATCCGCCATTCGAAGGCTATCGACAGGTAGATGACGATCACGATCAGGAAGGCGATCAGCGCCTCGATGGCCTTCTGCGTGACCTGTGATCCCCAGCTGGCGCCCACGGTAGTGACCGGGACGCTGTCGACCGGAAGCTTGTACTCGCTCGCGAGCTCGCTGCCGATCCGCAAGGCCGCACCCGGCGTCAGCTGGCCGGCCTGAACCTGCCAGAACGGCTTGGAGTGGTCGAACGGCGTGACCTCAGTGGCGCTGGCGTTGACCCCGCCGCCGTTGGTGACGATCTGCTCCAACTGCGTCTGGGTGACGCCAGCGGTCGCCGGGACGGTCCAGGCGGACCCGCCGTTGAACTCCACGCTGAAGTCGAGCCCGCGGAACAGCACGGCCAGCAAGCTGATGGCCAGGATGCAGCCGGAGATGATGTACCACAGCTTCTTCCGGCTGACGAAATCGATCGAGATCTCGCCTCGGTACAGCCGGCCGGTGAGGTTGCCGAGCCAGCCGTGGTGGCCGGGCTGCGACCCCGTCCGCGACGACATCACGCCTCCCTGGTGCTGGTCGGGGTCCGCGGCGCCGCTGAGCCACCGCCGGTGGTGCTGACAGGAGGCCTGCGCCCGCCGCCACGCCACGGCACCCTGGCGCCGAGCCTGGCCGGGTCAAGACCGGACCACTTGTGGCCCTGGCCGTAGAACTTGGTCCGCGCTAGCAGGGTGACCATCGGTTTGGTGAACAGGAACACCACGAGAACGTCGATCAGCGTAGTGAGTCCGAGGGTGAAGGCAAAGCCCCGGACGTCGCCAGCCGACAGGATGTAGAGAAGCAATGCGGCCAGGAAGGACACGGTGTCCGACACCAGGATCGTCCGCCTGGCCCGCGTCCAGCCTCGTTCCACCGCGGCGCGCAGCGACCTGCCCTCGCGGACTTCGTCGCGCAATCGCTCGAAGTACACGATGAACGAGTCGGCGGTGATGCCGATCGCCACGATCAGGCCAGCGATGCCCGCGAGGTCCAGCGTGAAGCCAGCGTGCTTGGTCAGCAGGACGACTGCCAGGTAGGTCAGCGAGGCGGCTGTCGCCAGGCTGAGCACCGAGACCAGGCCAAGCCCGCGGTAGTAGATAAACGAGTAGATCACCACGAGCAGCAGACCGACGACTGCGGCGAACAGGCCGGCCGAGAGCTGATCGGAGCCGAGGCTCGGAGACACCGACGAGGTGAACAGGTTCTTGAAGGACAACGGCAGGCTGCCGTACTTCAGCACGTCGGCCAGCTGGTCAGCCTGGGCCTGGCTGAAACCGCCATTGCCGCCGCCGCTGATCTGGCCGCTCGTAGAGATCGCACCCTGCACCTGTGGCGGCTGACCTTGGAGCACCCCGTCCAGCACGACGGCCAGCAGGTCAAGCGGCGAGGTCGCCTGACCGGAGGTAGCGTCGTAGTACTGAGTGGACATGGTGGTCGTCAGCGTGCCCAGCTTCTGGGAAGCCGGGCTCTTGACGTTGAAGACGACTACCCAGCCCGCGGTCTGGTCCTCGGCCTGAACACCCGACAGGTCTTTGCCCTGGACGACCGCGGGAGCCAGCGCGTACTTGACGTCGCCGAAACAGGCCACCGTCTGCACGCTTTCGTTGTCCCAGTGCGAGGGGACTGTTCCGTAGATCTCGGTCCGCCAGTTCGGGGAAGCGCAGTTGACCTTGTCAAAGAGCTTGGCCGTGGCGGGAGTCAGCTCGGCCGGATTGCCTTGCCCGTCGGCAGTGGTCGACAGCACCGGCTTGCCAGCCGGCGTGGTCGGCGAGGTCACGGGCGGCGAGGTCGAGACCGTCGGCGAGGCAGCTGAGCTTGCCGGGGCCGATGGTGACGGTGACGCACTGGCGGCAGCGCCGAGCTGGGTAGCGCCGGCGGCCTGGCCTGACCCCGCCGAGGGCGACGGACTAGCGGCCTTGCCGCCTATTTTCGCCTTCGGCGAGCTGGACGGCGAGGCTGACGGCGAAACCGAGGGTGTCGGGACCGTGCCTGGCGTCGTCGTGTTGGACGCCTCGAGCAAGACCTGGCGCAGCCGCAGCAGCGCGGTCTCGCCGACCAGCGTGGCGACCTTCTGCGCGCCCTGGCCGGGTACTGACACGAGGATCTCGTCCTTGCCCTGCTGCACCACCGACGCGCCGGTCAGGCCGGTGGCCTCGACCCGGCTGGTGATGATCTGGATCGCCTTGGTCATCGAGCCCTGGCTCGGTATGCCGTGATTCGGCAGCTGGGCCTGCAGCGTGACCGAAGTCCCGCTGGACAGGTCGAGCCCGCGTCCCACTACGAAGCTCTTATGCCAGTCGCCTGGACTGAGCAGACTGCCGCTGAGCACCGCCGCGAGCATCGCGACGAGCACCACGAGCAGTGCAGTCAGATAACGCCAGGGGTGCGAGTTCTGAGTGCTTGGAGGAGCCACGAGTCCCCGTCTTTCGGTCAGTCAGCGCAGCTTCGGTCAGTTGCTTTTGTCGCTGCGGTCGTCCGAGCCGACCGACGCGGTGTCGCCGTCCAGGTCCGGCACCGGCTGGAAGTCCTCGTCCGGCACATCGTCAGGAAGTACGGTCGCGATGGCCTGGCGGAGGATCTTGATCTGGACGCCTGGCGCGATCTCGATGATGACCGTGCCGTCAGCCTGGTCGTTGTCGATGACGGTCCCGAAGACGCCGAAGGTGGTGCGCACGCGCGCGCCCGCGGCCACCTGGCGCTGGGTGTCTTGAGCCATCTGCTTCCTCCGCCGCGATGACCGGAACATGAACAAAACCATGACCGCGAAGATCAGAGCGAGCAGAAGCAGCTCACTGGAGCCGCCGGTCTTAGGCTTCGCAGTCGAGGCGACGGCGAGAATGTGCGTCCCCATCTCGGGACATCCTTCCAATTGAGTTCTGCCTTGGCTGCCAGTGAGCTGGCGGCACCTTGGGGGTGCGGACCGTCTAGCAGCGCCAAAGTGGCGTGTCTTGGACCAACTGCCGCAGTGTAGCGGCGCGCAAGCAGCGCACCAACAGGCTACGGCGTCTAGGGAGTGATCGTGACCAGGCCGGTACCGAGCGCTACATTCCGTCCCAGGTCAGCCACCCAAGTTCAGTCGAAAAGCGTCATCTCGCCACCTTGGCCTTCACCCTCCTGGCCAGCGTCTTCCTGGCCGTCAGGCGACCAGGCTGCGCCCGGCGCTTGCCGAGCCCAGGCCGCCTGCGCCGGGACCGGCAGGCCTAGATGGTGCCAGGCAGCCGGCGTCGCCATCCGGCCGCGGGGAGTGCGCGCGATGAGACCGGCCCGGACGAGGAACGGCTCGGCCACCGTCTCCACGGTCTCTGCCTCCTCGCCGACCGCGACGGCAAGCGTGGAAAGGCCGACCGGGCCGCCGCCGAACTTGCGCACGAGAGCCCCGAGAACGGCCAGGTCAAGCCGGTCAAGCCCGCTCTCGTCCACTTCGTACAGTTCCAGCGCGGCCCTCGCGCAGTCCCTGGTCACCACGCCGTCACCGCGAACCTCGGCGAAGTCCCGAACCCGGCGCAGCAGCCGGTTGGCGATCCTGGGCGTCCCCCTGGACCGCCCGGCGATCTCGTCGGCGCCGTCCTCCTGCAGCGCGACGCCGAGCAGTCCGGCCGACCGGCGCACGATGACACCTAGCTCCGCCGGCTCGTAGAAGTCCAGATGAGCGGTGAAACCGAACCGGTCCCGCAGCGGCGCAGGCAGCAGCCCCGCTCTGGTGGTGGCGCCGACCAGCGTGAACGGCGCGATGTCGAGCGGGATCGCGGTCGCGCCCGGACCCTTGCCAATGACCACGTCCACCCGGAAGTCCTCCATGGCCAGATAGAGCAGCTCCTCCGCGGGCCTGGCAACCCGATGGATCTCGTCAATAAAGACGACTTCGCCTTCACTCAAGGTTGACAAGATCGCGGCCAGATCTCCGGCCCGCTCGATGGCCGGGCCGCTGGTGATCCGCATCGGCGCGCCGAGCTCCGCCGCGATGATCATGGCCAGGGTCGTCTTCCCGAGCCCTGGCGGCCCGGACAGCAGCACGTGATCGGGTGTCCGGCCGCGGCCGAGAGCCCCTTCCAGCACCAGTGACAGCTGTTCGCGTACCCGGGTCTGGCCGATCAGTTCGTGCATCCGCTTCGGCCGCAGCGCCCCTTCGACCACCCGGTCGTCGGAGTCGGCCAGTGCCGACACCGCACGGTCCGGCTCCTCATCCCGGCTGGCCACCGGCCCGGCCTGCCCGGTCACGACCGGCCCAGCACGCGCAGCGCCGCCCGCAGCGCGACCGACACGCTCACGTCTGCCGTGCCGCCATCGGCATCCGCGAGTTCAGGCTCAACCGCGGCGATGGCCTGGTCAGCCTCCCTGACCTGCCAGCCGAGGCTGACCAGGCCAGCCCGGACCTGATCCCGCCACTGCGGCATCGCGGCTGGCCCTCGGCGAGCTGCCGGTGACTGCCCGTCGTCGACCGGCGAGCCGAGCCGGCCGGCCAGCTCCAGCACGATCCGCTGCGCGCCCTTGCGGCCGATACCGGGGACCGAGGTCAGCACCGCGAGGTCCTCCGCGGCAATCGCCCGGCGCAGCGCATCCGGAGTCAGTACCGCCAAGATGGCCTGGGCCAGCCGGGGCCCGACGCCAGTGGCGGTCTGGACCAGCTCGAAGGTATTGCGCTCGTCCTCGGTGGCGAAACCGTACAGCGTGAGTGAGTCCTCGCGCACTACCAGTGAGGTCGCCACCCTGGCCTGGTCACCGACCCGCAGTCTGGCCAGCGTGCCCGGCGTGCATTGCACCAGCAGGCCTACCCCGCCGACCTCGATGACCGCTCCGTCCGGCGCGACGGCGGCGACCAGTCCGTTCAGGTGAGCGATCATCTGCTTCCTCCGGCGGCTCGCTGCGCGGCGTCCAGGCGCTGCATGGTCTCCAGGCGCTGCGCGGCGCTCAGACGTTTCGCCACGGCGAGCCGGTGCTGCGCGGTGCCGCGCCATAGATGACAAATGGCCAGCGCCAGCGCGTCCGCGCTATCGGCTGGCGTGGGCGGGTCGGCGAGCCGCAGCAGCCTGGTGACCATCTCGGTGACCTGGCGCTTGTCGGCCCGGCCGCTGCCGGTGACTGCGGCCTTGACTTCGCTCGGCGTATGCAGCGCGACCGGGACGCCGCTGCGCGCAGCGCAGACGATGGCGACAGCGCCGGCCTGCGCAGTCCCCATCACGGTGCGCACGTTGTGCTGGCTGAACACGCGCTCGACCGCGACGGCGTCCGGCTGGTGCCTGGCCAGCCAGCGGTTGATCTCCAGCTCGAGCGCGAGCAGCCGGGCGCCGATGTCGTCCTGCGCCGGTGTCCTGATCACGCCGGTCTCGATCAGTCGCAGCGCCCGCCCCGGCTCGCCCTCGATCACGCCGATGCCGCACCGGGTCAGGCCGGGATCCACGCCGAGCACGCGCATCCCGTCACCGTCCTGCTAGCTGCGAACACCTGTTCGGGCGATACCTTACCGTTCCGGCCGGCGCCGAGACGGGCGGCGCGCCGCGCCATCCGCACGGCTGCCGGTCGCCACGGGCGCCGGCCGCGGCCACGCCGCAGTCCAGGGTCAGGTCAGAAGTAGTCGTCCATGAAAGCAGGTCCCGCGAAGGCACAGTCCAGCGCGTCATCCGCGGCCGGGCTGCCGCCGGCGGCGAGGCCCGCCAGCCGCAGCGTGCTCAGCGGCGTGCCCGCGTAGAGCGCAGCGAACCCGTGCTCGTCCAGCCGCAGCCCCGGCCCGTGACCGCCGGCGGCTAGCAGCCTGCCTTCTCCCCCGCTGATCTCCAGCGTCCACCGGCCCGCGTTGGCAGGCAGCGCCGCGTCGGTCAGATCCAACTCCGCGGACAAGCTGGCCGCAGCCGGGTACCCGCGGCCGGCGATCGCGGCCGGCGCATCGATGATCCGCAGCATCCAGGCATCGCGGGTGCTGGTCACCGCGGCCGGGTCCCTGGTCAGCCAGCTGACCGGGTCGGCCGGGCCGAGGCAGGCCCGGACGGTCGTAGCCACCGTGGCGTGCCCGGCGAGCAGCTGCCAGAACGCGCGGGCCGTCGCGGCCGAACCAGCGGTGACCTCCTCGACCTCGATCTCGTCGGTGCCGTGAGCCCACCGGTAGCTGAGGAAGCCGTCGTCAGCTAGGTAGGTGAAGTGGTCCTCGTCGTCGAGCCAGTCGTGCAGGATCCACGGTTCGCGCGTGTTCGGCCCGCAGTGCCGCAGGTCGCCGTGCACCTGGCCCTTGATCTGCACGATCAGCTCACCGTCGTCGGGCGTGGCGCGGCGCAGCTTGGCCTCCGGCGCCGCCGCGCTGGCCGGCGGCACCAGCACGGCCAGTGACCTCGCCTGCAGCACAGTCTCGTACTTGTAGCCTGCGAACTCCCAGCCGCTGGCCCGGTACACCGGCGCCGTGGTCGGATACAAGGCAGAGACCGGGTACCCGGCAGCCGCTATGACCTCCAGCAGCCGCGCCATCATCGCGCGGCCAGTCCCGCGGCCACGTTCCTCCGGAGCGATTTTGACTCCGGCAACGCCAGCCATCGGCATCGACCGGCCGTGCCACCACTGGCGCATCGGGTGGTACCTGGCGCTGCCCGCCAGCCGCGCGCCGTCGAACACACCGATCATGTGCCCGCCGTCGATGCTGTACCGGACGCTCTTGACCCACGACGGCCTGAGCGCCGCGCTGATCGGGCCGAACGAACGCCGCCGCAGGTCCAGCTCGGCCTCGACGTCGTCTGCAGTCGTCATCAGCCGGATCTGCGGGCCGCCCTTTGTCACCGGCAGCTCACCCGAGCTTCTCCATGATCTCGTCGGAGACAGAGTAGTTCGCGTAGACGTCCTGCACGTCGTCGGAGTCTTCCAGAGCCTCGACCAGGCGGAACACCTTCCTGGCGTGGTCCTCGTCCAGCTCGACCTCGACCGAGGGCAGGAACGGGCGCTCGGCCGACTCGTAGTCCAGGCCCGCGTCCTGCAGTGCCGTGCGCACCGCGACCAGGTCACCAGGCTCGCTGATCACCTCGAACGACTCGCCCAGGTCGTTGACCTCTTCCGCGCCGGCGTCCAGCACCGCCGCGAGCACGTCGTCCTCGCCGGCCACCGGGGTCTTGGGCACGATGACCACACCGCGGCGGCTGAACAGGTACGCCACCGAACCGGGATCGGCCAGCGAGCCGCCGCTGCGGGTGAAAGCGGCGCGGACATCCGAGGCCGCCCGGTTCCTGTTATCGGTCAGGCACTCGACGAGCACGGCGACACCGCCTGGCGCGTAACCCTCATAAGTGATCGACTCGTAGGCGGCACCGCCGGCCTCCAGGCCGCCGCCGCGCCGCACGGCCCGGTCGATGTTGTCGTTGGGGACCGAGCTCTTCTTGGCCTTCTGAATCGCGTCGTACAGGGTCGGGTTGCCCGTCGGGTCGGGGCCGCCGTTGCGCGCGGCCACCTCCACGTTCTTGATCAGCTTCGCGAACAGCTTGCCGCGCCTGGCGTCCACCACTGCCTTCTTGTGCTTGGTGGTTGCCCATTTGGAGTGGCCGCTCATGCCTGATCCCTCACCATGTCGACGAACATCGCGTGAATGCGCCGGTCCGGAGTGAGCTCGGGATGAAACGAGGTGGCGAGCGCCCGACCCTGGCGAACCGCGACGATCCTACTCGTGCCCGGGTCGGTGGCGAGAATTTCGACGCCAGGGCCGGTCTGCTCCACGGAGGGCGCGCGGATGAAGATCGCCCGGTACGGACCGCCGGCCAGGCCGGCCACCTCCAGGTCACGTTCGAAGCTGTCCACCTGGCGGCCGAAGGCGTTGCGCCGGACGGTCATGTCGATGCCGCCGAGCGTCTGCTGACCGGAAGCCGGATCGGGCAGCCGGTCGGCCAGCATGATCATGCCGGCGCAGGACCCGAACACGGGCAGTCCGGCGGCGATCTGCTTCCGCAGCTGCTCGGCCAGCCCGAAGATCTCGATCAGCTTCCAGATCGTGGTCGACTCGCCGCCCGGGATGATCAGGCCCTCGACCCGGTCAAGCTCCTCGGGACGGCGCACGCTGACCGGCTCGGCACCGGACTGGCGCAGCGCGCGGACATGCTCGGCCACGTCCCCCTGCAGCGCGAGCACGCCGACCGGCGGCCTGGCGCCCCCGGCCGGTCCCTGCGCCGCCATCACCAGCCGCGGCCGGCGTAACGCTGCTCGGGCGCCAGCTCGTCCAGGTTGATACCGACCATGGCCTCGCCGAGCCCGCGAGACACCTTGGCAATAACGTCGGGATCGTCGTGGAACGTGGTCGCCTTGACGATCGCTGCCGCCCGCGCCGCCGGGTCACCTGACTTGAAGATGCCAGACCCCACAAAGACGCCGTCCGCACCGAGCTGCATCATCATGGCCGCGTCCGCGGGCGTAGCCAGGCCGCCGGCGGTGAACAGCACGACCGGGAGCTTCCCGGCGGCAGCGACCTCGGCTACCAGCTCGTAAGGCGCCTGCAGGTCCTTGGCGGCCGTGTAGAGCTCCTCCGCGGACATCCCGGCGAGGTTGCGGATCTCGGCGCGGATCGCGCGCATGTGCCGGGTGGCCTCGACCACGTTCCCGGTACCTGCCTCGCCCTTGGACCTGATCATGGCCGCGCCCTCGGTGATCCGGCGCAGCGCCTCGCCCAGGTTGGTCGCGCCGCAGACGAACGGCACGGTGAATTCCCACTTGTCCACGTGGTGCGCCTCGTCGGCAGGCGTCAGCACCTCAGACTCGTCGATGTAGTCGACGCCGATGGCCTGCAGTACCTGCGCTTCGACGAAGTGGCCGATCCGGCACTTGGCCATGACCGGGATGGACACCGCGGCGATGATGCCGTCGATCATGTCCGGGTCGCTCATCCTGGCCACGCCGCCGTCCTTGCGGATGTCAGCCGGGACCCGCTCCAGCGCCATGACCGCGACGGCGCCTGCGTCCTCAGCGATCTTGGCCTGGTCAGCCGTGACGACATCCATGATGACGCCGCCCTTGAGCATGTCGGCCATGCCGCGCTTCACCCGGCTGGTGCCCTTCTGGGCGGCCTGCCCGCCGGGCGCTCCCCCGGCCAAGGACCCGCTGGTGCTCTCGGAACGCTCGGAATTCTGGACAGACACGACAAACCTCACTCACTAGCAGGACTGAACGATGAATCCATGGTAGGCGCAGGGCCCGCTGCTGCCCGCCGCCGCCCGCGACCGCCGGGACCGACGCAGTACCGACCGGCGGACCGCCGCGACCGAGGGACGCGCACGCACCCGCGGCAGCCTCCACGGGGTAGCACTTCTCGCAGATCTGCAGAAGCGCTTCTCTACTGAGCCACACTTAACGATAGCAATCTGGCTCAGCCGATGCCATAGGCCGCGTGAGTCAGGACCGCTTCTGCGATCAGCGCCTTGGACCAGTTGAGATCGCACTGGACCGCAGCGCGAGCACCTGGGGCTGGTTCTGTGGCAATCCAGTCATTGATCGAGGAAGTCAGTCCTATGCGCTGATTACCTCGATCAATGCCGCGGGACGTGACAGGCCAGCGGCGTGAGGCCAGCCGCGTCCCCGGCGTGGCCCGCTTAGGTCGTCAGGTGCGGGAGGTCGGCGGGCGGGCCGCCGCCCGCGCCGCCGGTCTGAACAAGCGAATCGTCGATCTCGAAGAACTCGGGCACCGGCGCGCGGCCGGCCAGCCGCAGCGCGGCCGCGAGCCAGCGCTGTCTGGCGTGCTGGGTCGCGGCGACCGCGTCGTTGTAGAACTTGCGGGCGAGGAACACCTGATGCGAGGCACTCTCCAGCTCGGTGAGCAGTTCCTCGGCGCCTTCCCGGCCGGCCAGCAGGGCGCGGAAGTCTGGCTGGCTGAATACCGCGCGCAAGGCCCTGGTCAGATCGCTTTCCGGCAGTTCCCTGGCGGCCTGCGCGGACCTGGCGTCGTGCGCGGCGCCGGCCAGCAGCACGCTGGTCGCCGGGTCCAGGAATCCGGAAGCGGCAAGTTCCAGCGCGATGGAGCTGCGCCGAACGAGCGCCGCGTCCAGGGCGAATCTGGCCGCCTCGAGCCTGGCGTGCAGCCGGTCCAGGCGTCCGGCGCGCCAGGAGATGTAAACCCCGATGATGGCCAGAACGGCAATGACGATGATGCTGGTCATCGCGGTAATAGTGCGACGCCGACCCGGCCGGCGGCGGGCACTACCGCTTGGTAGACCCTGACCACGTCGCGAGCTACCACCGACCAGTCGAATTCCCTGACCGCCGCCGAGGCCGCGGCCGCCAGCGTGGCGCGCCTGGCCGGGTCATCCAGCAGCCGGCCAGCGGCTGCGGCCAGCGCCGCCGCGTCACCGACCGGGAACAACTCACCAGCCTCGCCGCCCCGCAGCACCTGCCGGAAGGCGTCGATGTCGCTAGCCACCAGGGGTGCCCCTGCGGCCATCGCCTCAACCAGCACGTAACCGAAGCTCTCGCCACCGGTGTTCGGCGCGCAGAACACGTCGACGGAGTGCAGCATCCGGACCCGGTCGGCATCGCTCACCTGTCCGAGCAACACGACCCGGTCCCGGTAGGCAGCGGGTACCTGATCGAGGGCCTCCTCAGGGTCGCCGCGGCCGGCGATCAGCAACCGCAGGTCGGGCCGCTGCGGTGCCATCAGCGCGAACGCGGCCAGCAGGATGTCGAGGCCCTTGCGCGGTTCGTCGGTCCGGCCGAGGAAGCCCAGGGTGCCGCCAGTGCCGGGGAAGCCAGGCAGCGGCTCGGCCTTCTCGTACCTGCCGACGTTGACGCCATTCGGGATCAGGACGGCGTCGCCACCGAGGTGCTCGACCAGGGTGTTCCTGGCCGGCTCGGCGACGGCGATCCGGCCGCTGATCTTCTCCAGCGCGGACGCCAGGATCGGCTGCGCAACGTGCAGCGCGCGCGACCGCGGCATCGCCGCGTGCATTGTCGCCACGATCGGGCCGTCCGCGACCCAGCACGCCAGCAGCGACAGGCTCGGCGCGGCCGGCTCGTGCACGTGCAGCACATCGAAGTCGCCGTCCTTCAGCCAGCGCCGCACCCGGCTGGCCGACACGAAGCCGAAAGCAAGCCTGGCGATCGAGCCGTTGTACGGCACCGGCACAGCCCGGCCAGCAGGCACCACGTAGCTCGGCAGCACGGCGTCGTCATCCGCCGGCGCGATCACCGATACCTGGTGCCCGAGGTCTATCAGCGCCTCGGCCAGGCCGCTGACGTGCTCGCGGACGCCGCCGGGAACCTCCCAGGTGTACGGGCAAACGATCCCGATCCTCATGGCGCCGCCTGCGGCGGCTCGGACGGAGGATCAGGCGCCTGGCCGTTGGACTTCGCCCGCGCGGCGGCTGCGGACTGCCTGGCCGGATCCAGGTCGGCGACGAAGACCTTCTGCAGCATCAGCCAGTCGTGCGGATGCTCGCGGATGCCGTCTTCGAAGAACCTGGCCATGTCTTGCATCATGGCAGCAATCTTCTCCGGCCTGGTGCCCTCGGCAGGCTGCGGGATCTCTTTGCCGATGTCGACGCCCCAGCCGTCCTCGGTAAACCACAACACCGCAGGCAGAAGACAGGCGCCCGTCTGCACCGCCAGCGCCGCAGGGCCGGCCATCATCTTGGCCTTCTCCCCGAAGAAGTCCACCTCGATGCCGGTGCCGGTGACATCCCGGTCGCAGGGCAGCACCACGATTTTGCCCGCGCGCAGCCGCTGAGCGAGCACACCGAAGGGCCTGGCACCGCCACTTGCAGGGAGCACCTCCATGCCCAGGCCTTCGCGGAAGGCAACGAACCGCTTATAGACCGTCTCAGGCTCCAGACGTTCCATCACCGTAGTGAAAGAGCCTGCCCCGGTGGCGATGATCCAAGCGCCTGCCTGATCCCAGTTGCCCATATGCGGAATGCCGATCACGACGCCGCGGCCAGACGCCGCAGCGTCGAAGATCACGTGCCTGCTGCCCTCGTCGTACATGCCGTCGACCAGGCGCTCCACCGGCAGTACCGGCAGCCGGAAGATCTCCAGCCAGTACCTTCCGTAATTCCGCATCACCGCTCTGGACGCGTCCCGCAAGACCCCGCCGTCAACGTCCGGGCCGAGGACGCGTACCAGGTTGGCCTCCAGCACCTGCACCCGCGGGCCTTGCCGGCGCCAGGCAAGATCGGCAAAGAACCGGAACGCCCTGGCGGCCCAGTGCTCGGGCAGCCGGCAGACCAGGCTCCAGCCGGCGCCGTAACCGACGTCGGTGATCCTGTCCTTGAGTCCTGGCATGTCCCTTATCCTCCCGACCCGGCATCGCGCCGGGCCGCCCATTCATCTGTGGCCGCGGGCTCGGCTTCCGCAGCGGCGGCCTCCTGCACAGCCAGTTCGGCGGCCGACCGGCGGGCCGCCAGCACCCGCTGACCGAAGGTGAAGGCGCTGACGGCAGCCAGCAGCCACAGCCCTGCAGGAAGGACATACGGTACGCCAAGACCCGACAGGCCGGTGGCAAGAAGCCCGATGAGCAGCCGTTCGGTGCGTTCGGCGAAGCCAACGTCGCATGTCAGCCCCAGGCTCTCGGCCCGCGCCTTCGCATAGGACACCAGCGCGCCAGCCACCAGGCAGAACAGCGCCACCGCGGCCAATACCCGGTCGTCCCCGCCGCGCACGAACCAGATCGCCAGTCCGGCGAACACGGCGGCGTCTGCGACCCGGTCCATGCTCGAGTCGAGGAACGCGCCGAATTTCCCCGTTGTCCCTTTAATCCGCGCCAGGGTGCCGTCCAGCATGTCCGTCAGCACGAAGCAGGTGCAGACGACGACGCCGGCGAACAGATGCCCGGTCGGGAACAGCCAGAGCGCCCCGGCGGACATCCCGATCGTGCCCGCGATCGTCAGCGCGTTCGGAGTCACCGGGGTCCTGGCCAGTAGCTGGCCAACCGGTGTCAGCACGCGGGCGATCGCTGGCCGCAACACTTTGAGCATGGCGGCTTGATCTTACTGGCGCCAAGCCCCCGGCCAGGATCGGAACCCCGCGGGACAGATCTGATCAGTCCCGGTGATTCCGGCCAGGGACTTGTTATCCACGACCGTCAGGTAAAGGCTGAGCGTGCAGTAGCAGACCGCACGGCGACAAACAGCGGCGACGGCCCGACGGCACCGGAGCCGGATGGGGAAGTCCGTGCGGCCAGCGACCTAAGAAGCAAGGACGGAACGGGTAAGAACCTAATTCAGCGTTTCAGGAGGCGATGCGGATGCCGGATAGGTCTCACGCAGCAGGAGCCGCCGGCCGGACATCAATGGCCGGCCAGCCCGAGAGCGTGCGCAACGTGGTGCTGGTCGGCCACTCAGGTGCAGGAAAGACGACGCTGGCCGAGACCCTCCTGGTCACGACCGGCACGATTCAGCGCGAAGGCCGGGTCGAGGACGGCAGCACCGTCAGCGACTTCGACGAGGTAGAGGTCAGGCAAGGCCGCTCGGTCAACCTGACCCTGGTGCCCTTCGTGCACGGCACTGTCAAGGTAAACCTGCTCGACACCCCCGGTTACGCCGACTTCACCGGCGACCTGCGGGCCGGACTGCGGGCGGCCGATGCCGCCCTGTTCACCGTCTCGGCGGCGGACGGCATTGACGGCCTGACGCAGATGCTCTGGGACGAATGCGCCGCCGTCGGCACTCCCCGCGCCGTGGTCATTACCAAGATCGACCATCAGCGCGGTGACTTCGACGAAGCGCTGCAAGCCTGCCGAGACGCTTTCGGTGACTCGGTCGCGCCGCTCTACTTGCCGGTCGGCGACGGCCAGGGCAATGTGCAGGGCCTAATCGGGCTGCTCTCGCAGCGCTTCTACGACTACACCGGCGGCAGCCGGGCCGACACCGACATCCCCGGTGACCAGGCCGACCGGGTCGAGGAGGCCCGCGGCGCGCTGATCGAGGCGATCATCCAGGAAAGCGAAGACGAGACCCTGATGGACTCCTACCTGTCGGGTGAGGACATCGATGTCAAGGGCCTGATCGAGGACCTGGAGAAAGCCGTCGCGCGCGGCAGCTTCTACCCGGTGCTGGCAACCTCGGCGCCGCATCACATCGGCATGGAAGAGCTGCTCGAGGTCATCACTCAGGCATTCCCGGCGCCAGATGAGCACCCCATGCCGACCGTGACCACGGCCGACGGCAAGCCCGTGAACGGCATCAAGCCCGATCCGGACGGCGCGCTGCTGGCGGAGGTCGTGAAGACCACGTCCGACCCCTACGTCGGCCGGGTCAGCCTGGTCCGGGTCTTCTCCGGCACGCTGCGGCCTGACGCCACCGTCCACGTCTCCGGACACGGTCGCGAGGCCAGCGGGCACGCCGACCACGACGTCGACGAACGACTTGGCGCGATCACCTCGCCGCTCGGCAAGCAACAGCGCCCGGTGGCGAGCTGCGCGGCGGGGGACATCTGCGCGGTGGCCAAGCTCAGCACCGCCGAGACTGGCGACACGCTGTCCGATAAGGACAAGCCGCTGCTGATGGAATCCTGGGCTATGCCGGAACCACTGCTCCCGGTGGCCATCCAGGCCAAGTCCAAGGCCGACGAGGACAAGATGTCGCAAGCGCTGGCCCGGCTCGTCGCCGAGGACCCGACGCTGCGGCTGGAGAACAACGCCGAGACACATCAGCTCGTGCTGTGGTGCATGGGCGAGGCGCACTCTGATCTTGCGCTCGACCGGCTGTCCAGCCGGTACGGCGTGGCGGTGGAAACTGTGCCGCTGCGGGTTCCGCTGCGCGAAACGGTGGCCAGCAAGGCACAAGGCCTTGGCCGCAACGTGAAGCAGTCAGGCGGCCACGGCGAATTCGGCATCTGTCACATCGAGGTCGAGCCGCTGGACTCCGGCGGCGGCCTCGAGTTCGTCGACAAGATCGTCGGCGGCGTCGTCCCGCGCCAGTTCATTCCCTCGGTGGAAAAGGGCATCAGGTCGCAGATGGAGCAGGGCGTCCTGTCCGGCTATCCGATGGTCGACATCAGGGTGACGCTCTACGACGGCAAGGCGCACTCGGTGGATTCCTCCGACATGGCGTTCCAGAAAGCCGGGCGGGCGGCACTGCGGGACGCGGCCGCCAAGGCGCAGGTCCTGCTGCTGGAACCGGTTGACGAGGTGTCGATCCTCGTCGCCGACGACTACGTCGGCGCGGTGATGTCCGATCTGTCCTCGCGCCGCGGCCGTGTCCTCGGCACCGAGGCGGTACCCGGCGGCCGAACCCTGGTCAAGGCGGAGATCCCCGAGCTCGAGGTGACCAGGTACGCGATCGACCTGCGCTCGATGTCGCACGGAACCGGCTCGTTCACCAGGTCCTACCTGCGCTACGAGCCACTGCCTTCGCACCTGGCCGACAAGGTGGCGGCCGCAGAAAAGGCCTAGGACGGGAACGTAGTCGACGGGGCCGGTGCCGCGGGCGCAACGCCCAACTGCGCGCTGCGCCTAACCGCGCGCAACCTCCGCGCGCGGCGCCCCTCCGCCAGCGCGCGGCACCCCTCCGCAGGCGCGCGGCACCCCTCCGCAGGCGCGCGGCACCCCTCCGCAGGCGGGCGGCGCCTCTCCGTCGACGAAACGCCGCCTCGTCGTCAGGGATCGCTGACTATTCATTGGATTCGGCTCCACAAAAGCGACACAGCTGCCTCGTCTGACGACCGAAACCGATGAAAAGTGACCGTGAGACCGAGGGGAGCGGTCGATAAGTCCGGTTTGCCGGGTCCAACCGGCGACTCGGGGCGGTCGCAGCGGCGCACAGGCCGGGCAGCGCGCGAGCTTGGCCGCCGGCGTCACCACGCCAGCCTCAACCCGAACGAGCTGCCGACCGTCAGGCTGAGGCCTTGGCGGGCCAGGCGTCGGCGAGGACGGTGCGCGTCTCGGCGAGAAGTTGCGGCAGGACCTTGGTGCGCGCGACGACGGGCATGAAGTTAGCGTCGCCGCCCCACCGCGGCACGACATGCTGGTGCAGGTGCCCGGCAATCCCGGCGCCCGCCACGCCGCCCATATTCATGCCGATGTTGAAGCCCTGGGCTTGCGAGGCGTCTCGCAGCGCACCCATCGCGCGCTTGGTGAAGTCACCGAGTTCGTCGGTCTCGGCGTCGGTGAGGTCGGTGTAGTCCGCCACGTGCCGGTACGGAACGACCATCAGGTGCCCGCTGTTGTACGGGTACAGGTTCAGCACCGCGTACACCGTCGTGCCGCGGGCGACGATCAGCCCGTCGGCGTCGCTCAGCTTCGGCATCTCGTCGAACGGGCACAGCGCGGCGCTGCCGTCGGCCGGCTTGCCCTCGCCCTTGATGTAAGCGAGCCGGTGCGGCATCCACAGCCGCTGCAGACCGTCCGGCGCGATCTCATACGACTCCTCGAGCTCGGCCTCCCTGGCCGGCGGGACATTCTCCCGAGCGGGATCCAGCTGTTCTGGTCCGGGCACGCGGTCGTGCACCGGCGTCAGACCTGGATCCGGCTCGCGACCGCGCCCGTGATCTCCGCGATGGCGTCGGTGACCGGGACCCCGTTCTTCTGCTCGCCGTTGCGATAGCGGAAGGAAACTGCGCTGGCGGCGACGTCGTCATCACCGGCCAGCAGCATGTAAGGCACCTTCTGCCGCTGCGCGGTGCGGATCTTCTTCTGCATCCGGTCGTCGCTGGTGTCCACCTCGACCCGGATGCCGTGCTCGCGCAGTCGCGTCGCGACTGTCTGGAGGTAGTCAGCGTGCGCGTCCGAGATCGGGATGCCGACGACCTGGACCGGAGCCAGCCAGGGCGGGAATGCGCCGGCGAAGTGCTCGGTCAGGATGCCGAAGAACCGCTCGATGGAGCCGAACAACGCGCGGTGGATCATGTAGGGGCGCTGGCGGCTGCCGTCGGCTGCCTGGTACTCGATGCCGAAGCGGCCTGGTTCCTGGAAGTCGACCTGCAGGGTCGACAGCTGCCAGCGGCGGCCGATCGCGTCCTTGACGTGCACGTCGATCTTCGGAGCGTAGAACGCGCCCTCGCCTTCGGCGATCACGTACGGCAGGCCGGACTTGTCGATGGCATACTTCAGCGCCGCCTCGGCCTTGTCCCATTCGGCGATCTCGCCGACGAACTTCTCTGGCCTGGTAGACAGCTCGGCCTCGAACTCGGTCAGTCCGTAGTCGCGCAGCAGGCCGACGACGAAGTCCAGCAGGCTGGCTAGCTCGTCCTGCAGCTGCTCGGGCGTGCAGAAGATATGCGAGTCGTCCTGGGTGAAGCCGCGCGCCCTGGTCAGTCCGTGCACCACCCCGGACTTCTCGAACCGGTAGACGGTCCCGAATTCGAACAGCCGCAGCGGCAGCTCACGGTAGGAACGGCCGCGCGATGCGTAGATCAGGATGTGCATCGGGCAGTTCATGGGCTTCGGGTAGTACCTCGCACCCTCCATCTCCATGGGCGGGTACATCCCCTCCTCGTACCACTGCAGGTGGCCGGAGGTCTCGAACAGGTTCGACTTGGTGATGTGCGGGGTGTAGACGAAGTCGTAGCCGGACTCCTCATGCCGCTTGCGGGAGTAGTCCTCCAGCGTCTTGCGGATGATGCCGCCCTTGGGGTGGAAGACAGGCAGGCCGCTGCCGATCTCGGTCGGGAACGAGAACAGGTCAAGCTCCGTGCCGAGCTTGCGGTGGTCGCGCTTCTCGGCTTCCGCCAGCAGCTTGAGGTGGTCGTCCTGGGCATCTCGGGACGGCCATGCGGTGCCGTAGATCCGCTGCAGCTGAGGGTTGCGCTCACTCCCCCGCCAGTACGCGCCGCCGGAGCGCATGAGCTTGAAGGCCGGGATGTTCCTCGTGGTCGGCAGGTGCGGGCCGCGGCACAAGTCCTTCCAGCACAGCTCGCCCGTCGAGGGATCTAGGTTGTCGTAAATGGTCAGCTCGGCGCCGCCGACCTCGACTGACTCCCCGGAGTCGCCCTGGTCTGCCTCGCCTTTGCCCTTCAGGCCGATGAGCTCGAGCTTGTACGGCTCCCCGGCTAGCTCCGAGCGGGCGTCGTCGTCGCTGACCGCGCGGCGGCTGAAGCGCTGGCCCTGCTTGACGATCTGACGCATCTTCTGCTCGATGGCCTTCAGGTCATCGGGGCCGAATGGCTCGGTAACGTCGAAGTCGTAGTAGAAGCCATTCTCGATCGGCGGCCCGATGCCGAGCTTGGCCTGCGGGAACAGTGCTTGCACCGCCTGCGCCATGACGTGCGCGGCCGAGTGCCGCAGGATGTTCAGGCCCTCCGCGGAACCGATGCCGACTGGCTCGAGCAGGTCGCCGTCGGCCAGCACGTGGGCAAGGTCGCGCAGCTCACCGTTGACCCTGGCCGCGACAGGGTTGCTGTCCGGGTCCCGGTCGGCCAGCACCAGGCCGGCCGTCGTGCCCTCTTCCACCACATGCTCGCTTCCGGCGAGTGTGATGTGAAGCTTGTCGGCAGGCACGGCTGGCTCCTTCGAGTGGTGGGAGGGGCTCGGCGAGAGGACGCCCCGTGCCTGCATGCTATCGACGCCTGCCCGGCCGCGCCGGCCCGCGGCCAGCGAAGGACACAGAGAAGTGCCAGACAGGCCTGCTAGGCGGCGTGTGGGCTGCTCGCCGGCGTCTGGCTGCCAGGCGCGACGGTGACCAGGGAGCCGTATGGCAGGTACTTCCAGATGAACTTGGCGTTGCTCCACGGCAGCTCAACGCAGCCGAGGCTCTGCGGCCAGCCGTAGGATCCGCGGTTGAAGTAATGCACGGCCTCGCCCGCCCGGAAGTAGGAGACGTAGTAGACCGGGTCGGCGTACTTACTGCCGTCCGGGTTCTTCCCCTTCATCACCTGGAAGTAGTACTTCAGGTACACCGGAGCCGTCCCGAGGGTCGTCGGGTCCACGCCTATTCCGGTGTTGGCCAGGCTGTGCATGATGATCTTGCCGTTGTGCCAGACCGTCAGGGTCTCCGGGTTGCCTTCCTTGGCCAGGGCGTAGCTGTAGCCGTTCTTGTTCATCTGGTTGGCCGCCACGGCCTTGAGCAGCGCGGACCAGACGGCCGGGCCTGCGATGCCGTCAATTGCCATGCTCTGCTCTGACTCGAAGGCCATCACGGCGCCCTTCATGACCAGGCCGGACTCCGCCCCGCCCTGCCAGAACGTCTTCAGTTCCGACGGCCAGCCGGCCTGCCAGGTGTAGGCGCCCTGTGGCGGGTCAAATGCCGCGCTGAGCTGCGCTTGCGTGTCGGTGGCCGCCGGGGCGGTTGCCCCCGCTGCCGGGGTCCACGTCAGCGGCAGGTAACCGAGCTGGGCGAGCAGCTGGGCCAGCCGGGTGCTCGAGTACGTCCCGGTCTCGAACTTCAGCCTGGTCGACTGCGGCAGCAGGCTGCCGTGCGCCGTCCTGATTCCGAGCGGTCCGCCAGGTATGCGCACCTGGACATGGGTGAGCTGTCCGAAGCCGGTCGCGGGCACGAATTCGAGTGTGTCGGTGCCGACGCCTTGCCAGGTGCCGTGGATAGCCGGCTTCAGCGTCGGCATCGGCGACCCGGCAGCCACCGGGGCCGAGAACTGAATCTTGATGTCCCCGGCGCCGTTCGCGCCCTTGGTACCCGCGGCAGGGCTCGACGAGACGAGCTGCAACGGGCCGGCAGGCACCGTCGCCGACGGACTGGAAGTCGGCCTCGGCTTGGTGCCGGCCGCAGGCTGCGCGGAGGCGTGATTCAGGGCGATCCAGACGCCGGCGACCAGCAAGAGGGCGATAACGCCGCCCACGGCCATGACCCGGCCGCGGAAACGCGTCAGTGAGGACAACGGGGGCTCCCTCGTATCGCCGTCATCTGCCCGACCAGTCCGTACGGGCGGCTTGGGGTCGCCTGATGTAGACCAGGACATCCTTATCTGCGACTCTAATTGGCCCTAGCGACGTCTCGGGCCGGACCAGATAAAGAAACGGATACAGGTTCGGACTAGGACCGACATGGTTAAGCGGGGCATCACCACCGGTTCAGGACCGCGTCGCCAGTGCGCTACCCAGGCCGGCGGCGCCGAAACGACGGGCGGCAGGCTGGGTTCGAAGCCACCAGCATCCGGCTGCTTGTCGACGGTAGCCCGCCATATGACACCGCCGGCACCGCGTCGTCGCGGTGCCGGCGGTTGCTTGCAGGGGCGGCAGCGCTCGCAGCGTAGGGCTGTTCTCGGGCGCGGCCCAGGACCTCAGCCGGTGACGGTGACCAGGGAGCCGTAGGTCAGGAAGGGATATGCATGCTGAGCAGCGTCGTAGGGCAGCTCAACGCAGCCCAGGCTCTGCTGGAAGCCATACGAGCCCCGCGGGAAGTAGTGCACCGCGTCGCCGCCGTTGAAATACGAGACGAACGACACCGGGTCCGCGTAGGCGCTGCCATCCGGGTTGTGGCCGCGCATGATCTGGAACCGGAACCTCTCGTACACCGGGAAAGTCCCGTCGACGGTCGGTGACACCGGGATGCCGGTGTTGGCCAGGGTGCGCATCACTCTGCGGCCGTTGTGCCAGATCGTCAGCGACTCCGGCAGCGACTTGCTGGCGATCGCGTAGGTGTAGCCGTTGTGATTGCGCTGGCCGCGGACGCTGGCCCGGAACAAGTCCTTCCAGAACTGTGCCGTGAGCTGGCCGTTGATCGTTAGGTTGTGCTCGGACTGGAACGCCATCACCGCGCCGGCCAGCAGCGAGTTCGCATGGTTCGGTGACCACAGCCGGTGCAGCGTCCGCGGATAACCAGAATCCCAGTTGAAGGTGCCGCCGGCGGGTTATAGGCAATGCCAGCCGGCGTCTGGCTGGCGGGGTCGCCACCCGTCGCAGAGGTACTCGTTCCCCCCGCGGTACTGGGGGAGAAAGACATGGGCAGGTAGCCCTGCTGCACCAGCGCTTCCGACAGCGCCAGCTGGGAGTAGGTACCGGTGGTGAAGTGCTCCGTCACCGAGGCGGTGAGCAGGCCGCCAGCGGCGGACCGCACGCCGTTGGGCCGGCCGGCACCGAGACCGTGATCTTGGTCGACTGGCTGAAGGCCGCCGACGGCGTGAACATCAGCGAATGACCATTGGTGGTCCAGGTACCGGGCACGGCGGGCCGCAGGGTGGGGTCTGGCGACTTCGTCGACATCGGCGCGGAGAACGTCACGATGATCGGCGCGGCCCCGTCCACGCCCTTCGTGTGGCTAGCCGGGGTAATCGATGCCAGCTGGATAGGCCCGGCCGCGACCTGGCCGCCGGTCGATCCGGCCACTGCATCCGCGGACTGAGACGGGGACTTGTGCGATACCGCGATGGCTACGCCCGCTGCTATGACCGCGGCGGCGGCGGCGGCGATAGCCACGATGCGCCTTCCTGGCATGGCGCCCGTCCGGGCCGGGCGTAGGGCTGGGCTGGGCCCTCAGGTTTAGCGGAATCTGCAGAGTCGCCGGCCTCCTCAGGCCCGTTGCCTTCTGGCTCATTGCCGGGCCGTCCCGCTCCGAACACACCGCCCCCAGTCCCCTTGGCACGAGCGGTCAGACACGAGCTTCATGGAAGGCTCTGCCGTCTGTGCCAGTCTAGTTACTCAGCGTTACCTCCGTACCCGAGGCAAAAACCTATGAAGCCATCAGGTGCGTAAACGATGAGTAACGAGGAGCCTGGCCGGGCGGCAGTTTTCGGCGGTCTGATCGGGCTAGGCGGCTTTCCGCCTCATCGGCAGCGCACAGCAAACCCAAGGCGCGCGAGTCCAGGCTGACTGATCGGGTGGGCGATACTGGGATCGAACCAGTGACCTCCTCGGTGTGAACGAGGCGCTCTCCCGCTGAGCCAATCGCCCGTGCCGCCGCGGCCGCATACTCCCTGCCGCAAGGCGATCTCAGCGTAGCGCATGGCCGGGCTGGCCCGCTCTGCGCTGACGGACGGGGCCGCTGACCAACGGAGGCCCGGCAGCCAACCACGACGGCCGCCGGCCACTACGGGCCGGGCTGACCACGACGGCCGGCTAACCGCGCGGGAGCGATCTGGCTGATCCGCCCGGCTAGCCCGCAAACCTCGCCGCAGTGCGGCCGACGCCAGCCGGAGTTCGACGCTCGCCTTGACGTGCTGCTGCGGGCACCCTTGCCGCTTCCGCCGTCGACATCCTCGGCGGTCGGCTGCGCAGCCGATGCCAGCCTGTGGACAAAGTACGGATAACCGTCCGACTCCGGCACTTTATGAAATACGGCAATATCTAATCTGATCTAATAACAACAATCTGTGGACTTGTTTCCTGCGAAAGTCTGGCAAATACTGACTGTCGTATATCGTGTGCTTGGCTCAGCGTGCGGTACCGGGTCTTCACGGGATCTCATGAGACGAAGGTCACATTGATCGCTTGTTACCCACGGGGAAGTTCCGGCGTCTAAAACGGTGTTTTACATCGAGAAGCGTTTGACCAGGTCGTAGCCGGTTTGTTGATCGGTGACCGAGGTTACGAGCGCCTCCATTCGCGGAATCAAACCCCGCGATGACAATTCCGCGGGCCCCCGCGCGTCATAAGTGATGGGCAACCGCGCACCAATATGTGAAGCCCGGCAATCCGGGACACGACAAGGCAAAGGTCTGACCCGATGATGAACAGCAGCGCGACCGTGTCCGCAGAACTCGGCCTCAGTCTGGTGGTTCCCGACCACGGATCCGTCCCGCTCGTGGCCAGCCTCTACTACAGCGCCGAGGACCCGTACGCGATCCGCATGGCGTTCCACGTCGGCACTGACGAGCCCGTCGAGTGGATTTTCGCCCGTGACCTGCTGGCCGTCGGCCTGGAAGGCCCGGCCGGCGAGGGTGACGTCCAGGTCTGGCCCGCCGACGAGCACGGCCACGAACTGCTGAACATCGCGCTGTCGTCCCCGTTCGGCGAGGCCCACTTCGAGGCACCGCGCAGCTCGACTGCCGCGTTCCTCAGCCGGACCTACGAGGTCATCGCGCCAGGCCACGAGAGTGACTACATCGACGTCGACACTGAGCTCGACGAGCTGCTCTGGCGCGCATAACCAGTCAATTGCGCGTGAAATAAGGCCATGCCGTTACGGCATGGCCTTTTCACGGATCGGGCGATTCCGCCGCCCGCATGGCAAATACCTCCGGCAGCCTTTCTGGTGATAGGACCGGGTACTGCCAGCAAGCTTCACGCCATTTACATGATGCGATCGGCTGCACGTCCCTGGTTGTCCCGGTTAGGAATGCTTCATCAGCATTTGCCAGCGCTGAGCCGCCGGCATATCTTCCTCCGCTGCGCCAACCCACTCCAGCACGAGCGCCCTGGTGACTCCGGCCAGGCATCCCGCAGGCTAGCGGCGGAGTTACGAGCCGGCCGCCGCTCACCACGAAGACATTGGTACCAGTGCCTTCGCAAAGATTCCCCGCGGTATTAGCGAAGATCGCCTCACTGCCGCCATGCTCGGCCGCATATGCGAGGGCGCGCACGTTCTCCCCGTAGGACGTGGTCTTCAGGCCGGACAGAGCGCCGAGTTCGTTGCGCGGCCAGGGCACGACCACCACGTCGACAGAGCTGGCAGGCGAGTTTCTGCTCGGCGAGCGCCACGATGGCCGTGACGGGCGAACCACCACGTTCCGATCCAAGAGGGCGCAATCCCGCCGGTCACGGTGATGCGCATCCGGGCCAGCGGGAACCGGATCGGACGCCTCGACTGACGGCCAGCGCGCCTGCCCTGATCTGCTCCAGGTCGGGCTCGGGCAGGCCCAGGCCCGCCGCCGACCGGCCGAGCCTGGCCAGGTGCCGGCTCAGCGCGAAGGGTTTGCCGCCGGCGACCTTGACCGTCTCGAAGACTCCGTCGCCCACCACAAGCCCGTGATCGAAGATCGAGACCTTGGCCTCGTTGTCGGGGAGCAGCTCCCCGTTGATCCAGACAGCCACGTCTTCGACGCTAGCGCAACAGGCGGCCGTGGCAAGGGCTATCCGGACGCCGTCGGCGAGTCGGCCGCGAGTCCGTCCGCGGGCGCCTGATCGAGGCTGTTTACGGGTAGCCGAGTTTGCCCGATGGCCAGGATCGGCTACAGTTCTGAACGCATACCGGTGCCCTTACGCACGGGCGAGGGCAGGCCGGCAGCATGCGGACGTAGCGCAGCTGGTAGCGCATCACCTTGCCAAGGTGAGGGTCGCGGGTTCGAATCCCGTCGTCCGCTCGAGGTGCCGGAAGCCGTCATGCGAGCCGACGGACCGCTCGGCTCTTCGGTACCAGTCCGGCTCCCTGTGGGGCTGGCTGTGGCGGAATGGCCGAGTGGTTTAGGCAAGGGCCTGCAAAGCCCTGTACGCGGGTTCGATTCCCGCTTCCGCCTCGGGCGGTTAGCTCAGCGGGAGAGCGCTTCCCTGACACGGAAGAGGTCACTGGTTCAATCCCAGTACCGCCCACCAGTTCTACCAGGCACAACGCCCCGCTGACTCAAGCCTTCGCTTGAGGAGCCGGGGGACCATGGGCCGTTTCGGCGGCACGAACGCCTGCTAGGCGCCGCCGCGGAACAACAGCTTCCGCTTCCCGCAAATCCGGCGAATTCAAGTTCGAATAACAGTTGGCTCCGGGCCACCGATCGGCGTTGCCGGTCAGGCCCGTCTGCTGATGTTGTCAACGTCTTGTCCTGCGGGTTGCAAGGTGCCCAGTGGACGTCGCAGCCGGGATCGCTCCCTGGCCGGATTCTCATCTCCCAGGACCGAGAACTTGGGATATGAGCCTCGGCCCGCCGACGGCCGCGACGGCATCGTCGCATCGCGGCTAGCGAGCTGACGAGCCTCCACTAGCGAGCGAGCCCTGCCGGTGCCGTCCCAGTCCTGCAGCGTGACCCTTGGCGTCCGCCACTTCTGACCGCATTGCCTCGCACCGCGACCGCTACGCCGACGACTCGGAGTAAGGATGCTATGTCCGGTTTGCTTCAGCCCCTAGGTCACGCCCGCTCGTGCCGATGACCGAGCGTCGCCATGGCGGTCCGTATGTACCAGTGACCAGATGTAGAAAGATCTTCAGCCGCCGCGCGGTCGGCCTGGAAGCCCGGGCGCGTGTCCAGGAGGCTGGCGGGATAGCCAGAGCGGGTCATTCTCATATTCGCGAGCCCGGCGCGCGATCAGTATGAGGAAGATCGCGACGGGTAGCTCGGCGAGACCTAGCATCGCCACCGACAGGGCCATGTCGGATCTGCTGGAGGCGGTCAGTACGTCGAACCACCCGTCGACGACGAACAGTGGCGCGGCGAGCAGGGCCGCCGTTCGTGTCTGGCGGTGGCTGCGTCGCAGCAGGTAGCCAGTCGTTGCCAGTCCGGCTACCTCGAGGACATCCAGTCCGACCCAGGTCAACTGCCATGTGCCGAGCCCCGCCAGGGAGGCAGTGCTCCAGTCCTGCGCGGGGCCGGCATTGGGCAGCGTCGACCCAAGGTAGAAGATCCAGCAGATCAGGCCCAGCGAAGCGATCAGGATGCCCGTCCCGGTCGTCCGCGCCCAGCGATCGCTCGGCTCACGCCGAATCAGCCAGCTCAGCCATGACCTCAGCCGGGGTCTGCAGAAACTGGAAATGCGGACAACCATCCCTTTAATCACCGAATCAGTCTAAGGAACCGGGCGTCCAGCAGTGACCGACCTCCCGGGCCGCAAGCAGTGGCGCTTCGCATCGGTGGCTACCGTGCCCGATGTCCCGGCTGGGCTTTGGCGTGTCAAGCGAGCGCGGCGTAACTTCCGCGAGAGGTCGGCAATCTTCCCGTAGCCAAAGCCCGAAGCCCGCTCATGCCGC
>CAVYDE010000010.1:0-305441 GCA_963767215.1 uncultured Actinomycetota bacterium
ATCACATGTCAAGACGAGGCAGCGCGACGGCCTGTGACATGCCGGGTCAGTCCGCCGCGAACTCCGCCCGCACGCCGAGCAGCCGGACCGGGCGCCGATCGGTGAAGTGCAGCAGGGCGGCCTGCGCGCCTGCCTCGATCGCTGCCGGGTCGCTCGCCGGCTCGGTCAGCAGCGCGCCGTGCGTGCTAGTAAAAAACGGCTTATAGCGCACCTTGACCACGATTCGCAGCGCTGGCCGCCCTTCCGCGGCGACGTCGGCGGCCACCCGCCGCGCTATCGCCGAGACCTCAGCCTTGACCTCGTCCCAGTCTTGCAGGTCCTGCTGGAAGGTGACCTCACGGCTGCGCGATCGCGGCAGGTAGGGCTCCGCCGTGACCTGCGACGGATCGAGGCCGCGAGCGGTCTGCACCAGCCACGGCCCGATTGTCGGGCCGAACCTGGCGGCCACCGCCGCGATGTCCGCGGTCGCCAGGTCGGACACTGTCGCGATGCCAAGCCCGGCGAGCTTGGCCGCGGTCTTCGCGCCGACGCCCCACAGCGCGCTGGCCGGCTCGCCGCCGAGCACCTCGAACCAGGTCTCGTGGGTCAGCCGGAACACGCCAGCCGGCTTGCCGTAGCCCGTCGCCAGTTTGGCCTGCAGCTTGTTCTGGCCGATGCCGACGCTGCAGTCCAGCTGAGTAGCCACCTTCACCTGGCGCTGCACCTGCCTGGCGAACGCCTCAGGGTCGCCGGTGTCGACGGCGAGGAACGCCTCGTCCCAGCCCATCACCTCAGTCACCGCCTCCAGGCTGCGCAGCACCGACATCACGGTGTCGGACGCCGCCTCGTAGGCCTGCCCGGTCCACCGGCAGGAAGACGCACTCTGGGCATCGCCGGAGCGCCGTGCGCATCGGCAGTCCCGAATGCACGCCGCGTTCCCTGGCCTGGTACGAAGCGGTGGCGACGACGCCGCGCTTGGCCGGGTCGCCGTCCCCGCCGACGACCACAGGCCGGCCAGCCAGCTCGGGCCTGCGCAGTACCTCGACAGCCGCGATGAACTGGTCGAGGTCGACGTGCAGCACCCAGGCGGTCACCGCCCTAGTCTTGCGGCACGGCGGCTAGCCTGGCCAGCGTGGCTGGCCGTGGCGGTACCCGGGCGATCGACGTGCTGGACAGCGCGGGCATCGCGCACGCCGTGCACCGTTACGAGCACGACCCGCGGCATGCCTCCTTCGGCCAGGAGGCCAGCGAGGCGCTCGGCGTCCCGGCGCAGCGAGTCTTCAAGACCCTCGTCGCCGACGTCGACGGCGTGCTGACCGTCGCTGTCGTCCCGGTATCCGGCACGCTCGACCTCAAAGCCCTGGCGGCTGCGGTCGGCGGCAAGAAGGCGGCCATGGCCGACCCGGTCCAAGCGGAAAAAGCATCAGGCTACGTAACGGGGGGCATCGCGCCACTCGGACTGCGCCGCAGGCTGCCCGTCGTGGTCGACGAATCCGCGCTCGGCCACGACACGGTCTTCTGCAGCGCCGGCCAGCGGGGGCTGGAGATCGAGCTGGCACCCGCTGACCTGGTCAAGGCGGCCGGGGCCAAGACCGCGCCGATCGCGCGCGGCTGACGCCGGGCGGACAGCACGCGCTCACTTCACCGCGATCGTGATCATGCGGCGGTGCGCGGCAGTGAGCGGGCTGCCGTCCTCGCCGTAACCGGCCGCCGCGCCGAAGCCGGCGGCGAGCAGCCAGTCCCCGAGCTCAGGGAAGGTGAACAGCCGGGTGAAGAACGGGATCTCGCGCACGGTGCCGTCGCGGACGATCCTGCGCGTGACGATGCTGCGGCCCGTCAGCGGGTCGAACAAGTGCTGGTCGATGACGAGGCTGCGACCGTATTCGGTGACGACGGATGGCAGGTAGCCGCGCATCAGCGCCGGGTAGTTGTTGAGCTCGATGCCCGGCCACCCGGTTTGAGCACGCGCGCGATCTCGGCCAGCACCTGCCGGTTCTGCGCATCGTCGAAGTAGCCGAACGCGGTGAACCAGCTGACCACCCGGTCGAACCTGCCTTGCCAGGGCAGCTCGCGCATGTCGCCGAGGACGTAGTCGACGCTGACCGCACGGTCCGCGGCGTCCGCGCGGGCGCGGCGGAGGAAGATCTCGGTCGCGTCCAGGCCGGTGACTGTGCAGCCGCGTGCCGCGAGCCGGTTGGCGATCCGGCCGTGCCCGCAGGCCAGGTCGAGGACCTCCATGCCCGGCTGGAGATCGAGCAGCCGCCAGACCAGGTCGGTCTCGGCGTCGCTGCGTTCCTCCAGCGGGCCGTAGAACAGGTCGAGGTAGTCGTCATCGAAGACGCCGTCGGCGTCGAACTTCGGGTCAGTCATCGGGCTCCCGTCGGCTCTGATGCGATTACGGTCCCTGGCGGATGAGACGCCAGCGATCTACAGTCGCAGAAAGATGCTCGTGTTTGCCATGTCCGGGTACCGAGGAGCTGCCATGGCCGCCGCCGAGGCTGCATACGCGAGCGACGGCTCGCTCGCCATCCAGGAGAAGGCCAAGCTGCGCCGGGTCCTCGGCCGCGTCGATCTTGTGCTGTTCACCGCGTGTGCCATCGTCGGCCTGGACAGCGTCGCCCAGGCGGCCGAAGCCGGCGCGCAGGCCATCACCTGGCTGCTCATCTCGCTGGTGCTGTTCCTGATCCCGTACGGGATGCTGACCGCTGAACTCGGCTCGGCGTTCCCGGTCGAGGGCGGTCCCTATGAGTGGGCCCGGATGTCGTTCGGCCGGGCGGCCGGCGCGGTCACGGCCATCTTGTACTGGCTGTCCAATCCGCTGTGGGTGGGCGGCACGCTCAGCGCGGCCACGATCGAGACCATCAATGAGTTCGTGCTCCGCAAGCAGATGAGCACGGCCGCCGAGATCGTCGTCGGCCTGGCGTTCATCTGGGTCACTGTCGGCATCGCGATTATCGCGTTCCGCATCGGCAAGTGGGGCCCGAACATCGGCACGTTCGTCAAGATCGCGGTCGTAGCCATTTTCACCGCGTTGTTCATCGCCTACCTGGTGCAGCACGGCAGGCCAGCAGGCGCGTCGACGTTCGCGGACCTGAAGCCGTCACTCGACGGCTTCCTCACCGCGATCGGCATCATCGTCTTCCTCTGGGTCGGGTTCGAGCTGTCCAACGGGGCTTCGGAGGAGATGCGCAACCCCAAGCGTGACGTGCCGAAGATGATCGTCGGCGCCGGGCTGATCGCGGCCCTGCTGTACGGGCTGGTCATTCTCGGCATCGTGCTGGTAATTCCGAGCGCCTCGCTGTCGAACGTAGGCGGGTTCGTCGATGCCTACTCGGCAGTTGCCGGAGTGCTGCACTCGCGGCCGCTCGATGTGGTGTTCGCGGTGCTGGTCATCCTGACCCTGCTCGGCAGCGGCTCGGTCTGGCTCGAGGGAGCTGACCGCACCCAGGCCATCGCGGCGCTGGATGGCGCCGCGCCATCCTGGATGGGCAGGTTCACCAGTTTCGGCACGCCGATCGCGGTCAACCTGTCCTCCGGGGTGGTCGGGTCTGCGATGTGCGTGCTGGTGCTGCTCGTCACCAACGGCAGCCTCGCGAGGTTCTTCGAGATCATGCTGGCGCTGACGATATCCAGCACGACACTGAGCTACCTGTTCATCTTCCCGGCGCTCACGATCTTGCGCCGCAAGCACCCCGATGCCGACCGGCCTTACCGGGTGCCCGGCGGAGCCGTCGGCGCCTGGGCCGCGGTGCTGATCACTGAGCTGTTCGTGGTGGTCACCGTGATCACCCTGGTCTGGCCCGGCGCCATCAACGAGCTCTTCGGGCAGTCCTATTCGATCAAAGCCAACTGGTCGGTATCCAGGGTGTTCTTTGAGGTGGTGACCCTGGGCTCGCTGCTGGTCATGATCGCTTGCGGGCTGATCTTCTGGCTGATCGGCGAGCGGAAGCGGCGGGCCGGGCTGCTGGGGATCGAGATCTCCGCAGAAGGTCTCGCGCAGCCTGGTCCCGACCGGTGACGCCCGCCTTCGGCGTCCGGTCGATGGTGGCGCCGCTGCGCCGGGTGTTATTGCGCCAGCCAGTCGTCTCCGGCGACTTCGCCGGCGCGGGGTGGCGGATACCCGACCCCGAGCTGCTGGTGCGTCAGCATGACCGGCTGTGCCAGCTACTGTCCGACCTCGGCTGCGGCATCGAGCTGGCCGGGCCGGCGGGCGCGATGGTGGACGCCACCTACGTCCGCGATGCCGGCATGCTGACCGGCCGGGGCGCGGTGCTCTTCCAGATGACGAAGCCGGCCAGGGCCGGCGAACCGCCGCTGCTCGGCGCGGCGCTCGAGGCAGCTGGCGTGCCGCTGGTCGGGCGGCTGGGCGGCTCGGCCCGCGCCGACGGCGGCGACATCATCTGGCTGGACGAGCGAACGCTGCTGGTCGGGCGCAGTTACCGCACGAACGCCGAGGGGGTGCGCCAGCTGAGGGAGATCCTGGCCGTAGAGGGCGTGTCGGTCGGCTCGGCGGACCTGCCGCACGACCGCGGTCCCGGCCACGTGCTGCACTTGATGTCGGTTATCTCGCCCGTCGCCGATGACCTGGCAGTCGTCTACCCGCCGCTCGCACCGGTGCCGCTGATGGAGGAGCTGGCAGCCCGCGGCGTGCGGATCGTCGCGGTGCCTGACGCCGAGTACGCGACGATGGGCTGCAATGTGCTGGCCGTCCGGCCTGGCGTGGTGGTGATGCTGGACGGCAACCCGCGGACGAGGGCCGCGCTGGAGCTGGCGGGCTGCCAGGTGCATGTCTACGAGGGCTCGGAGATCTCGATCAAGGGTGACGGCGGGCCTACCTGCCTGACCGCGCCTATCCTGCGCGCGGGATGATGGCCTGGTGACTGACGCGGAGTGGCCGGATCTGGCGGCGAGCTATGACGCCGTCGCGACAGAGTATGCGGCCGCGTTCGCCGACGAACTGGCAGTCAAGCCGTTCGACCGCGCGCTGCTCGACGAGTTCGCGGCCGCAACCCGGGGCGGCCCGGTGCTCGATGTCGGGTGCGGCTCGGCTGGGCACGTGACCCGGTATCTGGCCGACCAGGGCGCCGACGTGAGCGGCACTGACCTCTCCGCCGGCTGCGTCGAGGTGGCCAGGCGCCGTCAGCCGGACCTGCGGTTCGAGGTCGCGGACATGCGCGAGCTCGGGATTCCCGCTGGCTCGCTTGCCGGGATCGTCGCGTTCTATTCGGTCATCCACCTGCCGAGGCAGCAGGTGCCGGTGGCGCTGGCCGAATTCGGCCGGGTACTGCGGCCGCACGGCGTGCTGCTGCTCGCCGTGCACGGCGGCACCGGGGAGATCAGCAGCGAGGAGTTCCTCGGCCGGCCTGCGCAGTTCCGGGCCAGCCTCTGGTCGGCTGCGGATCTGGCCGCGCAGCTCGCCGCCGCCGGATTCGACGTCGTGCGGCAGCACGTCCGCGCGCCGTACCCGGCGGAGCACCCGACCGAGCGAATCTACCTGTGGGGCGCACTCGCGCAGGCGCCGTCTGACTGAGCCCGTGGCGGGCGCCTGGCGGCGGGTCAGCTGAGCCGGTCCCGCCGCACCTTGCCGTTGCTGCGGTGCCTTGGCCGCTCGGTCGCGCCGCTGATCGCCCGCCGCGCCACTTCCTCGTCGTGCTCGACCACGTGCATCACCGCGTTGATAAGCGCCAGGTGGGTGAACGCCTGCGGGAAGTTCCCCAGATGACGGCCCGAGCTGGGCTCGATCTCCTCCGCGTACAGCAGCAGCGGGCTGGCGTACGACAAGATCTTCCCGCACAGGTCCCTGGCCCTGGTGTGCTCCCCGATCTCCGAGAGCGCCGAGACGAGCCAGAACGAGCAGATCGTGAACGTGCCTTCCTCGCCGGACAGCCCGTCGTCGGTCTCCGCGACCTTGTAGCGCAGGACCAGTCCGTCCTTGGTCAGTTCGTCGGCGATAGCGAGCACGGTGGCCCGGATCCGCGGGTCGTCCGGCGGCAGGAACCGCAGCAGCGGCATCAGTAGCAGCGAGGCGTCCAGCGCGGTCGTCTCGTAGTGCTGGCAGAAGACACCGCGGTCGTCGACCGCGTTCGCGCAGATGTCGGCGTGGATCGTGTCGGCGGCCTGCTGCCATCGCCTGGCGGCATCTGGGTCGTCTCGGATCCTGGCCAGCCGGGCGCCTCGATCGGCGGCCACCCAGCACATCAGCTTGGAGGAAGTGAAGTGCTGCGGGCTGCCGCGGACTTCCCAGATGCCGCGGTCGGGCTCGCGCCAGTGGTCGAGCGCGTGCTCAACCTGGTGCTTGGCCATCTGCCATACCCGCTCGTCCAGCCGGTCCCTGGATTTGGTGTGCAGGTAGAGCGAGTCGAGCACGACGCCCCAGACATCGTTCTGCTGCTGTGCGTACGCTCCGTTGCCGATCCTGACCGGCTGGGCGCCCTGGTAGCCATGCAGGTGCTTGAGCGTCTGCTCAGGGAGTTCGCACCGGCCGTCGATGCCGTAGACGATCTGCAGGTCGCCGCGGTCGCGTTCGACGACTTCGGCCAGGAACGCGAAGTAGTCACTGGCCTCCCAGTCGAAGCCGAGCGTGTACAGGCCCCACAGCGCAAAGGTGGCATCGCGGATCCAGCTGTAGCGGTAGTCCCAGTTCCGCTCGCCGCCCGGGGTCTCGGGCAAGGATGTCGTCGCCGCCGCCGCAATCGCGCCGGTTGGCGCGAACGTCAGGCCCTTCAGCGTCAGCGCGCTGCGGGCCAGGTGGCTGCGCCAGCGATGGTCGGGGAATTCGCCGCGGGCCAGCCAGTGCTGCCAGTGGTGCGCGGTCCACACCAGGCGCCGGTAGGCCTCGTCGTAATCCTCAGGCGGCGGGAGGCGGCCCCACGACAACGCGCAGTACCGGGTCTCGCCCTCCCGCAGCAGCGTGCGCGAGCGCGCGATCGGTCCCTCCAGGCCGATCCTGACGTCGGAAGTCAGCGTCAGGACCATGTCATCGCTCTCGGGCGAGATCTCCGCCTGGTAGTAGCCGCGATCTGTGTGGCGCCAGTTACCTCTGGTCCTGCCGTAATCGAAGACCGGCTCGCAGTCCATGATCAGCTGGGCGGTTCCGTGCACGCAGCGGACTGTCCGCAGCAGCGTGTGCTCGGCGTCATAGTCCGTGGGCGGCCTGGTGTGCGAACTGCGGCCGGGGTGCTCGTGTCGCCACGGTCCCATGAGCAGGCAGTCACGGACCACGATCCAGCCTTCGCCGCAGTCCCAGCTGGTCTCGACCACCATGGTCCCCGGCAGGTAGCGACGGTCGGCCGGCTCGGACTGGTCGGCGGGTCCGAACCGGAACCGTCCGGCATCGCGGTCCAGGATCGCGCCGAACACGCTCGGGCTGTCCATCCGCGGCAGGCACATCCACTCGACCGCGCCGCTCGGCGCTATCAGCGCCGTTACCTCGCAGTCAGACAGGAATGCGTAGTCGGCGATCGGCGGATATGGCGAGGCGGTCACGCCGGGCAGGCTGCCCGGCTCGGCCACGGGCGGCATCGTGTCCCCGTCCGTCATGTCAGCTACCTTGCCCTGGTCAGCGGCCGGCCAACCCTGCGATGAGCCTTGCGGCCAGGGCTCCGCACCGGGCGGCCGGGGTCGTCGTTTCCAGGCTGAAGGCTGCCGCAGATCCCGTCAGCCTGCCTTGGCGATGACGAAGGTGTGCTGCGCGCCCGGGCCGGTGCCGATGGCAATGGTGCCGAAGCCGGCCGGCAGCGATACCGGCACCGGCGTATTTGTACTGATGCCGATCCCCTCTCCGAGCTGTCCCTCGGCGTTGTAACCCCAGGCCAGCACTTGGCCCTGCGTGGTGACAGCGAAGCTGCTGCGGCACCCGGCGGTGACCGCGGTCACCTTGTCTCCGCCCGGCACCATGACTCCGACCGGCTTGTCGCTGCTGGAGTTGCTGCCGTTGCCGAGCTCTCCGTACGCGTTGTCGCCCCAGGCCAGCACCGCGCCGCGGGAGAACAGTGCGATGGTCTGAGCGCAGCCAGCGAACAGGCCGGTGATCCGCCCGAGGGGGAGGCCGCGGGTCAGGAAGAAGATCTCCACCGGCCGGTCGGTGCTGATGGTGTTGCCGTCGCCGAGCTCGCCATCGCCGTTGTAACCCCACCCGAACAGTCCGTTGTTCGTCATGGCGAAATCGTGCCGGCAGCCCGCCGTGACGCTCGTCGCCTTGGTCCCCTTGGGCAGCCGGACATAGACGGGCGTGTCCCTGTTGTGCGTGCTGCCGTTGCCCAGCTCGCCCTCCAGGCCCTGGCCGAAGGCCAGGACCTGGCCCCGGCTGGTAACGGCGAGGTTGTCGTGGCAGCCCGCGCTGATCCCGGTGACCTTGGTGCCCTTGGGCAGGCGGACATAGCCTGGGGTCGTCCGGTTGCGCGTGCTGCCGTTGCCCAGCTGCCCCTCGACGCCGAGCCCCCAGGTCAGGACACGGCCGGTCGTGGTGAGCGCGATGGTGTCCTCACAGCCGGCCCGGACGGAACTTATCTTCGTCTTCTTCGGCAGCTTGGCGTAGACGGGCCGGTCGTGCCCGGCGTGGTTACCGATGCCCAGCTGGCCCTCGTTGTTCGCACCCCAGCTCAGGACCCGGCCGGCGGAGGTGAGCGCGACACTGTGATCGCAGCCTGCCCGCACTGAGGTCACGATGACGCCCTTGGGTATCCGCACGGTGACCGGCGTCTCGCTGAACGGGCTGCGCGTGCCATGGCCAAGCTCACCAGCGCTATTAGTGCCCCAGGCCCGTAACGTGGTCCGGGCCGGAGTCGCGGCGGCCGACCCGGCGGCCACGCCGCAGGTGGCGATCGCGGCAGCGGCCGAGGCTGCAGTTGCGACCAGTACAGCCGGCCAGCGCCGCCGCGGACGCGCCCCGGGCAACTGCCCGCCGACCTGTGCTTGCGTGATCACGCGGCGCTCCTTCGCGTTGGCGGCAACTGGCCAGCTATGACGTTACGCGTTGCGATTCCGCTCGCCAAGCTTTGCCCGCGGGCGTCCTTCAGCGGACGCCGCGAGGGCGGAACTGGACGCTGATCCGCGGCCCGGTAGGCCGCGCGGACTTCGGGATCGCATGCTGCCAGGTCCGCTGGCAGCTGCCCCCCATGACCAGCAGATCGCCGTGGCCGAGGTCGTAGCGGCGGGGCGGCTCGCCGCCGGCGGCCGGACGCAGCAGCAGCGGCCGGGGAGTGCCGAGCGACAAAATCGCCACTATGGTGTCTTCCGAACTGCCGCGGCCGATGGTGTCGCCATGCCAGGCAACGCTGTCTCTGCCGTCCCGGTACAGGCAAAGTCCGGCGGTCGCGAACCGCTCGCCGAGTTCGGTCGCGTAGTGCTCGTCCAGGACGTGCTTCGCCTCGGTCAGCAGCGGATGCGGCAGTTCCTCATCCTCGGCGTAGAAGCAGAGCAGCCTCGGCACATCGACTACCCGGTCGTACATCCGGCGGCGCTCCGCGCGCCACGACACAGTCTCCAGCAGCTTGCCGAACAACTCGTCCGCGCCGGTCAGCCAGCCGGGAAGCACGTCGACCCAGGCGCCGCGCGCGAGCTGAGTGCGCCGGAGTTCATCGAGCGGGCCAGGACCCGGCCTGCCGGTCAGATCGAGTAGCGAACCCTGCAACAACCCGTTCATGAGTTCGATGCTAGCGCCAGAGTTCAAAAAAGTGTTCGGATTAACTGTCGCGCAGCCACTCGGCGAACGTCACGACGCCGCGGACGTCCGGACTATCGGTGGTCAGTCCGCCGTCCTTCAGCGCTCGGCCCAGCGCGCCGGGGACCGGCACCGGCAGCAGCAGGGCTGACCGTCCGGTGACCGATCTCCACGTCCTGGCCAGGTCGGCCGCGGTGCAGATCTGTGGCCCGGCGACCTGGATCCGGCCCAGGCCGGGCTCCGCCACTGCCACGTCGGCGACCGCGCGGGCAACCTCGGCCGCAGCCACCGTCTGCACTCGCATCGTCGGGATCGGCAGGATGCGGTACTTGCCGGCCGCGGCCAGCGCGGCGGCGGCTAGCTCGTGGAATTGCGTCGCCCGGACGAGCGAGTGCGGCACCAGAGCCTGCTCGACGACCTGTTCCTGCTGGACCTTGACCCGGTAATAGCCGACGGGGACGCGCTCGCAGCCGACGATCGAGATGCAGACGTGATGGCCGACACCGGCGGTCTGCTCCGCTGCCAGCAGCAGCCGCGAGCCCTCGATGAGAACCTGCGCCGCCCGCTTCGGTGCCGAGGCGTTGCTGGCGTCCACCACGACGTCGCAGCCGTGCAGCGCCGTAGTCAGGCCCTCGCCCGTGACCAGGTCAACCGGGAAGTCGCGGCTGCCGCGGCTCAAGATCCTGATCTCATGACCGCGCGCGGAGAGTTCCGCGGCGATGTGCTTGCCCAGTGTGCCGGTCCCGCCGGCTATCGCGATCCTCATGCTGTTGAAGACGTGACAGCACAGGCTCGCGTGACAACCTGCTGGTCAGTGCGCCGCATCGCGGTCCAGAGCGCTGCCGTTCAGGCCGAGTAGCACCCGGTCTGACACAGGCTGGTAGCCGAGGCGCTGGTAAAGCGCGTTACTAGTCGGGTTGGCCAGGTCGGTGAACAGCACGACTTCCGCGGCACCGCCAGCGAGCGCTGCCTGGCTCACCGTCGTCGTGATGGCGCCCGCGTAACCGCGTCGCCGGTGCTCGGGCGGTGTGTAGACGCCAAGCACCCGGACGACGCCAGCCAGGTCGGGGGTGCAGGCCGCCATCGCCACCGGGTCGCCGTCGACCTCCCAGAGCTGCAGCCCGGCACTTGCCAGGCGGCTGTCGACGGTCCGCCTCGGATCCTCGGCGCCAGCGGCGTTCGCCTCGGCGTGGAAGGCAGCATGCCACTCGATCAGCAGGTCATAGTCCTTTTCGCCGGCCACCCTGGCCGCGCCGGGCGGCAGCGGGTCCGGCGGTGCGAGGCAGGACAGGCGGAACAGCCGGGAGCGCAGCCGCGGCGTCGCGCTGCCGCCGGTCGCCCGGCCCCACGCGGCGCTGAAGTCGGCCTCGTCAGGGCCGGCGAGGTTGGCGCCGTCGAAGCGCATGCTGCTGGCGGTCAGCAGCCGGAGGAGGGATCCCGCTGAGGCTGGCGGCAGCTTGGCCGCGAGCAACGGGTAAGGCGGCGTCTGCAGGAACGCGCCATCGACCTGGCCCGCCGGGCCGCGACGCCAGCCGAACCACGGCGGGTCATCGCCGAAGGCGCTCAGGCCGCGCTCGCGCAGGGTCTCGCTGACCGTCAGCGGCACAGTGTTCAGCGCCGGGTCAGCCAGCAGGAACTCTCCGGCTGCGGCCAGAAAGTCGGCGAGGCTGCGGGTCAGGGTCCAGCGCATGTCTCATCTTCGCGGCCGGGGCACTGTCCGTGCACCCGATTTTCGCGCTGGTGGCGGGCGCGGGCGCGAGGCGGGCTGCCCGGTCGGCGGTGCCGGTGGCCGCGAGCGCGCCGGGGCCTGGTGGACGACGGGCCGCGTTCCCTGACAATGGGTTATGCGCTTTTGCCGAGCGCCGGTGAGCCGAGGAGGACCGATGCGAGTCATCGTGGTGCGTCATCATGCCGTCGATGAGGCTGGTTTCATCGCCGACGCGTTCGCGGCGCGAGGCGCGGAGCTGACTGTGCACCTGTTCCCCGCGGACGGGCCGCTGCCGTCGCTGGACGGCGTCGACCATGTGGTCGTCATGGGCGCGGTGTGGTCGGTCTACGACGAGCAGGCCATCGGGCACTGGATCGGCGCGGAACTTGACTGGCTGCGTGCCGCCGACGGGGCGGGCGTGCCGGTGCTCGGCATCTGCTTCGGTGCCCAGGCGCTGTGCACAGCGCTCGGCGGCCAGGTCGAGGCCGCGCCGCGGAAGGAGATCGGCTGGACCATGGTCGACTCGCTCGACCCTGACCTGATCGAGGCGGGACCGTGGCTGGAATTCCACGGTGATCAGTGCCTGCCGCCCGCCGGGTCCCGGCTGCTGGCGCGCACCGAGGTCTGCGTGCAAGCCTTCGCCATCGGGCGGCATCTGGCCGTCCAGTTCCACCCGGAAGTGGATGCCGCGCAGCTGAGCCGCTGGCTGGACGACGGCGGGCGGCCGGAGGCAGAGCGGGCAGGCGTCGACCCGGACAAGCTCGTCGCGCAGACCGAAGCAGAAGAACCCGGCGCGGCCATCCGTGCGGACGGGCTGGTTGCGGCGGCGCTGCGGATTGCCGCGGCCGCCTGACGCTCCGCCGGAGCTGGCGGCCGGCTGGCATTCCTCATGTTGCCGGCGGGCACCGGATCGACCCGACCGCCATGGTGACCTTGACGGGCCGCCCGGAGGTCCCGGTTCCGACGTCGAAGGTCACGCAGGCGGGCACCTTGGCGATGACGAACCCGCCCCAGTACTGCGTCAGTCCGTGGTAGTACGGGTTCACCGCAGCCTTCTTGGCGCAGGAGATGAACGTAACGCCGGCGGTCCCGTCGCGGAGCCGGTAGTTGCCACTGCCGAAGTTGGCGGCACCGAACAGGAAGCGGAAGTAGCTGCGGGACTTGCCGATGACCTTGATCCAGACGTAGCTGTTGTCGGTCACGTTGACGCCCAGGTTCCCGAACGGCAACTGGCTGGTCCCGGCGTCGGTCGCCAGGGCCGGACGTACGTTGACCAGCCACAGCGGTCCGGCCTGGATGCTGCGCCGCTGCCAGTTGCCGGCGTACTGGCCCTCGATCTGATCTGAGCAGTTCTCCAGCACCGTGCCCGGCTGGGCGCCCGTCCCGCGGGCAGTCTGCGACGGCTGGTGAGACCCGGCGCCGTCCCACGCAGGCGCGGTGAGAGGCACGGTCACGGCCACCGCGGCGGTCGCAGCCAGGCTCGTGATCGTGACCCGGACCCGGTGCTTCCTGTTCCTTCGCTTGATCAGGTCGGTCAGCCGGGCCGGAGGCTGAGCGCCGCTGGCGGCCGCGCGCATGGCGGCCGCGAGGCGTTCTTCCAGTGGTGTCATCGCGGTGCCCCTTCCTGACGGTCGAGCAGCTGCTCGCCGATCGCCGCGCGCAGGCTTGCCAGGCCCCTGGATAGATGGCTGCGGACCGTGCCGGCGCTGCAGCCGAGAATCGCGGCGATCTCCGCTGCGTCCAGGTCATCGAAGTACCGCAGGACCAGCGCGGTCCGCTGGCGCTGCGGCAGGCCAGCCAGCGCCCGGAGCAAGGCGTCCCGGTCCGCCAGCCCGGCAGCCGAGTCGCCGATGACTGGCATGGCACTGGCTGCGGGGTCAAGCAGGCGCTCCGGTCGGCGGCGGAGCCGTCGCCATCTGTCGTTGGCCGCGTTGATCAGGATGCGACGGGCGTAGGGTTCCGGCCCTTCGTCCCGGCCGCTGAGCCGGTCCCAGTGCCGGTAGGAACGTTCCAGGCACAGCTGCAGCAAGTCCTCGGCCTCGGCTCTGTCCTGACCGGTCAGCAGCATGGCCGTGCCGAACAGGCTGGCTGACCTGGCCTGCACGAAATCCTCGAAGGCTCGGCCCGGCTCGGCATCGGATCGCACATTCCAGTAAACGTCCTGCGGGCTGTTCGCGTTGAGCGCAACCGCACTCCAGTTCCGCGGGCTAAAGCGGCCGACGTTCGCCGGGACTTCTGCGGTCAGCCGAAATCTCGCTGGCAAATGATGACAACCGAGCGTCATTCGGTACAGGGTGTACCTGAGAACTTCCGGCTGCGAGCGCAGCGAGCGACGAGGGAACAGGTGCGATGCCAGACATCCTGACGGTCTATGCGGGAACCCAGCCAGACAAGCTCGCGGTCATCGACGACAGGCCGGACGGCAGCATCACGCAGTGGAACTACGCCGAGTTCGAGCGCCAGGCCAACAAGGTGGCCAACGCGCTGCTGTCGCTCGGCGTCACGCCGCGCCAGAAGGTCATCTGGTGCGGCCCGAACTCGCTGGCCGTCGTGGCCGTCATGACCGCGACCCGCAAGATCGGCGCGGTCGCCGTCCCGCTGAACTACCGGCTGACGGCGGAAGAGGCCAGTTATATCGTCGATCACTCCGACGCGGAGGTCGCTTACGTCGACGCCGAGTACGCCCACCTGTTCGCCGACCTGCTCGGCAAGCTCGAGCACCTGCGGCACGTCGTCGTCTATGGCGGGCCGACGCCGGAGGGCATGGTCGGTGAGGAGATCATCTGGTCGGCATCGGACCAGGCGCCGCCCGACCTGGATGCCGACGTCCCGGCCGGAGCCACGATGATCTACACCTCGGGCACGACGGGCAAGCCCAAGGGCGCGGTCCGGCACAACACCGACCCGGACGTGGTGGCCGGGCTGCTCGGGCTGCTCGGCTACCGGCCAGATGACGTCTACATAACGTCGGGCCCTCTCTACCACAGCGGCCCGAGCGCGTTCATGGCCGCGTCGCTGGTGTTCGGCGAGACGATCGCGGTGCAGCGCAAGTTCGACGCCGAAGACTGGCTCAGGCTGGTGGACAAGTACAAGGTGTCCTCCACGTTCTCCGCCCCGGCGCTGGTCCGGATGCTCTGCGCGCTGCCCGAGGACGTGAAGGCACGCTACGACCGCTCGTCCATGCGGGTGATGATCGCCAACGCGGCACCGTGGAGCTACGCGCTCAAGCAGCAGTACGTGGCTGATTTCCCCCCCGAGTCGCTGTGGGAGGTGTACGGCTCGACCGAGCTCGGCGTGGACTGCGTGCTCAAGCCCGAAGATCAGATGCGCAAGCCGGGCTCGTGCGGCCAGCCGGCCCCCGGCATCGAGATCGTGCTGTTCGACGAGGACGGCAGCCAGGTCACGGGAACCGGGCCCGAGCACCCTGGTGAGCTGTACGTGCGGTCCAAGGGCGTCTTCAACGAGTACTACAAGCAGCAGGACAGCTATGACGCCAACAGCCGCGGCGACTTCCACACCGTCGGCGACATCGCCTACTGGGATGACGAGGGCTACCTGTATATCTGCGACCGGAAGTCGGACATGATCATCTCCGGCGGCATGAACATCTACCCGGCGGAAATCGAGGCGGCGCTCGAGCAGCATCCGGCCATCTATGACGTGGCCGTGTTTGGCATCCCGTCGGAGGAGTGGGGCGAGGTCGTGCACGCCACGGTGGTGCTGGCGCCCGGATCGGAACTGTCGCCCGAGCAGATCACCGCGTTCGGGAAGGAGCACCTGGCCAGCTACAAGGTGCCGCGGTCGGTGTCGTATCTCGACGAACTGCCGAGGACTGGCTCAGGCAAGATCCTGAAGCGGCAATTGCGCGCGCCCTACTGGGCGGGCAGGACGGCGCAGGTCGGCTAGGCCGGGTTGCGGGTCAGCCGGGCCGGCCGAGGCTGCAGGCTGGCCAGGCTGCGCGTGCGGCTAGGCCGGGGTGCGGGTCAGCCGTCCTCGACCAGGTGCTGGCTGCCGCGGACGATGATGCCGTCGCGGATGACGAAGTCGAACTCGTAGATCTGCGTCGTCCCGTCGGACTGCCGCGCGCGCAGCCGGACGATGGCGTGGTCGCCGACGATCCTGATGGACCTGACGGCATCGAACCCGGAACTCTCGCCGCCGGCCATCATGTCCCGGTAGGACGGGTTCAGGTGCTCCCCGCCGAGCCGCCAGGCCTGCTTCCACTCTCGCTCGTTGATCGCGGTGAAGTAGGACTCGACGACCGCGGCCGGATCAGATCCGCGGGACTTGCTGGCCGCTGCAGCGCCGCTAGCCCGCAGGTCAGCGGCGGAATTGGGTGGCTGGGCGTGGTGACCAGCGCCAGCGCTCGCCGCCGGATCACTGCGGATCTCCGCAGCGACGGCCACCGCGGCGGCGGCGCCGATCGCCAGCACGGCCGCTACCGCGATGCCGACGAAAGCTGCAGACGGGGCGCGCCGTGCGCCGGCTCGCGGTGGGACCGCGACGTGGCTGACACGGTGCTGCGGCCCGGGATTCCGCTCCGGCGGCGCGGGATTCCGGTCCGGCGGCGCAGGAATCCGGTCCTGCGGCCCGGCTGTCAACCGCTGCCAGGCCGGGGCCTGAATCGCGACCTCAAACGCCCTGTCGGCTGCGGTGCTGACGGGGAGGTCCACCTCGGTCCTGGCTAGCGCACGGCCGGGGAGCGGAGCAGCCGGCGGCTGCCAGGACTGCCAGCCCTCGGCCGGCTCGGCGTAGCCAAGCTCGTCCAGCAATTCGTCCGCCGTCGGCCGGTCGGCCGGATCCTTGGCCAGGCAGCCCTCCACCAGCGCCCGCAACCGGCGCGGCACGTGGCCGGTGGCGGCGGTGCCGTAGACAACCCGGTAGAGCAGCGCTGACGCGGGGCCTGCGCCGAACGGCGGCTCGCCGGTCGCCGCATATGCCAGCACGCCGCCGAGGCTGAAAATATCGGCGGGCGGTCCGACTGGCCGGCCCTCAGCCTGCTCGGGCGACATGAAGCCAGGCGATCCCATCACGCCGCCTGCGTAGGTCAGCCAGGCGGAGTCGGCCGCCCTGGAGATGCCGAAGTCGATGATGTGCGGCCCGTCGCCAGCCAGCAGCACGTTCGACGGCTTCAGGTCTCGGTGCACCACGCCGGCTGCGTGCACCGCCGAGAGCCCTTCGGCCAGCCCGGCGGCCAGCGTCAGCACCGATTCCGACGGCATCGGCCCTTGCGCCGCGACGGCGTCGGCCAGCGATGGCCCGCCGACGTACGCCGTGACGAGCCAGGGCTGCGGGCCGTCCGGATCGGCGTCCACCACCGGGGCGGTGTAGATGCCGCTCACCCGGCGTGCTGCCGCGACTTCCTGCGCGAACCGCATCCGGAACCCGGGATCATCGGCCAGGTCGGCCCTGATCAGTTTCACCGCGACCAGCCGCCCGCTGGGGGACTGGCCGAGGAACACGCGGCCCATTCCGCCGGCGCCAAGCCGCTTCAGCAATCGGTACCGGCCGACCTGCCGTGGATCGTCAGGCTGTAGCGCGTCCATACCCCGACCCCCGTGCTCAATATCAGGACGACTGCGCAATAAACGCAATGTATCGCGATAGAGACGGCCGGGCGAGTCCTAGTTCGGCACGGAAAAATGACGACTGCGTTGCGATTTGGGTAGCTCCGCCGAGACGCAGCGGCTGGCCGGATGCGGCTTGTGACCGGCCGTCCGCGCCGGGTGACCATTAGCCTGGAACGGAGATCTTCCAGTTCGAAAATCGCGCTGCGAACGCCCGCCGTGGTCAAGTCGCGCAGGGTCGTGCCATCCCGGCGTGCACCAGGAACCGCCCAAGACCGCCTATTCTTCGCAGCGTGATTACCGAAGACTCCACCCCTCAGCTCACGATCCGGCCGCCGAGCCCTCACCGCTCCGCCGTGGCCATCGAGCCGCCAGGATCCGAGCCAGGGCACTGGGCCGGTGCCTCGAGCGCCGTGCTTGACGGCACTGACATTGTCATGGCCTACCGGCTGCGCCGCCCGCTCGACCAGGGCCGCGGGTACGCGGTGGTGGTGGCCAGGTCCTCCGACGGCGTGCACTTCGAGACGCTGCAGGTGATCAGCAAGCAGGAGATGGACACCGAGTCGCTGGAGCGCCCGGCCCTGCTGCTGACCCCGGACGGCACCTGGCGGTTGTACCTGAGCTGCGCGACCTCAGGGACCAGGCACTGGCGAGTGGAATTGCTGCAGGCTGCCGCGCCTGGCAGGTTCGATTCCGGCCAGCGCATGGTGGTGCTGCCCGGCGACGCCGGGCTGGCAGTGAAGGACCCGGTCATCCAACATCATTCGGGAACGTGGCACCTATGGGCATCTGTCCACCCGCTCGCTGATCCCGACAACACTGACCGGATGACCACCGACTACGCAACCAGTGCTGACGGCATCGCCTGGACCTGGCACGGTCATGCTCTGCAGCCGAGGCCGGGTCAATGGGACGCGCGCGGTGTCCGGGTCAGTGCCGTCCGGTTCACGCCTGCCGGGGTCGTGGCCTGCTACGACGGCCGGGCTACCGCCGCGGAGAACTATGAGGAGCGCACCGGCCTGGCAACCGGACTCGCCCCCGGGCTGCTCACGGCGGTCGGCTCGGCGCCGGTCGCGGTATCTCCGGACGGGGCCGGCGGCCTGCGCTACCTGGACGTTGTCGGCCTGGGCGACGGCCGCGAGCGCCTGTATTACGAGCTGACCAGGCCAGATGGCCTGCACGAACTGCGCACCGAGCTGGTCGAGGCCGGTTAGTACTCCCGCGGCCTGCCGTTGCGCGCCTGCCGCTGACCGGCCGGCCGGACGCCAACCAGGCCACCCGATTCATCCCGCGGCCGCACCCAGTCGGCGAAGTTCTCGCCCGTCAGGTCCTCGAGCAGCTTGATGTCAGGCTCGAAGTACGGGATCAGCGCTTGCCGCTGCGCCCACGTCAGCGGCTGCCGCGCCGATGCGCCCGCCTGCAGGCTCCGCTCCAGCCGGTCGATGACCGCCGCTCCGGCATGATGTGGGAGCAGATTCGGGCCGGCCGAGCCCAGCCGAAGGGTCCCGGCCAGGAGGCGGTGCCTGCGCGTCCGCTCCGGGTGCGCGGTGACATTTTCTCGAGGCACCGCGGTGACAGCACCCGGCGTGACGCCCAGAAACAAGCAGATCCGGTCTAGCGTGCCCGCCGGATCGTCGATCAGCTGCCGGTAACGGAACACCTGGACCTGGTCCTTGCCGAAGACCGAGTACAGCTGCTGCAACTGCCGGCCGTACAGTCCGAGCCGCTTATAACGCCAGAAATCGGCCCAGCCCGCCGCCATCCGGTCTTCTTCCGCGGCGCATGCACGGAGGAAGTCGCCGATCGGGTCGAGACCCGCCGACCACAGGTGCGTCCAGTTCGAGTGCGCCCGCTCGATCGGATCGCGCAGCATCACTAGCAGCCTGGCCTGCGGCACCACCGCATGGATCCGCAGCTGAGCCGCGTGGTCATACAGATAGAACGGGGTCGACTCGCCGCGCAGCGTGCCGGCCGGCGCGGCGGCGAAGAGCGCCTCGTAGTCGGCGCGCCGCCAGACATGCTCGCGGTAGGTCTTGGCGTCGCCTGGACCGCCGCGGCGCGGCGGCGGCCCGTCTGTCAGGAAGAATTTGGGCTCCTTGACCGGCGACAGGTACAGCTGCGGGTGTCGGGCGAGAGCGACATGCAACGCCGTCGTGCCGGCCTTCGGCGCTCCCGCCACGAAGAAGTCAGGCAGCGCCATAATGTCCTCCCGGTATATCCTAGTGACTTTATAGGATACTCGGCAGTTGCCCGGTTCCGCCAGCGCGCGTCGCCGTGCTTCCGTCCGGGTGGGCTTCCCTGGGCGACCGGGGGCAAACCAGTGGCAGGCGGCACTGCCCGGGGTGCCGGCGGCGACGGCTACTGCGCTGCCAGTGGCTCACAGCCCGGCGCAGCGCCGAGTTGCCGCCGCATTTTAGGTGGCCCTCAGAGTGTCAGACCTTGGCGGTAACGTTCAGTGCAGCGGCAGTGCCAGCTGCCGACCTAGATCGTGGAGGTCACCGATGAGCACCGCGAACCAGACGCTGGCCGGCGAGCGCGCGGACCTCGCGGAGACCCTTGCTAAGCACCGCGATTTCCTGCGCTTCACTACCAGGGATCTGACAGACGAGCAGGCCGCCCAGCGGACCACCGTCAGTGAGCTATGCCTGGGCGGCATCATCAAGCACGTGACCGGAGTCGAGCGGCAGTGGGCCAGGTTCATCGCCGAGGGCCCATCGGTGATCGGCAGCTGGGAGGACCAGGACGCGGTGCAGGCGTGGCTGGACGGGTTCAGGATGCTGCCCGGCGAGACGCTGGCCGGGCTGCTGGCCGATTACGAGGCCGCTGGTACTGACACTCTCGAGCTGCTGGCTAGCCTGCCTGACCTCGATGCCAGGCAGCCACTGCCCGAAGCACCCTGGTATGAGGCGGGCGCAAGCTGGTCGGCGCGCCGGGTGCTGTTGCACGTCATCGCCGAGACATCCCAGCACGCCGGTCACGCGGACATCATCAGGGAGTCGATCGACGGCGCCAAGACGATGGGCGCGTAGGCCGGAAGTACCGGCCCGTCCTGCGGCCCGTTCAGGGGCTCGTCGAGGCCGGCCCGTCCAGATCGGCTGTTCCTTGCCGGCGGGGCGGCCGGCTAGCGGCATACCCGTCGGTGAAAGATCGGCATGTGAACGACGGAGCGCGCGCGGGCTACGGCCGCGAGCCGCCAGCTGACCTGCGGCCCATGCTGGCGACTTCTGGCCAGCTGCCGCGTGACGACAAAGGCTGGGCGTACGAGATGAAGTGGGACGGCCTGCGCGCGCTGGCGTTCCTTGCCGAGGGTGGCGTCCGGCTCGCGTCCCGGTCCGGGCGTGACATCAGCCACGCATATCCCGAGCTAGCTGGTCTGGCGGGTGAAACCAGCGCAGCGCAGCTCGTGCTTGACGGTGAGATCGTCGCGTTCGCCGGTGGCGACTGGCCAGACTTCGAGGCACTGCAGCAGCGGATGAACATCGGCTCGGCGGCTCAGGCCAGGGCGCTGTCGGCTCAGGTTCCTGTCAGTTACCTGGCCTTCGACGTGCTCTGGCTGGACCGGCAGCCGGTCCTCGACCAGCCGTATGCACGGCGGCGGGAGCTGCTCGACGACCTCGGACTGCACGGCACGAGGTGGCAGGCGCCGCCTTCGTTCGCGGCCGAGTCGGGCGCCGACATCCAGGCCGTGTCGCGGCAGCACCGGCTCGAGGGCATCGTGGCCAAACGACTGCAGTCCCGGTACGAGCCTGGCCGGCGGTCCCCGGCCTGGCTGAAGATCAAGAACGTCCGCCGCCAGGAAGTGGTGGTCGGCGGCTGGAAACCGGGTGAGGGCGGCCGGGCAGGCTGGATCGGCTCGCTTCTCGTGGGCGTGTATGAGCACGGCGAGCTGATCTACAGCGGCCATGTCGGGACCGGGTTCACCCAGCAGACGCTGCGGATGCTCGGCGAGCAACTCGGCCGGCTGCGCCGGGACAGCTCGCCGTTCTCCGACCAGGTCCCGCCCGAGGACTCGCGGCACGCGCAGTGGGTTGAGCCGGTGCTCGTAGCGGAGGTCGCGTTCGCGGACTGGACAAAGTCAGGCCGGCTGCGCGCGCCCGCGTACAAGGGCCTGCGCAATGACAAGGATGCTGCCGAGGTGATCCGTGAGCCCTGATGCCCGCAGGGTGGCGGTCAACGTCGAGGGCCGGACGCTGACGCTGTCGAATCTGGATAAGGTCCTCTACCCGGCAGCCGGGTTCAGCAAGGCGCAGGTGATCGACTACTACCAGCGCATCGCGCCGGTCATGCTGCCGCACCTGGCCGCCAGGCCGGTGACCATCAAGCGGTATCCGGAGGGCGCCGACAGCCAGTTCTTCTACCAGAAGAACGCGCCGGCCGGCACGCCCGACTGGGTGCCGACGGCGCGGATACCCTCGCCGGGCTCGTCCAAGTCACGCGAGACCATCGAGTACATCATCGGCGGTGACCTGCCGACGCTGATCTGGGCGGCGAATCTGGCCGCGCTCGAGTTGCACACGCCGATGTGGCGGCATCCGGCCATCGGCGCACCTGACCTGCTGGTGTTCGACCTGGATCCGGGCCTGCCCGCCACGATCAAGGAATGCTGCGCGGTGGCGCTGCTGCTCCGGCCGCTGCTCGCGGACCTTGGTCTGCGGCCGGCCGCGAAGACATCAGGCGGCAAGGGCATGCAACTGTACGCGGCAGTATCGGGAATGAGCTCGCAGCAGACCAGTGACCTGGCGAAGGGCCTGGCCGAGCGGCTGGAAGCTGACCAGCCGAAGCTGGTGGTGTCGCGGATGACCAAAGCGCTGCGGCCGGGCAAGGTCTTCATTGACTGGAGTCAGAACAACGCGGCAAAGACAACGGTCGCGCCATACTCGCTGCGGGCCAGGCCGCAGCCGACGGTGTCCACTCCGGTGAGCTGGACCGAAGTCGAGGCGTGCAAGCGGGCCAGCGACCTTGTCTTTACCGCCGGGGACGTCCTCGAACGCGTCTCGCGCTCTGGCGACTTGTTCGCCGGCGTGCTGCCCGGCTGACTGCAAGGTCTGGCCGCCGAACAGCACAGTAATTCGGGCCGTGACCTGCCGCGCAAGCCAACCCGACCGAGTGCTCGCTTTTACGTTATTACCAGCGGTTACGACTACGCAACGGTGCGAGGCGAAGTAAGCTCCTGAGCTTGCACGGCGAGATTGCATGGCGCAAGTAGCACCGGGAGCCGCGATGCGGTTCAGTGTTCTCGGCCCGTTATCGGCCGAGGCAGATGATGGCACGCCGCTGGCATTCGGGCGGCCCTCCCAGCGCGCGACGATGGCGGTGCTGCTCCTGCACGCCGACCAGCCGCCCACCAGGACGCTGCTTATCGACGCTGTGTGGGGTGACCGGCCGCCGGCTGATGCCGACACCGCGTTGCGGGTAAGGATGCGCGACGTCCGGCGCGCGCTGGCCGGCCGTGACCGGCTGATCACGCATCAGTCGGGCTACCAGCTGATGATCGGCCCTGGTGAGCTCGATGCCACGAACTTCCGCAATCTCACCGCGCACGGCCGTGCCGCGCTGGACCTGGGCAGCGCGGAGGATTCGGCTCGGCTGCTCACCCAGGCCTGCGCCTTGTGGCGCGATCCGCCGCTGGCCGACCTGCCCGACACGCCGCTGATGCGGCTGGCCGCGACAGCGCTGTTTGAGCAGCGGCGCGAAGCGCGGGAGTGGCTGATCGACGCGCGGCTGGCCCTGGGCCAGCACCACGACGTGCTCGCGTATATCCGCGAGTTCGTGGCCGCCGATCCGCTGCCTGAGCATCCGCACGTACAGCTCATGCTCGCGCTGTACCGGTGCGGGCAGAAGGCCGCAGCACTGGCTGCCTACAGCCGGCTGCGCGACCAGACAGCTCGTGAGTTCGGTCAGGATCCCGGCCCCGAGGCGAGGGCTTTGCTCGGCCTGATCCTCGACGACAGCCCTGAGTTGCTGTTCCGGCCGCGTGCGCTGGCGGTGACCGGCGAAGCGCGCCCCGCGTGGTCCCCGGTCCGGCAACTGCCGGCCTCACCGCCGGATTTCACCGGCAGGGTGGCCGCGATCGAGGCGCTCGCCCGGCGGATGCCGGCCGCCGGCGTGGCCGTGACCGTCATCACCGGACCGCCGGGCGCCGGCAAGACGACGCTGGCGGTCAAGGCCGGGCACCTGGCCAGCGCGGTCTTTCCTGACGGACAGCTGTATGCCAGCCTGGGCGGCGCCGGGCAGCCGCGGGATCCGTTCGACATTCTCGGCGAGCTGCTGAGGTCGGTCGGCGTGCCGTCGGGCCGGGTTCCGTCCGGACTCGCGGAACGAGCGGCGCTCTACCGCTCGGTGCTGGCAGGCCGCAGGATGCTGCTGGTCGCCGACGATGCGGCCTCGGCAGCTCAGGTCCGCCCGCTGCTGCCCGGTACCGCAGGGTCTGCCGTCCTGGTGACCAGCAACTCCAGGCTGGCCGACCTGGAAGGAGCGGCCGCGATCGGCATCGCGGGGCTGAGCACCGACGAAGCCGTCATGCTCCTCGGCAGGATCGCCGGGCGGCACCGGGTCGAAGCCGAGCCAGCCGCAGCGGCCGCTATCGCGAGCGCCTGCGCCGGGCTTCCGCTCGCGCTGCGGATCGCCGGGGCCAGGCTTGCTGCTAGTCCGGCCCGGCGGCTGGCCGATCTGGCCGCCGCGGTGTCGGATGACGGCAGGCTGCTCGGCGAACTGGCGATCGGTGACCTGTCGGTGAGCCGCCGCCTGGACAGGGCATGGCGGGCTCTGGACCCCCGGTCGCGCACGGCGCTCCGCACGCTGGCCAGGGCCTGCGCGACCTGCCGAACTCGGTGGTGCTATCCGCGGCGGGAGCGCCGGCGGTGGCCCAGGCGCTGACAGATTCCAGCCTGCTGATCGAGAACCCGGACACCGGGCATTTCCGGATGGCCCCGCTCGCGCGCTGCCACGCCGCGGCCCAGCCAGCGCTGGCTGGCGAGTAACCAGCCTTTGCCCGCTCTCCGGCGACCCCTCGACCGGGCGCCGGCTCAGTGCGTCTCTAGCAGGGCGCTAACGCATCGCTAACAGGATGCTCACGGGGCGGTCCTAAGGTGCGAACCGCTGACTCATCCGCATAAACCGCTCTGCGGTCCGTGCCGGGCCAGTCGACCTCGTGGAGTTCGAATGACATTGCCTCGCCCCGACCCTGTCAGATTCAGCAACCCGCGCTTGTTAGCCGTCCTCGCCTGCTGCCTGGCGCCGCTGCTGGCAGCGTGTTCCGGTGCGGCAGCGCAAGTTCAGCTGCCGGCCAAGGCAGTGCGGGAGGTGCCCGCGGCGTCCGCCGCCGCAGCGGCCGTTCCGACGCAGCACCAAGTGGTAGCCGCCCTGACCGGTTACACCAGCGCGCTCGGGCAGGCGGCCAAGTCCAGGGACCCGGCGCTCGCGCGGCGGCTGCTGACCCCGTATCTCGCCGGTGACCGGGTCGACGGCATGGTGCAGGCCGTCAGTGGCATCTGGGCCAAAGGCGAGAGCTTCTACGGCCAGGACGTCCTGCACATTCTGACGGTCCGCATCGACGGCCGGCGCGCGTTCGTGCACGACTGCGACAACACCAGCGGCATGGGCCTGCAGAACGCCGGCGGGCAGCCGGTACCGGGGACGGCAGGCATTCCGCAGGACAATCTTGTCACCCGCCTCGACCTGGTCGGCGGTCACTGGATGGTGGAGTCCCAGCTCGTCGAGGACGTGCCGTGCGCGCCCTAGCCGCGGCCGCCGCGGCGCTGCTGCTTGCCGTTGCCCTGCTGGCGGCCGCCGTGGCGCCCGCAGCAGCCGGCGGTAGCGGCGGATGCAATCCGTACGTCAACGGCACGATCGTGCCGGTGCCGTGCTCGTCCGGATCAGGCAGCGGCGGCAGTGGTGGGGGTGGTGGCAGCAGCGGTCACGGCGGCCCCGTCGCTATCAACAACACGTGCACGACAACCCCGCTGGATAAGGCTCAGGCGCAAAACCTCGGACTGTCCTGGCCGCCGCCGAAGGGACAGGAATGGGCACTGATGGACTGCCTGGGCGGCAAGACCGGTCCCGGTCCGCAGGCCGTCCTGGTCAACATCGCAACCGGTGCGCCAGAGGTCACTCCGCAGCAACTACTGGACACCGCGCTTGGCGAATTGCAGATCCCGTACTTTGGCCCGCACACCGCGCCGCCGCGCGGCCACGATGCACTGGTCGGCCTGCCCGAGTGGTTCTGGATCCCGGCGGGGGACTGGAAGTCGCGCAGCGTGACAGTCACGGCCGGGCCGGTCTGGGCGACGGCAACGGCAACGCCCGTGGGGCTGACCTTCGAGCCGGGCGGCGGCCTCGGCGCCGTGAGCTGCGCCGGACCGGGGACCCCGTACAACCGGGCTAAGGCAGCCTCGGCTCAGCACACCGCCTGCTCGTACACCTACCAGCAGCCGTCGGCCGGCCAGCCGGGCAACGCCTATCAAGCCTCCGTCACCGTGACGTGGCGGGTCAGTTGGACAGGCTCGGGCGGCGCGGGCGGCGTGCTCGATGCCGGGCTTGCCGTACCCGTCGCGTTCGTCCTTCCGGTCGCGCAAGGAGAGGCCCTGGTGAATAGTCCGTGAGCAATCAGCCGCCTGGCGTCGGGACTGCGTATTTCCCGGCGACCGACATCACGCCGAACGGACACGGCCCGGCCGCTCGCCCAGAAGCGAGCCGGCTGCGCGGGCTGCCGCGGCGACGGCGGCCGGCCATGATCGCCCTGGCAGTGGCTATGGCGGGTGCTGGAGTGCTGATCAGCGCCGCTGTCTACCAGCGGGCAGATCACCAGGTAGCTGTCGTCTTGGTGACCTCGCCGGTCCCGGCAGGCGCCGTCATCACGGCAGCCGACCTCGGCACTGCCGACGTGACGGTGGGGTCGGGCATCCAGGTGATCCCGGCCGCTCAGCTCAGGCAGGTGGCCGGGGAGATCGCCGCGGTCGCGCTGCGCCCGGCAACGCTGCTGGCGCCATCGGACCTCACCACCACGCAGGCTCCGGCGTCCGGCCAGGAACTGGTGCCGGCGGCCATGAAGCCGTCGGCCCTGCCGGCCAGCGGGCTGCAGGCGGGCGATCAGGTCCTGGTCCTGGCGACACCTGGCGATCAGGGTGCGCCAGCCACGCAGTCCAGCACTCAATCCCTGACCTCGCCGGTACCCGCTGTCGTCGAGGCCGTCGATGCGGCCCCGAATCAGGACGGACTCGACGTGGTGGACCTGCTCGTCAGTTCTGCCAGTGGTCCCGCCGTGGCGGCGCAGGTGTCGACCGGTCAGTTCGCGCTGATCGTGACGAAGCGGGGTTCTTGAATTGGGAGAGCTATACGCCCTGGTGTCGGCGGGCGGAGCGCCCGGAGTGACGACAGCAGCCATCGCGCTTGCGCTGACCTGGCCGGGTCAGGTCGTCGTGGCCGAATGCGATCCGAGCGGCGGCGACGTGCTGGCCGGCCTGCTGGCTGGTAGCGTGCCGGGCGGCCGCGGGCTGATGGAGCACGCGATCGACGCTGGCCGGAACACGCAAGCCGCGGCCGCCAGCCTGGCCGGGCAGCTGGTCCCGCTCGATGACGGCAAGACCAGGATGCTGCTGCCCGGCCTGACCGATCCACGGCAGGCGGCCGGGCTCTCGACCGCCTGGCCGACGGTCGCGGCCACGCTCGCGGCGCAGTCCGCCGACGTCATCGCGGACTGCGGGCGGCTGGATGCCGGACCTGGCCAGCCGCTGGCCATCCTGTCGGCAGCGAGGACAGTCGCCATCGTGCTGCGCCCGACGCTGCGCCAGGTCTGGTCCGCGCGGTCGCGCGTCGAGATGGTGACTCAGCTCGTGGGCAGCACCAGGGTCGCGCTGCTGCTGACCGGGCCTGGAACTCACTCCGCTCGCGATGTTGCGCACGCACTTGGCGTACCGGTAGCGGCCGCGCTGCCCGACGACCGCCGCGCGGCCGCGCTGCTGTCCGACGGCACAGGCGCGCGGCGTTACCTGAGCTCGGGTCCGCTGCTGCGGTCGGCGACTGCCGCCGGCCGGGCGCTGCGCGACCATGTCGCGGTGATGACGCCGCAACCAGCCGATGCCGGGGCCGCGAGATGACGCTGAACTGGCCGCCGGCGCCGCCGGAGGAACTCACCGGTAACGGCAACGGGCACTGGCCGCCCGAAGCCGCGCCGGTGCCGTCCGCTCCGGCCCAGTCGCCCCAGATTGGCGCACCGCCGCAGTCCGTGCCGCCGCAGTCCGTGCCGCCGCAGTCCGTAGCGTCGCAATCCGTACCGCCGCAGTCCGAGCCGCCGCAGGCCGGCCGGGCGCCGGGCTGGCCGCGGTCCGACGGCGCCCACCTTGTCGATCCCGGTCTGCCGCCCGCGATGCGGGCCAGGTACGGGCTGACCGATCCCCGGCTGATCAACGGCGTCGCCGAGATCACGGCGATGGTCGCCGCTCAGCTCGACGATGGCGCGACGGCGGACCAGGTCATGCCGGCGATCAGGGAGACCGCGCGCCGGTGGCTGGAGCACCAGGTCCGCACCGGGCTGCTGCCTGCCTCGGCCGGCGGCGCAATCGACGAGCTGGCAAGGGCGGTGCACGACCAGCGGTACGAGATCGGCCCGGTGACCGCTTACCTGCGTGACCCGCAAGTGGAGAACATCGACATCAACGGATGTGATCAGGTCTGGATCACCTACGCCAGCGGGGAGCGCGTGGCCGGCCCGCCGGTGGCTGCCAGTGACGAGGCGCTGATCTCGATGATCCGCACCTGGGCCACGCGCGGCGGCCAGACCGCGCGTGACTTCTCGGCCGCGTCGCCGCTTGTCAACGTCGCGCTGACCGGCAGCGCACGGATGACAGCCACGATGTCGGTGACGCCGCGACCTTGCGTCTCGCTGCGCCGGCACGGGCAGATCGACGTCACGCTGCAGCGCCTTGTGCAGTTCGGCACCATCGACGCCACTCTCGCGGCGTTCCTGGCCGCGGCCGTCCGTAGCCGGTGCAACGTCGTCGTCACCGGCGGCGTCAACGCCGGCAAGACCACCTTGCTGCGCGGTCTGGCCAGCGAGATACCGCCGGGCGAGCGAGTAGCCACGCTGGAGAGCGAGTACGAACTGTACTTGCATGAGCTGTCCGGGCACCCGGACGTGATCGCCTTCGAAGCACGGGAGTCAAACTCCGAAGGCGCCGGCGGCGTCAGCCTGCACGACCTGATCGCGCACGCGCTGCGTCATAACCCGCAGCGGATCCTGGTCGGTGAGGTTAGGCGCGGCGAGATCATGCCGATGCTAGAAGCGATGAACTCCGGCCAGGAAGGGTCGATGTGCACGCTGCACGCCAACTCTCCGACTGAGGCGTTCGACCGGATCCTGATCCTCGGCCTGCGCGGCGGCCTGGCGCTCGCCGAGCGGGCCATCCACATCCTCGTCGGAATGGCTGTCGACCTGATCGTGCATATCCGCCGTGGTTATGACGGCACCAGGACGGTCCGGTTCGTGTCCGAAGTCCTCGAGGTCATGCCGCCCGGTGACACCGACCGGCCTGCGGTCAACCGGCTGTTCCTGCCCGACCCGATGACCGGGCGGGCCGTCGCCGCGCATACGCCGTCGGCACCGCTGCTGCACAGGCTGGCTGCCGCCGGGTTCGACCCGACGCTGCTCGACCAGCACCGGGCACAGAACGGTCAGCCGGGGATGTGGAACAGGTGACGGTGCTGGCCGGCTTCGCCGGCGGACTGATCGTGGCGGGCATCATCGTGGCGATCAGGGAGCTGACGAGGAGGGCTCCGTCGCCGGGAACTCCGCCGCCGGTGAGCGTCAGCATGAGCACGCGGGCGCGCAAACGGCTGCTGATCGCGGCGGGCACCGGCATTCTCGTGCTGGCAGTAACCCGCTGGCCGGTGGCTATGATCGCGGCTGCCCTGGCGGTGATCTTCCTGCCGAGGATCACCTCGGGCAAGGCGGCCAGGAAACAGGCCGCGGTCCTGGAGGGTCTGGAACAGTGGACCCGCCGGCTGTCCGACATGCTCACCGCCAGCCGCGGCCTGGAAGACGCGCTGGAAGCATCGGCCAGGCACGCACCGCAGGCAATCGAGCCGGCCGTCACCGCGCTGAGCCGGCGGCTTGCGGCACGAACAGGCGCCGAGCAGGCGCTGCGCGCGTTTGCCGCAGATATCAACGATCCGGCCGGCGACCGGATCGCCGCCGCCCTCATCATCGCGACCGGCCGCCGTGGCGGCGCGGTCAGGGACGTGCTCAACTCGCTGGCGGTCATGCTGGCTCGTGATGTAGCCGCGAGGCGAGAGATCGAGGCCGACCGAGCACAGCACCGGACGACGGTGCGCTGGCTGGTGGTCTTCGTACTCGGCTTCACTGTCTTCGCGGTGCTGAACCGCGCGTACTCGGCGCCCTTCAGCACGGTGCCAGGCCAGATCGTGATGGCGCTGGTGACCGTGCTGTACGCGGGCGGTCTTGCCTGGCTGCATCACCTGGGTTCGGTCCCGGCGCCTGGCCGGTTCCTCACCGCGCCGTCAGCGGGAGGCGCCACTTCCGCTGCTACGACGACCGCGGCTCTCGCCGAATCATGGCGGCTGGCCGAGTCGCGGCGGCCCCTATGAGCGCCTGGCTGATCCTGGCCGGTTTGCTCGCGGGCCTCGGGTGCTGGCTGATCGTCAGCGAACTGCTGCCTGCCGGCCCCAGCCTGCGCGCCGCGATCGACCGGCTAGACGGCGGCACCTACCCCGCGAGCCAGCCTATGACCTGGCCCGCGCGAGCCGGACGGCGCCTGAGCCGAGCCGCGCCATGGCTGCCGGTTCCGTCCAGCGACCTGCGGTTGCTCGGTCAGGACCCGGCGGGCTGGTGGGCTACCAAGGTTAGCTACGGCATCCTCGGTGTCGCCCTTGTCCCTGTGACGACCGCCTTGCTTGCCCTCGGCGGTCGCAGCTTCCCGTTGTCGGTGCCGGCCGCGGGCACGCTGGCCATCGGCGCCGCCATGTTCTTCGCCCCCGACCTGGTGACGAGGGTTAACGCGGCGGAGAAGCGCGCCGACTTCCGGCACGCGCTGACCAGCTATCTGGATCTGGTCGCGCTGGAACGTGGCGCTGGGGCGGCGCCGACCGAGGCGCTGGAAGCCGCGGCAGAAGTAGGCGGCGGCTGGGCGTTCGAGCGTATCGGGGCCGCGCTCGACCAGGCCAGGAAGGCGAGCAGACCGCCGTGGGACGGCCTTGCGCAGCTGGCCGAGGAGATCGGCATTACCGAGCTGGCGGACCTGGCCGAGATTGCCGGCGTCGCGGGCCAGGAGGGGGCAAGGATTCTGGACACACTCAGCGCACGGGCCGAGTCGATGCGCGCCGAGGCGCTCGCGGCCACCAAAGCCCAGGCGGGCGCGCGCAGCACGACCATGGTCTTGCCGATCGCGCTGCTGGCTGCGGGGTTCCTTGTGCTGCTGATCTTCCCTGACTTCTACCGGCTCTTCGGATAACCAGACCGCCTGGAACTGCCAGGCACCGACAGGAAGGATCACCTGATGCCCAACGACCCCCGATTAACTGCACTGCGCTACCTGAGCATCCAGCTCCGGATGCGATGGGCGGCCATCCGCGCCGGTGACCTGGACCGCGGCGCGCTGAGCCTGGAATGGGTTGCTATCGCTTTCGTCCTGGTCATGGCGGCCATCGGCCTGGCGGCATTCCTGACTACCAAGATCGGCGACTTCGAGTCGAATATCCCCAGCACACCGTGACCTTGCTGGCGGGGCCGCTGAGCCGGATGCGGCAGGACGCCGGCGCGCTGACGCTGAGCTACGTCATCGTGCTGCCGTGCGTCCTGCTGTTCATCATGGTGATGGTCCAGGCCTCGTTCTGGTTCCTGGCCAGGGACGCGGCGCTTGCTGCCGCCCGGCAGGGCGCCGACGCGGCGCGAGCCTACGGCGCGTCGGCGTCGGCGGGCCCGGCGGCCGCGATCGCGTTCGCCAGGCAGGCGGGCGACGGTTACCTGCTCGACCCGATCGCCTTTGCGCGGGGCAGCACGGCGAGGACGATCTCGATCACGGTCCGCGGCCACGTTCCCAGCTTTGTTCCTGGTGTGGTGGTCAAGATCTCCGAGACCGTGCAGGCTCCGGTCGAGGAATTCCGGTCATGAGGGGCCGCCGGACGGGGCAGCCGGCTGACGCCGGCAATGCCGCGCTCGAGCTCGTCGTGCTCGCGCCGGTGCTGCTGGCGCTGCTTGGCCTGGTGATCGCCGCCGGCCGCACGTCGGTCGCGCAGGGTTCTGTCGACGCCGCGGCGCGAGATGCAGCCCGGCAGGCATCGCTTGCCCTTGGTCCCGCGGCTGCCGAGGATGACGGCCTGGCCAGCGCGCGAGCCGCGCTGGCCAGGGACGGCCTGGACTGCACATCGCTCACTGTCTTCATCGACACCAGCCAGTTCACGAGTGTCCGGGTCGGGCAGCCTGCCTCGGTGACGGCCTACGTTCACTGCACGGTGCCGCTGTCCGACCTTGCGCTGCCTGGCCTGCCCGGCAGTGCCACCCTGACCGACAAGTTCAGCAGTCCGCTCGACCAGTACCGGGTGCGGTGACGGCGCCGTGCGGCTGTCACTGCGGTGTCACACCTCGCCCGCCATCGTCGTGACCAGCGCGGCAACCGGTGCCGCGAGCCGGGACGGGAGCTTGATGCGCGGCCGGGACGGTGAACGCGGCAGTCTTTCGCTCATGGTGGTCGTGTTGTTCGTGGCCCTCCTTGCACTCGCCGGGATCGTGGTCGACGGCGGCGCCAAGCTCACCGCGGACGAGAATGCGAGCGCCCTCGCGCAAGAGGCAGCCAGAGCCGGTGCGACGAGCCTCGATGTCTCCCGCGCGTACTCGACCGGGTCGTTCATCGTGGATCCGGCGCAGGCAGTCGGCGCCGCGGGCCAGTACTTGCGCGCAGCGGGCTACCGAGACTTCGCCGTCTCCGCCGACGGGACCAGGGCCATCACCGTCCGCGTGACCGTTACCGAGCGCACCAAGTTCCTGTCATTGATCGGAATCAGCAGCTTCAGCTGCACGCGAACCGCGACGGCACAGCTTGTGACCGGCGTGACAGGAGGGCCATGATCACTCGCGCGCGAACGACAATCACGGGGCTGGTGGCGCTGGCAGCACTGGCACTCGTGGTGCTCGGCCTGCCCCTGGTCCTTTATCGCTTCGGCGGCTCGCCGCTGCCCGCCCAGCTGGCTAGCTGGCATCGGGTCACCATGGTGCTGACCAGTCGCGACAACGGCAGCCTGCTGCTTGCCATCGTCCGGGACTGCTCGTGGTTGGCCTGGCTGCTGTTCACCGCCTGCGTCCTGGCCGAGGCGCAGGCCACCATCCGCGGCCGTCGCGCTCCGCGCCTGCGCCTCGGCGGCGTGCAGAACACGGCGGCTCACCTGGTGGCGCTTGCCGCGCTGACCTTCGCCGCGCCGTCAACGGTCAGCCTTGCCGCCTCGGTGACCGCGACCAGCAGCCAGCACGCAGCGGCCAACGCAGGCCAACCGCAGCAGGAGATCTCGCTCATGACCGCGCCGCATTACCTGGATTCCCATCCCGTCGACGCGCAGACCGATGCCCTCGAGGCTGCGCCTGCCCACGCCACCAGGCTGGTGACCGTGCGGCCGGGCGACTGCCTGTGGCTTATCGCGCAGCGATACCTCGGCGCGGGGGACAGGTACCCGCAGATCGTCAGGCTCAACGAAGGTCACGACATGGGCGACGGGCAGGTCTTCACCAACCCGGCGCTGATCGAGCCGGGCTGGCAATTGTTCCTGCCGGGTGACGGGGCGGGTCCGCTAGCCGTCACCGCGAATGCCGGCAGCCATCATCTCGGGCATGCGACGTCGGGCTCGCATTACCGGCGCCGGCACGCGGCCGCCCGGCGGCGGACACCCGAGGAGCATGCCGCCGCGGCACGCGGGACCGCGGCTGGCCAGGCCGATGTCAGCTCTGCCGGTCAGCTCACCGGCGAGCCGGACAGTTATCAGACAACGGCAAGCTCGGCCTCGGCCGGGCATCAGCTGCCAGCAGCGGCCGTTTTCGTCACCGGGGCATTAGCCGGCGCCGTCGTGACCAGCCTTAACCGGCTGCGGCGCAGCCAGCGGCAGTCACGCGGGCGCGGCCGCCGGATCGCGCTGCCGGCCAGCCGGGATGTGCTGGCGACCGAGCAGCGGCTGCGCGCGGTAGCGCCGGCGGAACCGCTGGAGACACTGCGGGACGCGCTGATCAGCCTGGAAGACGGCATCGTCGGCTCCGGCCAGGAGCTGCCTGACATCGTCGGGTTGCACGTAACCGCGGACGCGCTTGAGGTGTTGCTGGCCGCGCCAGCCGCGGACGCGCCGCCCGCGCCCTACACGATCAGCCCCGGCCGGCAGGGAATGTGCTGGCAGCTGGACCTGCCGGCGACAGCGGCCTCGGTCGCGCACCTTGATGGCGGCCAGCATGACGGGGCCGGCGGCCGGGCTGGCCGCGCAGCACGGCTGCCATCTGCTCACCGGCCTGATGACGGCGGGCGCTACCGCCGATGGCTATCTGCTGCTGGATCTGGAGGCGCTGAAGGTGACCGGGTGCGACGGCCCGGCCGACCTGATCGACGAGGTCGTCGTCACGGCAGCGACCGAGCTGGCGACTGGTCAGTGGAGCGGCTGGTACGAGCTGATCCTGGTCGGTTGCGACGAGCTGGAAACGCTCGGCCGCGCCGAGCATTGCGCCAGCTTCGCGGCGGCCCTCGCGCTGCTCGAGTCCCGAAGCGACGCAGTTGCGCCGAGGGTCGCAGAGCGTGTCCCGGCTGAGGTCCGCGAACTACGGCTGGCGGAACCGGACAACGAGGACTGGGGGCTCACGATCCTGGTCAGCAGGATCACGCCGACGCCCGGCGAGCTTCTGCGGCTGCTCGATCTGGCCGAGGACGGGCCCGGCGGCATTGCCGCGTTCGTTGCCGGTGACCAGGAGACTCCCGATGGCCGGATGGCGCCGACTGTGCTCCAAGTGGCGCCCGATCCGGACGCCCCGAGCGGCATCGTCGCCAACGTAGTGCCGCTGCAGATCACCGTCCGGCCGCGCGCCCTGTCCGCTGCGGACTATGACGCGATCGCGACGCTGCTGTCTGTCGCGGCCGACACTGACGACGTGGGCCAGGACGAGGAGCCGTATGTCCTGTACGGGGCGCCACCGTGGATCCCGCAGGCCACCGAGCTGTATCCGGCATCGGGCGGCGACGGCATGGCCTGGCCGGACGAGGCCGGCGAGGATTCGTGGGCGGCCGATCACGCCAGCGGTGAGCTAGACGACGACCCGGCGGGCGGCGTCGGGGTGCCGACCGAGGCAGTCGGCTACGCGCTGGCTGGCGCCGGCCAGCCGCCCTACGACGTGGCGCGGCGGCTTCACGTCAATATTCTCGGCCAGTTCAGCATCACCGGTGCGGCTGACCAGCTGCAGCCCAAGCAGGCCGAGCTCGTACTGGCGCTGGCCCTGGCCGCATCTGCAGGGCTGTCTAACTCTGCGTTGTGCAGCATGCTCGGGCCAGACCCCGACCATCCCAAACCGAGCGATGCGGTCCGGCAAATCATCACCAGGACCCGGCGTCGCCTTGGCATCGCTGCTGACCGGCAGGAGTACATCATCCATGCGGGCAACGGGCACTACATCCTGCACCCGGACGCCGCGCTGGACTGGTCACAGTTCCGCCAGTTCGTCGCCTCCGGCCGCGCTGACGACCTGCGCGCCGCGGTGTCCCTGATCAACGGGCAGCCATTCACCGGCAGTTATTTCTGGTGGATCGATATCCCGCTGATAGAGACGGTCCGCGCCGAACTCGTCGATGCCGCCGAGACGCTGTCGGAGTTCGAGCTGGCCACCGGGTCCGCACGCGCGGCGGCCCGGGCAGCCAGGGCCGGACTGCTGGCCGAGGCGTCCGCTGAACAGTTGTGGCGAGCGGTGATGCGGGCCGAGCATGCTGCCGGCAATCTGGCGGGCGTGACCGAAGCCTGGCGGCACTGCCTGGATGCGATCGGGGATATCGCTCCGGGCGGAGAGCCGCATCCCGATACCGCGACGCTGTACCGGCAGCTCACGATGGCATCCCGGCAGCACGCTCCGGTCCGATAGGCGAGGCGTCTGCCCCGGCCGCAAACCGTTGGGACGCGGCCAGGGCAGCCAGAGTAAAGGTTGCCAGAGTTACTCTGATTACAAGCGTAATCAGAGAGCAGGCTTTATGGATCAGTCGGCACTAGATCATCTGCGGAAGATGATCGAAGACGAGGCTATGGCGCGCTTCCCCGGCGGCGGGATCGAGCGGGTCACGGTGCTGCAGTACGGCGACGACCCGGTCGTCGAACCTGGCGAGTTGTCGATCCGCGTTCTCGTCGCGGCCGACGGCGGGGAGGAGGAACGCGAACAGATAGTGGAGGACTTCAGACGGGCGTTCCACCGCGAGCTTGAGCAGTTCCGCAGCGACTTGTCGGCCAGGCTGCCCGAGGCCAGGCGGCTCGAGTTCCGGTTCGGTGATCAACCCGGCGGCCAGGGGATCGTGCTCAACAGGGCACCACGGTCTTTCGAAGCCAGGGCGCTGGCCGGCGGCGACCTGACACCTGTGATGGCCCGGCTGGGGCCGACGGATCTGGAGACCCTGGACACGCTGATCACCGCGGGCATCGCAGCCAATAGAGCCGAGGCGGTGCGATGGGCACTCGCGCGCATCAGGGACCGGCCCGCGTATCAGCAGCTGAAGCAGCGGGCCAGGGATATCGAGGAACTCAAGGCCCAGTTCTAACCGGCCGCGCGCCCAGCCTGGATCTGATCTGTCCGGCCCCGGTTCTGCCCGCCCGGCCCGTGCTGGCGGGCTTGCGCAGTCTCGTCAGCGCGGCGACACCGAGATCATCGACACGCCCGCGGGTGCCTGGACGTCGTACCGGTTCACCGCCGAGGCCCAGCCGGCCGAAGCCAGGGTCGTGCCGCCTGACAGGCCGTGATAGGTGCTGCCTGCTAGCGTCGCCACCGATGCGCCGCCGTACAAGCGGAGCCGGGTTGGTATGCCGGCCGGCACAGTCAAGGAGACCTGGCTCGCGCCGCCCGCGAGCGTGATGGTGACAGTCCGGTACGGCCGCGGCATGGTCAGGTCGATCACGCTCGACCCGGCGGTGACATCGACGCCTGACACCTTTCCGCCCGCCATGTCGACGACCGTCTGGCTAGCCCCGCCGCTGAACTGGAACTGCCAGGTCACGGCCGAACTCACCTGAATCCAGACTGCGTCAGGCCCGTTCTGGCCGGTACCGGTCAGGAAGACCTGGACGCGACCGTCGGCCTGCACCAACTGCGCTCGGATGCTCGAGCCAGCCGGCGTCCAGGCGCGGACCAGCCGGCCTGGCATCGCCGCCGCGCTGACCGTGACGCTGGCGGCGCCGCTCAGCACGGCCAGCGACGCCTGACGCTGCCCGGTCGCGGCCAGCGTCACGGTGTGATCGGTCACCGCGACGGTCCTGGCCGCCGGCGTGGTGAACTCGCCAGGTGCCGAAACTGAGCCGCCGCATCCGGTCAGCGCGGCCACCGTTCCAGCTAGCGCGACCGCCAGCCAGTGCCGCGCCGCGCGAGTCCGGGTCCGGGTACCAGGTCGTGGCATGCGTCCTGACTGCCCGGCATTTGCCCGGTCATTCATGGAAGCGCTCGGTCCCGGGTAACCAGACCTCATGACATCGCCGAGCGAGCGGAACGGCCATCATCGGGTGCGCGTCGGACTGCACGCCCTCGGGATCGGCAACGGCAGCAGGCCAGAGATCCTGACCGCAGTCGCGACGGCCGCGGACTCGGCGGGATTCGCCACGCTCTGGTGCGGCGAGCACGTCGTCATGGTCGACGCGCCTGGCTCGCGCTACCCGTATTCCGACGACGGCACGATCGCCGTCCGGCCCGATGCGGACTGGCTCGACCCGCTGCTGGCGCTGAGCTACCTGGCCGGCGTCACCAGCAGGATCCGGCTGGCCACCGGAATCTTGCTGCTGCCCGAGCACAATCCGCTGCTGGTGGCGAAACAAGCGGCGACTCTGGACCTCATCTCCGGCGGCCGGTTCGACCTCGGCGTGGGCGTCGGCTGGTCGGCCGATGAGTTCACCGCGCTCGGCGTCCCGTTCGCTCGCCGCGGTGAGCGGACCAATGAGTATGTGGCCGCGATGCGGCGAGTGTGGTCCGATGACGTGGCCACGTTCCATGGAAAATTCGTGAATTTCGACGCGGTGCGGGTCAACCCCAAGCCGGTGCGCGATCGCCGTGTCCCGGTGATCTTCGGCGGCACGAGCGACGCGGCGCTGCGCCGGGTAGCCGCGCTCGGTGACGGCTGGTACGGCTTCAACCTGCCCGTTTCCTCGGTGGCCGGGCGAGTCGCTGAGCTCTCCGAGCAGTGTCAGCGCCGCGGTCGCGACCCGGCCGGGCTGATCATCGCCGTGTCGCTGCGCGACGGCGAGCCGTCGCGGCTCGACGACCTGGCGGCCGCCGGGGTGACCGAGCTTGTCCTGGTCGGCGAGCCGCCTGCTGAGCCTGTGGCGGCCGGTGACTGGGTAGGCCAGCTGGCAGCGCGATGGGCGCTAGCGCGGTAGTGCCCGGCCGGCCCGCGGCTGCCGCCGGTAGATTGGCTCGCGAGCCGGCGCCGGAGGGAAATGATCTGCATGTCATCAGCAGGCACGCACGCCATGTGGAACCCGTTCGCGAACATGGCCGCGATCGCGGGGAAGGCCCTGACGATCGTGCGCGGCGAGGGCGCCACGATTTTCGACGCATCAGGACGCGCGTACCTCGATGCGCTCGCGAGCCTCTGGTACTGCAACGTCGGGTACGGCCGGGCAGAGCTCGCCGAGGCGGCCGCTGCGCAGATGCACAAGATCGCCGGCTACCAGGCCTACGAGATCTTCACCAACGAGCCGGCGAGGAACTGGCCGAGCGCGTCGCGCGGCTCGCGCCGATCGACGGTGCAAAGGTCTTCTTTACGCCGGGCGGCGGCTCGGATGCCGTCGATACGGCGGCAAAGCTCAGCCGCGCCTACTGGCGGGCCGTCGGCCGGCCTGGCAAGAACATCATCGTCGGCCGGTCCCACGCCTACCACGGAGTCAATGCCTACGGCACCTCGCTCGGCGGCATCCCGGTCAACGCGGACCCATTCGGGCCGCTGGTCACGCTGGTCGAGCACGTGCCGTGGGACGACGCGTCCGCCCTGGCCAAGGTCATCGAGCAGGCAGGTGCTGATCAGGTCGCCGCGTTTATCTGCGAGCCGGTGATCGGCGCCGGCGGTGTCTACTTCCCGCCTGAGGGCTACCTGGCCGAGGTGCAGCGGATCTGCCGTGACAACGACGTGCTGTTCATCGCCGACGAGGTCATTTGCGGATTCGGCCGCACAGGCGAGTGGTTCGGCAGTAACAGATTCGGGATCGAGCCGGATCTGATGACGCTGGCTAAGGGGCTGACCTCTGGTTACCTGCCGCTCGGCGCGGTTCTGGCCAGCCCGCGGGTCGCCGAGCCATTCTGGCGCGCGGGCTCGGCCGAGATCTTCCGGCACGGCTACACATACTCGGCGCACCCGGCGGCCTGCGCTGTCGGCCTGGCCAACCTGGACATCATCGAGCGCGAGCAGCTCGTGCCGAGAGTGCGTGAGCTCGAGCCGGCGCTGGCGCACGCGCTCGCACCACTCGCGGGGCACGAACTGGTCAGCCAGGTGCGCACTGGCGCCGGGCTGCTGGCCGGAATTGAGATCTCCGCCGCGGCCAGGGAAGCCGACCCAGGACTCGGCGCCCGGCTGGTCACGGCAGCGCGCGAACGCGGCGTCATCACCCGGCTGCTGCGCGGTGTCGCACTGCAAATCTCGCCGCCGTTCGTCATTACGGCCGCCGAGCTGCACCAGATCGCCGAGGTGCTGACCGCCGTGCTGAACGCCGAGCTCGGCTAGCCCCAGCTGTATTCGTGTCCGCAGCGGACGTTATGCCGTTAATTGCGCTCGTTGCGCTCGTTGCGCTCGTTGCGCCTGGAGCGGCGGATGAGCTGGTCGCGGAGCGGGCCGTTATCGGTGTGCTCGATGGCGCGGTCCCAGGCCGCAGCGGCTTGCTCAGTCCGGCCGGCCTGGTCCAGCAGGTCGGCGTGCGCCGCGTGCAGCGGAGCGTAGCCGTCGAGCTGGCCGGCGGCGAGCACCGGCTCGAGGATGGCTAGGCCTGCGAGCGGCCCATCGGCGAGGCCGACGGCGACGGCCCTGTTGACCTCCACGACGGGTGAGGGCGCGCGGCGGGCGAGTTCGCCGTACAACGCCGCGATCTGAGCCCAGTCGGTAGCCGCGAAAGAAGCCGCCGCAGCGTGCAGGGCAGCGATCGCAGCCTGCAGCTGATAAGGACCGGACGACCGCAGCCTTATCGCGCCGTCCAGGATCGCGCTGCCTTCGCTGATCATGGCCCGGTCCCAGCTCGCCCGGTCCTGGTCGGCGAGCAGTACCGGCTGTCCGGCCTGACCCAGCCTGGCACGGGCATGCGAATGAGTCAGCAGCATCAGCGCGAGCAGCCCGGCAGTCTCCGCATCCGCGGGCAGCAGGCGGTGCAGCACCCGGCCGAGCCAGATGGCCTCCGCGCACATGTCGACGCGGAGCAACTCGTCACCGACGGTAGCCGCATAACCCTCGTTGAAGACGAGATAGATCACTGCCTGGACCGCGGCGAGCCGCGCCCCGAGTACCGCCGCCGATGGCAGCTCGAATCTGATGCCAGCAGACCGGATCTTGCGCTTGGCTCGCACTATCCGCTGCGCGAGAGTTGGCTCAGGCGTCAGGAACGCGGCGGCTATTTCCCTTGTCGTCAGTCCCGCGACGTAGCGGAGTGTCAGCGCAACCCGCACTTCGAGTGCGAGCGCCGGGTGACAGCAGGCGAAGATCAGCCCGAGGCGGTCATCTTCCATCGTCGGTTCTTCCGGATCCGCGGGGGACGGCTGGGCAGCGGCAGACTCGATCAGCGGGGCCAGGCCGCGTTCCGAAATGTGCTGCCTGGACCGGAGCTGATCGACTGCCTTGCGCCAGGCGGTCACCGTCAGCCAGGCGCCCGGACTCGGCGGCACGCCATCGCGCGGCCAGGTCCTGGCGGCCGCGACGAATGCTTCAGCGGCCGCGTCCTCGGCGGTCTGCAGGTCGCCGAGCCGCCGCGCGACGGTCGCCACGACCGCGGACCACTCCTCACGGTAGGCCCGCTCGAGCGCGGCCGCGGTGACAGCGGATTGCCCGCCGCTAACTCGCGGGCCGGCGGCCTCGGCGCTGCCGGATTCCGCGTCGTCTATCTCAGGCCCGCTTGCCAACCGGCGTTCTCCACGACTGGCCTGACTTCGACCTTGCCATAACGCATGATCGGCATCTTGGCGGCCCAGTCGAGCGCGGTGTCCAGGTCCGGCACGTCAATGAGGTAGAGACCGCCGAGATGCTCCTTGGTTTCCATGAACGGGCCGTCGGTGAGCAGCCGCTCTCCGCCTGGCACGCTCAGCGTGGTGGCCGTGTCGGTGGGCTCTAGTTGCTCGGCCGCCATGAGGGATCCGGACTGCTTCAGTGCGGCCGTGTAATCGAGCCAGCTGTCCATGACCCCTTCGACCGGCTTGACGTCTTCGGGCTGATAGGGGCCGGCGTAAATCAGCAGCGCGTATTTCATCTGGTCCTCCGTGATGTCAGGGCAAGCCTGCCCACAGACTCTTCCGGTTACCCAACGGCGCGCGACAGCCAGGATCGACACCAGGCCGGGAAATTCTTGTGCGCTCGATCGCTGTGCCGTCAGCTGCCGGTATTGGCGCCAAGCTCATCCGGTCGCAGCGCCCTGAGCACGCAAAACTCGTTGCCGTCGGGATCGGCCAGCACCACCCAGGTCGACTCAGGACCCTGCCCGACGTCGACGCGGCGGGCGCCGAGCGCCTCGAGCCTGGCTACCTCCGCGCCCTGGTCCTGCGGACGCAGATCCAGGTGCAGACGGTTTTTTACCGACTTGTCCTCGGGGACCTTGAGGAACAAGATGTCGGGCGCGACGCCGTCCTCCGCGCTGCCCGCTGGCGGTTCCAGCACAACCTCGTCGTCGTCATCCTCGGTCCGGCGCCACCCTAGCGCGGCCTCCCAGAACGAGGCGATCTTCTTCGGGTCGGTGCTATCGATGCTCAGTGCCTGAATGCGAAGTCCCATGCTGGCGACTCTGGTGCGTTCGCGCCTGCCTGTCCAGCCGATAACGACTGCTCCAGCCGATCACGACGGGCCCGGCCGATAACGACGGCCGTCATCATAGCTCCGGGCTGGCCTGCTGGCGGGTGAAGGGATGTTCGCGGGCCAGGCGAATGATCGTGCCGAGAGGCAGGGCCAGCCACGGCACGTTGAGCAGCAAGACGATCGGGAAATGCGGGCTCGCGTGCACGCCGTTGTACTCCTCGGACAAGATGATCAGCACCACGGCGCTCATCGAGCCCGACCAGACCAGCGCCGGTACCCGGATCCATTCCCGGCCCCGGCAGATCGCGTAGATGGCGGCTACGTAGAACGGGCCGTTCCAGATCACGTCGATCCAGATCGTCATCCGCCAGAACGCGGGCCTTGCCATCAGCAGCGGGTCGTACTTGGCGCCGTAGGAGTGGACCATGTCGACGATAAAGTGCGGAGGCCAGGCCGGGTAGGCGAAGTGGTACGCGTTGGCGATCGTTAGCTGCTCGATATCCACGAAGTACGTGATGAAGAACAGGTTGACCGCGAAGAAGGCGAGCAGGATCCAGTCCGACTTGCGGTCGCGCAGCGGGACGACGCGGCGACTGTCCGTGCCGGTGGCCGCAGGGGCTGCTGCGGGAGTAGTGCTATCTGTGACAGAGTCCACTAAATTATGATAATGGCCGAGCTCGTGAGTGCGCTGGATAATGATCATCAGCTGATGTCCGGAGTGCCGCCGTTCGCGCCGGAGTCCCAGGTGACGCTCGCCAACTGGCAGGAGCCGCCGTTCAACCGATGGGCCTTCCAGCACATCCGCGAGCTGATCCCGACCGCCAGGATCAGCCGCGGAGATGGCGGCCCGCGCCAGCTGCCGCGAGCCGAGCGTGACATCTCCGCGCTGGCGTTCCGGTCGGGCGGACTCGACCTGACGGTCGGCGAGATGCTGGCGCAGACCTACACCGACGGCTTCCTGGTGTTGCATCACGGCAAGATCGTGGCCGAGCAGTACTTCAACGGAATGCGGCCAGACACCACGCACCTGCTGATGTCGATATCCAAGTCTGTCGTGTCGACGGTGGCGGGGATCCTGGCCGGACAGCACAGGCTCGACGTGTCGGCGCCGGTCGAGCAGATCGTGCCGGAGCTGACCGGAACCTCATTCGCCGGCGCGACTGTGCAGCACCTGCTGGACATGCGCGCGGGTACCCGGTTCGACGAGAGTTACGAGAACCTCGACGCGGATGTCAGGACCTATGAGCGCGTCTACCTGTGGCGGCCGGACGGGACCGAGCCACGGCCGGCCGACGCGCTGGCGTACTACGTGACCCTGCCCAACGACGGCGAGCACGGCGGGCCGTTCCGGTACCGGTCGATCCTGACCGACGTACTCGGCTGGGTGCTGGAGAAGGCGGGCGGAGCGAGGCTGCACGAGCTGATCTCGGCGCTGGTCTGGCAGCCGATGGGTGCCGAGTTCGATGCGGAGATCACCGTGGACGGCCATGGCAACGCGATGGCCGACGGCGGGATCTGCGCGACGCTGCGTGACCTTGGCAGGTTCGGGCTGCTGTTCACCGCCGGCGTTCGGCCAAGTCCGGTCCGGGGCCGGCGGATCGTCCCGCCCGGCTGGATCCGGGACACGATCGAGGGCGCGCCCGACGGCAAGCAGGCGTTCGGCGCAGCCAGGGACACTTCAGATTTCCCGGCCGGCGCGCACTACCGCAACTGCTGGTGGGTACGCGAGCCAGCCGTCCCGTTCTTCCACGCATCCGGCATCAACGGCCAGAACGTGTTCGTGCACGTGCCTAGCCAGACTGTGGTGGCCAAATTCTCCACCTGGCCGACCGCGCTGAGCCCGCATCTGGCCGCCACTACCGACGCGGCGCGGGCCATCGCGGAGGCCCTTGGTCGCGGCGAGATCTGAGGGCACGGTGCTCTGCGCTGCCCCTTGGTCGGTCAGTTGATCGTTGAATGGATCTCGGTCGGCGTCTCGAGGTTGTTGTCGACTTCGTCGAAGATGCCTGGCGCATTCTGGAAGACGCCGCTCGGGTTGTGATGCAAAGTCGAGTACTCGATCGTCAGATTGCCCGGGCCGCCGTCCACGACGAAGAAGACGGCGCCGCCGCCCTCGCGGGCATGACAGTCCCTAATCAGCGTTCCGGCGATCAGCAGGTTGTAGCTGTCACCGTCGTTGTAGATCGCGCCGCCGCTGCCGCCACCACCGGTACCAGGCAGGGTCGGGTTCTGGCCGAAGCCGATCGCCTTGTTGTTGCTGAACAGGCTGTTGTAAACAGCCCACTTGGCGTCGATGCTGCTCAGCGCGCCGCCGTTGGAGCACCTGCCGCCGCGGAAGGTGTCCTTGGTGATGTACACCGGGCTGCCCTGCCACATACCAAGTGCACGGATCGCGGCACCGCCGAGGTCGGGCCCGTGGCTGTAGCAGCGGTTATTGATGAAGCCGGAGTTCACCACCTTGAGCTGGCCGCCCTGATCGAAGATCGCGCCGCCGCCGTAGGCCGAAGTAGAGCTCTGCCGGACCGGCGAGTAGGCGTCGGTGAACGTCAGGTTCTGCACGACAAGCTGCGGCCACCGCTGCTCCCAGCAATCTGAGGTGGTGTATTTCTGCTTCGGGTCGCAGGTATCCAGGTAGAGGATCCGGCGCTTGCCGGCGCCGCTGAGGGTGACCAGGCCGCCGCCGTCCAGGACCACCCGGTGGCTGGTGTTCACCACCTTGGCGGTAGCTCTCATGATGATCGTGACCGGCTGGGGCCCGCAGCGGAAGCCGATGATGCCACCTTTGGCGACTGCCTTAACCACAGCGGGCGAGGTACAGCTGGCAGCGGTGCCGTTGCCCACGAAGCGATTCGGGTGCGCGGTGTTCACCGCGCGTGCGGCGGCTGGCACCGCAACGTGGCCGGCCGGATTGCCGTACTGCGGGCGCTGAGCGACGGCCGGCTGGCCGGACACTTGCGCCTGTGCCGCGGGTGCCGAGGCTCCCGCGCGCGCGGCCGCTGCGGCCGGGCCCGCGGCGCCGGTAACGGCGCACGCTGCGAGCGCAGCACCGACGCCGACGGTGGCAATGAATCTTCCGAAATCGCCCACGATTCGCATGGCGCACCATGCTAGCCCTGACGGTCGGGATGCGGTTGCCGGTCGCGGGAAGTATTAGCTCGAGCGCCGCTGGGCCGGGGCGGCGGTAGCGTCGGCGTGTGCCGAACTCCAGGTTCGTCGTCCAGTTGCATGACGCGACACGGCTCCATTACGACCTGCGGATCCAGGCCGGTGACGTACTGCGATCGTGGGCAGTGCCGAAAGGGCCGTCCCTGGATCCGTCGGTTCGCAGGCTCGCGGTGCCCGTCGACGATCATGAGCTGTCGGCGGGCGACTTCGAGGGCGTACACGAGCCCGGTCCCGGCCCCAGCCGGGGTAGCGGTGCAGTGATTATCTGGGACGAAGGCCCGGCCGACATCCTGCGCGACGAGCCGGGACACATGTCGGTGCTGCTGGACGGCAGCAAGCTGGCTGGCCGGTTCGGGCTGATTAAGACCGGCGAACGCCGCTGGGTCCTGGTCAAGGCAAACGACGAAGCTGCTCGGCCAGGCTCGGACGTGACCGCTGCGCAACCGGCGAGCGTGCGCAGCGGACGGATCTGGCAGGACCTTGCCGCGGGTGCCGCGGGTGCCGCGGGCGGTACGCGCGACGGATGAAGGCAGCAAAATGCCCCGCCCCCCTCGGGGAGGGACGGGGTCTTGCGGGGGATCCCGCTCCTGGGGGTGGGGGCGGGGTCTTGCGGGGGGTCCCGCTCCTGGGGGTGGAGCGGGGTCTTGCGGGGGGTCCGCCCCTGCGGGGGGAAGGGGCGGGGTCTTGCCGGGGGTGTTGCTGGCCGGGCCGGCCGTGTGGTGGCGGCCGGCCCGGGCCGTCTTAGCGGGCGGTCCAGAAGCCCGCGTGCGCGGAGGTGATGTCGTAGTTGCTGCCCCAGTACCACTGGGTGGCGCTGGCGCCCGGCACGATGTGCGGCGTGCCGGTCGGGTCGGCGATCCACCACTGCACGTGCCCCGGCATGCTGCCGGGCAGCGCCGCGACGGCGGCCTTGGCGGCGGCCCAGTCCGACCGCATGGTGTAGATGATCGCGGTCGACTTCGGCTCGGCGGACAGCTTGGCCTTGGCCCAGGCCGCCGCGCCGGACGGGGTCGCATCGCCGGGCTCGACGTCCAGCGCGGTCGCGCCCTTGGGGTCGGTGCCGTTGGTGTCGATCCACAGCACGTGCTTGCCGTGCACCGCGGACGGAGACACCGCGTAACCGCCGTCCGCGTACGTCGCGACCTCGTGACCGGACGGGATCTGCGACGGCGTCACCGAGTCGTAGATCTCATACGGCTTCGCAGCAGCCACCTTGTGGTGCGGCCGGACATTGGACGCGAGCTGGACGAGTGAGCTAGGCCGCGGTGCGACCGAGTTGCCGTGCGTGTGGGCCGGGATAGCGCCGGCGCCGTGGCTCGCGGCGGGGCCGGCAGAACCAGGCTGGCGGGTCCGCGAGTGTTCGCTGCATCGAGAGCGCGCACCTGCACGGATTCGGTGCGGCTGACCGCAGTCGGCTGGACAGCAGTGGTAGCAACGGTGGCGGCGCTGGCGGTGCCGGCGCCGATCAGAGCAGCGGCAGCACCCGCGAATACCAGGGCGTTGCCACGTCCGCGCAGGGCGTCGGTCAGACGGGCAGTGCGAGGCATGGGGGCGTCCTTCCTTCAGGGGGTTCGCGTCTGGCCGAGCAGGGTGTGTCCGGCCGGTCACGATGAGTTACGGGAGTTCGACGGCGGCGGCACCGAGTTGGTTTCGCAATGAGACCCACCTCACTACTTCCCAGTAACATTGCGACCGAGTTGCCAGGACTTGAGCGCATATTTCGACAGCGGAGCCTGTCGTCGATTCCGGACCGCGCGCCGCGCAAACCGGGTATAACGTCGGCTGGCCGACCCGCCGGCTCAACGTATGCCGCTAAATCAGGTCATTAACGTCCCAGCTCGCTGCAGACTGCCAAGCTCCGTCCAGATCCGCCCGGACCGGCCGAGATTCAGGCCTCGAACGGGATCCGCGTTTCAATGCGCCGCTAGCGGTCAGCAACTAGTTTCGGCAGGGCGTCCGGATACGCAGCTCAACCCCTGAGGAGGAGACCAGTCGTGACCGCCATCCCGCAGATCATGCTGAACAACGGCCAGAAGATTCCGCAGTTCGGCTTCGGCGTCTTTCTGGTCAAGCCGCTCGACACCAAGCAAGCAGTGTCGACGGCGCTGGCATCGGGCTACCGGCACGTCGACACAGCACAGATGTACGGCAACGAGCGAGAAGTCGGCGAGGCCGTCCGCGAGTCCGGGCTCGACCGGTCCGACGTCTTCATCACCAGCAAGCTGGGCAACGGGGCGCACGCACCCGAGGACGCCCGCAAGGCTTTTGATACCTCGCTGTCCGCGCTCGGCGTCGACTACGTTGACCTGTTCCTGATCCACTGGCCGCTGCCGACCCGCTACGACGGCGACTTCGTGTCGACCTGGCGGACGCTGGAGGAGTTCTACCGCGACGGGCGCGCGCGCTCGATCGGGGTGTCCAACTTCCAGCCGCATCACCTGCGCCGGATCCACCAGGAGGGCGAGATCACGCCAGCGGTGAACCAGATCGAGGTCAATCCGTATCTGACGCAGGACGAGGTCCGCCGGTTCTGTGCAGAGCACCAGATCGCGGTCGAAGCCTGGTCGCCGATCGCGCGCGGCAACGCGCTGGACGACCCGACGATCGGTGAGATCGCGCGCCGGCACGGCAAGACGCCGGCTCAGGTGATCCTGCGCTGGCACATCGAGCGCGGTGACATCGTCTTCCCGAAGTCCGTCACCCCGGAGCGGATCACGGAGAATATCGACATCTTCGACTTCGAGCTGGCCGGTGAGGACGTCGAGGCGATCAGCGCGCTGAACCGCAACGAGCGGACTGGCCCCGACCCTGACAAGTTCGACATGATGCCGAGCTAACCCGGCAGGCTGACGGTTGACGCGGTCGGGCTCAGCCGTCCATGACGCTGATGAACTGCTCCAGCAAGCTGGCGAAGGTCGCAAAGGTTTCCGCCGCGGCTCCGCGGAGACCTTTCGCGTGTCGCCTCAGCGTGCCGTCGAACAGCAGACCTGGTCAAGATCCGGTCATGGACCGGAACAGGCTCTGGCCGGTCCTGATGACTCCATACTGAAAGGCGAAATACTGAAGGGCGTAACGGCGTCCCGGGCAAAGGGCAGGCGATGCGACTACGGTCGGGCGTGGCGATCGATCTCGGCACGGTCAACACGCTGGTCCACGTCACCGGCCGCGGCATCGTCGTCGAAGAGCCGTCAGCTATTGCGGTGAGCCGGAGCACCGGCGCGGTCACGGCGGTCGGACTGGCCGCCGACTCGCTGACCGGCAAGGAACCGCTGGACGTCGAGGTCATCCACCCGCTGCGCGATGGCGTGATCGCCGACCTTGAGGCGACGGTAGCGATGCTGCAGGCGTTCTTGCGGATGGCAAAGCTGCGGCGGCGCATCGGCAGGACGGTCGCGGTGATCTGCCTGCCGGTCGAGGCGACTTGGATCGAACGCCGCTCAGTCGCCGCCGCGGTCGAGGCGCTGAAACCGCGGTGCACCGTCCATCTGGTCGATGAGCCGGTGGCTGCCGCCGCGGGAGCTGGCATCGACCTTGCCACCGGCTCTGGTGCCTTCATCCTGGACATCGGCGGCGGAACCACCGAGGCTGCGGTGCTGGCCGGCGGCCATGTGGTGCGGGCCAGGTCGCTGCGCACCGGCGGCAATGTCATGGACGAAGCGATCATCCGCGCGGTGAAGCGGGAGTACGGCCTGCTGATCGGCCGTAACGCGGCCAGGAGCCTGAAGTCCACCCTCGGTCTTGGCGACAGCTCGATCCTGGACGCAGAGGCCGTCGGAGTCGATGCCGCGCGCCGCACACCGCGCGTGGCGTTCGTGTCGGCGCAGGTCGTTGCTGCCGCAGTCGAGCCTTCGGTCAGGACTATCACCTCCACGGTCGAGGAACTGCTGGCCGATATCCCGCCGAATCTGGCCGAGGAGGTCGTCCGCGGCAAGATCCGGCTGACCGGCGGCGGCTCGCTACTGCCAGGGCTCGCTTACCGGATCGAGACAGCTGCCGACATCGCGGTCGTGGTCACCGACGACCCGCTGCGCTGCGTCATCAGGGGTGCCGCGCAGATTCTCGAGGGCGGTTCGCTCCTGCGCGCGGGCTCGCCGACCTGACAGGTCCGCGAATGCCGCGTGTTTCGGGATAAACCCGGTTCATCAGTATGCGCGTCAATAGCATGGGCCGCGGATAGTGCGGGGCGGCGAACAGGACATGACGATGAAGCGCAGCTTGACAGGACGACTTTGCACCAGCCGTGTGCTGGCCGGCCTGCTGGGCGCTGCCCTCGCAGGTGCTGGCCTGGCCGGCAGTCTCGGTCCGGCCGCCGCGGTGGCAACGGCGCAGCCAGCCGGCCACAGCGCGCCAGCCTCGCGGGCCAAGCCGCCTGGCCCGGCGGACTGGCCTGCCTACCTCGGCGGGCCGCAGCACATCTCGTACCGGCCCGACCAGACGGCGATTACACCGGGCAACGCGGCCAAGCTCGTGCTGAAGTGGCACCGGACGGTTGGCGGGGCTTACATGGCGAGCCCGACGGTCGCCGGCGGCGCGGTGTTCATCGGCGGCGGCAACGGCTGGCTGTACAAGCTCAGCGTGCGCACCGGCAAGGTGCTGGACAAGATCTTCACTGGCGTCCAGCCTGCGCTCAACAGCAACTGCACACCGCTCGGCACCGTCGCGACCGCGACCGTGGCTGTCGATCCGCGCAGCCATCAGCTGACCGTCTACATCGCCGGCGCGGACGGGTACCTGTACGCGTTGCGCGCCTCCAACCTCACAGTCAGGTGGAAGTCGGTCATCGCGATCCCGTCGGCCACGGTCAACGACTATTTCGACTACTCCTCGCCGACGGTCGCCAACGGCAAGATCTATATCGGCGTGTCGTCGAACTGCGACACGCCGTTGGTCCGGGCCGGGCTGATCGGCTATAACCAGGCAACCGGTGCCAAGTTCGGCGAGTACTACACAGTGCCCAGGCACCGGGTCGGCGGATCGATCTGGTCCAGCGCCGCCGTGGGGACCAACGGCGACGTGTTCGTGACGACAGGCAACGGCCCGGAGAGCGATCAGTTGCTCGGCCACTCCGAGTCCATCCTGAAACTCAGCCCCAGCCTGAAACTTCGCGGCAAGTTCCAGATCCCGATCTCGCAGGTGAACTTCGACGCCGACTTCGGTGCCTCGCCCGTCCTGTTCGGGAACTACATCGGCGCCTGCGACAAGAACGGCATCTTCTACATGCTGAGGCAGTCGACGATGAAGATTGCCTGGGAGAAGAAGATCAGCGGGCCGGAAGGCCAGGTGAGCGGGTGCATCGCCGCTGCGGTCTACAACGGCCGGTATCTGTATGTGGCCGGGCTGGCTTTCAAGACCGGCGGTGTCTCCCACAAGGGCTCGGTCCAGGAGCGCAATCCCTACACAGGGAAGTTGCTGTGGGCGACCGGCCTGCCGAACGGCGTCATCGGCAGCCCGAGCTTGGACGGGCGGGGCGTCCTCGCGGTCGGTACCTACGACTTCACGAGCACGCCGAACGCCACCTATCTGGTCGACGCCGCCAACGGGAAGATCCTCAAGAACCTCGTGCGGGGCGCCGACTTCGCCCAGAGCGTCTTCGCGGACGGCTTGCTGTTCACAGCCAACGACAGCGGTGTCTACGCTTTCCGGCCGCGGGCATGACCGTGCCGACAGCCGTGACCGGCGATCCGCCTTCGTCTAACGTCAGTGGCACACCCGATAGCTGCCGGTAAGCCAGCAGCTGGTCCAACGCTGGAGGTGCGGCCGGTGAACGACAACGCTGTGGAGTTCCTGGAGATCGTCGAGGATCTAGCTGATCTGACCGGCAACGTGACCGCGGAACGCGCGTTGGCCGAGTTCGACGAAACCACGTTGCAGGTCTTCTGGCAAAAGTGGCCTCAGGTGTCGGCCTGGGCGGGTTGGCTGTGGTCTCGGCTGTCGGTGGAGCTTGCCGCCGCCGCGCAGCAGGCGGACCCGGACACCGATGAGATCGGCGAGAGCGGGTAACGATGGCACAGCTTCGCGATCTTATGAACCGGAACGTAGTGACCGTGCCGCCCGGCGATCCGGTGTGCCAGGCCGCGGCAGCGATGGTACAAGCCGGAGTCGGGTCCGCGGTCGTTACCGAGGGCTCGTTCGTGGCAGGCATCCTGACCGAGCGCGACGTGCTGCGGGCGGCAGCGTCGCGGCAGGACTTGTGCAGTTCGCCGGTATCGGACTGGATGACCGCCGACCCGCAGACGGCCGGACCTGACGCGTCCGCGGAGGAGGCTGCGCAGATCATGCTGCTGAACGGCTTCCGGCACCTGCCGGTCGTGGACGGCCGTGAGTTGTGCGGGGTGGTAAGCCTTCGGGAGCTGTTCGCCGCTCGGATTCGCCGCTAGCCAGGCAGTCCGGCTACGGCGGGCCATCCGGCAGCTGCGCAGGATTCGTCACCTGAATCTCGGCGATGGATGCGGGGAAGTCGCGCTGGTTATTGGTGATGAAGCGGTCCGCTCCGAGCACGACTGCGGTGGCGAGGTGGGTTGCGTCCGCGGCCCGCATCCCGTACCGGCCTGACAGCGCCGTGGCGACATCGGCGGTGACGCGGTCGACCGGGCGAAGGTCGAGGCGCCCGAGAAGCTGGGCCAGTACGCGCACTTCGCTCGCAGTGCCGTCACGAATCGGCTGGCCGAGCACTTCAGGCAGCAGCAGGACAGAGCCCGTGCACCCGCCGGCGGGCTGGCGGAGCAACTGGAGTATGCGGCGCCCGAGAGGATGCCCAGGTACTGCCGCGTAGATGATGACGTCAGCGTCGAAGGCATCCAACTAGGGTCCCTCTCGGCCGGCCCGGATCTCAGCGATGAGCTGCTCCGCCCGCTCCGGGGTAAGGCCGGGCTGCGCTGATATGTCTTCGCTTGCGCCGCCCGAGACCAGCTCGTGAATCCGGGCTGAATCCTCGATGATGACGTGTGCCCTCGGCCGGAGCACGTCAGGTCGCACGAGCACCGCGACAGCCTTGCCGTGCCTCGTGATCGTGACTTCCTCGCCTTCATCCACCCTGCTGAGCAGCTCAGGCAACGAAGCACGCGCTTGCGATACCGTCATGGTCACCACGGGTCAATTGTACAACGGTGTACGCAGGCGTACAACTCGGTTTGCCGTCTTGACCGGCCGTCAGCCTGGCCGACGCCGGCCCTGTCGGGCAAGCAGGCCCCGATCGCGGGTCTTGATAGCTGGCCGTCGGATCGGGCTATCCCGGTGCACCGCACGCCCGGACCGCGGCGACGCTCCGGTCGATGTCGTCCTCGGTGGTGCTCCAGCCGCTGACGCTGACCCGCATGGCCCGGACTCCCTGCCAGGTCGTCGGCCCGCACCAGCAGGTGCCGTCCGCCTGGATGGCGGATATGACTCGGTCGGTTCGCTCCGCCGGGCCAAATGACACCAGCACCTGGTTCAGCACGACATCGTTCAGCACCGTGAAGCCGGCCTGGCGGATGCCTTCGGAGAACCGCCTGGCCAGGCGGCAGCTCTTGTCGACAAGCTCCGCGGTGCCATGTCGCCCGAGCGCGGCGAGCGTCGCCCAGACCTCGACGCCGCGGGCGCGCTGCGACGACTGCGGGGTGAGGCTCATTGCCTCGTTCCCCGCATCTGGCAGGTAGGACGCCGAGGACTCCATCGCGTTGCGGAGTGTCTCTTGATCGAGGACGAGCGCGAGCCCGCAGTCGTACGTCGTGTTCAGCCACTTGTGGCAATCGGTCGCCCAGGACGCCGCTCCCGCCAGGCCGGCGACCTGGCCGGCGGTCGAAGGCGAAGCCGCCGCCCACAGGCCGAAGGCCCCGTCCACATGCACCCAGGCGCCGACTTCGCGCGCCCAGGAAATCAGCGGGCCGAACGGGTCACTGGCGCCGGTGTTCACGTTCCCGGCCTGCAGGCAGACGATCGCCGGACCCGCGAGTGCCGGCAGATCGCGTGGCACGATCCGGCCCTGATCATCGACGGGCAGTACGATGGCGCGGTCCCGGCCGAGGCCGACGATGCCGAGCGCCTTGCGTACTGCGGCGTGCACCTCGGCGCCGACGACCACGGTGACCGGCGGCGCGCCGATCAGGCCGTGGCCGGCGGCGTCCCAGCCGTGCCGGGTCAGCACCGCGTCCCGCGCCGCCGCCAGGCAGGTGGCGTTCGCCATCGTCGCGCCGGTAACGAAGGCTCCGGGGATCCCGGACGGCAGGCCGAGCATCTCGGTGACCCAGCGCACCGCGACCTCGTTCAGCCGTGCCGCGACCGGTGACATGACCGTGAGCGCCGAATTCTGATCCCAGGCCGCGGTGAGCCAGGAGGCGGCCTGCGCGGCCGGCAGCGCACCGCCGGTGACGAATCCGAAGTATCGCGGGCCGTTGCTAGCTACCGTGGCCGGTGATCCGACCTCGTCAAGCTTGCGCAGCACCTCTGCCTGCGGCAGCCCGGCGAGCGGCAAGGTGAAGTCCAGCTCGCTCAGCGCGGCAACGGCCGCGTGGTCGGGCGCGACCGGCCGGTCGGCAACGCCGCCGAGATAGTCGAGCGATCGATCGCATGCGTCGCGCAGCAGGGCTGCCCGCCCGGCCAGCATCGCGCCGATATCGAGTCCGCCGTCAGACACGCTTCCTCCCTTGTCCGCCATTCCGACGTCAATGTAAGCAGCACGGATGCGCCCCAGGCGGTCACCGTGGGCGCATCCGGGTTCGGCACACTCCAGGATGTGAAGTGGTGAGCGGCGCCTAGTCCGAGCGCAAGGGCGATGCACGCGCCCCGCTACGTTCGCCGGAACTAGTCCGCGCTCACACCCGCGAGCTGCGGTGCCCGCTCGGCAGCCTGCGCAGCTGCCGCCGTCGCGGCTGAATGTATCTCGGTCTCGGCCGTCGGCCTGGCGGTCCGGCTCGGCAGCGCGATCGCGACGATGATCGCTCCGGCAACCGCGATGACGCCAGCGACGGCGAACCCGGTTGTCATCGCCGAGGTGAAGCTCTGGTGTGCCACCGCCAGGACATGCGCCCCGAGCGGCCCGGCCTGCGCCGCGGTCGCGTCGGCCGCCGCGATCGAGGATCGCGCCGCGGCCACGACCGGGCCCGGCAGCCCGCTCGCCGACAGTCCGTGCCGGAACGACGAAGCAATGATGCTGCCGATGATCGCGATGCCCAGGCTGCCGCCGAGCTCTTGCACGGTGTCATTGACCGCGCTGCCCGCGCCTGCCTGCTCGGGTGGCAGGACAGACATGATCGACTCGCCGGCCGGAGCCATGACCAGGCCCATCCCGGCGCCCATGATCGCCACGCCGGTCGCGATGAAGGCGTAGCTGGATGCCGGGGTCATGGCGGTCAGCATGAGCAGGCCGCCGCCCATCGCCGTTAGTCCCGCTGGAATGATGACCCGGACGCCGAGCCTGGCAACCAGCTGGCTGCTCAGCGGCGCGGTGATCATGACGGCCGCGGCGAATGGCATGGCGCGCAGCCCGGCCGACAGCGGGCTGTAGCCGTGCACGAGCTGGAGATACTGCGTCAGGCCGAACAGCGAGCCGAACAGGGCCAGGAACGTGATGCCGATCGCGCTGCTCGCGGCCGAGAAGGCGCGGTGCCCGAAGACCCGCACATCGATGAGCGGACTAGCCGCGTGCAGTTCGCGGTAGACGAAGCCGGCCATGAGCAGCGCGCCGAGCGCTAGTTCGGCGAGCGTGGTGACCGAGGTCCAGCCGCGGTTCGGGCCCTCGATGACGGCGTCGATCACCGCGAGCATGGCAGCCGAGGACAGGGCCGCCCCGAGCGTGTCGAGCCGCGCGCCCGACTCGCGCCTGCCCGCCAGGTCCGGCACCACGGTGATGACGGCGATCAGCGCTACCGCGACGAGCGGAACGTTGACCCAGAAGACTGAGCCCCAGTAGAAGTGGGCCAGCAACAGCCCGCCGAGCGTCGGCCCGACGACGATGCCGACGCCGGCGATCCCAGACCATAGCGCGATTGCGCCCGCCCGCTCTTTCGCCGGGAACACGGCAGTCAGGATCGACAAGGTCGCTGGCATCACAAACGCGGCCCCGACGCCCATCAGTGCCCGGGCGGCGATCAGGGTGGAGGCGTCGCCGGACAGGGCAGCCCAGGCCGATCCGGCCGCGAAGACGATCAGGCCGACGACCAGTGCCTTGCGCGCGGCCGAACCGGTCACCGAGAGCTCCGGCCATGATCAGCAGGGCAGCAAAGGTCAGAGTGTAGGCGTCGGTTATCCACTGCAGGTCGGTCGTCGATGCCTTGAGCACCCTGGCCAGGGTGGGCAGCGCGGTGTTGAGGATCGTGTTGTCGATCACGACGATCAGTAGCGACAGGCAGAGCACGGCCAGGACGGCGCGCCTCCGCGGGTGACCCTCGCGGGTGTTCATGGTCTCCATGACCGGTCTCCAGTGTTGGCTAACATCCGTTGGCTTACAACTGTAAGTTTTACAGCATCAGCTAACAGTTGTAAAGTCACAGCTATGGAGGAAGTTACACGAGCGCGGAACAGGCGAGGCGAGGGCGGCAAGCTGCGGGCCGACATCCTGGCCGGTGCCACGCAACTGCTGGAAGACACTGGCAGCGAGGAGGCCGTCACGCTGCGCGCGGTCGCCCGGAAAGTCGGGATCTCGGCGCCGTCGATCTACTCGCACTTCGCGGACCGTGCCGCGATCGTTGACGCGATCGTCGACGACGCCTTCGTCGACTTCAATGACGCCATCTATGCCGCGATCCAAGAGACCGCGGATCCGCTGACCCGGCTGCGCGCAGGCTGTGCCGCCTACCTGCGTTTCGCTGCCGCCCGGCCTAACCGCTACAAGCTGCTGTTCGACCGGCAGGACTTCCTGGCCGGCGATCAGCCGGTGCCGCCGGTCCGGACGGAGAGCTTCGCGTGGCTGGTGCAGAGTGTGCAAGCGTGCATCGACGCCGGTGTCTCCGCCAGCTCGGACGCTCGGTTGGACGGCACCGCGATCTGGGTGGCGCTGCACGGCTATGCCACCCTGCACGCCCGGTTTCCTGGCTTCGGCTGGCCTGACGACGAGGTCACGCTCGACCGGATCGTCCGGGGCCTGGCCGAGATCACGTCCGCCTGAGCAGTGCTGCTGCGAGCGCCGGCGTTCCCTTCGCTAGCCCCGCAGCCCGCTCAGGTCCTCGGCAGTTGCCGCATCGAGCTTCTTAAACCTGGCAGGTCTAGCCGGCGGCCAGATCACCGCCAGGTATGCCACTAGTTTCGCGTCGGCTTTTCCGCAGGAATTGGCGGCGGCGTCCCACAAGCCGCCATCTCGTTTCTTGCGCTTGACGCACCAGTTCTGCCAGCCGGGCAGGTGGCGATGCAGCCAGGAGCCCATCGTCCAGAGCAGGTGGATGATCAGCGCCAGTGCGGCGCATCCCATGGCGGCCCACCGCCAATCCGGGCCGTCCGCGTGCCAGCGATCGGGCACGAGAAGAAGCCCGATAGCGAGGAGGAACCACATAATTCCGTACTGGAACATGTGCTCGGACCGGGAAGCGAGGACACGGAAATGCGCGAGCCGTCCCGCCAGCTTGCGGCGCTGCCGGTAGAGCGCTCCGTCATCCGCGAGCACGGCCGGGTTCCACATGACCCGCTCGTCCGGAGTTGTCCAGTAACTCACGGCCCAGAAGCCGTACCGGATGCTGAACACCAGTAGCAAGACGGATATCACCATGGCGAGGATCGCAGGACCAGCGAGCGGGACGTGAGCTGCAACCTTGTCGGTGGTGAGCAAGAGCACCACGGCCGCGAGTTCGAAGCCGGCAACAAGCGGCGCACCAGCGCCCACGTAGCCTGCCAGCGCACTGGCCGGGTTGGTATCGGCCTGCTTCGCCCAGAATCTGGTGCTCACGACTCGCGCCGCGGGCACTCGCAGTCCTCGTTGCAGATCTCGCCTACCGGCAACATCGTCCCGAGGTCGCACTCTGCATCGTCGAACTCGGTCAGCGCAGCGAATGTTGGGCCTCGGTTGGCGTAGTCCCGGTTCAGCACGAACACTCGGCCGCTGACCGTCCGCGGCCTCCCGAGCCGGCTGCGGAAAAAATCTCTCGGCTCGCCGATGTCGGCGATATAGGCCCGCTGTGCGTAGGACAGGACAGTGTCGACGTTGACATCGTGACGCAGGCCGGCCACGACGTCCGGGGACACGAACGCTACCGGCCCGTCGCTGGAGGTGATGAGGGCCCAGACCCCGTCCACCAGGAAAGTGCCTGACGGAGGGTGCTCATCGCCGCGCAGCACCAGATACGGCTCGTCCTGCAGGCCGAATCCAGCACTGGTAAAGGCGTGCCCGGCACCAGATGACGTTGTCTTAACCAGAAAGGGGGGAAGCTCGGAAACCTGCGCACCCTGCTGCCAGATCTCCGTCAAGGTTGCTCCTGCCGCGTCGGGGCACGCCGCTGCAACCTCGAGCGCAGCAGCTCGTCCGCCGCATTATCGCAACATCGGCCAGCAATACCGCCTAAAGACGCGCCCTGGCACGGCGTGGCGGTTCAAGGGCTGCCCGCGACGCGGGCCCGGCGGCCTTCAGCGAGCCGCGGCGACAGCGGCGAACTCTTGCACCAGCCCGGTCAGGATCTCCGGCGTCTCCAGCTGAGGCAGGTGACCCGCGGTCTCGATGATTTCCAAGCGTCCGCCGGGAATCGCGGTTGCATACGCCATGCCGTGCTCGGGTGGCACGATGCGGTCGGCCGCGCCCCACACCACGAGGACGGGCGTCGCGACGGACGCCAGGCGGCCGAGCAGGCTCGGGTCAGCCATCGAGGTGCCGCCATACACCTGCAATGCCGCCCGGTTGCCCGCCATCGCTGCTTTCTGCGAGTCGGGGAGCCGGGAGACATCGATGCGGAACGTATCAGGCTGGAAGTAGCTGAGGTCGGCGACCTGATCCATGGTCAGCGAGAAGAAATCGGCGATCGGATGCTCGTCGAGTTGCAGGCCCGCTGCGTCGACCAGCACGATGCCGCTGACCCGGTCGCTGTGCAGCAGCGCGATCTCAGCCGCGATCCAGCCGCCGACGGAGTTCCCGACGACGATCACCTCGCGCAGGTCAAGCGCGTCGAGCAGGGCGGCGTAAGCCTCTGCGAGGCCGTTCATAGTAGTCAGCCCTTCAGGCCGCGGCGTGCCGGCGAAACCGGGGTGCACGGGAGTGATCGCCCGTGCCCGTCCGCTGGCGGTGAGCATGCCGGCGAACTTCGCGACGGATTGCGGCCCCGCGCCACCATGCAGCAGCAGGAAGGGCTGGCCCGCGCCCTCGTCCTCGAACGTGATCTGAACTTGTCCCGCATCCGCGGTGGTCACTGTCAGCATCGTCATGCCCTTCACCTTAAATCAATATGTTGATATAAGCAAGCTGAGATAATATGCTGAGCGTGCCGAGATCACTGCAAGACGTCGGGCTCGCGATCAAGAGGCTGCAGGTTCGTCATCACCGGGCGCTGGACGCGCGGCTCGCCAGGCTGGGCATTAGCCTGGTGCAGTGGGACGCGCTCAGGCACCTGGACCGGCACCCGGAGGCGTCGCTGCATGACCTGGCCAAGCTGACGTTCCAGAGCGACCAGTCCTTCGGCACCCTGGCCGGGCGCATGATCGAGCGAGGCCTGATCGAGCGAGTCCCCGGCCCTGGCCGGGCGATTCGGCACCGCATCACTCGTCAGGGCCGCCACCTGCTGACGCAGGCCAGCCCGCTCGTTGACGAGGTACTCGCCATCACCCTAGGCACGCTCACCCCGGACGAACTGGCGACCCTCGCTGGCCTGCTCGACAAGCTGGTCAGCGTCTAGCGTGTCGAGACGAAGGTAGCGTCACGCAGGTTCAGATCACTGCAGCTCGGCCTGGGCTTTCTCGAGATTCTCGACGGCGGCGAGCTCTTGCGCTGTGTCTCCGAGCTGGCGGAAGATGTCTGCCGCGGCCTGGTGTGCTGTCATCGCCTCGGCGATCCGTCTGGCATCCTTAAGGCTCGTTCCGAGGTTGTCCATTGTCCGGGCTTCGCGCCGCCGGTCGGCGGATCCCTGGAAGATCGCCACAGCGCGCTCGCGCGCTGCGATGGCCTTATGAGGCTGCCGCATCAGGTCGAACGCTGAGGCAAGATTATCTAGCGTTATGGCATCGCCATGATCGTCTTGCGTATCGAGCACCAGCGCCTTCTCGTAGGCAGCCACTGCCTCCTCGTAGCGCCCCGCTACCTGAAGCACGTTGCCCAGGTTGTCATATGCCATTCCCTCGGCATGCTGATCCAGGGTTTCCCGGAAGATGGCTGCAGCTTCTCCTGCCGCGACGGCGGCCTCGTCGAGCCGGCCAAGCAGGCGCATGTCAGTCCCGATATTGCCGATGGCTTGTCCTTCTCCGTGCCGGTCCAGTGCCTGGCGGCAGATAGCGAGGTCCTGCTGATGCGCGGCGAGCGCCTCGTCATGTCGTCCCACACTGCGGAGCATGATGCCCAAGTTGGTTAGTGCGCCGCTCAGGCCGGCTTGATCCCCGGCGCGATCGAAGACCGCGACTGCGTCCTCTGCCGCCCGGACGGCGTCGTCGAACTGGCCAAGCTCGTGCAGGGCAGCGCTCAGGCAGCCGCGTTCCTCTGCCGCGCTCTTTTCGTCGCCCGTCTCGTCGAACATGGCGATCGCGGCCTTATGCAGCTTTACGGCCTCGTGGTTTCGGTGCGTCTGGCGCAGCACAATCGCGAGGTTGGCAATTCCCCGGGCCTCGCCGCGGCGGTCTTCGGACGCACAGGAGATTGCGATTGCTGCCTGGTGGGCAGGAAGGGCCTTCTCGAATTGACGCAATCTGCGGTACGCCACGCCAAGATGATTCTGCGCCGCTGCCTCGCCAACGATGTCGTTACGACGACGTGCGGCGCTGAGTTCGGTACTCGCGACGGCGACGCCGTCGTTGAAGTGTCGGCGCCAGTCCAGGTACCTCGACATTGTCGCGGCCAGTTCTTGTGCAAGCGCGAGGACCTCTTCGTGGCCGGCGGTCGTCGCAAGGTGAACGGCAGCGACGAGGTTCAGGCGCTCGGCGTCCAGCCACCCGATGGCCGCACCCCGGTTTTCGAACGCATCGGAGTCCGTTGCCGCGGTAGAGCCGATGAATGCACAGGCGGCTTTCGTCTGGGCAACGTAATAACCGAGCAGCGCGACTAGCGCGTCCGCCCGCTCTATGCCGTCACTGAGTTGTGCGGCATACAGTCGCACCAGGTCGTGCATTCGCCACCGACCATCTTCGTTGCCGTGGTCGATCAGGCTGGTTCGCTTGAGCTCGTCCAGGATCTGGCGGGCCGCCGGGGACCGAATGGCTCCTAGCGCGGCTGCGGCCTCGGTGGAGATGTCGGGGCCTGGATTGAGCGCAATGAGCCGGAAGAGCCTGGCCTGACCCGGGGCAAGGTACTGATGGGACGTCTCGAAGGCGGCGCAGACAGCGACGTCTGCGACTTTCAAGGCGTTAGTGCGCGAGCTCGACTCCGCGAGTTCTGCCGCCATCGCTGACAACGGTTGAACGCGATTTCCGGCGAGCCGCGCGGCTACGATCTTGACCGCGAGCGGCAATCCTGCGCATAGTTCGATAATCCGGGCAGCCGACTCGGGATCGTCGGAGACGCGTGTGTCGCCCGGCCTGCGTACGCCGAGCGCCCCGCTGAGCAGGTCGAGCCCGTCCTGCGGCCGCAGCACGTCGAGATCGACGATCCTGGCGTCGAGGATGCTGAGGTCGTTGCGTGAGGTGACGATCGCCCCAGTCGCGCCGTCGGTCGGGAGCAGCGGTCGCACCTGATCGACTCTGGAAACGTTGTCCACCACGACCAGGATGCGACGGCCTTCTTCGGCGAACTTGGACAGAACCGATCTGAATAGCCGAGCACGATCCTGCGTACGCGCAGGGATGTGCTCGCCAGGAATCCCGAGAGCGCGGAGCCATCCGTCGAGCGCTGCGCCGGCGGAGAGCCGGCGGGGCCGATCGTAGCCGAACATGTCAACGAAGAGAGCTCCGCCAGGGAACCAGCCCCTGGTCAGGGCTTCCCTTGCGGCCTGCACTGCCAGTTCGGTCTTGCCAATGCCGCCGAGTCCTGCGACGGCGCTGACAACAACTGCAGCTGCGCTGCCGGTGCCGGTGCGAGTGGGGGGCGCCAACGTAGCGAGCAACTCGGCCATGGCTTCGCTTCGGCCAGTGAACGCACGCGAGCCTTCCGGCAGTCCGTGTAGCGCAAGCGCGATCTCGCGCGGCAGCGTGACACTGATGTCGCGGCCTTGAATGACTGTGGAGAAGAAGAACCCGCCAGTGATCTTGTTGAAGGCAGCAGCCATCTGCTTACCCCTAGCTGTGGGCGTCCCGTTCGTCCGGCTCCCGCTGGTCGGTGGGGAATGTACCTGTACTGATATCTCGGCCCAGGATCACTGGGCCGCGGAAGGTGCCGCCATGAATCTCGTTATGGACCTCGTCATGTGACGGCTCGGCTGCACTGGCCGAAGACTGCACGCCTGCTGAACCAGCGAGTTCTGGGTTCACGTCGGCGCGAGCAGCCTGTGTGTCGCTGTCCCGAACACTATAGAATGCCAATACGATGCCAATTACCGCGACAAATACGGCAATCACCGTCGCGAACTCGGCCGCCTTGTCCAGACCAATCTTCGCAAACCAAATGGCAAGGGCAACTGAGGCCGCACCCAGCGATCCGACCGCAACCCTCGCAGCCATTTTACGCCGCATGCTGCCATTCTCACCGTCGGACTCACCCGAGGCGCACCGGGGTCGTCGGCGGGTCCGTCGAACTGGCTGTCAGGCTCTCGTTCCCGAGGCGGCGCGGAGGGACCGGTAGAGCAGCTGCGGGTCGCCGAGGCGGCGGCGCAGTTCTCGCTCGAGGCCACCGATCGGAACGAGGTTCTGCGGGGCGCGGGGATCCTTGTGCGGCGAGCTCGCGAGCCGCGGCAGAATCCCCGCGCTCAAGTCGGCGAGCCTGGTTACCTCAGGGACTGGCAGGTCGGCCGAGCATTCCAGTCGCACCACGCCGGACCACGGCGCGTCGCCGGCGCCGGGCAGGCGGAGGTACCAGGAGTTGCGCCGCCAGGAGGTGCCCATGGTGAACGCGGGCGTGCGCTGCCCAGGGCCGAGTTGCCCGACGACCGCGGCCTGCTCGGGCTGCAGGTAGGTGGTGTGGTGAGTCTTAATGAAGCCGACCGTCCGGTCGAGGTGCGTCCGGCCGCGCAGCGGTCCGTCTACGAACAGCAGGTCGTTGGCGTCCGGGTTTTCCTTCCTGAACAGCAGCGCGAGCTGAACCTCGGTGTCGCTGAGCTGCTGCTGCAATGCCAGGGAGAGCTGGTCCATGCCAGGCCCTGCGGCCCGGCGGGCGATGTAGACGGCATGCCGGCTGTCGATGTTCGCCGCATCCGAGGCTGCGGTGAACAAACCGCGTTCGACCGTGACATCGGTGATCCGGGCGGCACCGTCGAGGCAGACTAGGCCAGCCGCGTAAGAGGCAGCGATACCTGGTGACGGCTGCGGATCCGAGCCATGGACCCAGACTCGCGCGTCGATCCGGCGAACTCCGTCCAGGAACAGCACCGTGTCGGGCGCGGACTGCGCGGAGCGCGCCGATAGCGGCCGCCAGTCCGCTGCGGGCAGCTCGAGGTCGACGCTCAGCTCGGCCGTGGATTGCGGCGGCTCGCCGCCCATCTCCTCGCCGTACGCCATGCCGTAGCTCGGATCCCACGGGTCGACGCTGAAGGAGACAGGCCGTACGTCAGCTGTTGCTGCCATCGTCGTCACGAACGCTCCTTGACGATGGTCGACGTCGTGCCGCTGCGGCTCACCACGAACCGGACCGGCACGCGCTCGGCAAGTTCGGCGACGTGCGTGATGACGCCCACCATCCGGTCCGAGTCTGCCGCGAGCCGCTCCAGAGTGCTGGCAACTGTCTCCAGCGTGTCGCCGTCGAGAGTGCCGAATCCCTCGTCAAGGAACATCGAGTTCAGCTCGCGCATCCCAGCGGACAAGCCGATGACCTGGCGAGATAGCGCCAGCGCCAGCGCCAGCGAGGCCTGGAACGTCTCGCCGCCCGACAAAGTATGAACGGGGCGGCGGGCACCGGCGTCCTCATAGTCGATGACGACCAAGTCGTTGCGCTCGTCCCGATCGAGCTCGTACTGCCCGCCGGACAGTTCCATCAACGTCGCCGATGCTTCGCGGACCAGTGAGTCCAGCGCCTCGGTGCAGAGCCAGCGCTCAAACGACGTCGCCTTGAGCAGGTTGCCGAGCATCGCCGCGACCTGCGCTTCCTCGCGCCTCGCGGCTACCTGCTGGTCGAGCCGAACCGCCTGCTTGCGGTCGTCCCTGATCCGCTTGAGCTGGGTCTCAGCTCGCACCCGCTGCTCGGCCACCGCGGCCGGAGCCCTGGTCAGCGGGTCTGCAGGCACGCCGTGATCCGCGAGAAGACCGGCCAGGGCAGCCGCGCCGACGTCGAACTGATGCTGCAGCGCGGCGACGGCCGCATCGTGGTCAGGCAGATTCAGCAGGCGCGTGCCTGCCTCGGCTTCGGCCCAGCCGGCGACGGCCGACCACGCCGCGGCGAGGTCCTCGCCCGCGCCCGTCGCGACCGGCGGCACACCGAGCGGGACGAGCTTGTCCCTGGCTGCCGCGAGCGCTGCCCAGGCGCGCTGCTCGTCCGCCGCGAGGGCAGCGCGCGACCGTTCCGCCGCGGTGAGTTCGTTCTGCCTGGCCGACGCCCGGGTCCGGCTCTGGTTCACCGCGTCGTCGGCGGCCGAGATCAGGTCGAGCTGCTTGATCAGCTCGTCTTCGGCCGGCGCCCCAGCCATCACCTCCGCTGCCTTGGCCAGCCTGGCCTGAGTGCCCTGCAGTGCTGCCTGCACCGAAGCGGTTGCCTTCGCTGCCTCCCGATGCGCAGTCGCGGCCGCGCGCTGTGCTTGCCCGGCTGTCTCCAGCGTCGCTTTGGCAACGGCGAGATCGGCCGGTGCCTCGTGCGCCGGCAAGGCCTGGACACGCTGCCTGCAGACCGGGCAGTCCTCGCCGACGTGCAGGGCCTGCGCCAGGCCCGCCGCCGCGTGCGCGCGCTGCGCCGCGTCGAGCGTCTCCTGCGCAAGCGTCAGGTCGAGTTCGGCCGCCTGCAGTCTGGCAGCAAGTTTGTCTTCGTCCTCGTGACAGGCGGATAGCGCCTTGGCCTGCTGCTCGGCATCCGCGCTGAGTTCACGGCGGAGCGCGTGCTGGTCGAGCTGCCGCTCGGTCGCGGCCTTGTCCGGCAGTTTCGCTCTCGACAGTCCGGCTGCCTCCGCTGCCTGGTTAGCTGCATCGAGGCGCGCGCGGCTCTCGGCGACCAGAGCCTGGGCCGCGGCGATCTGCTGGGCGAGTCCCGCGACCTCGGCGGGCGTGCGGACCGCCGAAAGCTCCGAGACCGTGTGCCGCTGCTGCCGGACTTGCTCCACGGCCGCGGTGGTCTGCAGCTGCACCTCGGTCAGCGTCGCGAGGCTCGTGTCGACTGTTGCGCCCAGCTTCGTGAGATCGGCGAGCCGAGCGGCCGCGGCTGATTCGCCCTCCTCGGTAGCCTCGGCGAGCTGGTCCCGGGCCTGCTGAGCGATCTTCTGCTGATTCTCGGCGAGCTGAGCGCGCTCCCTGGCTCGCTGCCCGATCTCCTTGTACACGCCGAAGGCAAGCAGTTCGACCAGCAGGCGCTGGCGGTTGGCCGGGGTCGCGCGAAGGAACTCAGAGAAGCCGCCCTGCGGCAGCAGCACCGATTGGGTGAAGTGCTCGTAGCTGAGCCCGAGCAGGTCCTGGACTCGTGCCTTGACATTGTCAGGACCCTCGGCGAGCTGCTCGGCGCTCGCCTCAAGGATCTCCGCGAGCGGTGCGTCGGCCGGGATGCTGGCATCCAGCCGCTCAAGACGGGCGGCCTTGGTGGTGACCTTGCCGTTCTTGTCTCGCTGCAGCGAGCGGACAGCCACATAACGCTTGCCGGACAGCTCGAAGATCAGGCTGACCCGGCATGCGTTGGCGGACGGCGCGAGGGCGTTGCGTACCTCCTTCTCGTTGTCCCAGCGGGGCACGGTGCCGTACAGCGCGAAACAGAGCGCGTCGATGACCGTGCTCTTGCCGGAACCCGTCGGCCCCACGAGCGCAAAGAACTCGACGTCGGTGAAGTCGATCTCGGTCTCGTTCCGGTAGGTGCCGAAACCGTCGAGCAGAAGTCGCAGCGGCCGCACCGGTCACTGCCTCCGATCGGGAAGCTGCACATTCGTGATCCGCTGGTCATTGCTCCGGGCAACCGCCTGCCACCCCATGCGCCGCTTCCTCCCGCTGCCTCGTCCGGCGACTGCACCAGTCTGGCGGAAGGCGCCGACATCCGCGCCGATACCGGGCAGGCCGGTCAGCTGACCTGCGGCGGGTGGTTCCCTTGCAGGCCTGTCCGTGCCCGGATGTCCATCCGGGCAGCCAACGGACGTCGTAAGAAGGAAGGACCGGCGACCAGACCCTGGCGGCGCCGCGCACCGAACAGGCGAGTTTCCGCCTCTGCCGACGGAGGAGAGCAGCGCATGAGGTACCTGATGATCCATTGTCTGGACGAGTCCACCGTGGATTTCGAGGATGACGACAGCCCTGAGGCCGTCGACGAGGACCGGGCGATCACGGCGTGGGATGACGAAATGCGGGCGCGCCGCATCATGGTCGGCGGCGGCCGGTTGCGGCCGAGCAGCTATGCGACCACGGTGAAACTGCGCGCGGGCGAGGTCATGGTCAGCGACGGTCCGTTCGCCGAGACCAAGGAGCAGATCGCTGGCTACACGATCCTGGAATGCGCTGACCTGGACGAGGCGATCGAAGTCGCGTCCCGGCACCCGACCGCGAAGATCGGCACATTCGAGCTGCGGCCGTACTCCGACTAGTCAGGCGGTCGGGCTGGAAAGCGGGGCATCCGGGCCGTCCGTCATCTCCTCGAGCAGGCCGGCGAACATGCGCTCCACCCGCTGGTCTGACACGTTCTGCTCGGCCAGGTAGTCGCCGAACAGCTGCACTGGCGACCGGCCGGCCCGGCTCGGCCGGGCGCCGCTGCCGCCGTGGACGCCGGGCCGCGGCCGGTGTGCATCATCGAGCTGCACTTCCAGCGCGTTGGGCAACTTCTCCCTGACCAGGTCACCGAGGCCGGCCCTGGCCTGTTCAGCGAGGATGACCCGCAGGTACGCGTCGCCGGCCTGCTCGCCCTCCTCGATCACCTGGTCCAGCGAACCGCGCAGCGTGCGCAGCGTGCGGCCGCCGGTGATGGCGACGCGCCGGGCGTCGGCGCGGACGCCCGCCGCGGCGGTGACGATCAGCGCGCCTGGCTCGTTGGCCTCCTCGCCGAAATCGACGGGCAGCGGCGAGCCCGAGTAGAACGCCGGGCACGGTGCCGGGATCTCCTGCTGCCGGTGCAGGTGCCCGAGCGCCGCGTAATGCGCCGAGGACGGGAAAATGCCCGACGGCACCTCGTACTCGAACGAGGTCTGCACGTCCCGCTCGCCACCACCGCGGCGCCCGCCGAGCAAGGTCGCGTGCGCCATCACGATGTTGACGCTGTCGGCGGTGAAGTGCGCGGTGAGCATCGCGACGATGCTGGCGACGCGCCTGGCGTAATCGAGTGCGTGCTCGGCCGCCTCGTGCAGCAGCAACTCGGCAGCCCGGACCGCGTAGCGCTGCGACAGGAACGGCATGGCCGCGATCGTCGCCTGCTCTCCGCTCCTGGTGGTCAGGTGCAGCACCCCGCCCGCGTCCGGCGCCTTCGGCGTGCCGAGAACGTGCAGGCCCAGTTCGCCGAGAACCGGCCGGTAGACGCTATCGAGCAGGCTGGCGTTGTCATGGTTGCCGGCGATCGCGACGACCTGCCGCCCGTCCTCGCGCAGCGCGAGCAGTGCGCGCATCACCAGGCCCTGCGCCTTAGGGCTCGGGACCGAAGTCTCGAACAGGTCCCCGGCGATCAGCACGACGTCGACGTCCTCGGCCCGCGCCGCGCCGATAATGCTGCGCAGCACAGCCTCGTGCTCGTCGCTGCGGTCGCGGCCCTTGAGCACCTTGCCGACGTGCCAGTCGCTGGTATGCAGGAGTTTCATCGATCCGCATTCAACTACAAACCAGCAAGGCGTGGAACGTGGCCGACCGGAGAACATGCCGACATCTACTGCTTCAACAACTCAGCGCACCGGGTCAACGCGGGTTACGTAGTCCAGTGGCTCGTCGGATGACCTAGGAGGAGTAGTGGACCGCCCGGCGCCTCGCGCGGGCGCGGACCGGTCCGCCGCTGGTGAATCCCGCCGGCGGCGGGCTGGTTCGTGGGATAACTAGCAGATGAAAGACCCCGATGAGCTGGCCGGGCAGTGGCTAGCTGGCTGGCTGTGGCGCAGGCGGCGCACCCGGCTCGTCATGAGCGCCATCCTTGGCCTGATTGCCGCGGTCCTGACCGCTACTTTCGGCAACTGGCTCTTCGCGCCAGCGCTCGGCTGGGACGTGACAGCGATCTTGTTCACCGCGACGACCTGGCTGGGCATCTGGCCGCTGTCGGCGGAGACGACGGCGGCGCGAGCAACCAGGGAGGATCCCAGCAGGGCAGCGAGCGATGTGCTGACCCTGTGCGCCAGCGTCGCCAGCCTCGCCGCGGTCGCTCTCGTGCTGGCCCGCGCGCATTCCGCTCATGGCGCGGAACGAGCCATGCTGGCTTCCCTGGGCGCGGTCAGCGTCGCGGTGTCCTGGCTGACGGTGCACACGATCTTCACCCTGCGGTATGCGCTGCTCTACTACACGGGTCCGATCGGCGGCATCGACTTCAACCAGCAGGAGAGACCCAGCTACCGTGACTTCGCCTACCTGTCCATGACGATCGGGATGACCTTCCAGGTCTCTGACACCAACCTGCAGCGCACTGACATCCGCGCGACGGCGCTGCGGCACGGGCTGCTGTCCTACCTGTTCGGCTCCATCGTGCTGGCGGCCGCCGTCAACCTGGTCGTCGGCCTGGGCTAGCGGCCGCGGAAATTTCCAAGGCGCCCTTCAGCTTGTAGCTTTGGCGATCCACGGCCAGGGACAGGGACACTTTGCAAGCGCGAATCAGCCAGAAGGTAGCGGTTAGCGTCGTCTTTGTCGCGGCCATGTTCATGTCGATCATGGACGCGACGATCGTCAACGTAGCCCTGCCGACGATTGGCCGCGACTTCCACGTCGCGCCCACCGCGGTCAACAGCATCTCCATCTCGTTCCTGGTCAGCCTGGCAGTCTTCATCCCGGCCTCTGGGTGGCTCGGTGACCGGCTGGGCGGCAAGCGGGTGCTGCTCGCCGCGATCGTGGTATTCACCATCGCGTCGGCGCTGTGCGGGCTGGCGACCAGCCTCGGCGAGCTGGTCACCTTCCGTGTCCTCCAGGGCGCCGGCGGTGGCATGCTCGCGCCGGTCGGGATGGCCATGCTGTTCCGGGTGTTCCCGCCGGAGGAGCGGATCCGCGCGTCCTCGATCCTGACCGTGCCCACGACGTTCGCGCCTGCCCTCGGCCCGGTGCTGGGCGGCCTGCTGGTCACCGACCTGTCGTGGCGCTGGGTGTTCTACGTGAACCTGCCCATTGGCGCCGCCGCCTTCGCATTCGGCGCTATCTTCCTGCGCCAGACCGAGCAGGCCAATCCCGGCAGGTTCGACCTGCGCGGTTTCCTGCTCTCGGGTATCGGGCTCGGCCTGCTGATGTACGGGGTGTCCGAGGGGCCGAACAAGGGCTGGCATTCCACCGACGTGCTGGTCAGCATCGCGGTCGGCGTCGTACTGCTGGTCGCCATGGTGATCGTCGAACTGCGCACGCCCGAGCCGATGGTCGACTTGCGGCTGCTGGCGAACAAGCTGTTCCGGGCCAGCAACATCGTCATGGTGCTCTCGTCCGTCGCCTTCCTCGGCACGCTGTACTCGATCTCGCTGTACTACCAGGATGGCCGCGGCCTGAGCGCCCTGGGCTCCGGTCTCAGCACGTTCCCTGAGGCGCTCGGCGTGATGGCAGGCGCCCAGCTGGCCAGCCGCGTCCTGTACCCGCGGCTTGGCCCTCGCCGGCACGTCGCGATCGGGCTGCTCGGCACCGCGGCGTCGATCGGGCTCCTGTCGCTGCTCGGGCCGACCACCAGCCTGTGGTGGGCGCGGCTGCTGATGCTGACGCTCGGACTGTCGATGGGCCAGATCTTCGTGCCGCTGCAGGCGGCCGCGTTCGCGACCATCACCCCGGCTGCCACCGGGCGGGCGTCAACCATGTTCAACGCGGTTCGGCAGCTAGGCGGCGCGGTCGGCGTGGCGGTGCTGACCACGGCGATCGTGCTGATCGGCCCTGTGCATCTGGTCGGCGGGCACGAGGTGGCCAACCTGACTGCCTACCGTGTCGCGTTCCTGGTGGCAGCGGTGTTCTGCCTGGCCGGCGTCCCGTTCGCGCTGTCGATCCGCGATGCCGACGCCGCCAGGACGATCGTCCGCCGTCCCGCCAAGGCAGCTGCCGCTGCGAAGCCGGATCAAGAGCCCGCGGTCACGCTGGCCGACTGACCGGATGCGGCCACCGGCTGACCGCCGGCGCCGCTAGCGCCAAAGCGGCTGTCCCTGAGGCACCGCGCCGCGATGGTACCTGGCGCGGCACGGGCCTTTTATCGCTTGCGCGCCTTGGTGCCCTTGTACAGGTCCCGCCAATCGGACTCCGAGACCTCGACGTCGTATTTCGTCGCGGCGGTCAGTATGCGCTTCCAAGCCTTGTCCCGTTCAGCATCGCTGACACCCTCGACCTGGTCGAAGCGCGCGATCGCATTGCGGACGTGCCTGGCGTCGGTCAGCGGCTCCTTGCGCTCCTTCGGGAAGGCGAAGTCCTTGTCCGCGAGCCTGTCCTTGTCCGCCGTACTCAGGCCCTCTGTTTGCCTCGGCACCTTTGCGCCGTGAGCCCTGGCGCTCTGGACCTGCCGGGCCTTGGCGATGTTCTGCCTGGCGGCTTCCTTCTGCCGGTCGGTGGCCATCACGGTTCCTCTCGAGGTGACGAAGCGGGCTCACCTGGCCCTACCCGAGATCGAACACTGCATGCCGTGCGATGACGTCCCGCCAGCGGAGCGCGGTCGGCCTCAGGCGCCGCCGCCATGAGCCGCGAAATCCGGATCTGGCATGATCAATTACTCAGCGCACCCGCTAAGGACTCGCTGCCATGCGCATGGATCCTGCCGAAGCACGCAGCCGGTTCGCCGGGTCGCCTGTGCTGCGGCTGGCGACGGCCGGGGCTGACGGTCAGCCGCACCTGGTGCCCTGCACGTTCGTCGTCGACCGCTCGGGCCAGATCGCCGTCGGCATCGACAACAAGCCGAAGTCGTCTGTCCGCCTCCGGCGCCTGGACAATATAGGCCAAAATCCACGCGTGAGCTTGCTGGTGGACCACTACGCCGATGTCTGGCCGGAACTGTGGTGGGTGCGCGCGGACGGGACCGCGGACATCGAGCTTTCTGGCCCCGGGCACACCGACCACTGGGACCAGCTCCGGCTCAAGTATGCGCAATACCGGGGCCAGACCCTCGGCGGCCCGGTGATCGTGGTGACTGTTACCTCGTGGACGGGATGGGCTTTTGCCTGACCGGCCGAACCCTGTCTTAGCTGCTGGCCGGCAACCGGACGACCTACGCGCAGCGGAGCTGGTCCCCGGGGGGTCCTCTGAAGTGAGTGGCGGGAGGACGTGCTCCTCCCGCCACGTCACAGGACAGGGCGCCGGCCTGGTTCGTCCAGCCAAGGGAAGCGGCTCTCGTGCGCAGCGGCGACGCGAAAGGCGGCTACATCGTCGTAGGTCTTGCCGACGACGGACAGCCCCGTCGGCACGCCATCGCGTGACAACCCGGACGGCACGCTGAGCACCGGGCACCGACTGGCGATGTTGAACGGCAGCGTCATCATGACGTCCAGCCAGTCCGCGCATTGCTGGCCGTTGACCGACACCGCATCGCCGACGTCGTATTCGGCCGGCAGTGCGGGCACGGCGAACGTCGGACAGATCAGCGCGTCGTAGTGGTCGAGCAGCGCGCCGAGCGGAGCGTAGATCCGGCCTTCCAGCTCGAGCCCGGTGACCAGGTCGTCTTTGGTGATTTTCGCGGCGTCGGCCACGAACTGCCGCGTGTAGGAGGTGAGCTCGCTGGCGTGCTGTTCGTAGATTTCCCGCATCGACGGGCCGAAGATCATGCCGAAGTGGATCTGCGCAGCTCGCTCGATCATCGTAAGGTCCCACGGCAGCGAGACCTCGTCCACCGTCGCCCCGGCCGCCCGCAGCCGGTCCGCCGCCGCGCGGGTGTTCGCCGCGACGTCCGAATCCACGTTGTAGCAACCAAGGTCGGGGCTGAACGCGATCCTGAGCCCGGTAGTCGTGCCGAGGTCTGCGGGGATCTCCAGCTTGGGCCTGATCGACGCGACGTCGCTCGGGTCAGGGCCCGCGATGACGTTCTCCAGCAGCGCGCAGTCCGTCACCGTCCTGGCCATCGGGCCCTCGTGACAGTAGTGGTCGAGGTTGAAGATCTCGACCTCGGGCACCCGGCCGTACGGGGGCTTGAACCCGACGACGCCGCAGAACGAGGCCGGGATCCTGATAGAGCCGCCGATGTCGGAGCCGGTGGCCAGCGTGGTGCTGCCGGCTGCCAGCGATGCGGCCGACCCGCCGCTCGAGCCGCCTGGCGAGAACGCGGTGTTCCACGGGTTGCGGGTGACGCCCCACAGTTTGGTCCAGGTAACCGGCGCGCAGGAGAATTCCGGCGTGGTGGTCCTGGCGTGCACGATCCCGCCGGCATCGAGGATGCGCTGCACGAAGACGGCGGTCTGGCCGGCCACCACATCGCGCAGCGGCAGCGACCCGAGCGTGTTGAGCTGCCCGGCGATCGGCGCCTCTTCCTTGACCGCGACCAGCAGGCCCTCTAGTGGCCGCGGCCGCTCACTGCGGCCCGCGTACCGGGCCTCGGCGGCGCGGGCCGCCTCGAGTGCCTGCTCGTAGAAGGTCGCCGCGAATGCGTTGATGGCCGGCTCGACCGCTTCCGCCCTGGCGATTACTGCTTCGGCCAGCTCGACCGGGGACAGCTCGCCGGACCGGAACAGCGCCAGCGCTTCGGCCGCGGAAAGGTAGCACAGGTCAGTCACTGAGGATCACCTTCTGTGTCGGCCGCCACCAGCTGGCGCCTGGTCGGTTTCCAGCCGGGCCGCGGCACGCTGGCGCGCAGTCGCTGGGTGTAGGGGTGCTGCGGATCGTCGAGGATCTGCGCGGTCAGCCCGCGCTCCACCAGTTGCCCGCGGTGCATGACGATGGCGTCGTCGGTGAGCTGCCGCACCACCGCCAGGTCATGGCTGATCAGGATGTAGGAGACCGCGGTCTCGTCCCGGATGTCGGCGAGCAGGTTCAGCACCTGCGCCTGGATGGACACGTCGAGAGCCGCCACCGACTCGTCCAGGATCAGCACCCGCGGCTCGGCCGCCAGCGCGCGGGCGATCGCGACCCGCTGCCGCTGGCCCCCCGACAGTGCCTTCGGCAGTGCCCGTGCCTGCCGCGAGTCAAGCCCGACGAGCCCGGTCAGCTCCTCGATCCTGGCCCGGCGGCGCTCCGGGCCCCAGCCGCGGTGCAGCCGCAGTACCTCGTCGACCGCATGCTCGGCGGTCTGCCGCGGGTCCAGGCTGGTGTAGGGGTCCTGGAAGACGATCTGGATGTCGCGGCCACGGCGGCGGCGGTCTCGCGCGGACCGGGCCGGCCTGGACCGGTCGCTGCCGCACGCCGTAATGGTCCCGCTGGTCGGGCGTTCCAGGCCGACGATCATCCGGGCGATCGTCGTCTTGCCCGGAGCCGGATTCACCGACGATGGCCAGCGACCGGCCAGGCGGGATCGCGAACGAGACGTCATCGACGGCGACCAGGCTGCCGAACTCCTTGCGCAGCCCGGTCGCTTCCAGCACGGGGGCGACATCATGCTCAGGCATGGGCGGTCTCCAGCTGTCCGCGCAGTTCGGCGGCCCGGATGCACCGGGTCTGGCCGCCGTCAAGCTCGGTGATGTCCGGCACCGCCGTCAGGCAGGACGGCTGCACGTAGGTGCACCGCGGCGCGAACGCGCATTCGCCGGACGGTGCCTCGAAGGCCGACAGCGGCCGGCCGGGAATGGCGCGCAGCCGGCTGGCCTTCTGCGTGATCTCCGGCCTGGCCGACGCGAGCGCCGCGGTGTAGGGATGCAGCGGATCGCTGTGCAGCAATTCTGACCGGCGGACCTCGACGACCTGCCCCGCGTACATCACGACCGTGCGATCGCAGATCGCCGCGGCCAGGTCCAGGTCATGGGTGATGAACAGCATGGCCAGGCCGTGCGAGCGGCGCAACTCGTCGAGGATCGCCATCACCTCGGCCTGGATGGTGACGTCCAGCGCGGTGGTCGGCTCGTCGGCCAGCAGCAGGGCAGGCCCGGTGAGCAGCGCGGCCGCGATCATGACGCGCTGCAGCATGCCGCCCGACAACTCGTGCGGGTACTGGCGCAGCCTCCGCTCGCCGTCCTCGATGCCGACCTGGCCGAGCATGCCGGCCGCCTGTTTCCGTGCGTCCGCGACCGGGACACCGAGGTTGGTGCGCAGCGCCTCGGTCATGAAGTCGCCGATCCGCCGCACCGGGTTCACATGCGCCCGCGGGTCCTGGAAGATCATCGCGACCTTGTTGCGGTAGGCGCGCAGCGCAGCGCCCGACAGTGCGCCGACGTCGGCGCCGTCGAACCGGATCTGGCCGTGCACCTGTGCGCCCCTGGGCAGCAGCCGGTCGATCGCCCTGGCGGTCATCGACTTGCCAGACCCTGACTCGCCGACCAGGCCGACCGCCTCGCCTGGCCGGATGTGCAGGCTGACGTCTCGCAGCACCGCCCGGTGCTCGCCTTCGACCGGGAGCTCCACCGTGAGGTTCCCGACCGAGAGCAACGGCTCCCGGTCGGCCCCAGCCCCTGGCCCGGTCACCGGTGTGCCGCCTGTGCTCGCTCGAAGAGCCGCTCGCCGAGCACGTTGAAGGCGATGACCACGCCGACGATGCACAGCCCGGCCGCCAGCGCCGGCAGCGGGTAGCCCTCCAGGATGCCTGGCTGGTTCTCCGAGATCATCACGCCCCAGTTCGGGGCCGGCGGCTGCACGCCGAGGCCCAGGAAGGAAATCGCCGCCAGGTCGACCATCGCCCAGCCGAACAGGATCGTCGCCTGGGCCACGATCAGCGGCAGGATGTTCGGCACGATGTGTCGCAGGCAGATGGAGGTGCCCGACGCGCCCTGCACTTCGAGGGCGGCGACGTAGGGCTGACCACGTTCCTTCAATGCGGCACCGCGGAGCACGCGCGCCACGTACGGCATGTAGGCGATGGCCAGCGACACAGCGGCGGCCGTGAGGCCGGCGCCGAAGACTGCGGCGGCCAGGACGGCGAGCAGGATGCCGGGGAAGGCGAACAGGATGTCCAGCCCGGAGGAGGTGACGGTGTCGGTCAGGCCCTGGCGCCAGGCCGCGACGACCGCGAGCAGGGTGCCGAGCGTCATCGCGCCTACTACGACCGCGAGCGGGCCGACCATCGAGGACTGCGCGCCGGCCAGCAGCCGGGACAGCACGTCCCGGCCCTCGAAGTCGTAGCCGAGCAGGTGGCCGCCGGACGGGCCGATCCAGGCCAGGCCGAGGCTCGGCAGGTCCGGGTTGTACGGGGCGAGCAGCGGCCCGAAGGCGGCCAGCACCGTGGCCACCGCGATGACGGCGGCCGAGGCCATTCCGGCGACGCCGGTGGAGCGGAGCAGCCCCCGCATGCCGTTGCGGCTAGCCGGCCGCACCGGCCTGGTGGTCACGCCGATCGCCGCGCTCACGGTGCCCTCCTCATCGGGCCCTCCTCATTGGGCCCTGCTTCCGAGCGCGACCCGCGGGTCAAGCGCCGCGTAGAGCACGTCGACCAGCGCGTTGATCAGCACGAACGCGGCGACCAGCACCAGCGAGATGCCCTGCACGACGGCCAGGTCTTTCGATTCGGCTGATTGCACCAGGTAGGCCCCCAGCCCGTTCAGGCTGAACGCGGTCTCGACCACCGCGGCGACCGCGATCAGCGACGCGATCGTGATGCCGGACACGGTCGCGATCGGGATGGCCGCGTTGCGCAGCACGTGCCGCCGGATCAGCTGGCGGGCCGGGATGCCCCGGCTGATCGCGGTCTGCACGTGCTCGCGGTCGGCTTCCTCCCGGACCGCGGCTCTGGTCACCCGCGCGACGATGGCGAGCGAGGAGACCGCCAGCGCGATCGCGGGCAGGGTGAAGTGACTCACGTTCGACCAGAAGCTCGTGCCGTTGCCCAGCGCCGGGAACCAGCCGAGCTTCACCGAGAACAGCAAGATCAGCACGATCGCGGCCACGAACGACGGGACGGCCGCGGTCACCGCGGTCGACACCAGCACGCTCGTGTCCGCCCAGCCTGGCCGCAATGCCGCGAGCACGCCGCTGCCGATGCCGACAATGAGGATGAGCAGTGCCGCGTAGAGCACGAGCCCGCCGGTCGTCCACATCCGCGCGGCGATCACCGACGAGACGTTCTGCTGCAGCGTGATGGAGATGCCCAGGTTGCCGTGCAGCGCGTTGTCCAGCCAGTACCAGTACTGCGAGAAGAACGGCTGGTTGAGGTGGTAGCGCAACTCCAGCACGTGCAGGCTGGCCGGCGGCAGCGCGCGGCCGCCCGATAGCGCGGTGATCGGGTTGCCCGGCGCCAGGTACAGCGCGCCGAAGATCACGAAGCTCGCGATGAGCAGGCTGGCCAGCAGCATGGCCAGCCTGCGCAGCAGGAACCGCCAGCGCACGGCTAGCCCTTCCCGCCCAGGTCATCGGCCCAGGGCGCGAACATGTAGGAGAACGACGCGGTCGCGCCGGTCAGGTTGCTGCTGAGCATCAGGACGTTGGTCGGCTGCACGTTCGGGATCCACGGCAGCAGCTTGGCGGCGAGTTCCTCGGCCTTGGCCACGAGCGTGGCGCGCTGGTCCGGGTTCGCGGTGCTGCGCGCGGTGTTCAGCAGCGAGGTCAGCGCCGGGTTGTTGAACTTGTCGTAGTTCTGGTCGGCACCGGGCAGCGCGACGGTCGACAGGAGCGCGGCTGGGTCGGCGTAGTCGCCGTAGTTCACGGTGATGAAGCCGTCGACGCCCTGCCGCGCCTGCGCGCTGGTGAAGAAGTTGATGTAATCGGCGGCCGAGACCGACTTGAGCACGACCTTCAGCCCGATCGCCTCGGCCGCTTGCTGGTAGGCGCCGGTCTCGGCGGAGATGCTGGCCAGCTCGCTGGAGGTGCCGATGGTGATGGTCTGGCCGGCCACGCCCGCCTCCTTGGCCAGTTTCCTGGCCTCTGTCAGGTTCTGGCTGAGCAGCGGCGAGCTGTCGTAGGCGGAGTCGAAGACCGACGTGCCGTAGCCGAAGGTGCCGGGGTTGGCCAGCCAGCGCGGCGTCAGCGCGGCGCCGTCGTAGACGTTGCTGATGATCGCCTGCCGGTCCAGCGCCAGTGAGAGCGCCTGCCGCGCCTTCACGTTGGCCAGCGGCCCGCTGGTCGCGGACACGATGAACGCGTCGGTGCTCTCGCCGGGACCCTGGTACACCTTGACGCTGGTGCTGTCCTCCAGCTGCTTCAGGTTCGACAGGCCGAAGTAGTAAGAGCCGCCGATCGCGCCGGTCAGCATGCCGGAGGTGAACGAGGCGGCGCTCGGCACGCCCTTGATGACGATCTGCTTGACCAGGGGCTTGACGGCCGGGTTCCAGTAATGCGGTGCGACCACGGCGGTGACGCCCGCGCCCGCGGTCCAGGACTTGAGCTCGTATGGCCCGGTGCACATGATGCCGCCCGCCGGGGTGCCGAAGTTCTTGCCCTGCTGCTCGGCGTAGCTCTTGGAGATGATGATGCCGGGCATCGAGGACAGCTCGCCCTCCAGCCAGTAGTCAGGCTGCTTGAGCGAGATGGTGACCTGGTCTGCGCCGGTGGCCGCGATGGACTTCACCCGGTCGAAGACCTGGCCGTAGAAACCGCCGAAGGACGGGTTCATCTGGCGGTCCAGGCTGTAGACGACGTCGGCCGGGGTAACGGCGGCGCCGTTCCAGAACTTCACGCCCTGCCGGATGGTGAAGATCATGGTGGTCGGCGTCGGGGTGGCGACTGCGGCCAGGCCCGGCTGGATCGAGCCGTTAGGTTCCTGCAGCAGCAGCGACTCGCACATCAGCGAGATGGCCGTGTTCTCCGGATAGTCGAAGGCGAAGATCGGGTCGAGCGAGTTAACCGGCCGGTACACCGCCCAGGTCACCGACGGCACGGCCGTGGTGCCCGCCGCGATCGACGTCACCAGGCCCCTGGTCGGCGAGACCTGACCGGTACTGGTGCCGCCGGTGCCGGCTGACCGGCCGCACGCCGCGGCGAGGAGCGCGCAGGCGGCCAGGGTGGCCACTGCCGCTGATGTCCGCCATCTCGGGCTCATGCTGTCCTCCTGAAGGCTGTGCTCCGTCCGGCGCGAGCCTGGCTGGTCGAAGTCGGGCTGTGCGGTCAGGCGGGCTGGCCTTGCCAGGCCAGCTCGCCGCGGATCCAGGTCTGGGTCACCGCCGCCTGGCCAATCTCATCGCTGCCGATGCGCGACAGGTCGGCGTCGGTCACGGCGAAATCGGCATCCAGGCCCGCCCGGATCGCCCCGGCCTGCGCTTCCAGGCCGTTGATCCGGGCGCTGCCCGAGGTATAAGCGGCTAGGAACGTGGCCAGGTCGAGTCGCTGCTCAGGCAGGAACGGGTCGTTGGCGCCGCGGCCGCGCTCGTCCGGCACGATGCGGTTGACCGCAACGTGCGCGGCCCACAGCGGGTTCGGGCTGCTGACCGGCCAGTCGCTGCCACCGCAGAGGGCCGCGCCCGCGTCCTGCAGCGACCGGAACGGGTACTGCCAGGCCGAGCGGCGCTCGCCGAGGAACGGGATAGTCAGCTCATCCATCTGCGGCTCGTGCGCGGCCCACAGCGCCTGGATGTTGGCGGTGGCGCCGAGTTCAGCAAACCGGCCGACGTCGTCGGGGTGCACGACCTGCAGGTGGGCCAGGTGGTGCCGCTGGCCGTCGCCGTTGGCCGCGCGGGCGGCGGCGACGGCGTCGAGCGCGTTGCGGACCGCGCGGTCACCAAGGGCGTGGAAGTGCACCTGGAAGCCCTCGCGGTCCAGCGCGGTGACGAAGCGCGGCAGCTCGGCCGGGTCGATGAAGTCAAGGCCGCTGACCTCGGTGTCGCAACCGTGCCCGTCCTGGTAGGGCTCGAGCATGGCTGCGGTGTGGTTCTCGGCGACGCCGTCGAGCATCATCTTGACGCTGGTGGCACGGAACCGGCCGGATGGCGCGAGGTCGCGCTGCTCGATCAGCTCGGCAAGCTGGTCCATGCCGCGGTGCCGGTCCCACCACAGCGCGCCGACCACGCTGGCCCGCAGCGTGCCGCGCTCGGCCGCACGCAGGTAGGCAGGGACCGGGTCGCCTGACTTGTGCGACCGGCCGACGATGGCGTCCTGCCAGCCGGTGATGCCGAGCGAGAGCAGGTAATCCTGTGCGAGGTGCAGGGCGGTATCCCTGTCCTCCTCAGTGAGCTCGGGCAGCAGCCGGGAGACCAGGTTCGCGGCGCCTTCCTGCAGCATGCCGACCGGGTTCCCGCCGGTGTCGCGCTCGATCCGGCCGTCGGCCGGGTCGAGGCTGTCGCGGGTGATGCCGGCCAGCTCCATGGCCTTGGAGTTCACCCAGGCGCCGTGGCCGTCCCGGTTCGGCAGGTACACCGGCCGGTTCGGGGCGATCTCGTCCAGCGGCGCGGCCGTCGGCACGCCGCCGGGGAACGCCTCCATCGACCAGCCGCCGCCGGTGATCCAGCCGTCGCCCGGATTGCGGCCGACGTAGTCGCGGATGATGGCAAGGTAGGCGTCCTGCGTCACGGCGCCGGACAGATCGCAACGGCGCAGCTGGTCGCCGGCGAACACCGGATGCATGTGGGCGTCGATGAAGCCAGGCAGCAGCGTGCCGCCGGCCAGGTCCACGACGGTCGCAGCGCCGGCCTTGGCGTCAGGGCCCTCGACGCCGGTGATGTGGCCGGACCTGACCCGGACGGCACCGCCGGCCGGCAGGAACCGGTGGCCATCGAAGACCGTGCCATGACAGAAGAGGAACTCTGCATCGGCTGGCACCGGGGCCTCCCTTTCGTGGTGAGTTGCCCGGTACTCAAGCAGTTGACAAAGCTGTTGTCAATGCCTTTGACTAACGCGATCGATGTTAGGCTGCCGCTGATTGCTGGGAAGCCGTGCCAACGTCGGCGAGAGGGAGGGCACCAGTGACCGCTGCGCCCGCAGTGGACGCAGATCAGCAGCCGCCGCGGCGCGGACTGCGCCGCGGCAGCCTGACCAAGGAACTGATCGTCACCGAAAGCCTGCGGTTGCTGGACGAGGGCGGCCTCGACGGGTTCAGCCTGCCCAAACTCGGCCGGGCGCTCGGCGCCGATCAGACCGCGGTGTACCGGCATTTCGCTAGCAAGGACGATCTCGTGCTCGCGATCGCCGACCGCCTGATCGACGAGTCGATGACCGGGCTCGAGCCTCGGGAGTGCTGGGTCGACACGCTGAGCCAGATGGCCAGGCGGCTGCGGATCACCTATCTCGCGCATCCGGCCGCCGCTTCGATGTCCGGCTACCGGACCACCCAGGGCCCGGCTGAGGTACGCGCCGTCAACATCATCATCGACGCGGTCCTGCGGGCCGGGTTCGAAGGGCCGCAGGCAGCGCTGATGTACCGGGCTCTTGGTGACTTCTCCCTGTTCTGGGCAGGCAGCGAGGCCGCCTTCCTCGCTCTGGACGCTCGCCAGCAGCAGCGGGACCGCGCAGCGTGGACGCAGGTCTACCTGTCGGTCAGCCGTGACCAGTACCCCAGCATCTGGCAAGTCAGGACCTTGCTGCCGGAGGTCGACGACAACGACATCTTCGAGGCGATCCTCGGCGTCGTCATGACCGGCCTGCGTCAGCAAGCACCCCGCCCGTGCGACTGTCACGCTCCGGCTAGCGCGTGACAAGAAGCGCGCGCGGAGCGGGCGTCAGGACCGCTTCAGGTAGACGGTGAAGCCGGAGCCAGCGCATGCTCGGGCGGGCCACGGACTGCTGCCGAACTCGGGCACTGATGCGCGCCTGCGTGAAGTTAACCGGCTTCACTGATAGGCCCTGGCCTGGATCTGGTACAGCTCGCTGTAGCGGCCGCCGACGGCCATGAGTTCGTCGTGTGAGCCGACCTCGGCGATCCGGGCTCCGTCCATCACGACGATGAGGTCTGCCATCCTGACCGTGCTGAAGCGGTGCGAGACCAGGATGGTGATGCTGCCGTTCTCGGCGCGCTGCTTGGCTCGGCTCGCGTACCGCTCGAAGAGCTGGTGTTCCGTCTCGGCGTCGAGGGCCGCGGTCGGCTCGTCCAGCGCCGCGACCAGCGGCTCGTCCCGCATGAAGCCGCGAGCGAGAGCGAGCTTTTGCCACTGCCCGTAGGACACGTCGACGCCGTCGTGCCAGGTGGGGCCGAGCTGAGTATTCAGGCCCGCGGGCAGCGCGTCGATGACATCACGAGCGCCGGCTCGGTCCAGCGCGACCGCCAGGGCGGGCTCGCTGTCGAGCCGCGGCAGGTCGCCGAGGCCGATGGTCTGCCCGGCCAGGAACTCGAATCGGAAGAAGTCCTGGAACGCGCCCGCCATCCGCTGCCGCCAGCCGGCCGGGTCGATCCTGGTCAGATCAGTGCCATCGACCAGGATGCGGCCTGAGGTCGGTGTATACAGCTTGGCCAGTAGCTTGACCAGCGTCGTCTTGCCTGCGCCGTTCTCGCCGACGATCGCGACCACGCTGCCAGGCGGGAGGAACAGGCTCACGTCGGAGAGGGCAGGTGACCGCGTTCCTGGATAAGAAAAGGTCACGTGCTCGAACCGGATGCCATCGGTGATCCGCTCGGGCGCTGGCAGGTCGGAGTCGTGCGCCGCAGCGGCGGCATAGTCCTCGAGCCAGGCCAGACGGCGCGATCCGTCCATCCAGATGCCGCGCAGGAAACCGATCTCGCCGACCGTCGCGCCGATGTAGGAGGACAACCGGGCGCCGGCGGTCAGCACCAGGATGGCCGAGGCGGCTGAGGCGTGCAGGGCCGGCCGCGACGATCGCGATCGCGCCGACGTAGGCCGCGGCGAATATCGCCCAGCCGCCCGCGTACCAGGCTGAGGACGTCGTGCGGGCCCTGCCGACCGGTTCGTACCACTGTTCCCAGGCGGCACGACGGCGAGCGCCCAGTTGCGGGCCGATGCCGAGCAGCCGCAGTTCCTTACCGGGCGATGCCATGGTCGTGAGCGTGAACAGATGCCTGGCGAGGCGGTCGGACTGAGCGCCGCGTTCCTGCGCGGTACGCTCCACCACCGGCCGCCACGAGGTCGCCGCCACGGTCGGCAACGCGAAGACGACCAACAGGATGAGGACCGGGTTCACCGTCGCTAGCAGCACGACCGTGATCGCCAGGCGCAAGATCCAGCCAGCGGTGGAGAAGACCGACATGTACATGTGGTCGAGGGTGAAGATCTGCTCGCGCAGGACCGACAGGCGGTCGAGATACTCAGGACGCTCCTGATGCGCGATCGTGGAGATCTCGGCCTGCAATCGCGCGACGTGCGATTCGAGCGCGATAGTCACCTTGTCCCGGAACCGGCGCTGCAGCCGGGTCGAGATCGTCGCCAGCAGCCAGGTCAGCACCGCCGAGACCGCGAGCGCCACGACGGCGAATTCCAGCAGGCCCGGCTTGTGCTCGAGCAAGCCCTCGCCGAGCAGCTTGAACCAGACCGCGAGCAGGGCGTCGGGAACGGCAGCGGCGAGCGCGAGGATGAAGGAGATGCCCATCAGCGCGGGCTCGTAGTGGTAACCGAGTTTGCACAGCCGCCACATCGAGGACAGCGCGGGCGGCATCGTGTCGGCCGGATCCTGCGCCGCGCTTCCGGCGGCGCCAGCCCGGGCGCCGGCTCGGCGCCGGCCGGGACAGCCTGGTCAGGTGAGGACATCGAAGACCACCTCCTCCTCGCCCTCTTCCGGAATGCCGGTCGCGAACCGCTGCGCCTGCAGCGTGAACATCGTCCAGTACCGGCCGCCCAACGCCATCAGCTCGTCATGACTGCCGAGCTCCGCGACGCGGCCGTGCTCGACGACGGCGATGCGGTCCGCCTGCCGCACGGTGGAGAAGCGGTGCGAGATGAGGATCGTCGTGCAGGATCTGGTCGCGGTCAGCACCCGCTCGAAGATCTCCGCTTCGCCGCGCACGTCGAGCTGTGCGGTCGGCTCGTCCAGCAGGACCAGGCCGGCGCCGCGCCGGACGGCGGCCATGGCGCGGGCCAGGGCAACGCGCTGCCACTGGCCGCCAGACAAGTCCGTGCCACCGGTGTAGCCCTTGGCGAGGACAGTGTCCAGGCCGGCCAGTCCGGCGGCACCGGCCTCGGCCAACGCGGCGGAGGCGATCTGGTCAAGTACGGCGTCGTGATCGATCGCTGCGGCACCTCGCGCAGGCGGCGTCGTAGTTGACGCGGGCGGACGGGCGGCGGCCAGGTCGGGCAGAACGTTCTCGCGCAGGGTCAGATCGAAGCGGACAAAGTCCTGGAACACGGCAGTCACCCGGCTCCGCCAGGAGGCCAGGTCGAGATCGCGCAGGTCAGCGCCATCGACCTCGATCGAGCCTGACTGCGGGTCATACAGCCGGCACAGCAGCTTGGCGAGCGTTGTCTTGCCTGCGCCGTTGACGCCGACAATCGCCAGCGAGGTCCCGGCCGGAATGTCCAGGTCGAGACCGTTGAGCACCGGCCTGTCCGGCGCGGCCGGATAGGCGAAGCTGACATTGCGGAACCTGATGTGCCGGGCTGGCATGTGGATCGCTGGCTGGGTCCCGGATGTCACCGTGCCGGCCCTGGCCATCGCGGCCTTCAGCCGGCCGACTGCGGCGACCGGAGCAGCCGAGCCGTCGAGCGCCCAGTTGAGCCCGCCGAACGCGATCATTGCGGTGCCGACAGTCGCCTGCGCGTAGACCACCAGTGGGCCTAGCCCGACCCGGTGACCGAGAGCCGCGGAACCGAGCATCCACAGCACAAGCAGGTTGGCCGCCAAGACGATGAGCAGGCAGCCGATGACCGAGCGCTCGCGCATCCTGGTCGCCTCGTACTGCAGCTGGTGCAGGCGTCTCCTGCTGATGACGAACCGCTCGAGCACCCAGTCGGGCAGGCCGAAGATCCGCAGTTCCTTGGCCGCGGGCGGGTCGACGGCCAGCCGGTAGGCGTAGTCGGCGTCGCGCTGCGCGTTGCGGACCTCGTCAGTATTGCGGTCCTTCCAGACCGCGCTCTCGCGCAGCAGCCAGTGCGTCGAGAGCCAGGCGACGATGAGCAGGGGCGGCGCCCAGAAGGCGAAGCCGAACAGCACGACCGCCTGCGCGAATCCGGCGACCATATCGAGCAGACCGGTCGCGATGAAGTCCATGGACACCGACAGCGGCGGCGCGGTCATGCCGCGGTCGAAGTCCCTGGCTACCTGCAGGTCGGCAGCAAGTTCCGGGTCTTCCAGGTGGCCGATGCCGGGCACGGCGATGCACGCGCGGGTCAGCTCGTCGTAGAGCCAGGCCGCGGTGCGGTCGCCCAGGTTCGCGCTCAGCGCGGTGTGCAGCGGGCCGAGCACCTGCAGCAAGATGAACAGCACGCCCACGAGTGCCAGCGGCGCCCCGAGGCTTGAGTGGTGCTGCACCGCTGACACCAGGACGCCGGTCGCGATGGCGAAGCCGGCCGGCAGGATGCCGCGCAGCATGAGCAAGGCCCACCAGGCGGTCGCCATCGTCCGGTCGCCCTGCCAGAGCGCGGCCGCGAGCTTCAGCTCTTGCCGGGCGCGCAGTCGCTGCCAGGCCGGCGGCCCGCCTGCCCGCACCCGCATCCGCGCAGCGCCGGCGGACGCCTGGTCGGGCTCGGGGACCGGCGAGGCGGCGGGGTCGGCGGTGCTAGTCACGCGAGCCAGTCTGGCCGAAGCGTCGGGCACTCGGGAAGGTAGCGAAGGGCGCATTCTGTGCCGGTCATCTCTCCAGTTTCGTCACGAAGATGGCCGGCTGCCTTGGAATTATCGGCGCGAGCACGACGCCAACTGCGTGATCTGGCTGCACCTCTGGCTACAGCGATTTCACGCAGTCCCCCCGACGGATCCGCCGAGGCGTCGCAAATACCGGATTCGCCCCGGTCCGGCCGGCGCTCGATCGAGGGCAGCGGCCTGTAACTAAGTGACGAGGGTGTGCGGTGCTGCCACAGTGCCAGTTGTTGCGATCCATCGCAGTGTGCAAAGCAGTACTGTGCCAGGCAGTCCAGTTAGCCAGCTGGCGGCCCTGCCCTGACTCTCCCCCCTTCAGAGTCGGGGCAGTGTGCTGTCCAGGGACCCTCCGCCACCGAGTGAACCTCGCCGCGGTGCGCACGCGCCAACGGAAACCCGGCCGTCAGCCGGGCAGTCCGCTAGAACGGCGGGGGGTCGTCGCGGGCGCCGGGGATCGTGGCGAACGGGTCTGCGGGTGACGCGGGGCCGTCGTCCACGCCGGACCACGTTCCTTTCTCGCTGGGTCGCGTCGCCCAGGCGGGGAACGGGAAGTCGATCGCGAGCGGCACCGGGATGTCGGGCTGGGCGATGAACATGGTGCCCGGCTTGGCCAGCATGGCGCGGATCCGCTGCTGGGGCGGCAGGAAGCCGTACTCGGGGCGCTCGGCTTCGGCGGCATCGAGGCGGCCGACGACGCGGATCGCGCAGTTGGCGAGGATGCGGCGCTCGACTTCGCTGGCGGTCTGCTGCGCGCCGATGAGGATGACGCCGAGGGAGCGGCCGCGTTCGGCGACGTCGAGGAGGATCTGCTTGATCGGGCTGTCGCCCTCGCGCGGCGCGTACTTGTTGAGCTCGTCCAGGACCACGAACATCAGCGGCCGTGCGGTGCCCTGCCGTTCCTTGCGCGCGAATTCGCCGCGCAAGGTGACGCCGACGACGAACCGCTGCGCCCGGTCGGGCAGGTTGTGCAGGTCGACGACCGTGACCTGGGCGCGGGAGGTGGAGATCGACCGCTCGCCGCGGTGGGCCAGGTCGCCGCGGATGATCGCGGTGAGCGGTTTGACCGCGGACCTGAGGCGGCGCAGCAGCGCGTTGATGCTGCCGGTGACGGCGCTGCCGGCGACCCAGCTGCCGCGGAGCTGATCGTCGCCTAGTTCGGCTTCGAGCAGGTCGACGAGGTCGCTGTACGTCCGGATGATCTTGTCATTGCCGGGGTCTACGTTGCGGATGCGGACGGCGCCGTCGGTGCCGGTGGCTTGCGCGTCTCGTTTCAGGCGGGCGGCGACCTGGCTGATCAGCATCGTGTACTGGGCGCGCTCGTCCTCGGCATCGGCGAAGACGAAAGGCAGCAGCTCGTCTTCGCAGAATTCGGCCAGGGTCCAGTAGAACGGGCTGACGGCCTTGTCCCGTGCCGCGACGTCAGGGGTACCGGAGGCGTCGCCGCGGCGAGGGGGAGCAAAGACCCTTACGTTCTGGAACGGGGTCGCCGGGAGTCCGAGTTCGTCGTAGCGCTTGTGCTGCTCGGGGGTGAGCCTGTTGTTCGCGTAGTCGAGGAACAGCAAATCCTCGCCCTTGACGGAGAAGACCAGCATCTTGGTGTTGTGCGCCTCGGCGGCCAGCACGCCGCAGTTGGTGATCGAGTGCAGCAAGAACAGCGCGAAGCTGGTCTTGGTCGCGATGCCGGAGACACCGGAGATCGAGATGTGGGCGCCGCGGGTGCCGTCGACGAACTCGAAGTTGAGGTAGACCGGGTTGCCGTCGCGGCCGAAGCCGACAGGGACTTTCTGGTCGCCCATCTCATCGAAGTAGAGGGCAGCGTCGCGCTGTGCGCCCGTTGCCCGCTGGACTGGGGCGCCTGGCATCGGCGGGACGTAGATCTCAGGTTCGACCCTGGTGACGGAGACCTGAGCGAGCTCGGAGACCTCGGCGGGCAGGGAGCCTTGCTGGATGAGGAACACATCGGAGGCGAATTTGGCGCCTTCGTGGGTGGCCTCCACGTTGGTGACCACGCCGGAGACACGGACCGACGGCTGGCCGGGCAGGCTGCGGTGCGTCACGACGACATCGTCGAGCTGCAGATACTGGTCCGGGCTGATCGCCACCGAGAACTGCAGCGGGGTTGCCGCGACTGTACCGACGACGAGACCGACAGGATCACTGCCCGAGCCGGTTGCGTTCGTCACGTCACCCAGATTAGACGGCGGCGCGCCATCGGTGCCGGGACCGCGCTGGCCAGGCGGTCATTGCTTCAGATACACGCCCAACAGAAGGATTAACACGACGAGCACAAGGATGCCACGAATCACGAACGTCCGGATCTCGCGCGCCATGCCCCGGATCTGACCGCGGCGGGACCTGATGCCCAGCCGGGCCTGATTGGCGCGGGTGGCATGCCACACCAAATAACTGGCGACGACGGCGATGAGAAGAGGCAAGAAGGAAACCGATCTCGGGGGGCAGGACCGGACGCGTCCAGCACATCGCGCCATGCTGGGGCATGTCAACTCATGCTGCGGCGTGTCAACCACCGGAAATAACCTGCGTTAGCCGTCCGCGTTGCATGCGCTTGCTCGCTGGCACGCCTGAGAGCGTCAGCTCATCGTCGGCCGCGATGAGTAGATCGGTGTCCTCGCGCGCCGGCGCGGCCGGGCCGGCCGCGTTTGTGGCTACCGGGGCGGAGCCTCCGTCAGTTCGTCGGGCTGGCCCGCGGCCAGCCGTTCCCACTGCGCACTCGGCCGGCCGTTGGTGCGGAACTGGTCGCCGTTATTCGCCCAGTGCTGGGGCCAGCCCTCCGGCGAGTCCTCGTGCGGCTCCTGACGGCCGTAAACCGTCATGTCAAGCAACCCGTAGGCCGGCGCCATGACCTCGGGCGCGCGGCCGGTGGTCCAGTAGGTCTCGAATACCCGGTCACCGTCGCGCAGGTAGGCCACGAGCATGCCGAACCAGCGCCCGGCCAGCAACGCGTCTTCGGACTCCTGCGCTGAATACCACGGCATCTTGTAGGCCATGAACCGGCGGTAAGCGGCGGCCTCCCCGTAAGGCCCCTCTGAGAAGGTCGCATAGGTGACGTCGCGCGCGTGGAGGTAGGACAGCTCGCTGACCTGCCCGTTGAAGAACGTGCAGCCTTCGCACTGGTCCTCCGAAGGCTTGCCGTTATGCCACATGTGGTAGTAGACGACCAGCTGCCGCCGGCCCTCGAAGACATCGATCAACGGGACCCGCCCTTGCTCACCGGTCACCGGGATCGACGGATCGATCTCCACCATCGGGAGCCTGCGCCGGGCCGCGGCGATCGCATCGCCCTCGCGGGTGTGAGCCTTCTCCCTGACTACCAGCTGGTCCAGCTGCGCTTGCCAGTTCGCCCGGTCGGTCACGGCTGGCAGCGGTGCGTTCGCCGTCACCTCTGGCGCGAATATGGTCTTCCCTGGCTGATGGTTCATTGTTGTCTCCTTCCAGTACGCCGCCGCTGCCGGCCGCGCGAGGTTCGCGAGAGATTCTGCTATGACGACGAATCACCGCGCAGCTTCTGGACAGCGACGCGACAGAGATCCTGCGCTAGGCAGAGGGCATATTCAAGGTTTTGGCCTGGCATGGTGATCGCCGGACGGTACCGCGTCCGTCTCCCGCTGCGCGGATACCTGCGGCGGTTGCTAGCTCGTTGCGTCGGTACATTCCGCGCAATCTGCCAAATTCGGCCGGCTGCTGGCCGTACGCATGGCCTGGCCCGCGGGCGGGAAGCATGCTCCGATGGCACGCGCACAGACTTTGCCAGGTCCTCCGCCTGCCAGCCCCAGCCACGAGCCGTTGCCGGAAGGTCCGCTGGCCGGGCGGTATGCGGCAGCCGCGACGATGGTCGTCCTGTTCCTTGTGCCTTATCTTGGCCTGTCCGCTGCTTTCCGGCCGCTAGCTCCGCTCATCTCCAGCGACCTGCACATGAGCCCGCAGACGATCGGGCTGACCGACGGCCTGGCGAATGCCGGCTACGCAGTCGGAACGGTGCTGGCGGTGCAGCTCGCGCAGCTCTTTCCTCAGCGGCGGCTGCTCGTGATGTATGCCAGCGTGCTGGTGATCGGCTCGGTGCTGGCTGCGGCGGCGACGGGGCCTGGGATGTTCATCACCGGCCACATCCTGCAGGGGCTGTGCACCAGCATGCTGCTCATCGCCGCAGCACCTCCCCTGTTCCTCGGTTTTCCGGCTGCCAAGCTGCGCTGGACCGCCGTGATCTTCAATATCTGTATCTTCGGGGCGGTCGCGGCAGGCCCGCTGATCGGCGGCGCGCAGGCGTCATTCCATGCCTGGCGCCCGCTGTTCTGGATCGTGGCTGGCATCGCCGCGCTCGGCCTGCTGATGTCGTTGCTGACGTTCCAGGATGCTCCGCCCGCCGACCGCTCAGCGCCGCGGGACGGGCTGGCAATCGGCCTGGCCGCCAGCGGCTCAGTGCTGGCGTTCTGGGGCACCTCCGAGCTGCTCACTCATCGCTTCCTCGACCCTCTCGCGATCGTTCCGCTGCTGGTCGGGCTCGCGCTGATCATCATCCTGTGGGTCTACCAGTACCGGGCTCCGCGACCCTTGCTCACCGTGCGGGCCCTGGCCAGCACTATTCCGGTGACCGGGATCGTCGTGGCGGTCTGCGCGGCCGCCGCGGCGACGTCTGCCATCGGACTTACCGCCACGATCCTCGCCCCTCGCCACACACCGCTGCATGAGGGACTGCTCTTCGTCCCCGAGCTGGTCGCGGCGGTACTCACGGCGGCAGTCTTCGGGCTCGTCTTCAAAACACGGCTGATCCATTACTTCGCGCTCACGGGCCTGGCTTTCATCGCGGCCGGGATCGCTGTCCTCAGGATCGCGATCCCGCCGACCTCGACGCTGACGCTGGTCGGCACCGGACTCATCGGCATCGGCATCGGCGCTTCGGTCACGCCGGCGCTGTTCCTGGCCGGCTTTCCCTGCGCTCGGCGTCGATTCAGCGCGTCTTCGCGATCCTCGAGCTGCTCCGGGCCGTAGCCGCCTTCATGATCGTGCCGATCTTGCTGCACTTCGCCACCACGCTAACCGGGCTGGCGACTCCGGCTATGAATACTGCCCTGTGGATCTGCTTCGGATTGTCCGTCGGGGCGGCAATAGTCGGCATCGCCCTGTATCTGCTCGGCAGGGTACGGCCGCTGCCGCCGGCTCCGGCGCTGGATCGCTGGATGGGCGGCATGGAACCGGCCTGGGATTCCCCGCCGTTGCTAGCGGCCCTCCGCCACGACGGCGCGCGAGCCGGCATCGCTGGCCTCGCTCCCGCGCTGGCAGGCGGCGACGGGAGCAGGCAGCCTGACGGGGCACCCGCGAAGCCCGCCCGGCTGCGCCCGATTCGCCGCCGCGCCGGCGAAGTTGGACCCGTGCTGTTCGCCTACGACGGTTCCGATCTGGCCAAATGCGCGATTACCGAGGCCGGCCTGCAGTTGCCCAACCGGCGTGAGGCCCTTGTCCTGACCGTCTGGAGAACGTTCAACGTCGGCTTTACGCCGGAGCCAGGCGCGCAGTTCGACGCCGCGTGTGCGGGTGACGTCAGGCACGCCGCTGAGCAGACCGCCGCCCTCGGGGCCGCACTGGCCGACGAGGCCGGGTTCCGGGCACAGCCGCTGGCAGTCGAAGGAACGCCGGCCTGGAAGGCCATCATTGGCGCCGCCAAGGAGAACGACGCGAGCCTCATCGTCCTCGGCTCCCATCGGCACGCCGGGCTGGGCACCCTGGCCGGCAGTGTGGCCGGTGATGTCATGGCCCGGTCACCGCAGCCGGTCCTGATCTTCCGCGATCATGGTGGCGCCGATGGTCATGCAACCTCCGGGAGCTCGTCGCCCGCGGGCGTGGCGGGCGGGAGCCGCGCCGACGCCTAGCGGCCGGCGTCAAGGAGGTAGGCCCCAGCGCCACTCGCGCTTTTGCCGCGCGTCTGGCTTATGCCTATTGCCCGTCTAGGAGCTGCTTTTGTAGCATCGTGGGCACCGATCGCGGCTGCCATCGGGGCGCAAAGGCGCGGGCGCGGGCGTCGCCCCTCCGGCTGACAGGCGGGGAACATGGACCAGGACGGTTCCCGGGCGCAAGCTCCCGGCGAAGCGGCGCAGTGCCCGGTCGATACGGCCACTCAGCTCTGGATCGAGACGTCGACGCTGTGGTGCGCCGGGGAGTTCGGCAAGGACGTCGTCCTGCGTGACGTCACGCGCCCAGTGAGATTTCTGACCGTGCCCTATACGGCCACCACCGAGCAGATAACGGCGCTGGTCAACCGGGTCAGTGAGCTGATGCTCCTCGACCCCGCCACCATCAGGCTGGATCTCTTCGACGGTTCCGCAGCGAAGAAAAAGGCGTCGCTGTCGGGCGGCCGTCGTGCGGTCGGGCACTTCCGGAGGGAAGGCCGGCAGTCCGTCATCGCGCTCGACAAGGCAGAGTCCGCCGACGCCGCTCACCTGACCGCCATCATCGCGCACGAGCTTGGTCACGTGCGGCTGCTGGCCGAGAAGCGCATCGAGGCGAGCCGCGCCGACAACGAGCGGCTGACGGATCTGCTGACTGTCTACTTCGGGTTCGGCATCTTCACGGCAAACGCGGCCTACAGCTACGCCAGGGCCGCTCGCGGCTGGTCGATCCAGCAGGGCGGCGACCTCGACGACCGGATGCTGAACGCCGCTCGTCCTCTCGACGGCTACAGCCGCCTGGGGTACCTGAGCGAGAAGGAGTTCGGCTACGCGCTGGCGTGTTGCTGCCGGCTGCGGGGCGAGGCCGAGCCTGGCTGGGCGCCCGAGCTGAACTCCGGTGCCCGCCGTTATCTGGATCAAGGGCTGGCTTTCATCGGCCATGGCGGACCCGGCACGACGTTGCCGACCGAGCGTGTGGCCGGCACGACAAGTAAGAACCGAAGCGTGACCATCCGCGTAGCGCGGCCGCCAGCCAGGGTACTGCTTTGTTCGGTATCGGTCGTCTTGCTGGTGGTACCGGCCAGCGGCCAGCTCCTGCCGGAATGGCGGGGCTCGACAGGTCCGCTTTCAAGCGCGGCAACGACCTTTCAGCCGCCGGCGACTTTCTGGGTGCGCGCTCGGCCTATCAGGAGGCGATCGACACTGGTGATCCTGAGTGTGCGGCGAAAGCCGCGTTCAACCTCGGAGTCCTGCTGATGAAGAACGGCAGCCGGACGGATGCGATCGCCGCCTACCAGGTGACGCGGGACTCCCGCGTCGCCGAAGTCGCGCAGAAGGCCTGTCTGGCGCAGGGTCAGCTCCTCGAGGAAGCCGGAGATTCAGCTGCGGCGCGGGCGGCGTACGAGCAGGCGATGGAATCCGGTGATGCCGAGTACGCGCCCCGAGCGGCCGGGCTCCTTGGTCAGCTGCTGACGGAGAAGGGCGATGTCGAGGGCGCTCAGGTTGCTTATTCGACCGCCGTTGCCAGCGGCCACCACGAGTGGTCGATCGTCGCGGCCAGGTTGCTCGGGGACCTGCTAGCCGACAAGGGCGATCTTGACGGCGCCGCTCGCGAGTACCGGCGGGTGCTGGAGTCCGACTCACTGGGCGTGCCGCTGGCGGCGCTCGGACTTGGGCAAGTGCTGCAGCGGGCCGGCGACGTCGTGGGCGCAAAGTCGGCGTACAAGCGCGCGATCAGAACCGGGTCTGCGCGAACCCAGCAGGAGGCCGCTCGTCGGATGCGGTCGCTGCCCAAAGCGCCACTTCGCTAGAGTCGGCGCCGCCGATGTAGCCGGCCGCCATGTGGCAGATTTGCCGGCCACTTGGTCCCCGGCCCGCAGAAGCAACTCGGCCAGAGATTCAACGATTCGCTTCTGAGGGACTCGCCCACGCAAGCGCGCTTTGTTGGCGAAGCGCGTGGCCTGCGCGGGCACGCCAAAGGATTCGTGATCGGCCGCAATGGCGACATTCGTGTCCTCCGGCCAGCTCCTGGCTGCCGCACGCACGGGGATCTCATCGGCGACTTCCGGATCTGCCAGGGCCCTAGAGCGGACACCTCGCGAATGACGGGCTGCGGAACGTCGGCAAACCGACCCACATCTGCTGACGGGCGCGGGATGCCGCAACGTTGATGCGGCGCATTGCTGCGGTGCGGTCCTAGCGGCGATGCGGCCCGCCGGTATAGCGGGATCGACGGCCACAACTGTGGAGATGATCATTACGTCTCGCTCGCTGGCGAGACGACTCTGAGCTGCAACATCGCGGCGAAGCGCGCTTCGGGGTCGGTCAGGTCTATGCCGCCGACCTCGGCGACGCGGCGCAGCCGGTAGCGGAACGTGTTCGGGTGCACGTACATGGCCGCCGAGGCGACGACGACGTCACCGAACGCGTCGAGCCATGCTCGCAGCGTCTCGACGAGGTTCGTGTTGTGCTTCTGGTCGTAGGCGAATAGCCGTGCAGTCGGCCCGGTCGGGCGGTCGCCATGTGCCGCGACGAGGTCGCGCAATTCGAGCACGAGCGATTCGACGTGTACGTCGGCGAGCCGTGCGACGCGATGCCCGCTGCCTCGCCCGGCCCGCAGCACGCGGAGCGCTCGCTCGGCGCTAGTCCGCGCGTCGGCGAGCCCGGCGGCGTCTTGCGCTACCGGGCTGATGCCGATCACCGCCCGGAATCGATCGCCGATCCGATCGAGGAAGTCCCCGGCGATCTGGACAGCGAGGTGCTCACCGTGCCATCGCAGGCGACCGGGACCAGTCCGTAGATAATGTCGCCGACCAGCGCGGCGGCGCACCGCGGGTGCACCGCACTCAGATGCATCGCCAGGCCGTCGCTAAGGCGCTGCCGTTCGGTCGGCAAGACTGGCATCGCCGCCGATCGAGCGCTCGCTGTCGGCAGGATCGAGCACTGCGAGGGCGAGCACGATAACAGGCTGGTCAGCCAGTCCCAGCCTGCTGAGGGCCTCGCTGGCGCCGGCGCCGCCTTCAAGGGCCGTGCTCACCAGGTCTGCGCGCAGCCGGCGCTCAACGTCAGCTCCGGCCCGGATGCGCAGCATATGCAGCGCCACCAGCCTTGGCCGCGTCGCACATCGCCTGCATGCGATCTTCGGTGAGCGGCTCGCGCACCGCCGCCCAGATCGACCCGAGGACCTCGTCGCCAGCGCGGACCGCGACCGCAACGCGCGGCATGCAGAAATCTTCAGGGCCCTCGGCAGGCGGCTCGACGTATACCGGGTGGTCGCTGCGGTACAGGTCCCGGAACACTCCTTTCTGGGTCAGCAAGCGCGAGTATCGCTCAGGCACCTGACGGCCGAGGATTGTCTGCACCCTGGACGGGTCTGCCTCGTCCTGGCGGCCGGAGAAGGCCAGCACCCGCGAGCCGCGGTCCTCGATGGTGACGGGCGCATCGAGCAGCGCCGCCACCGCGTTGGCCAGCGAGAACAGGTCGCCGGAAGGCATTCCGCCGAGCGTCTGCGGCCCGGCGTCGCCCACGTCGCCCTCGGCCAGCATGGACCGCAGCAGGGCGGCAAGCTGCGTCCAGGACGCGCCCCTGGTGAGACCGAGCAGGGCAACACCTGAGTCCGCCACCGCGGCGGCCAGCGAATCTGAGTTCGGCACCGGCAGCCGCACCACGAGTCCGGCGGCAGCATGCCCGCCGAGCAGGCGCAGCAGCCGGGCGATCTCCGTCGGCTCATGCACGCCGACTCCGAGCACGAGGGCGTGCCGCGGCAGCAAGGGCTCATCGACAGGGTCGTAGATGACGACGCCCCCGATGTCGTCGGCCCGCTCGGCCTCGCCGTGAATGAGCCCGAGCAGTGCCGTGCCAAGGTCGTCGAGCACCCGGCCGAGGCTGGCCTGAGGACGCGGTTTCACGGTCTGCACCACCAGAAGCTAGGACTCGGGCGCACAGCCTACTTCGTCGATGAGACCAAAATTCACATAAAATACTGTCGAAAACGACGAACCTGGCTCACAGTGACAGCCACTCAGACTTCGTGGTCACGGCGTCGAGCACGTCAGGGATGGGCGCAACGCCGATTCCGGGTCCCGTAGGCACCCGCAGATAACCGTCCGCAAGCTGGAACGGGGTAGTAACGTCGGTGCGGTAATACCGGTCAGAGGCCGACGTGTCGCCCGGCAGGGTAAAGCCGGGCAACGCGGCGAGCGCGACGTTGGCGGCCCGGCCCAGCCCGGTCTCCAGCATCCCCCCGCACCAGACTGGAACGCCGTGCGCCGCGCAGACATCGTGGATCCGGCGCGCCTCCAGGTAGCCCCCGACCCGGCCCGGCTTGATGTTGACGATCTTGCAGGCGCCCAGGGCGATAGCATCGGCGGCGGCGCGGGCCGAGGTGATCGACTCGTCCAGGCAGACCGGCGTACTGATGATCTTGGCCAGTTCGGCGTGCCCGAGCACGTCTTCCTCGTCCAGCGGCTGCTCGATCAGCAGCAGGCCGAACGGGTCCAGCCGGGCCAGGTGACGCGCGTCCGCCAGCGTGTAGGCGGTGTTCGCATCGACTTGCAGCAGCACCTCGTCGCCGAAGCGCTCACGGACCGCGCGGACCGGCTCGACGTCCCAGCCCGGTTCGATCTTGAGCTTGATCCGGAGATATCCGGCTTCGAGATAGCCGGCGACGGCGTCAAGTAGCTCGCCGATCGAGTTCATGATGCCGACCGAAACCCCGCAAGGGACACGCGGTAAGCCGTGGCGCCGAGCTCGCGTGCGAGCGGCCTGCCGGCGGCCCGGAGCTCGGCGTCGAGCACGGCCATCTCGAGCGCAGCCTTGGCCATCCGGTGGCCCTTGAAAGGGCGAGACTCGGGTGCCACCGAAATGGCGTCCAGACCAGGGCACGCGGCAAGCGCCGGCACGAGGAATCTGCGCAAGACGTCGGCGGCGGCGTCGACGTACTCCGAGGAGTACAGCGGATCGGACATCGCCACGCACTCGCCCCACCCCTCCGCCTCCCCCGTGACCACTCGAAGCAGCAGGATGTCGCGGCACGTCTCGGTTCCGAACGAGGTGCGGAACGGCGCCACCAGCGGCATCTGGATCCGCCGCAGCTCTACCCCGGTCAGCTTCATCGGCTGTTCTCCTGCTCTGGCAGGCCGCGTGTGACGACATACCACCCGGCCTTGTCGAAACCCGGCGATCGGCCAGCCTGTCGGCCATCGCCGTCGAGAGAACCTCGCGCACGCGACGCCGCCATGCCTGCGCGCGGCCTGGGTCGGCCGTGCGCAGCGCCTCGATGTCGGGCGGCACGGCGACGAGCACGGTCTCGGCCGGCAAGCGTCCCGGCCACCGGCCCGCCGTGCGCAGACCGCGCCAGTCCGGATACCGCGCCGCGAGCGACGCTCTGCCGCCGCATTTCGCGGGCCTGACTCTGCCCGGCGCACGCCGCCGCCACGTTGGCGGCGCGCAGGTCCCACTGGACGAGCAGCCGGTCGGTGTCGCCGCTGCCGTTGATGCCGTCGTTCATGCCGCCGTAAAAGTTCGGCAGGTACTCGGCGGCTGTCGCCGCCGAGCTTCGCCAGGTTGAAGTAAGCGTTGCGGCTGACGAGCGGGTCGAAGGTCCACGCGATCTCAAAGACTCCCCGCCGCATGGCCCAGGCACGCTGGTGCAGCTTCAGGGCAAAGCCGACGCTGCGACCGAGTACGGCCGGCGCCACACCGGCGATGTGGCTGTGCATCGCCTCGCCGGCCGGCGCGCTGAAGAACCCGACGCAGGCGCCGACAAGCTGACTGCCGTCGAAGGCGCCAGCGACATAGTTGCCCGCCTTGGTCAGCGCCCGCAGCAACTCGGTAGTCACCGGGGGGTTCTTCGGGTCGGGCCGCCAGATCCCGTCGTACAGGCGATAGACCGCTTCGAGCTCGGCCAGTTCCTGAATCTCCCGGACCCGGACGCCCGCTAGGTTTGCGGCTCGCTCGGCTGCGTCAGCCGCCGCGGTCAGAGCGGCAGCCCGAGTATCGGCCACTCGCAAATGCGCCTCGGGGCGGAGCCGGTGCACGTTGCTCACGCGCTCCATGCTCGTCACATCGTCGGCGCTCGTCATCGTCCCTGCGCATCAGAGGTGGCAGCCGGATTGGTCGGGATCGACCGTCCGGCGCCGTCGAGCAGGTCGGTGACCAGCGCCGTGAGCAGCGCTGCGCGTCGCGGCAGTTCGGCGATCAGCACATGCTCGTCGTCCGCGTGGGCGCCGCCGCCGACGGCGCCGAGCCCGTCCAGGGTCGGCGTGCCGATGCCAGCGGTGAAGTTGCCGTCCGAGCCGCCGCCGACGGCCGCGTGCGTCAGTGGCGGCAAGCCGAGCCGGGCGGCCAGGGTCACGGCCCTGGCGAACAGCGATGCCGAAGCCGCAGGATCTAGCGGCGGGCGGTTCGGCCCGCCGGTCACCACGAGCCGCGCGCCGTCCAGGGTCGCCCGCAGCGCGCCTATCGCGGCATCGACCCGCGCCTGCTCGGCGGCATCCCAGACGCGGACGTCGACGGCGAACGCGCCAGCGGCCGGAACGGTGTTCATCGTGCTGCCTGCCGACAGCAGCGTCGGCGTCACCGTGGTGCCGCGGCCAGCGTCCGCGATGGCAGCCACCGCCAGCACCTGCGTGGCGAGTTCGACTGTGGCGTTGACGCCGCGCTCTGGCTCCAGCCCCGCGTGGGCTGCCCTGCCGATCGCCTGCACCTGGTACATCGAGGTGCCCTTGCGCGCCGTCTTTACCGCTCCGCCGTCCGCCGACGCTTCGAGTACCAGTGCGGCGGCGCAGCCGGCCGCCTCCGTTTCTATCAGCGCACGCGAGCTCGGCGAGCCGATTTCCTCGTCGCCGGTCACCAGAATCGTCACGCCCGAGCGATCGGCGAGCTCGGCCGCGGCGTGCAGCGCCAGCACCAGGCCGGCCTTCATGTCGAAGCAGCCGGGGCCGCGCAGTACCCCGCCAGCCACGCTGAACGGATGGCGTGACAGCGATCCGAGCGGCCACACCGTGTCATGATGTCCCAGCAGCAAGACCCGCGACGGCCGGTCTCCCAGCCGCCAGCGCAAGTGCGGGCGGCCATCCAGGACGATCCGCTCAGGGGCAACGCCGAGCCGGACCTCGCCGACCCGGGCGACGACATCGGCGCTGCCCGCGAGGGCGCTCAGATCTGCCGACGGCGACTCGCAGGTCACCAGAGCCTCGATGTCGGCGAGCATCGACGGCAGCAGTGCCTGCATGCGCGAGACGAGGGTCATCCGGGCCGCCTCACTTCACCTTCGGCGTGGCTCGCACACCGAAATGCAGGTACTTCTCGCCGGTCGGCAGCTCATAGAAGGTCACCGGCGTCCAGGTCTGCGATTGCGGTTCGCGCACCACGAACAGGTTCTCCTCGACGGGCACCATCGAGTAGTCGGTGGTCGGGTCTTCGACCAACTCGGCCAGCGGCCCGGTAATCGTCGTCCGCAGGATCGGGCCGTCGTCACCGGTCAGCACCTCGAGCCGCGCGCTCGCCCGCTCGTAGGTGCCGGCGTGGCGCTGCCCGTCCACGGCCACCGGCTCGGCCGGCGGTGTCAGCGGCTCGGGCATCGCGACACTGGCGAGCTCAGCGAAGATCTCGCGGTAGAGGTCTTCATACAGGTCGCGGGTGTTGCCGCCGTTGGTCAGCAGCGTCACCGCTAGGCCCTCCTCGGGCAGCAGCCGCAGAAACGCCGACTGGCCGATCGTGTTGCCGTCGTGCCCGATCAGCCGGCGGCCGTCCCAGCCGAATCGGATCCAGCCAAGGCCCCACGAGTCGCCGAGCGTGTACTTGTCCGGCAGATCCGCCTGCTTCTGCGTCATCGCCGCAGCGCTTGTCTCGCCGAGCAGCCGTGGTGCCATCGGCCGCCAGGCCGCCGGTCAGGTGCAGGCGCGCGAACGCAAGCACGTCGGCGACCGTCGAGTTGATCAGGCCGGCCGGGCCCAGTGACCGTGGCAGGCCCCAGACCGGGGCCCTCGATGGCTCATCGGTCCCCTCGCTGACGTGCCCGACAGCAGTGCGGTACAGCAGCGCCTCCTCTGGCAGCGTGACCGTGTGCGTGAGGCCGAGCGGCGTGAGGAGCCGGTCCCGCAGCGCGGTATCCCACGTCCCGCCGGTCAGCTTCTCGATGACCCGGCCCGCCAGCACGAAGCCCGAGTTGCAATACGACCAGGTGGCGCCCAGCGGATGGTTCTGCGCCACCTCGCCGAGCAGCGCGACGTACTTCTCGATGCAGTCATCTCCGCGGCCGGTGTCGGTGAACACGTCGCCGTCGATGCCGCTGGTGTGGGTGAGCAGGTGCCGCATCGTCACGCTGCTTGGTGACGTCAGGATCGGCGAGCCGCAGCTCGGGCAGCACCTCGGCGACTGGGGCGTCCAGGTCCAGCAGGCCCTCATCGACGAGCTGCATGACGACCGTCGCGGTCCACACCTTCGAGATCGACCCGATCTGGAACAGCGAGTCCGGTCGTCGCCTGCGACGCCGGTCTCCTTGTTCAGCACGCCGTAGGCGGCCTCGACCAGCTCGTCGTCGCCGTCCGGGCCGGACCCGCAGGATGCCCAGCGTCGCACCGGGAACGTTGTGCCGCTCGGCCAGCGCGGCAAGCCGGCGCTGCCAGTGCTCGGCGTCGATGCGCGGCCGGCGCGGCCCCGCCGCGTCGCCGGCGTACTGCTCGACCCAGTCGACGACTGCGCCGGTTGAAGTCGATCCGGTGCGACGGCTTTCCCTCGAGGATGAACAGGTGCGACGCGTCCGGGTAGAGCACAAGGCGGGTTGGCACGCCGCGCTCGCGCAGTGCCGTGTGCCATTGCTCGGCCTGCCCGACCGGGCAGCGCACGTCGGCGGCGCCGTGCACGATCAGGGTCGGCGTGCGCACCCGGTCGACCTGCGTGAGCGGCGACATCAGCTCGTACGGCTCGCGGTCGGCCCACGGACGGCCGCCGAAAGCTCGTACTCGCTGAGGAAGTGCCCGGCATCGGACGTGCCTGCCATGCTGGCGAGGTCGCTGACCACGCCGCCCGCGACCGCCGCCGCGAACCGGTCGTCCCGGCTGGTGAGGTAGCAGGTCATGTAGCCGCCGTAGCTGTAGCCGGTCACCGCGAGCCGGGCCGGGTCGGCGACGCCCGCGGCGACGAGCTCGTCGATCGGCTCGAGGAAGTCCCTGGCGTCGGCCTCGCCCCACGCGCCCAGCGCGCGCGTTGAAGAACCGCTCGCCGTAGCCGTCGCTGCCCGCGGGTTGAGCAGCAGCACGGTCCAGCCGCGCGCGGCGAGTTCCTGGTGGTACAGGTGCACCTGGTCGGCCGCGCCGTTCCAGGCGTTGTGCGGGCCGCCGTGGATGTCGAGCAGCAGCGGCTGCGGGCCGGTGCCGGGCCGGGTCGCGAATGAGCCAGCCGTGCACGACAGTGCCGTCGGAGATCGTGAACTCGCGCTCCTCGCGCGGGAACAGCTCGACCTCGGCGAGGTTCGCGCCGTGCCTGGTGCGGACCTCCTCGCGCGCGGGTGGCCAGGTCGACGAGCACGACCTCGCCGAGCGAGGCCGGCGTGCCGAGCACGATCGGCCGCGGCATCGCCGGCGACGGACATGCCCGGCCACGTTCCGGCCCGGCGCCCGTGACGACCGGGCGCGGGAGCGCCGCCCGTCGACGGGACCGAGTACACGTGGGTGCAGCCGCGGTCGCGCACGCAGAACAAGACGGTCTTGCCGTCGCGGACTAGCTGCGGCAGCGCGCCCGGGTAGCCGGGACCGCCCGGCATCACGTTGCGGTCAAGCGGCGCGGCCAGGTCCACGACCGCGCCGCCATCCAGCGGGACGCGCAGTAGTCCGGCGTGACCCGTCGGCTGGCCGATCGTGCCGACCACGAGCAGCGCCGAGCCGTCCGCCGGTCCAGGTCACCGGGCCGCCTGCGCCATCCGGCATGCCCACCAGGCGGGCGCTGCGCTCCCAGCGACGTCGAGCACGTAGACCGGCGCGCGAGGTGTCAGGTCCGCGTCCGATGCGGTAGCTGCAGCGAACGCGAGCCTCGCCGAGTCCGGCGACCAGGCGGGTTCGCCTGCGTGCCAGTCGCCGCCGGTGACCTGCCGGCACTTGCTGGTGGCTACGTCACGACGTGCAGGTGCTTGCGCATGGTGCGCAGCAGCCCTGCGCCGTCGGCCTGATAGTCCAGCCGGTCGGTCGAGATCGGCGCGGCTGCCCGGCGGATGCGCGCCACGTCGTCCTCGCCGGCGACGGCGTGCATGTCCACGGCGGCGGCGAAAGCGATCGTGTCGATCCGTCCGGGCTCCATACCGGGGCTCCGGCTCCCAGCGGCAGCGTGGTCAGCTGCTCTGGCTCCCCGCCGGCCGCCGGGAGCAGCCAGAGCTGCGCAGGACCGCCGTCGGCGCGCAGGAATGCGACGCGCGTTCCGTCCGGGGACCAGGCGGGGGAGGCGTCAGCCTGGCCGCGGGTGAGCTGCTGCAGGCTCCCCGGTCCGCGGCGCCGACCCGCCAGAGGGCGCGGATGGTCTTGTCGGCGTCGGCGTCGCATGCTGCGCAGCACGTAAGCGATCTGGCTGCCGTCCGGGCTCAGGGCGGGCTGTTCTGGCACGGCGAAGGTGGTCAGGTCCTCGATGCGCTGGCGTCGTGTCACCGGCTTCTCCTCGGTTGATGTGCAGGGCGGTCGAGATGCTCCGGGTCATCGGAGATGGCCGGGCTCGTGGCGGCACCGGCCGCGAAATGGCAGGCCGCGACATGGACGTGGCCGTCACCAGCAGGCTCGGCATCGCGGCAGATATCACGGTTCGTTAGTACCAGAGGACCGATGGGGCAGCGCGGGTGGAAGCGGCAGCCGGAGGGCAGGTGGTGGGCGTCGGCAGGCTCGGCGTCGGCCACCGCCCGCATGGCAGGTTCTGGATCCAGCAGCTCTTTGGCGGCGCCGCCGGGCTGCGGTGCCGCCGCCAGCAGCTCCCTCGTGTAAGGGTGCTGCGGTTCGCGAAGCACATCGTCGGCGGGTCCGCACTCGACGATCTGGCCGAGGTACATAACGGCGATGACATCGCTGACATAGCGTACGACGGCGAGGTTGTGCGAGATGAAGAGCATCGAAAGCTGCAGCCGGCGCTGAAGGTCGCGCACGAGATTGAGCACGGTGCCCTGGATGGAGACATCGAGGGCTGAAGTGATCTCGTCGGCGATGATCACGTCCGGCTGCCCGGCGAGCGCCCTCGCCAGCGCGACGCGCTGTCGCTGTCCGCCCGATAGCTGGCCGGGATACATCCAGGCCCGGTCGGCAGCAAGATCGACAAGACCGAGCAGCCGAACTGCCTCGGCTTTGCGGGCAGCCTGGCCACGTGCCGACCGGCGCGGTATCGCCTCGGCGATCGACTCGCCGATCGTCATCCGCGGGTCCAGCGAAGAGGCGGGATCCTGGAACACCATCTGCAGCGGCCGTCGCGCTGCCGACGTCGCGCGCCGTGACAGTGGCTCACCGTCCAGCAGGATGCGGCCGCCGGTAACCGGCGTGAGCCCCACTGCGGCGCGCGCGAGCGTCGTCTTCCCTGACCCGGACTCCCCGACGAGTCCGACAATCTGGCCCGCCGGGATGCTCAGGTTGACCGCGTCGACGGCGGTTATGCCCCGCCGGCGGGAGCCGAACCGCACCGAGACATGGTCGAAGGTCAGTTCGCTCACTCGCCCTCACCAACCTGGACGGCATGGCCGGCGCGGCAGGGATCGAGATCCGCGTGCCAGCACGCCACGCGCCGCCCCGCCTCGTCGGTCACCAGCTCGGGATCGGAACTGGTGCACTGATCGTCAGCGAACGCGCAGCGCGGCGCGAATGCGCACCCGGCCGGCAGTCGAGCCGGGTCAGCTGGCCGGCCGGGGACAATGGCGAGTGGCTGGCTGCGGTCACTTGCCATGTCCGGTACAGCCGCGAGGAGCGCACGGGTATAGGGATGCCGGGCATGGCTCAGCAACTGGGCCGCGGGCAGGTCCTCGACGATGCGTCCGGCATACATCACCAGAACCCGGTCGCAGACCTGGCCGACGACGGTGATGTCGTGACTGATCAGCAGCAGGGCTAGCGAGCTGGCTGCCCGGATCGCTTCTACGAGACGGAGCACCTGTCGCTGCACCGTGACATCGAGCGCGCTGGTGGGCTCGTCGGCAATGATCAGCGACGGCGAGCCCATCACCGCCATCCCGATCATCGCCCGCTGTCGCATCCCGCCGGAAAGCTCATGCGGGAACTGCCTGGCCCGCCGCGCCGCAGCCGGGATCCGGACAGCACTCAGCCGGTCTACCGCGCGCGCCCATGACTGCCTGCGGTTCATGCCCTGATGCTGCTCAGCTACCTCGGCGAGCTGCCGCCCGATGCGCTGAGCCGGATTGAATGACGTGACGGGGTCCTGAAACACCATGCCGAGCGAGGTGCCGAGCAGACGCCGTTGCACGGGGCCAGTGCCGGTCAGCATGTCATGACCGAGGAACTGCAGGCGGGTCGCGCGGACCTGACCAGGAGCCTCGATCAGGCGCGCAATGGCCAGCCCGGTAAGAGTCTTACCCGAGCCGGATTCGCCGACTACCCCGATGGCTTCACCGGGCCGCAGGGCGAAGCTGACTCCCCGAACAGGGGTGATGGCACCGCCAGGGACAGGGAAGCTGACGTGCAGGTTTTCAACGACCAGCAGCTGTCCGCCGTCCGCCGGCGACAGCTCCTCTTGGCCAGTAAGCCCGGCGGCGGGACGCTCACGGGCACCGAGCCCGAGGGCCGGGGTACGCAGTCCGATGCCTTTCGCGATCGCCTCGCCGAACAGGTTGAAGGCCAGGCCGGCCACGACGACGGCCACGCCAGGAGCCAGCGCCGCGGCCGGGTCGACATAAATGCCCTGCAGTCCGTTGTTCAGTAGCTCGCCCCAGTCGTAGCTCGGAGGTTGCACGCCAAGGCCGAGGAAGGACAGGCCCGCGAACGCGAGCAAAGCACCGCCGGCGCCGATGGTCGCGTTCACCACCAGCGGCTCACCGATGTTGGGCAGCACGTGCCGCACGAGCACGCGGAACCGGCCAACGCCGGCAACGCGGGCGGCCGCGACGAAGTCACGGCCCTCGATGCCGGCGACGAGCGTCTGCGTCAGCCTGGCAAAGCTCGGTGCGCCCGCGAGCCCGATCGCCAGCAGTGCTCCCTTTTCCCCGACTCCGAAGATCACCGCGAAGAACAGGGCGAGCAGCAGCGCCGGGAACGCCACAGCGATGTTCACCACCGCGGTTACCAGCCGGCCGGCTCGCTTGCCGACAACCAACGGCGCGGTGCCCAGCAGCAGGCCGGCGACCACGCCGATCGCAGTCGCCAGCAGCGCCAGTTCCACAGAAAGCCGGGTCGCGACCAGGACCCGGTAGAAGATGTCCCGGCCGAGGTTGTCGGTCCCCAGCAGGTGCGCGGACGAGGGCCCGCGCAAGATCGCGCTGGTGTCAATGGCGCTCGCCTTGGCGGACCACAGCGCCGGCGCCACGACCGCGAGCAGCAGCACCGCGGCGAGCAAGGCCGCTGCGCTTACTCCGACCGGCGTGCGCAGGACGCCCGCCCACTTCGACCCGTGCCGTGAGCGCACCCTTCAGCTCTCCCTGATCGTCGATCGCGGGTCGAGCAGCGCGAGCAAGACGTCGACCGCGAGATTGACCAGCAGCACGCCGATGCCGTACACGAGCACAATGCCCTGCACTACCGGATAGTCCTTGGCCTGGATCGACTGAACGATGGTGCTGCCCAGCCCCGGCCAGGCGAAGACGTTCTCGACCAGCACCGTGCCTGCCACCAGCCCGGTCAGCAGCAGGCCGCTGAGCGTGACAGTCGAGGTCAATGCGTTCGGGAGCGCGTGCCGCAGGTAGACCAGCCGGTCGGGCAGTCGCTTGGCACGGGCGGTGCGGATGAAGTCGGCCTGCAGCACCGCGATCATCTCCACCCGCAGGATCCGGGCCAGGACGAGGGCCGGGCCAAGCGCCAGCGACAAGACCGGCAGGATGTACGAGCCGAAGGCGGACCGCCCCGCCACCGGAGTCCAGCCGAGGTGGACGCTGAACACATACACCAGCCCCACGGCCAGCAGGAAGCCGGGGATCGCCGCGAGCACGACGCTCACCGACGTGAACGCCAGCTCAGCCCGGCGACGCGGCCGGCCCGGGTGAGCACCGCCATGAGCGCGCCCAGCGGCACCGAGATGAGCATGGCCACCACGAACGCCAGTACCGCGAGCTGCACCGTGGCCGGGAGATGCTGGCTGATCACCTGGGACACCGGCAGGTCCGAGGTGATCGACGTCCCCATCCTGCCCGCGAGCAGGTTCTGCAGCCAGTGCGCGTACTGCAGCCCTAGCGGCTCGTTGAGGCCGAGCGCAGCACGTCGCGCCTTGACTAGGGCCTCCGGCGCCTGCAGGCCAAGCGCCGCCCGCACGGGATCACCGGGAATCAGGTGGATCATCAGGAACGCGGCGGTGACGAGTACCCAGACCGAGACAACCAGCCGTCCCAGCCGGCGCGCGGCGAACCGCAGCCAGGCGTTCTCGCCGAGGCCCGCCAGCGCGCTGGCCTCTACCGTGGCACTCGTCACCGTGCTGTCCTGTCCCGTCCTGTCCGGTTCTGTCCCGCCCGTCCCGCCCCGTTCTGTTAGCCGAGCATGCGGATCGAGGTCGGAGCCAGGCTGCCCTGGCTGAACTGGAACGTCGCGCCCGTGCCGAACGTCGGGACAGTCGAATCCACGAAGGGCACGACGTCCACGTTCTGGACCAGTGATGCCTCCGCGGCGTCCCACTGGCTGCAACCGCCGCTGCCGGTGATGGCCGAGGCCGCCTTGACGTCGGCGGAGTAGGTCGCGTTCTGGATGCCAGCGAAGTTGGTGCCGTTCGGCGGCGTGGGACCTGACATGAAGGGCACGAGCTGGGTGGGCAGGGTGACGCCAAGCGGGATGAAGGCAGCGCTCCACGGGCTCGTGCCCCCGAAAAGGACCTGGCTAATCTCGGCGTCGGACAGGCCTGTGAGGGTCACGTGCACGCCCAGGCTCGCCCAATCCTGCTGTACTAGTTCGGCGCCGGCCTGCATGCCCGCGCCGAGGCTCGTGGCGTAGTAGACGGACATCGACAGCTTTTTGCCGTCTTTAGTGCGGATTCCGCTGGGCCCGACAGCCCAGCCCGCCGCGGTCAGCGCCGACTTGGCTGCCGCCAGATCGTGAGCGGGCAAGTTCGGGCCGACGGTGTTCTGGCGGCACGGGGTGAATCCTGGCGCGACAAGTCCGGTGGCCGGCTTGCCCGTTCCGCTGGTCACCACCTGTCCAAGCTGGGTGAGATCAAGCGCTTGGGTCAGTGCCTTCCTGACCGCTTCGTCCGCACCTGGCAGGCCGGCCTTCTGGCTGAACCACAGCTCGCCAAGCGGCGCCACGATGTCCTGCTGGAACAGGTGCCTGGCCTGCAGTCGCTGCACGTCAGGGCCGATGACGCTGGCCGAGTTCACCTCGCTGGCGAGCAGCAGGTTCGCCGCTGTGGTCATGTTGGAGACAACCTTGATGACCACCTTGGCGGGCAGGCCAGGGGCATCGGTCTTCCAGTTCCCAGGCCCCCAGGCGTAGTTCTTGCGGAGGGTCAGCGTGTACTGGCTGCCGGGAACGGCCTGGGTCAGCGTGAACATGCCGGTACCGTCGGCGCCCTGCTTGAGCATGCTGCGGTCCTGCATCCCCTTCGGGCAGACGATCTGCAGGCCGCCGACGTTTTGCAGGAGGAAAGCATCGGGCTCTGGTGAGGTGACAGTGACGGTCCCGGTCGCGTTGTCACCGGTCGCGGTCGCACCCGGCGGCACGAACACGCTGATCCGCGTCGAGGCGTTCTTCGGGTTGCCGACGAAGCTGATGTTGGCAGCCACGTCGCTCGCCGTCAGCGGGGTACCGTCCGAGCAGGTGATGCCCTTGCGAAGGGTGAACGTGGCAGTTGTCGTGGTGGCGTGCCACTGGTCCGCAAGACCCGCGACAATGCCTCCGCTCTGGTTGACGTTGATCAGCGTGTCGTAGAGGAATTCGTCGACCTGGAGGGCGGCCGACAGCGAGGTGAAGTCCGGATCGAGACTGCCGGGATCCGAGCCGAGCACCATGGTGAACGTCTTGCCGTTGGCGAGCTTCTGCCCGGCCGACGCCTGCGATGCGCCGTTGCTGCTGCCGCACGCCGCCAGAACTAGCCCGATCGCGCCAACTGCCGCGCAGGCCGCGAGTCTTCTCACTGCTCCTCCTGGAGGGATCGAACGTGCCCGGCCGGCCCGGTCACGGCGCGCTGACGCGCCGCATCGCGCGGCCGCTGTGGATATACAGAGCCCGGCCGCTTCCGTCGTCGCCCACGAAGACGTGCGGCAGGTGAATGCCGTGCTGCGCCTGTGCCGAGATGAGGGTGTCCCCGTCGAGGCGCACCAGTTCGTTGCGCTCGACCTGACCCACCAGCTCGGCGATCGCCCCCTTGGGGACCTGCTCGAGCCATACCCGGCCGTCCTCGTCTTGCGAGACCGTCAGCTCGGCGATGTCGCAGGCGTACGTGCCGAGGTAGCGCTCTGCATCGATACGGCCGGGATCGGCCGGGGGAGCAGGCATATCCGGCAGTTCGATGTCGGCCAGGACGCGCAGCAAGTACCGGTAGACCTCGGTGTACACCGCGATCGCGTTGCCACCGTTGGTCAGCAGCGCGATGGCCACGTCACGGTCGGGCACGAGCCGCAGGAAGGCGGACTGGCCGATCGTCCCGCCGTCGTGGCCGATCACCGCGCCGCCTGGCCAGTCGAAGAGCTCCCAGCCAAGCCCCCACGCGGTGCCCATCAGGCCGAGGTTCGGGAGCTCGACCTGGCGCGCTTGCATCGCCGTGACGTTCGCCTCCGACAGCACGCTGGTGCCGTCGGGAGCGCGGCCGCCGCTCATGTGCATTCTGGCGAAGGCAAGCAGATCGCGCGGCCGCATCGTGAGCATCGACCCGGCCGGTGCGTTGGAGCGCGCCAGCGACCAGACTGGCGCGGGCTGCGGCTCGTCCTCGGGTTCCTGCTGCAGATGCCCGACGGCTGCCCGGTACAGAATCGCCTCCTGCGCGCCGTTCGCCGCATGGGTCAGCCCGAGCGGCGTGAACACGTGCTCGCGCAGGCATGCGTCGAATTGCTTGCCGCGAAGGACCTCGACGATCCGGCCGAGCACGCAAAAGCCGGCGTTGTTGTAGGAGAACATCTCGCCAGGCGCGAACAGCTGCGGCACCGTGTCCAGCGTCGCGACGTATTTCTCGACGCAGTCATCGCCTGGGCCGGTGTCGGTGAAGATGTCGCCCTCGAACCCGGCCGTGTGGCAGAGCAGCTGGCGCACGGTGATCGCGGCTGCGGCCTGCTCGTCGGCCACGCTGAACTCGGGCAGGTACTGCCGCACGGGCGCGTCGAGTTCCAGCTTGCCCTCGTCAGCGAGCTGCATCACCAGCGTCGACGTCCAGAGCTTGGTGATCGAGCCCACCTGGAACACCGAGTCAGCAGTCGCGTCGACCCCGGTCGCCTTGCTGAGCACGCCAGCAGCGAGATCTATCACGTTCCCGCCGACGGACACCGCGATGGCCGCGCCAGGTACCCGGTGCTCGGCGAGCAGAGCTGGCAGCCGGCTCTGCAACCAGCTGCTGATGTCATCTAGGTTCGGCATGCGCTGACCATATGGCCCACGAGCCATGTCGTATTCGTGCAAAACAACGAATGACCGGCTATAAACTCGTCTATACGGACAACTTGCCCCCTCAGCTAGTCGGGCACGGGACCCGGCCAGCGCGGGCGTGCGCCGCCAGCGGGGGGCGGCAAGGACCAGGTCATCGCTGTCCGTCGGGCAAGAGACCGGCATCCGGCGGCGGCTGGGGCAGTAGCCTGCTGACTATGCACGCGCACGAGTCGGCGGATACTAACGCGGCCATCTGGAAGTCCGGGGAAGTCGTTCAGCGCTGGGTGACCGAGGCCGAAGCGCAGGAACGGCACCGCGCGGAGCAGCGCCGGCTGATGGCAGTCTTGCTGCCATTCGGCGCGGACGACGAGTTCACGTTCCTGGACCTGGGCGCGGGGACCGGGGCCGCGTCGCGCGCGATCCTCGAGTTGTACCCGCACGCTAGCGCGGTCATGGCGGACTTCTCGGCCGAGATGATGCGCGCGGGCGAGGGCCTGATGCAACCGTTCGCCGGGCGCTACCGCTACGTCGAGTTCGATATGACGAGCGGCGCCTGGCCAGCCGGCATCCCTGCGTCCCTCGACACCATCGTGACGTCGATGTGCGTCCACCACCTGACCGACGACCGGAAGCAGGGCTTGTTCGCCGGGATCTTCGGCCACCTGGTGCCAGGCGGCTGGTACTTCAACTACGACCCGGTGAGCACCGCCGATCCCGCGGTCGAGGCCACGTGGGAGCGGGTCGCCGACTTCGAGGACCCGGAGGTCGCGCACAAGCGGCACCACCGCACGCCGGAGCAGCATGCCCGGTGGGAGAACCACATCCGCTACATCATCCCGCTCGACCAGCAGCTGGAGTACCTGCGCGCGGCCGGCTTCCGGGGAATCGACGTCTACTGGAAGAAGCTGGAGAACGTCATCTACGGCGGCTACCGCCCCGCCCAACCCAACCCAACCTCGACTGAGTGAAACCGCTGTACCCCCAGCTACAGTGAATCCGCACAATGCGGGGCTCAGGCGCCCCGGCGCGCGGACGGGCGCTTGGTCGCCTCGGTGAACCGCCGCAGATCCGGCACGAAGTCCGGCGACGCGTACGGGGTGCCCGGCGCGCTCACATCGAACAGGCCGCTGTCCGGCACGTAGTCCCGGCCTCGCGCCACGACCCGTCGCAGCGACCCGAGCGCCGCGATGTCGGTGAGCGGATCGCCCGCAACGACGATCAGATCCGCGTCGTAACCCGGAGCCAGCCGGCCAGTGACGTCCCCGACGCAGAGCGCTGCCGCCGCCTCCGTGGTCGCGAAGGCCAGCACCTCGGCGGGCCGGAAACCGAGTCCGACCATCGATTCCAGCCCGCCGACGTACTGGTGATGCGGGCAGTTGTCGATGCCCGCGTCGGTACCCGCGATGATCCGGACGCCCAGCTCGTGCATCGCCTTGACGTTCGCGCCGACCATGATCCCGGCCAGTTTCGCGACGTAGGGCGTGTTCACGTTGACGGTCGGGCAGACGAAGATCTTCCGGTCCGCGATCTCCGCCGCCAGCGCCTGGTCGAAGACCCGGTCGTTGGTGTCGGTCACGAACGAGCAGTGCTCGAGCGTGCTCACCCCTGCCTCGACTGCCCGCCGGATCCCCTCGGTGCCGTGCGCGTGCGCCGCGACCGGCATGCCGACCCGCGCCGCCTCCTCGACGATCACCGTGAGCTGCCGCGCGGTGAACTGGGCGTACCAGGGCGCGGAGCCGCTCGTCATGAACCCGCCCGTCGACATGACCTTGATCAGGTCGGCGCCGCGCTTGTGGTGTGTGCGCACCATGCGCCGCAGGTCGTCCTCGCTGTCGGCCTCGCCGCCCATGAACCAGCAATGACCGCCGGTGACCGTGATCGGCCGCGCGGCCACGACCATCCGCGGCCCGCGCGCCAGTCCAGCGGTGATGGCGTCCCGCACAACCAGATCAAGATAGGAACGTGCTCCGAGGTCCCGCGCGGTCGTTACACCGACGCCGAGCAACTGCCTCGCGTTCTGCAGCATCAGCACGAGCTGCTGCTCGTCGGTCTCGCTGCGCATCCGCGCGGCCGGGTCCGTGCCCCCAGAGAAGCCCAGGTGCACGTGGCAGTCGATCAGGCCGGGCAGAATCGTGGAGTCCGGGTAGTCCGTTCGTCGCAGCCCGGCAAACTCGGCAGGAAGCTCCCCGCACGCACCGACCCAGTCGACTGTCTGGCCGCCGAGCACTACTGCGCCGTCAGCGACGGTCTCGCGTCCGGTGATAACTCGTGGTGCGGTGAGTACCTCCGGCATCGGCGCCACCTCACCCTCGGCCAGCGTGTTCAGCATGCGAACGACAGCAGCGGCAATGACGGTTCATTTACGCTAAGACGGCGCGAGATGGACAGTCAAGGCGCGCGCGGCGTGCGCCTGAGTTGTTACCGGCCGGCGACAGATCGGGCGCAAGATAACTCTGTGACAGATAATCTCCGCCAGGCCATCGACGCCACGACTGTAGCGATGCTGCGCGCCCGCGGCAGTTTCAAATGGACGGCGCCCGGTCCTGACGGGTTCGGCGCGGCCGTCGCGGAGATGGACTTCGGCGCCGCGCCGCCGATCATCGACGCGCTGGCGCGGCTGTCAGCCGAAGCGAAGTTCGGCTACCTGCCGCCGCCGCTGGCCGATGAACTCGCCGCGGCCTGCGCGGAATTTCAGCTTCGCCGCTACGGCTGGGCGCTGGATCCCTCCCTGATCCATCCGGTGCCGGACGTCATCAAGGCGCTGGAACTGGCTATCACCAAGTTCTCCCGGCCGGGCTCGCCGGTCATCTTGCCGACACCGGCGTACATGCCGTTCCTGTCCGTGCCTGGCAACCTCGGGCGCGAGATCATCCAGGTCCAGATGCATCAAGACGGCGCCGGGTTCTTTATCCTCGACTTCGAAGCGATCGACGACGCCTTCCTGGCCGGCGGGCACCTGGTGATCTTCTGCAACCCGTACAACCCGCTCGGCCGGGTCTTCACGCCGCAGGAGATGGCGCGGCTGACCGCCGTCGTCGACAGGCACGGCGGCCGGGTCTTCGCCGACGAGATCCACGCTGCGCTCATCTATCCGGGGATGCGTCATGTCCCCTACGCCTCGACCTCTGACGCCGCCGCGTCGCACACGCTGACCGCGACGTCCGCCTCCAAAGCGTGGAACCTGCCAGGGCTGAAATGCGCTCAGGTGATCCTCACCAACGAGCGTGACCGGCAGACCTGGGATGACATGGGCCCGTTCGTTTCCCACGGCGCGAGCAATCCCGGCGTGGTCGCCAACATCGCCGCCTACCGGCACGGCGAGGCATGGCTGGACGAGGTCGTCGCCTACCTCGACGACAGCCGCCACCTCCTGGCTGGCCTGCTGGCCCGGCACCTGCCGCAGGTGCGCTACCGCCCGCCCGACGGCACCTACCTAGGCTGGCTCGACTGCACCGAGATGGACCTGCCTGGCTCACCCGGCGCGCTCGTTGCCGACCGCGCGCACATCACTGTCGTCGACGGTCCAGCCTTCGGGGCGGGCGGCGACGGCTCGTTCCGGTTCAACTTCGCTACCCCGCAGCCGGTCCTCGTCGACATGGTCGAGCACCTGGCCAGTGCCCTGAAGACCGCTTAAGGCCGCGGCCCTGATCTTCCTGTCCCGGCGTGCTGGCCGTCACGGCCAGCCGGGTCATGTCGCTGGGCTGCGGCGAACGGCGTGGCGGCATAACCCGGCCGGTCGGGGGCACGACGGAGGGATGGCGTCATACTCCGTCAACCCGGAATCCTTGGCATTCGCGCAGCAGCTCATCGACAGCCGCCAGTACGTGCTGACCAGCGACTGGGGCGACGTCCAGCCGAGCGTCAGCCAGCAAAACGACTTCCTGGAGAAGCACTCCTGGGAGGAATACGCCCGTTGGCACCTCGGCCTTACCGAGGGCGCTAACGACCACACCAAGGCCAGGTACGCGTTCGTGTACGGCGACTTTCGCCGCGTGCACCGGATGGGCCTGATTGCCTGCCAGTACCGCGCCGCGGAGTGGCGGCATAAGGAGATTGAGCTGGCCGCACACGAGCTGCTGCAGCTTCTCGACAGCAAGTCAGCCTGACGGCGGTCGTTGCCGCCGTGCGCCTGGCGTCGCGTGCTGCCGAGGCGGTCGCCGCTTGCCTTCGCTGCTGTCCGCCCCGGCGCCGGGCGCAGCCCTCATCGTGGTGGCGCTTCTTCGCTGCGACGGTACGGCGCCGGGCTCACGAGGTCGTGGTCGAAGGCGTAGACGACGGCGGCGGCACGGTCGCGCAGCTGCAGTTTGGCGAACACGTGGTTGACGTGCGTCTTGACGGTTCCCTCGCCGACGAACAGCTTCGCGGCGATCTCAGCGTTGGTCATGCCGAGTCCGATGAGCGCCAGCACCTCCCGCTCGCGGACGGTCAGTGAGTCAAGCCCGGCGATCCGCCCGTCAGCCGAAGAACCGGCCGACGGCGAGGGTGCGGCGGATCGGTAGATGGCCAGCACCCTGCCGGTGATGGCCGGATCGAGCCAGGCACCGCCGCCGGCCACGACGCGGACGGCGCGCTGCAGGTCCTCGGCCGGCACGCCCTTGAGGATGAACCCTGACGCTCCGGCTCGCAGCACACCCGCCAGTACCTCCTCATCGTCGAACGTGGTCAGCGCCAGCACGGGCGGGCTGCCGTCGCGGAGGCGCAGCGCTCGCGTCGCCCGCACGCCGTCGGTGACCGGCATCCGCACGTCCATCAGCACGATGTCCGGCGTTAGCGAATCGACAGCGCCGGAAACTTCGCTGCCGTCGGCGCATTCGCCGACGATGTCGAATCCGAACTCGGTGCGCAGGATGCCGCGGAGCCCAGTCCGCACCAGTTCCTGGTCGTCGACCAGCAGGACCCGGATCACTTCGCCTCCGTTGCCCGCCGGCTCATTTCAAGCGGGAACGCGGCTTGCACCAGCCAGCCCCGACCGCCAGGACCTGCAGTACAAGTCCCGCCGAGGGCCTCGGCGCGCTCGCGCATGTTCAGCACGCCGAACCCGGTGCCGGTGCCCGGCTGCGCCGCCGTGTCGACCGCCAACCGCGCCTCGTCGGCGTGGACGGCCAGGTGCACTGAGGTCGGCGAGCCCGGTGCATGCCTGATCGCGTTGGTCAGCGCCTCTTGCAGGATGCGGTAGAGCGCAAGGCCAGTGGTAGCAGGCAGGCCGGCGCTGTCCCCGTCGGCGGTATACGCGACGTCGCCACCAGCCGACCGGAACTGCTCTATCAGCGTTGGCAGGCCGCCAGCTCCCGGCAGCGGCGCCGTGCGGCCAGCGTCGCCGTCCTGGTGCAGCATGCCGACGGCCATCCGGACCTCGTCCAGGCTTTCGCGGCCGAGCCGCTCGGCCTCGGCCAGCAAGCGCGCGGCATCGTCCAGGTCGTGCTCCACGGCCAGCCGCGCACTCGTGACGTGCAGCAGCGACACCGTGAGGGTGTGCGCGATGACGTCGTGAAGTTCGCGGGCGATCCGGTTGCGCTCCGCTGCCCTGGCGCGCTCGGCCAGGCCTGCCTGGGCCTCCCTGAGCTGCGCCACCAGGCCGCGCTCGTGCCGGACCAGCAGGCCGGCTCCTACCGCAAGCGTGCTGCCGCCCATCCAGGCGGCCCAGCCCGGATCGGCACGGATCCAGAGCCATTCGGCAGCGAACAAGATCAGCGTGCCGCCCCAGTAGGCCAGTGCGTCCCTGCGCCGTCCGGTGAGCGCGCACCAGAACCCGACCAGGCACACAGCGAACCAGCCGAGGTTGGTCGAACTGGCGTGACTCAGCACGGCTAGCCCGGCGGTGGCCAGTGCCGCAACCGGGAGCAGAGTCCGCGGGTTCGGCTGCCAAAGGAGCAGGGCGGCCGCCGCGATCGCGACCGCCGCCGCGATTCCGGCGGCCAGCGGACTCGGGCTCAGCGGCACTAGCCCGATGCCGACCAGGGCGGCGAACACCGTCAGCGCAACCCAGCAGGCCCAGCCGGCGGAGAACGCGGCTGGCTGAGAGTTGCCCGGATGGCGGCTCATGTCTTGGATGTTATGGCCGGCGCGAGGTTGGCCGGTCGCCGCTGACCGCACGCGTTAGCGCTGAGCCGGCGAATGAGGCATGCGCCGCCGGTCGGTGTAGCGGCTGCGCCGGAACTGCGAGACGCCGACCGAGATCCCGACCAGGGCGGCGCCGTACGGGCCGGCTACCCAGAGCGGCCATGGATAGGCCAGATGTCCGCTCGTGACAGTCACGAGCAGCCACACTGCCAGGTTGATCGACACCGCCGTCAGCCAGATCGCCCACAGCACCCTGAGTACGCCAGGCATCCCGGCCACGCCGGCGGGCCGGACCGTGCGGACGGCCGGCTCGACCGAGCGCGCGCCACCATCGAGGGCCGGCCCGGCCGCTGGCAGGTCGGCGCACAGCGGGACCAGGTCGTTGTTCGTCACCGCCTGATAGGCAAGCCCCATCCGGTCCAGGTACTCGTCCATCGTCAGGCGGCCGTCCCCGACCGCCGCGCGCAGCACGTCGACGACCTCCTGCCGGTCGCTGTCGGATGCTCGCATGGCCAGCGTCTCGCCCATCTGAATGCGCCTCTGGGTGTCTTCTTCTCGGGTGCTTGACTCCCCTCCAGCCTCGCCGCGACGCCGTAGCCGCGCGTCAGTCCATGGGTAGAACCGTGACTCTTACCACGGGTAGAGAAGGCCGGACCGCCGCGAAAGACGGCCCTGGAAGAGGTGCAGACACACATCGGCCGGAAGCGGACCGGCGAGCTGCCAACTCTCGCGTCTCTCAGGGTGTGGCCGGGCTTCCGGTCAGGGTGTGGCCGGGCTCCCGGTCAGGGTGAGCTAGGTGATCTTCCTGATTGGCCCGGCTGACGTGCGCCGTAACGCTGGAGACATGAAGTCCACAGTTCCCGCGCGGCGCACCGGCCGGCCCGCGCGAGCTGCCGGAGCCGCCCGCCCCGCAATCCGCAGGGCACCGTGATGGCGCCGAGTACGCTCACCCGCCCCCGCAACGACCCGAGGCTGCCGGACGAGATCGGGCAGGCGTGGCCTGGCTCAACCAGCGGCACCCGGCCCGGCGCGCGGATAACAGGAACGGCCGATCCGGCCGGAGCAGTCCTCGGCCGATCCTGGCTGACGAACCGGTGGCTACCCCGCGCCGCGGTCACCCTGCTCGCGCTGGAACTCGGCGTCGTCGTCGGGTTCGTCGCCAGCTACCGGCCGTTCGACCTCAGCATCTACCTGTGGGGCGGCCGCGCCGTCACGCACGGTCTGCGCCTGTACCTGGTCCAGGCGCACGCGAACTGGTTCACCTATCCGCCGTTCGCCGCCGCCCTGTTCACGCCGCTCACCGGAATGCCTGGCCTCCTGGCCAGAATGGCCTGGGAGCTCGGGTCGGTCGCGGCCCTCGCATGGGCGTGCATCCTCACCGCGAAACTTGCCGGCTACCAGCCGTCGCGGACCTTGATCGCGGCGATGACCGCGGCCGCCCTGCTGCTAGAGCCGGTGTACCACACGCTGTACCTAGGTCAGGTGAACCTGTTCCTGCTCGCTTTGGTGCTCGCCGACCTCTGGCGTGTTGCCCGCGGTCGCCCCGCCGGTCTCGGCATCGGCGTCGCGGCCGCGATCAAGCTGACCCCCGGCATCTTCATCATCGTGCTGTTGCTGACCAGGCGTACCAGGGATGCTGTCATCGCGGCCGCGACCTTCGTGAGCTGCGGACTGCTCGGTTACCTGATCGACCCTGCTGCTTCGCGGCTGTACTGGACGCGGTTGTTCTACGACACCCGGCGGGTCAGCGCCGCCTACATCAGCAACCAGTCGCCTTACGCCGCCGCGGTCCGCATTCTCGGCGGTCCTGCCCATGTCGGCGGCTGGTACCTGCTGGTGCCGCTGATCCTCGCCGCCGTCGGGCTGACGGTCGCGACCATTCTGGCCAGGCGCGGCGACTGGCTGGGCGCGGCTGCGGTCGCCGGCACCACCAGCTTGCTGGTCTCGCCGATCTCGTGGACCCATCATTGGGTCTGGATCCTGCCGGCCCTGGTCGTGCTGCTGCGCGGCGGCACCGGCAGCCGCATCACGGCAGCGTGCGGCTACCTGCTGTTCGCGATCGCGCCGATGTGGTGGACGCCGCGCTCCGGCGGAGCTGCCGAGTACGGTTTCCACGGGCTTGTGACGGTGACCGCGAACTGCTTCCTGATCGCCGGGCTCGCCTTCGTCGCCTGGATGGCGATCGCCTGCACTAGGCCTGCTCAGATGACGCCGTCCGCGGCCAGCGCGGCGCGCTGCTCGCTGGTCAGCTTGAGCACTCCGGCATAGATCTCCTCGTTGTGCTGCCCGAGCTCGGGCCCCAGGGACCGCACCTCGCCCGGCGTGTCCGACAGCTGCGGGAATACGTTCTGCATGCGGCAGCTGGCCGAACTCCGGGTGTGCCAGCCGAATGATCGCGTTCCTGGCCGCGAAATGCGGATCGGCCAGCATGTCGGCAGCGCGGTAGATGAGCCCGGCCGGGATGCCGCTTTCGTGCAGCGAGCTCCAGCAGGCCTGGTAGCGGACTGCGGCCCCGTCCAGCCCGGCGATCAGCTCATCCAGCTCGCTCGCTGTTCGCGCCGCGCGCGCCGTGCGTCGCATACCGCTCGTCGTCGGCGAGCTCCGGCTGGCCCATGACCGTGGCCAGCCGGCGGAATACCGAGTCCTGGTTGGCCGCGATGAGCACCGGCCCGTCACGGTCGGGTAGACGTTGCTCGGCGCCACGTTGGGCAGCACCGATCCGGTCCGCTCGCGCTGGTAACCGGCGACTTCCCACTCCGGGAGCAGGGACTCCATCAGCGCGAGCACGGCCTCGTACAGCGCGGCATCGACGATCTGACCGCGGCCGGTCCGCTGCCGGGCATGCAGGGCTACCAGCGTTCCGAGCGCGGCGAAGGTACCGGCGAGCTCGTCGCCGAGGGAGATCCCCGTCCGCGATGGCGGCTTGCCGGGATCGCCCGTTACGTACCGGATGCCGCCCATCGCCTCGCCGATCGAGCCGAACCCGGCCCGGCCGGCGTACGGCCCGGACTGGCCGTAGCCGGTGACCCTGGTGATGATCAGCCCGGGGTTGTCGCGCCACAGGTCGGCCGGGAGCCAGGCCCCACCGCTCCAGCGTGCCCGGCCGGAAGTTCTCCACCAGCACGTCGGCGGTCGCGATGAGCTTGCGGGCGATTTCCTGGCCGCGCTGGTCGCGGAGATTGAGTGTGACGGATTTCTTGTTCCTGGCGAGGATCGGCCACCACAGCGACTTGCCGTGCGGCTTCTCCCGACCCCAGTCGCGCATCGGGTCGCCGCGCCCCGGCGGCTCGATCTTGATCACTTCGGCGCCGAAGTCGCCAAGCAACTGCCCGCAGAACGGTCCGGCCAGCAGCTGGCCCATCTCGACCACGCGGATGTCGCCGAGCGCGCCGTCGCTCATCGGCCGCCTCCGGACATAGTCGCATCCTGATGTATCACCGCGACAACTCACTGATCCTGTAGTGAAACGACAGTCTGACTGATCGGTCGGCATCGGACCGCGACAATTGCACCTGACAGCGGGCCTCCTGCGGTGGGCCAGGCGGGCAGACGAACCGCCAGCGTATGACGCGGAGCTAGCGCGGAGGCATTCGGCGGCGCGATCGCGCCCGGGTCCGGCGATGGGGTGAACGTGATAACGACGGCCGCGACACTGCGGACAAGGCTAACTCGCCGGCTCGGCTTCGGCAGGAATCCGCTGCGGCGCCGCTCGGATCTGATCGACGCGTGGATGCTGCCCGCGGCGATCGCCGCGTTCCTCGCTCTGTGCCCGCTCGTTGTGATGGTGACCGGCATCCTGGTCCGGGCCGACAATGCCGCGACGGAGCGCGCCGAGTCGTCTTGGCACCAGGTAGACGCGGTCCTGCTGCAAGCCGCGGCCGCTCCGGCGCAGCTCGGCGACGTCCGTGTCTCGCTGGCCCCGGCCCGCTGGACCCTGGGCGGCAGGCAGCTGACCGGCGTCGTCGCGGCACCCAACGGCGCGCCGGCGGGCAGCCACGTGATGGCCTTGCTGGACCGCGCGGGCAATGTCGAGCTGAGCCGGCTGACGACAGCCGAGGCCAGCCAGCGCATCGTCGATGCGACGCTGCTCGGCTTTGCCGTCCTTGCCGCGCTGCTGACCGTGGCGCTGTTGCTCGCGCGGCGTTGCCTGGACAGGTTCAGGCTGGCGAGCTGGGAGACCGCCTGGCTGGCGGTTGGTCCTGCCTGGAGCAGGCCGGGTTAGTCAGACCGCGACGAGCAGCAGGCTGCTCGCGGTCGCGGTGCTGGCGGCCAGGCTGTCGAGGCACAGACGGTCGGCGGCAACCTCGGGAGCTGATCCCGCCGGAGTACGCCAGCAGCCGAATCGCCCTTATTGACTTGGCCAGGACTGCCGCCCTACCGGTAAGTTCAAAGGCTGAACATGATCCGGGAGGGGCCGGCAGTGCCAGACAACAGCTCGGACTCGGCGATTCTCGTCGAGGGCCTGACCAAGTCGTTCGGCGACGTACACGCGCTGCGCGGCATTGACCTAGCCGTGCCGCGCGGCACGGTGCTCGGTGTCCTCGGCCCGAACGGGGCAGGGAAGACGACGGCCGTGCGCATCCTTACCACCCTGCTGCGCCCTGATAAGGGCCGCGCACTGGTGGAAGGCCGCGACGTCGTGCGGGACGCCGCAGCCGTCCGCCGCTCCATCGGGCTATCCGGCCAGTCAGCCGCCATTCAGGAGGAACTCACCGGCCGGGAGAATCTCGAGATCATCGGCCGGCTGTTCCACCTGAGCTGGCCCGCGGCCCGCAGCCGCGCGACCGAGCTGCTGGCGCGATTCGACCTGGCCGACGCCGCCGACCGCGCGGCGAAGAACTACTCAGGCGGCATGCAACGCCGCCTGGACCTGGCGGCCAGCCTGGTCGGCCGTCCGCAGGTGCTGTTCCTGGACGAGCCGACTACCGGCCTTGACCCGCGGTCCCGGCTTGGCATGTGGGAGATCATCAGGTCGCTGGTCGCTGGCGGCACCACGCTGCTGCTCACCACCCAGTACCTGGACGAGGCTGACGAACTGGCCGACGAGATCGTGGTCATCGACCACGGTCTGGTCATCGCCGCCGGCACGGCCGAGGAACTCAAGAGCCGCGTCGGAGGTGACGTGCTGGAGTTCACAGTGCCTGACCGCAACCGGATAAGCGACGCGGTCGCCGCGATCGCGAACGTCGGCGAAGGCGAGCCGAACGCGGACAAAGAGACCGGCGTGGTCAGCGTCGGGGTCGGCGGCCGGGGTTCCGATGCGCTGATCGACGCGGTCCGCGGCCTGGACGCGGCCGGGGTCAGGACTCAGGGCCTGGCGTTGCGCAGGCCGTCGCTCGACGACGTGTTCCTGGCACTGACCGGGCACGCTGCCGAGGAGGAGATCAGGCCGGCCAAGAGCCGGCGCGACCGCAAGAAGGCCAGCCAGGGGACCGAGAAGGAGCTGTCATGACCGCCGCCACGGCCGCGAGCGCCAGGCTGGACGACCCGGGCCCGCTGGTCCGCTTCCGCTGGGCGGTCACCGACACGCTGACCATCACCCGGCGCAATCTGCTGGTCTGGATGCGTGTCCCGGCTTACCTGGTGTTCACCGTTATTCAGCCGGTCATGTTCGTGCTGTTGTTCCGCTACGTCTTCGGCGGCGCGATCAGCGTGCCTGGCGGGATTCCGTACGTGGACTTCCTGATGCCGGGCATCATCGCCCAGACAGCGGCGTTCGCCACCTTCGGTACCGCCATCGCGCTGGCGCAGGAACTGAAGAAGGGCGTGATCGACCGGCTGCGATCCATGCCGATGGCGCGCTCCGCCGTCCTTTCCGGCCGTCTGGTTGCCGACACCGGGCGGATGCTCATCACTATCCTGATCGTGGTAGGGGTCGGCTACGCGGTCAGCTTCCGGTTCATGAACGGATTCGTCCCCGCCGTCCTCATGGTCGTGCTGGCGACGGTGTTCGGGCTGGCGATCTGCGTAATCTCGGCCTACACCGGGCTGGCCATCGGTGACGAGGAATCGGTGCAGGCATTCGGGCTGATCTGGCTTTTCCCGCTCACCTTCCTCAGCTCGGCGTTCGTGCCGATCTCGTCGATGCCAGGCTGGCTGCAGGCTTTCGCCAACAACCAGCCTGTCACTTACGTCATCAACACGATGCGCGCGCTCGCACTCGGCGGCCCGATCGAGGCGAACCTGCTGAAGAGCCTCGCGTGGCTGGCCGGGATCTTCATCGTCTTCGCCCCGCTGGCCGTCCGCGCCTATAAGCGCGCCAGCTGACGGCGGGCGGTCCGTTCCAGCAGGGAACGGGGCCGAACGCGAGCATGTCGAATTCACTGGTCGGCCGTTCGTGGTACCAGGTGACAGCACTTCCGCGCTGTACACCAGGCACTGCCACGCAGCGCACAGGGACCTGCACCGCGGATCCACAGCCGAAAGGTGAATCAGGATATGTCTGATAATACGAAGACCTGGGCAATGATCCACGCGGAGCGGAAGTCCCTGGCGGCCACGATCGAGCAGCTGACGCCCGAGCAGTGGAGTTCGGCGTCGCTGTGCGGCGGCTGGACCGTCGGCTTCCTGGCCGCGCACGTGCTGGCCGGCGCGGAACAGACCACCGGGCACTTCCTTGGCGGCCTGGCGGCAACGGGCTTCCGGTTCAATGCGCTGATGGAACGGGACGCCTGCAGTCGCGGCCAGCTGAGCCGTGACCAGATCGCCGATCGGCTGCGGCAGCGGACCACGACGACTAACCGCCCGCCGGCTCCGGCCATGGCCATGCTGGGTGAGGTCGTGGTGCACGGCGAGGACATCCGCCGGCCGACCGGCCTGGACGGCTCGGTCGCCGATGACGCCGCCGACGCGTGCCTGCAGATGTACACCAAAGCTAGCTTCCCCGTCGGCGGGAAGAAGCGGATCGGCGGTCTTAGGCTCATCGCCACAGACACCGGCTGGTCCTACGGAGACGGCCAGGAAGTCACAGGTCCGGCCATGTCGCTGCTGCTCGCCATGACCGGCCGCGCGGCCGGGCTGCGCGAGCTGACCGGCGACGGCGCGGCAACTCTGGGCCGGCGCATCACAGCCTGACCGGGATTTCCCGGCCGACGGCTCAGCCGGCCAGCCGGAGCGGGGCTGGTCATTGCTGCCCCGCTGCGGCTAATGTCCAGGACAAAGGCGCGGCGTGCGCCGCGGCTGAACGCGGCGCGCATCCGCCGGCCGCCCGGTCCGGACGAGCAAGGAGAACTTCAGAATGGCTTACGACATCGCAGCTGACGTCCGGCTAGACCCCAGGCTGAAGGCGATCCTGGCTGGCATCTCCGTGGCAGGCGGAGACGGCGGCGGCGATGTCGATAGCCGCGAGACAATACTGGCCGAGGCCAACTCTGACCAGGCGCGCCAGCAGGCGGAGCTGTTCCGCTCGTTCATGGACCTGTGCGACAGCGAGGACGCAGCGCCGTCCGCTGGTCTGCGCGTGCACACCGAGAAGGTCGTTTCTTCCCCGGACGGCAACTCGATCAATCTCCAGGTGATCCGTCCGGACACCGACGAGACCGTCGCCTGCGTCTACTACATCCACGGTGGCGGCATGGCCTCGCTGTCGTGCTACGACGGCATGTACCGCGGCTGGGGCAAGATCATCGCGGCCAACGGGGTGGCCGTCGTGATGGTCGACTTCCGCAACTCGGTCGTCCCGTCCTCGGCGCCAGAAGTCGCCCCGTTCCCGGCCGGTCTTAACGACTGCGTGTCCGGCCTGAAGTGGGTCATCGCCAACTCCGCTCAGCTGGGCATCGACCCGGCACGCGTCATCGTCGCGGGCGAGAGCGGTGGCGGCAACCTCACGCTGGCCACCGGCCTGAGGCTCAAGCGTGACGGCGACCTGGGACTGATCAAGGGTCTGTACGCGATGTGCCCCTACATCGCCGGACAGTGGCCGACGCCGGAGTGCCCGTCCTCGACCGAGAACAACGGGATCCTGCTTGAGCTGCACAACAACCGCGGCGCGGTCGGGTACGGGATCGAGGCTTTTACCGAGCGCAACCCCCTGGCCTGGCCGTCCTTCGCGACCGTGGCCGACGTCGAGGGATTCCCGCCGGTCGTGATCAGCGTCAACGAATGCGATCCGCTGCGCGATGAAGGCATCAACTTCTACCGCATGCTGCTGCGGGCCGGGATTGCCGCCCGGTGCCGGCAGGTGATGGGCACCATGCACGGTACCGAGATCTTCACGATCTCCTGTCCCGAGATCAGTCGCGATACTGCCCGCGACCTCGCCGCCTTCTGCCGCGGTTAGTCCGCGGCCCGGGGAGTCCGGCGGCCGATGACCGACAGGTCTTCCTCGCCGAGGGCCTCGTCGGCCTCGGCGCCATCGGCCGCCGGCCGGAAGAACTGCTGCGCGATCACGGTCGGGACGAACGCCGACAAGACGACGACCGTCACCAGCTCGGTGTACTGAGTCTTGTCGATCAGCTGGTGAGTGAGTCCGAACAGGGCGGCGATGGAACCGAACGTCAGCCCGGTCGCCATCAGCAAGGTGGTGTAGGCACGCTCGCGCTTCGGCAGTTTGAACGCGGTAGCGACCGGCCACACGCCAGCCAGCTTGGCCGCGAGTTTGACCAGCAGCAAGATGCCGATTACCCCGGCTCCTGAGATGAGCGCCGGGGCGGAGATGAGCGTCCCGGCCCGCAGGAAGAAGAACGGCGTGAGCAACGCGAACGCGGTAGAACGCAGCCGGTCCATCAGCACCCGGTCGTGCAGGAAGACGCCGGCCACCACCAGCCCGGCGAGGTAGGCGGGCAGCACCGCCTCGCTGCCCGCCGCCGTAGCCAGCCCGCCCAGGCCGAACAGCACCACCAGCAGCAGCTTGATCTCCGGCTCGGAGACCCGGTGACCGAAGTGCCGGATCGCCAGCCGGAGCAGCCTCGGCAGCGCCGCGACGGTGAAGACGCTGACGGCCACGAACACCAGCAGCAGCCAGCCGTAGGTGGCGAACAGTCCGCCGAGGGCCAGCACGGTGCCGAGGTCGGTGACGAAGCAGGCCGCCAGGATCAGCTTGCCCAGGCCGTGGCGGTTCAGGCCGGTCTCGACCATCACCGCGTACACGACGGCGACCGACGTAGTGCTCAGCGCGATGCCGCCGATCTCGGCCGCGTGCAGCTGCCAGCCCAGGGCCAGCAGGCAGAAGCCGAAGGCCGCCAGGAACGGCAGCAGGAACGAGACCAGCCCGATAGACAGGCTGGCCTTCCAGTGCTGGCGCAGCGAGACCGGGTCGATCTCCGCTCCGGCCAGGAAGGTCAGGATCAGCGAGCCCGCACTGGCCAAGAAGACGACAATGTCGGTCTGGGTCACGTGCTGGCGGATGCCGGGGATGTTGCCTGCGAGCGCGCCGACCACGATTTCGACAAGCGCGGCCGGGACGGCGATGCGGATGCTGATGACGGACGCCAGCAAGGCCATGCCGAGCCAGATGGCCGCCAAGTAGTAGATGTTCATGTGCTGCTCCTGCCAGGTACGTCCTGGCAGCAGCCAGCCTCCGCGGCGGCCACTGCCAGGAGAGAATCTCCCGGTAGAAGCCATTAGCCACGGCGGCGGTTCGGGCCTCAGCCCACCGGAGCTTCATCCGGCTAGACCCGACTATAGCGGCCCGGCCTGACGGGGCGGAGCAGGCAGTAAGCGGCGAACCCGGACGGTCAGCGGCGGCCTGGTCCTGGTACTGACCGGGTTGCCGACCGGCGCTGGTTCGCGGTGAGCCACGCTGACGCTAGCCGTCGTCACCGCCATCGCCCTGACCGTTGCCATTGCCATGATGGTTGTCCTTGCCCCGGTGCCGGTGCCGGCAGGCCGGCGCGTGGTGATGCTGGCGGCCAGCGGCGGACGCGGATGCCGGCCCGGTACGCGACCGCACGAGCGGACTGGCCGGGTGGGTGGTCGAGGGTGGCGTCGTGAGGTGCCGGCCGGCCGCGCTGCCTGGTGCCAGGTACGCCCCGATCAGCACGATGGCGACGATAGCCAGCGCGCCGAGGACGGCGCCAGCCAGCCAGGCAGATGCCGGGCTGCGCCGGGGTCTGCCGTGAGTGCCAGCTGCTCCGGCCGTCGATACGGCCGGACCCGCAAGAGATGATCCCGCGTCGAACTGCCTGGTATCCGCCCGCAGCTGGTCAGCTTCGCTCACAGCGACGGTTGCTGGCACCGGAAGGACTGCTGCTTCCGCCACCGGGCCGGCCGATGCGGCTACCCGGTGCAGCATGTGCTCGGTCGTGTCCGCGTCCAGCCGGTCGCGCGGATCCTTGCACAGCAAGCCGTTGATCACCGGCCAGAGTTGCCCGGCGCGGGACGGCGCGGCCGGGCTGTCCGAGGCGATGGCAGTAAGCACCGCGATCATGCCGTCCCGCTCGAACGGGGCCCGGCCCTCGACGGCCGCGTACAACGTCGCGCCCAGCGACCACAGGTCGGAGGCAGGCATGGCCGGCTCGCCGCGGGCGCACTCGGGTGACATGAAGGCGGGCGAGCCGATGACCTGCCCGGCCATCGTCACGTGCGGACTGCCGTCAGCGACGGCAAGCCCGAAATCGGTGAGCACGACCTCGCCGTCCTGGCCGACCAGGACGTTGGCCGGCTTCACGTCCCTGTGCAGGACGCCCGCAGCGTGGGCGGCCCTGATGGCCGCCAGGATCTGAAGGCCGACCTGCGCCGTCGCGGCCGGTGAGAGGGGGCCCGAGGCGCGGACCAGGTCGCCAAGCGAAGGGAAGGGGACGAGTTGCATGACCATCCATGGCCGGCCTTCCTCTTCGAGCACATCGAAGATGCTGACAATGCCGGGATGGTTGAGGCCGGCTGCCGTCCGTGCTTCCCGCAGCGACCGCTCCCGGAGCGCATCCCATTCCGAGTCGTCGAGCTGGGGCGGCCGGACAGTTTCCTTGATCGCCACGTCGCGATTGAGAAGTCCGTCGGCGGCCAGCCAGACGACACCCATTCCGCCACGACCGATAACATTCCGCAGCCGGTAGCGCCCGGCCAGCAGGTCGCCAGGTTGGACATGCCTCATCTGATCTCGCTACCCGGTGAAGCAGCGAGCTAACGAGAGCTGTCGGCCCAGATGGCGGCGCCTGGCTGAGTGCCGCCGGGGTCAGGCCCCGACCGCGGCCGTCCAGGATCGGGAACGTGGCCGGCTGGCCAGGCAGTGCGACCACGCTGCATCCTCATCCTGTCCGGCTCGGCCATCAACCCGGCCCTGTGTGCCGAAGCAGAATTGCTCCACGGTATTTGTCTGCCCGACGTTGTCCACGTACCCGTAGCTGTAGACAGCCGCGTAGAGCGGCGGGCCGTCCGGGCAGTGGGCCGGAGGTGTTGCCAGGACGACGCGGACCGGCGGCCGTCCGCGCGGACGGTCTCGACTTCGTAGGACGCCTGCAACTGCGACAGCACGCCAGGCGACATGTTGTAGGTCGTGCCATAACTGGTGCCGATGTAGGTGTAGGAACTCTGCGCCGCCGAATTCACAGGAGCCTGCCACCGGCGCTGCGCGCTACAGCGGGTGCCCGGCCAGGTGGTGTGCCGCGAGGATGTCAGCACCGAAGTCGGCGTCCGGGCGCCGCAGGACGCTGTGCGCGTGATTGCCGTCGTCGGTGGTGTCGTACTCGATGAGCAAGTCGTCGCCCTGGACCCGGTAGTAGTGCCGGGCTCCGGGGTCGGCTGGACCTTCCCAGGCGAAATACAGCTCACCGCCGGCGATGCGGACCTCCTGTGCCGCGGCAAGTTCCGCTGGCAGCCGTCGGAGGTAGAGAGCGGCGAGCTGCCATAGCAACGTGCGCGCCGACGGCCCGAGCGAGCCGGCCGCGACGCCAAGCGGCTGCAGGGCAGCTGCCGCTCGCGGCGACGTCGCCGACCGGATGTCGGCTGGCGCGTGTCCGGCCACGATGGCTGCCGAGCGCCCGGCCGGGCCGATCTCCTCGAGCAGTTGCCGCGCCAGGTCTTCCTCCGGGCCGAGCGGCCGCGACACAGGCCGGCCTGCGTAGCTGACGGATGCCGGATTCGCCCCGAGGAAGATCGGCGCGGGGGAGACGATGTTGCCGAGCACGGTCATGGTGACCGACAGATGATGGCCTTCGAACCGCCAGGACCAGGGCTCGCCGCCGGCTGCTGGGTCGCCGAAAACGCTGATGAAGTAGCCGCCGCTGTGCCGGGCGAGCAGGCCGCCCTCCGACTCGTCGAGAACTTCCTCAAGTCCGGCGATGACCATTGCCTGCGCGAAGGCGTGCTGGCTCAGCGAGGTGGCCAGCAACCTGTGCGCGGCCTTGCGGGCCGCGGGACTCAGCTGCGCGATGCACGCGCCGGGCCGCGGCTCTGGCCGGTACTCCAGCCAGCGGCGGGCCGCCTCGTCGCCGAACAGAAACAGGGCGGCCCCGCGCTGCTCGTCGTCCAGCGTTGCGACCAGCCCGGCTGCCCGCGTCCGCATCCGGGCAGCCAGGCTGTCGTAGTGCGCGCTCATCATTCCGGTATAGCAGGGGCTGAGTCTCGCGACGATCCCGCAGCGGAGGCCGGCGGCTGCCCGTGCCGTCTGCCACGGGCGAGTCGCCAGTCAGCCGTCCGGCCTGGGTATGGCAAAGGACCAGCGAGCGCGGGACAATCGCAACAGGATCAGGTCGCAACGGTGCGGTCAGGTCGACTGTGGAGTGGCTATGACGGCAACGCCCACGACGTCGTGGATGAAGCTGGCCAGGCGGCTGGGCTGTGACGGCAACCCGCTGCGGCGGCGGTATGACCGGATCGAGGCGTGGCTGGTGCCCGCGTCGGTCGCGGTGTTCGTTGTCATGTGCCCGGTCGTGGCCGCCGTCAGCAACATGTGGATTCGCGCGGACAACGCGGCTGTCCAGCGCGCCGAGGTGTCCTGGCACCGGGTTCCCGCGACTCTGCTGCAGGCGGTGCCAGGTCCTGAACAGACAGATCACGGCGCGAACACCTGGGCCGAGTGGGCGCCGGCGAAGTGGACCGTGGACGGGCGCCGTTACACCGGCGAGGTCCCGGCAGCCGCCGGTTCTCGTGCGGACAGCGTCGTCACCGTGTTCCTCGGTCCGGGCGGCCAGGTGCAGCTGCCGCCGATGACCGCGGCGCAGGTCAGCATCCGCGCACGGACCACGACTGTGATCACGCTGTTTGTCATCGCTGTCTTGCTGGCCGTCCTGACCGGGCTGGCACGGCGCTTCCTTGACCATCGCAAGCTCGTCGGCTGGGAGGCCGCTTGGCTGGCTGTCGGCCCGCGCTGGAGCCGCCAGACTTAGCGGCCGACGTGCTGTGCCGCCGGATCTGCCGGGCCGGCCCTCGGAGCGATGCCAGCGCAGACCCGCCCGGCAGTTGTCCTGCCGGACGGGCGCGCGTTGACCTGAAGTCCGCTCAGTTGCTGGCCCGGTCTCGAGCCGAGATCGCGGGGAGCGCGGCATAGCGCTGCAACCCCGCGCTCAGCTCCGCGTACTGGTTCATCAGCTCGGTCACCTGAGTGAGCTGCGCGAGGTTGATGGTCGTCACGACGGTCTCAAGCTGAGACTCGATGTGGTGGAACCGGCCCAGGAACTCGCCCGTGAGTTCGCGACGCAATTCGGCGGCTAGATCGAGCCGGAACGAACGGAGGTGCCGGAACGCGAACGCGGCGCCCGCGAACGCGCCGACTACGGCGCCAAGAAGGAAGAAGAGAAACATCGCTGCACCTCCTGGGGAGTTTCGGACTTGGGGGCGAGTAGGGCTCAAGCGCTCCGCGACCTGGATCGCTTGCCGGTCGGAATCGGCTGGTCAGGCTTCTGGTGAAGTTACGGATGGGTACTGCATCGCGGCTTCTGCTGAGGGTGTAGTGTCTCCTTTCGTTTAGACAAGCCAGCCAGTCGTGTCATGAGAGTCATACCAATAATTAGAATATCTTGATGGTACCCTAGCGGTTGGACGCCTAGTCTGATCAGGCTAGTTATTGGCATGTGTCTAATGACTGGTATAACTCTAAGTAACCGGCGACTGCCGACGAGACTGCGAAGGGAGCGCTTGATCATGGTCGGGCCGCTATACCGGCAGATCTCCATGGACCTTCGGCGCCGGATCGAGGTCGGCGAGCTGGCGCCTGAAGACCAGCTTCCGACCGAGGACGAGCTCATTGACCAGTACAAAGCCTCGCGGAACACGGTCCGCGCGGCGATCAAGGAACTGGTTATTCAAGGCCTGGTCGAGACTCTGCACGGCCGAGGGACATTCGTCGTAGAACAGGTTAAACCAATAGTTACCACCCTGACTTCTGATCCGGAGTCCGGCAGTGGCGGTGGCGAAGGCATCGTCTACACCGCTGAGGTGGCAAAAAGCGGCCGCACGGCCACCACCGGGGACCTGCACGTCAGCGTCGTGCTAGCTAACAGGTCAGTGGCTGACGAGCTGCGGATCGGTGCGGGCGACAATGTCATTAGCCGCAGTGAATCGCGCTTTGTTGACGGTCGTCCATGGTCACGACAGACGTCGTATTACCTCTGGGCCCTGGCTGCCCAAGCGCCGCGACTGCTCGGCGGATCCTCGATCGAGGAAGGAACCGTCGCGTACTTGCGTGCCAACGGAGTTCATCAGGCTGGATATCGGGATGGCCTCGCCGTCCGAACTCCCGATCCCGCCGAGATAGCCTTCTTCGGCCTGCCGGTTGACGGGCGAATCCCGGTGGTAGAGATTTACCGGGTCGCTTTCGATCAACATGAAAAACCTTACCGACTAACGGTTACGGTCTATCGGGCGGATAGGAATAGGTTCGTCATCGATGTCGGTGGCGTGCCTATTAGTGAGAATCTGCGCACAAGTGACCGGTAATCTGCGACCCGATGTCCCGGCTGATCGGGACAGCGCCGGCGACAGCGGCATAGACCCGGCAACGGTGGCAGAATCTGACCCGCCAAGCGACGCCTTCACCACCGTCGCTACGCGACGGTCCTCGTGGCAACTCCTGCGCGGCCGGGAATTCCGGCTTTACTTTACTGGCGGCTTTGCGTCGAACTTGGGTGCATGGCTACAGAACACCGTTCAGGTCATCCTGGCTTATCAGCTGACGGGCTCGATCTTCACCGTCGGCTTGATTGTTGCGCTGCAATTTGCAGGGATACCACTGCTGAGTCCGTTCGCGGCTGCGATCGCCGGGTGGCTCGGGCTCGAGCCGAGGAAGTTTCTCATCCGCATCCAGATCGCCTCTGCCGTTATCGCCGGCGGGATGGCAGCGATGTACGCCGCGGGCGATCTGACAGTGTTCGTGCTCGCCGCTGGCGCCCTGCTGCTCGGCGCCGCCTACTCACTGGCGCTGCCCGTGCAGGTCACCATGGTTCCGGCGCTCGTGCCGCCGCAGGACGCCGAGGCAGCGGTTCAGATGAACTCGGTCAGTTACAACGCCGGACGGGCGCTCGGACCGGCCCTGTCCGTGCTCATCATCGCCACCACCGGGCCGGTTCTGGTTTTCCTGCTGAACGCCTTGTCCTTCGCACTATTTGCCGTCGCTCTGCACCGCCTGAAACCCGTGTCGGCCGCTGTAGGCCACGATATTCGCGGGGTTGTTTACTCCCGCCCAAGCGAACGGGTACGAGTTACCGATGGCATCAGGATCGCGCTTACGAACCCACGGATTCTGCTGCTCCTGGCTATCGTCGCGACGGTAACGCTGGCCGACGACCCGGTACAGGTGCTCAGCCCGGCACTGACTGCCTCCATGCATGCCGGAAAGGATTGGACCGGGTACTTCATAGCTGCCCTTGGCTGGGGCGCTGTCGCGGCATCGGTATTTCCGAAGCCACCCTGGGATCGCGATATCCGCCGGGCATCTCGGCGGGCCGCCGCCTGGCTGCTGGTCCTCGCCGGCTCGGTGCTGGTCTTCGCTGCGGGCCTTGCGCCCTGGGTAAGCCTGGTCGCGGCATTTGCCGCCGGCGTAGCTGCCCTGGCAACTGGCGCGGCAGCCCAGACGGCGCTTATCGTGCGTGACAGCCGGGGCGCCCCTGGTGTCGCGGCGCTGTGGGCGATCGCCTGGGCTGGAACCAAGCCATTTGCTTCATTCCTGGACGGCTGGCTGGCCGGCGGGTGGGGTGTGCACCTGGCGGCTGCCATTCTGGTCATTCCCGCGCTGGCTCTGTCGAGCGGTGAATTCCTCATTCCTGACAAGGCCAAGGACGTCATTAAGAATTGGGCGGCCGACGCGCGGCTCGTTAGGTTGCTGAAGGCGGACACTCGCCGGTTGTAAGGGACTTTTTCCGATCCTGGCTGGAGTGAGAGAGCTCTTGCCGCGGGCAAGCTCAGGCCTGCGCGGGCCGGTTGCCAGTAGTCAGGAAGGTGCGCAGGACCAGCGTCTCACCAGGGCGGGGGAGTGCGCTAATGTCCGAAATCGTGCCATCTGATGATCGAGTGCTCGCGACTATGCCGGCGGTCAGGGAAAGCCTCATTTGTTCGCCCTGCGAACTCCACAATAACGCTGTGTGACCATTCAAATTTACGGATGACTTCGGCATTCGGTCATGCTTAAATCTTATTGGGAATGGCTGAGCTGCAGGGGAGGTGCAATGGCAAGGCGATACCGAGGGCCGTCGAGGCAGTACCGCTACGAGCACTACGACCCGTGCTCCTGAGCCCCTGGCCACTCCGCAGTGGGGCTTGAGTGAGCCCTCGATCCCTGCTGCACGGCATCCAAGGACTGCGCTTGGATCTGGACCGGAAAAGAGCGGCCGGGCCTTCGGGCCCGGCCGCACTGACGTTCCGACGGAACTGTCAGGTGACTGGCGGTACGGCCGGCCAGTCAGGCGCTGCATCTCCTGCGTCTGTGCTCTCGGCGACCATCCCCTGCAGAGCATCGCGGGCGATCGCGAGGCTGCGGTGCACCGCCCGCTGACGCGCGCCCATCACGGCCGCCGCCTGCTTCTCGCTGAGGTCGAGATAGTGCCGCAGCACGAGTGCCTCGCGCTGACACGCTGACAACGACCGCAGTCCTTGCATGATCGGCGATCCCGACCAGACCGAACCCCGGTCGGATGCCAGCGGATGCGCCGGCCGCCAGCGCGGCTGTGGGCCGATGCGAGTCGCGCGACGTGACCTGAGCACAACTTCGCGGTGCAACCGGAACAGGACGCGCTCGCCCGGGTACAGCCGCGGCGAGGCCGGCAGTATTGCGGCCAGCGAGTCTCCTGCGATCTCCTCGGCTAACGCCGCGTCGCCGGTCAGCAGCGCCGCGAGCCGCACGAGCGCCTGGTAGTGCAGGTGGACGCCGTCAGCACGGTCGGGCTCACCGCTTGCAATCACGGTGTCGGCCATCTCGCTCCAGACTCCAGCACAGCGCGTATGCGCCCTTCTGCTGCACGGTCCCGGCATTGGCCTGGTTCACTGCTCACCGTTAACTCCCGCACGCAGTTCCCAGCGTAGGAAGGGACCGGAAGAAAAATTAAGCCAGCCGAAGACTTGTTAGGATAACTCGCATCTCCTTGTCTCGCGTAGACGACTCACGCCACCCGGAGAAATCTAGCAATGGCGGATGCTCCGGATGCAGGAAGATATCGGAAGTGTGGGCTAATGTTCAGCGTAACCCGCGACGCCTTTATCACCACTTTGCCGCGAAGGGACCCAAGATGGCAGGTGAGACCTGGCAGCGGCTTGCTGACTACATCGTGGCTGGTCGCGTTGCGCTGGGCATGCGGGACCGCCGGGCCCTTGCGGTGGCCACCGGCATTACGGAACGAACGCTAGGAAAGCTCGAGAACGGGCAGCGCGTCTCTGCCAGTACCTTGGCCGCGATAGAGAACCAGCTCGGCTGGGCGCCGGGGTCATGCCGGCAGATCCTGGCTGGTGGCGAGCCAACGACAGGGCCGGCCAGCCTCACCGGCGATGCCGATGCCGATCCCACCCTGCGGTACCTGGCTGGCACCCCCGGTCTGCCGCCCGACGTAGTGCGCGGGCTTATCGCACTCGCGCGGAACTGGCGAGATGCCGTCGGAGATGACGTAGCGGACAGGCGCCGGGCCTGACAGCTCGCACCAGGGGCAAGGGACACCCGTCTGGAGTCGCCGGGTCAGGCTGAGAAGGAGCATGGGGATATGAACGGTGCCGAGGCGATTGTCCGTACGCTGGTCGGCAGCGGCGTGACGACGTGCTTTGCCAATCCGGGTACATCGGAGATGCATTTCGTCGCGGCGCTGGACGCCGTTCCGCAGCTGCGCGGTGTGCTGTGCCTGTTCGAGGGGGTCGCAACGGGCGCGGCCGATGGTTACGGGCGGATGACCGGCCAGCCCGCCGGTGTGCTGCTGCACCTCGGCCCTGGCCTGGCGAACGGGCTGGCTAACCTGCACAACGCGCGCCGGGCGCATACCCCGCTGCTAGCGATCGTCGGCGACCACGCGACCTACCACAAGCGGTTCGACGCGCCGCTGGAGTCCGACATTGATGCGCTGGCCGGCACGGTATCCGGCTGGGTCCGCCGCAGTAGCCGCAGCGCGGATGCGCCGGCTGACGCCGCTGATGCTGTTGCCGCGGCCCTCAGTCCGCCTGGCCAGATCGCCTCGCTCATCCTGCCTGCAGACGTGACCTGGACCGATGGCGCCGAGCCTGCCCCCCGCGTCGCGCCACGGCGGCCGGCGCCCGTGCCAGCCGAGGTGACCCGGGAGATTGCGGGCATCTTGCGCGGAGGAGAGCCCTGCCTGATCCTGCTCGGCGGCACCGGACTGCGCCGCAGCGGGCTGACGGCAGCCAGCCGGATCACCGGCGCGACCGGGACGCGGCTGCTCGCCGAGACTTTCCCGTCCCGGCACGAGCGCGGGGCGGGCATCCCGGCGGTGGATCGCATGGCGTACCTCGTCGAGGCTGCGGCCGCGCAACTGGCCGGGGTCCGGCATCTCGTCCTCGCCGGAGCTGCCGCGCCGGTCTCCTTCTTCGCCTATCCGGGTAAGCCGAGCACGCCGGTTCCTGACGGCTGCCAACTGCATGTACTTGCGGGTGTTGGTGACGACGTCGCCGGAGCGCTCGAAGCCCTGGCCGAGCTTGTCGCGCCCGGCACTGCCGCGGCGGGGCGCCGGCCACGCGGCCTGGGCTTCCGGACAGCGGCGAGCTGAATTCGCAATCTGCCGCGGCCGTGATCGGCGCGCTGCTGCCCGAGGACGCGATCGTCTGCGATGAGGCCAATACCTCAGGGATCTTCCTGGCTGGAGCGACCGCCGGAGCGCCGGCGCACGACTGGCTCAGTCTGACCGGCGGAGCCATCGGCCAGGGATTGCCGGCCGCGACCGGTGCTGCGATCGCGTGCCCCGGCCGGCCGGTTCTCGCCCTGGAGGCAGACGGCAGCGCGATGTACACGATCTCCGCGCTCTGGACACACGCCCGTGAGCAGCTCGACGTCACCACGGTGATCTTCAGTAACCGCTCCTACGCCATCCTCAATATGGAGCTGCAGCGGACCGGGGCGCCGGTCACCGGCACGACCGCCCGTAGCCTGCTTGACCTGTCCAGGCCTGACCTCGATTTCGTCGCGCTCGCGACTGGCATGGGCGTGCCAGCTTGCCGGGCCGCCGACGCCGGGGAGTTCGCCGCTCAGCTGACGACTGCACTTGCCGAGCCTGGCCCGCACCTGATCGAGGCCGTGCTGCCCGGCCTGATGTAGCGCGCGGGGCCGTTCTAACTCTGCAGCAGCTCGTCGCGCCGCGTTTGCATGGCGCCGAGGCGGTCCTGAACCTCCGCGCGCCGCGACTCGAGCTTTTGCTGGACACTGCTGACCGTCTGGATCGCCTGCACCGTGTTCTGCTGCGCCTGCCTGATGCGATCGGCGAAGGCCAGGTCGGTGAAGATGTTGTTGAACCAGATATCAACGAACCTGGCACCGCTGCTGACAGTCAGTTGGGGCGCGAGCTGGCCGACCGTCGTGAGCTCGGTCCGCAGCGTGGCCAGCTGGCGATCGGCTTGCGAGGCGAGAGCTGCCGCTTCGTCCAGCCGGGAGTGCTTCACCGCACTGGCGATCATCCCGCCGCCGAGGTAAGTGTCGTAGTTCGACCAGCTCGACGCGCTGCCGAGCTTGTCTTGCACAGCTTCGAGCGAGGTCTGCGCCGCCCGCGCGGACTTGTCGGCCTGGTCGAGCTCGGTCAGCTCCCCGGTGAGCCTGGCCGCGCTCGTCCGCCAGCGCCAGCAGTTCGCTGGCTCTCGGGTCGTCGGACTGAGTCAGAAAGCGTTCCTTGGCAGCGAGCGCTTTCTGGTAGTCCTCAGGCGCGCCGGCCAGGGCTGCCGCTTGCTGCCGTGCTGTCTGGAGTTCGGCGGCCACTGCGGCCAGTTGTTTCTCGGCCTCGGCCAGGCGGTAGCTGGCGGCAGCCGCCTCAGCCCGTTCCCTGGCCAGCTTGTCCTCGCGTGACCCGTGCAGCGAGGCCAGGACATGGGTCAGCGAGAGGCCTTCCAGCCGCTCCACGTCCTTCTGCTCCGCGCCATAGCGCGCGCGCACAGCGTCCAGGTCCCTGGACATCCCGGCCTGCCTGGCCAGTTCCGCGCAGCGGCCGTTGGCCGCGTCACATTCGTGCAGTGCCCGGGCGGCCGCGGCAAGGTGTTCTGCTACGTCATCCTGCATGCCGCAAGTAGACCAGATGAGGTCAAGCCTGGCAGCTGAGCTGCCGGCTCAGCGGCGCCACTCGGACTGCTGCCACTTGCTGCTGACTCCGGGCTGCTGCACCAGCCGGCGGAATCTGCGGCGGAACCGGTTCGCGGCAAAGATGCCCGCGATACAGGCGACCAGCCAGAAGAGCAGGGCCACCTTCAGGAACGCGACGAAGATCCAGCCCGCGCCGGGGATGGCCACCGCGGCGATCAGCGCCAGCACCAGCAGCGGAAGTATCCTCGGGCCACGGCGGTAGACCACGACCGGCCGGCCCGACCAGCGGGGCGGTTTCGGTGCCTGCAGCTGCGGCTGCTGCGCCATGCGCTGGTCATCAGGCAGATCTGTCATGACGGCGCCCAGGTCCGCGACGGTCTTCGCGTTGAGCGTCTTGGTGATCCGCTCGTCAAGTTCCTCGGCACTGAGCCGTCCTTCGGCATAGTGCTCGCGGAGTCCTTCCGCCACGCGCTCGCGGTCTGCGTCGGATACCCGGATGTTCTGGTTCATTGCCTGCCCCCGCCTACTCAGCTGTCCTGCTCGGCGTCATCTGTGTCGGTGTCACTGTCGTCTTCCTCGCTGGCAGCGAGGATCCGGTAGAGCTCGCGCCTGGTGCGCTGCAGCAGCCGTTCCGCGGCGCGGACCTGTGCCGGCGTGCCTGCGTGCGCGAGCTGCACAATCCCGCTGCCCAGCCTTGCCGCCTCGGCGAACAGGCCAGGAATCTGCCAGGCCTCCTGCTGCGCCGACGACTCCCAGGCGCCGCGGGCCAGCTCGGGGTTCTGCTCGACGTACGCCCGCCCGGCGTCGGTCAGCCGGAAGGTCCGCTTACCGCCTGACTCCTCGCCGACGATCAGGCCCTCGTCGGCCAGTTGCGACAGGGCAGGATAGATCGCGCCGGGGCTGGGCCGCCATGCGCCGTTGCTGCGCTCCTCGATCTCGGACATGATCTGGTACCCGTTGCGCGGGCCGTCCTTCAGCAGCGCCAGGATCGCCGCCCGGACGTCGCCCCGACTGGCCTTCGGCCCTGGCGCGCTCGGCGGCCCCGGCCACCAGGAGCCCTTCTGGCCGACGAAACCACCGCCCCAGTGCCCTGGGCCCGGGCCTCCGCCGCGCCGTCCGCCGAAGTTGCGCTGCCACGATCCGTCGTGCCGGTGCTCGCTGGCCTTGAGCGTCACGAGGCGGCGGAGCTGGTCTCGCAGGTCGCCGCCGCACCTGAACATCTCGAACAGACCTGATCCGAGGTCACCAGCCCCCGAAGCCGCCCCTGCTGTCATGAGTCTCGCCTTGCCTCTCGCGATACGATCACGATATATCGACAGGCTATGCGGAGTAACGCGCAAAGACAAGTCATATCTTGAGCCCTGTGCGGTCGCGGGCCCGCGGCCGCCGGCGCGGGGATGCGCAGACCGCGGCCGTGCCTGGCGGGGCGGCCGCAGGCGGATTCACGGATCTGCCGGACACGCAGTATTTCGGGTCGACATCACATGGCGTTACGTTCCTGTTACTCTCGGTGCTCTGCAGTTGTGCGGTGCCAGCTTTGCTGGAGGTGGTCGTCCGCCGCGGAAACAGAGTTGCGCGACTGGGGGAATGCTCGTGACGGGCTGGTTGCTGAGCGGTGAAAGAGGGGCCGGACACTTGCCGGCCGACATGGGCACGGTTGTGCAGCTTGCTGACGTCGCTGCCTACCGCGCGGCCGTCGCCGACGTGCTCGTCGAGATCGCGGACTCCGACGGCGTCATCAGCCCGGAGACAGCTGAGTGGATTCTCAGCAGGCGGTTGCCCGACTCGGCGTTCACCACGATCCTGGCGGCAACTCCGTCAGGCGCTGATGCCGCGATCCGCCGGGTGCTGCGCGAAGTCCGCGAGTACCGGCGCAGCGCGCGCAGTTCGGCGGGAAACCTGGCCGCGATGGTCAGGATCGCGCTGCTCGCTCAGATCGACGCGGTGTGGTGGGGCCAGCTGGCGGCTTATGAGTCAGATGCCGACGTCCTCGCCTGTCCTGACCTGCTCAACCTGGACGTGCTCAGGCACGACCGGCTGCTGCGCTTCCGGTACCGGCACCAGACCTCGACGCTGGCCGGGCGCGCACTGCGGTCGGCGGAGCGCGTGGCGGCGCCCGGCCGGGCGCCGCGGACCGCGGGCCTGCGGTTCGCCTGCGGCCGGGCTGAACTGCTGGTGATGCTGAATCAGATCGCTGCCGACTTCGCGGCGGCGGCGCCGCGTGGCACACCGCCGCTCTGGATCACCAGCCTGGCCAGAAGCGTCATGCACCAGCGGCACCTGCGCGCTCTTGGTTACTCGGCGATGCTCCCGAGCGCGCACTGCGTCGGCTACGCCGCCGACGTCGAGATGACCTGGTTCGGCCGGTTCGGCGCCGACCAGGTACTGCAGCAGATCCTGCTGGAGCGCCAGGCGGCCGGCGACATCAACGTGATCGATGAGGGTCAGGCCTGGCACGTGTGCCTCCGGCCGGGCGTGGTCGCCGACGTGCCTGACTTCATCGATCAGCCGAAAGGCCGGTGACCGGCTCATGTGCGGAATCGCGCTGATCGTCGGTCCCGGTGCGGGACAGGGTGACCTGTTCCGCCAGATGCTGGACTCGCTGGCACCGCGCGGCGAGATCGAGGAAACGCTGTGCGAGGAGGCGCTGCGGGCGGGCACGCAGCGGCTGCGCATCGTCGACCGGGACCGCGCCATCCAGCCGTGGCTATCGCGCGACGGTCGCTGGCTGCTCTGCTACAACGGCGAGATCTTCAACTACCGGCAGCTTCGCACCGAGCTGATCGCGCTCGGCCGCCCGCTGCGCAGCGAGAGCGACACCGAGCTCGCCCTGGAAGCGTTCCTGCAGTGGGGCGACAAGGCGGTCGGCAGATTCCGCGGGGAGTTCGCGTTCACGATCACCGACCGGAGGTCGGGACGGACGTACCTGGCGCGCGACCCGGTGGGCGTCAAGCCCCTGTACTGGTCGAGCCATGACGGGCGACTGCATATCGCGTCCGAGGTCAAGGCGCTGGTGCCGGTCGGTGTCCGGGTGTCGGAAGTACCGCCTGGCCACCACGGCTGGGCGAAGGACGCCGCCGCCACGCCGGTGCTCGCGCCCTACCTCGACCTCGGCCGGCTCGGCGACGACCAGGAGCAGATCGAGGATCCGGCCGAGGCCGCCAAGGCGCTGCGGTTGGCGGTCGAGGATGCGGTCCGGGTCAGGGTCGACACAGACCTCACCGTCGGTGTCATCCTGTCCGGCGGCCTGGACAGCTCGATCGTGCTGAGCCAGGTGCGCCAGATGCACCAGGACTGCGTCGCGCTGACGATCGGCGCGCCGGGCAGCGAGGACCTGGTCTATGCCCGCCGCCTGGCGAGGGACCTAGGGGTGCCGCACGAGATAATCGCCATCAGCCCGGCCGAGATCCGGGCTGCCGATATCCGCGAGGCGATCCGGATGTCCGAACTCACCGAGTACGGGGACATCATCAACGCCGTGGTGTCGGTGCCGTTGTTCGCCAGGGCCAGGCAGCTCGGGATCAAGGTGGTGCTGACCGGAGACGGGTCGGACGAGCTGTTCGGCGGCTACTCCATGTATGACCGGATCGGGGCGGAGGCTTCTGGCCGGCTGTTCCTGCACATGATCGCCAACCTGCACCGGACCGAACTGCAGCGCGTCGACCGGGTCAGCATGGGTCAGGGCGTCGAAGCGCGGGTGCCGTACCTGGACCAGGCGCTGGTCGAGCTGGCGATGCGGCTGCCGGTCCAGCTGAAGATCCGCGACGGCCAGGAGAAGTGGATCATGCGCCAGGCATTCGCGGACGCGCTGCCCGGCTACATCCTCGGCCGGCCGAAGAACCCGATGTCGCATTCATCAGGACTGCACGAGCGGGCCCGGCTGTACCGGCCGCTGTTCGCCGGGATGCAGCGATCCTTCGGTTATGGCCTGCTCGAACCGGTTCGCCGTGATTTCTCCGTGCTGCTCGCGCAGTGCGGGCACGACCTGGACCGCGCGCTCGCTGAGAGCCAGGCGCGGCAGGATTACACCGCGATGGAGCACGTGCGCGACCTGGCCGGCGCATTGAAATGGAACGTGGCCGCTGAGCTTCGTCCGCGCCGCAAGGCCAGGGCCGCGCCGCGCCACGCGGACCGCCGCGAACTGGCCAGGCCGCGTCCTTAGCCGATCCCGCTCAGGCGCACTGCAGCGTCCCTGCTGACTGTGCGCTCGCCGAGGCCGCCCGCTGCTGGCGGTGATCTGTACCGGCTGGCCGCACCCGCCGCCCGACTTGGCCACGCCGATGACCAGCGCTCCCTGCGCCTGGCCGCCGGCCGCTACGGCGGCGTGCTGGCAGGTGGCGCCGCTGTGGGCCGGCTGGCAGGTCCAGCCGCCCTGATCGGGCGCGCCGGGGAAATGCCCGGTGAACGCCCAGCTGCCTGGCGGCAGAGTCAGCACGACGGTAAGCTCGCCGGTCGCCGCGGACCCGGTGTCGGACACGGTGAACGTGACCTGATTGCCATCAGAGCGCGGCTGGCCGTGGCCGCTGACGCTGACCGACGCGGTCAGCTGGACAGCGGGGGAAGGCTGGACGCCGGCCGCGGTCGCCGGGGTCACTGACCCGGACGGCAGCGGCTCGGCCGACGTCGGAGCCGCAGCCCGCGACTTGCGCACCTTGGCCGCGTGGTGCGACGGCTGCGCACCAGCCGGTCCGCGGGGGGTCAGCAGGGAGCCGGCCACCGCGTCATGGCGCACGGGCGGTCGCGCGGGGGTGCGGTGAGCGGTCAGCGCGACAGCTACCGTGGCGGCCGCGCCGGCGACGAGGACAGCGGCAGCGGCGACGATCAGCCAGTGCGAGGGCCGCGCTGCCCAGTGCGCCCGGCCGGCCAGCTTCGGTCCGGCGGCTGCGGCCGAGTCCGCGGCACCAGCCCCGATGGCGGCCAGTGGCAGCGACCCGGTGCTGGCAGTGCCGCCGGGGCCGGCCTCCCCGGCAGGCCTGATCGCGCCCGGCAGGAAATCCGTCTGGGCGGCGCCAGGAACAGAGTCGTCGGTGCCTGACAGGTAAGCCGCAGCCGCCGCGCCGAGAAACACCGGCGCCACGCTGCCCCGCAAGGCGGTGCTGACGTCCGCGAGTTCGGCGCAAACCGTCCGGCAGCCCGCGCAGGTGCCGAGGTGCTCCGCCACCTCGCCGGTCTCGCGCCCGGGCAGCGCGTCGCCGATGAACGCGCCGAGCCGCTCGGTCACCGCCAGGCAGTCAGGATCGGTCAGCCTGGCTGCGTAGCTCTGCAGGTACGCCTGGCGCAGCCCGTCCTTGGCCCGGCGGCGGAGGGTGGCGACGCCGTTACGAGTCAGCCCGAAGACGGGCGCGACGTTGGCCGCGATGGCCCGCTCTATCTCGGTGTGCCACAGCACGGCGCACCAGCGCTCCGGCAGCGCCAGGAAGCTGCGGACGATCAGCGTCTCCGCCAGGCCGGCCGACTCCCGATCGACTAGCGGGGCACCGGGGTCGAGCAGCAGCCTGTCGTCGGTCGGCGGCTGATTCCTGCGGTACCGCAGCCGGTCCTCGTGCACCCGTCGCAATGCGGCCAGCAGGTACGGCCGGAACGAGTCGCTGGGACCACCGCCGCGCAAGGTGATCGCCAGCAGCAGCGCGAACGTCTCGGTGACGAGGTCGTCCAGCTCGGCCGGCGAGCCTGCCAGTTCGTGCGCCAGCCGCCGGGCAGCCTGCTCGTGCCGCTGGAACAGCACGCTGAATGCGGCCGTGTCGGCCGCCCGCACGAGATTCAGGAGCTTGGCGTCGTCAGCGTCCGCCGTGGCCGGTATCGCGTCCGTCACCCATGTGCTCCTGCCTGCGCACCACACCCCGTGCGCACAACAGCATCATCCCCGGTCCGGCGCGCCGATGCTGCGACTTTCCGCCCGTTACGGACGGATCCGTTGCCACAGCCCCGGGTAGTCCACGACGTAACCGCGCGCGTCGACGGGCAGGTCGGCCTGGAACGTGCCCGACTCATAGCGGAACAGCGAGCTGCCGTCTCCGTCGTCGCGCCAGAGCAACGTGTAGCGCTGATCCGCCCGCTCGGCGGTGAGCTCAGGCACCCGGACGTAGGTAACCGCCAGGTCGTACGAGCGGCCGGCCGTCCAGGTCAGCCGGCGGATCGGCAGGGTATTGGTGAGCGGCGTCTGCGAGATGTCGATGTCTAGGCAGCCGTCCAGGTCGGGCCGCGCCTGCCCGTTCACCCGCCAGTGCCCGGCGGCATCGGCCGTGAGCTCGAGGGTCCGCGTCCCGCTCGCGCTGGTCAGCGCGACGGACAGCCGGGTGACGCGCCAGCTAGCATCGCAGCGCAGTTCGTAGCGGGCACTGGCAAGCTCACCCTCGGCCAGCACGAGGGTGCCGTGCGCCGCAAAGCCGTGCTCGGTGGTCTCGGCGATCACGTGCTCCATGCCCGGCCACTGCCGCGCCGTCCAGCCCAGGTCTGTGCGCACGGACGCCTCCCGCTCATCGTTTTCCCGCTCCGTAACCAGTTAACTCAGTAACAGGTTACGCGCGAGCGTGTCGCGCCTGCAACCGGTATACTCAGTAGATGGTTACAGTACGGGAGTCCGCCGGCCAGGAAGCCCCGCCCGGGCTTGAACCGGTCCGCGCACTGCTGAACTCCTGGCTCATCCCGAATGATTCGCGGCAGCCCGCCGACGTCTTCGGGGAACTAGCCAGCCAGCAGGGCTGGCCGCCGCGGGAGGCCGCGGTGATTCGCGACCTTCGAGATGACCTGCGGCGGATGACCGAGGCCGGAGCGGCCGACGCCGCAGCGCTGAACGGCTGGATTCAGCGCCTGGACCTGCGGCTCGCGGTAGCTCCAGGCGCAACCCCGGCCGGCCACGGCGCCGCCAGGATCGACTACCAGCACACCCGCGGCGCCGCGGGTGACATTCTCGCCGCGGTGGTCGCCTCGATCGGCGCCGGTACCTGGACCCGGCTCAAGGCCTGCCCGGATTGCCGCTGGGTGTTCTACGACAACACAAGGAACGGCAGCAAGCGCTGGTGCCTGATGTACGCCGGCGGTCCTGAGGGCCGGGCCTGCGGCACGATCGCCAAGGTGCGCAGGTACCGCGACCGCCAGGCAGTTGCTGCCTCCGGCTAACCGGGCCGTCCGCCGCTATTCCCGCGCCGCCCGACGGCTCCACGTGCCCCGCGCGCCGAGCACCAGTGCCGCCTGAATACGCTCGCTCGAATCGTCAGGAGCCAGCGCGGTCAGCCGGCGGGCCGGAACCTCGTACCCGGCCGTAAGCCCAGTCGAGCAGGAACGCGGTCGCCAGCACCACGCCGGTGCCGACGGCAGCGCCTGCCACGGTGTCGGTGAAGTAGTGGTACTGGATCGCGACCACGCCGACCGCCACGACGACGTCCACCAGCAGCGCGACCGCGACGAGGGCAATCCTGACGGCCGGCCGCGGCCGGCCGCTGGCCGGATACAGCAGCAGCAGCACGGCGAGGGTCGCGGCCAGCGCGGTCAGGCCGGTGGCGCGCCCGCTCGGGTAGCTGAGGAAGCTGAAGATCCGCTGCTGCACCAAGGGCTTGAGCACCCGCTCGGTGAGCACCGCCGCCAGCGGCACGCCGACAACGGCGAGCAGTGCGCCGTTCAGCCGCCGGCGAACCAGGCATACCGCCGCGACGATCACCGTCAGCACCGTGACAGGACCGAGAGTGCCGATATCGGTGATCAGCTGAAGCGCGGGCCGGTGCGCCCCGAGCAGGCTGACGAGCCAGGAGTCGACGCCCTGATCTGGCCAGATGCCGCGGTGCAAGCCGGCCGACAAGATGCCGACGATCGCGGTGAACGCGGCGCAGCAGGCGAGCAGCACCGCGGCCGGGCGCCGCGCCGCTGGCGGCAGCAGCGGCCGATCGTGCCAGCGGCGCAGATCCACGCTCGCTGCCCTAGCGCCTGACGATGACGGCGAGCCAGGCGTGCGCACGGGTAATCTCGTGCATCGGGTTGATCTCAAAGCTGGTCGCGGTGACCGAGCTGATCCGCCAGCCGGTGCTGAACGCCTCGTGCAGTTCTTCCTGCCGCACCCGGCGCGGGCCGAAGTCGCCAGGCTGGAGGTCGCAGAAGCACATCAGGTAGCAGACCCCGCCCGGCTTCAGGACGGCGCCAAGGCTGGCGACATAGCGGGGCCGGTCCTCGTCGGCGAAGACGTGGAACACGCCGCTGTCGATGACGACGTCAAAAGTCAGGCCAAGTTCGCCCAGACTGAGCGCGTCGCCGGTCTCGAAGCGCGCGGCCGAACCACGTTGCGCGGCCTTAGCCCTGGCCCGCTCGATGGCCGTCGGCGCGAGGTCGACGCCGATCGCATCGGCGCCGTGCGCGGCGGCCAGCATCGCGTGCTCGCCGGTGCCGCAGCCGACATCCAGCACGCGGCCGGCGAGCAGCCCTTCATCGGCGAGCCTGACGAACTCCGGCTGAGGCCGGCCGATGTCCCAGGGCGCTGGGGTCTCAGCGGTGTAGGCGGCGTCCCACAAGTTAGTCACGGGACCTAGGTTAGGTCACGTGAAACTGACGCTGGTGGTCCGTGCCGACCTGGGCATGAGCCGGGGCAAGATCGCGGCGCAGGCGGCCCACGCCGCGGTCGCCGCGGCGCTGGCGAACCTCAGCTCACCCGCTTTCGGTGCCTGGCTGCAGGACGGGCAGCCGAAGGTCGTGCTGCGCGCGAACAGCGAGGAGCACCTGCACGCCATCGCGAAGCAGGCGGGTGAGGCGGGGCTTCCTGTTCAGGTCATCCACGACGCAGGCAGGACGCAAGTCACCGAGGGCACCGCGACCTGCTGCGCGATCGGCCCGGCGCGGGACGAGCTGATCGACGCCGTTACCGGCGAGCTGACGTTGCTGTGAGCACGCGGTCGGCCACGTTCCTGCTCAAGGCCTGATCAGCACCTTCGTCAGGTGCGCGAGCGAGTCATTGACCTCGGCCACGCTGAAATGCTCGGCGTCGAAGTCCGCCGCTGACGCCAGGCCCAGCCAGTCCAGCCGCGGCCGGTGTTCCGGGTGCCGCGCGTCCGCCAGCACGCCGAGCAGGTCGGCGTAGCCACCGATGCCGCCGCAGTCCTCGGGCGGCCCGGCCCGCTTGCCGGCCGTGCAGCGCGGGTATTCGACACCAGGCTTGGCAGGCTCGACCGCTTCCACGACGATGTCGTGTTCCCAGCCGTCGCCGAAGTCGTAGTCGTACCTCAATTTGTCTCCCGGCCAGTCGGCGACAGCGGACAGTTTCTTGTTCGCGGCATTGCGGTGATCGAGTTCGCCGTCCGGATCCGGGATGCCGTATCTGCCCTGTGGTGTCTCGAATACGAACAAGTGGTAGTTCTCCCATCCGAAACCGGCCTGGATCACCTCATGCAGCCGTTTCAGGCTGATGTCAGACGGCACCTCGAACCGGCGCCAGATCGGCGGCTTGCCGCCCCGCAGCGTCACCTTGATCCGGTGCATGTTCTTCGGCCCGCGTGAGCGCCTGGCCGGACTGCCTGGGGTGGCCGGCGAACGGGTCGTGCCGGGCGGGGATGCTGCGGCCCGCGACCCCGTCGCGGCCGCGGCAGCGGTCCTTGGTCGCGGGCCTGCCTGCCCGGACAAGATCGCGGCCGCCATCAGGTCAGCCCGCGCCCTGACCACCTCGATGTAGTTGTCGACGCTGTCCGCCTGGTCAGGCTCATGCGGGCACGGCGCCGCCGACAGCGCCTTGAACAGCACCAGGGCCGCCTGCCGCTGGTCGAGGTCGGTGAACTTCAGGTCAGGCTCCCGGCCGATCCGCCGGTACTCGGTCCGCAGCGCATCGGTGTAGTCGACGACGTAGCAATCCTTGATACCGCCGCCGAGCAGGAAATCGATGAGCACGACGACAGCGTGCCGCTTCCGCCCGTAGGCGAAGGTGAGCACGAGCGACTGCTGCTCGCCGTAGATGTCGGCGTAGCTGAAGGCGCGGCCGGGCGCCGGGGCGCCGAGCCCGCCAGCCCACGGCGGGTCTGGCACACCCTCGTTCGCGCGACGGGCGGCAGCCCGCGCCGCCACCGCGCGGCTTTCGTCAGGGCCGATGACCGACAGGGCCCGCAGCATGGCGGTCGCCTCTGGCCTGGCGCGCTCGGCGACGTCCTCGATGGCGCCGCACAGGATGTCCGGCACAACGTCCGCGCCTGGCGCGGCACGGCGGATTGCGCCGATGAACTCGGCCGCGCAAATCTCGGCGTCCAGCTGATCGCATCCCGGCTCGAGCAGCGGACTGAACCAGGACAGCATTCCCTCCACTGACTCTTCTTCCGACGGCATCAGGCCGGCCAGGTGCAGCGCCGCGAGCGCCTCGTCAGCGTTGTCCGCCTTGTCGATGAGCCGCAGCGCTTCCTGCGGCGCGCCGGTGTCGGCCGCCAGCTGGCGGAGGCTGGCCAGCCGCTGGAGGTCCTCGGTCGCCCACATGGCGGGCTGCTGGTCGGGCACCGCCGCGAGGTGACGGCCTGACTTGGCGGATGCGAGTCGCCGGTTATTCGACACGTTGTCCATCGTGGCAGGCCAGGGCCTGGCTCCGGGCCGAATCGCGGACCGCCGCGAGTCGCCGTGGCCGCTCGGCATTGTCGGTGGTCCGGGCTAACGTGCCAGCCATGCCGCGAGTCGTGCTGAGCGAGATCGACCTCGATTCGATCGAGGATGCTGTCGGCGTGCAGACCTACGGTGCCGGTTTCCGCGAGATGCAGAAGGGCGTCGTCCGGCGGATGGAGTGGGTGCCAGCGCGCAGCGCGCTGCACGGAGTTGTGCAGGACAAGGGCGGCGAGTTCCACGAGACTGTCGTGTACTTCACTGGTCAGCCGATGCGCTTCGGCCGCGGGTACTGCAGCTGCCAGGTCGGCTGCGAATGCAAGCACTCGGCGGCGCTGGCGCTGGCCGGCGCGGTCACCTCCGGCCAGGACCTGGCGGCCAGGCCGCCGTCGGTGCCGTGGGAGCAGTCGCTGAGTTCGCTGCTGCAATCGGCCGTGCCGCCGCCCCGCCGTGACGGCACCCGCGCCAGCGCGACCACCCCGATCGGCATCGAGCTGATCCTGGCGGGCGCGAGCCAGTACGGCTCGGCCGGCGGGCCGTTGCTGACCGTGCGGGCGCGCCTGGTCCGGCCGGGAGCAAACGGCGAGAGCTGGATCGCCGGCCAGCTCAGCTGGACCAAGGTGGACACACTGCAGCATCTTGGCAGGTTCCCTGGCCCGCACCTGCGCCTGCTGAAGGAGCTGTACTGGACCTACCAGGCAGCGGAAAGAAACGCCGTCCACCGGCTGTACAGGTCCGCGACCACAGACAGGTACCTGGATCTGACTAGCTTCGAGTCGCGTCAGCTCTGGCCGCTGCTCGATGAGGCCGAGTCGGTCGGCCTGCCGCTGGTCTACGGCCACGGCCTCGGCGCGCTGCCGCGCTACGGGACCGCCGAACTATTCCTCGACCTGACCAGGGCGAAGGACGGCGGTCCGCTGCTCATCAGCCCGGTCATCGGAGTGGACGGCACCGACACCGAGATCTGGCCGATCCGGTTCATCGGTTCAGACGGGCACGGACTGGTCTACGTGCACCAGGCCGAGGCGAAGCGCGCCGCCGAGCCATCGCGGTTGCGATTCCGGCTGGCCAGGCTGGTCAGCCCGGTGCCGCCGCAGTTGCAGCAGCTGGCGCTGGCCAGGCAGCAGCTGAAAGTGCCGCCGGCCGACGAGGCCAGGTTCCGTGACCAGTTCTACCCGCGGCTGCGGCACGCGGCCTCGCTCATATCCTCCGACGGCTCGGTCAGCCTGCCCTCGGTGTCGGCACCAACCCTGGTGCTGGCGGCCGACTACGGCGGCGAGCACGACCTGGATGTCCGGTGGGAGTGGTCCTACCAGGTTGGCGACTCGCAGCGGCGGGCGCTGGCGTCCGGCCTGGCCCGCTGATGCCGATGCGGGCTATCGCGACCCCGAGGCGGAACGTGCCATCCTGGCCGAGCTCGGCCTGCCGCAGGCTCAGCTGGAGCCGTCCAGGCTGACCGGCATGGACACCGTGAAGTTCAGCACGGAGACGTTGCCGATGCTGGCAGGCCGGGCCGACGTTGAGGTCGAGATCAGCGGCGAGCCCGCCGACTACCGCGAGGTCAGTGACTCACTGCGGGTCGAGGTCTCGGCCGCAGAGATCATCGGCGAGAACGACTGGTTCGGCCTCGAGGTGCTGGTCTTCGTCGAGGATCAGCGGGTGCCGTTCAAGGACCTGTTCCTCGCGCTGAGCCGCGGCCAGCAGTATCTGCTGCTGCCGGGCGGCGCCTACTTCTCCCTGGATAAGCCAGGACTGCAGGCGCTCGCGCGGCTCTATCGAGGAAGCGCGGTCGCTGCAGGACAGGCCGGCCGAGAGCCTGCGGATCAGCAAGTTCCAGGCCGGGCTCTGGGCCGAGCTGGCTGAGCTCGGGCTGGTCAGCAGCCAGGCGTCGCAGTGGCAGCGCCAGATCGAGGGCTTGCTGTCGTTCGCCACGGCCGACGGCGAGCTTGCAGCCGAGGGCGAGTACGCCGCCGACGGCGCCGCGCTCAGCCGCGCCGCGTTGCCGGCCGGGCTGACAGCCCAGCTTCGCCCGTATCAGCTCGAGGGCTACCAGTGGCTCGTGTTCTTGTGGCAGCACCGGCTCGGCGGCATCCTGGCCGACGACATGGGGCTGGGCAAGACGCTCCAGTGCCTGGCCTTGCTCAGCCACGCCAGGCAAGCCGATCCGGCCGCCCCGCCGTTCCTCATCGTCGCGCCGACCAGCGTGGTGTCGAACTGGGCCGCGGAGGCTGCCAGGTTCGCGCCTGATCTGGCCGTTGTGGTCATTACCGACACGATGGCCAGGCGCCGGCAGGATCTGGCCGAGATAATCGCCGGTGCCGACGCCGTCGTGACCACGTACGCGCTGCTGCGGCTCGACTTTGACACCTACTCGGCCGCGAGCTGGTCTGGCCTGATCCTGGATGAGGCACAGTACGCCAAGAACCACCAGTCGAAGATCTATCAGTGCGCGCGCCGGCTTGAGGCCCCGTTCAAGCTGGCCATCACCGGCACGCCGATGGAGAACAACCTGATGGAGCTGTGGTCGCTACTGTCGATCACCGCACCCGGGCTGTTCCCGAACCCGGTGAGGTTCGCAGGACTTCTACGCCAAGCCGATCGAGAAGCAGGGCCAGTCAGAGAAGCTCGACCAGCTGCGGCGGCGGATCAGGCCATTGCTGAAGCGCCGCACGAAGGAGCAGGTGGCGGCCGACTTGCCGGCCAAGCAGGAGCAGGTGCTCGAGGTGGAACTGCATCCGCGGCATCAGAAGCTGTACCAGACCCAGCTGCAGCGCGAGCGGCAGAAGGTGCTGCAGCTGATCTCCGACGTCGACGCGAACAGGTTCACCATCCTGCGGTCGCTGACGTTGCTGCGTCAGCTCAGCCTGCATGCCGGGCTGGTAGATCCGCAGCACGAGGAGCATGCCGTGCAGCAAGCTGGACGCGCTACTCGACTTGCTTGGCGACGTGGCGGTGGCGGCCACAGGGCGCTGGTATTCAGTCAGTTCACCCGGTTCCTGGACCAGGCGCGGGCAGCGGCTGGACGACGCCGGGATCGCCGTACTGCTACCTGGACGGCAAGACCCGTGACCGGTCACTGGTAATCCAGCGGTTCAAGAACGGCGAGGCACCGGTGTTCCTGATCAGCCTGAAGGCTGGCGGCTTCGGCCTGAACCTGACCGAGGCGGACTACTGCTTCCTGCTCGACCCGTGGTGGAACCCGGCAACCGAGGCGCAGGCGGTCGACCGGACGCACCGGATCGGCCAGACCCGCAACGTGGTCGTCTACCGGCTGATTGCCAAAGACACCATCGAGGAGAAGGTCATGGAACTCAAGGCGCGCAAGGCAGCGCTGTTCTCCTCGGTGATGGAGAGCGGCAACGCGTTCGGCGGCGGCCTCAGCGCGGACGATATCCGCGGCCTGTTCGAGTGATCAGGTACGCGTTGCGCCGGTCCCGCAACCTGCGCATTACCTGGCTGTAACACGGCCCCGCAACCGAGCGAGTCCGGCGTTATCGTCCTCCCAAAACCTCCGATGGAGGCGTGCTCACCGCAGCTCAGACGGAAGGCGAGCCCGCATGGGTGCAGTCGACGCCAAGGCCAATCTCGCCGACCGTCAGGACGGCGGCGGGCAGCAGGGCGAACGCACCGCGACTGATTTAGCACGCCGCCTGGATCAGATGTCGGACCGTCATCCGTCCGGCGCGCGCTACGCCTCGGACTCGCGCCGTGCGGCCGGATCGAGCGAGGGACAGGACAACAGCGGCGGTCCCGACCGGATCCGGCCGTTCACCGACGCAGAACATGCCGAGCACGTCACCGACGTGCGGGCGCGGCTTGCGGATGCTCACGGCGCGGGACTCGCGACCGATCGTCAGTACACGATCGACGCCAAAGGCAGGTTCTGGGCTGACGACAGGGACGCGCTGCACGATGCTCTCGTCGCCGACCTGTATGCCGCCGCCGATGCCGTGCCGTGCGAGGGCAGCGCCATCTTCGCCGGCGGTCTCGGCGGCGCGGGCAAGACGACGGTGCTGACCGGTTACCACGGCATCGACCTGGCGCGGTACCTGACGATCAACCCTGATGCCATCAAGGGGGAGATGGCACACCGCGGGCTTATTCCTGACGTTAGCGGGCTGTCCCCGATGGAGGCTTCCGACCTGGCCCACGAGGAGTCCTCGCATATCGCCAAGCGCCTGGCGCACCGCGCGCAGGCCGACCGCAAGAACGTCATCTGGGATATCACCATGTCGACCGGGGTGTCGACGGCGGACCGCATTGACTCGCTGCGCCAGGCCGGTTATACGCGGATCGAGGGAGTATTTGTCGACATTCCAGTCGAGGTCAGCGTCAGGCGGGCAGACGCACGGCATCGGGAAGGCCATGACGATTTCAGAGCCGGGGACGGGTTTGGCGGACGTTACGTTCCGCCTGAGGTGATTCGATCCCAGGCTGAAGATGTCTGGGGCAGCCAGAACCGAGCCAACTTTGAGCAGGTAAAGGACCGCTTCGACGCGTGGAGCAGGTACGACAACTCAGTCGATGACAGGCCGCCGGTGCTCGCCGAGACCAGTAGTGACGCCAGCGATGATGACGTGAGGACGGGCAGATGAGTTCCAGCGAGGTCGATGATCTTATCGCGGCACTGCGGGCAGGCTCGCTGAGTCTTGATGACGTGGCTCGCAGGTTCCGCGACAGGATATGGCCAGATACGGCAGTACCGGCCAGGCCGTCATACCTCGACCTGGCTGCCGCCGCGCAGCGCGATCCTGAGCCTGACCTGCCCGGCTCCTTCGACGAGGTGACTGCGGCCTACGACCGCGGCGAGCTGACCAGGCAGGAATACAGGACGTTGGCGCGAGCTGCCGCCGACTCGATCAATGCCCACGCCAGTCGCGAGCGCGGAGCGGCCGACCGGGGTTAGTGAGGCCCGGCCGGAGCCAGCCCGCCGCGGGCTTCACTTGCCGGATCGTTAGGCTCGCAACCGTGGCCGCCTGTGCTGAGGCCGGGATCTGGCTACCGAGCGAAACGGAGCACCGTGAGCAGTCCTGACATCGTGCTGCGCGGCGGCCGGGTCATCGACCCCGAGACCGGCCTGGACGACGTCAGTGGACGTCGCCATCTCCGGCGGCACGATCTCCGAGATAGGCAGCGGGCTCCCGCCCGCCCCGGTCGACGTCGACGTCGCGGGCCAGCGTCGTGACGGCCGGGTTCATCGACCTGCACAGTCATACCAACGAGATTCCTGGCCTGCGGCTGCGCGTGCTGGACGGTGTCACGACCGCGCTTGAACTCGAGGCTGGCGTGGTACCGGTCGACGTACGCCTACCGGCAGGCCGCGGCCGAGGGCAGGCCGCTGAACTACGGCTTCGCCACGTCCTGGGCGCTGGCCCGGATGGAAGCGGTGGCCGGGCCTCGAACTGCACGACAACCTCGACTTCCTCGGCAACCTGTCCAGCCCGGCGTTCCAGCTCGCGGCCTCGCCCGCACAGATCAGCGGCGATCCGGGACCGGCTGGCGGCCGACCTGGCCGACGGCGCGATCGGCATCGGGTTCCTGCTCGGGTATTCGCCGGGTACCGAGCCGGACGAGTACCTGCAGATCTGCGCGCTGGCCGCGGCGGCCGGCGCGCCCACTTTCACCCACGCTCGCGACCTCATCGAACTGGTGCCTGACGCGCTCATGGACGGCGCCGAGGAGATCGTCCGTGCCGCCGGCGAGACCGGCGCGCAGATGCACTACTGCCACATCAACTCGACCTCGTTCCGGCACATCGACCGGGTGCTGAGCCTGGTCGGACGGGCACAGGCAGCGGGTTCGCGGATCTCGACTGAGGCCTATCCGTACGGCTCGGGGATGACCGGGATCGGCGCCGCGTTCCTGGCCCCTGAACGGCTGCATGAGCGCAACCTCACTCCGTCGAGTCTGACGCTACGCACCGACCGGCGAGCAGGTGGCGAGCGAAGCGCGGCTGCGGGAGTTGCGCGCGACCGATCCTGGCGGCCTGGCGATCATCAGGCACCTGGACGAGGACGTGGCCGTCCGACCGCGAGATCATGCTGCGCTCGCTGACCTTCCCTGGACGCGGTGGTGGCCAGCGACGCGATGCCACTGACCTGGCCAGGGCGCCGGCCGGACACGATGGCCTGGCCGCTGCCGCGACACCGCGTTCACCCATCCGCGTACGGTCGGAACCTTCTGCCCGCGCGCTGCGGATGCTCGCCTCCGACGGCGACGGCGGTCCGGTCGGGGCGGGCGGCCCGCTCGGCCTGACCGAGACGCTGCGGCGCAGTAGCCTGCGGCCTGCCGAGTTGCTGTATGACCACGTTCCCTCGATGCGGCGCAAGGGACGGATGCAGCAAGGCTGCGACGCCGACATCGTGGTCTTCGACCCGGCAGCCGTCAGCGATCAGGCAACCTACCTGCGGCAGCACCCGGCCGTCGACGGGGATCAGTCACGTGCTGGTCAACGGCACGTTCGTGGTGCGCGACGCCGCGCTGGTCACTGACCGCGCATGCCTGGCCGGCCGATTCGCGCGATGCCGCGGTAACCGGTCAGCACGCGGGGTTGCTGTCGGCGCCGCGCGCTAGCGTCGAGCCACGATGAATGGCCAGATACCGCTGGCCGTCGTTTCCTGGCTGCCACAGCTGCGGCAACTTCCGGTCCGGCCCGGCTCTGGTCTGCCTGGCTTGCGCCGGCGCGCAGTGACCCGGCCGGGGGCCGACGGGTGCCCGGTCTGCGCGCAGCAGCCCGCGCCCGACGGGCAGTGCCTGAACGAGCTGTGCCGTAGTCCGGGCCGGCGGATCGGCCGGATCCACGCGATCGGCTACCAGGCCGGTCCGCTGCGACGGTGCATCAACAGCTACAAGTACCGCGGCACGCGCAGCTGGTCGGTGGTGCTCGGCCGGCTGCTGCTCGGGTGGCTGGACGAGACCATGGCCGGCGACCGGCCCGATCTCATCGTGGCTAACCCCGGCTTCACCGGTCCCGGCGGCCAGCAGTTCGCGCACGCCGAAGCCGTCCTGGCGGCGGCAGCAGCGGCCAGTGCCGTGGAACGCTCCGCCGCGGGGCCAGGCCGCCGTGGCCGTTCGACACCGGCACTCCGGCCGCGATTATCAAGACCGCCGCGACGCTCAGGTCGGCAGATGCGCAGGCGTGGTCCAAGCGAGTAACCGGTCATGAGCTTCGCGGCGCGCTCGCCGTGCCAGATGCCGCGCGAACGACGGGGAAATTCATCCTGGTCTACGACGACGTGTGCACTACCGGTACGCAGCTGGACGCCGTGGCAGGCTGCCTACTCGATGAGGGCGGCGCTGCCCGCGTCGAAGGAGTAGTGCTAGCCCGCGCAAGCTGGCGCGGCGAGCCCGCTCCTGGTTAGTGCATCTAGCTGGCTGGGAGCCTCGTCATGTCGGTTACGGTCCAGCCGCAGTGAGCGACCATCCACTGATCTGGCTCGGCAAACGCGATCTCGTGTTGCTCATCGCTCGCGGACGTGTCCGTGCCTGGAGTGCGCCTGAATCGCCAGACTTCGGCCCATGAGTGCTCGGCGCCGTCGCCCCCCACAACCTGGCCGGTGCGGTCGTCGAGGTCTTCTTCCACCGCGGAGAGCGAGAAGCGCACGTCGATCTGCTCCTGGCCATCGACAACCAGCGCGCCAGCTATGACCGCGTCCTTGATCCAGAGAAACGGCAGCAGATGGTGCCGATGAGCGGCGGCGTCACCTGCTATCGCATCCTGCATCTCGCGCTGCATCGCCTGGCTGAGCAACTCAGCGGACTCCTTCGGATTCTGCAGCTTTCTCGCCTCGCGCACCTTATAGAAAGTCTCGCGGGCTATAGCCCGGAAAGCCTCAGCGTCGAACTCCGGGTCAGCCTGCCTGATCACGCTGGTGTCTACCCCGGGTAGTGCCACCGGTGTGCGGTCCATCAGCCCCGCAACTGTTCCGTCGACCTCCTGCTGTTCGAGGTCGATGAGCCGCTCCTCATCTGCGGCTATCTCACCGGAATGAAACAGGTGTTCCTCAACGTCTTTGATGCGCCCGAAGTGATCCGGTTGGCCCAGGTGGCCGGATGGGTTGGCCATGATTTGATCCTCGCCCCCTCAGCGCTAAACAGATCCAGGCGCGCAGCCTAGCTCTTCACAGCTCCCCAAATAGGCAAATGCCAAGACATCCTGTTACCGGGGCGCATCAGAGGCTGTCCTGTTATGCCATGTCCGCGTTTCGGAGCTGCGGCCTGACGCCTTCGGGGATTCCTTGGTGAAGGTGCGGGGTGTAGACGAGCTTGTGCGTACGGCCATCGAGCACGGTGGACTCGATGAGGTCCAGATCGAACTCCGCTCCGTCGTGGAAGAGTGCTGCCTCGCCAGCGCGGCCCGAGATGACCGGGAACATCATGACCTCGATCCGGTCGACCACGCCGGCGGCGAGCAGAGCGCGGTTCAGCGAGATGCTGCCGTGCGATCGCATCGGGACGTCCGTGGTGCGCTTCAGGCGCTCGATCGCGGTCACTGCGTCCTCGCTGATCACCTTCGAGTTCTGCCATCCGAGCGGCTCTTCGAGCGTGCTGGAGAACACGAGCTTCGGCAGCTCGTTCAGGCTGTCGTAATACGGCTCGTCGAACATGGTCACGATCTCCCGGAACTGCCGGAACGTCGTCGCGCCGAAGACGAGCACCTGGTCCTTCGCGAAGGTGCGCACCCGGTCCTCGATCAGCTCGGGGCCTTCCTTGCCCCAGTATCCGGGCCAGCCTTTGGCCATGCCGTAGCCGTCGAGGCTGCAGAAGAAATCGACAGTCAGGGTGGTGCTCACGGTGTTACTCTCCTGCCTTCGCGCCGCCCCGTTGGGCGGCTTCACTGCTGCTACGAACACCACCGACCCAGTCCGACAACCAACGTCGGAAATCCTCCCGAGAACTGGCCCCTTGGCTGGCTGGCGGCCGCGCACCCTCGGTCGTCCGTGCGATCATGCGGGTTATGACGCCATGGCGGGACGTCGAGCAGGCTGTACCCGAGTTCGCGCACCGCGTGCGCGCGCTGTTCGACGCCCACAGACACAAGACCATTGCGACACTGCGCGCTGACGGGTCGCCGCGGATCTCCGGGATCGAAGCCGTCTTCGAGGACGGTGAACTGGTCTTTGGCTCCATGCCAGCTGCGCGTAAGGGCGCGGATCTGCGTCGGGATCCGCGGTTCGCCCTGCATAGCGCGACCGTCGACCCGATCGAGGGCTCGGAGGCGCAGTGGCCTGGCGAGGCGAAGATCTCCGGCCGGGCGCTTGCTGCCGGACCTGTCACCGACGGGCAGGCCGGGGAGAGCTTCCACGCTGACATCGCCGCGGTCGTGCACACCCACCTCAACGACGGGGCGACGATGCTCGTCGTCGAGTGGTGGACGCCTGCGCACGGGCTGCGAGTCATCGAACGCGAGTAGGACGCGACGCAGTTGACAGTCAATGAAGTTGACAGTCAAGTATCCGTACTATTAACCTGCCAGTCATGACGCAGGAAAGCCGGGAGTCGCTGTACCTCGACCTGGGCATGCCAGGTCTGCTGCGGATGGCGCGCAAGGCCTACGGCAACGCCGTCCGTGCTGCCTTCGCCGCGGCTGGCTTCGAGGACGTGCCGCGCAATGGCGCCTACGTGCTCGCCAGGGTGTGGGAGGACAGCTCGTCCTTTGCGAGGCTGACCCGCGAGCTCGGTATCAGCAAGCAAGCGACGAGCCAGCTGATCGACACGATGGCGGTGCGCGGGTACCTCGAGCGAACGCCGGATGCCGAAGACCGGCGGCGGATGGTGCTGACCCTGACGCCGCGAGGCGAGGCGGCCGCGACGGTGAGCTGGCAGGCTGCTACCCGGGCGGACGAGGAGCTAGCCGCGCGGCTCGGGCTGGATGGTGTGCAGGCGCTGCGGGCGGGCCTGACCGTCCTCTGCGAGATGGCCGACGACCACGCCGCGGACAGCGACCAGGCCTGAGCGCTCAGCCGAAGTGGCTCAGCCAATTCCCCGTGACGGCAAGCAAGCGCTCGCGGTCGAGCCGGTAAGCGTGCTCGCGCCCACGCAGCTCAACGGTGACCAGGCCGGCGTCCTGCAGGACCCGGAGGTGCTGCGATGTTGTCGGCCAGGAGTGCTCAAACCACGCCGCGATGCCGCCCGAGGTCATCTCGCCGCCGCTGGAATGCAGGACCGCGAGAATGGTCCGCCGCGTCTGATGTGCCAGCGCGCTGAAGACAACGTCGAAATCGCCGAGCTCAGCAGGCCCTCTGGCCGCAGCGCTCACGTGCCAGGGATGACGCGCTCGTAGTGCGGGAACTCCCACTTCGGCCGGCCATCGCGCTCCTCCAGCAGCGGATCCATCGGGACCCAGATGGCCAGCACGGCGGGATGCTCCCGCGCTTGCTCGTAGCCGCCCTCGGCCCAGGTAAAGATCTCAACATAGGCGGGCAGGTCATCGAGTTCCCGGTAGATGACCGAAGGCTCGTCGGTCACGAATCCCAGCGCGTGTAGCGCTGGCCAGTGCTGGGCGAGCAGTCCCAGGAACTCTTCCTCCGCCTCGGCCCTGACCCGGTAGGTGCACATGACAGTTTGATTAGCCATGAGACTTATTATTAGCCTAGAGGCTAAGAGTTGTCAAGGCGGTGCCAGCCTTGGCCACCAAGGCGGAGGGCCGCCAGCCGCGCGATACTGGCCGGGTGATCTACCAGTTCTCCGTCGGCAGGCTGGACTGCGCGGTGGTCAGCGACGGCCAGCCCGAGCCGCCCTTCGAACCACCGCTTGAGTCGTTCTTCACCCCGGACTCCGGCGTGCCCGGTCAGGACCTGCGCGCCGCGGTGGCGGCCGAGGGAACTGGCCGGACCACCTTGACCTGCGGCTACAACTGCCTCGTCGTGCAGACCACGGCGGGTCACGCGGTCATCGACAGCGGACTCGGCGCGCGTTTCCTCGGCTACGGTCCCCGGCATGAGCCCCTCGTCGGCAAGCTCGGCGCAGGTCTGGCGGCGACCGGATTGCGGGCGGGCGACCTGGCCGCCGTCGTCTTCACGCACCTGCACCAAGACCATTCGCGCGGCGCCATCTGGTCAGGCGACCTCACCTTCCCGGCAGCGACCGGGTTCGCCCACGCGGCCGAGATCGCGTTCTGGTCGGACGCCGCGCGCTCATCGTCCGACCCGCACCTGGAATCTGCGCGCGATGCGATCAGGCTCTTCGGCGACAGGCTCCGCCCCTACGAGTACGACACCGAGGTGCTGCCGAATCTGCGCACGATCGGAGCGGCAGGCCATACGCCAGGACACACGGCGATCCTGGTGGAGAGCGCGGGTGAGCGGCTGCTGTGCGCCGGCGATTCCTTCTACGATGCGTTGCAGCTGCAGCACCCGTCCTGGCGCACGCCGTGGGACCTCGACGCGGACCTGTCAGTGCTGAGCCGCCAGCGGCTGCTGCGCCGCGCGGCCGACGAGAATCTGCTCGTGCACGCCTATCACCTGCCGTTCCCCGGCCTTGGCCGCATCCGGCGGCAAGCCGATACCTACCGGTGGCAGCCGGTGCACGCCATCACGGCTGGGCAGCATCCCGGCTGAGTGCCAGCTCGACCGCCTGCGCGGGACTGAGCATGGACCCGGCATGGTAGGCGTCGGCGTAAGCGGTCGCGCCCATCAGCTCCCGAAGCTGCCCCTGCTCGTCTTCACGCAGGGCCTGCTCGGCCCGTGACCAGTTGATGGCCCGTAGCTGCCTGGCGGCCAGGATGTCCACGTCTGCCGCGCCGTGCAGGCGCGCTGCCCTCGGGTAATCGCCCTGGAACGACGCGGTACAAGCCGCGCCCAGGATCACCTCGCTGGCGTCGATGCGCATCCCGATCCGCCGCGCGACCAGCAGGCACCGCCTGACGACCGGCACCGCCTCGGCATGCTTGCCCTGAATCAGCAGCAGCAACCCCAGGTCGGCGCGCAGGAAATACAGGAACAGCTCCCCGCCCAGCTGCTCGGCCAAGCTGATGGACTGCCGGAGGTAAGCCTCGGCGTTCTCGATCAGCCCGGCGTGCAGGTCCAGTCCGTACAGGCTGTGCAACTCGCCAGCCGCCAGCATGTCGTCACCCGACTTGCGGCAGCATGCCAGCACCTCGAGGCGGATCTTGCGGACGTCCTCCGGCGTCGGTGCCGCGCCGGCGAATGAGGCAAGCAGCTCGCCGAGCAACTGCATGTCGCCGATCTTGGCGGCGATCCCGGCGCCTTCACTGGCCAGGCTGCGCACCGCAGGAAGGTCGTGCTCGTAGAAGGAGGCGCTGGCCAGCTGACCAAGCGCGCGCGCCTCGAGCCGGATGTCGCCGAGCTCGCGGGCCAGTGCCAGCGCCTGCTCGGCGTACATCTTCGCGACCTTGAGTTCCGCGACGTCCTTGCGCTGGAACAAGCCGATGAGCGCGGACAGGACGACCAGCGACTCCACCAGCAGCGGACTCAGCCCGAGACCCGGCTGCCCGATCGCGTGCCGCAACGCGGTCAGCACATCTGGATGACCACGGCTGATCGCGAATCGCTGCAGCGCGATGCTCAGCCGGAGCACGTCCGCCGGACGGCCCTCGGCCTGCAGATGACCGAATACCGCCCGCAGGTTGTCCCACTCGGCATCGAGCCGGTGCAGCCAGAACGCCTGCCCGTGCCCGGTCAGGGAGAGCCGGGCGGCCTCGGCCAGGGCCAGGTAGTACGCGGCGTGGCGGTCCCTGATCAGCAGAACTTCGGCATCGCCCGCGGCGCGCACCAGTTCCTGGGCGCTGTACTGGCGGATAGTCTCCAGCAGGCGGTAGCGCACCGAGCCGTTCCCGCGCTCGGCAACCACCAGGCTCTTGTCGACCAGCGAGGCGAGCAGGTCGAGCACGTCGAGGGAGTCGACGTGCTCGCTGGCGCACACTGCCTCGGCGCCCTGCAGGTCGAACCCGCCCGCGAACACCGACAGCCGGATCAGGGTCTGCCGCTCGGCGGGGTTCAGCAGCCCGAACGACCAGTCCACTGTCGCCTGCAGCGTCTGCTGCCGCGGCATGGCATTCCTGCTGCCGCCGGTGAGCAGCCGGAACCGCTGGTCCAGCCGCTCGGTGACCTGCGACAGCGACATCGACGACAGTCGCGCGGCCGCGAGCTCCAGCGCCAGCGGGACGCCGTCCAGCCGCCGGCACAGCGTGGCCACCAGCGGTGCCGACCTGCGCGTCCAGGGTGAAGCCGGGATCGTGCATACGGGCGCGTTCGGCGAACAGCCGGACCGCGTCGCTGGCCGCCAGGTCCTCCGCGGTCTCGGCGTCGGCCGGCGGCAGCGACAGCGACGGAATCCGGTATACCCGCTCGCCGTCGATGCCCAGCGGCTCGCGCGAGGTGGCGAGCAGCCGGACCTTCGGGCAGTGCCGGATCAGGTACTCGCAGAACTTCGCCGCGGCATCGATCAGGTGCTCGCAGTTGTCGAGCACGATCAGGGCGTCCTGGTTTCCGATCGCGTCCGCGACCATGCTCAGTGAGGTCAGGACCGCTCTGCTCGGGCAAGCTCAGCACGGCCGCGACGACGCCGGGGATCTTGTCGCCGTCGGTGACCGGCGCGAGCTCGATGAACCAGACGCCGTCGGCGGTCTTGTCCAGCAGTTCGGCGGCCGACTGCAGCGCGAGCCTGGTCTTGCCGCTGCCGCCCGCGCCGGTCAGCGTGACCAGCCGGGATGACCCGACCAGTCTGCGTACCTCCGCCAGCTCGTGCTCCCGGCCGACGAACGCGTTCACCACGCTCGGCAGGTTGTTGGGCAGCTCGGGGTTGTCCAGCGAGGTGAGTGGCGGGAAATCGGCAGGCAGGAACGACGCCTCCAGCTGGAACACCTGCTCCGGCCTGCCCAGGTCCTTGAGCCTGTGCAGGCCGAGATCGCGCAGGCTGACCCCGGCGGCCAGGTTGGCTGCGGTGAGCTCCGCGGTAGCGCCGGAGACCAGGATCTGCCCGCCGTGCGCGACGGCCTCAAGCCGGGCCGTGCGGTTCACGACAGGGCCGAAGTAGTCACCGTCGCGTTCCTCGCACACGCCGGTGTGCAGGCCCATCCTGACCTTGATCGGGCGGCTCGTCTGCCAGGCCTGGCTGCTCAGGCTCTGCTGCGCCTGGACCGCCGCCCCGACCGCCGAGTCGGCGGTCCAGAACGTCGCGCAGAACGCGTCGCCGACTGTCTTGAAGACGTAGCCGCCCGAGCCCTGAATCGACGGTACGGAGAATCTCGTCATGCCGCCGCAGCGCCGGCGCCATCCGATCGGGCTCGGCCTCCCACAGCCTGGTAGAGCCCTCGATGTCGGTGAACAGCAGGGTCACTGCTCCCGAGGGAATGCTGTCCGGCTGGCCCACGCCCGAAGAATAGCCTGGCAGCCGCCGGCCAGTCAGGGCGATATCGACTGGCTGTGCTGGAGGCTGGCGGGTAACCGGGCTGGCCCGCCCTTCGAGGCGCAATCGCGGCTCACCATTGGCCGCTCACCAGACAAACAGAGGGGCGGCGCCGGCTGGCGTCGTCCCTCTTGTCGTCACTTCTGGTGCTGCGGATCGCTGCTGTTACCGCAGCACGAGCTCCCGTGCGTCGTCCAGCTGGGTTGGGTGCTGCGCCGGGATTGCCGAGGCGCGCACGGCCTTTCGTGCCTGCGCCTTGCTGTGCTGGAAGAACATCCCGGCGGCGGCGAGCGCGATCGACAGGACGGCTGCGATCCCGACGGTGGCGATCAGCGCGACGACCACGTCGTTCAGGCTCTGGAAGTTGATGCTCATTGGACTGTCCCCTTGCCGATCCGGTGTTTACGTTGTTTACATAAACCAGTATGCAACGCGGCAGTAAACGCTGTCAACTTAAACGATCGGTGTTTGCACTCAGGATCCCGGCAGCTATCCTTACCTGGCCCGGGAGGCAGTGAGGGCAAGCTCGACGGCATCGGCCCGTGACAGTTCGGCGCCTGAGCGGTAGGCAGCCTCGAACTGCACGTCACCGAGTTGCTCCCTGAGCAGCTTCTGGTCGCGGGTCCTCAGTTCTTCCTCGGCCGGCGACCAGTTGATCGTGCGCATCTCCAGCGATGCAGTGATGTCCGCGTCGCCGCACCCGTGCAGGCGGGCGGCCGTCAGGTAGTCACCGCGCCCGGTCGCGCAGCATGCGGCCGCGAAGAGCATCTCGTTAAAGAAACCGACACCCGGCCCGAGCCGGCGACTGGCGAGCAAGCGAGACCGGATCAGCGGTTCGGCCTCCGCGTACCGGTTCTGGATCAGCCGGAGCAAAGCAAGGTTGGAGCCGAGGAACAGCTGGAACAGCTCGCCGCCGGCCTGCTCAGCCAGTGCGACGGCTTCCTCCAGGTGCGCGGCGCCCTCGGCTAGCCGGCCGGCGTGCAGGTCCGTGCTGAACAGGTGGTTCAGCTCGGCGGCCGCCAGCATGTCGTCGCCGGTCCGGCGGGAGCAGGCCAGCGCCTCCAGCCGGATGCGCCGCTTCTCTTCCTCGTCCTGGCAGGTCGAGCCAAGGCCCTGCAGCAGTTCGGCGAGCAGGTTCTGGTCGTTAAGCTCGCGGGCGATAGCGACGCCCCGCTGTGACAGATCGTGACCGCCGGGCATGTCGCCCTCGACGTAGGCCGACTCGACCAGCTTGCTCAGCGCGTGCGCCTCGGCCCGCCGATCGCCGACCGTACGCGCCATCGCCAGCGCTTGCTCGCCGTACTTCTTGGCGACCGCGAGCTCGCCCGGCTCGGTCCTGGACAACAGCCCGAGCAGCTGGCCAGCCACGGACAGCGCCTCGGCCAGCGCGGCGCTCGGCTCGGCATCGGCGCGCTCGAGGACGGGCCTGAGGTAATCAAGGACGTCCGAGTGGCCGCGGCTGATGCTGAACCGGCGCAGGTAACCGGCCAGCCGGCAAAGATCATCCGTGCGCCCGTCCGCGGCCAGGTGGGCGAACGCGGTCCGCAGATTGTCCCACTCGGTGTCGAGCCGGTGCAGCCACTCCGCCTGGCCATGGCTGACCGTGCGGGGCGCGGCTGTCTTAGCCAGATTCAGGTAGTAACCGGCATGCCGCTCCCGAACCTCAAGCACGCCGTCCTCGCCCTCGGCCCTGAGCAGTTCCTGCGCGCTGTACTGCCGTACGGTCTCCAGCAGCCGGTACCGCACGGAGCCGTCGGTGTGGTCGGCCACCACCAGGCTCTTGTCCACCAGGGAGCCGAGCAGGTCAAGCACGTCGAGCGCGTCGACGGTGCTGCTGGTGCAAACGGCCTCGGCCGCGTCAAGGTCGAAGCCCCCGGAGAACACCGACAGCCTGGTGAGGGTGTCACGCTCGGCCTTGTGCAGCAGCCCGAAGGACCAGTCGACTGTCGCCTGCAGCGTCTGCTGGCGCGGCATGGCGTTGCGGCTGCCGCCGGTCAGCAGCCGGAACCGCTGATCCAGCCGGTCGGCGATCTGAGCCAGCGACATCGACGACAGCCGCGCCGCGGCCAGCTCCAGCGCGAGCGGGATCCCGTCAAGCCGCCGGCAGATCGTCGCAACGAGCGGCACCGACTGGTCATCGAGCGTGAACTCTGACTTGTGCCGCTGCGCCCGGTCGACGAACAGCTGGACCGCATCGCTGGCAGCCAGGTCCTCGCGCGACTCCGCACCCCGCTCCGGCAGCGACATCGAAGGAACGCGGTAGACGCGCTCGCCGCCGATGCCCAGCGGCTCGCGCGAGGTGGCCAGGAACCGCACCTTCGGGCAGTGCCTCAGCAACTCGTCACAGAACTTGGCGGCGGCGTCGATCAGGTGCTCGCAGTTGTCCAGCAAGATCAGCGAGTCCTGGCTGGCGAGTGCCTGGATGACGGCGCTCGCGCCAGACAGCCCGCCATGATCCTGGATCCCGAGGACCGCGGCCATCGTGCCGGCAATCTGGTTTCCGTCGGTCAGCGGCGCGAGTTCAGCCAGCCAGACGCCGCCCGGCGTGCCGGTCAGCTCGGCCGCGGCCTGCAGCGCCAGCCGCGTCTTCCCGCTGCCGCCCGCGCCAGTGAGCGTGAGCAGCCTCGAGTCCCTGATCAGCTCCCTGACGGCTGTCAGCTCGCTCTGCCGGCCGACGAAGGCGCTCAGCATGGCGGGCAGGTTGTTCGGCAACTCCGGGTTGTCCAGCGACGCCAGGTCAGGGAACGACGACTCCAGGAACTCGGCTTCGAGCTGGAATACCTGCTCAGGTCGGCCCAGATCCTTGAGGCGGTGCAAACCGAGGTCGCGGAGCCCGACGCCGTCAGCCAGCGATCCCGACAGCAGTTCCGCGGTCGCGCCGGAGACCAGCACCTGGCCGCCGTGCGCGACAGCCTCCAGCCGGGCCGCCCGGTTGACGACCGGGCCGAAGTAATCCGCCTCGCGTTCCTCGCAGGCGCCGGTATGCAGGCCCATCCGGACCCGGACCGGCCGGCTCGTCGGCCACTGGTGCGCGCCCAGCTCCCGCTGGGCTACCAGCACGGCGTCCAGGGCCGGCCGGGCCGCGCCGAACGCCGCGCAGAAAGCGTCGCCGACGGTCTTGAACACGTAGCCGCCTGCCCGCTCGATGCAGGCGCGGAGGATCTCGTCGTGCCGTCGCAGCGCCACCGCCATCGCGTCAGGCTCGGCTTCCCACAGCCGGGTGGAGCCCTCGATGTCGGTGAACAGCAGCGTGACCGTACCTGTGGGGATCTGCACTGATTCGGTCACATCCGCAGGATAGCCGGGAGCGGGGCGAGCAGTCAGTGCCGCGATGTCAGATCTATGCCCGTTAAGCACCATTCCGCTAGCATGCGGACAGCGCGAGGTTACGTCGCGCCCGGTACCAGCACCCGGGCACAGCCGAGGAGACCAGCCGAGTGTCCTTTATCCCCTACGACCGCCCGGTGCGGACGGCGTTCATCGGCCTCGGCCGGATCTATGACCTCAACGTCCGCGGCTACCTGGACAACCCTGACGCCGACGTAGTCGCGCTCGTCGATCCGAGCGAAGAGCGACGCTCCGAGCGGCAGGCCGACTGGCCGCTGGCCAGGACTTTCGCGTCCGTCGACGAACTGATCGCCAGCGGCCTGGAGATCGACGCGGCCGAGGTGCTGCTGCCGGCCAGGCTCCATGGCGTCGGCATCCCGCAGCTGCTGAACCAGGGCTGGCACGTGAACGCGCAGAAGCCGATGTGCAACACGCTGGCGGAGGCGCGGCAGATGCTCGACGCGGCGGACAAGGGCGACCGCGTCTTGCGGGTGATGGACAACTATCTCTTCTATCAGCCGCTGCATAAGCTCAAGGCAATCGTCGAGTCCGGCGAGATCGGCGAGGTGGCCGGCTACCACGTGAAGATGGTCGGCAGCGGTCTTGGCGGCTGGGACGTGGCCTTCAGCGCCTTCGAGTGGCAGATGGAGCAGGCCAAGGTCGGCCGCGGCATCTTTGTGTTCGACGACGGCTGGCACAAGCTGACCACGGCGCTCTGGCTCTTCGGCCCGATCCGGGAGGTCCGCGCCTGGATCGGCACTACCTCCTACGGTCCTGGTATCGACATCGACGCGCCGTCGACCATCAGCTGGGAGCACCATAACGGCATCCGGGGCGTCTGGGACAGCACGGTGACGCCCGACATGTACCTGCGATCTGACTACTACACCAACGACGAACGCTGGGAAGTGACAGGCACCAAAGGCTTCGCCCGAGTCAACCGGGTAGCAGCGCGCGGTATCCAGCAGCCAAGCCTCGAGGTCTACGCCGACGGCGAGATGCGCAGTTTCCATGCCCTCGAGGACGACTGGGGCAGCAGTTTCCGCGACTCAGGGCGGCACTGGCTCCGCTGGCTGCATACCGGACAGGGCCCGATGCTGTGGAGCGGACCGGAGGCCGTCGAAGTCCTGCGGTTCGCTCTGGCTGCCTACCAGAGCAGCGCGAATGGCGGGATCGGCGTCGACCCGGCTGCCGTCAGCTGACTGCTGCACATGCAGGCCTGGCCGGATATCGTCGCTTCGTGACGGGTCGAGAAGTGCGCGTGGTGTACACCAAATATGACGGCAGCCTGCACTGGCACATGATGGCGCAGTACCTGGGCCAGGACGAGCACGGTATCTGGCTTGGCGTGCCAGGCGGCAGGCCGGTCCAGCGGGGCAGCGAACCGCCCATCACCCTCCCTGATCCTTGGGTCGAGCTGGTCCCTGACGGTCAGTGGTGGACGGCAACTTTCAACGCCGCGCCGGCCAAGACCGAGATCTACTGCGACATCGGCACGCCGCCGCAATGGCCTGAACCTGGCCAGGTGACGATGGCCGACCTGGACCTGGACGTGGTCAAACGCCGGGAAGACCAGCGGGTGGTGATCGTCGATCAGGATGAGTTCGCCGAGCACCAGATCCGCTACCGGTACCCGGCCGAAGTGATTAGCCAGGCGCAGCGCGCAGCCGAGTGGCTGCTCCAGGCAATAAGCGCCGGCGCCGAGCCGTTCGCCTCGCAGTACCAGGCCTGGCTGGACAAAGTCCGCTAACAGCACCGCGGACGCGAGCCGCCCTGCGGGCGCTGGGCCGGCAGCTGGCCCAGCACCCTGGCATACCCGCCAGGGCTGCCTACGGCCGCACTTCGTACACGATGTTGAAAGGGGTTTCGGCCGCCCGGCGGAACCTGGTGAACCCGGCGTCCGTGGTGATCTGCCGGATCGCTGCCTCGCCCGCCTGAGCACCGAGCGCGTACCCGCCCGACTGCGACAGGGCGTTCGGGACGCAGAGCATGGTGGAGAAGTTGTAGTAGGTACGCCCGACCGGGTTGAGATTGCCTGCCACGTCGTCAGCGGCGGCGGGCTCCACCACGAGCCAGGTGCCGTCCGGCCGCAGTGAGTGCCGGACATGCCGCGCCGCGGCGAGCGGGTCGCCCATGTCGTGCAGGCAGTCGAACGTCGCCGCCAGGTCATAGCCGGTGCCGGAGAACGAGGACGCCGAGGCGACCTCGAAACTTACCCGGTCGGCCACGCCGGCATCGCCGGCCCGCTTGCGTGCGATGTCGATCGATCCTTCGTGGTAGTCCGAGCCGGTGAACCGCGAGTTGCGGTACTCCTCCGCCAGCAGGATGGTCGAGGCACCGAGGCCGCACCCGATGTCCGTGACGGACGCGCCGGCCTGCAGCTTGTCCTGCACGCCATCCAGCGCCGGGATCCAGGACGGGACCAGGTTGGCGATGTAGCCGGGCCGGAAGAACTGCTCGCAGCCGACGAACACATCGGCGTCGTGCTCGTGCCAGCCGAAGCCGGAACCTGACCGGAATGCCTCGGTGATCTGCGGTACCGCCTTGAGCGTGCCGAGTGCGAGCAAGAACGCTCCGGGCGCGTACACCGCGCCGTCCGGGTTGGTCAGCGCGAACGCCTGTTCCTCGGTCATCGAGTAGCTGTCCGACGCCGGGTCGTACTGGACGTACCCGCCCGCCGCCTGGCCGCGCAGCCACTCGGCGACATAACGCGGGTTTGTGCCGGTGCTGGCCGCGAGCTGCATATCGATGGCCATGGAACCCCCCAAAAGGATGTGCCGGAAGTGGTCACCCCGAGGTTCTGCCGCGGTGTTGCACTGCGGTTGCAGCCAGCCCGCCGACTACGGCTGCAACGACCGGAGCGCTCAACGGAAGGCACTCAGCGCGGCGCTGGCGGCGGCACCGACGCGCGGCATCTGATGTTCGGCCGCGAGGCCAGCCGCCCGCACCAGCACCGCCCTGGCCTCCTTCGACCGGCCGAGCAGAGCGAGCGAGCTGCCCTCGACGACGAGCGCCTCGGCCAGTACCGGCGTCCACGGAGTCTGTTCGGCGACCTTCAGCAGCGGCGCGAGCACAGACCTCGCCCGGTCGGGTCCGCCCCGGCCGAGCCAACCGCGAGCGACCGACAGATACGCCTGATATCCGGGCAGCCAGGCACCCGACGCACTGGCGGCCTGGTCCAGCAACGCGTCCGCGCGGACGTGCAGCTCAGCCGAACCGGTTACCTCCGCCAGCGGCGCCAGGCAGCGCAGCACGTAGGCCTCGGCGCCATCGCGTTCGGCGGCCGCCAGGCCGCGCTCGAGCTGCGTCGTCGCCTCCGCGCGGTCGCTCGTCAGCATCAACGTGGTGCCAAGGAGGGACTGAGCGATCGCGACCCGCCAGCTGTGCGAGCTCCGGCTCGCCACCGCCGCAGCCCGGCGCCCGATGGTCATCGCGTCGTCCAGGCTGCCGTGCAGCGCGGCCAGCCAGCCCAGATGGGCGGTGTACCAGTCGCCACCGTCGGGGTAGCCGCCGCGCTGGTTGGTCGCGATTGCTGCCAGCATCCGCCGCTCTGCCTCGTCCCAGTCAGCGGCGGCGAATGCCACGTACGCCGCCTCGAATTCTGCCCACTGCAGCCGGAAGAGGTCGCCATGGCGGCGCAATACCGGCTCGAGCTCGGTCAGGACGGCCTGCAGCCCGGCCGCATCCCCGAGGCAGAGCAGCGCCGATTTCCTGGCATCGAGGGCGGGCGCCAGCGCAACCTCGTCACCGCTCGCGCGGCCGGCCAAGACGGCACGCAGGCTGAGGTCGCCGGCCAGGTCGAGGCGCAACCGGTTAGTGGCGATCACCGCGAGCCGGTCGAGCAAGTCGGCCTGGCTGCCCCGGTCGCCAAGCTCCTCCGCGATGCGCAGCGCGGTGCCAAGGTTCGTCTCGCAATAGCTGACCGGCATGCCTGCGGCCACTGACACGTCACCGCCAAGCTCGCGCATGACCTGCATCTCCTGGCGGCGATCGCCGGCTGTCCTGGCCAGCTCGGCGCCGGCGAGGAGGTCCGCGAACGCCTCCGCGTGCGCTCCTGCCACTTCCCTGGCCCGGCCCCTGGCTATCTGGGCGCGGACCGCTACCTCGGTCGTGCCGCCTTCCTCGGCTGCCTCAACGCCCGGCTGGCCAGCAGCACGGCATCGGTGGCGGCGTACCGGCGCAGCGCATCCTCGGCCGCCAGCAGCCAGGCTCGCGCGGCTCGAGGCCAGTCGCCGCTCGCGGCCGCATGTTCGGCCAGTGCCTCGGGTTGGCCGGTCAGCAAGTCAGCCGCCCGGCGGTGATAGGCAAGCCTGGTAGGCGCTGGCGTCGTGGCATACAGGACGTCTCGGATGAGGTCATTGGCGAACTCGTACCGCCGGCCGCTGACTACCAGCAGCCGGGCTGCCAGGGCCCGCTCACACCGCTCGACCGCGGCGGCGGGGGTGAGTTCGAGCATGGCGCCCAGTACCAGCGGGTCCAGGGTGGCGCCTACGACGGCCGCTGCCCTGAGCCGCGCCTCCAGCGGCGCGCCGGCCCGGCGCACTCGCGTCTGCACCGCACCGCGCAGCGACTCCGGCACCCCGGTGTCGCCGCTGCCCAGTGCTCGCAGCACCTCGACCACGAACAGGGTGTGGCCGCGTGTCCGCCGCAGGATATCCGCGGCGAACTGACCCTGTCCGGCGGCGCGCGCGAGCTGTTCGACTGCCTGCGAATCCAGCGGTTCCACCTCGAGCACGGTGGCGACGGGCTCGAGCGCTGTGACGATCTCCGCTGCCTGCTCGGCGCGGACGGTGACGACGGTGAGCAGCCGGGCGTCCGCCAGCTGGCGGCCGACGAAATGCAGCAGTTCGATGGTCGACTACCCGGCGTACTGGAGGTCGTCGACGGTGAGCAGCACGGGGGCGCTGTCTGCCAGCCCGCGCAGCAGCGCCGCTACCGCGCCAAAGGCGCGGCGGCGTTCTGACTCCGCGCTGCCACGGACAGGCGGGAACGGTCCGAGCAACTCGGCCGCCGCCGGCAGCAAGGCGGCGGCCGCAGCGGCCTGTGTTCCCAGTACGTCGCGCAGCTTGTCCGCGGTCATCCTGGCGACGGCAGGCGCCAGAGCCTCCACGATGGGCTGCAGGAACAACGACCGCTCGGTCTCGTAACACCGGGCGCGCAGCACGACGGCGCCGTGCTCGGCGGCCTCGGCGGCGATGAACTCGGCCAGCGCCGTCTTTCCGATGCCTGCCTCGCCGACGACCACGATGAAGCTGGCCTCGCGGCCAGCCGCGCGGTGCCATGCCGTGCGCAGGGCGGCAATCTCACGGGCCCGGCCCGCCAGCGCACGGCCGGCGCGGTGCCAGGCGGCCGGCCCGTCGCCGGCCGTGGCGCCTGACGCTGGGGCACTCCGTTCCGGCGCGGCGGCCGGGCCGGCCTCCTCGCGCAGGATCGCCTGATGCAGCTCGCGGGTTTGCGGCGCAGGATCGGCGCCGAGTTCTTCGCCGAGCCGTTGCCGCAACGCCGCGAAGGCAAGTAGCGCCTTGCCGTGCTCGCCAGCTGCCGCCGCCGCCGACATGTACCAGCGGTGCGCGGCCTCGTCGAGGCCGTCGGCGCCGATCGCCGCCTCGGCGTACCTGGCCGCGAGTCCGGCATCGCCCACCGCGAACGCGGCCGCGGCGGCGGTCAGCCGGGCCCGGCGCAGAAGTTCCCGCTGCTCGTCGCGCGCCGGATCGGCCCAGCTGGCAAAGGGTTCGTCGGCGAACGCGGCGCCCGCCGACAGCAGGTCACTCGCCCGCGCGGATGCCGCCAGCGCCACGGCAGGCGTGCTGGCCAGCGTGCGCTCGGCCCGGTCACAGAGCCGGGCGGCGACATCCAGGTCCACACCGACCCGGGATTCATCGCCGAGTCTGTAGCCAGCGCGGCCGCCCTGGAGGACGCCAGCGCCGAGGACGCCGCGCAGCCTGCTGACGAGCGAGGCGATGTTCCGGTCGGCACCGGCCGGCGGGTGGCCTGCCCAGAGCACCTCGGCGATCTGGTCACCGGTGACCAGCGCGGGCCTGGCGGCGGCCAGAAGCTTCAGGAGCATGCGGGATTTGCGGCTGCCGATCTCGCTCCCCGGCAACTCGCCGCCGTCCCGGCTCACCGCGAAGTCGCCGGCCAGGCGCAGTTCTATCCTGGGCGCCGAGCGGACTCGGCGGGAATGCCACTCCCCACGATGCTGTCCTACAGGTGCGCTGGCCTGCGCGCAACGCGCGCCGCGAAATTGCGCAGGTCACCGGCGGGAGCTGGCCACGTTCCACAACTGATCTGAGGCAATGGCCGCTCCCTCGGCCATCGCCGCGAGCTTCAGCCAGGTGATGCGGGGCTGCACCGAGTAGTAGCCGGCGAACGTGCCGAACCCGCAGTCGGTGCCGGCGATGACGTTCTCCCGCCCGACGAGCTCAGCGAACCTGATGATGCGCTGGGCGACGAGTTCGGGGTGCTCGACGAAGTTCGTGGTGGTATCCAGCACGCCGGGGATGAGGACCTTGCCATCAGGCAGCCTGATGTCCTTCCATACTGTCCACTCGTGCTCATGCCGCGGATTGGCGGCCTCGAACACCAGGCCGGTCGGGCGGGCTTCGAGCGCGACGTCGATGATCGCGGCCAGCGGGATGTCGGTAACGTGCGGCCACGCGCCGTTGCCCCAGCAGACGTGCATCCGCATCTGCTCAGGCGGGATGTCGCGCACCGCGTGGTTGAGCGCGCGCACGTGCATCCGGATCTGGTCACGGAACTCGGCGTCGGTCAGTACGTCGTTCCCGAGCATCGTCCTCGTCATCGCCAGGTCCGGGCAGTCGATCTGGAGCACGATGCCAGCCGCGGCGATCGCGTCGTACTCCGGCTTCATCGCGTCAGCGAGCGCGTAGATGTACTCCTCGTCCGAGGCGTAGTAGCTGTTCGCGAGGAAGGCTGCGATCACGCCTGGCGAGGCCGCGGTCATGAACACGTCGGCTGGCTCGGCGTCTTCGACCGCTGCCTTGAGGTTCGCGATATCGGTGTGCACGGCGCCCGGGTCGCTCAACGTGACCGGGCCGTCGCAGGCCGGCTGGTTCAGCGGCCGCCTCGCCGCCTCGCCGCCTGCCAGGCGCCGGAACACCTCAGGGAACTCGATCATCTCGGCGATCGCCAGCGGGCGGCCGGTCCCGCCGAAACCGGTCAGCCGTGTCCTTGACGTAGGTGGAGTACCCGGGCTTGCCCATCTCGCCGTCGCTGATCACGGTGACGCCGGCCGCGAGCTGGCTGACCACGATGTCCGCGACCGCCTGGCCGACCCGTTCGCCGAAAGCGCCCGCATCAACGTCCTTGCCGGTCTCCCGGTCAGCGATCATCTGGTCAAGGTCGGCCGGCCGCGGCAGGCTGCCCGCGTGCGTGGTCAGAATCCGGTCGCGACTCCTGCGCATGTGCTCCTGCTCCTCAAGGCCGCGCAGCACGGGCTGCTGACTCCACACTGCTCCGATTGGCGAAGGCGCGCTAGGCCCCGCAGGCCGGGATGCGAGCCAGCTTGACATTCGGTCGCGGCCTGCCTACGTTTAACACATCGGTTAATTAACAGGATGGTTAAATGAAGGCGGACGACCGGCTCAGCGTGGTCTTCGCGGCGCTGGCAGACCCTACCCGGCGGGCAATTCTCGCCCGTCTCGCGGACGGCGACGCCACCGTCACGGAGCTGGCCGAGCCGTTCACCATCAGCCTGCCTGCCATTTCCCGGCACCTGAAGGTGCTCGAGCACGCGGGGCTGATCTCGCGCAGCAGGTCGGGCCAGTGGCGGTCAAGCACGCTGGAGGCCACTCCGCTGAAAGAAGCGACCGACTGGATGGAGCGGTACCGCGTCTTCTGGGACGCGAGCTTCGACCGGCTCGACGCGCACCTGCGCCGGGTCCAGGCCGCAGGCGGAACCGCGGCACCACCCGCGCAGCCAGGAGCTGCCGCGGCACCAGAAAGGACACAGCAGTGACCCAGTCGATGGAAAGGACCAACGTCATGAGCGGGCAGACCAAGACCATCACGATCTCACGCATCTTCGACGCCCCGCGCGAGCTCGTCTACCAGGCATTCGTCGACCCGGACCAGCTCTCGCAGTGGTTCGGCCCGGTCGGATTCTCGGTCCCGCGTGACAGCGTCGACATCGAGGCGCGCGTCGGCGGTCATCAGCGGTTCGAGATGGTCAGTGACGACGACCCGGCCTTCCGCAACCCGATCGACGCAACCTTCACCGACGTCATCGAGAACGAGCTGCTCGTCGGCGAGCAGCAGGTCGAGGGCATACCCGGTACCGAGGGAACCGTCAGGTTCACGTTGCGGCTGGAGTTTCACGCCGAGGAGGGCGGCAAGACCCGGCTCGAGCTGACTCAGGGCCCGTTCCCCGCGCAGCTGGGCGAGGACACGGTCAAGGGCTGGCAGAGCTCGTTCACCAAGCTGGATGCACTGCTGTGAGCCCTGCGGTCAGTACCGATGTCAACGGAGGTGCCCGATGGGCAAGCTAGTCGTCAGCGAATTCGTCAGCATCGACGGCGTGATGGAAGACCCGGGCGGCGCCGAGGGCTTCGACCTCGGCGGCTGGAGCTTCAGGCACCCGGCACCCGAGTCCGAGCACTACAAGTGGGACGAACTGCAGGCCAGCGACGTCATGCTGCTGGGCCGAGTGACGTATCAAGGCTTCGCCGCTGCCTGGCCCGGCATGGAGGAGGTCGCCGGAGAGTTCGCGAAGCGAATGAACTCGATGCCGAAGGTGGTGGTCTCGGCGACCTTGACCGAGGCGAACTGGAACAACACCACGATCGTCAGCGCAGACCTCCCGGCCGAGGTCGGCAGGCTCAAGGAACGCTACGCGGGCGACATTCTGGTGGCTGGCAGCGCGATGCTGGCGGAATCCCTTCGCCGGCATGGGCTTGTCGATGAATTCCGGCTGATGATCCACCCGGTAGTTCTCGGGCACGGGAAGCGCTTGTTCCCCGAGAGCGGCGTGCCTGCCGACCTGGAACTCGCCGATGTCCGCAAGGTCGGCCCGAGCGTGGTCGTGCTGACCTACCGCGCGGCCGCCGCTCAGTAGCTACCGCAGCGGTTACTCCCTGCACCTGCTACTGCGCAGGACCGGGATCCGCCGGCCCCTGCTGAGCGCCTGGCTGCTCGCGGTTCACGATCGGGGGCGCTACCGCGACGCCGAGGTTGATCCACGGCAGCGCTTTCAGGCTCGCCAGCACGCGGCTGGCCGTCGACTGCCCGCACAAGGTGGCGGGCAGTCGCGGCCTGATCACCTGGCCGTCCTGGCCGACCAGGACAAACCACGGGACCCTGAGCTGGGCGATGCAGACGGGACCAGGCGGGCTCGGCTCTGCCTGCGTCTGGCGCAACGCCGTCATCAGGCCGGCGAGCCCGCTGACGGCCGCTTCCCTGCGTTCTGCCGCGCCGGCGCCGTGACCCGGGCCGAACTGCCCGAGGTTGATGCATTCGACGACAGCCACCGGACTGAACCCGGCCGGGATGTCCTGGCCGCCAGGCAGCAGGGCAAGGGGGACGCCTTCGTTCGCGGGCTCGGCGGCCGCGCAAGTGACGCGCCTGGCCACCGCGGGTACGCGCGCCAGCCGTTCAGCCGGAGTGCCGGCCCCCTGGCCGGTTCCGCTGGCGCCGCCGGCGGCCGCGGAACTGGTGGCCGCGGCGTGCTGGCGCGCGCGGGCAGCCGATGGCGTCGCGGATCCTAGGCTGCCGCAGCCGACGATGCCTGTCGTCAGCGCAACCGCCAGGACGCCGAGAGTGGTGCGCGTCAGTCGCTGCATGGTTCCCCAATCGTTGCCGCTTCCCTTTCGACGTTCTCAGGCGGTGGCTGGTTCCGCCGCAATAGCGCGAGATCGGACTCTGCCCGGAACCGGCGCGCCGGATCACGTGCGATAACGTCGGCTGGATGCCGAGCCTGCCAGCCCGGGTCCGGGTCCTGCTTGTGTTTGTCTGCGCGCTCGTGCTCGTCGACACGATCTTCTTCACTGCGCTCACCCCGTTGCTGCCGCACTACGCGCACGCTGCCGGGCTGTCGAAGGCAGGCGCAGGGCTGCTCGTTGCGGCTTACCCGATCGGCACGCTGGTCGGTGCGCTTCCTGGCGGAGTGCTGGTTACCCGGCTCGGCGACCGCAAGGTCGTCCTGCTCGGCCTGACGCTGATGAGCCTGTCCACGCTGGTATTCGGCTGGGCGTCACAACCGGTCGTGCTCGACGCGGCCCGCTTCGTGCAGGGGCTCGGCGGCTCGTGCACCTGGGCAGCCGGGCTGGCCTGGCTGGCGACCGCGGCGCCGACCGAGCGACGGGGCGAGCTGATCGGGAGCGCGCTGGGCGCCGCGGTGGGCGGGGCTTTGCTCGGCCCGGTGGTCGGCGCGATCGCGAGCCGGGTCGGCACTGGTCCCGCGTTCTCGGCCGCGGCGGTGGCCGGCGTTGCGCTGATGGTCGCGGCCTTCGTCGTGCCGGGCCCGCATGCCGCCGCGCCGCAGCGGCTGCGGGCGGCGTGGCCCGCGCTGCGGGACGTGCACTTCAGTGCCGGCCTGTGGCTGACCACGCTGGCCGGGCTGGCCTTTGGCGTGATCGACGTCCTCGCGCCGCTGCGGCTGAGCCGGCTGGGCGTCGATGCGACGCTGATCGGCCTGACGTTCCTGGCGTCTGCCGCCATCGAGACCGGGCTGGCGCCGCTCAGCGGGCGCTTGGCCGATCGCCGCAGCCCGCTGGTGTCGGTCAGGATCTCGCTGGCCGTTGCCGTCGCGGTGAGCCTGCTCGCGCCGGTGGTGGCTCCGGCACCGGCGCTGATCGTCTTGCTGATCCTCGGCATGCCGGCCTACGGGACGCTGTTCACGCCGGCTATGACGCTGCTCAGTACCGGAGCCGACCGGCTGAGCCTGAACCAGGGACTTGCTTTCGGCCTCGGCAATCTGGCGTGGGCCAGCGGTCAGGGCGTCGCGGCTGCCGCCGGCGGCGCCCTCGCGCAGGCCACGTCGGACCTCGTCCCGTACGCGCTGCTCGCGGCGGCGTGCCTGGTGACGCTGCTAGCGACGGGCGCAGCCGGGCGGCTGCTGGTCAGGCGGTTGCTCAGCGCCGTCGGCGGGCTGCCTCCCGCCGCGGGATGAGCGCCGCTGGTCAGTCGCGGCTGGCCCGCTCCAGGCGCTCGATCAGCGCTCGCATGTTGGCCAGCTCCTCATCGAGCGCGCGCTGGCCAGCGGTGGTGAGCTCGGCCCAGGTCCGCGGCCGCTTGCCGTAGTAGCCCTTGCTGATCACGATCAGGCCAGCTGCCGCCAGGGTCTCCAGGTGCCGGCCGAGATTCCCGTCGGTCATGCCGAGGATCTTCCGGAGGTAAGGGAAGTCGGCCTGCCCGGCCTCGGCCAGCACGGACATGATGGCGAGCCGCGCGCGCTGGTGCACGACCTCGTCAAAGGTCATGGCCGGGTGGTCGTCGGTCACGCCGCGCGGCTCTCCCGCCGCCACCACAGCAGGCCGGCCGCGACTGTCAGCAGGGCAAGCAGCAGGCTGATCGCCGGCTCTTCCCAGGGCCGCCACACAGACAGCGGCAGCCGGTTGGTGAACCAGTGGAAGTGATTGACGATCCCGACAACCCCGACCCCGGCGGCGAACCAGATGATGACCTTGTTGCCTTGCATCATGCCCGCGATGAGCAGGCCGATGGCAAAGGCGAGGAACGGGCCGGCGATCAGCGAGGCAATAAGCCCGCCGGGAATGATCAGCAAGATCAGCGTGACGATCGCGGCCAGGCCGAAGCCGCGGCCGGTACCTACTCCCGCGGTGGCGGCGCGGCGCCGCTCGGCGAGCCAGATGATGGCGAAACCCGCGACGATGACCACCGACTGAAGGGCCGGGCCGGCCCGGTGGTCCATCCCGACTCCGGCCGCGCGACCGCAGGAGCTAGCGCCAGGGCAGCGGCGCCGCCGAGTACCAGGAGCGGCAGCGATGTTGCCCGCCTGTCTTTTCTGACTGCGCCGCGCAGCGCCGCGAGTTGCGCGGTCAGCTCGCGGGCGTGATCGAGGCCGGCAACCTCTGGCTGGTCGGACCTGGCTTCCCCGTTGCCGTGCATGGCCCTCCTCGCTACGGTGCAGACCTCTGTAGTGCAGAGTAATCAGCAGAGAACTCTGCACTACAGAGTGCATGGGTTACGTATGCGTTGTCAACAGGCAGCGGCGGCGTGCTGCAGCCGGGCTAGCCTGGAATCGCGGACTCCTGCCAGAACCATGAGGTGGAAGCCATGAACAGGCCGAACGTGCAGCCGTGGCTGAGCCGGGATCGCCTGGCCCTGGTGGCCGGGCTGGCCGCGCCGATCGCGCTGACCGCCGCGCTGGTCCCGTTCCGGGACCGCGTCGCCAACACCGACGCGGCGCTCGCGCTGATCCTGGTAGTCGTCGCGGTCGCGGCAGCGGGGAACCGGCTGGCCGGAATTGCCGCCGCGGTGTCCGCGGCGGCGTGGTTCGACTTCTTTCTCACCAAGCCGTATGAGCATTTCAGCATCACCAGGGCTGCCGATGTCTGGACTACCGTGCTGCTGCTCGTCATCGGCGCGGTCGTCACGGAGATCGCGGTCTGGGGCAGACGGCAGTACGCGGCCGCCAGCCGCGCGGCTACCTGGACGGCATCAACGCGGCCGCGCGAGCGGTAGCAGCCGGGGACTCGCCCTCGGCGCTGATCGACCAGGTATCGGCGTCACTGGTCGCGTTGCTGTCGCTGCGATCGTGCCAGTTCCAGCATGGCGTGGCCGGGATCGGCCGCCCGGCGAGGATCTGCCACGACGGCACCGTGGTACTGGCGGGCCGGGTGGTCGACCCGCGGACCCACGGCCTGGCGGCCGGAGCAGGGACGGAACTGCTCGTGGAGAACGGCGGCCTGCTGCAGGGCAGGTTCCTGCTGCAGCCTGACCCGGCAGCGCGGCCGACCTGCGAGCACCTGCTCGTCGCCGTGGCGCTGGCAGACCAGGTGGGAGCTGCGCTGGCCGCGAGTCATCCCGCGGACCGCTAGCCCGACCGCTGATCGAGCAAGCGCTTGGGAGGTTGCGCGGTCACCAGCCATAATGGCGCGGTGAGCAGCACGCGCAAGAGCCAGCCGGCCGGCCGCGAGGAGCCCGCCGCGAACGGCACCGCCCGGTCGCAGCGGCGCGCGGACATGATCAGGCTGGCCGGTGAGCTGTTCGCGCAGAAGGGCTTCCGCGCGACGACGGTCCGCGAGATCGCTGACGCCGCTGGCATCCTGTCCGGCAGCCTCTACCATCACTTCGACTCCAAAGAGTCGATCGGGGACGAGATCCTGTCCGGCTTCCTCAACGAAGTGCTCGTCGACTACCGCTCGGCCGTCAGCGCCGCGGCAAGCCCGGCCGAGGTTATCGAGCGGATCGTCAGGTCGAGCAGCCATACCCTGACCCGCCACCACGCTGCGCTGACCATGCTGCAGAACGACTGGAACTATTTCTTCACCCAGCCCAGGTTCGCCTACCTGCGCAAGGACTTGCGGGAGATCGAGCGGATCTGGATCACTCAGCTGGAGCGGGGCAAGCAGGACGGGCTCTTCAGGCCCGACCTTGACGTCAAGCTGACCTACCGGCTGCTGCGCGACATCCTCTGGCTGCCGGCCAACTGGCGGCAAGCCGGCGGGTTCAGCACCGATCAGGTCGTGGACGCCTTCCTGCAGTTGCTGTTCGACGGGATCACCAATCCGGCCGCCCGCGGGCCGTCTGCCGCCAGGCCGAACCGGGGCATTCCGTGACTGCCGCAGCGTCCGCCTAGCTGTTAGTCTGCACCAAGCAAGCGTTTGGTTCAGTGCCGACGGCGCCAACCGGAGAGGTGACGATGGGCCGGCTCGACGGGAAGGTAGCGCTGATCACGGGCGGCGCGCGGGGCATGGGCAAGTCGCACGCGAGGCATTTCGTCGCCGCGGGCGCGAAGGTGGTGCTCGGTGACCTGCTCGACGACAAGGGCAAGGAACTGGCCGCCGAGCTCGGCGCGGACAACTGCCGCTACATCCACCAGGACGTGACGAGCGAGGCCGACTGGGCCGCCGCGGTGGCCGCCACCACCGAGACATTCGGCATCCTCAACGTGCTGGTCAACAACGCTGGCATCCTCATGCACAAGAAGATCGCCGACATGACGCTCACCGAGTTCCGCCAGGTCATCGACGTCAACCTGGTCGGCGAATGGCTCGGGGTCAAGAACGTCATCGAGCCGATGACCGCGGCCGGCGGCGGCTCGATCATCAACATCTCCTCGGTCGAGGGATTCCAGGGCGCGGCGGGCATGTCTGCCTACAGCGCCAGCAAGTTCGGCGTGCGCGGCGTCACCCGGTCGGCTGCGCAGGAACTCGGCAAGGCAGGCATCCGGGTCAACTCGGTGCATCCTGGCGGGATCATGACGACGATGACAGCGACCGCGTTCGAGTCGTTCACCGACATCAGCGACGGCGAGGGCTTCATGCGCTCGCTGCCCATCTCGCGGTTCGCCAAGTCGTCGGAGGTGTCGCACCTGGTGGTGTACCTGGCCTCGGATGAGTCGTCCTACTGCACCGGCAGTGAGTTCGTCGTCGACGGCGGCATGCTGTCCGGGCCAGGGTACTGACGAGGGAGTGCTCAAGATGACTGACCAGGTGAGCCTGGCGGGCCGCACCGCGATCGTGACCGGCGCGGGGCAGGGGCTCGGCCGCGCCGAGGCCGTGGCGCTCGCCGCCGCGGGTGCCAGTGTCGTGCTGAACGACCTGGATAGCAACGTGGTCGACGGAGTCGCCGCCGAGATCAGGGCCGCGGGCGGCACGGCCGCGTCCTGCCCTGGCGACATCGGTGACTGGTCGACTGCCCAGGCGCTGCTGGCAACGGCGCTCGGCGAGTTCGGCCGGCTGGACATCCTGGTGAACAACGCGGGTGTGCTGCGCGACAAGATGATCTTCTCGATGTCACCGGAAGAGTGGGACCTGGTCCTGCGCACGCACCTGCGCGGTCACTTCCTGACGAGCCGCGCCGCCACGGCCTACTGGCGGGAGGCCAGCAAGCAGGCAGGCGGCGAGGTGTACGCGCGGGTCATCAACACCTCCTCCGAGGCGTTCCTGCTGGGCTCGTCGGGTCAGCCGAACTACTCGGCGGCCAAGGGCGGCATCACCGCGCTGACGCTGACCACGGCGCGGTCGTGCGCTCGGTACGGCGTGCGCGCGAACGCGATCTGCCCGCGGGCGCGCACCGCGATGACGGGCGACCTGATGGGCGCCGCGCCGCAGAGGGGGCCAGACCCGCTGGCGCCTGAGTACGTCGCGCCGCTGGTCACCTACCTGGCAAGTCCGGCGGCGGCGAACATCAACGGCGAGGTCTTCATCGTGCACGGCGGCGTTGCGGCCGTGCTGGCGCCGCCGACGGTCGCGGCCACGTTCCAGGCCAAGGAGCACGGGTCTGCCGACGGGATGTGGACGCTCGACGCAATCGCCAGCGCGCTATCGGGTTTCTCCACCGGGCCGTCAGGCGCGGGGTTCCTGTGCGAGGACACCCTGGCGCTAGCCAGCGAGACGATCGGCTTCGGCCAGTAACCCGACGGCTTGTGCGATCACCGCGGATGGCGCGGGATCGGCACAGCCAGCACGGGTGCCAGCACGACTTTCTCTGGCCTGACCATCACCTGCACCCGGTCCTGAGTGCTCCCGGCGTGAGCGCCGCAGCCACCAGGGGCGGATACTTTCTGATCGCGGCAGCGATGAGTTCTCGCCGCGGCGCTCGTTGTATCGGCCGTACCCAGTGACCTGATCGCGCCCGGCCCGCAGGGCGCGACCCGATCCGCGAAAGGCTGCTGACATGGACTTCAAGCTCGAGCTGGTGATTATCCCGGTGTCGGACGTGGACCGCGCTAAGGACTTCTATATCCGGCAGGCCGGATTCCGGCTGGACGTAGACCACCGGGCCGGCGAGGACTTCCGGGTGGTGCAGCTCACGCCGCCTGGATCAGCGTGCTCGGTCACCCTGATGCGCAATGCCGAGGCGGCCGGATCGCTGCAGGGCCTGCACCTGATCGTGGCGGACATCGACGAGGCGCGGGCTGAGCTGGCTGGCCGCGGCGCGGACCCGAGCGAGGTCTTTCATTTCGGCCAGAACGGTCAGATGCCAGGTCCCGATCCCCAGCGGGCCAGTTACAACTCCTTCCTGTCCTTCAGCGACCCGGACGGCACCGGCTGGCTCGTCCAGGAAGTCAGGCCAGGCGAGGCTGCACGATGACGCCAGCGGCCGCCCATTCAGGCGACCTGGCCGTGGCCGCGGCTGCCGGGGACAAGGACGCGTTCGCCGAGCTGACGAAGCTGCACTGGCGAGAGCTTCACGTGCACTGCTACCGCATGCTGGCGTCCTTCGAAGACGCCGAGGACGCGGCGCAGGAGACGTTCCTGCGGGCATGGCGCGGGCGGGCCGAGTTCGATTGCGGCGGACGGTACCGGGCCTGGCTCTACCGAATCGCCACCAACGTCAGCCTGGACATGCTGCGGTCACGCGCGCGCCTGACCAAGGCCGCGGCCACGCACGCCGACGTACCGTGGCTGCAGCCCTACCCGGACCGGCTGCTGGACGAGATCTCGGCGGCCGGGTCCTGGCCGGAAGCGGCTGCCGTCGGGCGCGAGACGATCGAACTGGCGTTCCTGACCGCGCTGCAAGTCCTCGCGCCGCGGCAGCGCGCCGCGCTCGTAGCACGTGACGTACTCGGCTGGTCGGCCGCCGATACCGCCGCGCTGCTGCAGACCAGTGTCGCGGCGGCCAACAGCGCAGTGCAGAGGGCCAGGTCGCTGATGCGCGAGCACCTCCCGGCCCGCCGGGCGGACTGGCAGGCCCGCCAGCCGACTACCGCAGAGCGGCTGCTGCTGCAGGAGTTCATCTCCGCGCACGAGCGTCTCGACCCGGCCGCGATCGCGCGGATCGCCGCGGCGGACATCCGGATCACCATGCCGCCCAACCCGTATCGCTACCAGGGCCTTGCCGCGATGGCGCCGCTGTTCGAGCGGGCCTTCGGTGCGGGCCGCGACGGCGACTGGCGGCTGCGGCCTGCGTCGGTGAACAGGATGCTGGCCGCCGGCAGTTACCTGCGCCGGCCTGGTGACTCGGGCTTCCGCCCGTTCAAACTTGACGTGCTGCGGATCGAGGACGGTGCGATCGCCGAGATCACGACATTCGGTTATGCCATGTTCCCTGCCCTCGGGTTGCCGGCTGTGCTACCTGGGGATGGCTAGCGACGGCCGGTCAGCCGAGCGCGGGCAGGATGTACTCGGTCAGCAGCCGGTCGGTCTGCTGGTGCATGCCGGGCGTGCTGAAGTTGACCGACGTCAGCACCGCGACAAGGCGCAGGCTGGGGAAGACGGCGACCTTGTTGCCGCCGTTGCCCTGCATCAGGTAGCCAGGCACCTGCCTGCCGCCGGCCGGCGTCAGCGTGCGCAGCCACCACAGGTAGCCGTAGCCCGTCTGGTCATCGATCCGCACGTGCTGCCTCAGTGAGTCGGCGGCCCACTGCCGGGACACGACCTGCCGCCCGTGCCAGCTGCCGCCGTCCAGGTACAGCTGGCCAAGCTTGAGCAGGTCTCCGCTCGTGAGCTCCAGGCCGCCGCCGGTGAACGCGATTCCCGCCGGGTTGAGTTTCCACTGTTCGCCGGAGATACCGAGCGGCGCGAACAGCGCCTGGTGCGCGAAGTCCTGCACCGGGCGGCCGGTGGCACGGACCAGCAGCTCGCCGAGCACGCCGACGCCTGCGGTGCAGTAGCTGAACTGGCGATACGGCCCCTGTACTCCGGTGGCCGGCCGGGCGGCGGGCTTGACCGGGAGGTCGAGGGCGAACTGGACCCAGTCGTCCAGGTCGTACATCAGCTCTTCATTGCCCGGCGAGTTCTCGTCGTCGTCGTTGCACTGCAAGGCCGAGCTCATCGTCAGCAGGTCGGCCAGCGTGATCGCGTCCTTGCCAGGGTCCGGGTTGGCGACCGGCTGCCTGTCGCTGAAGAACGACAGCACCGGCGCCTGCACGCTGGCGATCAGGCCCTGGTCGATCGCGATGCCGGTCAGCAGGCCGGCCACGGTCTTGGTGGCGGACCTGGTGTTGTGCCGGGTGTCCGCGGTGATCCCGTCGGCGTAGAACTCGTGCAGCAGTTCGCCGTCGCGGGACGTCAGCACGCTAGTGATCTTCGTGAACTCGGCGGACCGGATCGCCGCGTCCATCTCATCCAGTGCCGCCAGTTGCCGCATGACCACGATTCTGCCCCGGACCAGTCTCACCCGAGCCAGCGCAGCGCGTCGATGCCCGCTGACCGGGCGGGATCTGTCGGAAGTCGCCGCTGTTAAGCGGCCGCTATGAGCTCAGGCCAGCGCAGCAGCGAGCGAACTTCTGATCGGGTGAGCAGCCGGGCCGCAGCGGTGCCAGTCTGTGCCGCCGGCCTAGTGTGTGACGGCGATCGCAACGGCATGCTGCGGAGTCGCGCCAGGCGGGCGCGGCAGTTGACGTTAATCTTGACCTTGTCGAAGGCCCAGGGAGTCGTTGCGCCGGATGACGTCACCATTGATTCACGAGAAGTGAGCTGAGGAAAATGCTGGAGCTCAGGCGGTCAGGCACCGTCAGCTGGGAGGGGCACCTGCGCCATGCCTTTCTGTTCGATCAGCTCGGCGTGACGCTGCAGCTATGGATGGAGCGAGCGGCGGACGGCGACGAGATCGGCGTCCGGGCCGAGTTGCAGCGCCTGAGCGTCGGCACCGCCGCCGATGCCGCCACTGAATTCGCGGCAAAGGTCATGACGCTGTCCCGGCCGATCTGGCGGGCGGATATCTTCACTCTCAGTTCCGGCGGCCCCGGAAACTTCGACCGGGCGCATTTCCATCCGCGCTTCGACGGCAGCGAGCCCTGCGAACGGGAATGGGACCCGCTCCTGACCGCTGATCCCTTTGCCTGGCTGGCCGGGCAGCTCAGCAATCTGCCGCGCGTACTGGACCGGGCGGGTGCCGCCGATCTGGCTGGCAGCGAGGACTGCACGAGGGTCGCGGACATGGCAGGCGCCATCAGCCAGGTCGCCGGATCGTGCATGGCGCAGGTGCGAGAGGCCGGCGCGGACGTGGTAGTGCTCGATTAGGGGCGGCAGGAAGCCGGGTTAGCCGCTGGCTGGCGGCCCTGCGCCGGAGTCCGGGCGCTGCCCCTGAAACGCGCCCGAACTCCGGCGCTGCGCCATGAACTGACGCCCCACCGGCCCCGGTCCTGACCTGATGGATCGGTGCCGGTGATGTCATCGTGCGGCCTGCCGGTTTGCTGGCGGTTTCTTCGCGCTTTCGCGTGCCAGGCAGCCGGTTTCGCGCGCGTGGCTGCGCCGGTACAGCTGCGTGGCCAGGATCCGGCTGGCTACTCGGCCTGGGCAGACCGACCGGTCGCGGCGGTTGCCCGACGCTGCTTGGCGGGCATGGCCGCGCTTGCCGCCGGCTCAGCCATCTCGGCCGTCTCGGCCGTCTCGGCCGTCTCGGCCAGCCTGGCCTTTACTCGGTCGGAATCCGGGTGCTGTGCGCTGCCGAGCAACTCGATGGCTTGCTGCCATGTCTCCCGCGCGGCCGGAAACTCACCCGCGTCGTCGTGCGTATCGCCAGCGCAGATCAGACTCGATGCCTGCCCGAGGCGGTCGCCCAGCTCGGCTGACAGCATCAGCGACTGCTGGAAACACGCGACGGCCTCGTCGTGCTCTGCCGCTTGCCTGTGCAGCGTGCCGAGGCTCCGCCAGGCATCGGCGAGCCCGCCAAGGTCGCCGAGCTCCCCGTACAGTTCGACTGCTTCGGTGCAGTGCTCTTGCCCGGCACCCGTCTCGCCAGTCTGGGCGAGCTCCAGCCCGACCAGGTGCAGCACATATGCCTCGCCTACCTGGTCAGCTTCGGCACGGAACAGTGCGAGCGCCTGGTTGCCGTGGTCCAGGGCTGCCCGGTGGTCACCTTGATGGCTGAGCGAGATGCACAGGCCGAGATGCGCGGAACCCTGGCCGGCCAGATTGCCGGCCAGCCCGAAGTGAGTCAGCGCCAGCGAGTTGTGCGCGATGCTGTCCTGCACCGATCCGGTCAGGCTGCAGACCTGAGCCATCCGGTGATGGGTCCAGCCCAGGCCGTTCTGATCCTGCAAGCGCCCGGCTGCGGCGAGTGCTACCTGATTGACAGCATCCCAGTCGTGCCACAGCCCTTGCGCGTCCAGAAAGGTGCGCAGCGTCCAGGGCAGCTGCCAGGCCTGCCGGTCGAAGCCGCGCCTGGCCGCCAGCGACACGGTCGCGAGCAACACCCTGAGCTCGATCCGGAACCAGGCCAGCGCCTGCGCGCTGCCGGTCAGATCTTCCGGCAGCACGCCAGGCAGCGTCTTCGCCAACGTGATCGGGTGCCCGAGCGGCGCGAGCAGCAGCGTGCCCGCGTAGGCCGTATGCAGGTAGTGATCGACAAGCCGGGCCTCGGCGGCGAGCCGCTCCGGCTCAGCGTCCGCGTCGGGCACCTGCTCGGCCGCATAGACACGGAGCAAGTCGTGCAGCACGTACCGGCTCGGCCCGTGCTCGGTGAGCAGGCTCGCGGCGGCCAGCTCCGCGAGGGTCCGGCGGGCCTGCGGTCGCTGCACGCCGGCCAGGCTGGCGGCCGCGGTCACCGAGACGTCAGGTCCTGGGTGGCTGGCCAGCAGGCGGAACATCCGCGCGGCGGCGCCGGGCAGCTGCCGGTAGGACCAGGAGAACACCGCCCGCAGGCTGGTCATCTGGTCGCCGGTGTCGAGCGCGTCGAGCAGGTCAGGTTCGCTGGCGAGTTCCCCGGCCAGCGCGCTGAGCGGCAGCCCGGGCAGCGCGGCGGCGCGCGCCGCCGCGATCGCGAGGGCCAGCGGCAGCCCGGCGCACAGGCCGATGATCTGCTCGACCGCTTCCGGTTCGGCCGCCGTCCGCGCTGGTCCGAGCCTTGTCGCCAGCAACGCCTCCGCCTCGCGCTGAGCCAGCAGGCCGAGCGGCACCGGGTAGGCGTTCTCGGCGGCAACCAGGCCGGTCATGGCCGACCGGCTCGTCACCAGCACCAGACAGCCGGCGCCGCCGGGTAGCAGCGGCCTGACCTGGTCGGCATCACGCGCGTTGTCGAGCACGATGAGCGCGCGCCGGTCGGCGAGCAGGCTGCGGTACAGCCCGCCCTGCGCGTCCTCGGTATCCGGGATTTCCTCCCGCGGCACGCCGAGGCCGAGCAGCAGCCCGCGGGTCGCCTGAGCGGGGCTGACCGGCATACCGGAGGGGTCGTAGCCGCGGAGGTTGACGTGCAGCTGGCCATCGGGGAAATGGCTGGCCGCGCGGTGCGCCCAGTGCAAGGCCAGCGCTGTCTTGCCAGCGCCAGCCGTGCCAGTAATCACCACGATCGTCGCGGAATCTGCGGGGGCGGCATCGCCCAGCAGTTCATCCAGTTCGGTCAACTGGGCGTCCCGCCCGGCGAAGTGACGCACGCCGGCCGGGAGCTGGCGTGGCACGCCGCGCCCCGTGGCGGAGTCCGCGCTCCGGTCCTGGTCCGCGCGCGGCTCGCGCCGTTCGGTCGGCTGATCTGGCTGATCGGCACGGCCCGCCTGATCCGCGCGGGCGGGCTGGCCCGGCTGGCGGCGCTCGGCGGCATTGCCCGCAGGTCCGCCGGCAGCTGCCGTGCTGAAGACCTCGACGGCCGCACGGCCGGCCGGGACGTCCAGCCGCGGGTCGGCCGCCAGGATCTGCCGCTGCAGCGCCTGCAGCTGCGCACACGGATCAACGCCGAGTTCCTCGTCCAGGGCGCGCCTGGTGTGCTGATACTCGGCCAGCGCATCGCCCTGCCGTCCGCACCGGTACAGGGCGAGCATCAGCTGCGCGCGCAGCCGCTCGCGCAGCGGGTACTGCGCGATCAGGCTGCGCAGGTGACCTGCCAGGTCGGCGTGGCGGCCGGCCGCCAGGTCGGCGTCCGCCTGGTCTTCCAGCGCGGCCAGCCGCTGCTCCTCCAGGCCGGACGCTTCTGCCTCCAGCTGCGGGCTGGCGAAGGCGACATCGCCGAGCGCCGGGCCGCGCCATAGCCGCAGCGCCTGATCCAATACGCCGCTGGCAGCGGCAGGCTGTCCGGCCTCGGCCAGCCTCCGGCCCTTCCTGGCCAGCGCGGCGAACGAGGTGACGTCGAGTTCACCGTCGGTCAGCTGCAGCCGGTACCCGGGCGGCGCGGTGACGATCCGCGAGGTGGGCCGTTCCGGCTCTAGCTGGGCGAGCCTGCGCCGCAGCAGGTGAACCTGGACGTGCAGGTTCTTCTCGCGCTGCCGCGAGGCATCCTCCTGCCACAGCGCGTAGATCAGCGTGCTGACCGGCACGACGCGGTTGGCCGACAGTGCCAGCATCGCCAGCAGCACCCGCAGATTCGGCTGGGAGATTCCGGCGGCCGAGTCCCTCACGTACACCTCGACCGGACCGAGCAGGCCGACAGTCAGGCCGCTGGCCTGCGCGGCGTCATCCCCCATGGACATCAGGGTAATGAACCTAGGGCAAATAAGGGCGGGTCATGCCTTATCCGTGGCTTCAGGCACCGCCATTTCCGGCCGCCACCGGTCACATCATCTCGTCGGTGAACGGCAGCATGACTGTCTTCAATTCGGTATAGGCCTCGATCGCGGTCCGGCCGCCCTCGCGCCCGATGCCGGACTGCCGGTACCCGCCGAACGGCGCGTGCGGCTCCAGGCCGTAGCCGTTGATGCCGACGGTGCCCGCGCGCAACGCCTTGGTCATCCGGATCGCCTTCTTGACATCGTTGGTCCAGACCGTCGCCGCAAGCCCGTACTCGGTGGTGTTGGCGATCCGGATCGCCTCGTCCTCGTCGGTGAACGGGATGACCGACAGCACCGGCCCGAACACCTCTTCCCTGGCGATCGTCATGTCGTTGTGCACGTCGCTGAACAGCGTCGGCGCGACGAAGTTGCCGGCCGCCAGGTCGCCGTCGCCGCGAGTGCCGCCGCACACCAGCCGCGCGCCCTCCTCCTGGCCCTTGCCGATCAGGCCGAGGACGCGGTCCAGCTGTCGGCTGTTGATCAGCGGCGAGGAGGTGACTGCCGGGTCGAACGGGTTGCCGTAGCTGACCATCCCCGCGATCATCTCGGCCATCCCGTTGAACTCTTCTACCTTGTCCCTGTGCACCAGCGCCCTGGTCTGGGCCAGGCACACCTGGCCCGACAGGCCGAGCGTGACCGTGCCCATGGTCAGCGCGGCGGCAGTGCCGGCGTCGCCGTCGGCGAAGACCAGCGCCGGGCTCTTGCCGCCGAGCTCCAGGCTGACCCGCTTGAACGTGCCGGCCGAGGCTTCGATGATCTTCCGCCCGACCGCCCGGCTGCCGGTAAAGGAGATCTTGTCGACCAGCGGGTGGTTGATCAGGGCGTCGCCTGTCGGGTCGCCAGGACCTGTCACGACGTTCAGCACGCCGGCCGGCAGCCCGGCCTCTTCGATCAGCTTGACCAGTCGCAGCACGGAGAACGTCGCGAACTCCGACGGCTTCAGCACGACGGTGCAGCCCGCGGCCAGCGCCGGCGCGAGCTTCTGCGCGGTCAGCAGCAGCGGCGCGTTCCACGGCACGATCGCCGCGACAACGCCGATCGGCTCGCGCAAGCGTCATGGTCAGGTGGTCGCCGCCCTGGTAGGCCGGCAGCGTGTCGCCGGTCAGCTTGTCGATCCAGCCGGCGTGATGGTCGAACACATCGGCCACGAACCCGGCCGACATCCCGTAGACCGCTCCGAAGCTGATCGGCACGCTGTTGTCGAGGGCTTGCAGTGCGAGCAATTCGCCACCGTGCGCCCGGACGAGGTCGGAGATCCTGTGCAGCAGCCGGATCCGCTCGCCGGCGCGCATGCGCGGCCACGGGCCCTCGTCAAAGGCCCGGCGCGCGGCGCGGACCGCGCGGTCCACGTCCTCGGCGCTGGCTACCGGGAACGAGGCCACGTCCTCGCCGGTAGCCGGGTGGCTGTGCGTCCAGCCCTGCTCGCCGGTGCCGGATCCCCACGACCCGTCGATCAGCAGTTCGCCGTCGGTGAGACCGACGTCATCCCGGTGAGACTTGATCGATGTAACCATCACGTGCCCCTCAACTGAAACGTGTTCTATTTCCTCGGAGGGTATACCGGCGCGGCGGCCGAGGGTAGGCCGCGCCGTGGTTACGTCCGGTCGCGGGCCGAGAGGAAGGCGGGCCGCTCGCCGCCGCCGTGCAGCAGCAGCGTTGACCCGCTCAGGTAGGCGGACTGCGGCGACGCCAGGAACAGGCAGGCTGCCGCGACATCGGCGGGCGTCGCGAACCGCTGCAACGGCACCGTGTGCCGGATCGCCGCGGTGGCGTCGGCGTCGCCGTAGTGGCCTCCGGCGGTGCCGGTCTCGACAAATCCAGGCGCGACGCAGTTCAGCCGCACTTTCGGCGCCCATTCGATGGCCAGGCTGGTGACCAGGTGATGCAGGCCGGCCTTAGCCGCGCCGTAGGCGGCGGTGCCGGGCGACGGCCTGGTCCCGCTGACGCTGCCGATCATGATGATCGAGCCGCCGTCCTGCTGGTTCTGCATGATCGCGTTGGCCGCCTGCGCAACGTGCAGCGGCGCGGTCAGGTTGAGCTCGATGATTTTCTGATGGAAACGTGGTGACGCCGAGGCTGCGGCGGCCTCAGGGGACCCGCCCGCGTTGTTGATGACCACATCGACCCGGCCGAACTTCTCGGCCGCGGTCAGCACCAGCCTGCTGCACTGCTCAGGATCACGCACGTCGGCCCGGCAGAACACCGCGCTGCGCCCGTCGGCCGACGGCAACTGGCCGGGGTCGGCCGGCTCGGTGCGGCCGCAGACCAGCACGTTTCCGCCCGACTGCAAGAACGCGCGGGCGATGCCCGCGCCGATGCCCTGCGTACCGCCGGTGATGAGGACGGACCGACCGAAGTGCTGCTCGCCGCGCATGGCCGACATGCTAGGCGGCCCGCACAGGCGTCAGGTAGCAACCTCGGCGTCATCGGGCAGATCGAGCGCCGTATCGGCTAGCGGCTCAGGGACGGCGGGCAGCACGGTATCGAAATACGACCGGGCCGCGGCGGTCGTCCCGACGTCGCGGCCCGCCGCCTCGGACATGTACCAGCGGTGTTCCAGGATCTCGTGGAAGATCTCCGGCGGCGCCAGCCGTCCGTGCAGTCCCTCGGGCGTAGCGGCGGTGACCGGGTCGTAGACCTCTTCCAGCCAGCGATGTGCCGCGACGGTCTCCGACACCGGATGGCCATCGCGCTGCTCCAGGTAGGCGCGGAAGCTCGCGATGTCGTTGAGCAGTCGCCTGGCCTGGTTTTCCTCGGCACCGATGCCGGTGCGACGGAACAGTTCCCTGCTGCTTTGGCCGGACTCCGCGACCCTGGTGCGCACTCGCAGCCTGGTGCCGTCAGCATCGGCGATCAGTGTCCTCGCTGACTTCGATCGGGTCGACGTCGTCGGGCAGCAACTCGCCTGCTTGCAGGTCCATCAGCTCGCCGCAGACGCGTTCTGATGCCAGCTCGAGATCGAAGGCCCGCTGCCCGTCGGTCAGCTGCGGGTGCTGCTCGCTGGTCTCGGCGTCGACCAGGTAGGCCTGGAAGGCACCCGCGTCGGCTCGGAACAGGGCGTTGGACAGCGAGCAGTCACTTCGGCCGGCTCGCGGTCGACCACGACGCCGACAACCTCGACGGCCGGGATACTCAGGCCGGCCAGGGACCGCAGCAGCCGGTACTCGCGCCTCGCCAGGTTCTCGCTGATCGACTTCAGCGCGAACAACTCGCCGCCGTCGGCGACGAACCTGACGACATGACGGGAGATGCCGCGCTGGCGGATCTCGACCATCCGCTGGTCCCGCCAGTCCTCCAGCGCCTGCGTCCAGGGCAGCGTGAGCAGTCCCGATACCTCGGTGGCCGGCGGGCTGAAGACAAAGCGCATAGCTCATTGTCCAGCTATCGCCCCGCTCAGCTGATGGCGTAGGCGCGGTCGATGGTCTCGACGGTGCTGTCTCCGCGCGAGTCGATGACCGTCGACCGCAGCGATACGTAGCCGCTGCCGGGATCGGGGATGGTGGCGAGCCAGCCGCTGCCGTGGCGGGCCAGTCGCACGGTCTGCCAGGTCTTGCCGTCGTTGACGGAGAACTGAATCAGGACTGTCGTTAGCCGCGACCTGCGGGCCGACTTGAAACTTAGCTGGCTGGCCCAGTCAACGTGCACACCGAGCACCGTGGCGCTGTCCGGCGCCGCCTGGTTCTGCAGGTTGAGGCCTTGCGGGACATACCGGGTTGCCGTGACCGGCACCTCGACGCCGCCGTAGTTGCCAAGCGGCACCGGCCCGGCACGGAAGTGCCACACCACAAGGACCTGCGGAGACAAGATGCCGGGCGGAGTCTTCACGCCGGGCACCCGGCGCCTGGACAACACACGCATCGTGTACCAGGCCGGCGACGAGTGCAGGCGCGCACCGAAGGCGCGCAATTGCTTCCACTCCGACAGGACAGCTGTCTTGACCACGTGACCGCCTGACGACAGCGTGATCCGGCTCACGTCGCAGCAGACGAAACTGTCCTGTTCCGGATCGCTGATCGGGCCTTCCGGGTAGAAACTGAGCCCGTCCTGTTGGACATTCGGGAAGTCCTGACCGGGCCCGAAGACGGCGCCGCCGAAAGTGTCTGTGTAGTTGCGCCCGGCGGCGAAATGGCGGGTGCTCTGCCAGAACGACCGGTAACCGTCGAGCTGAGCCTGCCAGCGGCCTGCCGACACGTACTCGGTGAAGGTCGTGTCCTCCTCCGGCGCCTGGTTGCCGATCCCCACCCCAGCGGAGCAGGGGCCGGTGCCCTGCAGCACGAGAGCGTCCAGCCGGCCGCTCGCCTCGCCGCTGCGGACGACGAACCGGACCTTGGCCATGCTCGACAACTGTGCGCGGTAATCGGGCTTGTGCGGGATTCCGCCGCCGGACTGCCCGCTGATCAGGTAGGACGCCCCGGGTCCCTGCCAGGAGCTGGTGTAACTGAAGTCCATGCCCTTCGCTCGCACCGGGTCGGCGTAGACACTGCCCCCGGCCCCGGCGGCAGTGACCGGCGCACCGGTCACGAAGCCGCCGGGCATGCATGCCGTCACCTCGTCACCGGTATCTGTCGCTTCCGGCACGCCCGGCAGCGAGACCCTGACCAGCCTGCCCGGCCTGGCGTCCAGCGTGATAGTCCCGCTGCGGGAGATCGTGACCTTGCGCGCGACCAGCGTCGTGCTGGTGACCTGCCCCTGCCCGCCGATCGCTACGACCGAGGCGGCGATCCAGGCAGGTCCGGCGGGCACGGAGACGGCCTTGCCGTGCTGCACGTAGATGGGGACGTAATCGGTGCCGTAGATGTTGGCATAAACGATGGCCTTGCCGCCGTCGTGGCCAATGCCCGCGACCTTGATCCGGAACGAGTGCGCCGGCGTCCTGGCCGAGGCTTGGGCGGCTGGCCCGGCCGCGCTCAGCAGGGCGGCCAGGCCCAGGCTGGCAACGGCAGCGAGCGTAACGAAGCGGGGCATGGCTTTCACGGCTGCTACCTCCGATGCGCGCGGCTGCATCCCCGAGCCGCGGTACATGGAGTATTTAATACCTCAATGTCAGGCTAAGGCAAGAATGCGCGGCCGCCGGTCCTGAGGCGAGCAAGCGCGCTCAGCACGCAGATCCCTCGTGTTACGCTCACCAAGCAAACGCTAGGTTCAATGCGAGCGAGGTACTTCTCGATGTCGATCGAGCTGCACGTCAGCAGTGGCGTCGCGGAGGTCGTCATCAACTTTCCTCCGGTCAACGCGCTGCCCGTTCAGGGCTGGTTCGACCTGGCCGAAGTGATCACAGGGGCCGGCCAGGATCCCGGCGTGCGGGCCGTCATCCTGGCCGCGGAGGGGCGCGGCTTCTGCGCCGGCGTCGATATCAAGGAAATGCAAGCCGCCGAGGGCTACGACGCGCTGGTCGGTGCCAACCGGGGCTGCTTCGCCGCGTTTGCCGCCGTCTACGAGTGCGCGGTGCCGGTGATTGCCGCGGTGCAGGGCTTCTGCCTTGGCGGCGGGGTCGGCCTGGCCGGCAGCGCCGACATCGTGCTGGCCGCCGATGATGCGACGTTCGGGCTGCCCGAGGTTGACCGGGGCGCGCTCGGGGCCGCGACGCATCTGGCTCGCCTTGTGCCGCAGCAGTTGATGCGCAAGATGGTGTACACGTGTGACCACGTTCCCGCCCTGGAGCTGAAGAGCTATGGCACGGTGCTGGACGTCGTGCCGGGGGCGGAACTGCGGGCCAGGGCCCGCGAGCTCGCGGCGAAGATCGCCGCGAAGGACGGCGACATCCTGCGGCTGGCCAAGCAGTCGCTCAACGGCATCGAGCCGGTCGACATGCGCAGGTCCTACCGGTACGAGCAGGGCTTCACGTTCGAGCTGAACCTGACCGGCATCTCCGACCGGGCCAGGCAAGAGTTCGTGGACAGGGGCTAGCCGTGGCCGTGATGACTGCCGACGCGGTGGTCGGCGAACTGCGGTCAGGCATGACCATCGGCATCGGCGGCTGGGGCTCGCGGCGCAAGCCGATGGCACTGGTCCGCGCGATCGCCAGGTCGGACCTGACCGACCTCACCGTGGTCAGCTACGGCGGCCCGGACATCGGCCTGCTGATTGCGGCCGGCCAGGTCCGCAGAGTGGTGTGCGGATTCGTGTCGCTCGACTCGATCCCGCTGGAACCGCATTTCCGGCTCGCGCGCCAGCGCGGCACCATCGAGCTGACCGAGCTGGACGAGGGCATGTTCCACTTCGGGCTGCTCGCCGCGGCGCACCGGCTGCCGTTCCTGCCGATGCGGGCCGGCCTCGGTTCGGACGTGCTGCGGATCAACCCGCAGCTGCGTACCGTGCGGTCACCGTACGCCGACGGCGAGGAGTTCGTTGCCGTGCCCGCCCTGTCGCTGGATGTCGCGCTGATCCACATGAACCGGGCGGATGCGCGGGGGAACGGCCAGTACCTCGGGCCCGATCCTTACTTCGATGACTTGTTCTGCCTGGCGGCACAGCGGGCGTACATGTCCTGCGAAGCCGTCGTGCCGACCGCGCAATTGCTCGACGAGGGCCCGCAGCAAAGCCTGCTGATCAACCGCAGCATGCGCTGCTCAGTGATCGAGACGCCGAACGGGGCTCATTTCACTAGCTGCGTGCCCGACTACGGCCGGGACGAAGCCTTCCAGGCCCACTATGCCGCGGCGGCCGCGGACGACCAGAGCTGGCGAGAGTTCGCGGCCACGTTCCTGTCCGGTGGTGAGGACGGGTACCTGGCGGCGGTGGAAGGCTTCCGGCGCTCTCGCGAGGATGCGCCTGCCCCGGCCGGCGGAGCGGGGCCGCCATGACCGCCAGAGCCTCCCTTGCGGAGATCTGCATCGTCGCCTGCGCCGAGGCGTGGCGCGGTGACGGCGCGATCCTGGCCAGCCCGGTCGGGCTGATTCCCGTGCTGGCGGCCCGGCTCGCGCAGCACACCTTCGCCCCTGACCTGATGGTGACCGACGGAGAGGCTGGCCTGGTCGTGCCAGCTCCCGGCAGTGCGACCGGCGTCGTGCAGGAAGGATGGCTGCCGTACCGCGCCGTACTGTCCCCGCAGGTCGCCTCCGGGCGGCGGCACATGATGATGGGCGCGGCCCAGCTTGACCAGTTCGGCAACCAGAACATCTCCTGCATCGGCGACTGGGCCAGGCCCAAGGCGCAGCTGCTCGGCGTCCGCGGCGCTCCTGGCAACACGGTCAACCATCCGGTGAGCTACTGGGTGCCCAAGCACTCGCGCCGGGTCTTCGTCGACCAGGTCGACATGGTCAGCGGCGTCGGCTACGACCGCGCCGCGGGGCTGCGCGGGCTCGCCGCGGCCTCGCACGAGCTGCGCCGGGTCGTCACGAATCTTGCCGTCCTCGATTTCGGCGGCCCCGACCACTCGATGCGGCTCCAGTCCGCCCATCCCGGCGTCTCGGTATCGGCAGTCGCCGAGGCTACCGGGTTCCTGCTCGCGGCGCCCTATGAGGTGCCAGAGACCCGGCTGCCGACGCCGGAGGAGCTGACACTGATCCGCGAGCGCCTCGACCCTCGCGGGAGCCGCGACCAGGAACTGGCGTGACGAGCGGCCCTTCCTCGGCGGACAGCGGGGGTCCGGCGCCGATCGCGACCAGACTCACCAGGCTGACTGGGATCCGGTACCCGATCGTGCAGACCGGCATGGGCTTCGTGGCCGGCGCCAGGCTCGCCGCGGCCACCTCCGCGGCCGGCGGCCTCGGCATCATCGGCTCGGCCACGATGACGATGGCCGCGCTGCGGACCGCGGTTGCCGAGGTCAAAGAGCGGACCGACGCCCCGTTCGGGGTGAACCTGCGGGCCGACGCGGAGGACGCCGCCGAGCGGATCGAGCTCATGATCGCCGAAGGCGTGCGCGTCGCGTCCTTCGCGCTGGCGCCGAGGCAGGACATGATCTCGCGGCTCAAGGAGGCGGGCCTGGTCGTGATCCCGTCAGTCGGCGCGCGGCGGCACGCAGAGAAGGTGGCGCAGTGGGGCGCCGACGCTGTCATCGTGCAGGGCGGCGAGGGCGGCGGCCACACCGGGCCGATCCCGACCAGTCTGCTGCTCCCGCAGGTTGTCTCCGCGGTGGACATCCCGGTGGTCGCGGCCGGCGGGTTCTTCGACGGGCGCGGCCTGGTTTCGGCGCTGGCCTACGGGGCCGAGGGCATCGCGATGGGCACGAGGTTTCTGCTCACGACCGACAGCCCGGTCGCCGAGCGAGTCAAGCAGGTCTATCTCGCCAAGACGCTGACTGACACCGTGGTGACCACGCGAGTCGACGGGGTACCGCACCGTGTCTTGCGCACATCGCTGATCGACGGCATCGAACGGTCAGGTCAGCTGGCTGGCCTGGCCCGCGCGGTCAAGAACGCGGCCGGATTCCGCAGGCTCTCCGGTCTGAGCTGGCCCGCGCTGATCAGCCAGGGGCGGCAGATGCGGCGCGGCGCTGAGTTGTCGTGGAGCCAGGTACTGATGGCGGCCAATACGCCGATGCTGCTGAAGGCGGCGATGGTCGACGGGCGCCCGGACCTCGGCGTGATGGCAGCCGGTCAGGTCGTCGGCCTGATCGACGATGTGCCCTCCTGCGCCGAGCTGATCGGCCGGATCATGGCCGAGGCCGCCGAGGCGCTGGAGCGGCTCGCCGCGCTCGGGCCTGCCTAGCTGGCCAGGCGTCGGATCGGGTTAGGGAGTCCGGCTCCCGTCGATCTGGTCAAAGTCGCCGTAGCCGTTCCAGGTGCCGCCGCCACCCGACCACTGCCACATCAGCGCGTACTTCTGGCTGCTGGAGACGCCGCCGAAGAACTGCGCGCAGGTGCTGGTGCCCGCCAGGCACCAGCCGTCCGGCACGTGCGCAAGGCTGCTGGTGACCGCGTGATAGGTCCACTCATAGGTGGTAGGGATCGCCGCGGCTGAGCCGGTGCCGAAGATCGACCGCCAGACCGGCGGGTCAGAGTAGACCCCGGCCTGGTAGCCGGAATGCCTGGTCAGGTAGGCAGCGAAGCCGTTGAAGTCGGCCCGGTCCAGGGCTGCCGGGACGTAGCCGGACTTGACCCTTCCGCTGCAGGCCGAGGTGTAGACCGAATTCCAGCCGTTGTCGGAAGCGGGCGAGAACGCAGGCGCGTTGCCCGGCGTTTCGACGTCCATGAATACGACCGGATAGTTCGGCTTCGGATGCTGGGTGCCGAGGTCGCTGATGACCCTGGCCGCCTGCGCCGCTCCCCAGGCGGCGGCCTGCTTGGTCGTGCCGTTGTACTGGGGGTCGACACCGGGCCCTGCCATGAACCAGTAGACGCCGACGCCGATGCCCTTGTGGTAGGTGACCAGGTTAGTCCGGGCAGCACTGGCGTCAGTCGCGGACCAGACGACCTTGGTGCCGCAGCGCTGCCAGGCTGACCAGTTCCCGACCATGCCGATGTAGCCGCCGTAGCTGCCGCCGATCGCCGGCTCGCGGTAGGGCGCGTGGCCCGCCAGCGAGATAGTCGTGCTGTCCGTGCCGCGCCAGAACAGCTGGGGCGCGGTGCTGCTGGCCGCGCTGCCTGTCGTGCTGCTGGCCGCCGCGCCTGCCGAGCCGCTGGCTCCGGGTCTGCCGCCCGAACTGTCGCGGCCCGCGCTGGCCTTGCCGGACGCCAGCCCGGACACGATCACCGTCACCAGTACGCACGCCAGCAGGCCGAGGATGGCCAGCCCGCTGACCCAGGACCGCCGGCGTCCGACTTGTCGTCTCATGGGGCCTAGCTCACCGTCCTCCGCGCGGAAACCGCCTCGATCTGCCTGGCCAGCGGACGAGGGCCGCCTTGTCCGGCCCGCGACGGCTTGTATCTGTCTCACTACAGAAAGTACCGTCAGCTGCCAAACCGAAGGCCCGGCTCTGAGCCGTGACCTCGGCCGGCCGTTGCTTGTGAGCTTGATCACGACGGCCGGACCAGGGCAGATAATCGGGCGGAAAAAAATGATCGGGCGATGTCGATCTGGCTCAGGCCCGTTCGACGCAGGGGTGACGGCAGGTCATACCGCGCGGCGCCGGCGACGACTCGGCTCCGCCAGAGGAAAGGACAGACAGATGAAGTTCTTCGGATACACCCTCGGTGACCCCAACACCCCGGCCGGCCCGCCGACCCCGGAGATGGTCGAGCGGATGGGCGGCTTCGTGGAGGAGGCAACGAAGGCAGGCGTGCTGCTGGCCACCGGCGGGCTGGCCCCGCTGGATGAAGCGGTCAAGGTCAGCTACACCGATGGCAAGTACACGGTGCTCGACGGCCCGTTCGCCGAGGCAAAGGAACTGGTCGGCGGCTGGGCACTGATGGAGTGCCGGGACAAGGACGAGGCCGTGGAGTGGGTCAAGCGCTTCCTGGGCATCGTCGGCTCCGGCGAGTCCACGATCCGGCAGGTCTACGGCCCGTGACGGCCAGGCGCAGGGGCCGGCCAGGCGATCCGCCTGGGCCGGCCCCCGCCGTGGCGAGGCCTGGTCCTGAAAACCTCTCGACAGTTTTGCTGTCCTCTTCACCGGCTTTTGCCGACGTTGGCTCGATGTTTCTGTCGTATTGTCCGATTCTGCTCGTCAGCCTGATGGTGTTGGCCGACGATCAGAGGAGGCGTCATGAACGAGCCGGCTCGAGAACCAGATGGACGAGCAGCAGGGCAGCACCGTCACTGCACTGCGCAGCGAACAAGTACTGCGCAGCGAGCAAGCAGTGCCGGATGTGGTGCCGCAGATCGTGGACTGCAACCGGGCAAGCAAGGCGCACGAAAAGCTGTACTCGCGGGCCAAGCAAGCGAGCGACATCGTGGACCGCGCGAGCAAGGACGCGGCGAAGGCTGACAGAGCCTGTGACGACGCTGACGCCAATCACGAAACCATCCAGGCAGAAGATCCTGACCGCCGGGCACCACGCCCCAGGCAGTGGCTTATTGCGGCCGGCGCGCTGGCGCTGGACGGCGTCGCCTGCTACTTCGCCGCGGAAGCGCTCGGCTCAGGTCAGCAGGAAACCCTCGCCTGGGCACTGCTGTTCCTGGCGCTGCTTGGCATCGGCGAGGTAGCGCTCGATCATTACAGTGACGGCCGCGAGGCAGCCTGGCGCCTGACCGCGGCCGCGCTGTCGGGCTTCGTTGTCCTGCTCGGCGTGCTGAGGTACTCGTTCCTGGCCACCGTCGGCGCCGAGGGCCTGATAGCCGCGACCGTGGGCGCGACGCTGTTCACCATCGCCACCACGGGCTTCTTGCTCATCGGCTACCGCTCGCTGCGGCTGGCGGAGACCGGCCAGGCCTGGCGAGCACGCCGGCAGCTCCGGGCGGCGCAGCAAGCCGCGAGGGCAGCCCACGCCAAGCTGGACCGGCGCGCCGACCGCAGGGACGCGCTGGCCAGGGCTTACCTCAGCAGGATCAGGCTGCATCTGATCCAGACCTGCCCGGGCGTTGCCCTGGCACCCGCCGAGAAGGCAATCTGGGCGCATCTGACCGGCAAGGACATGTGATGACTGCCCGGCAGATCAGGCAGGCCGCCGTACTGGCGGCCTGCCTTGCGCTCCTGACCAGCTGCGTCGCTGGCTGTCAGGTCCGGCCACTGCCGAGGCGTCACGGCCGGCCGGTGCCGGAGGCGGCACAAGCACCGGCATTGCTCATGCTGATCCTGGGTGCAGCGTCCGCGCAGGCGCGCGCCGACCTCAACGTCACTGTCACCGACACGGCGCGTACCGGCGAGCACCTGGTGGTGCTGAGCCGGTCCGGCCGCACGCTCGGCTTCTTCAGCGCGCCTTCGCCACCAGACATGACCGGGCCAGCGTTCCCATCGCCGCTGCGCGGCGACGCGACCAGCTTTCAGAAGGCGGCCTACCAGCGCAGCCTGACGCAGGCGAACGCTGTCCTGCGGCAAGACCGGCGGTCATTGGCACTGCGGCTGCGAAGCTCCCTGCGGGCATGGGCGACGAACGCGGCGCGAACTGCGTGGGCAGCCATGCGGCGCCACAGTGTGGGGCAGCCGAGCCTGGCGCGCGCCATTGTCGCGGCGGCCGCGGCTGAAAGCTCACTGCGGCAAGCCGGGCTGAGCTTCGGTTCCCGTCAGGTGCTCGGCATCATCGACATCTCCGGTGCGGTCGGGCCGGTCGCGCTGCCGGCCAGCCTGACCGGCATGACGGTCGCGCTGACCGGAGTCCCGGACGGCTCGGCCGATGCCGCCTGGCAGGCAGACCTGCTGCAGGCCGGCGCCACCCGGGCGTACGTCCTGCCCGCACAGGTCAGCGAGTTGCTGCCCGGTCTGATCGCCGGCGGTCTGGCTGGCCGTGACGCGGTGCCGTTCAGCGTGGCCGGATTTACCTACGCCCCTGCCCAGTACGCGCTGCCACGGGCGGCAACTCGGTCGCTGGACAGACTGCTGCGCCTGCTGATGGTCACCTACCCGACGGCGACTGCCACCATCAACGGATATACCGATGACGTCCCGGTGCCCGGAGGCAACGTTAATTTGTCATGGAAGAGGGCGAAAGCCGTTTTTATATGGCTTGTGGCGCATCACGTGTCAGCTGCCCGACTGCAGGTATTCGGGCAAGGAACGGCCGACCCGGTCGTGCCCACCTCGGCCGCAGCGCAGCCACTCGATCGCCGGGTCGTGGTCATCGTGTCGCCCGCTGGCTAGTTTGGCGCGGCGCGGGAGCCCTGGCCTGCCCACTTAGCGGGGCTAACGGAAATCGGTATTACCATGGCAAACTTATGGATGTGCCGGACCGCTACGATCCAACCCGGATCGCTGCCAATCTCGGCGCTTGCCGTCACCGGGGCCTGGACTTTCTGGATCACCGGAGCGCTAATCAGGAGGCGGTCCGCGCAGACGAACTCCAGCGACTGGCGGAGGAATACGCAGCGGTCTGCCAGTTCGCCGATGGCACTCGTGGTGCCCAGATCAAGGCGTTGCTCATCGCCGGCATCGAGGACCTGCGCCGTCAGCAGCGGCACAGTGACGCCGACCTGATCAGGGACTTGTTCTTCGGCGAATCCACGCACGGCCCGATCAGGCCTTCTGGTGAATTGCTCAAGACCGCCAGGCTGCGGGTCGGGGACACGACCGATGCCCGGTTTCGAACCAGGCGGCGGAACGCTATGCGCTCGTTCGCCCACGTTCTTGTGTCGCTCGTCGAGGCACCGCGCGCTGAGCCAGCACCGGCAAGCCCCGGCGTTGCACCGGCCGCGGACGTGCACGAACCGGACGAACAACGGGTGACCGTTGACTCGGCCGCGAAGGCCGAGCACTTCATCGCGCTGCTGGCTGCGGCGCAGAAGGCGACCATCATCGGGATCACCAATGAGCATTTGCTGGACACACTGAAGGACGCCCTTCGGCTGAAGCGGCTGACGAGCGGCAGGCCTGATGACTTCTGGGAGTCGCTGCGGATCGTATTCCTGAGCAAGGATTTGCTGGCGAGCGTTAACGACGAGCGAGCGAGACTGCACGACGCTGCGGATGCGCTACATCAGCGCCGTCAGGCGGCTATCTGGGCCAGACGGCTCATCAGCGTCTTCCTGAAACGGACAATGGCCTCTTCGTGGGCCTTGTACGAATGCAGCTACCAGCCAGGAGTCACGGGCTCACTTGCTGAATTCCCCGATCGGAGCCAGAAGGCGCACTTGCTGATCAGGCGACCACAGCGGCCAACAGCTGACCATGTCGCCGTCGACATCGAAGGGTCTGTAGGCCGGCTCGGCGAGGTCTTTGACGAGATCGTGCACACCAGCGAGAGCGACACGATGATTGTGCCGGTGGGCGCACCAGCCGGACGGGCGTTCCGGTGCAATACGACAAGGGTCCAGTCCGACGTGCTCAAGGACGGGTCGAAGGTCGGCGGCTGGCTGCCCATGGTTCTGATCATCACGTACCAGCACCGGCGAGGCCGGCTGGTACCGCTAGTGCAGCTGCGCACGATCGAGAACTCGGCTCGCGAGGAAAACAGGCTGTCTCATCTGGGCGGTCATATCGTGCAGGAGGATCGGCTCCGCCCGGGCGGGCACGAACTCGCCGCGCCGGTCCAGGTCTTCGATCTCGAGCACGAGATCCCGCGGTGCGCGGCCGCCAGGATCGTGCAGGAAGTTACCGGCACTGAGTTGCGGGCTGACTTGATCCCGATGACGACCGGCGGCTACCTGTATCCGGACAAGGAGAGCCTGTTCTTCTTCGTCTACGCGGTCGAGCTGCAAGAAGGCGCGCAGCTCCAGCGAGAAGCCGAGATGACCAACTTTGACTTGCCTGAACTGCTCGCTGTGCGGTCGAACCAGGTGCTCAGGTTCGCGGCGGCCCTGTGCCGGAGCGCGGGTATTGACGACGACAGCTGGGCCGACGCGGCGCGTATTGTCGCGCTGAACCTGTGCCTGCACGGCCTGGCTGACCTTGGTGACAAGCTGCCCGGCCTGATCGGCCGCTCATCGGGGGAACGCGAAGAACTGGCGACCGCCGCCTTGCGGCTGGTGCGCGACCGCACCGCGCCGACCAGGGCATCCGACGGCCGGGTGACGCTGCAGGGCCTAGCGGGATGGCAATACCGTCAGTTCTTCTCTGACCTGATCCCGCTGTACGAACGGCTCGGCATCGACGGCGCGGCCGAGTTGTGCTCGGCGATCGGCGACGACCCTGGCAAGAGCCGGGCACTTGCTGAACTGAGCGAGCTATATCAGGACGAGCGACTCATGGCCAGCCTGCCGATGGAGCTGTAAACCCGGCGACCGGCCTAGCCAAACGCCACCCAGCGGGCAACCGAACGTTTTACGGCCGTGGCGCATCGTATGAGAAACTAGGCGATCAACAACCCCCCAGGACTAGTCGGCTGGCTGCGCGTATTAGGTACCAGACCCGCCGGACTAGGCACCCGAAATGGTGATGAATGTCGGTCGCAGACAACAGCAGCAACGGCAGGCAGGCGAAGGTCACGGTCCGGGAGCTCTTCGATGAGCTCTACGCCCCAGCAGAGCGTTACTGGTGGCGGACGGACAATCGGTATGAGACCTCGCCGGAAGCCTTTCCTCAGTCGTTGATCGCCAGGGAGACCTTGCGTTATATCGGCCGGGTCGGCGTTCCGCAGGACGGCCGGGCGCTTGACCTCGGCGCGGGCGAGGGCGCCGATGCCATCAGGCTTGCCCTTCTTGGCTATCGGGTCACGGCCGTTGACATCAGCGAAATGGGCAGGCAGAAAATCCTGCGCTTTGCCCGTGAGGCTAATGTGACAATCGAGGTAATGCGGGCAGATGTAAATCGTTACCTGCCTATTGGCGAGTTTGACGTCATCCTGTGCAACGGGGTGCTGCAGTATATTGAAGACAAAGCTCCGGTGATCGAACGCATGCAGGAAGCGACCAGGCCGGGCGGCATCAATGTCGTCTCAGTCTGGAGCACCTTCTCGCCGGTGCCGGAGCCGCACAAGCTGGTACCGGTCTTCTGCGATGATGAAGATGGCGTAGTGACGAAGTCGTACAGTGGCTGGGAGCAGGAATTCCTGAAGTTCGACCGTCTGAAACCGGAGACGGCGCACCCGACTGAGCGTGATCATGTCCATAGTCACATCAAGCTGATAGCCAGGAAACCCGCTGACCAGTGGCCTCCAGTCGACGAGGGCAGGCAGCCGGGCTAGCCACTGGCCTACTCAATGAGATGGTGCATCCAGCGTGAACGATGGCGACTCGCGCAATTCCGTCGGTGAATCTCTGCCGTTGATCAGCATTATTATTCCCGTTTACAACCTCTACGCATATCTTGAAGAGTGCCTTGAGTCTATTCAACGGCAATCATTTCGAAATATTGAGATAATAGCTGTTGAGGGCGCATCCACCGATGGGACCGACGCGATACTGGCGAAGCGGAGTAACCTAGATCCGCCGATAACTGTTATTAGCCTCTCGTCTAATGTCCCGGGCCAGCATGTCGGGCCCGGGCCCGGTCTGGCCCGGAATATCGGCATCGCGAGAGCCAAGGGTGCCTACGTCTGGTTCGTTGATGGCGACGATTCGATCGTGCCCGATCGGCTGGCGGATATCGCGGGCCGGCTCAGCTCCGACCGTCCCGACGTGCTGCTGATCGGTCACGAGGAAATCGCTCCCGATGGCCGCGCCAGCGACGGCTACGGTCTGGAGATCCTGCGCAGGCAGGCCAAGCCGACAGTGACTCTCGCCGACTCACCAGAGCTGGCAGAGCTCCGCATGGTGTCCTGGAACAAGATCGTCCGCCGTGAGTTCTTGCTGTCGACCGGCGCGGTATTCCTGGAGCAGTGGCCGCACGAGGACATACCGGTCTCGTGCGCGGTACTGGCGGAAGCGCGAAGCATCGCTGTGCTGCCTGCTGCCTGCTATCGCTACCGGTCCGACCGGCCGGGGTCGGCGATGAATGCGGGCAGCGCGGCCAGGCACTTCACGGTGTTCGCAGCCTGGGACAAAGCGTTGAGTCATGCGCTCCGCCTGCGTCGTTCTGGCGACCCGGCTGTCACCGCCGACGTCTACCGCGCGCTGTTCGAGCGGGCGGTCTGGCACTGCTCGAACCTGTTCGATACCCGCGGGTACCTCGCGCGTGGCGACCGGCGTCGCTACTTCGCGGCCATGCACGACCTGTTCACCCGGTTCGCACCTGACGGTTACCGGGAACCTGCCGGGTTCCGCGGAAGAAAGTTCAGCCTGATCCGGCGGAACGCCTATGTCGGGTACTCGGCGCTTGCTCCGGTGAACGCAGCCAGGGTCAGGCTCTCGAAAATGCTCGCCGCGTCTCGTGGCCGTATCGGACCCGTCGCAAGGCGGGCGTAGCGATACAGCGTGGGTGCCCCAGTCTTGCCCGGCGCCGTCGCTGATGGTGTGATCGGTTCTCGTGACTGACCTGACTTGTGACACGTCCGGCGGTCCGAAGCTTGCGCGACTGGCTGACCTGCAGGTTCGCGAAAGACAGCGAGCGGATTTGCGCACTAACCCGCGCGCGTTAATGTGGCCTGCGTCCCGGTACGTGACGACGGTGAGAGGTCCATGAGCCAGTGACCACACGAGCATGGTGCTCAGTCCGTCAAGCTCAGCGTGACGACGCCGCGCAGGTAGCAACGCTGCTGGCCGAACTCGGCTATCCGGACAATCAGGTGGCCGACGTACGCCGGCGGCTGGATTTGTGGGCGAATGAGACAACAAGCCGCGCTCTCGTTGCTGAGCGTCACGAGCAGGTGCTGGGGATCGTCGCGGTGACGGCGATCCCGTACCTCGAGCACGAGGGGCGCTGGGGACGGATCGTCGCGCTTGTCGTGTCCTCCGCGTGCCGGGGACAGGGAGTTGGCCGGCAACTCGTCCAGGCCGCCGAGAACGCGGCCAGCCAGCTTGGCTGCGTCGTCATGGAGGTAACAAGTGCGCTCAGCCGCACCGACTCCCATGCCTTCTACCAGACCCTTGGCTATCAGGACTGGGGCCACCGCAGTGCCCGCTACCTCAAAGATCTCGTTCCCGGTACATCCATGACCAGTTACGGTTCCCGCTTCCCCGCCCCGCCGCAGGAACCTGCCAGCTGAGTTCCGGCCGTTGCAAGAGCAATCGAGGTGCGCACTAACTTGTCACAAGTCGGGGCCGCCCCAGTCTTGCCTGGCGCCGTTCGCTGATGGTGTGATCGGTTCTCGTGACTGACGCCAGGACGCAGGCCGCGATCGAGACTGTGATCCGGCTGGAATCAGCCCGCCTGATCGCTGGCCTTGCCCACTTCACCGGCGAGATCGGGCTGGCCGAAGACCTGGCCCAGGACGCGGTCGTCGCCGCGCTTGAGCAATGGCCGGCCGATGGCCTGCCGCGCAACCCTGGCGCGTGGCTGATGACGGTCGCCAAACGGCGCGCGATCGACTTCTTCCGCCGCAACGCCGAGCTGGAGAAGAAATACGCGCAGCTCGGCCGCGCGCTGGGAGCCGAAGGCGATAGCACGGCGGAGCTGGACCGGGCGCTCGGTGACGACATTGACGATGACCTGCTGCGGCTGATCTTCACTGCCTGCCACCCTGTCCTCGCCGTGCAGGCTCGGGTCGCGCTCACTCTCCGCCTGCTCGGCGGGCTGACGACTGCCGAGATCGCCCGTGCCTACCTGCTGCCGGAGCCGACAATCGCGCAGCGCATCGTGCGCGCCAAGAAGACGCTGGCGGACGAGCAGGTGCCCTTCGAGGTGCCGGATGCAGAACAGCGTCCGGCCCGCCTGTCCTCGGTCCTCGAGGTCGTGTACCTGATCTTCAACGAGGGCTACTCGGCCACCGCCGGCGATGACTGGATGCGACCCGCGCTGTGCGCGGAAGCGGTCAGGCTTGGCCGGGTACTGGCCCAGCTCGCGCCCGCCGAGCCGGAGGTGCTCGGCCTGGTGGCGCTACTGGAGATCCAGGCTTCCAGGATCCCGGCCCGCACCAACCGGGCAGGCGATCCTGTGCTGTTGCTGGACCAGGACCGGACCCGGTGGGACCGCATGCAGATCAACCGCGGCCTCGCTGCGCTGGACAAAGCCATCAACCTTGGCGGGGAACGTGGTCCTTATGCGCTGCAGGCCTCGATAGCCGCGTGCCACGCCAGCGCATTCAGGGCAGGCGACACGGACTGGCCGCGCATCGTCGCGCTGTATCAGGTGCTGGCCGAAGTAATGCCGTCGCCGATCGTGGAACTGAACCGCGCGGTCGCCGTCTCGATGGCCTACGGACCGCAGGCCGGACTCGATCTTGTCGATCAGCTCGCTGGCGAGCCAGCCCTGCGCGGCTACCATTTGCTGCCGAGCGTTCGCGGCGACCTGCTGCGCAAGCTTGGCCGCACCGAGGAGGCCAGGGCCGAGTTCGAGCGGGCCGCCGCGCTCACGCGCAACGAGCGGGAACGCCAGCTTTCGTCAGGACGGGCCCGTGCCGTCGGAGCCCACGACGCCGAAGGCTGGGCCGCTGCACCTTGACGTCTTACGATGACGGCAGAAAGGGCTGAGCCTGGTGGATGACGAGGTGCGGTTCGCAGCCGATCTGTACCGGGGAAGTGCTGGTTATTACGATCGGTACCGGCTGCCATACCCGGAAGGAATGATCAGAGATCTGATCTCGCGCGCCGAGGTTTCTGAGCGCGGGCGTCTGCTGGATCTGGCGTGCGGGACCGGCCAGCTCGCCTTCGCGCTGCGGCGGTGGTTTGACGAGGTATGGGCGGTGGACCAGGAGCGGGACATGGTGGAGGTCGTCGCCGCCAAGGCCGCCGCGGAGGGCGCCGGGACCGTCCGGCCGATCGCAACGAGAGCCGCGGCCCTTGACGCCGAGCCGGATTACTTCGATCTGGTAGTGATCGGTAATGCCTTCCACCGGCTCGACCGCGATCTGATCGCCGGCCGGGTCCTTGACTGGCTCAAGCCCGGCTGTTGCCTGGCGCTGTGCTGGTCAGCTGGGCCGTCGGCAGGTGCGGAAGACTGGCAGAAAGCGCTGGCAGCCACGTTGGCCACATGGACGGCGGCGCTCGGCGCCGAGGACCGGATACCCGCGGGCTGGGACCTGCCGCGGCAGCGCCGGCCGGACCTGCAGCTGCTGGCTGATGCCGGATTTGAGGTGGCCGGGCGCCGTGAGTTCTCTGTCGCGCACCGGTGGAGCCTGCCGGAGCTCGCCGGCTACGTCCGGTCGACGTCGTTCCTCCCGGCCGCGGTGCTCGGCGACCAGGCTGCCGCGTTCGACGCGGACCTCGCGGCCAAACTCGGCCCGCACAGCGACGGCGGAACTTTCACCCAGCACGTGAACTTCGCCTACGACCTGGCCCGCAAGCCTGCCTGAGGCCGCATGCCGCCGCCGGTCAAGACCGGGCCGGCCGCATTGCGGCCGACCCGGCGGTCGGGAACACCTATGACGCCTTGGCGAACCCGGCGTCCGTTGTCGCATCGACGCGTTTCGGCAAACGCGTGACCTGCGACATCTCGAGATTCCGCTGCGCTTTAGACCGCGGCCAGTCGATGGAATCCGCGTCGAATGCCACTATGCGGCGCGCGACTGCCGTCAGCGCACCGCGTGCTGGCTCGCGGAGACTCCAGTTGCCGTCCTCGCGCCGACTCGCGACACTGACGACGAGCGCTGCCAGCATCGGCAGACTCACCAGCCCTGCAATGACAGCGAACATTGCGACGATCATCGAGAGCACCCTCCCCGGCACCTCACTGCACCCGATAACAGGCTCGCAAGTAGCACCGGCCAATACGACGCCAAACCGACGGCGAAATCTGCAAGAACACGACCAAGTCCCGGCACAAGTGTTCAATGGGTCGCTCGCCAGGTCCGCATAACGGTGCTGGTGCGGTGGCCTGCCCGCGGTATGGGACGATATGGACATGCCGCAGGTCACTTCCTTCGACAGCCGGTTCGCCGTGGCGAGGCGTGTCCACGGCCCGCTCGTGTTCGGCCTGGACCCGGCGGCCGATGTGCTCAGCGCCTGGGATCTCAGTGACGACGCCGACGGCCTCGACCGGTTCGCCGACATCGCGCTTGAGGCGGCCGTCGGCAGCGTCGCGCTGATCAAACCGCAGTCCGCGTTCTACGAGCGGCACGGCTGGCGCGGCATCCGCACGCTGCAGCGGCTGATCGCCGGCGCCCGCAGCGCCGGCCTGCTCGTCATCCTCGATATCAAGCGAGGCGACGTCGGCTCCACCAACGACGCCTACGCCGAGGCCTACCTCGGCAAGGACGCGCCGCTGGCGGCCGACGCCATCACCGTGCATCCCTACCTCGGCCTGGCTGCCATGAGCAGCTACGTCAGCAGGGCCGCCGAGTCAGGCAGCTGCCTGCTTGTGGTGACCCGCTCCTCCAACCCCGAAGGCCGGAACATCCAGGCGGCAATCGCCGGCCAGGCGACCGTCGAACAGCAGTTGCTGCTCGACATCGGAGCGCTGAACGAGCGGCTGGCGCCGGGCGCGATCGGCCCGGTCGGCGCCGTGGTCGGGCCGACGCACCTGGAGCCGGAACTCGACCTGGCCGCCGCCAACGCCCTGTTCCTCGCGCCCGGCGTCGGCGCGCAGGGCGCGACGCCGGCTGACGTCGCGGCCGTGTTCCGGTCCTGTCCGGACCGGGTCATGCCGAGCGCTTCCCGGTCCCTGCTGGCAGCCGGCCCTGACGTGGGCCGGCTGCGCGACACCGTGTCCGCGCTGGCCGCCGAGTTCCGGGCAGTACTGCCAGCCTGACGCGACAGGTCAGTGGCTGTAGCCGGGAATGCCGGTGCCCGCCAGCACGGGACTGACGTTGAGGAAGACTGGCCCTGCTTTCGCGCAGGCGCGCAATGCGACAGGGATCACCATCGAGCTGTAGTCACCGGGCGCATAGACCCGCAGTTCGGACGCGGTGGCCTGGTGGCACGCTGACGAGGAGTACACGCCGACATCGACGACCTGCAAGATGACGTGCGCGGTCTGGCCAGGCGCCAGCGTGACGGTCTTGACCGCATGACCTGGAGCACGCCGCGCAGGGCTGCCAAGCTGCCCGCCGCCGGTGCCGACTGCCGAGACACCAGGGAAGCCGTACAGCGTGCACGCGTGGTGCGAGATGTCGGAGATCTCCAGCTGGTAGTAGGTACTGCCCGCCGTGCCATCGCCCGGTTCGCCAATCCATGAGGTCAAGTCGGCGCGCGGGCAGCGTGCGGCGGCGGCGGCCACGGGCGCGGCGGTCCCGGCCGAGGATGCGAGCGCGACAGCTGGCAACAAAATCGCGGCGCTGGCAACGGCGGCGGCGATGACGGTCCGCCGGGTCTTGCTCATCGGGTTCATCCTGTACTCCTTAGCAAGAAAACAATTGTCAGCAGCTAAGACGGCGGATGCGGCCAGGCAGTTGGAAATGCGGCTGGGCAGCAACCAGCAGCACTCGCGGAACCGGTTGCTGTCGACACCGCGGCGGCCTAGCCTGCGCGGGCATCCGGCAGGATCATGGCGGAGGAAGCAGCGTCGACGGGAGCGTTCATGATCTTCATTGCGGCCAAGTTCCGAATCCTGCCCGAGCATGCGGACCACTGGGCGGAGATCTCCGGCCCGTTCACGGCGGCGACTCGCGCCGAGCCTGGTTGCCTCTGGTTCGACTGGTCAAGAAGCCTGGACGACCCGGACGAGTACGTGCTGGTTGAGGCGTTCCGAGACGGCGACGCTGGCGCTGCGCACGTGCAGTCCGCGCACTTCAAGCAGGCGCAGCAGACCCTGCCTCCGTACCTGGCGCAGACGCCGCGGATCGTGAACTTCGCTGTCCCGCAGGACGACTGGTCTGAGCTGGGCGAGATGGCGGTGCGTTCAGCCGGCCACCGGACGAGCCGTCAGCCCGAGCCCGCGGGCAAGCTCGGCGTACCCGGGTAGCGGATCGGTGTCAGCCTCGGTCAGCAGCTGCACGCAGACGTGATCCGCGCCGGCCGCCAGGTGCTGGCGCAGCTGCGCCGCGACCTGCCCGGCGCTGCCGTGCGCGACGAGCGTGTCGATCAGCCGGTCGCTGCCGCCGCCGGCCAGGTCTTCGTCGGTGAAGCCGAGCCGGCGCAGATTCGAGGTGTAGTTGTGCAGTCCGAGGTACGGGTTGCGCACCCGCTTGCTGCCCAGTGCCCGCGCCCGCGCCAGATCGGTGTCGAGCACCGCCTTCTGCTCAGGCGCGAGCAGCCGGTCAGGACCGAGGATCTCGCGCGCCAGCCGGGTGTGCTCGGGCGGCACAAGGTAAGGAAGCGCGCCGGCGGTCATGTCCGCGGCCAGCCGGAGCACCCGGGGCCCGAGCGCGGCAAGGACCAGGCTCCGAGCGGGAACGTGGTGGGCAAGCAGCTTGTCTACGTACCTCGCGAGAGTGTCATAGGGGCTTGCATATTCCTGCGTCGCCTCCCGGTGCCCCGCCCCGACCCCGAGCACAAACCGGCCAGGATAGGCGGCCTCGATCCGCTCGAAGCTGGCCGCGACAGTCGCGGCGTCGTCCTGCCACATGTTCACGATGCTCGTGCCGACGGCCAACGTGGTCGTGGCGCCGAGCAGGTCGGCGACGACCTGCAGGTCGCCGCCGGGGGATCCGCCGAGCCAGATCGCGCCGTAGCCGTCGCGCTCGAGTGCTGCGGCGATCTCCGGCGTGGTCTGCCAGGCGCCGCGCCAGATTCCGAATTGCCCGACGCGGTCTCGCAACTGAGATGCCATCTGCTCTCCTTCGCCCGGTGCCAGAACTGGCCGCAATCTCCGCCAACCGGCGCGCCAGCGCGGGTGTTCCCGCCCCGCTACAGGCCCATCAGGTCGGCCATCCATTCCATCTGCTGCCCGTAGAACTCGTCGCGAGCTTCGACGACGTTGTTGAACTGGCCGAACAACTCCAGGCTCACCGCGCCGAACATCTGGATCCAGCCGGTCAGCCCGGCATGCATGAGTTCGTCGGGCAGGCCCGGCGCGATGTCGCGGCTGGCGCGGGCCAGGTCGGCCCGAACCGAGCCGGGCAGTGGCTGCGAGGGGCGGAGTCCGGCCCTGGCAAGCGCGCCAGCAGCGAATCCGTCGGCCAGGATCCTGGCCAGCACCACCGGGGTTCGGGCCGCCGCGACGATCGTGTCCGCCGGGGCCGCGTAGCCAGGTACCGGACTGCCGTAGAGCAGCGCGTACTCGGCACGATTGGCCAGCGCCCAGCTGCGGACCGCCGTGGTCGCCGCCAGCCAGCGGTCGCGCAGGCACGCGCGGTCGGCAACGGCAGCGTCGGCGTTCTCCACCGCGGTGCCGAGGGAGTTGTAGCCGTCCAGGATCAGCGCGGTGAGCAGGTCGTCCCTGCTGGCGAAGTAGCGGTAGAGCGCCGAGGACACCATGCCCATGTCACGGGCGACGGCGCGCAGCGAGAGGTTCGCCCCGTCTGTCTCGAGATGGCGGCGCGCCACTGTCTTGATCTCGTCGGTCATCTCGGCCCTGACCCTGGCCCTGATGGATGCTGCCCGCATGGAGGAGATTATTGCACACAAGTGAGAGCACCGCTCTTGCAGATTCCGCAGAGCCGTGTCAGACTCATGATTACAACAGAGAGCAATGCTCTCTCAATGACACGGTATAAGGAGACTGAGATGTCCGAGCATGTCATCGTCGGCGCCGGGGCTGTCGGAACCGCAACCGCACTGGTGCTCGCCGAGCGCGGTGAGCGCGTCCGTGTCATCAGCCGGCGCGGCAGCGGACCCGAGCACCCGGCGATCGAGCGGGTCGCCGCCGACGCCACCGACGCTGAGCGGCTGACCGGGCTGACCGCAGGCGCGGCCGCCCTGTACAACTGCGCCAGCCCGCAGTACCACCAGTGGTTCACCGACTGGCCGCCGCTGGCCGCCGCGCTGCTGACCGCGGCCGAGCGCAGCGGTGCGGTGCTGGCCTCGATGAGCAACCTGTATGGCTACGGGCCGGTCGGCGGTCCGATCACGCAGAAGACGCCGCTCGCGGCGACCCACCCCAAACTGCGGTTGCGCGCGCAGATGTGGCAGGACGCGCTCGCCGCGCACGAGGCAGGCCGGATCCGTACCACGGAAGTCCGGGCTAGCGATTACGTCGAAGCCAACTCATTGCTGGCGACGCAGATCGGCGCGCCGCTGCTGAAGGGCTCGCGCGGGATGTCGCCGTGGCCGCTGGATGTACAGCACAGCTGGACCTCGATCAGCGACTGCGCCCTGGCGCTGGCAACCGTCGCCGCCGACGACCGCGCTTATGGCCAGGCGTGGCTGGTCCCGACGAACCCGGCGCTGACGATCCGGCAGCTCGCGTCCAGGTTCACCGAGGTCAACGGCGCACCCGCGGCCAAGCTGACGGCCTTCCCGTACCCGGTGCTGTGGGCCAGCGGCCTGTTCTCGCCGATGATCAAGGAGCTGCGTACGACGTATTACCAGTTCAGCAAGCCCTTCGTCATCGACTCCAGCGCGACGACAGCCGAGTTCGGCCTGCAGCCGACGCCGCTGGACGAGGTGCTGCTCGACACCGCAGCGCGGCTGCGCGGCTGACCGGCCGGGGGGTCTAGCCGCCCGGCACCATGGTGAGCTCGTCCTGCTCGGGCCCCGGCTCGATGTCGATCCGCGCCTCGCCGGTGCGCAGGGCCCGCAGGATCACCTTGCCGACGTACTCGGCGCTGTGCGGGACCAGGCCCTGCGGGCCGGACGGCCGCGCCTGGAAGCGGCCGCCGCCGAACTCGGTCGCGGTGATGAACGGGACCACGAGCGACACCGCGATCCCGTCTCGCTCCAGTTCCTTACGCTGCACCGCGGTCAGCATGTTGACCGCGGCCTTCGTCGCCGCGTACCCGCCGACGCCGGGCATGGCCATCCTGGTCGTGCCAGAGCTGATGTTCACGATCGACCCCGAGCCCTCCGCGCGCATCGCGGGCAGCACCGCCTGCGTCATGGCCACCAGGCTGATCACGTTGAGGTCGAGCACGCTGGCGAAGTGGTCCAGGTCGAGGACGTCCAGCGGCTCGTGCAGCGCGGCGCCAGCGTTGTTGACCAGGCCGTCGATCCGCGCGTGCCGGTCCAGCGTCAGGTCCACCAGCCGCTTGATGTCAGAGCCGTCGGTGACGTCGGTCCTGACCGCCAGCGCGCCGCCGAGTTCGCGGCCCAGTTCCTCGACCCGGTCGCCGCGGCGCGCGGCCAGCACCGGGAACGAGCCGGCCGCGTGCAGGAGGCGCACCGTCGCGGCGCCAATGCCCGACGATGCGCCGGTCACGATGATGACCTTGCCAGTCAGATCCATGCCGTCATTCTGCCTGTAGTCACGCTGCGCTTCCCGCCAGGCTCTGGCAACCTCGCCGATCGTCGCACCTCACCTACCCTGGGTCCGTGGCTAACGACCCGCTCCGCGAGCGCTACCTCGACCTGGTCGATGACCTGATGGGCGTGGAGGGGGTAACGCCCCCGCCCGGTGGCAGCGGGTTCGGCCGCGGCTCACTTCGCTACGACGGCAAGATCTTCGCCATGCTGGTCCGTGGCAGGCTCGTGCTCAAGCTGCCCGCCGGCCGCGTGACCGCGCTGATCGCCGGCGGCGACGGAGCGGCGTTCGATGCCAACAAGGGCACGCCGATGCGGGAGTGGTTCAGCCTGGATCCGCAGTCCGGACTCGACTGGCTGCGGCTTGCACGCGAGGCGCTGGACTTCGCGGAGCGCCAGCGAACGGCGCCAGGCAGCCGTCAGGGCCGCCCTAAGCAGGGGTGAGGAACGCCGTCAGCGCGGCGATCATCATGGCCGCGTCGGCCGTCCCGGTCAGCTCGCGCGCGGAATGCATGGCCAGGGTGGGGTTGCCGACGTCCGCGGTCGGCACCGCCAGGCCGGCCGCGACGATCGGCCCGATAGTCCCCCCGGCGTGCACCCCGCTGCGGTTGACCAGGTGCTGCACCGGCACTCCCGCTTGCTCGGTGGCCAGCAGGAAGGCCGCTTGGGTCGGCGCGGTAGTGGCGTAACGCATGTTCGCGCTCATCTTCAGCACCGGGCCGCCGCCGAGCGAGATGTGATGCTGAGGGTCGTGCTTCTCCGGGTAGTTCGGGTTCGTCGCCTGCGCCATGTCGGCCGAGATGTGCAGCGACTGCGCGATCGCCCGCAGGAAGTCGTCGCGGCCGCCGCCGCGGGCCAGCACGCTGCGCTCCAGCTGCCGCCCGAGCCACGCGCCGCGCGCACCGGTGGCCGATTCGCTGCCGATCTCCTCGTTGTCGAACAGCACCATCGCGCTGACGTGCTGGCTGGCAGGCTCGGCCGCGACCGCGGTGAGCGCGCAGACGCACGCGTGCGAGCAAGTCAGGTCGTCCTGGCGGGCCGCGCTGACGAACTCCTCGGTCAGGCCCGCCAGCACGCCCCCGGTCAGGTCGTAGGTCACGATGTCATGGGCGAGAATATCGCCGGCCTGCACGCCGAGCTCGGCGGCGAGGAAGCTGCCGAACCCGCCGGGCTGCGGGTCGCCGAGCGACCAGAACGGCACCACATGCTGCTGCGGGTCGAGCTTCAGCCCGTCGCGGAGTGAATGATCCAGGTGCGGGGCCAGTTGCGGCACCCGCAGGAGCGGCCGGTGCACCCGCAGCAACCGGAGCTGCGGCCCGGTCGCCGTGCGCACCGCCACCCGTCCGGCCAGGCCAAGATCACGGTCGAGCCAGGAGTTGAGCAGCACGCCGCCGTAGATCTCCACGCCCAGCTGGCGCAGCCCCGCCCGGCCGGTGTCAGGCAGTGGCTTGACCCGCAGGGTCGGGCTGTCGGTGTGGGCGCCCAGCAGCCGGAACGGCGCGGCAGCGGCGCAGCCGTCTGGCACGACCCAGGCGAACACCGTGCCGCCGTCGACGATGGCGTAGCGGCCTGGCCCGGCGGGCCAGTCGCCAGCCTGGTCCAATTCGGTGAAGCCTGCCGCGACCAGCCTGCCGAGGGCCTCGGCCGCGGCGTGGTAGGGCGACGGGGAAGCGTCGAGGAAATCGATAAGGTCAAGTGCAGTGTCGCGGGCGCTGCTCATGGATCCATCCTGCCCGGCCGGTGCCGGACCGCAGTCTGCGGGGCGCTGGTACTCAGATCCGCTCGATGATGGTGACGTTGGCCTGCCCGCCGCCCTCGCACATGGTCAGCAGGCCGTACCGGCCGCCGGTCCGCTCCAGCGAGCCGAGCAAGGTAGTGAGCAACCGTGCTCCGGTCGCGCCAAGCGGGTGCCCGAGCGCGATCGCGCCGCCGCAGACGTTGACCCGGTCAAGGTCGGCGCCTGTCTCCCGCTGCCAGGCCAGCACGACACTGGCGAATGCCTCGTTGATCTCGACGAGGTCGATCTGGTCGATGCTGAGCCCGGTCAGTTTCAGTGCGTGCGCGGTTGCCGGGATCGGGGCGGTCAGCATGAGCACCGGGTCCGCGCCGCGGGCACTCAGATGGTGGATCCTCGCCCGCGGGGTGAGCTTGTGCTCGGCCAGCGCCGCCTCCGATACCACCAGCACCGCGGCCGCGGCATCGGCGATCTGGCTCGACAAGGCCGCGGTGATCAGCCCGTCGGCGCGCAGCGGCGTCAGCCCCGCCATCCGGGCAAGCGAGGTATCGCGGCGCGGGCACTCGTCGGCGGCCAGACCGCCGTAGCTGGCGATCTCGGCCTCGAACACCCCGCCGTCGATCGCGGCGACCGCCCGCTGGTGGCTGGTCAGCGCGAAAGCCTCCATCTCGGCCCGGCTGATGCCCCACTTCTGCGCGATCAGGTCGGCGCCGCGGAACTGGGAGATCTCCTGCTCGCCGTACCTGGCCCGCCATCCGGCTGAACCGCTGAACGGATCGGCGAAACCGTACTGCTGGCCGGCCAGCATCGCCGCCGCGATCGGGATCTGGCTCATGTTCTGCACGCCGCCGGCGACGACTGCCTGCGCGGTTCCGCTCAGCACAGCTTGCGCGGCGAAGTGCACGGCCTGCTGCGACGAGCCGCACTGCCGGTCGACCGTCACGCCAGGCACTTCCTCGGGCAGCCCGGCGGCGAGCCAGGCGGTCCTGGCGATATCGCCGGCCTGCGGGCCGATGCTGTCGACGCAGCCGAACACGACGTCGTCGACGGCTAGCGGATCAAGCCCGGTCCTGGTCAGCAGCTGGCTGATGACATGTGCGCCGAGGTCGGCCGGGTGCGCGCTGGCCAGTCCGCCGCCCCGCCTGCCGACCGGCGTCCTGACCGCGTCGACGATGTAAGCCTCGGCCACCGCTGCCGCCCTTCGTCAATTCCTAGAACGCGTTCTACTTTAGGTCAGCGCGCCGGATTTGGCAGCTGCAGGGCATGAGTTGCTACCTGGCGGGTACCTGCGCGCGCCGACAGTCAGCGCCAGCTAAGGAGCCACCGCATGCTCGCCGCCATCGCCGCCATCCTGTTCGCGATCGCGTTCATCATCAATGCGGCCGGGATCGCTACCGACGCCGTGTTCTCGCCGTTCAGCTTGATGCTGGTCGGGCTCGCCTTGCTGGCCTTCCACCTGACCGGCCAGGGTCCGGCGCTGCCCGCTTACCGTCGCCGCCGCCGCTAGCCTGGACCACTGTGTCCTGACCAGCGGGTCCCGCTACTATTGCTAGAACACGTTCTAGTTAAGTGGCAGGGGCACGGATGCACATCAGCTTCACGCCCGAGCAGGAACAGCTCCGCCAGCAGCTGCGCGCGTACTTCGCCGGGCTGATGACGCGAGACCTGCGCGAGGCGCTGGCCGTAAGCTCCGGCGAATACGGGGACGGCGGGGCCTACAAGCAGGTGGTCCGCCAGCTAGGCGCGGACGGCTGGCTGGCGCTGGGCTGGCCTGCCGAATACGGCGGCCAGGGCCGGTCGGTGCTCGACCAGCTGATCTTCACCGACGAAGCCGCCGATAGCCGGAGTTCCCGTGCCGTTCCTCACCATCAACACGGTCGGCCCGACAATCATGCGCTACGGCACGCCGGAGCAGAAGAAGCGCTTCCTGCCGAAGATCGCGGCCTGGGCGAACTGCACTTCTCTATCGGCTACTCAGAGCCGGGCGCGGGCACCGACCTGGCGTCGCTCCGGACGCGTGCGGTCCTGGACGGCGACACCTACGTGATCAACGGCCAGAAGATGTGGACCAGCCTGATCCAGTACGCGGACTACGTGTGGCTGGCCTGCCGCACCGATCCAGAGGCGCTGCGGCACAAGGGCCTGTCCATGATCATCGTGCCGACCGACGCGGCCGGGTTCTCCTGGACACCGGTCCGCACGCTGGCTGGTGTCACCACCAGCGCGACGTACTACTCCGATGTCCGGGTGCCGGCCGCCAACCTCGTAGGTGAACCGCACAAGGGCTGGCCGCTCATCACCAATCAGCTCAACCACGAGCGGGTGGCGCTGACGTCGGCCGCGCCGATGCTCTCGGCGCTGGCAGACGTCACCGAGTGGGCCAGGACCACCAAGCTGGCCGGCGGCCGTCGCGTGATCGACCAGGAGTGGGTGCAACTGAACCTGGCCAGGGTGCACGCCAAGGCCGAGTTCCTCAAGCTGGTCAACTGGCGCATCGCCAGCACGGCAGGCTCGCCTGGGCCGGCTGTGGCCTCCGTCACCAAGGTCTACGGAACGGAATTCACCATCGAAGCGTGCCGGCTGCTGCTGGAGGTCCTCGGCCCGAATGCCGAGGTCAGGACCGGCTCGCCCGGCACGGTGCTGGCCGGCCGGATCGAGCGGATGCAGCGCTCGGCGCTGATCCTGACCTTCGGCGGCGGCACCAATGAGGTGCAGCGCGACATCATCGGCGCCGCCGCGCTCGGCCTGCCACTCAACCGCCGCTAGCCGCTAGCCGCCGCGAGGCGCAGGAGAAAACGATGGACTTCACGCTTACCGCCGCCCAGGACGAGCTCAGCGGTCTTGCTCGGCAGATCCTGACCGACCTGGTGAGCGCCGACCGGCTGCGGGAGATCGAGGACAGCCGGTTCGATCCCGCGCTGTGGGCGGAGCTGGCGCGGGCCGGGGTGCTGTCGGCCGCACTGCCGGAGTCGGCGGGCGGCGCGGGACTCGGGCTGCTGGAACAGTGCAGCGTGCTGATCGAGATCGGCAGGACCGTCGCACCTGTGCCGTACCTGGCGTCGATCGTCCTCGGCGCGTCCGCGCTGGCGGAGTTCGGCAGCGCGGATCAGCAACGGCAGTGGACGGGGCGGATCGCCTCCGGTGCCGCCGTCGTAGCAGTAGCGCTGGCCGAGGACGAAACCGAGGACCCTGGCAGCCCGGCAACTGCCGCGCGGCAGTCAGCTGGCGGCTGGCTGCTCACTGGCGCCAAGACCACGGTGCTGGCGGGCCTGACCGCGGACCTGTTCCTGGTCCCGGCCAGCACGCCTGCTGGCGTCGCGGTGTTCCTGGTCGAACGTGACGATCCTGCTGTCAGCGTGACCGGCCAGCTGGTGACCGGCGGGGATGGTACCGCCGTGCTCGAACTCAGCGGGGCAACGGTCCCCGACGACCGGGTGCTGGGCGGGATCGCGGCCGGGCCAGGCATCATCGACTGGCTGATCGCGCGTGCCACGGTCGGACTCTGCGCGCTCCAAGTCGGCGTGGCCGAGCGAGCGCTGGAGCTGACCGCCGCCTATGCCCGCACCAGGGAACAGTTCGGCAAGCCGATCGGCAGCTTCCAGGCGGTCTCGCAACGGCTGGCCGACGCTTACATCGACATCGAGGGCATGCGGCTGACGCTGTGGCAGGCGGCCTGGCTGCTCGCCGAAGGGCTGCCGTGCGACACCGAGGTGGCCACGGCGAAGTTCTGGGCGGCCGACGGCGGTCACCGGGTCGCGCATACCGCCGTGCACGTCCACGGCGGCGTGGGCATCGACACCGACGGCGATATCCACAGGTACTTCGCGGCCGCCAAGCACAACGAGTTCGCCCTCGGCGGTGCGACAGCGCAGCTGCGTCAGATCGGCGCGCGGCTGGCTGCGGGCTAGCCATACCGGGCTCAGCCCGCGGAACTGGCTAGACCCAGACCTGGCGCCTGCTGGTGGTGTAGTCAGCCTGCTGCGCACCCGCCTGCGCCGCGGCGTCCTTCCCGGCCGCGGACCGCTGGGTGAACTGCAGCTCAGCCGGGCCAAGCCAGCGCTGCCATGCCAGCGCGTAGGCTTCGGCGCGCTGCTTGCTGCGGCCGAGGTCGGCTGGCACCGCCAGCCAGCGCCGCTGGAACGGCGGGCGCCCGGACAGGGCGCGCACCAGCGCGCCCGCCAGGCTGCCGTCCGGCACCAGCCTGGACACCAGGTACCGCGGGAAGTCCGCCGGGCACAGCACGTCGTCCAGTGCCCGGCTGAAGTTGTCGTTCTCGGCCGGGGTGGCGTCGCGCAGGAAGCACCGCAGGTACCCGGCCGAACGAGGCTCGATGGTCAGCGAGGCAGCGGCCTGCCCGGTGAACTCGCCAAGCGCCTCGTAGCAGTCGCAGATCGCCCTGGCTACCAGGTCAAGCGGCAGCGGGTCGCCGAGGTGACGCCGGACGGCTGCAAGCCGCAGGGCAGCCCAGCCAGCCGCGGCCGGGACCAGGGCCAGCCCGCCGAGGACGGCGGTGTTGCCGGTAGCCGCCGCGCCTGCCACCGAGGCCGCCGCGGCCGCGCCAGCCAGCCAGGCCGTCCCGCTCTGGCGGACCGGGTAAGCAGGCGGCACGGCAGCAACTTCGGTCCGCTGGCCAGGGCGCCGCGGCTTTACTACCAGGGTCTGCTGCTCGGCCCCCTGATAGGGCTGCCCGATCCGCCAGCGTTCCCTGGCTTGCGCGCGGTCTGCCGTCCGGTCGGACATGGACTGGTTGATCTGGTCGAACTGGGTGTCGGCCGGCGGGGCGAACGGGCCGAGCGCGGGATGCACGTGTGACGGCCCGGCTTCGATCGCGCCGTCCTCGGACGGCGCGAACACGTGCAGGTGCTTGCGGACGAACCGCTGATAGTCGCCAGTCCCGCGGGTCAGCTCGGGTGCCACGCAGACGATGTCCCAGTTGGACGCGATCTTCTCGGGGTCGGCCGGGTCGAGCCGAAGTGCCCGGCCGCGGCTCTGCTGCACGGACACCGCGGTCGTCGCGGTGCTCAGGTCCACCAGGCAGTTGATGCACGGCGCGTCCCAGCCCTCGCCGAGCATCGCCCTGGTACCGATCAGGACGCGAGTGGCACCCGCGGTGAAGATGCTGGTCGCCAGCTCAACCCAGCGCCGCGGCTGCCAGTCAGGTCCGGCCGCGGTCAGCCGGACGAGGCTGCCGGGCTCGGCCTGCCAGCCGTTAAGCCCGGAACCCGCGGCCGTCCGCAGCGCGGCCAGCAGTGCGTCGGCATCGGCCGGGTGGCAGCGCAGGCCGCGGCCGGTCACCAGCAGCGGGCGCAGCGCGCTCGTGCGCGGATCGGCGGCCAGCGCCAGCACAGCGGCAGGCGCCGACCCCGCGTCGGCGGGCAGTACGTCGGCCAGGCCGCGGCCTGGCGCCACCGCGCGCTCGGTGTCTGTCAGCACCAGGCCGCGAAGCCGCGGACCGCGCGCGTCATATTCGCAGCTGAGCACGTCGGCGAGTGCCATCGTCTTGGCAGCCGAATTGGTGAGCAGCCGGTCGATATCGGAAGCGCCGCGCCTGATGCCCTGCCTGGTCAAGGTGAAGCCGAGCGCGCGCAGCGCCGCCGCGAGCTGCGCGTACCTGGCCGCGGCCTCCGGCCTGGCGTCGGCGGCCAGGCAGTTGAGCGCGTAGTCCGCAAGCAGCACCAGCCAGTCCTCGAGGTCCGGCGGCTCGCGATAACCCTCGCCTCGCGGCACTCCGGCCGGAAGCTCGAGGTCACCGGAGCTCAGGAACCGGGCGCCCGCCCTGGCCAGCGCCGGGTGCGCGCGCTGAAAGCTGGTCCAGCTGATCTCCGCCGCCTCATCGGGGCCGCGGCCGCGATGCCGGAGCCGGCCGATCACCCAGTCTGGCAGGTTCGCCGCGATGGCGGACGGCTCGTGCAGGCTGGTAATGAGCTCGGTGAAGCGCAGGTCGTGCTCGGCGAGCCAGGCAGTCTCCGAGTCCAGCGGCCTGGTCAGCCAGGCGAGTTCCTGATACGGCGCGAGGGCACTGTCCCTGACCAGGGCTGGCGTCGGCACAGTGAAGTCGACTGGCCCGAGCAGCGCGGTGTACAGCTCGTTTTCCTCGCTGCTGAGCTCGCCGGGCGGTGTCGCGGTGAGGCCGATCACGTGCGCGTCCGATAGCCGGGTGAGCGCGGCCCTGACGACGTAGCCCCACATCGACGCCAGGTGATGGCACTCGTCGAGAACAACAGTGGTGACGCCGTTCGCCCGCAGTTGCTCGATCCTGGCCCGGGCGCCGGTCCCGAGAAGTTCCGCGAAGGCGCCGGAATCCGGGTTTCTGGCGATCTCGCGCTTCACCGCCGCCATGATCCGCGTCACCTCGCGCTGCTGCCTGGCCGCCGCCTCGCCGGTCCAGCCCGCTGCCTCGCGCGCCGCGGCCGCGGCCGAGGTCCCGGTGGTGCTGGCCCGCCCGGCTGCCCAGCGGCGCTCGGCCTCGGCCCGGACGGCGGCCGCCGGATCGTCAAGCTGGCAGAGGGCCTGATACGTCAGGCAGGCGATGCCCGCCGACCGGGTCGGCCGCCGCGAGTCCGGCGGGGCACCGAAGCCCCTGGCCGTCCGCAGCCATTGCTGCTGGACCGCTGTGTTGGGCACCAGCACCAGGGCGTGCCCGCCGATGCGGCGGATGATCTCCATGCCGAGCAGCGTCTTGCCGGACCCCGGTGGCGCGACAATGTGGGTGCTGAGGCCACCCGCACGGTCCGCTTCGAAGGCGTCGAGTGCCAGTTGCTGATAGCCGCGCCAGGTCCCGGTGAAACTCAGTTCTGGCAAGGCTGCCGCGGGCAAATCTGTCGCAGGCAAATCTGTCGCGAGTCACGGCGTCAGGGTAATGCCGCGACCTGCATTCCCGCCCGGTGCCGTTAGCGTCGCAGGTTGGCGAGCCGCCGTCGACGGGTATGACGGCACCTGTCAGGTACCGGCCGGCCCGCGAGGCCAGGAAGATGACCGCGCCGGCCATGTCGTCTGGCTCGCCGACCCGGCCGAGCGGGACGCTGGCGGCGATGGCTGCCCGGCTCTCCGGGTCGTCCAGCGCGAACGCCATCATCTTGCTGTCGAACGGGCCCGGCGCGATCGCGTTGACGGTGATCGCCTCCGACGCGAGCCTGCTGGCCAGGTGGCGGGTCAGCATGTGCACGCCGGCCTTCGTGGTGCTGTAGGCGTAGCTCTCCATCCTCGGCACGCCGAGGCCGTCGATCGAGCCGATGTTGATCACCCTGGCCGGATCTTGCGGCGTTGCCGCCGCGCGGAGCAGCGGCAGTGCCCGCACCGTGAGCGCGAACAGTGCCTTGATGTTGACGTTCCACAGCTTGTCGAAGGCGTCGAGCGGGTACTCCTCCAGCGGCGCACCCCAGCTCGCGCCTGCATTGTTGACCAGGATGTCCAGCCGGTCCTCGCGCTCGCTGATCGAAGCCATGAACTGCTCGGCCCCGCCGGCGGCGGCCAGGTCGAGCGGCAGCGAGATGCACTCGCCGAAGGCCGCGAGCTCGGTCGCCTTGTCGTCGCAGGCCTGCGCCTTGCGGGCGGTGATGTAGACGCGGCAGCCCGCCTTGACCAGGCCCTCGGCGATCATCGCGCCGATCCCGCGCGAGCCGCCGGTCACCACGGCCACCTTGCCGGTCACCGAGAACAGGTCGCCTGACGGCTGCGCGCTTGCATCGCTCTGCTGAGTGACACGGACCACGTTCCTCTCACGAATGCTTTTGCTGAACCGCATCATGCCAGCAGGCGCGCCTGCTCCTCCAGCCCGACCGGTATCCGACTGGCGCCGCTCTGGCTATGCGGGCGAGAGCTGGCGGGCCGCCGCAGCCTAGCGCCTCGCGGGCCTCGCCGGCGAGCGCGGCGACGAGCTGGCCAGCCGGCAGCTCGCGGCTCAGCTCGTGCGCCTGCCCGGCCCAGAGGTTGACCAGGTCCGGGTTGCCCGCGCTGCGCCCGGCGGCTCGCAGCGGCGCGGTCAGGTAAGTGGACCTCGGGATAGGCGGCGGGCGCCTGCGAGGCTGTGGTCGTCGATGAACTGGTTGCGGATGCCGCGCGCCAGCCGTCCGGTGAAGGCACGCGTCATCGCGGTGGGCGTCGCCGCGGCGATGGCCTCGCGCAGCACGGCCGAGCGTGCCGGCTTCCGGGCAGCGCAGGAACGCGGTGCCGAGCTGTGCGGCGGTCGCCCCGGCCGCGAGCACCGCCGCGATCGCGGCGCCAGTCCCGATGCCGCCCGCCGCGACGAGCGGCAGGCTGGTCCGCTCGCGCACCAGTTGCAGCAGCGCGAGCAAGGCGAATCCGCCGCTCTGGTCGTCCGCCGGATCGTCGCGGAAGCTGCCCCGGTGCCCGCCAGCCTCGATGCCCTGCACGACCAGCGCGTCGGCGCCCGCAGCCGCCGCCTGCACCGCCTCGTCCGGGCTGGTCACCGTCACCCACGCCTCGCTGCCTGCCGCCTGGACCGCCGCGATGACCGCCAGGTCGGGACAGCCGAAGGTGAACGAGGTGACGCGCGAGCGCGGCCGACCGCAGCACCGCGAGCTTGGCGTCGAAGGCGTCGTCGTCGAACCTGGGAGTGCCGAGCGCGACGCCAGCCTTATCCGCGTCGGCTGCCAGCGCGGCCGCGTAATCGTCGACCGAGCCTGGGCTGGCGGCTGCGCCAGGGACGAACAGGTTCACGCCGAGCGCGGCGCTGGTCAGGGCTCGTGCCTGCTCGATCTGCTGCTGCAGCGCGCCGGCGGTGAGGTAACCGGCCGCCAGGAATCCCAGCCCGCCTGCATCATTGACAGCCGCCGCGAGCTGCGGCGTCGACGGGCCGCCGGCCATCGGGGCTGCCACGATCGGAACCTTCAGCCGGTCCAGTATCACCAGCTACCTCCCAGCCGCGATCTTGACGCCTCACTGTCACCTTAGGATGCGGCCCGACAGCGCGACCTGACTGGCCCCGGCGGCCCTCGCAGCGACAGCGCGGTTGCGCGATCATTGACCGGTGACTGATGCGACGGCCGGACTGCCCGTGGTTCAGCTTGGTGCCAGCGATCTGCGGGTGAGCCGGCTGGCGCTCGGCTCCTGGCGGACGTTCGAGCACATCAGCAGGGAACGTGGCACTGCAGTGATGCGGGCCGCCCGGCATGCCGGTGTCACGTTCCTTGATGACGCCCGCTACAACGATGAGACCGGGACAGCGCCGATGCCATCGGGGTACTCCGAGGTCGTCTTCGGCGAGCTGTTCCGCGCGGCAGGCTGGGTGCGCGATGAGGTCGTGGTGTCGAACAAGCTCTGGTGGGAGTTCTGGCCCGCTGAAACGCCGGCGAGGAGCTCACCGGATCGCTGCGCCGGATGGGCCTCGACCAGATCGACCTGATCTATTCCGAGGTGCCGCCGGACGGCGTCCCGGTCGGGGACGCGGTCGCGATGATCACCGAATTGATCAGCACGGGCCGAGCGCGAGCCTGGGGCACGCTCAACTGGCCGCCGGCCCTGATGGAACAGGCGTGGCGGATTGCTGACGCCGAAGGCGTGCCAGGCCCGGTAGCGACCCAGCCGCCGTACAGCCTGGTCAAGCGGGACGTGGTCGAAGATCCGGAGCTGACGCGGGTGGCCGCCGAGCGTGGCATCGCGATCGTCGCCTCGTACGCACTGGCAGGCGGCGTGCTCACCGGCAAGTACGCGCGCGTTCCGGCAGCCGGACGTGCCGCCGGGCAGCTTGATCAGCCGCGGTATTCGACCGGAGCCGCGGCCGGCGCCGAGCTGGCCGCGCTGGCTGGGGAGCTTGGCCGCGACCCGGCGCAGCTCGCGATGGCCTTTGTCCTGCTGAACCCGGCGGTGACTGTGCTGTTGTTCGGCGCCACCTCGGCTGAGCAGGTAATGGCGAACGCCGGCGCGCTGTCCGCCGCCGCGGAGCTGTCGGCCGATGAAGTCTCCAGGCTGCGCGCGATCGGCGTCAGCTAGCGGCGGGCAGGCGCGCTGCCCACTGCTCGAGGCTCTCCCCGGTGCCGAGGGTCAGACCGACAGCGGGATCGATGTCCACCATCCAGGTAGGCACGCCGCGCCGCTGCGCCCAGGAGTAGTGATCGGGTCGGTGCTCGTCATCGATCCAGGCGCAGGGCCGGTCGCCGACGGCTGCGATCACGGCCGGCAGCTTGCGGAAGATCAGGTCGCGACCGGCCAGCGGGAATTCGATGACCGGCAGCTCGGCGATCCCGAGCACCGGGCAGATCAGCCGATTCGCGTCGTGCTGCCAGGCGGTCGCCCAGACTAGCTCGAATGACTGCGCCAGCCTCGTCAGCAGCGCGCCGTGACCGGGCGAGAGCAGCACCCGCTCGCCCGGATAGAACGCGTATTCCTGGTATCCCGCCGGGCAGCTGACGGCCGACCAGGGATTGAGCACGCCGTCAACGTCGACGAGCAGGACCGGGCGCGGATCGCCTGTTCTCAGCCTGGGTCCGGCCACCCGCTATCACCTCCGCGCCGGACTCGCAGGCCGTCGAAGGCGACGGCGGACACCGCGTCGGCAAGCTCGCCCGCCGCCAGCGCAGGCTGGCCAGGCTGGTACCACTCGGTCAGGGAGTTGATCAGGCCGAACAGCAGCCTGGCGGTGATCGCCGGATCGACATCGGGCCGGATATCGCCTTCTCGCTCGGCCTCGGCCACCAGGTCCGCGGCGATCTGGTCGAACTCGCGCCGGCGGGCCAGCGCGCGGCGCTCGGTCGCGGTGTTGCCGCGCGCGCGCAGCAGCAGTGTGACGTAGGGCAGCCGGTCGGCGAGTACCTGGACGCTGCCGCGCACCAGTTGCTCCAGCCGTTGCATGGCCGGCCGATCGCTGGCCTTGACCTCATCGGCGACGCTGAACAGACCGTCCAGAGCCCGGTCAAGCGCGAGCGACAGCAGGTCCTCCTTGCTGTCGACGTGATAGTAGATCGAGGACTTGGAGATCCCGAGCGCGCGCGAGAGATCCTCCATGCTGGTGCCGTCATAACCGCGCTCGTTGAACACGGCGACCGCTACCGCGAGCAGGGACTCCAGGTCGTAGCCTGGCCGTCCGCGGCGGGCCGGTGACTGGCCGGGGCCGGCCTGGCCATGCGCCATCCGGACAAGATAACGCACCGAACGACCGGTCAGAAAATGTGATCGCTCGTTATGTTGATCTGACCGGGCCTGGCGAGGTCGACAGCTAGCTCAGGCTGGCGCAGTTCGCAGGCTGCAGCGGCGCGCGGCGGGCGTACGCTCAGCGCATGTCCGCTGAGATCTTCGGACGCGACGCTGAGCTAGAGGCCATCGGCGCGTTCCTCAGCGCCCTGCCGCACTCATCGGGTGCGCTGGTCCTGGCCGGAGCGGCCGGGGCAGGCAAGACAACGGTGCTGCGCGCGGGCGCGCGGCTCGCCGCCGGGCAGGGATTCACAGTGCTGCAGACCTTGCCGGCGCGCGGCGACCTTCGGCTGGCGTTCGCGGGGCTGACCGACCTGCTGGAGCCGTTCCTTCCCCAGGTCCTGGGCGAGCTGCCGCCGCCGCAGGCGCGGGCGCTACGGGTGGCACTGCTGCTTGAGGCACCAGCGCACCCGCCGGAGCCGCGGCTGATCGCCGCGGCCTTCCGCGCCGCGCTTGGCGTGCTGGCCCGGTCGGCGCCGGTCCTCATCGTCATCGACGACCTGCAGTGGCTCGACCTGCCGAGCCAGGCCGCGGTCGGATTCGCTGTCCGCCGCCTGGAGCACGAGGCTGTCGGGCTGCTGTGTGCGCAGCGGGCCGCCAGGCCGGATCAGGACTTGCCGCTGGAACTCGGCAGGGGCCGGCTGCGCACTGACCTGATGTCGCTGGACGGGCTGAGCATCGGGGCGCTGCACAGGCTGCTTCGGGTCAGGCTCGGCGTGTCCTTCTCCCACCCTGCGCTGCGTCGGATCGAGACCGGGTCGGGCGGCAATCCGTTCATCGCACTGGAGATCGGCCGCGCCCTCGCGCGCAGCGGCAGCAATATCCACGGATCTACTCTCGTCCCGGTGCCCGGCACGCTGAGCGGCCTGGTCGATGAGCACCTCGGCGAGCTGCCGCCGACCGTTCTGGACGCGCTTCGCCTCGTCGCGGTCATGCCGGATGCGCCCGCCAGTCAATATCTCGCGGCAGGGACTGGCGGTGCCGAGCTGGACGCCGCAGTCAGCGCCGGCGTGCTTGAGCCTGTTGCTGGCCGGCTGCGGTTCTCACACCCGCTCCTTGCCTCTGCTGTGGCGGGCTCGATACCGTCTGTCCGCCTGCGCGAGCTGCACGCGATCGCCGCCGGGATCGTCGGGCGGCCCGAGGAACAGGCCAGGCACCGGGCGCTGGCGGCTGTCGGCCCTTCGGCCGGTGTCGCGGCCGAACTCGACGACGCCGCTCGGGCGGCGGCCGGCCGGGGAGCCCCGGCGACCGCTGCCGAGCTGTTCGAGCTGGCCGCCTCGCTGACACCGGCGCACAATCGGGCAGAAGCGGACCGGCGCCGGCTGGACTCGGCCCGCCAGCTGGCGTTCGCTGGCGACCGGCGCGCGGCCCTGACCGCGCTGGAGGCCCTCATCGCGTCGGCGCCGGCCGGGCCGGAGCGGGCGGACGCGCTGAGTCAGCTCGGGTGGTTGCTCCAGGACGAATCCGTGGCCGCGGCGACCGAACTGCTGGAGCAAGCGCTGGCCGAGGCGGGCGGAGATCCGCTGCGGACGGCCGGCATCCATCTGAGTCTGGCCGATAGCTGGTCCGATCAGGGCGACCAAGCGCGTTCCCTAGCCGAGGCACGGCTGGCACTGGCTGATGCGGAGCTGGCGGGCGATGCCACACTGCTCGCCGCGTCGATGGCGGCGATCGTCATGGCTGGCTTCCTGTGCGGCGGCACCGTCGATGAACGGCTGCTCGGCCGCGCGCTCGAGCTTGAGCGCGCGATCGGCAGCGGACTGCTTGGCCGCAGCTACGCGCCCAGCTGGGTGGCCGCGTACTGCTACCTGGCTGAAGGCAGGCTAGAGGAGGCCGAGGCAGAGCTGGAGCAACTGCTCGTCCGGTGTGAAGCCGACGGCATCGAGTTGTGGCGGGTAGGTGTGCTACTGCGGCTCTCGCGGCTCGCTGCCTACCGCGGGGATCTGCGCAAGGCTGCTGTGCTCGCTGCCGAGGGCCTCGAAAGCGCCGAGCAGCGGGGCCAGCCGCACACTGTCGGCGCGCTGCTGTGTGCCCGCGGCGAGGCAGCCGTCCAGCTTGGTCAGGCGGAGGCGGTCCGCGACCTGGCGCGCCGAGCGATGGAAGCGGCCGGTGAGGCCGGAGACCGGCCTTACGTCCTGGCGAGCGAGACGCTGCTAGGCACGCTCGATCTGGCGCTCGGCGACTATCCGGCGGCGGCCGCGCGGCTGCGCCCGCTTGCCGCAGAGTGGCGGGCGACCGGCAGGCGCGTCACCACCCCGACGAGCATCGGGCCGAAGGCGGTGGAGGCGCTCACCGCGGCGGGCGACCTCGCGGAGGCCGGCCGCCTGGTAGCGGAGATGGAACGCGATGCGCGCAGCCCGCTGGCCGCGGCCGTGACCGCACGCTGCCGCGGCGGGCTGTCCGCGGCGCGCGGTGACCTCCGCGCCGCCGTGACCGAGCTCACCGAGGCGCTGCGGCTGCAAGAGCTGATCTCGTTCATGCCGCTGGAGCGGGGCCGCACGCTGCTCATGCTCGGTGGCATCCAGCGGCGGCTCAAGCAGCGCGCCGCAGCGCGGGCGACGCTGACGGAGGCGAGCGGGATCTTCGTGCGCATCGGCGCGCCGCTGTGGGCAGAGCGCGCAGAGGCCGAGCTAGCCCGCATCAGCGGCCGGGCGCCCGCGCAAGACGAGCTGACGGTCACCGAACTGCGGGTTGCTGAGCTCGTGGGGCTGGGGCTGAGCAACACGGAGATAGCCGCTGAGCTATTCGTGACCGTGCGGGCCATCGAATCCACGCTGACCAAGACCTACGCCAAGCTGGGGGTCCGCACCAGAACCGAGCTCGCCGCGCGGCTCCATGGCGCCGTCGACGGCGGGCTCGTCGGGCGCCCGCGCCGCACTGGCTGAGCCGGGGCAAGATAACGTACCGAACGACCGGTCAGAAAGCAGGAGACAGGCGAGGAGCAAGCAATGGCGCTGCTGCGAAGCTATCTCAGCGGGAGCTGGGTCACGCCGGGCGGAGATGGCCGGCCCGTCCTGGACGCTGTCACCGGGGACGAGGTTGCCACGGTATCCGCCGACGGCCTGGATATGCCCGGCGCGCTTGCCTACGGTCGCTCGGAAGGCGGGCCGGCCCTGCGCGAGCTGACGTTCCATCAGCGGGCGGGCCTGCTCAAAGCACTTGGCTCGCAGTTGCGCGAGCATCGGGACGAGCTTTACGCCCTCTCGGCGAGGACGGGCGCGACGCTCGGTGACGCCAAATTCGACGTCGACGGCGGCATCGGCGTGCTGCTCGGCTACGCCAGCAAGGCCAGGCGCGAGCTGCCGAACGACACGGTCTACATCGATGGCGGGCTCGAGCCCCTCGGCCGGACTGGCCGATTCGTCGGCCAGCACATCATGACGTCCCTGCGTGGCGTCGCGGTCCAGATCAATGCGTTCAACTTCCCTATATGGGGACCGCTGGAGAAGTTCGCGCCGGCGTTCCTGGCAGGCGTGCCGAGCCTCATCAAGCCAGCCAGCCAGACCGCCTATCTGACTGCGCGCCTGGTCGAGCTCATGGTGGAGTCCGGGCTGTTGCCGGCCGGGTCGGTGCAGCTGATCTGCGGCAGTGTCGGCGAGCTGTTTGACCATCTGACTGAGCAGGACCTGGTGTCCTTTACCGGGTCCGCGGCGACGGCACAGCAGTTGCGCGCTCACCCGGTCGTCGTGCGCCGCGCGGTCAGGTTCAACGCTGAGGCCGACTCACTCAACTGCTCGATCCTCGGACCGGACGCGGCGCCAGGCAGCCCCGAGTTCGACCTGTACGTCGACCAGCTGGTGAGCGAGATGACGGTCAAGGCCGGGCAGAAGTGCACAGCGATCCGGCGCGCGTTCGTCCCGGCCGGGTCGGCGGATGCCGTAACGCAGGCCGTGGCCGACCGGCTGGCGGGCGTTGTCGTCGGCAGCCCGGCGGCCGAGGGAGTACGGATGGGCTCGCTGGCCAGCCTGGAGCAGCGCGAGGAAGTCCGCCGCAGCGTCAAGGGCCTGCTCGCTGCCGGGCGCCTCGTGTTCGGCGACCCTGAGCACGTCGAGGTGGTCGGCGCCGACGCCGAGCGCGGCGCGTTCATCTCACCCCTGCTGGTCCGCTGCGATGACGTTGGCCGGGCCGAGCCGCACGAGATCGAGGCCTTCGGGCCGGTCGCCACGATCATGAGCTACTCGGGCACCGACGAGGTGATCGAACTCGCCGCCCGCGGACTCGGCAGCCTGGTCGGCTCGATCGTCACCAGCGACGCGGGATTCGCCCGCGACGTCGTGCTCGGCATCGCGCCGTGGCACGGACGGCTGCTGGTACTGGATACCGACGACGGCCCTGAGTCGACCGGGCACGGGTCGCCGCTGCCAGCGCTGGTGCACGGTGGTCCTGGCCGGGCCGGCGGCGGCGAGGAGATGGGCGGCATCCGCGGCGTGCTGCACTACCTGCAGCGCACGGCGGTCCAGGGCAGTCCCCGCGTGCTATCGGCGGTGACCGGCAGCTGGGTCCCCGGCGCGGCCCGCAACACCGCGGACGGACATCCGTTCCGCAAGTCGCTGGCCGACCTGCGGCCAGGTGACACGGTCGTGGCTGGCCCGCGGGAAGTGACGCTGGCCGACATCGAGCACTTCGCCGAGTTCACCGGCGACAACTTCTACGCGCATATGGACGATGACGCGGCGCGCGCCAACCCGTTCTTCGACGGCCGGGTCGCGCACGGATACCTGGTGCTGTCCTTCGCGGCCGGGCTGTTCGTCCAGCCAGACCCGGGGCCGGTACTCGCCAACTACGGCGTGGAGAACCTGCGCTTCCTCACCCCGGTCTACCCGGGCGACGAGCTGACCGTGACGCTGACCTGCAAGCAGATCACGCCGCGGGAGGACGCCGGCCATGGCGAAGTGCGCTGGGACACCGACGTGACCAACCAGAACGGCGCGTCGGTCGCGAAATACGACGTCCTGACCATGGTGGCCAGGCAATGGCCGCCGGCCAGCTGACGGCTTACCAGTCGCGCGGCCCGGTCCCGCTGCCGTAACCGGTGAGCCCGCGACCGCGCCACCGGCGCAGGCGGATCGGCCCGCGTGTCCGGCGCCAGACGGTGGCTCCGATCAACAGCAAGCCGAGGAACACCACGATGAACGGCCCGTATGTCGGTATATGCCAGAGATAGCGGCCTAGCCGCCAGATCTCGTGCCAGATGAACAGGTGCACAAGCAGGCTCACCAGCCCGCCGCCACCGACTGCCAGATCCATGCCTTTACGATGCCACCACGAGGACCATGCTCGGGCCAACGGACACCGGAGAACGGGCGTGCCGAGGCTCCTCCACCTAGCCTCAGCACACCCGCCGCCCCTGACCGGGCCAAGGCACTACCTGGGTAGCGCTCTACCTGGACTCACTCAGGCGCCCGGCTGGCACGCCACCGGCTACCACTCGGTCCAGCCCGCGGCGGACTGCCAGGTGGATGTCTCCGGCGGCGCGGCGAAGACCTTGCCGATCTCGTCGAAACCGAGGCCCAGCTCGTAGTAAGCGCTCATCTGCGCCGGATCAGTCCACAGGTCGATCGAGATGACCTCGGACACTTGCTCCTCGCCCGGACTGGCTAGCCTGGCCCAGGTGCTGCTGGCCACGATGCCGTATTGCCTGGCCTTGCTCAGGGTCACGGCCGTGTACTGCCGGAAGGCGGCGGCGGCACCGGCGATAGACGTGACCCTGACTCGCAGCACGCCCAGCCCGCGGGGGGCCGAGCGGCCGGAGCAAGCAGGTGAAAGTCGCCGTAACCGGGGGGCGCCGGGGACCATACGGTGCCGTCTCGTTCAGCGAACAACTGGGCCGCGCTGGCCTGTACCTGCGGGTTGGCGAAGAACTGGCCGAGTCCGGCCAGGCTGTTCCAGAAGTCGAGGAATAGCACTTCGGCCGGCACCTCGCCGGTGCACGGCACGAAGACGTTGTGGCTGAGATCGCCCAGCGCGCGGGCGCCCGCCACGCTCTGCGGAGCGCCCGCTGTGCTGTTGTGCACCTCAGCCGCCTCGGCCAGCGACGCAGGGGCCAGCTTGCCGCGCACTGTGAGCAGGTACGTCTCGGCGCCCGCATCCGCGGGATAGGTGTCGTGATCTGACATGTCGTCCGCCTCCTGTGAGTGGTGCCTTCACTCGATTCCACGAACGCCGCGTCCCTGGTTTCGACACGAGGCCAGCGGCAGTAGGCGCAACGGCTTGCCCGGCTAGTTGCCAGCAGCCCTTGCGCAGGCCGGGTTGACCACCGACTATAATTACTGACCGAATGATCGGTTATTAGGGAGAGCGATGGCCGAAGTAGTTGCGCAACCGTCTGCAGCTGACGCGGTCGACCTGGAACGTCACTTCGAGGACACGATCGCCAGGGACCGGCGGATCGAGCCGCGGGACTGGATGCCGGACGCCTACCGCAAGACGATGATCCGGCAGATCGCCCAGCACGCGCACTCGGAGATCATCGGCATGCAGCCAGAGGGCAACTGGGTGACCAGGGCGCCGTCGCTGCGGCGCAAGGCCATCCTGCTGGCCAAGGTGCAGGACGAGGCCGGGCACGGACTGTACCTGTACTCGGCTGCCGAGACGCTCGGCGCCGACCGGGCAGACCTGACCAACCGGCTGATCACTGGCGCGCAGAAGTACTCGTCGATCTTCAACTACCCGACGCTGACTTTCGCGGACGTCGGCGTGATCGGCTGGCTGGTGGACGGCGCTGCGATCTGCAATCAGGTGCCGCTCTGCCGCTCGTCCTACGGGCCGTACGCGCGGGCGATGATCAGGATCTGCAAGGAAGAGTCCTTCCATCAGCGCCAGGGCTACGAGCTGCTGCTGACCATGATGCGCGGCACCGAAGCGCAGCGGCAGATGGTGCAGGACGCGACGAACCGTTGGTGGTGGCCGTCGCTGATGATGTTCGGACCGCCGGACGCCGAGTCGCCCAACACCGAGCAGTCGATGCGCTGGCGGGTCAAGCGGCACACCAACGATGAACTGCGGCAGCGGTTTGTCGACATGAGCGTCCCGCAGGCCCGCGCGCTCGGGGTCACGCTGCCAGACCCGATGCTGCGATGGAACGACGAACGCGGCCACTACGACTTCGGCGAGATCGACTGGGCCGAGTTCAAGCGGGTCATCGCAGGCCACGGCCCGTGCAACGCGCAGCGGATCGCTAACCGGCGGGCCGCGCACGAGGGCGGCGCCTGGGTCAGGGAGGCGGCCGCGGCGCACGCGGCCAAGCAGGCAGACGAGGGGACAGCGGCATGAACGCGGAGCAGACTGGTTCGGCGGCGCGCTCCAACTGGCCGCTCTTCGAGGTGTTCCTGCGCAGCAAGCGCGGGCTCAATCACGTGCACGTCGGCTCGCTGCACGCTGCCGACGCCACGATGGCGCTGCACCACGCTCGCGACCTGTACACCAGGCGGAACGAGGGCGTCAGCATCTGGGTCGTCAAGGCCGCCGACATCACCGCGTCCAGCCCTGACGAGAAGGACCCGTTCTTCGCGCCCAGCGGCGACAAGGTGTACCGGCACCCCACCTTCTACGACATCCCCGACTCCGTCCCGCACATCTGAGCTGGCGATATCCATGGGCTTCGACACCGCCTACGAGGCGATTACCGAGGAGACCGATACTCATCGGTGGGCCTACGGCACTGGCTTCACCGACCCGCTGGCCGGCGTCGACACGACAGTTCCGCCTGGCGTGGACGGCGCGGACCTGGCCGCGTACTGCCTGATGCTCGGCGACGACGCGCTGATCATGTCGCACCGGTTGCAGCAGTGGCTGGCCAGGGCGCCGGAGCTGGAGGAAGACACCGCCCTGGCGAACATCGCACTCGACCTGCTGGGGCAGGCCAGGCTGCTGCTGACCAGGGCGGGCGCCGCCGACGGCACCGGCCGGACCGAGGACGACTTCGCCTTCGGCCGGGTCGACCGCGAGTTCCGCAATGTCCGGCTCGCCGAGGTCACCGATGCCGACTTCGGCGGCCTGATCGCCCGGCTGCTTGTTTTCAGCACCTGGCGGCTCGCCGTGCTGGCGCGGCTCCGCGGCACCGCCGACCCGGTACTCGCCGCCGTCGCCGCGCAAGGTGTCAAGGAAGTCACCTACCACCGCGACTACGCGGCCCAATGGGCGATCAGGCTCGGTGATGGCACCGACTACTCGCGGCAGCGGATGCAAGCCGGGCTGGCAGCGGTCGCGCCGCTTGTTGCCGAGCTATTCGCGACCAGCGCGGTGGAAGAGCGGCTGGCCGCTACCCGGGCGGCCGTGGACCCGGCGGAGCTGCGACCGGAGTTCGATGAGGTGATCGCCACCGTGCTCGCGGCGGGCGGCCTGGCCGACGAGGCGGGAACGAAACATGCATGGCCGGACACGCCCGGCCTCGCGGGCGTCTCTGGGCACACCGGCCGCGACGGCGTGCACACCGAGGCGATGGGGTTCTTGCTGGCTGAGCTGCAGAGCGTCGCGCGCGCCTTGCCGGGCGCGACATGGTGAGCGGCGCGGCCGCTGGGCACCCGGCTGCGACCGGTGACGAGCTTGATACCGGCCTGCTAGTGAGCGCCACGCGGATCGCGGCATCGGTGCCTGATCCTGAGCTGCCGATGCTGACACTGGCCGACCTCGGCGTGCTCCGCGACGTCAGCCTCGACGACGGCGTCGTCACGGTGTCGCTCACCCCGACGTACTCGGGCTGCCCGGCCATGCACGAGATGCGCCGCGACGTGGTGGACCGGCTTGCCGCCGCCGGGTTTGCCGGCGCGCGGGTGCGGACAGTGCTCAGCCCGCCCTGGTCGAGTGACTTCATTAGCCCCGACGGCCGCCGCAAGCTCGCGGCTGCTGGCATCGCGCCACCACGTTCCCGGCCAGAAAATCTGTCGGGCCCGGTGCCGCTGACGCTGCTGGACCGCGATCCCGCCGTCGCGTGTCCGGCGTGCGGATCGGCCGACACCGTGCGGACGGCCGCGTTCAGCGGGACTGCCTGCAAGGACTTGCATCGTTGCCGCGCTTGCGCGGAGCCGTTCGAGCACATCAAGGAGATCTAGGTGACCGCGATCGCCGAGGATGGCGTCCGGGCCGCGCGCCGTCAGTTCCGCGAGCTGACGGTCGCGCAGGTTGACCGGCTGTGCGAGGACGCGGTCGCGGTCACGTTTGACGTCCCCGCCGGGCTGGCGGCGGAGTTCAGCTTCCTGCCCGGGCAGTCGCTGACGCTGCGGCGCATCATCGACGGCCGGGACGAGCGACGGTCTTACTCGATCTGCGCTCCGGCCGGGCAACGGCCGCGGATCGGCGTCCGCGAGGTTCCCGGCGGAGCGCTGTCGGGCTGGCTGGTTCGCCAGGTGCAGCCCGGCGACCGGATCGAGGTGCAGCCGCCGACGGGCACGTTCACTCCCGACCTGAGTAAGCCAGGCACGCATGTGCTCATCGCCGCAGGCTCCGGGATCACGCCGGTGCTGTCGATCGCTGCGTCCGCGCTCGCCGACAGGCGTTCTGAGGCGACCGTGCTGTACGGGAACAGGCGCGCCGACTCGGTGATGTTCGCTGATGAGATCGCGGACCTGAAGGACACCTACCCGGTCCGCCTGCAGTTGGCGCACGTCCTGTCGCGCGAGCCGCAGGAGGTCGATCTGTTCAGCGGCCGGCTGGACGCTGACCGGCTGCGCCGCCTGCTGCCCGCGCTGTGTGACGTGGCCGGCGTGGATCACTGGTGGCTGTGCGGTCCGTTCGGCATGGTGACCGACGCGATGGAGGTGCTGGCCGAGCTCGGTGTGCCAGCTGATCGCGTGCACCGCGAACTGTTCTACGTGGAGGACGAGGCACCGGCGCAGGAACGGCATGAGGAAGTGCCGCTGACCGGCGGCTGCGAGGCGACGATCATCATGGACGGCCGGCGCACCACCGCGACGATCGCGCCCGGCAGCGCGGTGCTCGACGGAGCGCAACTGGCCAGGCCCGACCTGCCGTTCGCGTGCAAGGGCGGCGTGTGCGGAACCTGCCGCGCCAAGGTCATCACCGGTGAAGTGCGAATGCGACGGAATTTCGCGCTCGAGCAGGCAGAGCTCGACGCCGGGTTCGTGCTGACCTGCCAGGCCATGCCGCTGTCGGACGAGCTCACGGTCGACTACGACGCCTGAGCCGCGGCCTGCTGACATTTGTCACGGCTACTTCGGACTCGGGGGGTCTTAGTCTGGAGTCAAGTAAGTCCAGCAACGATGCCGGGGTGGCGCAGGTGTTCCTACTTTTCTCTCGCGGCCGGTACCGGGAACTGGCGCGGATCATCGCCGGTGCCGTGTTCGTAGTCTTCGGCGTCATCGTCAAAGGCACGAACCCGCACTACATCCTGATCGGCCTGGGCGTCGTGATGATTGTCTGGGGCGCTGTCGCCTGGCTGATCAGGATGCGCAACAAGAACAACTCCAGAGCGCTGTAGTGCTGAACCAATTCCGCCGACGCCGTCCCCAGACCGTTCGGCGTGTGAACGGCTTGCCCAGCGATCACCGTGACCATGCTTGGCGCGCCAGTGTGGCAGCCTGGACAGCTGGACACCACCTCACGGCTGCATAGGACGTGCTGGTCAGCCCGGCCGTTCAGACGGGAGACCACACCGACATGACGGACCCGCCCATTCTCGACCAGGTCAACCTCGTCGTCTCAGACATGGAAGCCACCGTGACTTTCTACCGTCGGCTAGGACTGACAATCGCGGACACTGACGCCGCCTTCCAGAGCCACCATCGATCGGCCGAGGTTCCTGGCGGTGTCGATCTCGACTTCGACAGCACCGAGTTCGCTCATCACTGGGACAAAGGATGGAAGACCGGCGCTAGCGTCCTGGGCTTCAAGGTCGCCAGCAGAGAGCGGGTCGATGCCATCTATTCCGACCTGATCGGAGCTGGCTACCGAGGACAGCAGGAGCCGTACGACGCCTTCTGGGGGGCCCGCTATGCCATCGTCGAGGATCCGGACGGCAACGCTGTAGGCATCATGAGTCCCGTCGATCCTGCCCGTCGTTCGGACCCAGCCTTTCCGTGACTCCGCCTGGCTGAGGTTGTGCAACTCGCCCCGGCTTCAGCTTCTGGCTCGCGGTTCTTAACAGGTCGAGCCAACCGCGCCCCTGCCGATGGCGTGGCTGGCGCCGGAATCCGGTCTGGCCGGTGTTCCGGTCCAGGCCGCTACCTCACCCAGCAGAACATCGCGCCTCGAGCTGTCAGGCGGCCATTTGTGGTGGCGGGTGGCTGTGCAGGGTTTTGGTGTGGTCGGGGCTGACGGCGGTGGTGGTGCCGTCGGGGTGCAGGGTGATGGTCCAGCCCCACCGGTGGATGGCGATGAGATGATGGAATCGGCACAAAAGGGTCAGGTTGGTGAGGGTGTGGCGGCCGCCGTCTTGGCGGTGCCGGATGTGGTGGACGTCGCAGGCGGCCGGGGGCATGTCGCAGCCGGGGAACCGGCAGTGCCGGTCCCGGGCCCGGACGGCGCGGCGCAGGTGGACCGGGATGGTGTCCAGGGTGCCGGCGATGTCGAGGGGGAGGCTGATCGCGGCGCCGGGCAGGCCGGGCAGCCCGGCGCGCAGGAGGGCGGCGTGCCCGGCCGGGCCGGACAGCAGCGCGACCGCCCGGGCCACGATGTCATCGCGCTGGTCACTGGCCGCCTGCGGGTCGCCGCCGCAGCCGTCGCCCCCGGTACCGGTGCCCGCGCCGGTGCCGGTGCTGTCCTTGTCCGCGGTGCCGGTACGGGTGAGGCGGTCGAGGAGGTCGTGGTCGAGGTGGCCGGTGATGACGGGCTGCAGGACCGCGTCGCAGGCGGCGCCGGGCCGGCGGGGCTGCCGGAGCCGCCGGCGGTGAGCTGGTCCAGGGTGAGGGTCACCTCGAGGCGGACGGGCTGCCCGGCGCGTTCGGGCAGCGTCCCGGCGGCGAGCAGCCGCAGGCAGGCTTCTTCCAGGCCGTCGTGGTACCGCTGGCCCAGGGTGCGGGTGTCTTCGGCGCCGCGCCGCCCGGACAGGGAGTCCAGCACCGCGGTGACCGCGGCGGCGCACCGGGCGGTCAGGTCCCCGTCGACCCGCCCGGTCCCGCCGAACGTGGTGCCCAGCCGGACCCGCCGGTCCTCGAACCCGTCGTCGTCACGGTCGGGGGCGGCGTGCCGGGCGGCCAGTTCCGCGGCGGCCGCGGCCAGGTCCGCTAACCCGGCCCCGGCCGCGACGCCGGCCAGCAAGATCCGGTCCGCGTCGTCCCGGTGCCCGGCCGGCAGCACCTCGGTCCACCCGGCCAGCAGCGCCGCCCACGACAGCGAGACCGCCCCGCCGGCCAGCGCCGCGGCGATCCGCGGGTGCGCCGCCAGCCGCCGCATCCACGACACCTGCCCCGCCGCGGCCCCCCGGGTCGCCCGGGCCTGCCAGGACAGCCACATCCGCGGCGAGGCGTGCCCGTCACCGTGCAGCCCCCCGCCCGGCACGCTGAACGCGGCCAGCACCCGGGCATGCACCGCGGCCTGCCGCGCCTCAGCCACCGCCAGCGCCCGCAGGCAATCAGCCTGCAAACCCTCCGGCCACGCCGACACATCATCGTGCGCCAGGAACTCCAGCACCCCCGCCAGCACCCCGAGCGCCTCCGCCGCACCCCCCGCAAACCCGCCCGCGCCGGCGCCGTCAGCCGACATGCCGTCAGCACCAGAACCGTCCGAGGCGACACTGCCAGCGGAGGAACCGGCGCAGGCGGCGGTGCTGTCCCGCGAGATGCCGGCCACGGCGGAACTGACCCACGGCGCGCTGCCCGGCGGGGCGCCGCCGCCCGAGCCGCGACTGTCTGAGGCAGCGCTGTCCGGCGAGGCGCCGCCAGCGGCAGCGCCGTCCGGGGAGATACCGCCAGCGGCAGCGCCGTCCGGGCAGGTGCCCGCGGCGGCTGGCCGGGGGAACGCGCCGGTCGAGCCGGCCGGATCCAGCAGGCTGACCGACAGCAGCGGCGGCGCCGCCCTGCCCCGCCGCGGCGGCGCGGCCTGGCCGGCCCCGGCACCGGCGGGGGACTCCGGCAAGGCGGACTCCGGCAAGGCGGACTCCGGGGAAGCGGGCTCCGGGCTCGCGGCGGGCTCGCGCGGAACACCGGGAATGTCCCAGCCAGGTTCGGTCACCGCCGCCCCCCTTCCGCCCGGACCCTCAGAGTCCGCCTATCGATCACATGTTCGATAATACCGGCCCCCACTGACAATTCAGAGCAGGTTTCGGCAGCGCGACAAAAAGATCTCCGCCTTATTTCGGCGCGGCTCCGCGACAGCTGGCTCGCTCTAGGAGACCTTCACCCGGAAGGTCTCGCGCACGACGCTTCCTGCGCTGTTCCTCGCGATGACGGTGATGACGTAGGTCCGGCGCGCATCGCCGCGGGCGGGGTCACCGGCGAGAACGGCGGTTCCGTTCTGGCCGGCCCTGAACGTCACTCCCTTGGGCAGACGTCCGCGCTCGGACAACTGCGCGTGCGGGAACCCGCTCGTACGGAACGTAAAGGTGTGCTTCGTCCCTCGCCTGAACTGAGCTTGGCGGACAGACGTGAACGCCAGGGGCTGATCGACGGTCAGGCTGAACACCTGCGCAGCCGGCCCGCCGACCCTATTGGCCGCGCCGATTGTCACCGGGTAGACGCCGCCCGAATGCCCATCCGGTGAGCCGGCCAGGATGCCCGCTGGGCTGAGTGTGACCCCGGCTGGCAACCTGCCGGTCTCGGTGAATAGGGGCGCGGGATAGCCATGAGCCGTGATCGAGAAGCTGCCCCGTGTGCCGGTGCGGAAGGTTGTCGCCGCCGCTGAGGTGAAGCTCGGTGCTTCCTGGATGGTGAGTGTGAAGGCTTGGGTGCCTTCAACTTGTTCTCCCGCGTCCAAGGCCTCGATGGTGAGCGGGTAGACGCCGCCAGCTCCGACCGGAGCATCATCGACGAGCGAGCAGCAGGTGGGCGTTTCCGCGATGCCAATTCCGGCGGGCAATGTGCCGACCACGGAAAACTGGACGACAGGCGGGATGCCGGTCGCCGTCAACGGCAAGGACGACAGCGTCCCTACCAGGAACGTGGCGCTTGAGGGAGAGGTGATCACGGCGGGCTGATCGACCGTGATCTCGATCTTCTCAGTCGCGTCCGGAGGGTCCCCGTTGCTGGCGATAATAGTGACCGGATACAACCCTCCTGAGCCCGGTGCCGGAGTCCCCGACATCGTGCCGTCAGCTTGGAGTGTCATCCCGGCCGGCAGTGCCCCGGCGGTCACAGCGAAGGTCGGTGCCGGCAGCGCATTTGCGGGGAATGTGAAGCTCTCAGGCTGGCCAGTCGAGAACGTCAGGTCGCCGCCGCCGCTGATGATAGGCGAGGTGGAATTTGCGGCCGCGGCCGTCAGCACCCAGGCGCCGCCCTCCTGCGGATTGTCGGTGGCCTCGTAGACAGTTCCGGTCGCGGAGTCGACCGCTACGCCTGTCCCGCCGCGCGGCAGACTGTCAGAGATCGTGTTGCTCGCGGGGTCGATCGCCCAGGTCGTGCCGTAAGAGGCCTGGATGCTGCTCGCGTACACAGTTCCGGAGTCCGGATCCACGGCGATGCCATACGTGCGCGCGGCCGGAATCGTGGTCGTGATGCTCGCGGTCGATCCGTCGATGACGTCGACGGCGCCTGCCTGGAAGTCGGCTGCGTAAACGGTGTCTGTGCTTGAGTTGATCGCGACGCTCACCGGTTGGCTGCCGCTCCGAAGGCTGATCGCGGCAGTAACGGCGTTTGTCGCTCCGTTGATCCGCACGACGCTGCCGGTCAGGCTCGTCGCCCAGATCACGTCATCGGCGTCATCAACCGCCGCCGCCAGCATCTTGGTGCCGGTGGCCGTGCTGATAGTCGCAGTGACAGCGTTGGTGGCGCCGTCGATGACCGAGATACTCGGATCCGGGTAATTTGGCACGTATACGCTGTTGGTAGCGCTGTCGACGGCGATGCCGGCCGGCGTTGAGCCAGACGCGGTGTCGATCGTGGCCATCAGGGTGTTAGTGGCGCCGTTGATGACGGCGACAGAACCAAAGGCGTTGCCAATGAGCCGTTCGGTGACGTAGACCATGTCGGTCAGCGGGTCAACGGCGACGCCGTACACCCGCGGGCCTAGCGTTATGGTCGCCGTCACCGCGCCGGTGGCGCCATCGACGACCGTCAAGGTGCCGTTGTTCGTGCTCGTCAGGTAAATGGTGTCGGTGACGGGATCGACGGCGACTTGATATGGCTCGGTGCCGGCGGGGATGAAGGAGGCGCGATACCCGGTGCTTGTGGCAACTGCTGTGCCGGCACCCGCGGTGACGAGCGGCGTTATGGTGCCGACCAGGGCGATCGCAAAGACGAGGACGCGATGACGCCGCAACGCACCGCGAATGACTGACCTGTTCATGCTGCCCCCGACGGCCAAGAACGATGCAAGTTAGGCCCGATTCTGTAGCATCTGTGCCTGGCATGCAACGCCGAAAGCCCGGATCGGGCCAGGCGCGTCTAGCATTGCCTGCATGCCCGCCGACGTGCGCAGGCCCGCCGAACTGGTCATCACCAGTACAGCCAATCCGCGGATCAAGCAACTTGTCGCGATGCGGCGCCGGCGTGGCCGGGAGCAATCCGGCGTGATGCTGGTCGAGGGCCTGGCGGAGATCGAGCTGGCGCTTGCCGCCGACGTCCGCCCGCAGGCGCTGTATTACTGCGCGGCGCTGGCAAACCCGGCGTCGCTGCCGCTCGCAGACCGGATCGCCGGGTGCGGCGCCGAGCTGATCAGCGTGACCAGGCCGGTGTTTGAGAAGATCTCTTATCGCGAGGGGCCTGACGGCTGGCTGGCCCTGGTGCCTGCCATCGAGACCGATCTGGCCAGGCTCGACCTCGGATCGCGGCCCCTCGTCCTGGTCTGTGCCGGCTTGGAGAAGCCGGGCAACCTCGGCGCTATCTTGCGGACTGCCGACGCCGCTGGTGTCGCCGCGGTCATCACAGCCGATGCGGTCACCGATTGGGGCAATCCCAATGTGGTGCGGGCGAGCAAGGGAACCGTGTTCTCCGTGCCAGTGGCATCGGCATCCAGTGCGGAAGTGTTTGACTGGATCACCGCCCGCGGCCTGCAGATCGTGGCCACGACGCCGGACGCGCAGCAGCTGGTCGGCGACACTGACCTGACCGGGCCGACCGTCATCGCTGTGGGCGCGGAGCAGACCGGCCTGTCGGCCGAATGGCTGGCGCGGGCCGATATCCGCGTGCGAATCCCCATGTTCGGCCGCGCTGACTCGCTCAATGTCTCGACATCGGCTGCGATTACCACCTATGAGGCGGTCAGGCAGCGGCTGCTAGCTGGCGATTTGAACATCAGGCCGCCCGTCGGGTAAGCATCGGGTTATGCCTGATCTTTCCCTGCTGCCGCCGTCTGCCACCATCGAGGGCGCCGACCTCCTGGTCGGCGGCTGCTCGCTGACCGAGATCGCCGCCGAGTTCGGCACGCCGGCCTTCATTTTCGACGAGCGGGCGTTGCGCGACCGGGCTCGTGCCTATGCCGACGGGCTGGCCAGCCGCCATCAGCGCAGCCTGGTGTGTTTCGCCACGAAGTCGTTCCCGTCAGCATCGATGCTGGCGATCCTGGCCAGCGAGGGACTGGGATTCGACGTGGTCGGCGCTGGCGAACTGCGGATCGCCCTGGCGGCCGGCGCCGATCCCGCCTCGATCGTCATGCACGGCAATGCCAAGTCCGACGAGGACATCAAGGCGGCGCTCGGCGCGGGGATCGGCTACATCGTCGTCGACGGCTTCGACGACATCGACCGGATCGCGGCGTTCGCGACCCGGCCGGCTCCGGTGCTGCTGCGGGTCAGCCCCGGTATCGAGTCCGCCACGCACTCGGCGCTAGCGACCGGCGGCAAGCTGGCTAAGTTCGGCGTGCCGGTCGAACAGGTGCCGGATGCCCTGGCCCGGATGAAGGCAGCGCCGATGGTCGATATGCGCGGGCTGCATGCGCACATCGGCTCGCAGATCCTAAACCTGGAGCAATTCGAGGCCGAGGTCGATGCGCTGGCTTCACTCGGCAGTTTCGACGTGTACGACCTGGGTGGCGGTCTCGGCGTACGGTACGAACCTGCTGACCAGGCACCTGGCATCGACGACTACCTGGATCGGCTGATCACCGCCGCACGGTCGCGGCTGGGCACCGAGGTCGAGTTGCTGGTTGAGCCTGGCCGGTCGCTCGTGGCGCCTGCCGGGCTGACGCTGTACCGGGTGCTCACTATCAAGCAGACCGGCAAGCTGCACGTCGCGGTGGACGGCGGAATGGGCGACAACCTGGAGTACTCCCTGTACGGGCAGCGATTCACGCCGCTAGTCATCGGCCGGTGGGATGAGCCGGAAGTACTTGCCGATCTTGTCGGGCGGCATTGCGAGGCTGGCGACATCGTCACGCCTGAAGTGCGGCTGAACAGCCCGCAGATCGGTGACTTGGTGGTGGTGCCCGTCACGGGCGCCTACTGCTTCACCATGGTGAACAACTACAACGCGGCGCTCAAGCCACCGGTCATCTACTGCGCCGACGGCATCGCCCGGCTCGGCGTGCGGCGCGAGACCCACGACGAGATGCTCGGCCGGGAAATGGGGCTCGTCACCGCGGGCCGTTAATCGCCGACGCCGAACGCCACCAGCATCACCAGGGTAATCGTCACGAACGCGAACAGCCCGTGGGCGATCACGACGGGGAGCGGGAAATTGCGCTCAGGAGGCCCTATCTCGGCGCGTCCGCGAGGGGGCCGACCGCGCCGGTCGGCGCGAGGGCCGGCACCGACGCGGGCGTTCGCGCTGCTGCCGCCCGCCTGAGTCGCCGCGACCGGCTCGAGGCTAGCGCCGGCCGCAGCCATGGCCCGGCCTGCCCGGTACACCTTGACCCACCGGCTGGCCATGAAGATCCCGAGCGTGGCGGCGAGGGCTAGTGCCGCCAGCGCGATCCAGGTCAGGTCTTCCTCGCGAAAGAACAGGTAAGCCGCCCAGACGATCAGCCCGCCAAGCGCTAGCAGCACGTGACTGGCGAGCACGGCGGGCGGCAACCGGGTGGCCGCCGCTGCCTGGAAGTCCTTGTCGTACTCGATTAGCCAGATCGACAGCAGGTACATTCCGGCGCCAGCGGCCGTGATCCAGGTGATAAGGGCGACGATATTCATGCAGAGTCCTCCGCCAAGTAGGGCGACGGGCGGGCAGCCAAATAACCGCGGCGCACCGCCGGACCACTCCGACGACGACGCCTGCCCTTTACACGGCCGGTGCAAGCGCCGGGTTCAGCCGTTTTGCCTGTCGGGGCTGCTCAGCGGGCGAACATCCGCCTAGCCGATCGTGATTCTCAGCACCTGGGTCACCGTCTGCTGGCCGTCGACCCAGTTGACGGCCCGGAAGGTGATCTTGTACCGGGCGTGATCGCGCACTGAGCGCGCGACCGTGCCGGAGATGACGGCGTCGCCGTTCGCCAGGATTTTGAGCCGCAGGCCGTGCGGCAGCCGGCCCGAAGCCGTGAGCTGCGCGACCGGGACTGCGCGGGTCCGGACCGTGAAAGTTACCCGCTTGCCCCGGCGGAACGTCACGTGCGCTCGCGACAGGAACACCGGCGCCTGGTCGACGGTCAGCACCAGCTGCTCACTGGCCGGCGAGCCTAGGCCGTTGGATCCGGTGAGCGTGAACGGGTAGGTGCCGCCGGTATTGGCGGCCGGAGTACCCGACATCACGCACGACGTCGCGGCGGAGGCGGAGCTCAGCGGAGTGCAGCTCACCGTCAGCCCGGACGGCAACGCACCTGTCTCGGCAACCGTCGGCGCCGGGTAGCCGAGCAGGTAACCGACCTCCTCCGTCCCGGCTTGCCCGGCCGCGAAGACCGGCGGGATCGTCTGGCCGGCCGATGGCGGTGCGTCCACCGTTATGACGACGAAAGTGTCTTGCCCTGGCCCGAGGACGTTCGAGGCCTGGACGTCGACGTCGAACAGGCCGCCTTCCTGGAGCGTGCCGCTGATCAGGCCGGACGGCGACAGCGTCAGGTCGTTGGGAAGGCCAGCCGACAGCGTCACCGGCGGATAGGGCGAGACGCCCAGCTGCAGGTTAACGGCGTCGCCGACGTTGTAGGTCGCTGGCCCTGGCCCTGACACGACGGGCAGCGAGACATCGGTGACGGTGCCGTCGGTCTTGTTGGCGACCCAGATGCCCGGATAGCTGACCGCGAGGGCGTCCGGCCCGGCGCCGACAGGAACGGTGATGGTCGTCCGGCCGGTCGTCTCGCTCACGGCGTCGAGCGTGCCGGCCGCGGTATTGGCGACCCAGATGAAACCCTTGCGCGGGTCGACCTCATCTGTCCTGGACGGTGAGGCGGCGATCGCGAACTGGCCACCCTTCGGTACTCCGGCGCTGACCGTCGAGGTGACCGTGTCAGTCGACGGTGAGATCTCCGAGATCGTGCCGTCACCTTCGTTCGCCACCAGGATCGTCTGGCTGGACAGGTCGAAGGCGATGCCTTGCGGACCGGCGCCAACTCCAACGGTGTGCACGGTGGCGGGTGAGGCATTCTTCAGGAACCGCACGTTGTTCGTGCTGGGGTCGGTTGCCCACACCTGACTTGGCTCGTCGGTCGGAACGGTCAGCCCGGCCGGCGTCCCGCCGATCGAAGCGGGCTTGGAGACGGTGCCGCCGGAGCTGATCCACCACAGTGACCCGTCGGTGCCGCTCGCAACAGTGACGCTGGAGACCGGGCCGCTCGCGACGAGCAGCGGCGCCTCGCCGGGCGTTCCTATCTGCAGGGTGGCGACTACTTGCGCCGTGGTCTCGCTGATCTCGGTCACCGAATTAGTGGTCTCACTACCGACGAACAAGTCGCCCTCGCTCGCGGCCAGCGAGCTCGGTGAGCTGCCGAGCTGAACCGTTGCCAGCACCTGGAGGGTCGCGGGGTCGATCTGCGTCACCGAGTCGCTGCCCGCGTTCGCCACCCAGATGCCACCGACTCCGGACAGGACGGCAACGGGGGAGGTGCCCACCTTGACCGTCGCCGCCGCCAGCCCTGGCGGGGCGCCGTCAGCTGAGCTCAGTGTGCCCTCGGTCGCCGGGGCCAGCTGACCTGCAGTCGGCAGCTGAGCGGCGCTCGCGTCCTGCGCCAGCCCGAAGACCAGACTGAGCGCCAGGGCGGCAACCAGCCAGCCAGCACGACGCAATGACCCCGGCGAAAGCGTGCTGCCGCCCATGGTGAGCTCCCGTATAACCGATAACTCGGCCAATGTAATGGTGCAGCCGTTTTATCAGTAAGAGCCAAGCGCCGGGGGTCAGCGTGGCTGACGGCCGAGTACCAGCACCCCGGAAGTGGCGAACATGCCGCCGTTGCCGAGGATCACGCTGATCTCGGCGTCCGGTACCTGCGCCGGCGCCTCGCCGCGGATCTGCCGGACGCCCTCCTGGATGGCGAACATCCCGTACATCCCCGTGTGGGTGTAGGACAGTCCGCCGCCGTTGGTGTTCAGCGGAAGCCGGCCACCTGGCTCGGTGTTGCCGTCGGCGATGAACGCGCCTGCCTCGCCCTTGGCGACGAAGCCCAGTGCCTCCAGCCCGTAGATCGGCAGGTGCGCGAAGGCGTCGTAGATCATCATGTGCCGGACGTCGGCCGTGGTGATGCCTGCCTCGGCGAAGGCGGCCTGTCCGGCCAGCCGGAAGGCCTTGGACTCGGTGAAGTCCTCCATCTGCGAGATCATCGGCGTTTCCATCGACTCCCCGGTACCGAGCACATGCACGGGCGGCTTCCTGAAGTCGGCGGCCCGGTCGGCGGAGGTGACGATCAGCGCACCGCCGCCGTCAGTGACCAGGCAGCACTCGAGCAGGTGGAACGGCCAGGCGACCAGTCGTGAGGCCAGCACGTCCTCGACCGTGATCGGGTCGCGGAACATCGCCCGCGGGTTCTGCGCCGCCCACTTGCGCTGCGCGACAGCGACGTAGGCAAGCTGCTCGTGGGTGAGGCCGTACTCCTTCATGTAGCGCAGTACCGGGATGGTGAACGCCGTGGTCGGGCCTGCCGTACCGTACGGCGCCTCGAACTGGCCGGGAATCGACGACCCGCCGCGCGGCCCGCCGCCGGCGCCGACTCTGGACCTGCCGGATTCGCCGTGCGTGATCAGCACCGCCCGGGCGTAGCCGGCCCTGATCGCCGCGGCGGCGTGCCTGACGTGCAGCAGGAACGAGGTGCCGCCCACGCCGGTGCCGTCCATATAGCGCGGTGTGATGCCCAGCGCGTGCGCGACCTGGACCGGGCCAGGTGCCGTGACGGTCGCGATGCCGTCGATATCGCGCATCCGGAGGCCCGCGTCCGCGACCGCGTTGACCGCGGCCTCCAGGTGCAGTTGCAGTGCTGACTGGTCAGGTAGCTTGCCGACCGCGTTGGTCTCAGCCGCACCGGCAATGATCACACCACGTTCCAGGCTCACTGCATTTCTCCTGCTGGGGTGAAGACCGGGAGGCTGATGTCCCCGCGCTTCGTGAACGTCACCTGCAGCGCCATGTCCAGGACTAGGTCTTCTGGCGTGTTCGGGATGCCGACGATATTGGTCATCATCCGCGGCCCCTCGGCCAGTTCGACGACGGCGATCGCGTATGGGGCGTCGTCCTCGAAGCCGCGTGCCGGACGGTGGTTGATCACATACGAGTACAGGGTGGCCTGGCCGCTGGCGGTGAACCATTCCACGTCGGTGGACCCGCAGGCTGGGCAGACCGGCCGCGGGTAGAAGTACGGCTTGCCGCAGTCGCGGCAGCGCTGCAGCAGCAACTCGCCGCGCGCGCAGCCGTCCCAGAACGGCCGGGTCTCCGGCGTCGGCTCGGGGAACAGCCTTGGCTGCGGCGCTCAAACCAGCCTGCCAGGGGCCGGCTTGAACGAGCGCTCGACCTGCTCGGCGAGGTCCTCGAGCTGCCACGGGTCCTGGCTGAGCAGCCGGACGACGGGGCTCATGTTGTTATACAGCGAGACCTCGAAGCCGGCGGAGTGCACGATCCGGCCGTTGAGCCACCCGGACCGCTCGCTGGCGAGGTAGGCGACGACGGTGGCCACGTTGTCCGGGGAGCGGCGCGCGTCCTCGTTGGACGGCCGGTCGGTGCGGCTGGCGCTCGGTCGGGATCGAGTCGGTCATCCGGGTCGCCGCGGCCGGGGAGACCGCGTTGCAGGTGACGCCGTACTTGGCCAGCGAGTTAGCGCACGACCAGGTGAGGCCGACGATGCCCATCTTGGCGGCGGCGTAGTTCGGCTGGCCGGGAGCGCCGTGCAGGCCCGAGACCGAGGTGAAGTTGATGATCCGGTTCTGGGCGGTCTCCTCGCGGAGCGAGCGCCAATGCGCGGCGGCGAACTTGGAAGTGTTGAAGCGTGCCCTTCAGGTGGACCCGGATCACGTCGTCCCACTCCTGCTCGGACATGTTGAAGATCATCCGGTCGCGCAGGATGCCGGCCACGTTGACCAGGACATCGAGCCGCCCGAATTCGCCGATCGCCGACTTGACCAGTTCCTCGGCGGCAGCGTGATCGGAGATGTCGGCGCCGTTGACGACGGCCTTGCCGCCAGCTGCGGCGATCTCGTTGACGACCTGCTGCGCCTGGCTGGCGTCGGCGCCCGAGCCGTCCACGTTGGCGCCGAGGTCATTGACCACGACACTCGCTCCCTCGGCGGCGAGCTTGATGGCGGTGGACCGGCCGATGCCGCGCCCTGCGCCGGTGACTATCGCGACCCGTCCGTCCAAGGTGCCCATGCGGCTCACCCGACCCTCTCGTAACTTTCAGATGACCGATATTAGAACGCTCTTCTGGAATTATCACTGAGAACCCGCGCTCTTGAGAACCGGCATGGCCCTACTGGCACCAGTCCGCTATTTACGGAACTGGCGCGGGGCGTGGCACCATGCTGTGAACAGCCGCAGGCTCTACGTAGGGCGGTGAGTAGCTGATGGCCGAGCCGCAGGCAGCAAGGAAGCCGGGAACCAGCTCCTGGCAGTGGGGCCGTACCGCGCAGACGCAGCGGGCGCTGCTGGATGCGGCCCGCGACGTCTTCACCCAGCAGGGCTTCGCCGAGGCGAGCATCGCCGACGTAGTCGAGCGGGCAGGTTCAAGCGTCGGCAGCCTCTACCACCACTTCGGCGGCAAGAGCGAGCTTTTCCTCGCGCTCTGGCACGAGCACCAGCAGGCCTACGAGGCAGCGGCCAGCGCTGCCGTCGCGGCGGCCAGGCAGCGCGGCGTGAGCGACCCGGCCGAACTGTTCGCGGCTGGCGCACGTGCGTTCCTCGAGGGCAGCTGGCAGCGGCGGGACCTGGCCATGCTGTTCTCCGGCCGGCGACGGCCCGCCAGGTTTCGAGGTGATGAAGCGACACCGCGGGCACGAGTGGATCAGCCAGAACGACGCCCTGCTCGGCTGACCGGACACCTCGCTCGACCGGCTCTACGCGGCGGTGCTGACCCCCTGATCGGCGAGGGCGCCCGCGAGGTCGCGGCGGCCAGGACCCGGATCCAGGCAGCGCAGATCATCGACGCCGTCATCGAGTACGCGCAGCGGGTGATGGCCGGCGGCCCGGCGGGGAGCCCAGACCGAACCGGCCAGGTATGTGCACGTCAACAATAGACCGCGGGCGGTCGAATTGTTTACGTGATCATGGTCTGCAGCGGGGTCGCCTGTACCCGGCCAGGGACCCGTCGTGGTCTTGTGCTCATCTAGAATCGAATTCTAAGATTGTGGGACATCTGCGGCAGCGGCACGGCGGCGGGAGAAATCCATGGAACTTGATCTTGGTCCGGAGATCGCGGAGTTCCGCGCCGAAACCAGGGACTGGATCGCCGGGCACACGCCGGCCGGCCTGGCCGAGCTGATCGACTGGAACAACGTCGTCACCACCGGCGGCTACGGCAGCGAGCGCCGGGCGAGGCAACCCAGCACCCGTCCTACGCCAGTGGGAAGAGGAGCTCGCCGAGGCCAGGTTCATCTGCCCGCAGTGGCCGGCAGGCGTTCGGCGGCAAGGGCCTGGACGCGGTCCGGGTCGCGGTGCTTCAACGAGGAGCTGTACCGGGCGGGCGTGCCGCGGGTCGTCCGCGGCATGGGCGAGAGCCTGGTCGGCCCGTCGGTCATCGTGCACGGCACGGCGGAGCAGCAGGCGCATTTCCTGCCCCGGATCATCTCCGGCGAGGACGTCTACTGCCAGGGCTTCTCCGAGCCGGGTACCGGGTCTGACCTGGCCGGCCTGCAGACCAAGGGCGAGATCGACGGCGACGAGGTCGTCATCACCGGGCAGAAGCTGTGGACCTCGGGCGCGGCCCGCGCCAACAAGATGTTCGTGCTGTGCCGGACCGACCCGGCCGCCGAGAAGCACGCGGGCATCTCCTTCGTCCTGATCAACTTCAAGGATCCGAACGTCACCTACCAGCCAGTCCGGCAGATGTCGGGCGCGGCCGAATTCTGCGAGGATTTCCTGGACGGCGTCCGGGCGCCGCTCTTCAACGTGATCGGCGGCCTGAACAACGGCTGGCGGGTCGCGATGACCACGCTCGGCTACGAGCGCGGCGGCAGCGCGTCCGATCTTGCACCTCGCCTACCAGCGTGAGTTCTGGGAGCTGGTGGAGATGGCGCGCAAACGCGGCCGCGACACCGAGCCGCTCATCCGGCAGCAGCTGGCCTGGGCGCACACCCAGGTCGAGCTGATGCGTTACTCCGGCCTGCGCGCGCTGGCGGGCCTTGCCCAGGGCCGGCAGCCAGGCCCGGAGGCCGCGATCAACAAGCTGTTCTGGAGCGAGTACCACAAGAAGCTCGGCGAGATCGCGATGGACATCGTGGGCACAGACGGCCTGATCAGGCCCGAAGGCGACGGCTACCCGACGACGGGCTGGCAGAACGTATTCCTGTCCAGCCGGTCCGGCTCGATCTACTCCGGCACGAACGAGATCCAGCGCAACATCATCGCCGAACGCGCCCTCGGCCTGCCCAAGGAGCCGCGGGTGCAGGCGTGACCAGTGCTGGTGCGGCTACCACCGGCGGCCGGAGGCCGCGCGGCAGCTGATCACGCCGCAGCGGCTTGCCGAGTTCTTCGCGCCGCGCAGCATCGCCCTCGTCGGGGCGTCGGAGACCTCCGGCTGGTCCCGGTTCATCGTCGCGGCCAGCAGCGCCGTCGGGTACACCGGCCCGCTGCTGCCGGTGCACCCGCGGCACGAGACGATCTTCGGCCGTCCGGCCGTGCGCAGCCTGCGCGACCTGGCCGAGCCCGCCGACCTGGCGTTCATTCTGGCGCCCACCGAGGCGGTCGCGACCGTGATCGAGGATGCGGCTGCCGCCGGGGTCAGGAACGTGGTCGTGCTTGCCTCGGGTTACCGGGAAGGCGGCCGCGGCGGCCGGGAACTCGAGGACGAACTCGTCGCCGCGGCTGCCGGGCACGGCATCGTGCTGCTCGGGCCCGAACACGCTCGGCTTCCTCAACACCGCCGCCAAGGCGGCCCCGTTCGCGCTGACCGTGCCGCTGCCGCTGACCTCAGGGCCCGGTCGGGCATCGCGCTGCAGAGCGGCGCGCTGTCCAGCGCGCTGCTGGCCTTCGCCCGCGCGCAGGCGATCGGCGTCAGCACGGTCGCCTCGCTCGGCAACGAGGCGATGATCACCACCGCCGACGTGCTCGACTACCTGGTCGCGGACGAGCAGACCAAGGTCATCTGCATGTTCCTTGAAGAGATCGGCGACCCGGCAGCGTTCAGCGCTGCGGCGCAGCGCGCCGACCAGGCGGGCAAGCCGATCGTCGCGATGAAGGTCGGCTCGAGCCAGGCCGGGCAGGCGGCCGCGCTCGCGCACACCGGTGCGGTAGCCGGCGATGACGCCGTGGTGGACGCCGCGCTGCGCCAGCTCAACATCGTCAGGGTGACCAGCATCGAAGACCTGCTCACGACCGCGGCGCTGCTCGGCTATCAGCGCTGGCCGCGCGGCCGCCGGATGGGCGTGCTGACCGCGTCCGGCGGTGCCTGCGACATCATCGCCGACCGGGCCAGCGCGGAAGGCATCGAGATCCCGGCGTTCGCGGCCGAGACGGCGGCGGCGATCGCCGCGCACCTGCCGTCTTTCGCCAACGCGCGCAACCCGCTGGACGTGACCGGCTACGTGCTGGCTAACGCGCGCACCTCGCCGATGACCGCGATCGACCACGCACTGGACGCGGCGGTCGAGGATCCTGGCCTGGATTTCGTGCTGTTCACTGGCTTCACCGTGCCGGAAGCGCGGCCGCCGGACGGGCCGGCGGCCGACCTGCTGGAGGCCAGGGTGAGCTGGCTCGCCGACCGGGTGCGCAGGGCGCCGATCCCGGTGCTGCCGTTCGGCTCGACCTGCACCGACATCACCGGCTACGCGCGCGAGCTGCTCGGCGAGCACGGCATCCACCTCGCCGGCGGGATCGAGCTCGGCACCCAGGCGCTGGGCAACGCGTTCCGGTGGCTGGACGGCCGCGGGACTGTCCGCCCGCTGGCCGGCCTGCCCGGCTGCTGCTCCGGGGGATGGCGTCATCGGCGGAGAACGCGGTGGCCTGGTCCGAGGCGCGGGCGCGAGACCTGCTGTCCGGGCCGGCCTGCCGGTAGTACCAGGCCGGGTGGCGCACTCAGCGGACGAGGCGGTCGCGGTGGCTCGCGAACTCGGCACGCCGGTCGCGCTGAAGATCAGCTCTGCCGCGGTCAGTCACAAGTCCGACATCGGCGGCGTGCGACTGAACCTGACAGGCGACGACGCCGTCCGCGACGGTTACGCGCGGGTGGTAGCGGCCGCCGCGCCGCACGGCGGCGGCAACGAGGTCCTGGTCACCGCCATGCGGTCCGGCGGCATCGAAGTTCTGGCTGGCGTGACAGTGGATCCTGGCTTCGGCCCGGTGCTCGCGGTCGGACTCGGCGGCATCTGGGTCGAGTTGCTGGCCGACACGAGCCTGCGGCTGCTGCCGGCCGGCGCCGACGAGGTCCGCAGGATGCTGGGCGAGCTGCGCGCGCTGCCAGTGCTGCAGGGCGCGCGCGGCGGCGGCGCGGCCGATCTGGATGCGCTCGCCAAGGTCATCGCGGATATCGGCGAGCTGGCCGGCTCGGTCAGCGGCCTGCAGGCCCTCGAAGTGAATCCGCTGTGGGTGTGCGGTGATCAGGTCGAAGCGCTTGACGTGCTGGTCATCGCGGACCCTGATCGCAATAATGAGTATCCTAATAATGACGGAACGGAGCCGGACAGATGATCCTCGGAGTCAGCGCTGAGCAGGAAGAGCTGCGAGCCTCAGTCCGCCGGTTCCTGGCCGACAGGGCGCCGATCTCGGCGGTTCGCGAGCTGATGGAAACTACCGACGGACTCGACGCTGCCGTCTGGCGGCAGGCCGGCGAGCAACTCGGGACTGCAGGGCATCGCGATCCCCGAGGAGTACGGCGGGGCGGGTTTCAGCTTCGCCGAGCAGGCGATCGTGCTGGAGGAGCTCGGCGCCGCGCTCTATGGCGGCCCGTATCTGGCCAGCGCCGTGCTGGCCGCGGCCGCGTTGCTGGCCAGCGCGGATGAAGACGCGCGGCAGGCCTACCTGCCGGGTATCGCGTCCGGCGAGCTGATCGCGACGCTGGCGTTCACCGAGGAAGACGGGTCCTGGGAGCCGGACGCGGTCCGACTGACGGCGACCGGCGACGGGGACCAATGGCGCCTGGACGGCCGCAAGAGCTTCGTCCTTGACGGGCACACGGCCGGGCTGATCCTGGTGGTCGCGCGCGCCGGCGACGACCTGAGCCTCTTCGCGGTTCAGCCGGACGCCGCCGGGCTGACCAGAACCGCGCTGCCGACACTGGATCAGACCAGGAAGCTCGCCGCACTCGAGTTCACCTCGGTGCCGGCCAGCGCTGATCGGCTCGGCTGGGGACGGCACGGCGGTGCTGAACCACGTGCTGGACGTGGCGGCGATCGCGCAAGCTGCCGAGCAGCTCGGCGGCGCGCAGCGCGCACTGGACATGGCGGTCGAGTACGCCAAGGTACGGCACCAGTTCGGCCGCCCGATCGGCAGCTTCCAGGCCATCAAGCACCGCTGCGCCGACCTGCTGCTGGAGGTGGAGTCGCTGCGCTCGGCGGTGCAGTACGCGGCGGCCGCGGTCGCGGAAGACTCGGCCGAGGTACCGATGGTCGCGTCACTGGTGAAGGCTTACGCCTCTGATGTCTACTTCCACGTGGCCGCCGAGAACATCCAGATTCACGGCGGCATCGGCTTCACCTGGGAGCACGACGCGCACCTCTACTTCAAGCGGGCGAAAGCGAGCGAGCTGTTCCTGGGCGACGCCAGCTACCACCGGGAGCACCTGGCGTCGCGGATCGGCATCTGAGCCGGGCCAGACACTGTCCATGCCGTCTACGTGCAGGCAGCCGGGACCGGGTAACCCATGATCGGTGACCGGGCATAAGAACCTGGCGGTCGTAGGACGCTGACGTAGACGGTGCCGGAGGTGGCGGCGAGCGCGACGACGTCGCCGGCAACCGGCATCGTCGTGACCTGGCCGATCTTGGTGCCTGCGGCGAAGCAGACCAGGCTGTGTCCCTTGACGCCGCTAGCGACCCAGACCGTGTCGCCGGTCGCCCAGACGCCTTGCGATCTGGCCAGGACCGCGTTGTTCTGGAGTTTCTTCGGCGTCGTCGGGGTCAGCCTGCTATTCAGCCGAACGAGCGGTCCTTGCCGCGAAGACTCGCCGTGAGACACGGCATAGGTGCTCGCCCACAGCGCGTTCCCTGTGCTCGCGACGGCGCTGAGCTGTGTGCTCGCGGCGCCACCGAAACGCAGACCTGGCTGGCCCGCGATCACCAGCCGCGCGTCGTTACCGCGGCCGCTCGTGACGATTACTGCGGCCCGGCCAGCGACCTCGCCGGACCAGTCACCCGGTGCTGTGTCCACGCTCGGGCCGAGACTGGAATCCGACTGGAGTTGCCGCGCTGGCGTCCCGGCCTGGCCTGGTGCTGGTACCAGCAGGGAGAGCAGTCCGTTCCTCGTCGGAACGAGAGCGGACGTCCGGCCGGCCGGCAAGATCGTGCTGGCCCGGATGTCAGCGACCGAAGAACGCACGCGCAGATCGGGACTGAGCAGCCAGATACCCGTCGCACGGCCGGCCTCGTCTGCGGAGAAGGACAGCCAGACCAGGCCACCTGGCCCGACCGCCATCGCGGCCACGGCGGCCGGGGTCTTGATCTGCCGGACAAGCTTCCCGTCAGTCCGGTCGTAGGCGGTGAGCATGTTGTTCTGGCCCGCCAGCACGTACAGGTAAGCGCCGCTCACGGCCAGCATGCTCACCTGGTAGTCGACCGTAGCGAGCATCACCCGGGACCTGCCCTGCGGCTGCGACGTCGCGACGTGATGATGGCCGAGTGCGGCATACGCGGTCGCGCCAGCGCCGAGCGCCACCGCGCACGTTGCGGCCGCGACGGTCACCATCCGACGGCGGCGCCGGCGCGCACCCGCGCGGGCGCGATCGGCCAGACCCGGCTGCGGGAGGACAAAGTCGCTCGCCGCGTCGAACGCGTCCCTCAGCTCCTGGTCAATGAAGGTCGTCATCTCTTGCACCCATCCGGCTGCGGGATCAGCTCCCGTAGCCGCGTCATCGCCCTGGCATGCTGTGACTTGACAGTGCCGACCGTGCAGCCAAGTGCCCGCGCGGTCTCCGTTTCTGTCAGGTCATCGAAATAGCGCAGTACGAGCACCGCACGCTGGCCGGCCGGCAGAGTGCGCACGCAGCTCAGCAGCGCCGCCCTGGCCGGCCACCCTTCGAGTTCTGCATCGAGCCGTCCTGGCAGCAGTTCCTCCTCAAGCGGCGAGCTGGCAATCCTGCGCCGACGGCTGGCGTCGATCGCTGTGGTCAGCACCATCCGGCGCACGTAGGCCTCAGGCACGTCTTTCTGCCTGATCGAGTGCCAGCGCCGGCAGGCACGCTCGAGCGCGGTCTGCAGCAAGTCCTCTGCTTCGGCGAGGTCTCCGGTGATGAGATAGGCGCTGCGGAGCAGACGGCGTGAGGAAGCAGCGACAAAGGCGGTGAAGTCAGCATCGTCGGCCGGCCGCATGCCGTCTCCCTCCGCCGCAGACTGTCGTTAGTCCAGACGTACTGCAGAGCGCCGGTGGTTGTCACCGCCTGCGGGGGATTATCGGAGGGCAGGTTACTCGCTGCTGGCGCGCGGACGCGGTGTCAGGTCCTCCGCGGTCTCGCTCAGGCACCGCCGCAGTTCATCGGGGAGGCTGACCAGGTCAGGCCCCAGGCTCGCGAGTTCCTCCACGACCTGCGCCGACGGAAGGTATCGGCCGGGGCCGCCAGCTTCGTGCAGCGGCTGCCGGGCGGGCTGGTCGCGGCTCCTGGTCGGCTCGGTCACGCTGCGACAATAACGACCCGGCATCTCAGGATCCCGCTGCGACACGCACAAAGGATCTTGACCAGCGGACTGACATCCGGTCAACAGACCCGGTTATGCTCTTGGCCGCAAGCCGCTACGACCTGTACTTATCCCGACGCTGCTGGCTGACGGGCGTAGTGGATCGCGTGCGGGCGGTGCTCGCCCGTGATCCTGGCTGGCGCAGCGAGGCGAGGGACTCTCGCGGGCCGTCGAAGTCGGGCATCTCCAGGTAGGCGGCGCCTGCGGGTACCTGACCAGATCCGTCGCCTACGAGGCGAAGCTCATCGTCGGTGACGAGCTGGCCGGCCAGAGCGGGCGTGATCGGCGGCCCGATCAAGGTCGGCACGCCGTCGGCTCGAATAAGACAGGCCGGACTCGCGGCGATGGGACTCAGGCTGCCCGCGGACTGTGTTCAGCCAGTCGGCCGCTGCGTACCGCCATTCAGCGCCATCGGGCCGCCCGGATCTTCGCAAGTCGCTTCTGACGGAATGGTAAGCGCATCAACCCGCAGCCCGGTCTGATGGCTGAGTTGGGTGTAGGTAAACACGAGCATGTTGGAAAACAGTCGCGAGCCCACAGGCAAGTCGGCGAACGCCCAGTCGATGGTTTTGCCATGATCGGTGACGTGTTCCGGGGTATTACCGAGCTGGTGCAGGCCGGGAGGGACATGCGCCAGCAGGTAGGTTGTCGCTGCGGCCGGCGACGCAGACACCAGGTAAAGGTGGCTGGCATCGATGATGACGTCGCAGGTTTGTCTGAGACCCGGCTGAGATAGACCGGCCCCAGGCAGGCTGCTGACCGGCTCGGATTCGTATGGCACGTTACCGGTTTCGAGGAGCTGCCGCGCAGCGGCCTCGGCGCGGGTTCGCGCGCGCAGGGACTTGCCGCGCCCCGCGATGCGTGGCATCGACGGCGATGTGTACAGGGTCCGACAATGCGCCGGGCTTCGCAACCGGAGCTGCGCTCTGCCCGCAGCCCGCCACGGCTACCGCTGCCAGCACGCCTGCCGCCACCGGCCAGACCTTAGGAGTCATGCACATGAGACGCATCACGTGGCTATCCCGGCGCTGCCGGGCGACGGGCATAGCGAATCGCGTGCGGGCGGTACTCGCCGGTGATCCTGGCCAGGCGCAGCGAGGTGAGAAACTCCTGCGGGCCGTCGAAGTCGGGCATCTCCAGATAGGCGGCGCCGATGCCCTCGGGGTCATGCGCGTCAGAGCCGGCGCCGCCAGGCAGGTCGTACCGCTTCGCGAGGGCATCGGCCTGCTCGTTCAGCGACTGGTCCTCGATCTTGGCGTTGAAGACCTCGACGATGTCCGCGAGGCCACGGTCGCACAGGCCGGCGGCGACGAGGCCCAGGCTTGACCGGCCCTGGTCGAACGGGTGCGGGAGGTAGATCAGTCCGTCCTGGGCCCTGATCAGCCTGGTCACCTCGGATAGCGGCAGCACGTAAGGGATCCGCTCGGACAGGAACAGCCCGATCAGGTCGCCGTCGGGCGTCCTGACCTCCTCTCCGATGATGACCCGCGCGCCGATGCCACGTTCCATCGCGGTGACGGCAGCCGCAGTCACGTTGTGGTCAGTGATGCAGATGACGTCGAGCTGTTCCTGCTCCACTCGCTCCGCCAGCTGATCGAGACTGGTCACCGCGTCACCCGAGTCGGCCGTATGCAGGTGGCAGTCCACCCGCACCCATCCAGTTGCGGTCATCAGGCCTGCGGGACCGGAACGCCGAGCTCGGCCAGCAGGTCCTGCGAGTAGGTGATCCGCCCGGTCAGGCTCTGCGGGTCGCGATGGCACAGCATCAGGGCCGCTTCCGCCATCACCGAGGCGGGCTCGGAGTTCGCCGCGCCTTCGGCTGTCAGGTGGTGGAAGATCGTTCCGGGTGTCGGCACGACCTTGTTCGGCGACAGCGCGTTCACGGCGATGTTGTCCTCGTACAACTCGGCCGCCAGGCCGGTGGAAAACCGCTCAACCGACGCCTTGCACATCCCGTACACGGTGCCGCCCCGGCCCGCGAACTGACCAGGCGGGATCTGCGGGTGCGTGGCCGCGATCGAGGAGATATTCAGGATCCAGCCAGCACCGCGCTCGCGCATGCCCGGCAGGACCAGCTTGGCCAGGTGGAACGGCGCCTGCACCTGGACGGCGAACATCAGCGCGAACTGCTTGTCGGTGAAGTCCTCGACCTTGGTGAAGTAGGTCACCGCGGCGTTGCTGACCAGGATGTCCGGCTGGCCAAGCTGGCTGACCGTCTCGGCGACCAGCCGCTCGCGGTCCTCGGCGCGGGCCAGGTTCGCCGCGATGGCGACCGCGGTGCCGCCCGCGGCCCTGATGTGATCGGTGGTCTCACCGATGGTCCCGGCGAACTGCGACGTGCCCGGTTCGGTAGTTCTCGCGGCGACCGCCACCGCGGCGCCTTCGGCGGCCAACCGCCTGGCGATCTCGGCGCCGATGCCACGGCTCGCGCCGGTGACGATGGCTACCCGGCCTTCCAGCAGACCCATTCACAACCTCCGCTCTGGAGCGAAATACTAGAAGCGTGTTCTACTAGGCCATTGGATCCAGCCCGGCCCGCAGTGTCAATGCGAACAGTGTCAATGCGAACAGTGTCAATGCGGTCCGGCGCGGCAGAGCTCGGAGGTCCTCGATGTCACTCAACCACAGTCTCGTCGGCGTGCCTGGTGATCCGCACGAGCGTTCCTGGACTTCCAAGGACGCCCTGCTGTACGCGATCGGCGTCGGGGCGGGGCTTGGCGACCCGCTCGCTGAACTTGAATTCACTACGGAGAACACCGCGGGCGTCCGGCAGCAGGTCCTGCCGACCTACGGGGTGCTGCTCGCTCAGGCCAGGATGTCTGGCGATCTCGGCGACTTCGACCGGGCCATGCTCGTGCACGCCGAGCAGTCGATCCAGCTGCACAGGCCGTTGCCGGTCGAGGGCACCTTGCGCACGTCGGCGATGGTAACCGCTATTTACGACAAGGGCTCTGGAGCTCTTGTCGAGTCGGAGAACCAGGCGGTCGACGCCGCCACCGGCGAGCCTGTCGTGACGACCAGGAGCGGCACGTTCATCCGGGGGGAAGGTGGCTTTGGCGGCGACCGCGGCACCGCCGACGCATGGCAACTGCCGGACCGCGCGCCTGACCACAAGGTGACCCAGCAGACCAGGCCTGAGCAAGCGCTGCTCTACCGGCTATCGGGTGACCGCAATCCGCTGCATGTCGACCCGGCCTTCGCGGCCAGGGGCGGCTTCAGCCTGCCGATCCTGCACGGCCTGTGCACCTACGGCATCACCGGCCGGGTCCTGCTGCATGAGCTGTGCGGATCCGATCCGGCCAGGTTTGCCGGGATGTCGGGCAGGTTCAGCCGCCCGGTGCTGCCGGGGGAGTCGCTGATCATCTCGATCTGGCTCGGTGCGGGCGGGACTGCCCAGTTCCAGACTGCCAAGGAAGACGGCACTGTCGTCATCGACAGGGGCACCGTGCAGTTCCGCGACTAATGCTGAGGCTGTCTGCCGGGCTCGGCATGTCCGGCTCGGAGTAGGGCATCTCCTGGTGCGGTTGCGCATAACCTTGCGCGAGCGGACCGGTGGGCCTGCCGAGCCGCGGCACAGAGCCCAGCCCAGTGAGGAGACGCGTGCATGAGCATCGACAAGCCCGAGATTGATTTCCCCGGAGGCGAGCCGCCCGCCGAGCTGGAGATCACCGACGTCTGGGAGGGTGACGGAGCCGTAGCGAAGGCAGGCGACACGGTCCAGGTTCACTACGTCGGCGTCGCCTACTCGACGGGCGAGGAGTTCGACGCTAGCTGGAACCACGGCGCTCCGCTCGAGTTCCGGCTCGGGGTGGGCCAGGTGATCGCCGGCTGGGATCAGGGAGTCCAGGGGATGAAGGTGGGCGGGCGACGCCAGCTCGTTATCCCGCCTGGTCTTGCTTACGGGGAACGGGGCGCCGGGCAGACGATCGCGCCCGGCGAGACGCTGATCTTCGTCTGCGACCTCGTCTCGGCCTGAGCACGTCGCGAGCCGCGGCCCTGACCTGCTGACGGGCGGCAGGGCCGCGGCTTCGATATCTCGTGGCTGGCCAGGCCGCAACAGGGTACATTGACGCCGATGTTCACCCAGCCAGCTGATCTTGCCGAGCCGTTGTTGCGCGAGGCTCTTTCCGGCGGCTGGAACTTCGGCGCGACCTCGCTGAGCTACGAGGCCGTCGGCTTCGGCAGTCATCACTGGCTGGCCAGTGACGCGCCGCGGCAATCGCTTGTTCGTGACGGTCGATGACCTAGCCGCCAAAACGGTCGTTCGACCGAAGACAGTACGGAGCCGCGTACGGCCGGCTGGAGCGAGCGTTCGGGTCCGCATTGTCGCTGCGCCGCGACGCGGGTCTTGACTTTCGTGGTGGCGCCACGCCCGGCCAAGGACGGACGGGTGCTGTGCAGGCTGGCCAGCAGTTACTCGATGGTCGTGCACCCGTACCTGGCCGACTGCCGGCCAGGTCTTCGACGGCAGTTCGGACAGCGCGGACCGACCGGCAATCCGTGCTACGGCTGCTGACGTCGCTGCACGACCGCGAGCGGTGTGACGTTGCCGCTGGCCGACGACTTCGCCATCCCCAACGTCGCCGGGTTGCGCGCGGCGGCGGCGAGCGCTGGCGAGCCGTGGCTGGCCGGGCCATACGGCATGCGGGCGCGCGATCTGCTGGCGCGCCACGCCGGTGATCTCGGCGTGCTGCTGCGGCGTTACGAGAATTGGCGCGCAGCGGTAAAGGCCAGGCCCGACCGCATGGTCATCACGCACGGCGAGCCAAGCACGGCGAACGTACTGGAGACGCCCGCCGGGTTCGTCATCGTCGACTGGGACAGCGCGCTGCTTGCCCCGCCGGAGCGTGACCTGTGGGAGCTGGCCGAAGCTCGAGGCCGGCGTCCTGGCGGCCTATGCCGCCGCGACCGGCACTGTCGTCAACTCCGACGCGCTGGCTCTCTACCGCATGTGGTACGACCTGGCGGAAGTGGCCGGCTATATCAGCTGGTTCCGCGGCCGCCACGAGCAGAGCGCCGACACCGCCGAGGCCTGGCAGAACCTGCTGATTTACCTGCGGCCGGCCGAGCGCTGGCCTGAGCTGTTCGCCGGCCCGGCCAGGTAGGACCGCGAGCACGCTGGTCTGGTGGCTGCCCGCGGACGGTCTCTGTCACGCTGTGAACCATGAGTCCCGACGGCTCGGCGGCGATCCCCGACCCTGCGCTGGTTGTGCTGATCGGCGCCGCGGGCTCGGGCAAGTCGACCTGGGCGGCCGAGCACTACCTGGCGCGGGAGATCGTCTCCTCTGACCAGTTGCGCGCGATTGTCGGCAGCGGCGAGCACGACCTCGATGCTTCGCTCGACGCGTTCTCCGTGCTCGACCAGATCGCGGCCCGCGCGCCCGGCGCAGGCTCACGACGGTCGTGGACACCCTCGGCCTGGACGCTGACCGGCGGCGCGCCTATCTCGAGCTGGCCAGGAGGTCGGGCCTGCCCGCGGTCGCCGTCATCTTCGATACCGAGCCCGCGACCTGCCGCCTGCGCAATCGGGCGCGGGACCGGCCAGTGCCCGCGGCCGTGCTAGACCACCAGATCCGCCGCGTTCCTGACGTCGTCGGCCAGCTCGCGACCGAAGGCTGGGACGCTGTCATCCGGCCGGAAGCTGGCTCGGTCGAGCCTGCCCATTCCCCGGGCAGCCGGCGCGCGGCATGTTGACAGCGCGACCGGCCTGCTCGGCTCGAGTTCATCCTGCAGATCTCCAGGTTCGGCTGGAACGACGATCCGGCAGGCTGGCTGAGATCGGTCGCGCTGGCCGCGGCGGAGGCAGGATTCGCCGGCCTCGCGCTGATGGACCACCTGATCCAGATCCCTCAGGTAGGCCGGGCGTTCGAGCCGATTCCAGAGCCCTGGGTCACGCTCGGGCTGCTGGCTGGCCTCGATACCGGCCTCAGGCTGGGCACTTTGGTAAGCCCTGTGACGTTCCGGCCGCCCGGGCTGCTGGCCAAGACGGCCGCGACACTCGACGCGCTGAGCGGCGGCCGCGCCTTCTGCGGGATCGGGGCGGGCTGGTGGGAGCGCGAGCACGCGGCGTTCGGCCTGCCGTTCCCGCCGCCGGCGACAAGGCTCGAACTCCTGCAGACCGAGATCGAGATGCTCCGCGCCCTGTGGCGGCCTGGCACCAAGCAGTACGAAGGGGATCACGTGCGGCTGCCGGAGACCACCTGCTACCCGCGCCCGGTGGGCGGCATCCCGGTCATCGTCGGCGGCAGCGGCGACCGGACGCTCGGCATTGCCGCGCGGCTGGCGGACGGCTGCAACCTGCCCGGCAGATGCAGGAGTGCTCGACGCCAAGCTGCCGGTGCTGCGGGCACAGTGCGAGCGAGCGGGCCGCGACCCGGCGGAGGTGGCCATCACGGTGCTGGATATCCCGGTGATCGGCAGGGACAGGGAGCAGGTCGCAGCTCTGGTCGAGGCGCTGCGCGGCGGCCGGACCACGGCCGCGGCGTTCGCCCGCCGCCACCACGCCGGCGTCATCGCGGATCACATCGGCAGGTACCGGTTGCTCGCCGAGCGGGGAGTCAGCACCGTGTTCGTGTCGCTGCCTGACCTGACCGGGCCGGACGAAGTGGGCAGGATGGCTCCGGTGGTAGCTGCGTTCGGCTGACGCACGCTAGCCGGCTACGGCGGGTACCCGGCGGCCGTCTTCCAGATACATCGCTCGGTGAGCCGCGCGGTTGCGACTGGTCCCCTGGTGCCCGAGAGCTGCCTTGACCCGGCGCCTGATCGGCTTGCGCAGCAACCTCAATGCCTCGGCGACCGGCGCGAGCCGGTACTCGGAGATTTCCTCAGGCTGCAGCATGATGCCGGCCAGCGCGCCGTCCGGCAGCTCGCCGCAGTCGAACAGGTAGCGGATGCCGCCCTGGCCGCGGTCGTTCGGCAACCGGAAGTCCATGCAGGCCAGGCGGCCTGTCGCGACGCGCAGACCGCATTCCTCGAGCACCTCGCGCTGGCACGCTTGCCACGGCGTCTCGCCGTCGGCCTCCATGACGCCACCGGGGATGGTCCATCCCGACTTATAGGTGGGCTTGAGGATGAGCAGCCGCCGCCGGCCATCGAAGATCATCGCGCCCGCCGATACCGGCACGGCCGGCAGCATGAACTCGGAGTCGGCGACGAGCAGGTCATCACTTTCGGTCATAGCTCAGCCTACGTAGCCGGACCGCGCCTGGCCGGCTCGCGGCAGTAGATTGTCCGGATGGCGACGTTCATAACCCGGCTGCCGCAGGCGGGCAGCCGGATCCGGCTGGCCGTGAAAGACCTCATCGATATGGCGGGCGTGCCGACGACGGCTGGCAGCCGCGCGGTCGCCGAGATGGCCGGGCCGGCCGAGACAGACGCTCCGTGCATGGCCGGAGCCAGGGCGGCCGGAGTGGTCATCGTCGGCAAGGTCAATCTCCACGAACTGGCCTTCGGCGCGTCCGGCGTGAACGTGCACTTCGGCACCCCGGTAAATCCGCTGGACGGAGACCGGGTGCCAGGCGGGTCGTCGAGCGGGTCTGCGGTCGCCGTAGCCGCCGGCGATGCCGACATCGCGTACGGCTCGGACACCGGCGGGTCGATCCGGGTGCCAGCCGCGTTCTGCGGGATTACCGGACTGAAAACCACGCACGGCCGGGTCTCGCTGCAGGGCGTCTGGCCACTGGCGCCGAGCCTCGACACCGTCGGGCCGATGGCACGTGACGTGGCCGGCGTCGCGGCCGGCATGACGCTGCTTGAGCCGGGCTTCGCGGTCGGCGCCGTTACCGCGGTCCGGGTAGGGCGGATCCGTCCGGCTGACAACGACGTTGATCCGGTCATCGACGCGGCGGTCGACGCGGCGCTGCTGCGCAGCGGGCTTGAAATCGTCGAGGTCCAGTTGCCAGGCTGGCAGCAGGCCCGCGATGCCGCCGGGATCATCATCGACACCGAGGCGCTCGCGTCCAACCAGGCGTTGCTCGGCGATCCGGCCAAGCGCGACCTGCTGAGCGATGACGTGCGAGCGCGCCTGCTAGAGGGCGCCGACATCACCGCGGCTGAACTGGCGGCCGCCACCGCGTTGCGGCCGCGCTGGCGTGATGCCATGGCAGCGGCGATGCGCGAGGTGGACGTGCTGGTGCTGCCCACCGTCCGGTTCTTCCCGCCGTCGCTGGCGCAGGCTCGCGGCAACCCGTACACGGCTCTGACTAACCCGGTGAACCTGGCTGGGTTCCCTGCCCTGGCGCTGCCGGTGCCCAGCGCGCACAGGCTCCCGGCGAGCTTGCAGCTGATCGGCCCGCCGGACAGCGAGGCGATGCTGCTGGCGACCGCCGCGGTGATCGAGGCGGCGGCTGGCTACCTGCCGTCGTCCTGACCGGGGCTTACGGCAGCTTCCAGTCCAGCGGCTCGGCACCTTGCTGCTGCAGCAGCTTGTCGGCCCGGCTGAAGGGCCGGGACCCGAAGAAGCCGCGATCGGCCGACATCGGGCTCGGGTGCACTGACTGGATGCTCGGCGTGCTGCCGAGCAACGGCGCGAGATTGCGCGCGTCGTTGCCCCACAAGATGGCGACCAGCGGGCCGCCGCGGGCAGCCAGCGCCCTGATCGCCTGCTCGGTGACTTGCTCCCAGCCCTTGCCGCGGTGCGAGCCGGACTTTCCTGGCTGGACCGTCAGCACCCTGTTCAGCAGCATCACGCCGCGCTCGCTCCACGGTGTCAGGTCACCGTTTGCCGGTCGCGGGTGGCCGAGGTCGTCGGTGTACTCACGGAAGATGTTGATCAGGCTCGGCGGCAGCCGGCGGACGTCGGGCGCCACTGAGAAACTCAGCCCGACCGGGTTGCCCGGCGTAGGGTACGGGTCCTGGCCGACGATCAGCACCCGGACGCTGGCCAGTGGCTGCCGGAACGCGCGGAGGATGTGGTGGCCGGCCGGCAGGTAACTGCGCTCGGCGGCAATCTCGGTGCGGAGAAACTCGCCCATCTGGGTGATCGCGTCTTCGACTGGCGATAGTGCCTCGGCCCAGTCAGGTGCCATGAGTTCGCGGAGGGGGCGTGCCGCCATGGCAGCCCACTGTAGAGGAGTGCGGAGCGCCAGACGGGCTGCTTCGGGACGCACCGGCGCCCAGGATTCCCCACTTCTCATCGGAAATGGCAGTCCGCCGGGTAGCGGCGGCCTGTCCGTGCCAGGATGCCACCGTGCGCAAGCCAATCAGACATTTCGCAGCAGGGTTGCCGCGGCGGGCCAGTGTCGCCGTGCTAGTAGTGGTCAGCCTCGCCGGGTGCGGTGCGGTTGCGGCCGGGTCGGCCGGGTCGGCGAGTGCGCCGCAGCCGACCGTGCAGGCGCCGACGGCGGCCGTGATACACCAGGCGCCTGGGTCAGCGGCGCCGAAGGCCGCTGGTCCGGTAACGGCAGCGCCCGCGTCGAAGGCTGCTGGCGCGAGAACGGTGACGGCCTCGATGGTCACGACCTTCCCTGGCGCGCCGAACTGCCCGATCTTCCCGGCCGACAACATCTGGAACACCAACATCTCCAAGCTGCCGGTGGACCCCCGCAGCGCGGCCTGGCTCAGGAGCATGCAGTCGTCGACGACCTACCTGCATCCGGACTTCGGCCCTGATCAGGGCGGCTACCCGTACGGCATGCCGGTCACCGTCGTCACCAGCGCGCAGCCGAAGGTGAAGATCAAGTTCAAGTACGCCAGCGAGAGTTACCGTGGCGGGTACCCATTCGGACCTGGCACCCTCATCGAGGGCGGCAAGAACGCGCCAATGAACACCGACCGGCACGCGATCATGCTCGACGCCAGTACCTGCACCCTGTACGAGCTGTGGCTCGCCAGGTACTCGGCCAGCGGTTCGACCGCAGGATCCGGTGCCAGGTGGCCGCTGACCTCGAATGCGCTGCGCCCCGCGGGCTGGACGTCGGCGGATGCGGCCGGCCTGCCGATCCTGCCCGGGTTGCTGGACTACGCGCAGATCAAAGCGGCGGTCAGGACAGGCAAGCCCATCACGCACGCGATCCGGATGACAACCGAGGCCACGGCGGCGGCGTACCTGTGGCCGGCCAGGCACGAAGCCGGGTCCGGGTCCGCGCGCAGGCTGCCGCCGATGGGCGCAAGGTTCCGGCTGAAGGCAAGCTTCAACGTCCGGTCGTTCTGCCGCAATTCACAGCCGTACTGCAAGGACGCCAAGGCCGTGCTGACCGAGATGAAAAACTACGGCCTGATCGTCGCGGATAACGGCAGTAACTGGTTCTTCCAGGGCAGCGCATTTCCGCAGTGGCCGGACGACCTGGTGTCGCTGCTGAAAGGAATCCCGGCCAGGGCCTTCCAGGCCGTCAACGAGTCGTGCCTCATGGCGAGCAGGAACTCGGGCCGGGCGCGCGCCACGCCGACCTGCCCGATCGGCTGAGCGCACTAGCGGGCCATCACTTCGGCGGCAGCAGCCGGTAGATCGCGCCCGCGGTGTCGTCGCTGACAAACAGCGCACCGCCAGGTCCCGGCACGGCGTCTACCGGGCGTCCCCAGCGGCTGCCGTCCGCGAGCTGGAATCCGGTCACGAGACTGACGGCCGGCTTCAGGGTGTCCTTGCCGTTGTTCCAGGCCATCCACAGCACCGCAGGCGACCGCGGCGGGACGCGGTTCCAGGAGCCATGCACGGCGAGGACGGCACCACCCGACCAGGGCGCCCCGATGCTCGTGCCCTCGAGGAACGACATGCCGAGCGGCGCGCTGTGGGCCGGCAGGCCGACGTTGAGCCTGGCTAGCTTGCCGCACTTCAGGTGCTTGCCGCCAGGGTTGGTCACTGCGTCGGCCACGAACGGGATGTTCTGCAGCGACCCTGCCGGGTGGTTCTCATCCTGGTCAGGGTTGCAGTACGGCCAGCCGAGGTTGCGACCCGCGACGACCGGCACGACTTCGTCCGGCGGGTGATTGTTGACGTAGGCCTGGATCACCTTGCCGAAAGCGTCGCTCTGGCCGCCGTACGCCAAGTGGAACGGGTAGGGGATGTTGTCCCTGTTGTTGACTGCGGTCCATACCGTCCCGTCCGGCGCCAGCGCGAGGCCCTCCCCGTTGCGGACGCCTCGTTCCACCACCCGCAGATGCTTGCCGCCGGGCCTGACCGACATGATCACCGCGCGCGGCGGGTGCATGCTGAGGTCGTCCGGGCTGGCGTTCGATGAGCTGCCGACCTCGAAGTAGATCGTGCCGTTTCTGCTGACCACGAGATCTTTGGTCCGGTGTACGTCATCGCCTGACGGATCGGCATCTGGCAGGTTCGCGACGATGACCTTCCGCGCGCCCTCGATGCCGTGACGACCCCACGGGTACCTGTCGATTCTGTCTGACTCGGCGACGTACAGGACCCAGCGGCCTGACACCTTCGCGAACGCCATGCCCTGCGGCTGCGTCAGCCCGGACAGCAGCGTTAGCGGCTTGCCAGTTCCGCCGCGGGCGGGCACAAGCTCGGTGATCTTGCCGTAGTCGGGCCGGCTGACCAGCAGGTCGCCTTCCGGAGTCCATGCCTCCATCCGGGCACCCCGCACCCTGGCCCAGACTCGCACGGTCCAGCCTGGTGGTACCTGCAGCGTCCGCTGCTTCCTGAACGCACCGCCGCCCTCACCCTTCGGGACGACCAGGCGGACGGTCGTCAGCCTGACCTGCGCGGAGACCGCGCTGACCGCGGGTGTGCTATCGCCCAACGGCGCGGCTGACGTGGCCGAACATCCTCCGGTCACGGTAGCGACAGCCAGGGCCAGCGCAGCGATGCGCGCAGAAATCATGCGCCCAAGTTCACCACCGCAGAACGCGCATTTCGCGCTGGTTGGCAAAATCAGCCGCTCGCTACTTCGCCCAGTGCTTACCCTTCGCAAAGTCGCCGGTGAAGGTCTTGGCGACCGAGGCCAGGATCGCGGGAGCGGAGGTGATGAGGCCGAGTTCCCTGTTGTCGTTCAGTGACGTGCTCGAGAAGTTCTCCGAGCCGATGAAGATCCTGGCGCGGGCGGTGCCGTCATCAGCCTCGATCACCTTGCCGTGGATATAAAAGCCGGTCGCCGAGTTGTAGTAGCTGATGTGCACGCCCGCGCTGGCGAGCTTCGCGAAGGCGCTGTCGTACTCGCCTTCGGTGTTCTCGCCGCAGACCTGCACGTTGACACCACGCCTGGCGGCGGCCGCCAGCGCGTCGATGATCACCGTGTCGCCCATCTCCTCGCTGTAGATGCGCAGGCTCTTGCGCGCGCCGTCAATCAACCCGAGCAACTGGCGCTGCGAGTCGGTGGGGGACCAGACCAGATCACGGCCGTCGCCGGGAGTGACGGAGCGGTGGGCGAAATCGGCATCGAAGACCCGGCTGATGGCCGCGACGTCGGCCTGACTCTTGTCGACGACCAGGAAGTCCCGGCTCGTCGGGTAGAACTCGCTCGTCAGGTTGGCGGTCATGATGACGGCCTCGGCCTGGTCGATGACCACGGTTTTCTGGTGCGTGTATTCGAAGGCGGGCGACGACCAGCTGACCTTGACCCGGTGCGACCTGAGGTAGTTGCAGGCGGCGGTGTTCAGGCGCTGCTGGCGCCGGTCCAGGAGCACGCGGACCCGGACGCCACGCTCGGCCGCCGCGCCGAGGTCATGCTCGGCTGTGGTGTCGGCAAACTCGTACATCGTCACGTCGATGCTGTGCTTGGCTTCGCTGAACAGCCGGTAGAGCGGCGAGAATCCGGCGGCGGGCTCGGTGACCAGGGAATCGCGCGCCGGATGGCTGGCCGTCTTTGACCGGCCCGCAGCGTGCTGAGTGATCTTATGGTGGGACGACGGATCGGAAGCCGCGTTGGAGATCTGCAAAGTGCAGCCGGTGATGCCGGTGACCGCGGCGGTGAACGCCGCGGCCACCCCGACCGCGGCCCGCCGGGGCGGGAACCGCACGGCCGGCGCGAGCCAGGCGGGACGGGGCACGAGGTGTCCCTTCGGTCGGCCGCCGGTCCAGGACAGGCCGGCGTGCGCGGCGTTCACTACCCTCGCAGCGCAATCCAAGCGCGCGTTCAGGTGCGCGCCACTGTACGGCACACTGATCCGATGAACCCGCCTAGCACGATCCTGTCCGGCGCGGCAGCGCCGAAGCCGCGCTGCCCGGCTGGCCGCTCTTCGACCTGCGGCTGCGCTGCCGAGGCACCGAATTGCGCCTGATCAGGGATAGCGATCTGGGCGAGCTGGCGGACAAGCTGCCCGACGACTTCGAGCAAGATCCGCACGCCGAGATGCTCGGCGGGCTGGACCGGGACGCCAACCGCCGGCGGCTGCTGTTCCAGACCTACTGGCGGTCGCTGGGGACCTGGTCACCCGCCTCCTGGTATCTCGACCTGGTCGTGCTGCGCGACGGCGCGCTGGTCGGCGTCCAGAGCCTGGAGGCCGAGCAGTTCGCGGTGCTGCGCACTGTTGACACAGGTTCCTGGCTGGTCAAGGCGGTGCGCGGCCGTGGCGTAGGGGTGGCGATGCGGATGGCGGTGCTCGGCCTTGCCTTCGATCACCTCGGGGCGCAGGCAGCCATCACCTCCGCTACCGGTGACAACGCCGCTTCACTCGGCGTATCCCGGCGGATCGGCTACCGGCCGAACGGGGTCAGCTTCAGCGACTCCGAGCACGGCCGGATCGAGCTGACGCACCTGCGGCTGACCGCGGCTGACTGGCAGGCGTCAGGACTCGGCCAGGAGGTGACGGTGACCGGCCTGGAGCCCGGCCGGCCGTGGTTCGGGCAGGTGTCGTGACTGCCGAGCAGGCCGCTGAGGAACCGCAGCGGCATGCTCCGCCGGCCCGCAGCGCGAGCCAGCCTGTGCGGTTCGCGAGCTACAACGTGCTTGATCTGTTCGAATCCGACAGCGCTGCGGAGCTCGCGCGCTACGGGCTGCTCCGTGAGGTCATGGCCGGCCTGGCCGCCGATGTGCTGTCGGTGCAGGAGATCCGCGCGGAGCAGCCCGAGGCGGCAGGGGCCAGACTGCGGCAGCTTGCGGACGACGTCGGGATGGAGTGCGTAGTCCCGGCGGCTGAGGACGGCCTGGCGCGCACGGCGCTCGCGGCCGGCGGTCGCGGGTACCACTGCGGCCTGCTGTGGCGGCCCGGCCTGACGCCGGTCCCCGGCTCTTTCCGGGAATCGCCGCCCGGCCGGCTGTGGCACGGCGCCGGCTGGCTGACACTGGACTTCGGCGGGGTCAAAGTCAGGCACGGGACCTTCCACGCCACCCCGTTCGTCCGCCGGATCCGCGCCGATCAGAACGAGCTGCTGCTCGCGCTGATCAACAGCGGGCCGGACCGCGACGTGCCGATGCTGATGGGGGCCGACTGGAACACTGAGTCGGCCGACCTGGTCGCGGACGACTCGACAGGCGGGCTGAAACTCTACGAACCGGCTGACCCGTACGCCGGCGTTCCCTGGTTCGACGGGCTCATTCATCAGTGTGAGTGGTCTTACGACCTGCGCGGCCGCCGGAAGCACCGGGCCGACCGGCGGCCGGGGGACGTTCTGTTCGCCGGCGGCCTGCTGGACGCCGCGGCGCTGCTGCAAGCGCCCTGGCGGCCCACCGTCGGCCATTACCCTGGCGACGGGTACGGCGCCCGCGGCATCCTGCGCCGGATCGATGCCATCAGGGTGCAGCGCCAGGTCGCCCCGGCGCTGCGTGCCTACCTGGTCACCGACACCGAGCTGGCCCGCCGCGCCTCTGACCACCTGCCGGTCAGCGTGGACTACGTGCCGGCCGATATTGCCTAACACCAGAACGTCAACCAACATTGACAGGAACGTGGTCGTCAACATAGATTGACGCTATGAACGATGAGGTTGCGCTGGCCGAGGCTGCCAGCGGCCAGGATCCGCCGACCGGCCTGCGCGCAGCGCGGGCGCTACGGGAGCTGGCCGAGCGACTCGAGGCGCTGCAGGTTGCCAATGCCAGGGCCCTCGGCTGGTCCTGGCAGGAGATCGCGTTTTTCCTCGGCGTCAGCAAGCAGGCAGTACACAAGAAATACGCGAAGCTGGTGACCGAGCAGCCCGCAGGCCGCGGCGCCCGGCGTCACCTGCGAGGAGGCGATCATGTTTGAGCGGTTCGAGCCAGCTGCGCGGAAGGCGTGCGTCGATGCAAGGACCGAGGCGGAGCGGGCCGGTCAGGACAAGATCCGCGCTGAGCACGTGCTGCTCGGCCTGCTGGCCGTGCCGGGCCGGCGGCCGATGCGATGAGCGCGGCTGGCCTGGATCTTGCCAGCCTGCGGGCCCGGCTGCCTCGCGGTGACGGCGCGGACGCGCCGGCCCTGGACCCAGAAGCCCTGTCCACCCTCGGCATCGACCTGGACGCGGTCAGGCGCGCTACCGACGCGGCATTCGGCCCGGGAGCTATCGACCGGGCTCCGGTCGCTGGCGGGCGCCGTCTGCCGTTCGCCGACGACACCAAGCAGACCCTGGTAACCGCGGTCCGCCAGGCACAGCAGCTAGGGCAGCGGCAGATCTCGTCGGGCCACCTGCTGATCGGCATCCTCGACCAGCAGAACAACGGAGCCATCACGGTGCTGAGGCAGTCCGGTGCCGACGTCGCCGCACTCCGCCTGGACGTGCTGCAGCGCATCACCGCTAGCTGAGACCGCCGGCCAGCGCGACCAGCACGCCGATGCCGGCCGAGACGACTATCGCGGTCACCACGCCGCGGCGCAGCAGCACAAGCCAGCAGATGGCGGCGGCGAGCACCGCCACCTGCCAGCCGTGACTCAGGCCGAGGCCGAGGCTAACGGCAGCACCGGCGATCGCCCCGATAGCGGCCGGCCCGGCGCCGGACAGGAACGCCCGCGCGGTGGCGCTGCGGCGGAAAGTGTCGAAGTGCCGGCCTCCGGCCAGCACGAACGCGAATGACGGTGCGAACGCGATCAGCGCGGCCAGCAGGCCGCCCGGCAGGCCAGCGGCGGCGTAGCCGACCACGGCGACGGTCTGCACGACAGGTCCTGGCGTGACCTGGCCGAGCGCTACCGCGCTGAGGAACTGCGCGCTGGTCATCCAGTGGTAGGTGTGCACGGCATCGTGCTGCATCAGCGGGATGATCACGAAACCGCCGCCGAATGACAGCGCGCCGACCTTGACGGCGACCCAGGCGATCGAGCCGAGCGTGCCTACCGTGACCGCCTTCGCGGCCAGTGCCAGCACCGCGGCAGGCGGGCGGCCAGGCGCACCGTCGCGGCCGGAGCCGGTGCCGTCCTGGCCGGTGCCTTTGCTGTCCTGGCCGGTGCCGCCGCGATGTCCGGGGGAGCCAGGGCGTGCCAGCCACTCGAGCAGGCCGCAGCCGAGCAGCACCGCGACGAGGAATTCGCCCGCCAGGTTGGCCGCCACGGCGCCGGCCAGCAGGTAGCCGCAGAATCTAAGCCGCGCGGTGGTCGCTGCTCCCGCCCGCCGCCAACTGGCCGGCACCAGGCCGACGGCGGCCGCGATCGCGACCGCCGGGACGGCGGCGCCCGCTCCGGCGGCGGCGCCGGTGACCCAGGCAGGCGGTGAGTGCGCGAGGAACAGCACGGACAGGCCGAGGATGATGACCAGGCCGGGCGCGATGAAGCAGACACCGCCGACGACAGCGCCTGCCCAGCCGGCCAGCCGCCACGCGCAGAAGATCGCGAGCTGAGTCGAAGCCGGGCCCGGCAGCAAGGACGTGGCGGCGATGCCGTCCTCGAATTCGGCTTCCGACAGCCATCCCGTCGCTGTACGCACAGCCGGCGCAGCAGCGCGATGTGCGCGGGCGGCCCGCCGAATCCGGTGATGCCGAGCCTGCTCCATTCGCGCGCGATCACGGCCAGCGTCACCCGCGGCCCCGCGGTCGGCGAGGGGAGGCCGGGCTGGCTCATGACGCTCCCTCGGGATCGGGTCGGGCGGTGCCGTCGCGGGCGACTGCGGCCGACCTCATCATCGCGCGGCCGTGGCCGGAACCACTTGACATTTCTCCCCAGATTGGCGGGCGCAAATGCCAAAGACTAGTTTGACATCTGAATATCCCAAAGTAGTCTTTGGGATATGCAGATCAGTGATCCGACGGCGATCAGGGCGCTGGCCCACCCGCTCCGGCTCGACCTACTCGACCTGCTGGTGGCCATCGGCCCGGCGACTGCTGCTCAGTGCGGGCGGATCCTCGGCGTGCCGCAGGCCAACTGCTCCTTCCACCTGCGGCAGCTGGCCAAGTACGGGTTCGTCCAGGAGGCGGGACCTGGCGAGGACCGGCGGGAGCGACGGTGGCAGATGCCCGATCCGCGGCTCAGTTTCAAGACCGGGCACGACACCGGTCCCGTTGTCGGTCAGCTCCACCAACTCCTGGTCGAGCGGGCCATGCAGGCCATTCTCGACTATTCCCTGCAGGCCGAAGCCGAGAGCCCAGAGTGGCGGGACCATAACCTGGTCGCGGGCGGCGTCGCGGTCATGACGGCGCAGGAGACAGCCCTGGTCAAGGAGCAGTTGATGGCGCTGCTCGAGCCCTACTTCGCTCGGTCGGTCGGCGCGGGCCTGCGGCCGCAGCCCGGCGAGCGTCATGTCCGGTACTTCGTGGCGGGAACGCCCATGCCTGATCTCAGTAAGGAAGATGGCAAGCATGAATCAGCGGACTGACAATCTGGTCGACTTCGTGACCTCGGCGCCTGTTGCCGGGTCGCTGGAGGTCGCCTGGAATCACGGGGCGCGCGTGAAGAAGCAGGGCACCGAGCCGAAGATCCAGGTGCACCACTACGACGAGCACACGGTCATCATGCGGCAGAGCAAGCTGGCCAGCTTTGAGGCTCCGTTCTTGTACCTGTTCTTTGGCAACGACCGGGCCCTGCTGGTGGACAGCGGCGCGAGCAAGGATCCGGAGAAGCTGCCGCTCAGGGAGACGGCGGACAGTCTCATCGAGCGATGGCTGGCCAGGCACCCGCACGACTCCTACGGGCTGGTCGTCGCGCATACCCACGGCCACGGAGATCATGTCGCCGGCGATGCTCAATTCGCCGGCCGGCCTGACACGACGGTAGTCAGCCGCGAACTAGAGGCAGTGCAGCAGTACTTCGGGTTCACCGACTGGCCGGAGCAGGTCGTCACCTTTGACCTGGGCGGCAGGGTGCTGGAGATCACCGGTACGCCGGGTCACCACCGCGCCGCCGTGACGATCTACGACCCGTGGAGCGGCTTCTTGCTCACCGGCGACACTGTCATTCCCGGCCGCCTGTACGCGTTCGACTATCCGGAGTTCCTGGCCAGCCTGGACCGGACTGTCGAGATCACCGAGCGTCGCCCGGTCAGCCACGTCATGGGCTGCCACATCGAGATGACCCGCAAGCCGGGCCAGCGATTATCCGTTCGGCTGTACTTATCAGCCGGACGAGCCGCCGCTGCAGTTGAGCGTGCAGCAGCTCATCGCGGTCAGGGACGCGGCCAGGTCGGTGGCAGGCCAGCGGGGCCGGCACGTCTTCGAGGATTTTCTGATCTTCAATCAGCCGGCTGCGCGCGACCAGCTCGGCTCATCTCGGCGGCCTCGCCGCGAAAATCCGGGCCGCGGTCACGCGGCGCTAGCACCGGACCCCCGCCGCTGGGCGCGGGCAGGATCAGGCGGGCAGTACCCGGGCGCCGTCGGCATCGACCGGCCGAGCGTCATGACCTCCCAGACCGGGCCGTCCTGTGCCGCGATCGCGGCCACCACGGCCGGCGCCGGGCTCCCGGCCGGCGCACCGTGAGCGCGAGTACCGCGGGGCCCGCGCCTGACACGACAGCGGCGACGCCCGCCGCCCGAAGCCGGGCAATCAGGTCGCGGTCGCCGGCATCGCCTCGGCCCGGTAGGGCTGATGCAGGAAGTCCTCGGTCCCGGCCAGCAGCAGGTCGGGATCGGTGGTCAGGGCCGCGATCAGCAGCGCCGTTCGGGCCGAGTTCGCGGCCGCGTCGGCGTGCGGCACCAGGGCCGGCAGCACCATCCGGGCGGCCTGGGTGGCCAGCGGCACCGCGGGGACGCAGACCACCGGGGTTAGTTCCGGCAGTGGCACCAGCCGAGCGGCCCTGGCGCCTGATCCGGTGGTCCACGCGATGGTCAGGCCGCCCGCCAGGCACGCGGCCACGTTGTCGGGGTGCCCTTCCAGGTCAGTGGCCAGCTGCAGCAGCGCATCAGCAGACAGCAGATCCGAGCCGCCGCGAGCCGCCAGGTGCGCCGCGGCCAGCAGCCCGGCCACGATCGCGGCCGCGGACGAGCCGAGCCCGAAACCTTGCGGCACCACGTTCCTGCACGAAATCGAGATGCCAGGAGGCTGCGGGCCGCGCCAGCGGCGAAGGCGGCTCGCATCGCGCGGAAGATCAGGTTCGCCTCGGCCCCGCCCGGCTGCGCGGCGTCGGCGCGGAGCCCGTAGACCTCGACCTCGTATTCGACGTCGGGCCGGATGGCAGACCCGCGCCTCGACCGTGTCGTGCAGGCCGAGCGCCAGGCCCAGCGAGTCGAAGCCGGGACCGAGGTTCGCGCTGGTGGCCGGGACGGTCACGGTGACCGGCTCGGCCGGCCAGCTCGTCGCCGCCATCGGCTTAGCCGAGCCTAGCGCGCCGACCGCGGCCGCGAGGTCGATGCCGACGGTGACCGGGGCGCGGCGCGCCGGCTACCGCGTTATCTGGGTCCTTCAGCCCGTGCCCGGTGATGGTGCAGACGACGACCGAGCCGCGCGGTACCTGACCCGCCGCGCAGGCTTGCAGCAGCCCGGCCACGCCTGCCGCCGACGCGGGCTCGCCGAACACGCCCTCGCGCTGTGCCAGCAGCCGGTAGGCCGCCAGGATCTGCTCATCGGAGACCGCGGCGATGAGCCCGCCCGAGCTGGCGCGCGCTTCCTCGGCGAGCTGCCAGGAGGCCGGGTTGCCGATCCTGATCGCGGTGGCGATCGTGACCGGGTCGAGCACCGGTTCGCCGCGGACGATCGGCGCGGCGCCCGCGGCCTGGAACCCGAGCATCCGCGGCGCCTTGCTCGCCTTGCCGTCGGCCAGCGTACTCGCAGTAGCCGAGCCAGTAGGCGGCGATGTTGCCGGCGTTGCCGACCGGCAGGCAGTGCACGTCGGGCGCGTCGCCGAGCGCGTCGACAATCTCGAAGGCTGCCGTCTTCTGGCCCTGCAGACGCTCCGGGTTGACCGAGTTCACCAGCGCGACCGGGTAGTCGCTCGCCAGCTTGCGCACCAGTTCCAGGCAGTCGTCGAAGTTCCCGTCGATCTGCAGCAGCCGCGCGCCGTGCGCGAGCGCCTGCGCTAGCTTGCCGAGCGCGATGTTGCCGCGTGGTACCAGCACGGCGCAGGACATGCCCGCCCGCGCCGCGTAGGCGGCGGCGCTCGCGCTGGTGTTGCCGGTCGAGGCGCAGATCACCGTGTGCGCGCCGCGGGCCTTGGCCAGCGTGACCGCGACCGTCATGCCGCGGTCCTTGAAGGAGCCTGTCGGGTTGACGCCCTCGACCTTCAGGTACACCGAGCAGCCGGTCAGCTCTGACAGCACGCGGGGCCGGGCAGCAGCGGCGTGCCGCCCTCGCCGAGCGAGACGATCGGAGTGCCGTCGGGCACCGGCAGGCTCGCGCCGTATTCGGCGACGATCCCGCGCCACAGCGTCGGCCTGGTCATGGCCGCAGTCACTGGTGTCCCGCCGGGCGGCTATCGCGCGGCCGCTCGCGCCGCGCAGCATAGCTCGCGTTCATTCGTCCTCCAGCGCCACGACCCGCATCACGCTGTCGACGTTGCGCACGGCTTCCATCGCCCCGAGCACGGCCACCGTCTTAGCCAGCGCGGCCTCCCTGGCAATGTGCGTCATGATGATCAGGTTGGCGTCCTCGCCGTGGCCTTCCTGCCTGACCGCCCTGATCGACACGCCCTGCTGGGCGAACGCGTCAGCGACCGGCGCCAGCACGCCAGGCCGGTCGGCCACGTCCAGTTGCACGTAGTAGCTGGTCAGCGCGTCCCCGATCGGCACCAGCGGCAAGTCGGCGTAGGTCGAGGAGTCAGGCCCGCGCAGGCCTGCCAGCAGATTCCTGGCGATCGCCACCGTGTCGCCGAGCACGGCACTGGCCGTCGGCTGACCGCCGGCCCCGGCACCGTAAAACATCAGCCGTCCCGCGGACTCTGCCTCAACGAAGACCGCATTGTAGGCCTCGCGGACCGCGGCCAGCGGGTGCGTGCGCGGGATCATCGCCGGGTGCACCCTGGCCGAGATGCCGCCGTTGCACCGCTCGCAGATCGCCAGCAGCTTGACGACGCAGCCCATCGCCTTCGCGCTGGCGATGTCGGCCGCGGTTACCGACAAGATGCCCTCCCGGTAAACGTCGTCCGCGGTGACCTCGGTGTGGAACGCGATGCTGGCCAGGATGGCGGCCTTGGAGGCCGCGTCGAAGCCGGCTACGTCAGCGGTTGGATCGGACTCGGCGTATCCGAGCGCCTGAGCCTCGGCGAGCGCCGCGCTGAAGTCCGCGCCCGACGTGTCCATCCGGTCCAGGATGAAGTTGGTAGTTCCGTTCACGATGCCGAGCACCCGCCGGACGTCGTCGCCAGCCAGTGACTCGCGCAGCGGCCGCAAGAGCGGGATGGCGCCGGCCACCGCCGCCTCGTAGTACAGGTCGGCGCCTGCCGCGCTGGCGGTCTTGTGCAGTTCGGCCCGGTCCGTCGCGACCAGGGCCTTGTTGGCGGTGACGACCGACTTGCCCGCGTTGAGCGCGGCGAGCAGCAGCGTCCTGGCCGGCTCGATGCCGCCGATCAACTCGATCACGATGTCGACATCAGGCCTGGTGACCAGCTCAAGGCCGTCGGTCGTCAGCAGCCGATGGTCGACCGGTACCACGCGCGGCCTGTCGACTTCCCTGACCGCGACACCGACGATTTCCAGCGGCGCGCCGGCCCTGGCCTTCAGGTCGGCGGACTGCTCGGTCAGCAGCCTGTACACCTGCGAGCCGACGACGCCGCAGCCGAGCAGCGCGACCTTGAGCGGTGGCCGGTCTGCCGGACCGCGCCCGCTGAGCTCGCGGAAGCGCTGTTTCTGCTCATTGTCATCCTGACTGACGGCGTCCTGCACGACGGCCTGCTCCCCTCCATCACCCCGGCGGGGGAAAGCCGTCAGCGGTGGGCTGACCTCGCTGACTGCCAGGGCGTACCTCGAGCAAAGCTTAGCGAGCCTGCCGCCGCCCGTTCCGGCCAGTCGGCTGGCGGCTGGTCAGCCGGGCCGGCGGACTAGCGTCCGCAGCAGCCGCTCAGCCTCGGCATCGGGATCGGCGGTGAGCCCGGTATGCACGGGGCCGGGCTGAATGACCGTACTGCGCGGTGCCGTCAGCCAGCCGAACCGCTTGCCGATGTCTTGCAGGCCGGCCTGGCCGGCTGCCGGATCCTCGGCGCAGACCGCGGCGATAGCCGCCAGCGCGCGCTCGATCGCAGCTACGTCGGCTGCCGGGTCAAGCGCCAGCAGCCGGCCGACGTCCAGTTCGACCCTGGCCTTGAGGTACCAGAGCGGGCGGCAGTAGATCAGGACGCCGGCGTTCATGGCCTCGCCGCGGTCCACTCGCGGGATGACACGCAGCACCGCGTACTCGAACGGGTATGGCTGCCCGGTCACGCTGGCCCCCCGGTGCCTGGCTCCTTGCGGTCAGCGAAAAAGGACTGCCGGCCCGCCCGGCCGGCGTCCCGGCCGCGGGGCGCTGCCCCGGTCAGCCCCGCCCGCGCCGCGGCGGCCAGGGCCGGCAGCCAGGCTGGCCTGGCGTCCAGCCGTGCCAGCACCTGCGCCGTGTACGCCGCGCGCAGTTGCAGCACGCCATCGAAGCCGGGCTCGCCCGCCAGCCACACGTCCGGTACCTCGGCGACCGCGGCGTCGATGACATCGGCAGTCAGCCGCGGTCCGAGTTCCGCGGCGGCGTCCTCGACCAGCGCGCCGCAGCCGAGCAGGGCGTGCTCGGAAACGTCATACGGCCGGCCGGCGGCCGCCGCCGCGCTCGTCCAGCGATGCTGAAACGTCAGTGTCGCGCCGTGATCGATCAGATAGAGGCCGCGATGCCACAGCAGCATGTTCGGATTGCGCCACGACCGGTCCGCGTTAGCGACAAGTGCGTCAAACCACATGATCCGGCCCGCCAGTCCCGGCTCCACGGTTGCCGCGCCCGTCTCGAAGTCCAGCGCTCCTGGCAGGAAGTCCACGCCGAGGTTGAGACCGCTGCTGGCGCGCAGCAGATCCTGGATCTCCTCGTCAGGTTCGCCTGGCGCCAGCGCCGGGTTCAGCTCGACGGTCACCAGGTCGGGCACCGGCAGATCGCAGGCGCGCGCCAGGCCCGCGCAGATGATTTCCGCGACGAGCGCCTTCGGCCCTTGGCCGGCCCCGCGGAATTTCACCACGTAGGTACCGTCGTCGTCGGCTTCCATCACCGCGGGCAGCGAGCCGCCCTCGCGCAGCGGGGTGACGTACCTGATCGCCTGGACACGGGGCAGCACAACGCCGCAGCTTACGCCGGGCGGCGCCAACTCAGGATTGAATGGCAGGTGCAGCGAGCAACCGGGAGCGTAGCCGGGCCAGAAAGGCGGACCGATGAAACCCATGGACGAGGACTGGAACAGGGCGGTGTGCGTTGTCGCTCACCCCGATGACCTCGAGTACGGGGCCGCGGCTGCGGTAGCGCGCTGGACCGGGCAGGGTAAGCAGGTCTCTTACCTGCTGGTTTCCAGTGGCGAGGCGGGCATCGCCGGCCAGGAGCCAGCCGCGGTAGGGCCGTTGCGGGAAGAGGAGGAACGGCGCAGCGCGGCCGTCGTCGGAGTGTCGGACGTGAGCTTCCTCGGTCATCCAGACGGGCTCATCGAGTACGGCGTGCCGCTGCGGCGCGATCTGGCCAAGGCCTTCCGCCAGCTGCAGCCGGACGTCGTCATCACGATGAGCTTCGACCTGACCTGGGGAGAGGACGGGCCGGTGAACCATGCCGACCACCGCGTCGTCGGGCTGGCTGTCCTTGATGCCTGCCGGGATGCCGCCAACGAATGGGTGTTCCGCGACCTCGGACTACCACGTTCCTCGATCAAGGACGCGTATGTCGTGGGCACCGGCAATCCGAGTCACTTCGTGGACGTGACCGCCACCATCGACGCCGGGATCGCGTCGCTGAAGGAGCACCGGGCCTATCTGGACGGCCTGGGCGGTGACTTCGACCCTGACGAGTTCCTGCGCAACATGTCGGGTTACGTCGGCCTGGCCGCGGGCTGCGAGTACGCAGTCGGCCTGAAGCACTACCCGGTGGGCTAAGCCAGCTCCTCGGCCGGCTGCGGTCGCCCGGTCCGTCCCGTTCGCGCTCGGTTCGCGGCGTACATGGCGTGCACGCACCGGTGCGCGTCGAAGACCGGCCGCGAGTGCATGTTCGGCGACGGGACCAGGTTGTTGTAGAAGGTAGCTCCCTCGCACAGCGGTCCGAGCACCCAGATCCGCTCGTCGTGGTCGCCGTCGCGGTCGATCGGATGCTGGTCGGGACCGACGTCGATGCCGTGCACCAGGCTGCTGCCTGGCCGGTGCGGACGGATCCAGCCCTGCCGGTGCAGCGAGCTGAGCAGCGGGCTGGCTGAGCCCGCGACGGCCGGCAGCCGAACGCGGGCGGCCACGATCCAGTCGGCGTCGGCGGCGTACGCCGATCGCAGCTGCGTCGCGCGGATGGTCCAGCGGCCCGCGCGCTCATTCCAGCTGACCTCGGGAGCCGGCCCGAACGGTGCGCGCGCAAGGCCGGCCCGCATCAGCGCGAGCAGCTCCTCGTGCCGTTCGTACTGCGGCCCGACGACTGCCCTGTTGACCGCAGGGATCGTCGTCCTCGTGAACTCATCGAGCGACGCTGGCGTCAGCCCGCCGAAATCCACCGCGTACCTGAACGTGTCGCGCAGCTCCCTGAGCACGTCGAGCGCGGCCTTCACCGGGCTGCCGGCGAAACCCAGCAGGCCCTCGGCCAGGTCAGCCGACAGGTATCCCGACAGCCACTGCTGATAGCGCGCGGCGTCGGCCAGGTCCGTCCCGGCGGACCCGGCCAGCGTGCTGGCCGCGTCGAAAACTCCCAGCCGCGAGTCCAGCGCGTCGAGCGCCGCCACCAGCGAGCGAAGCCGCCCGGCTGGCGCCGAGCATGCCTGGCCGAGCGCCTGATCGAGCGCCAGCTCGGTGCCGGCGCACCTGGCCTGGCAGCGGCGGTAGGCGATCCGCATCTCGGCCAGGACCAGCGGGAGCAGGTCAGCATCGAAGTCGAGCGGCCCGTGGCGGCCTGCCCTGACGGCGTCGATTTCGGCCGGCGTGAACACCAGCGGAAGGTACCGCGGCCCGAATTCGACGATCTGCGGCCTGGCCCGGCACGGGACGCCGGAGCGTGAGTACAACAGCAGGGACGGCTCCCGTCCGCTCGGCTGGTAGGACAGCCGGCCCGCCCGGCGGGTGAACTCACCGCCGCGCCCGACGGTCAGGCAGGACATCACGTCCATCGCGGAGAGGCCGAAACCCTCAATGGCCACCTGCTGGCCGGCCGCGACGTCAGCGAGCCTGGCGGGCAGCGGGTACGGCTCCGCGATCAGCTGCGCGCCGCCTGGTCCGCGCGGCCTTTCGCCGTTGGCGGTATAGCCGGTCGTGAGGAACACCTGGCTGACCTGAACGCAGGTACCGTCCGACAAGCTGACCAGCAGGCTCCCGTCGGGCGCGGACTCCAGGTCGAGCGCCGTCGCCTGATGCAGGTTCAGCTGGACGTGACCAGCCGCCTGGACGCGGAGCCGGCCGAAGAACCAGCCTAGATAGTCGCCGAGCAGGCGGCGTGGCAGGAAGTCGGTGGGCAGGATCGGCCGCCCGGCTGCGCCGACAGAGCAGCCATCGGCCGCCAGCCGCAGCCCGCGGTCAGTGACCCAGGCGTGCAGGTTGGGCCCGGTCAGTCCGGTCTGGCTGCCGACGGTGCACGCGTCGGGGAACATCGAGACCTGCGAGCAGGTCGTGTTGAGCAGCAGGTAATCGGGCTGGTGCAGGTCGTGTACGCCGGCCCCGGTGCAGCTGGGATCGATGATCTCGACTCGGACCTGGCCGGGCGCCAGGCCGGTGAGCCTGGCGAGTGTCACGATCCGCTCGAGCACGCTCAGCCCGCGCGAGCCGAGACCGATGATGGCCACCGAGACCGGCGACGTCACGGTCGCCCCGCTTGCCGGGCAACCGGCGCTGGCCTGACCCCAGCCGGCCTGATCCGCGCGCGCAACGCAGCCAGGCCCGCATCAGCGGCGCGGGCCGCGGCCGACCCGTCCCCGGCCGCTGCGATCACGTATCCGAGCCGGTCCTTGAACGAGTGCCGGATTTCCACCAGCTGTCCGATCTCGCAGGTGAGGCCGACGTCGACGACGCCTGGCTGCTGCCGGGCGGCCGCCTGCCCGGTGACCGCCTCGAGCGGCCTGCCGACCGCGCGGTCAGGAACCGAATCGAGGCTGACCTGGATTTGCTCGGCGTGACCAGCTCGGTGAGGGCGGCCGCCTGCGCCACCACGTGGTAGATCATGTCGATGCCCGTTGCTTCCTGCACCGCGCGCGGGATCATGCCGCCCGCCAGCCGCGGGTTGATCTCCACGATCACCGGACCAGCCGCGGTGAGCCTCAGTTCGATGTGAGCGGCGCCGGAGGTCAGGCCGACCGCGCGCAGGCCGGCCAGCGCGGCGTCGCCGATCAGCGCCTGCTGCGCTACCGGCAACGGTGCAGGGAAGTCGTGACCTGTCTCGACGAAGTAGGGCTGTGGCCCTAGCCACTTCCTGGTCAGACCGGCCAGCTGGCTGCCGAGCACCTCTGCCGAATACTCAGGCCCGTCAAGTAGTTGCTCGACCAGCACCGCTGCCTGCGGCGGCAGACCTGACGCGGCCGGAGTTGAGCCGAGAACGTGCCAGGCCGCCGCCGCGACGTCAGCCAGGCTTCGGCAGAGTCTCACCCCGACAGAACCGGAGCCGGATACCGGCTTGACCACCACAGGAAGGCCGATCCTGGTCGCCGCGGCAACGGCTTTGTCGGCGCTGTCCGCAGCCTCGAAGGCCGGCTGCAGCAGCGGCCTGCAGCAGCCGCTCTCGCTGCGCGTACTTGTCCCGGCAGCACGTGATCGCCGCCGGGTCCTGGTGCGGCAGCTCCCAGGACCTGGCTAGGCGAGCCGCCGTCGCGATGAAGTACTCAGAACTGCTCGTCACCCCCGCGATCCGGCCGCCAAGGTGCGCGCAGGCCGCCATCAGCGCACCGGGATCGGAGGTATCGACCACGCGGCTCTCGATGGCATCCTGACCGAGGTAGGGGTACCGGTCAGGGTCGCGGGCGAGCACAACCGGCACGAGGCCCAGCGTGCGGGCACGGTCGCAGAACAGCCTGCCCGATCCGGTGGTGTTGCTCTCGACCAGCACAAACCAGCGCGTGGTCACCGCAGGCACCCCTGGTCACCGGCGGCGAGTTGCCGCACGGCGGTGGCCAGGGCAGCGGCGGCCGCGTCAGCCTGCGTCCTGCTCGCCGCCAGCCAGGCGCGAGTCAGCGTCCAGTCAGCTGCCGCGGGCCCGGCCGACTCGCTGAACGCGCCAGGCCCGCCGCCGTGCGCCTGCGCGCGAACCACCGAGGGCAGGTCAAGGTCGGTTAGCCCGGCCCGGTCGAGCCAGCCGGGCGGGCCGAAGTCAGCCAGCCGTGTCGAGCCGGCCTGCACCGCCTGACGGACCGCATCCCCGACCTGGCTGTGCGCGGTGCGGAACGGGACGCCGCTGCGCACGAGCCGGTTGGCCACCGCGGTCGCGGTGGTGAACCCGTTCTCCGCGCGCTCGGTCATCCTCGCCGCGGCCGGACGCGCCCCGCTGACGAGCACCTGGCAGAGCAGCACGCTCTGTTCGGCGGCGAGCAGGCCCGGCCAGATCCCGGCCATGGCCTCCGTGCCTACCTCGATCGAGTTCGTGAACGGTGTTGCGGCCATCATGGCTGCGGCGCCAGCCCAGGCACCAAGCGCCTGGCCCGCCTTGGCCTTGACGTGCTCGAGCAGGAAGGCATTGCGTTTTTGCGGCATGGCCGAGCTACCGCCCACGAGCCGGTCGGGGAAGCTGATCAGGCCGAATTCGGCAGTGCTCCACAGCTGCAGGTCCGTTGCCAGCCGGCTCAGCACGATCGCCACGCCGGCCGCCGCCGCCAGCAGCCGCAACGGCACGTCCCTGCTCGCCACCGCGTCCAGCGCGTGCCCGGCAGCGGCGGAGAATCCGAGCAACCGCGCGGTGCGGTCAGCATCAATCGGCAGATCCGTGCCGGCCACGGCAGCCGCGCCGAGCGGGCAGGACTGCAAGCCGGCCGCCGCGAAACGCAGCGCCTCGATCTCACGGCCGAGCGCGAGCGCTACCCCGAGGAGGTAGTAGCCGTAGGTCACCGGCATCGCGGCCTGGAAGTGCGTGTAGGCGGGCATCACAGTCTCCTGGTAGGCCCTCGCCCTGGACAGCAGTACCGCCTGCAGCCTGACAGCCTGCGCGGCGAATTCCAGCAGCCAGCCGCGCAGTCGCAGGTTCGTGATCGTCGCCTTGAGATCGTTACGCGAGCGGCCTGACTGCAGCACGCCGCCGACATCGGCGCCCAGCCGTTCGATCAGGTATCCCTCGTACATGAGGTACAAGCCACGCGGCGCCGGGCGGTGCAGCAGCGGCGCGAACCGAGCGGCTGCGAGCGCCTCCATGCACCTGAGCAACTGCGCTGCCGCGGCCGGCGAGATCAGCTCCCGTTCTGCCAGCATGACCAGATGCGCCTGGTCGACGCGGATCATCAAGGGCAGCTCAGCGTCGATGTCTGCCTGCGTTAGCTCGCCGTAGACCACGCGCTGAGTTCGCGGTCCCAGCTGACCCAGCAGCCGCCCGGTCCCGGTCAACTGCTGCTCACCGAGCCCCGACCGAATCGCCGCCTGCCGGACTGGCGAGGGGTGCCAGTACCTCGGCATAGGACCGGCGCGCCCAGTCATACCGCGTCCACGAGCCATCTGGCCTGGCCGGATCGGTGACAGTCACCGGGCCTGCGGGCAGGGCCTGATCAAGGTGACCGTGCGTGCGCAGCCAGTCGTCGTCGTAGACGCTGTCCTGGTAGCGGTAACCCTCGTCGGGCAGCATCACCACCGTGACGGCACCGGGGTTGGCGTCGGCCCACCACCTCGCCGCCAGGTAGGCCGCGCCGCTGGAGGGGCCCATGAACAGGGCGTGCTGGCGATGCAATTCACGCGTGGCCAGGTAGGCGGGGCCCGGCGCGCACCAGTGCACGCTGTCGAAGATCCGGTGATCCAGGTTGGCCGGCATCATGCTCATGCCGAGGCCGCGCAGTTCACGCGGGCCGTCGGCGTGCCCGAACAAGACGCTGCCGTGCGTATCGACGCCGATCGCACGGCACTCGGGGATGACCGAGCGCAAGGCAGTGACCGTCCCGCACATCGACCCGCCGGAGCCTACCGGGCCGACGACACAGTCGACTTGGCCCAGGCACTCCATCAGCAGTTCGGCGACACTGGCGTAGGAACGCGGGTTATCAGGATTCGAGTACTGCTCAGGGCAGAACGTGAGGTCATGCTCGGCGCGGATATCCGCCAGCCGCTGCAGCCGTGCCGCCTGGAAGCCGCCCGCCATGGCGCGCGCCCCGGCGGGCACGCGGTCAACAACCGCCCCGAGATCGGTCAGTCGCCGGTACAGCCGCTCGTCAATCACCGGATCACTGACCAGGATCAGCCGGTGGCCCATGTGGACGGCCTGCATGGCCAGCGCAAGCCCGAAAGTGCCAGAGGTGGTCTCGGTGATAATCGCGCCAGGCTCCAGCGTGCCAAGGGCCGCGGCCCGGCGCAGGATGTACCTGGCCGGGATCATCTTCATGAGGGTGAAGCAGGCCGCGTACAGATTCGGGCTCAGCCTGACCAGCCGCGGCAGCTGGTAGGCGTCGGTGGCCTCGTGGTAGCTGTTGCGGATGCTCATCAGGCCGACACCATGACTTCGGTGCCTGTCTCCACCGCACCGGCGCCGGGCTGCGCGCCGATCACCGCGGTAACCGTCAGCCCGATGCCCTCGATGGCAGCGACGCAGCGCCGCACGATGTCCTCGATCCCGGCCAGCCCGGCGTCGAAGATCAGGCCGGCGACCGTGCCGCTGTGCGCCACCTGGATGCCGCAGCCACCCAGGCCGAGGCTCAGCTCCAGCAGCGGCTCGAGCGCGGGTTTCGGCAGGAACCGCTGGTTGATCCGTGCGCTCGCCGTCGCCACCCGGCCGAGAAGTGAGACGTCCTCGGTCGCGATCGCGCGGCGCATCGAGCCGCGCAGTACCTGAAACGCCGCCAGCTCAGCGTCGTTGTAGTCAGGCTGCTGGAGGCTCAGCGTGTCAACGCCGGATCCTGGCTCGGTATCGCAGCCCACCACCATCATCGGCGGGAGCCGGTGGCCGAACGTCTCAAGCACCTGACCGTCGCGGTGCGCGAACAGCACAACCCGGTCGTCGATCATGATCGAGTCCGAGGCAACCTCGGCCAGCACCGCCAGCCGGCCGACTTCCTCGCGCGACAGCGTGACGCCGTGAAAGTCGGCGACGGCGCGGATGGTCGCGGTCACGTCGCTGGTCGACGAGCCCATGCCCACGCCCAGCGGGAAGTTCCTGACGATCTCGATCTGGCCGCCCTTGACCGGCGCGTCGTGCGTGACGAACTCGCGTAAGGCGAGGATCGCCGCGCGCCTGACCTTCACCAGCTCAGGAGTGCCGACGACGCCCCAGTGATGCCCGCTCGGCCGGAATACAGCCCGGCTGCCCCGGTCTGGCTGCGGCAGCGTCACCAGCGCGCGGCGCAGCTGGCCCGCGCCGTCATCGAAGACGCCCTGGAGCAGCTCGCCGTGGTGAGCCGGGGCATAGCCGATCCCCACGGTAACCTGCCGCTCCCGTCCGTGCGCGCGGCCGGCCTGCCGGTCATCACCCGCGCCCACCGTCGTCAGACCTCTCTCCGCCACAGTGCGCTTGCCCTACTTTCCTGGCTTCCTGACAACAAAGACCAGGCTCTCGTGGTCGTGCTCATAGGTCCGGTAGTCCGCGTGACCCGGCTCCCGCCAGGCCGAAAGCTCGACGGACTCCGCGGTCATCCCCGCAGCGGCGAGCAGCGCAGTCACGTCGTCCGGGTCGTAAAACCGACAGTAGAAGTCGAAATGATCGACGTATTCCTTCGGCGCGATCTCCCTGATGTCCGGATCTGACGTCTGACAGTCATTCATCGTCCACATGTTGGCCACGATGCAGCCGCCTGGCCTGATGATCCGGTATAGCTCACGAAGCGCATCGGCGGCGTTGGTGAGATGCCCGAGCAGATCCCAGCAGAAAATTCCGTCTACCGACTCGTCCAGCAGGCCGGTAGCGAAGACATCCGTGTTCGCGAAGACGACCTTATTTCTGATTCCGGCGCGTTCAGCTACCCCTTCGGCAATGACCATGGCCTTGACCGAGGTGTCGCCCGCCAGCAGGATCGGGGCGCCATCCGACAGCGGCCCGAGGTTCCGGCCGTCACCGCACGGCAGGTCCATGATGACGGCCGCGCGGCCGGCCGCGAATAGTTGCGCCGCGGTCGGCGCGAAGGGTACTGGGGGATCGCCCCAGAGATTCGGCTGGTCCTGCAGGTGCGATTGATCGTAGGCGTCATTCCATAACGGAATCGCGGCAGCGTCTCTCGCCGAATCTGCGTTACTCAACCAGGCCTCCTTGATGAATCAGGCTGTTCGGTGGTGACGGCGGATGGAGTCCAAGGGAGGGCGGGCCGACAGAACTGCGAAATGTCGCAGGAATGCGTCGTGAGCCATTCTCGGCGTTCGCGCTACCCGGGTCTCCGGCGGTTGGCCTGCACCACCCCTTTCCGGGTAGCAGCGTCGCTCCCGGCTGCGGCCAGCGCGAGATGCCTGGTCACAGCCACTCTGGGAGAAGGCTAACCGGCGGCGCGGTCGGCCGCAATGCCTAGGTAGCTGCCAAACTTCTGTGACTGGCGATGCCTGCAGAGACAATTGTAAGCTCAAGAAAATTGATCGGACTATCGCCATCAATGATGCCCGTGCGACCAATCAGCAGTGGCCAATAATCAGGGCTTGGCAGGATTCGGAGGGCGTCGTAGAATCCCAGACGAACGTGATCTTCACCGATTTGTTATCCGGCCCGCCTGACCTGGCCGCCGGGGAGGGGAGTGGTGATTTCTGGCATTCGCCTGAGCGACACCTGGTACTCAGACAGGTGGCCAGGCATGAGCGGGCCAATTCGTTCGGCGCGCACGCGCCCTAATAGCGACGGTCGCTTTTCCAAAGGCCGGTAGACGCTTTACCATCTCTTTACTTTTTACGCTTGGGATTAGCTCGAGCCAACGAAGGCTCAATCATGCCCCAATGCAGGGACGGGATGCCGACCGCCCTGACGGAGCGAGAGGAGGCGTCGTGACTGGCGTGACCGTGATCGTTATCCCGCAGCCCACCGTTAACGGACCGCTGCACATCGGCCATTTGTCAGGTCCGTACCTCGCGGCCGATATCGCCGCCAGGGCCGCGCGATACCGCGGCGAGCGCGTGCTCACACTTGCCGGTATCGACGTTCACCCGAACTTCGTGCACCTGAAGGCCGAGATTCTCGGTGTCGACCCGGTAGAGATGGTCGCCCAGTTCCGCGCTCAGATAGCGACCGCGTTCGGCCTGGCGCGCATTGGCTACGACGTGTTCCTTGACCCGCAGGACCCGCACTTCGAGCAAGCGGTGCTCGGCATGCTGACCGAACTGGTGGCGCGCGGCAAACTGCCGGTCCGCGAGGTCACCATGCACGCGTGCGCGGACTGCGGCCGGACCTTGCATCATGCTTACGTCGTCGGCAAGTGCCCGATCTGCGGCAGCGGTGCCAACGGTTTGTCCTGCGAGCCGTGCGGCGCCTTCACCTCGTCGGAGCTGCTGATCGATCCGAGCTGTGCGTGGTGCGGGGGCAGCCCGCGGCCGATGCCGGTCAGCGTGCCAGTGCTGCCGCTTGAGGATTACCGCGAGCACCTGGTGGCGGAGTGGCAGCTCGCCGACCTGCCGCCGAGGGTCCGCGCGTTCCTGGCGCACTACCTGCACAACCCGCTGCCCGACTATCCGGTGGCCTACCCCACCAACTGGGGCATCGAGTGTGAGGGGGACCTGGCCGGGCTGCGGCTGGACTTCCCGACCGAGCTCGGGCTGAGCTATATCTACGGCCCGGCCAAGGCACTGCGGCCAGACGCCGCCACGCTGTCGGCCAGGGTAGCGGCGTTTGACGAGGTCGACGGCGTCTGGCATTTCAACGGCATCGACAACGCGTTTTACTTCACCGTGCTGTACCCGGCGATCCTGGCTGCGGCCGGGGTCAGCCGGCCACTGCTGCGCGGGGCCACTGTCAACGAGCTGTACCTGCTCGAGGGCCAGAAGTTTTCCACCAGCCGCAATCACGCGTTGTGGGCCGATGAGTTCCTGGCCACCGAGGACCACGAACTCGTCCGGCTGTACCTGTCGTTCGACCGGCCGGACAGGTACGAGAGCGACTTCACCCGCGAGTCCTACCTGGCCTTCTGTGATTACGTCCGGCCGCTGCTGCGCGGCGAGCTGCCAGCAGGACCCGGCCGGCCCGCGGTGCTGGCCGCCGCTGAACTCGAACGAGCCGAACGGGCGCTCCGGCTGGCCGGATTCGACTCGGCACTGGCTGTCCGGTGCTTGCTCGACGCGCTCTCGGCCGGCGCCGGGACTGGCTCCTCGGCGCTGGCGGCGCTGACCGGCCGGCCGCCAGGCACTCCGCTCAGTCCTTGACGGCCGGTTCCGTCAGCCCGCCTCGCAGACCAGGACGAAGGAAAGGTCAATGATGATCTCCAGCCGATGGTCAGCACGTCAGGGCCCGCGATGACCAGCTCGCCTGGCCATTCCGCGACAACGCAGATCGACTACGGCGGGCGCAGCTTCCGGCCGGTGGGCGATCAGCCTGGCCCGGACGGGACCTGGCCCTCGGTCGGCCGCTACCACCAGGACGGCGACCTGGTGTGGGCGGAGTTCTCCGGCTCGGCGGTGCGGGCCGGGCGGCTCGTCGGCACCTGCGGCCCCGGCGGCGTGCTGAAGGCCGTCTACTGCATGGTGACCGCCGACGGCACGACGATCGCCGGCGGCTGCGTCAGCACGCCCGCCGTGCTGCCCGACGGCAGGGTCCGGCTCGTCGAGCAATGGCGCCGCCTGGACGGCGAGACCGGTGTATCGCAGATCGAGGAAGTCCGTCAGTGACAGCGCAGGACCTGGCTGGTCAACCTGGCGGTGCGGCGGCCGTCAGTCGTCCGCTGCTGCTGGTGATCTCGACCGGGAGCCGGAGGTACCGCGAGTACCTGCTGCGGTCGATCAGCACGCAGTTCCGCGTGCACCTGTTCCTCGGCACCGAGCCCGACTGGGAGCTTGGCTACGTCGACGGCTGGACGGTGCTGACGGGCATGGCCGACACCATCGGCGCCGACGAGATGCGCGCGGCTGCCCTCCGGCTGGCCGCACGCGAGACCGTGCACGGAGTGCTGTGCTGGGACGAGGCCCGCATCCTGCAAAGTGCCAAGGTCGCGGCGGCGCTCGGCCTGCCGGGCGGTGACCCCGACATGGTGATGCGCTGCCGGGACAAACATCTCACCAGGCTCGCGCTGGACGCGGCGGGTACGCCGCAGCCGAGGTCTGTCCTGGTGGCAGATCTGGACGCGGCGCTGCTCGCGGCGAGCCGGATCGGCTACCCGGTCGTGCTGAAGCCCAGGGCCATGGGTGGCAGTCTCGGCGTCGTTCAGGCTGACGGACCGGACGAGCTGGCGGCCAGGTATCCGTTCGCCAGGGACACCTCGGTGCCCGGCTCCTGGCGGTATGACTCAGGCGTCCTGATCGAGCAATGCCTGACCGGCCAGGAAATCAGCGTGGACGCGGCGGTCTATCACGGTCAGGTGCTGCCGATGTTCCTGGCCAGGAAGGAGGTAGGGTACCCGCCCTATTTCGAGGAACTTGGCCACCTCGTGGACTCGGCCGATCCGCTGCTCGCCGACGATGGCGTGCTGAGCGTGCTGCAGGATGCGCACTCGGCGCTCGGATTCACCGACGGCATGACGCACACCGAACTCAAGCTCACGCCGGCCGGGCCGATGATCGTCGAGGTCAACGCCAGGCTCGGCGGCGGCCTGATCCCGTACCTCGGGTTGCGCGCAACCGGGATTGACCCTGGTCTCGCAGCCGCCGCGGTCGCCTGCGGACAGCGGCCTGACCTGAAGCGTGACCGCCAGCTCGTGGGCGCTGTGCGCTTCTTCTATGTCGCCGGCGACGACACCACGATCGGCGAGATCCGGTTCGAGCCAGCCGAGCTTCCGCCGGCTGCCGACCTCGCCATCGTCCTGGCAAGACCGGGCGACGTGAAATCGCCACCGCCGAAGGGCACGATGTCCGGCCGGATAGCTCTGGCCACGGCTGTCGGCCCGACATCCGCCGACTGCCTGGCTGCCCTCGACGCCGTCACCGCGACGCTGACGGTCCGGCCAGCCAGTCATGCGGCAGCCGGACCCGGCGCGATGCCATGAACAGCCGGCCAGCAGGTGCGGCGCTGCGCTCGGATCGGACCGCCGCCAGCAGCCAGAAAATCCTCAGGACACCGCGCGACACCACCTCACGGAACCAAGAAAGGAAGCACATGAGACCTAACAGGCGCACCTTGGCCGCCGTCGCGGGAACGGCCGGGCTAGTGGTCGGCATGCTGACGGCCGGCCAGAGCATTGCCTTCGCCGCTTCAGCGGGGGTGCCAGGCACCTCTACCTGCACGGGGACACTGACCTCGCCAGGCGAGCTGGCTGGCACTTACGGGAACTTGGTGATCACCGGAGCCTGCGTCGTGCAAGACGGACCGGTGCGTGTGCTCGGCAACCTTACGATCGCGCCGGGTGCCGATCTGACCGCTATCTTCGGTCAGGACGACCTGACCGGCAGCGGCAACTCCAACCTGGTGGTGCGCGGCAATCTCCTCGTGCAGAGCGGCGCCAGCGTCATGCTCGGCTGCTATTCGCTGTTCGTCAACGTCTGGACGAGTGCCACGGCAACCAGCAGCGTTCCCGACTTCCCGTGCTTCGACGATCCGAACCAGAATGACCCGACGTTCAACACCCACGACGTAATCGACGGCAACGTCATCGCGGATAACCCGCTAGGCCTGGTCATGCACCAGGACATCGTTCGCGGCAACCTGATTCAGCATGGCGGCGGTGCGGGCCTCGGCTGCGCGAACGTTGGCATCTTCAGTCAGTATTTCGGCCTGCCGGAGTACAGCGACTTCGCCAACAACATTGTCGGCGGAAATCTGCGGGTCACTGGTCTTGAGACCTGCTGGGACGGATTCCTCCGGAACAAGGTGGCAGGCAATATGACCGTGAGCAGGAACACCAGTACACCGGATGGCACCGAACTCGGCGGCAACGTCGTCTTCGGGAACCTTGCCTGCCGCGGCAACAGTCCCGCCGTTCAGCTGGGCGACAGCAACGCGACACCGAACAAGGTCGGGAGCCGCGCGGTCGGCGAATGCGGCTTCGGCGTGATCCTGGCGAATCCGCCGCCGGAGGCTGGCGTCACCGTGCCGCCGACTTATCAGCCGGCCTCGGTGCCGCTCTATTAGCGCGAGCGCACATTCGACGGTCGCCGTCGTCTTGGTGGCTGCCACCTGCCGGAACCGATCCGGGAAGCGCAACAACAAGAAAGGAAGCGCATGAGACTCAGTAGGCGCACGACGGCCGTGGTCATCGGGACGGCCGGGCTGGTGATCGGAGTGTTGACTGCGGGCCAGGGGCTGGCATCCGCGGCCCCTGCCATGGGCGGCGGTACCTTTACCTGTACCGGCACCCTGACAGCTCCGGGAGAGCTGTCTGGCACGTACTCCAACGTCGTGATCAACGGCGCCTGCGCGGTACAGACCGGACCTGTTCATGTCCGTGGCAACCTCACAGTCGCCCGGAACGGGATTCTCAACGCTGACTACGGGAGCGATGGGTCTCGCATCTCGATCGACGGCAATCTGGTTGTCCAGCAGAACGGAAGCGTCCTGATGGGATGCGACACGATCTTCGTGACGCTGTGGGCCACCCTCACGCCGCCGCCGCTGTCGGTGCCGTCGTTCCCCTGCACCGACGACCCTGATCAGAATGCGCCCACGCTGTCGAGCCACGACACCATCGGCGGCAGCCTCATCGCCAATCAGGCTCTCGGTGTGGTAATGAACAACGACTCCGTCGGCGGGAGCATTGTCGAGATCGGCGGCGGCGGCGGCCCGAGTTGCGCGCCATCAGGCGTCTTCGGGCTCGATGTGGGCTTCCCGCCCTACAGCACTTTCGCGGACTCCACGGTCGGCGGCAGCTTGATCGTCGACGACCTGAACACGTGCTTCTTCGGGATGTTCCGCGTTCACATCGGCGGCAGCCTCGTCAACCGCGACATCGTCAACTCCGATCCCGACGGGAACGAAGTGGCGACCAACATCGTCCGCGGCAGCATCATCTGCGCGGGCAACTCGCCGGCCGATCAGTTCGGCGACAGCAACGGACAGCCCAACAAGGTCGGCGGTATCGCGCTCGGCCAGTGCGGGTTCGGCGTGACCGCGCCCAATCCGGCACCTGAGGCGGGCGTCGTCGGCGTGACGCCGGTCAACCAGCCCATCTCAGTCCCGCTCTACTAGCCAGAGCGCGGTCATGGGCACCAGGCGCGCCTGCGGGCAGGATCAGCTCGCAGGACGCCAGGTGCCCGTGGCCCCGCGGCCAGGGCGGTCACAAGTCCGCACAGATCACGAGATTCCAACACGCGAGAGGCAGTTACGGTCTTGAACCACCAGCATGTCGAGATTTTAGCCATCGGCGCCGGGCCTTCTAATCTGGCATTTGCCGTTGCCATCGAGGAGATGGCGCCTGCAGATCTCGCGAACGAAACCATGGTCATCGAACAGCACGACGGAGTTGCCTGGCAGCGCGGCATGCTGCTGCCCTGGACGCAGAGTCAGGTCTCCTTCCTCAAGGACCTCGTGACGATGCGTAATCCGGTGAGCAAGTTCTCTTTCGTCAGCTTCCTGCACGCAGAAGGCAGACTGCACGACTTCATGAACATGGCCAGCTTCCTTCCGTTCCGCTTAGAGATCTCGGCCTACCTGAACTGGGTGGCACGGTCACTGCAGAAAGTACGGATCGAGTACGGCCGCCGGTGCGCCCGGGTTGAGGCCGTCAGGTCGGCCGGGGACACGGTGACCGGCTGGCTGGTAACGATGGCCGACGGGTCGACGATCAGCGCCAGGACGCTCGTCGTCGGGGCGGGGCGCCAGGCGCACGTGCCGGAAGCCTTCCGCGGCTTGCCGGCGGAGCGGGTCATTCACAGCACGGAGTACTCGGCCAGCATGACGGGGATCGACCCGCAGGCCGCGCTGCGCGTGGTGGTGATCGGTGCCGCCGAGAGCGCCGCGGAAATGCTCTGGGAGACCTATCAGCGGATGCCGCAGTCGCAGTGCACCATGGTGATGCGGTCGATCGGCCTGGACTACTACCAGACCAGCAGGTTCACCAACGAGCTGTACTTCCCGGCTTACACCGACAAGTTCTTCTCGGCGCCGCCGGAGTCCCGCCGGCAGGTACTGCAAGCGATGCGCAGGACGAACTACGCGGGCGTCACCCCGGACATGCTGGACACCTTGTTCCGGCAGATCTACCTGGAACGCCTGACCGGTCAGCAGCGCCTGTCCATGGTGACCATGGTCGACGTTACCGATGCCGCAGTGCGCGACGACGAGGTCGTCCTCAGCCTGCAGGACCGGATGACGGGTACCAGCAGGGAACTGCGGTGCGACCTCGTCATGCTCGGCACTGGTTTCGAATCGCAGATGCCGCCGCTGGTTCGCAACGCGGCCAGCGCCTGCGGCGCCGAGCGGATCGAGGTCAGCCGCGCGTACCGGATGATCACGCCGCCGGCGGTCAGGGCCGGCTGCTACCTGCAGGGCACCAACGAGGACACGCACGGCATCGCGGACTCGCTGATCAGCGTGCTCGCGATACGAGCCGGAGAGATCGTCGAGGACATTCTCGCGCACCGGGAGCAGGAGGCATTGCTGACCGAGCCCAACGGCAACGGCGCGGCCTGCGCCGGGACCAGCTCAGCCGATCCTGGCCTAGCCGGCCCGTTAGCCCCGCACGCGCGAGCTAGCGCCCCCGTCGCCGAGCCCGCCGCGGCGGCAGCAGCGGCTGCCGCCGCTCCCGCCTAGCCATCGGAGCATGTCATGGAGATTCACCGGCTTGACCGCGCCAGTATGCCCAGCGAGTACGGAGTGCAGGTCCAGCGGCTGATGCCGTGGGCTGCCCTGAATGCGCCGTTCGAGGGCGCGTTCTGCGTCATCGAGCCAGGCGGCGCAACTGACCCGCATGCCCACCACGAGTACGAGATCTTCGTCGCGGTCGCCGGTGAGGGGGAGCTTGAGTCGGAGGGCGAACGTGCCCCGTTCCTGCCTGGCGACATCGTGCATTTCCCGCCCGGCCGCAATCACCAGCTCATCAACGCCGGCAGCAACGACTTCCAGTTCTTCAGCGTGTGGTGGGACGCCGAGCTGGCGACCCAGTTCGGTGCCAGGCACGAAGCGTCGGATCGGAGTGATCCGTGAAGTTACTGGCGATCGAGGCCAGTCAGCGGGGCCAGATCCACCTGTCACGCTATGAGCAGGTCAGGGATTTCGGTGCCGACCTGTTCGTGCTGAACGGCCTGGGCGAGGAGGACTACTGGCCGGCCGCCAGGTACCGCATCGTCGGATCCCAGCAGATCGCCGACATCGTGGCTGCTGCCAGGGACTGGCACGCCGTCGAGCACTTCGACGGCGTCTTCACATTCGCGGAGTCCGCGGTCGCCGCCGTCGCGGTTGTCGCCGACGCGCTCGGGCTGCCTGGCGTCGGTCTGGAGGCGGCCAGGAGGAGCCGCAACAAGCTCCTGATGCGCCTCGCGCACCAGCAAGCGGGCGCCGCCCATCCGCGGTTCCGCTATGTCACCAGCCTGGACGAGGCCGCGACGACGGCGCGGGAGTTCGGCTATCCGGTGGTGCTCAAGCCGACTCTCGGCGCGGCCAGCAGTTTCGTCTTCCGGGTGGATGACGAGGACACGCTCGCCGTCAGGTACCGCGACGCGATCGAGGGCATCCAGCGCATGCCCACGTTGCTCGCCGAAGCCGAGGGCATCGACCTCGGGCCGAACGGGGTGCTGATCGAATCGTTCCTGGACGGTCCGGAATACCTGTTCGAGGCCCTGGCCTTCGACGACGAGGTCTACCTGGGTTCGGTCGTTGACCGGGTCACGCTGGAAGGCGAGACCTTCGACGACGACGTCCATCAGGCGCCTACCGCGCTCCGCGACGGTGAGCTCGCCAAGATTCACCAGATCGTGGCCGCCGCGGCGCGCGCGCAGGGACTCAGGCGCAGCGTGATGCACGCCGAGATCAGGTATCACCAGGGTGAGCCGCATTTGCTGGAGATCGCGATCCGGCCCGGCGGCGGCGGCCTTGACCTGGTCGCCCGCGCTACCGCGGACTACTGCCCGATCAGAGCCGTGATGGACGTCGCCCGCGGCGTCCGGCCCAGGGTCAGGCATTACCAGCCCACCGGGGTGCACATGATGGGCACCTGCCTCATCTGCGACGAAGGCGAGCTGGAATACGTCACCGTGCCGGCCGAGATCGGTGCGTCGGCGCTGACCTTGATGGCGAAGATAACCGCCAGGCCGGGCGACATGATCCTGCGTCCTCCGCACGGCAACAACATCCTGGGTTTCCTCATCGTGGTCGGGCCGTCGTTCGAGGCGGTGAAGCGGACCCTGGAGGAGTTCGCCGAGCGGATCGACGTCAAGCTCGCCGGGCGGCCGGTGACCAAGACTGCCATGCCGTGGCAGCACTCCGCGTCGAGCGCCGCCGGAAGGACCTGACCACATGACGCATGACGAACTGGTGGAGCTCTATCTCCAGGACGTGGCGCGGCGGGGCATGCGGCCCGATGAGCTGCTGGAGACTGCCCGCAGTACGACGGACCTGGCTGCCACCACCTTCTTCGACCGTTGCCTGACCAGGCCGGCGTTCCTCGGCCACGCCGAGCAGGCGCAGCTTGCCGCGGACCTGCGGAACTTGCACGCGGCCTTGACCGCGCTGCCCGATCGCATGTTCGGCGGCGATGTCGGGGCCTTTGCCAGAGCTGTCGGCATGACCGACGTGCAGGTGACGGCGATCTTGCGGACGCAAGGCGCGGCGCCGACGAAGATGGCGCGCGGTGATCTGTACCGCGACGCCTCCGGCTTCAAGGTGATGGAAGTCAACATGGGCAGCTCGGTGGGCGGCGGCGACAATGCCATCCTCAACCGCGCCTTCCTCGCCCATCCGGCGATCGCGGAGTTCGTCGCGTCTCATCACCTTTGCTATACCGACAGCCTCGGCGAGACGGCCGGCACGATCTTCGCCGAGACAGGCGCCAGCGCGGGTGACGGCAGGCTGATCGCCGCCGTCGACTGGCCGGGCACCATCGACAAATGGAAGGCGGTGCTGCACAGGAGCGCGCGCGAGTACGCGGCCTACGGCATCGACATGATCCCCTGCCACCTCGGCGAGCTGGCAGTGCGCGATCACCGCGTCTGGCTCGGCGGGCGGCCGGTCGACGTCATCTACCGCATCTTCCTGATCGAGGATCTGCTGGCGCCGGAGGGACCAGAGCTGATCGACCCGCTGCTGCATGCCGCCGAGCGGGGTGAGGTGCAGATCTTCACGCCGATGGACTCTCAGCTGTACGCGTCCAAGGGCGCCCTCGCGCTGCTGTCGGACGAGGCAAACCGCCATCTGTGCAGCCCGGCCGAGCTCGCCAGCATGGACCGGCTGCTGCCGTGGACCCGGATCTGGCGCCCCGGCCCGGTGTCGGTCGACGGGGAGCAAGTAGAGCTTGGCGAGTACGCCAGGGCCGAGCGCAGCGAACTGGTGCTCAAGCCCACCGCGATGCACGGCGGAATCGGCGTCGTGCCCGGCTGGCTCACCGAGAAGGCGGACTGGGACAGCCAGCTGGCCGCGGCGATGGACGGATCCTTCGTGCTGCAGCGGCGGGTACGGCCGGTACCCGAGCTGTTCCCGGCCGACGGCGGACCGCAGCCGTTCGTGCTCACCTGGGGCGCCTACCTCGCGGCCAGCGGGTACGGCGGCATGTGGCTGCGCGGGACGCCAGACCTGGATACCGGCGGCGTCAACATGAACACCGGTGCCTCAGCTACTTGCTGTTTCCACGAGGCAGCGCTAGTGCCGTCTGGCCCCGTGCCGCCGGGCGGCGGGGGAGCCGGGTAGTGCGGGTCTGCGTCGCCGGCGGCGGCCTGGCGGGCGCCGCGCTGGCCTGGCGACTGGCGCAACTGCCGGGAATCACCGTCGAACTGCTGCTCGGGCAGCACAGCGCCAGGGACGCGACGAGCGCCTCTGGCGGTGCGGTGCGGGCCTATGAGACGCTCGCGGCACAGCGGCAGCTGGCGATCGCGAGCATGGTCGAGCTGCTGGCCAGCCAGACTCTGCAGCGCTGGGCCCGCTACCGGCAGGCCGCCTTCGTGTATGTGCGGGACCAGGCGGACGGCCTGCCCGCGCAGGTAGCCGAGATCGAAGCGGCGCTGCCGGGATCCGCGCGGCTCATGCCCGCCGCCGAGGCTTTCGGCAGCGTGGCCGGCGGCCCGCGCTGGGCCGGGCAGGACGGCGTGGCGGTGGTCGAGCGCCTGGCCGGCTCGGTCTCGCCTGGCAGGCTCAGGGACGCGCTCGTCGCGGACCTCGCCGGTCGGCCACGTGGCCGGGTCCGGCCTGGCTGCCTGACCACGGCAACCGTCCGCTCGGACGGCGGGGTCTGGAGCGCCGTGCAGGGCGGCGAGGCTGGCCAGATCGCAGGCGAGCATGACGTGCTGGTGCTGGCCGCGGGCGCGTGGACACCAGGGCTGCTGCGTCGCCTCGGCTACCCGGCTCCGGCCTACCGCACGCGGTCGATCCAGTTCAGCTGCTACCCGGCAGGCATGTGGCGGCCCGCGCCGTTCACCGATGACAGAACCGGGCTGTACGGGCGCCCGCTACCCGGCGGCGGACTTGCCCTCGGCGCCCCGGTCACCGCCTGGGACGCCGCGCCCGGCAGCGCGGCCGCCATTCCCGCAGTACACGCCAGGGCCAGGCAGCTTGCCGCCGATTGCTTCCCGAGACTGCGCCTCGGGGCACCGCAAACCACCACGTGCGCCGTCGACTGTTTCTGCGACCCGCCAGTCCTGTCGCTGCGCGCGGTTCCAGGGGCCGGCAGTTCCCTGGTGACCTTCACCGGCGGTTCTGGCGGTTCGGCCAAGACAGTGCTGGCCGCCAGCCAGCAGGCGGCGGCGCAGCTCGCCGGCTGGTCAGCCCGAACCTGCCTGACCTAAGCCGCTGCCGTCTCGCCCGGTTCCGGTCCAGGCGCCGTCGCCGGGCGCGGACTGCGGATCCCCGTCGTCATGAAGACGAGCGCGACCGCCTCCGCGATCGCGATCACCGGCCACACTCCGTGGCCGAGGTGGGTGAAGAGCAACCCGCCGGCTACCGGGCCGAGCGCGGTCCCGGCGCCGAACATGAACTGGAAGCTGCCGATATAGCGGCTCTTCTGCTGCGCCGGGCCGGCCATCGCCGCGTACGCGAAGGTGGCGGGCCCGCCGAGGATCTCACCCAGGCTCCAGATGAGCGTGCCGCCGATCAGCACAGCCGGGCCGAGCGGGAGGCCGTAGACGGCCACCCCGGTCCCGATGAGAATCAGCGAGCCCGCGATGGTCAGCCGGACCGGCCACTTCTGCGAGGTCTTGGTCACCAGCAGCTCGAAGGCAATCACGATGCCGCCGTTGACCGCGACCGCCAGCGTGTACCAGAAGATGGCCACCCCGGCGGCATGCACGTCGAGCGGCAGGGTCGACTGGTACTGGACGTAGACCGCGACGCTGAGGATCGTGCCGATCAGGTACAGCGCATAGCGGCCGTCTCGCGGTACCAGGAACCGGCCTGCCTTGACCTGGACCTTCTGCTCGGCCGCCGCGCGCGGTTCGCGGCCGGGCAGTGCCACGATGGCCAGCACGGCGTACGCGACCGAGGTGAGCCCGTCTGCCCAGAACAGCAGCGTGAACTGGTGGTGGCCGAGGCTGTACAGGCCGTAGCCGATCAGCGGCGCGGCGGTCGCGCCGAGGTTCAGCGCGAACCTGTACATCGCGAAGATCATGATCTGCCGGTCTTCCGGCGTCAGGTCGGACAGCAGCGTCGCCGAGGCCGGCCGGTAGATCCTGCCGACAAGCCCGTTCAGCAGCAGGGCCGCCAGTAATAAGAGGTAGCTGGGCAGGTACAGCAGCCCGGTCGTCAGGACGCCGAGACCGGCCATGCTGATCACGGTGGCGGTTCTCGCACCGAGCCGGTCCGCCAGCATCGCGCCGATCAGCAGGCCGATCACCGCGCCGGCCCCGTATACGCCGAGCCCCGTCGTCGCCTGCTCCACGGTGTAGCCCTTGGCGACCATATACAAGACAAGGAAGACAGTCAGGAAGCCGCCGAGCCGGTTGACGAACACGCCCGCCAGCATGGTTTTCGTTGCTAACGACGATTCATGGAAGGTCAGCCAGATCCTGGCGCTCTGCGGCTCGGCATCGGTGGCCATCAGACCTCAATCATTACGCGGGCAAACGGACCTGACCTCCATCGTGACCCGTGACCGGCTGTACGGAAAGACCGATTTGGAGGGAACGTGGCCCGTCGGCGCCGGTCCCGGCCAACCGGTCAGGGCCGAGAGGGGCAAGCTCGGCGCCGGCTCCTGCCGGTGTCCGCTCAGCGCGAACGCTCTACCAGCGGGGAAACAAATAACCTGCAAGAGCGTTGAGAGCTATGTAACTACGTAAGCAACGTAGCGCCTACCTTCGGGAAGTGACCTACTGATGGCCGAGATTCTCTCGCTCCCGGTACTGCCGCTGGACGACAACGTCGTGCTGCCGACGATGGTGGTGCCACTCGATCTGTCTGCCGCTGAGCCGCGTAACGCGATCGAGGCCGCGCAGTTGGCGTCGGCTGCGGCCGGCGGTGACGCGAAGGCCCAGGTCCTGCTAGTACCGCGGCCGGACGGCAGTTATTCCTCCACCGGCACGCTGGCGACGATCGAGCAGGTGGGGCGGCTGCCAAGCGGCGAGCGCGCCGCCGTGGTGCGCGGCGTCTCCAGGGTCAGGATCGGCACCGGAACCGTCGGCCCCGGCCAGGCATTGTGGGTCGAGGGCACGATCATCGAGGAGCCGGAGCCCGGCAAGCAGGCCGCCGAGCTGGCTCGCGAGTACCGCGGCCTGGCCGCCACCATCCTGCAAAAGCGCGGTGCCTGGCAGTTCGTTGACGTGCTGCAGCGGCTGACCGACCCGTCCGCCCTGTCCGACAGCGCCGGCTACGCCGGATATCTCAGCCTGGAGCAGAAGCGCCAGCTGCTGGAGACGATGGACGCGCAGGCCAGGCTCGAGCTGCTGATCGCCTGGGCGCGCGAGCACCTGGCCGAGCTTGACGTCGCCGAGACGATCAGTAACGACGTCAAGGAGGGCATGGAGAAGCAGCAGCGCGAGTTCCTGCTGCGCCAGCAGCTCGCCGCCATCCGCAAGGAGCTGGCCGAGCTGGACGGCAAGCCCGCCTCAGAAGAGGAGGACTACCGCGCCAGGATCGAGGCAGCCGACCTGCCGGAGAAGGTGCGCGAGGCGGCGCTGAAGGAGGCCGGCAAGCTCGAGCGCGGCTCCGACCAGTCGCCGGAGGCAGGCTGGATCAGGACCTGGCTCGACACCGTGCTCGAGGTGCCGTGGAACACCACCACGGAAGACGAGTACAACATCATCGGCGCGCGCGAGGTCCTGGACGCGGACCATGCGGGCCTGGTCGACGTCAAGGACCGGATCATCGAGTACCTGGCCGTCCGCAAGCGGCGCTCCGCTCGCGGGCTGCAGCTCGTCGGCGGCCGGCGCAGCGGTGCGGTGCTGGCGCTGGGCGGGCCGCCCGGAGTCGGCAAGACCTCGCTCGGCGAGTCCGTCGCGCGGGCCATGGGCCGCAAGTTCGCCAGGGTCGCCCTGGGCGGCGTGCGGGACGAGGCAGAGATCCGCGGACACCGGCGTACCTACGTGGGCGCGCTGCCGGGCCGGGTCGTGCGGGCCATTACCGAGGCCGGCTCGATGAACCCGGTGATCCTGCTGGACGAGGTCGACAAGCTCGGCGCCGACTACCGGGGCGACCCGACGGCCGCGCTGCTTGAGGTGCTGGACCCGGCGCAGAACCACACGTTCCGCGACCACTACCTCGAGGTGGAGCTCGACCTGTCCGACGTGCTGTTCATCGCCACGGCGAACGTGGTGGACTCCATCCCGGCCCCGTTGCTGGACCGGATGGAGCTCATCACCCTGGACGGCTACACCGAGGACGAGAAGGTCACGATAGCCCGCGGGCACCTGCTGCCCAGGCAGCTGGACCGGGCCGGGCTGGAGCAGGCCGACGTCTCGCTGACCGACGACGCTCTGCACAAGATCGCGGCCGAGTACACCCGCGAGGCAGGCGTCAGGTCGCTGGAGCGGACCATCGCCAGGGTGCTGCGCAAGGTCGCGGCACAGGCTGAGTCCGGCGAGGCGGCGCTGCCAGTGACGGTGGACGAAGGCAACCTGGCCGGCTACCTCGGTCATCCCCGGCACACGCCGGAGTCGGCTGAGCGGACCGCGGTGCCAGGCGTGGCCACTGGCCTCGCGGTCACCGGGACGGGCGGGGACGTGCTGTTTATCGAGGCGTCGCTGGCCGATCCTGAGACAGGCGCGAGCGGGGTGACCCTGACCGGGCAGTTGGGCGACGTGATGAAGGAGTCGGCGCAGATCGCACTGTCCTACCTTCGCTCGCACGGCGCCGAGCTGGAGCTGCCGGTCGGTGACCTGAAGGACCGCGGTGTCCATGTGCACGTGCCAGCCGGCGCGGTTCCGAAGGACGGGCCGAGTGCGGGCGTCACCATGACCACCGCGCTGGCATCGCTGCTGTCCGGGCGGCTGGTCCGCTCCGACGTGGCGATGACCGGGGAGGTTTCGCTCACCGGGCGGGTGCTGCCGATCGGCGGAGTCAAGCAGAAGCTGCTGGCGGCGCACCGCGCCGGCATCAGCACCGTGCTGATCCCCAAGCGGAATGAGCCGGACCTGGAAGACGTGCCGGAGAACGTTCGCGAGGCGCTGGATATCCACCCGGTCAGCGACGTGCGCGAGGTGCTCGAACTGGCGCTGGAGCCGGCTCGCTCGCACGCGGCGGTTGCCGCCTGACCAGGCGGCTGGCTGACGACAGCAAGGACCGGGCGGGCCTGTTTGCTGCGAAGGCCGCGGCTAGTGCGCGCGACGGCGCAGCGACAGCGGCATCAGCGCCGACTCAAGCTGCACCTTGAAGCTCATCTTGCTCTCGCCCTCGCGCCGGTCGGCGAAGTGAATCGGCAGCTCGACGATCTTCAGGCCTTTCTTCACTGCCCGGTAGTTCATCTCGACCTGGAAGCTGTAGCCGTTACTGCGCACGCTGGCGACGTCGATAGCGATCAGCGCCGGGCTGCGCCAGAGCTTGAAGCCGGCGGTCACGTCCCTGACGCCAAGCCGCAGCAGCGCCCTGACGTACAGGTTGGCGAACGCGGACAAAGCCTTGCGGTGCCAGGACCACTCCGTGGCCAGGCTGGCGCCCGCGACGTACCGGGAGCCGATGACGACGTCGGCCTCGGACGCCAGCAGCGCGCCCAGCATCTGCGGCAGGTAGTGCGGCGAATGGGACAAATCGCTGTCCATCTGCACCACGAATTCGGCGCCGGCGTCGATGGCCCTGGTCATGCCGTCGACGTAAGCGCGGCCCAGGCCCTGCTTGCCTGGCCGGTGAACGACGGTGATCCGGTCAGGGCCGTATTTCTCGGCCAGCTCGTCGGCGATCGCGCCGGTGCCGTCGGGTGAGTTGTCGTCGGCCACGAGGATGCGCAAGCCGCTCAGCGGCAGCGCGAACAGCGACTCGACGATGACCGGGAGGTTGGCGGCCTCGTTGTAGGTCGGCAAGACGACGCTGACCGCGACGGAGCGCCATGGCTCAGGCAGCTCGACGGCATGGCTGCCCACAGCACGTTCCTGAAGTGCCATATGTCCTGCCTTCGCCCATCTTCCTGCCGGGTCCGCTGTGGCCCGCGCGACAAGAATCTCCCCCAGGGTCGGCAGCTTACCCGCACTGCTACCTACTGACCCTGACCATGCAATTTTACCTATTCCGGGCAGCATCCGGACTGCCAGTAGCCGCAGTGCCGGGGTCAGGCGGCGAATCCTGACCATGACATTGCCTGTCGTTGTGCTCGGCTTGGCCGTGCTGCCCCTGGTCGCCCTGCTGCCCATGCTGATGCGCGTGCTCGCCGTCAGCATCGCCGCCCATCATCTTGAGCATCATCAGCCCGCCGGTTCGCACGAAGCGGACGGCCAAGATCGCGACGAGCAGCAAGGCCGCCAGGTTCAGCCAGGTCGTGTAATCCCAGCCCACAGCGGTGACGCCAACCCGGGCTGAAGAGTGGTCGGGTACCAGCCCGAGTCCGCCGAAGACCAGCTCCACCAGGTAACCAGCCGCGACCATCGCCGCGTAGAACGCCGCGGTGATGACCAGGGTCATCCGCACGCCGTAATACTTACGGTAGATGTTGAGGATCGGCAGGATCAGCAGGTCAGCGAAGATGAACGCGGTCACGCCGCCGAAGCTGATGCCGGACCGCCACAAGATGGCCGCGAGCGGGACGTTGCCGATCGAGCAGACAAAACTCAGCACGGCGACTACCGGGCCGATCAGCGGACCCCACAGCTTGGCCGCTAGCGGGTGCCCGGTCAGGAAAAAGCCCTGCCAGAAGCTGTTCGGCACCCAGGCGCCGACGCAGCCAGCGATCAGCAGGCCGATCACGACATCCCTGATGACGGCGGCCCACTCCATGAAGAACACGTGCGACACCGAGGTCAGCCCGGCGCCGGAGAACAGCCTGCGGCGCAGTGGCGCTCCGGCTGGCACCGACATGTCCATGGCGGCGTGGCCCTCCATCGAGCCGCGCAGGCCGCGATCGGCGTGCGCACGCGCGTCGCGCAGCAGCGGCCGGCGCAGCACGCGGCGGAAGATCAGCGCCACCACGATGATCATGACGGGGCCGCCGGTGAACTCGGCCGCGGTGAACTGCCAGCCCATCAGCAGCGCGAGCAGAACGCCAAGCTCCACGACCAGGTTGGTCGAGGCGATCTCGAAAGCCATCGCTGCGGTAAAGCTGGCGCCCTTGCGGAACAGGGAGCGGGCCAGCGCGACAGCCGCATAGGAGCACGAGGACGAGGCGGCGCCGAGGCCAGCCGCGACGGCAAGCGTCTTCGGCCTGTCATCGCCGAGCAGCCGTACGACGGCAGCCTTCGAGACCAGCGCCTGCACGATCGCCGACAGCGCGAAACCGAGTACGAGCGCCCAGGTGATCTGCCACGCCATCGATCCGGTGAGCGCAAGCGCGTGCCAGACCGCATGCATTTTCGCAGTACCTCCTCGGTGCCAGCAGATCACAACGCCCGCGCCGCTGGTCCCGCAGGCACGGCGTGCACCGGCAGGCCCGACTATACCCCCCATGGGTATTTGACTCCGGTCAGCCCTCCGGCACGGGGCCTGCCGAAGGGCGCCCCTCGGTAATTCGAACTTTGTCTATTGACTTTATAGGGATATTCGCTCAGGATGAGGACATGAGTCCCCAGCAGCACCTGGCGGCCCGGCTGCACGTCGATCTGTGCCTGCAGGCGAGCGCGCTGTGTCCCGAACGCAGCGGGGCCACGCCAGCCGGCTAGATCCCGGCGGCAGCGGAAGCAGATCGCGGGCCGGGTCCGGCAGTGCCGCCCGGCCGGCTCCGCGCATTAATCGGCTTGTTCTACCCGTGTCGACCTCAGGAGTTCCGCCATGCCAGGAAACAGACAGGCACTCGCCGACGGCACAGCTGCGGGCGTTTTGCGAGGTCCGGTGTCCGGATCGGGGCCGGCCGCGCTGGCGCCGACGCCCGCCCGGACTCGGGCGGCGCCGATCATCTCGCTCAGGCCTGACGCTACAGGCCTGGCCTGGACAGGGCACCGCCGCCACCGCGGCCGGGCCGGGCTGCGGCTGATCAGCCCGCTCGCGGTGCTGGCCGGCTGGCAGCTCATCAGCAGTCTCGGCCTGGTCTCCGCGCAGAAGCTGCCGCCGCCGACGCAGGTCTGGTCGACCGCGGTGTCGCTGGTGACGACGAGCTCACCGGCCTTCGGCACCCTGCAGGGCGCGCTCGCCGTCTCGCTGGAGCGGGTCGCGATCGGCTTCGCCATCGGTGCTGCGGTCAGCTTGCTGCTGGCAGTGCTGGCGGGCCTGAGCCGCATCGGTGAGAACGCGGTCGACCCGCTGATGCAGATGCTCAGGACGCTGCCGCTGTTCGGCCTGATCCCGGTGTTCATCGTCTGGTTCGGCATCGGCGAGGGCCCGAAGATCATCCTGATTGCCATCGGCTCCGCCGTCCCGCTCTACCTGAATGCCTTCGCCGGCATCCGCAACGTGGACGCGAAGCTCGGCGAGCTTGCACAGGTCCTGCACCTCAGCCGGCGGGAGCTGATCACTCAGATCGTGCTGCCCGGCGCGACGCCGCAGATCCTCACCGGCTTGCGGCAGAGCCTCGGCGTCGCCTGGCTGGCGCTGGTGGTCGCCGAGCAGATCAACGCCAACGCCGGCCTCGGCTTCATGATCAGCCAGGCCACCCAGTTCCTCCGCAATGACGTGATCATCGTCGCGCTCCTCGTCTACTGCGTCCTCGGCCTGCTCACCGACTGGCTCGTCCGCCTGATCGAACGGAGGGCGCTGTCATGGCGTCGCAGCTTCCTGGCACCGTGACGGTGCTGCCCGGCCGTAGCGCTGCGGCGGGGCCCGTTGCGTCAGGCCCCGGTGGCGGGCCTGCCGTCCGGGTCCGCGGCCTGAGCCGGTCGTTCGGGGCAGACCGGGTACTCGACGGGCTCGACCTGGACATCGCGCCCGGCGAGTTCGTCGCCCTCATCGGCCGCAGCGGCTCAGGCAAGTCCACCCTCCTGCGGGCGCTGGCGGGCCTGGACCGGCAAGTGACCGGCGAGCTCGCGGTCGCCGGCCCGGTGTCGATCGCCTTCCAGGAACCGCGGCTGGTGCCGTGGAAACGGGTCGGCGCGAACGTCAGCCTCGGACTGCGCGGGCCCGAGCCGCGGGCTCGAGCTGACGGCGCGCTCGCCGAGGTCGGCCTGACCAGCCGGGCAGGCGCCTGGCCGCTCACGTTGTCCGGCGGTGAGGCGCAGCGCGCCTCGCTGGCCAGGGCGCTGGTGCGCGAGCCAAGCCTGCTGTTGCTGGACGAGCCGTTCAGCGCGCTGGACGCGCTCACCAGGATCGCGATGCACAGCCTGGTGCTGAGCCTGTGGGAGAACCACCGGCCCGCCGTGCTGTTGGTGACGCACGACGTCGACGAGGCGCTAGCGCTCGCCGACCGCGTCCTCGTGCTCACTTCCGGCCGGATCACGCCACAGCAGCCAGATGGCCGCGCCGCCGCCCGCGGCACCGCGACGCATCTGGACTGACCGAAATCAGAACCCGCCTGCTCACCGAGCTAGGTGTCGATAAGGAAGGAACAATATGAGGAACGTGGCCATTCCCCGGCCCGGCAGCGTCCCGGCGGGCGGTCGGACCCGGCGGCGCCTCCGTGCGAGCGCTGTACTCGCCGGGCTGGTGCTGCTCGGCGGCGCGACCGCCTGCTCGTCGTCGGGGGCTGGCTCGTCATCGAGCGGCCCGACACCGACCGGGACGACGTCGGCGAGCCAGGTCAGCGTCTCCGACATCACGCTGCACATTGGCGACCAGGCAGGCTCGGGGGCCGAAGCGCTGCTGACCGCGGCCGGGCTGATCAACAAGCTGCCGTTCAAGGCGTCCTGGTCAGACTTCACCTCGGGACCGCCGATGCTGCAGGCCATGGGTGCCGGTTCGGTCGACGTCGGCGCCGTGGGTGACGCACCGCCGATCTTCGCCGCTGCGGGCGGCAGCCCGATCGCCGTGGTCAGCGCGCTG
>CAVYDE010000011.1:0-190664 GCA_963767215.1 uncultured Actinomycetota bacterium
GTAAGACGGCTCGTCCTGGTAGGACGGCGCGGCCGGATACGACGGCTCATCCCGGTAAGACGGCGCCGCAGGGTACGACGGCTCATCCCGGTAAGACGGCGCCGCCGGATACGACGGCTCATCCCGGTAAGACGGCGCCTCCCGGTAACCGGACTGGTCCTGGTAGGAACGGGCGTCGCCGTAGGCCGGCTCATCGCGGCGGCCTGCCGGGCCTGGCGTATCGCGGGAATAGCGGCGCACGTCATCGGTGTAGTCCTGGCCGCCGTAACCGCGGCTGTCAGCCGGGTACGGCAAGACTCCAGGGGACCGGCCGCCGGGCGCCGGCTGGGCCGGATACCTGTCCCACTCGCCGGAGACCTGACCGCCGCGAGCCGATGACTCGTCGTAGGGCATGCCAGAAGGTGACGGCGGCTCGCGCCGCGGCGCGTCGCCGTAAGGTCCGCCGGCGGGGAGACTCAAGCCAGGCTCAGGCTCGCCGGCCGCCGCCCGAGTTCGCGGCTGTCGTCCGCCGCGTAGCGAGCGCCGGGGTAGGCGTCGTCCGGGTAGGGCAGCCCGCTCTGGGGGTCGTCGCGGTAGGCGGGGCCGCCCCTGGCGCCGGCCGGGCTGCGCTCGGCGTACGGACGCGACGCGCCTTCCGGGGGCGGAGCCATGAACCTGTTGGCCGGCTGGTTGGCTGGCCAGGCCGCAGCGGGCGGCACTCCGGCAGGCGGCATTCCGGAGGGCGACACTCCAGCGGGCGACACTCCAGCGGGATAGGCAGCTGCGGGCGAGGCCGCCGCAGCGGCGTCCTCAGCCCCGTCCCGGCCGGCTCCGCTCCGGCCGGACCGGCCACCGGACCGGCCAGTTCCGGACCGGCCAGTTCCGGACCGGCCAGTTCCGGACCGGCCGGTTCCGGACCGGCCCAGGCTCAATCCGGCCCGCCCGGCTGCCGCACCGCGGACGGCACCGCCCACGATCACCGCAGTGCCCGCCTCGGCATCAGCGGCAGCGACAACGGCACCCGTAGCAGCAGCAGCGCCAGCCGGCCCGGCGGCCCCGGTCGCGCCGCGGCCGAGTGCCGACCTGACGCCAGCCGGAGATGGCAGGCCGCCAGCACCGCGACGGCCAGAACGGCCGGACTTACCAGTCGCCGGCTCTGCCCCGTCAGCCTTCGCCGCCCGGCCGGCACCTGCCAGCCGCCGGCGCTGCGAACCTCGCTCTGGCCTGGCGGCACCAGGGACGCCATCGGCTGCCCCGCCGTGCGCCACGCCATCCGGTGCGCCAGCCCCGCCCGCGTCAAGCGCGGCATCGGTGTCCTGGTCACCTGCCCCGGCCCCGGCCGCGACGGCCGCAGCCTCGATCTCGGCCGCGCTCCTGATGCCGGGCAGCGCCAGCGCCGCCACAACGATGACGGCAAGTAGCTGGAGCAGCGTCACCGCATCATGCAGCCGCGAACTGCGGCCGATGGTCAGCGTGCCACCGCCTGCTGGCAGCCGGAACGCCTGCGCCCAGCTGCCGGCCGGTGAGCTGACCGGCGTCAGCGCGTGACCGTTCAGCGCTGCTGTCCAGCCGCCTGCTGGTTCAGCAAGCTCGAGGATCCCGCCGGCGGCTGGCGCCGACGCGTCCCGCACGCTGACCGAGCCCGACGCCACAGGGACTACGGTCCCGTCCGGCTGGACGACGCTGACCCGCGAGGGTGCCTCAGTCAGCTTCCACAGGTCAAACTGAGCCGGTGGTGCTCACCTCGGTCAGGCCAGGCACGTTGTCCAGGACGCTGGCCAGCACCCCGTCAACCGGCGCCCGCATCAGCACGAACCCGATGTTGAACCTGGCAAGTTCCTGGCTCTGGTTGACTGCCTGACCGCCGTTCGGCGCGACCAGCGCGGCGACTGCCTTAGTGAGCTCGGCCTGGGCCGAGGAGGCCGGGGTAAGCCCGGTGTCGCCGAAGAGCGGGCTGTCCCCGCGCAGCATCAGGAACTTCACCTGGCTCCCGGCGGCGGTCAGGACCAGCGTCCTGAGCTGCCGGTCGGTGCCAGCGGTGACCGAGACCAGCGACGGGCACCACTTCGCCGGTGGCCGGCGCGATCGGCGCGCCGACGCCGTTCAGCAGCCAGAACCCGGCGGCCAGCAACGGCGCGGTGCAGGCGATCAGCGCGAGTACCGCGACGGGCACACCGCGGGTGCTGGCCAGCCGCGGATACCCGTTCGGCCGCCGGCCGACGAGGTCCTGCGCCAGCCCGTCAGCGCCAGCTGCGGCCGCCAGCAGCAGGCCCGCGGCCGCGACGGCGAGCGCGACGCCTGGCCACGCGGTCACCGGCTGGCCGCCCGCCGGCGTGACCGTCGACCCGGCTGGCCAGCACGGCGCACAGCAGGCCGAGCACAGCCACGCTCCAGCCCGCCACGATCAGCGGCAGCCGCCTGGTGGCCAGCAGCGCGGCCAGCGCGGCCAGCAGCAGCGCGCCGCTCACCCAGTACGGCGGCAGGCCGGGGGCCGCCCGGGCTGAGCAGCAGCAGCGCACGGGCCGGCAAGGTGGTGGCGGCAAGCCCGGGCTGCTGCACTCCTGCCTCGAAGAACAGCAGGGACGGATGCGAGGTGAACTGGAGCAGCCACGGCAGCAACAGCACGGGCGGAGTCAGCACGACGACGGCGAGGTTGCGGTACAGCGCCAGACCGGAGCGGCGCAGCGCGATGCCCGCGACGATCGCGGCTGCCCCTGCGATCGGCCACAGCAGGGGCACGAACGCGGCACCTACCGTGACGGTCAGGCCGGTTGCCCAGGCCGCCCGGCGGGCAATCCGGCCCGGCTGGCTGAGCATGCGGCCGGCCACCATGCCGATGACCGGAATGAGGACGAAAACGACGGCACTGCCCAGGCGGCCGGCCGCAATCGCGCCGAAGGCCACCGGCAGCAGCGCATACGAGGCGGCGGCCCAGACGCGCACGGGCACCGACTTGGTCACCCGGCGCAGCGCCAGGATCGCGGTGATGCCCGCCAGCGGGACGCAGCCCAGCAGCAGCACGTCGATGGCCAGCCAGGTCTTGCCGCCCAGAATCGTGGCTACCAGTGCGAGGAACCCGACATACGGCAGCCCGGCGCCGGCCGAGCCGACGCCGGCCGGGTGGAAGGCCTGCAGGAACTGGGACCACAGGCTGGAGGCACCCTCCCAGGCCGGTATCAGCGCGCCGCCGCCGAGGGTGCCGCCGGTGACGAGCCGGCGCTCCGCGGCGATCGCGAGCACGATCAGTCCGAGTACCAGCAGCACGCCCGGCCTGGTCAGGAGCCGCTGCAGCACACCGCTGTCGACCAGCAGCGACTCATCGTCGGTCGGATCGTCGGAGGCGTGATGCGCCCCGGCCAGGTCCTCGTGCGAGGATCTCGACATCATCAGCGCGGCGAATTCAGCCATCCGCCGGATGGAGTGCCCGGCTGGCAGGTCAGCGCGCAGCCGGCTGTAGGCGGGCCGGCGGCCGCGAGACCGGCGGCGGCGCGCGGTCACCAGCCGGAGCGGATGCCCGACAACGCCAGCGATGGCGGCCGACTCGTCAAGTGCCGCGCCCGGCCGCTTGGCGACCAGGTAGAACACGGTCCGCAGCAATGACAGCGCCATGTTCCCGATGAGCGAGGCGATCATCGGGCCGAGCGGCAGGTTGCTGAGCAGCGTCAGCAGGCCGTTGCGGCGGTCCAGCAACCTGGCCCGGCGGCCCACCGAGATAGCGCGCCGCCCGCGGGTGGCGGCCGCGGCGTGGAACATGACGGCGTCGGTGATGACCCTGACCCGGTAGCCCGCCTGGTTCACCCGCCAGCAGAAGTCGATGTCCTCGCCGAACAGGGCCATGCCGGGGTCGAATCCGCCGACCTCGTCGAAGACATCGCGGCGGACCAGCATGCCGGCGCTGCAGACAGCCATCGCGTCCCGGTCACCGTCGTGCTGACCCTGGTCGACCTCGCGCGGCTCGACACCGGTGATCCGCCGGCCGACCGTGTCCATGGTCAGCCCGGCCTCGATGATGACGTCCCGGTTGGTCCAGTCCATCAGCTTGGGGCCGAGCACGGCCGCCGTCGGAGTCTCCGCCGCTCCGCGCAGCAACTGCTCTAGCGCATCGGCGGCGGGCTCACAGTCGTCGTGCAGCAGCCAGAGCCACTCGATCTGGTCGGCCCGGTCCCGGTCCCGGCCGCGAGCCGCCCCGGCCGGGACCGGGGAGCTTGCGGCCTTGTGCTGGACGGCCCGGCGGACTGCCAGGGCGTAACCGGTGCCGCGATCCATCCCGAAGACGGCGCCATGGCCGAGTTTGGCGGTGAGCACTGCGCCGCTGCGGTCGCGGCTGCCGGTGTCGACGGCGACGACGCGCTGCACCGGCTTGGTCTGCTCATCGAGCGCGTCCATCAGATGCGGCAGCCACGCGGCGCCGTCGTGGGCGACGATCACCGCGGTCACCACATGCTGGGAATACGAGTCGGTTGGCGACAAGGAGATCCGCTTGCTGTCCGGGTTCGCTAGCCAGTCGGACGGCACCCCTGTGCCGTCTTGCCCTGGTGGGGGTTCCCGTGAACAATACGCGAATCTGGTGCAATCACGTGGCCAGTCGAGCCAGCGCGGGCACCGACCTGGCTAGACGACCTGGCGCTTCAGCCGCCGTCGTTCCCGTTCTGACAAGCCGCCCCAGATGCCGAAACGCTCGTCATGACCGAGTGCGTACTCCAGGCACTCCGCCCGTACCTCGCAGCTGCGGCAGACCCGCTTTGCCTCCCGGGTCGAGCCGCCCTTCTCCGGAAAAAATGCTTCCGGATCAGTCTGCGCGCAGAGTGCCTGGTCCTGCCAACTCTGCTCCGCAGCATCATCTACGCCGATGCCCAGCGCGTCGTGCACCAGCGAGACGATGACCTCTGCCACTGCACACCTCCTGCCGTCCGGTTCCCCGTGTCCCGCCCCCGCCTGCTCGGCTGCGAGAATTACATGACTGGAATTACACGCGCGTGTCTTGCTACTCGTCAAGGGAGATACGTGATAGTGGCCACCCTGATGCCCTGGCTTGAGGGGAAATTAAGAGCAAAGAAATTTCACCGGAACGTGGCCGTCCACCGCCCGTCGGCCTCGTCCAGCCCGGTTGCCCGCCAGGAAAAGCCGGGCCAGGCCGCGCAGCCGCCCGATAACTTGGGAGACTGCGGGCATGCGCATCACAGTTCTGGCAGGCGGTGTCGGCGCTGCCAGGTTCCTGCGCGGCCTGCGCGCGGCGGTCCCGAACGCCGACATCACCGTCATCGGCAACACCGGCGACGACTTCACTCCGTTCGGCCTGCACGTCAGTCCTGACCTGGACACCGTGATGTACACCCTCGGCGGCGGCATCAGCGAGGAACAGGGCTGGGGCCGGGCCGGCGAGAGTCGTGCGGTCCTCTCGGAACTGCAGGCCTACGGCGCTGGTCCCGACTGGTTCGGCCTCGGCGACAAGGACATCGGCACGCACGTCCTGCGCAACCAGCTGCTGGCCGAGGGACGCACGCTCACGGAGGTGACGCGGCGGCTGTGCGCCCGCTGGCAGCCGGGAGTCACGCTGCTGCCGATGTCCGATGACCAGGTCCGCACGCACGTCACGGTCGAGGTGGACGGCCGGGAGCAGGTGCTGCATTTCCAGGAGTGGTGGGTCCGGCTGCACGCGGCAGTGCCCGCTCGCAAGATCGAGGCCGTCGGCGCTGCGGAGGCCAGGCCAGCGCCGGGCGTCCTGGAAGCTATCGCGGCGGCCGACTTCGTGCTACTCCCGCCGTCCAACCCGGTGGTCAGCGTCGGCGTGATCCTGGCTGTCCCCGGCATCGCCGAGGCAGTCATGGCCAAGACAGTCGTCGGCGTGTCCCCGATCATCGGCGGTGCCCCGGTCCGCGGCATGGCCGATGCCTGCCTGGCCGCGATCGGCGTGCAGACCTCGGCGATCGCGGTGGCCGCGCACTACGGGCCGGCTCTGCTGGCCGGCTGGCTGGTCGATGACCAGGACAAGGAAGCTGTCGATGCACCCGAGCTCAGCGGTATCGCGGTCCGGGCCAGGCCACTGCTCATGACCGACGTGACGGCCGCCGCCGAGATCGCCGGGGCAGCTATCGACCTGGCACTGGAGGTGCGTCAATGACGCAGCAGCGCTTCGCGCCAGCTCCGGACCAGGTCACGATCCTGCCGGTCACCGGCCTGCCGGAAATCACGGCCGGCGCCGACCTGGCGGTGCTGATCGCCGAGTCGGCGAGCGCCGGTCCCGGCCTGGTCGACGGTGACATCCTGGTGATCACCTCCAAGATCGTCAGCAAGGCGGAAGGCAGGGTCATCACCGGCGACCGGGAGGCGGCGATCAAGGAGGAGACAGTCCGCGTCGTGGCCAGGCGTGGCCCTACCACGATCAGCCAGACCCGGCACGGCCTGGTGATGGCCGCGGCCGGGGTGGACGAGTCGAACACCGAGCCAGGCACGCTCGTACTGCTGCCCGTCGACCCTGACGGCTCGGCCGAGGCGCTGCGCAAGGGCATCGGCGAGCGCGCCGGGGCCAGGATCGGCGTGATCATCACCGACACCATGGGACGGCCGTGGCGGGCCGGGCAGACCGACGCAGCGATCGGCGTGGCCGGGGTCGCGCCGCTGCGCGATCACCGCGGCCAGACCGATACGTTCGGCAATCTGCTCGAGGTGACGGTCGCGGCCGTCGCCGACGAGATCGCCTCGGCGGCCGACCTGATCAAGCAGAAGACGACAGGTATCCCGGTCGCTGTCGTCCGCGGCCTCGGCGACCTGGTCACCGACGCCGCCGGACCCGGCGCCGCAGCGATTATCCGGCCGGCCAACGAGGACATGTTCCGGCTCGGCGCGGCCGACGTGCTCACCGCGCGACGCACCGTCCGTGACTTCACCGAGGCGCCCGTCTCGCCGGAATCGGTCAGCCGCGCCATCGCGGCCGCGATCACCGCGCCAGCCCCGCACCACTCTCAGCCCTGGCGGTTCGCCGTACTGGAAACTCAGCAAGCCAGGACGCGGCTGCTGGACGACATGCTCGCCGCCTGGAAGGCGGATCTGACCGCTGACGGATTCACTCCCGAGCAGATCGCCAGGCGAGTCCGCCGCGGTGACCCGCTCCGCAAGGCCCCGCTGATCATCGTGCCCTGCCTGGTCGCCGATGCCGCCCACACCTATCCCGACCAGCGGCGCAACGCCTGCGAGCGCACCATGTTCGTCGTCGCCATGGGCGCCGCGATAGAGAACTTGCTGGTCGCCCTGGCCGTCGAGAGCCTCGGCTCCTGCTGGATCTCCAGCACCCTGTTCTGCCGCAACGTCACCATCCAGTCGCTCGGCCTGCCCGCCGACTGGGAACCCATGGGCGCCATCGGCGTCGGCCACCCGGCCACACCACCCGCGGACCGGCCCGCCCGCGACCCTGATCACTTCATCGTGCGGCGGTGAAAGACGAGACGGCAGCCGGTCGGCTAGCCGCCGTCGCACCGATCACGCCGCCGAAAACGTGGTTGGTGCCTGCTGCGGAGACGGAGGCCCAACCACGACGCTCCGCCGCACCTGACCTCCGCGGACCCTGCGGATAATGCCTCGCGCGTCCTGGCGGCAACTCATTACGCTGCCGAAACGGCGGTGCCGGGTCACTTCCTGGCTCGCCTGACCCGCCAGGTAGTCATCCATTCGATCGGGGAGCCACCTCGTGCCTGTCCTGCGCAGCCAGCCGGGCACGCGATCGCTGCTGAGCGGTAACGCCGCGTTCCGTGCACTGTGGACGGCGCGGCTGATGTCGTTCTTCGGCGACAGCGTCGGCCTGATCGCGCTGCTGCTCTACACCGCCGGGCACTTTCGCAGCGGCCTGGCGATCGCGCTGCTGATGATCGCCGGCGACTTCGTGCCGAGCCTCGTCAGCCCGGTGGCCGGCGCGATCAGTGACCGGTGGGACCGGCGCACGGTCATGGTGAGCTGCGAGCTCGTTCAGGGCGCGCTGGTGGCAGCCATCGCGCTGACGCTGCCGCCGCTGCCGGTTCTGCTGGTGCTCGTCGCCGTCCAGTCATGCGTCGCCACCGTGTTCCAGCCGGCCTCCAGATCCGCGGTGCAGGGCCTGGTCACCGACACCGAGCTCGAGCGAGCCAACGCGGCTATCGGCCTCGGCACCAACGGCATGGACGGCTTCGCGCCGCTGGCGGGAGCGGCACTGCTGGCCTGGCTGTCTGTCCGCGGCCTGCTGTTGCTGGACGTTGGCACCTTCGTAGTCTCGGCCGGCCTGCTGCTTGGCCTGCCCGCGCTGGCCCTGCCGCCGGCCAGCCAGCACCCGGGCGGCAGCGCCGCCCGCCGCGACTGGCGCCACCTGATCGCCGAGGCGGCCACCGGCGTCGCCTACCTGTGGCGCGACAAGGTGATCAGGATCATCACCCTGGCGTTCTGCGCGGTCGTGCTGTTCAACGCGGTCGACGACGTGGCCCTGGTGCGGCTCGCCAGGCAGACGCTGCACGGCAGCAACTCAGGGACCAGCCTGCTCTACGCGGGTGCCGGGGTCGGCCTGCTGGCCGGGTTCCTGCTGATCGCCAGGTCCAGGCAGCGGGTGGCTTTGCCGTTGCTGATCGTGGCCGGCTACGCGGTCAGCAGCCTCGGCAACCTGCTGACCGGCATCTCGTTCGCGATCGTCGCGGCGTTCGGATTCCAGACCGTGCGCGGGCTCGGGCTGGCCGCGATGGACGTCGGGCACAACACGCTCATCCAGCGGCACGTGCCGCCCGAGATGCTCGGCCGGGTCTTCGGGAACGTGTACGGCGCGGTCGGCGCGGCGGCCGGCCTGTCCTACGTTCTCGGTGCCGTGCTGCTCGATGCGACCAGCGCCAGGATCACCTTCATCGTGGCCGGGGCCGGCGGCCTGGCCGCGGCCGCGCTGGCCGCGATCGTGCTCCGGAAGGCGCTGAAGGCCGCCGCTGACCGTGCGGTCTAGGTCTAGGTCTAGGTCAAGGTCGAGGGCTCGCTCGCGACGCGGCCCGGTCTTGGCCGGTTAGCTGGCCGTGACCAGCTTCTTCAGCAGCCGCTGGCTGTCCGCTGGCGTCTCGGCTTCGGCGCTCAGGCTGTTCATGACCTCGCGGTACTGATCGACTTCGATGTTGCGGTCCAGGTACAGCGCGCTCGTCAGCTGCTCCAGGTAGACGATGTCGGGCAGTTCGGGATCGGCGAACCGCAAGATGGAGAATGACCCGCCGACCGCGGAGTGACCACCGCGGTCGAACGGCACAACCTGAATGGTCACCTGTGCCAGCTCGGTCAGCTCGACCAGGTGCCGCAGCTGATCGCGCATCACCTCGCGCCCGCCGAGGGGCCGCCGCAGCGCTGATTCGTCGATGACCGCCCAGAGCCGAGGCGTCGAGGCAGGCGCGAGCAGCACTTCCTGCCGCCGCAGCCGCAAGCTGACCCGGCGCTCGATCTCCTCGGGCGGCGCCGAGCGGTGCCCGAGCCTGGTCAGCGCGCGTGCGTACCCGTCGGTCTGCAGCAGGCCCGGCACGAACTGCAGCTCATAGCTGCGGATCAGCGAGGTGGCTTGCTCCAGGCCGACATAGGTCTCGAACCAGTCGGGCAGCACGTCGTCGTACCTGGCCCACCAGCCGCGGCTGTTGGCGTGCTGGGCCAGCAGCATCATGTGTTCGCGTTCCTGCTCATCGGTCACGCCGTACAGCGTGAGCAGGTCGGCGACGTCTCGCTCCTTGAAACCCACCCGGCCGTGCTCAACCCGGCTGATCTTGGAGCGCGATGCCCTGATCTCGTAACCGGCCCGGTCGGGGGTGATGCCCGCGGCCTCGCGAAGCCGCCGCAGCTGGCTCCCGAGCAGCATGCGCAGCACCGTCGGACCGCTGACGGCCTCGACGGCGCTGAGCTCAGCCGGGCCATGCCCGTCTGGCTGCTCTGCCACGCTCACTATCGCTCCCGCGCGCGATGTGCCGGATGCCAACCACCAGCGGCCGCCGGAAAATGGCAGCCCGGCCGGAAGGTCACAGACGCGCCCAGAGCACGCTATCACCTATCCGGCCGGGTATCTGCGTCACAATTGGAGTGCGCGCCGTCGCGTCCTGCGGTAACGGCGGCGTTGGTGACCCGGCGGTCAGGCGTCAGCCGAGATCGTCGAACTCGCCATTCCTGACACCGTCCAGGAACGCGGCAATCTCCGAACGGGTGTAGACCAGGGCAGGCCCGGCCGCATCTCGTGAGTTGCGCACGGCGACGCTGCCGTCGTCGAGCCCGGCGACCTCCACGCAGTTACCGCTCGCGTTGCTGAAGCTGCTCTTACGCCACTGAGCGCCCGTCAGCTCGGCTGCCGGGACGCCATTGTTGATCTGCATGCTTCTCCCTGATCGGCCATAACGGTAGGTGCGATGTCAAATGCACGTGCAGCTGCACAGAACGGCTGCAGCCTAGCGGTCGGCGCGAGAGTAAACAAATGCAAATGCACGTGCAGACGAGCTTGCGGCTGCCGCGTGCATGGAGCAAGATATGGCCATTGCTACCGGATTATCTGATACACGTGCGGCACCCGACTCCCATTGGACTGCGATGACCACGCCGTCGGCCGAATTAGCCCTCGTCAGAGGTGCGGACTGGCCGTGGCTGCAGTCGGCCGCCCAGATGGCGTGGCGCGCCTGCCGGAACTGGCCGGCCAGCCCGGCCGACAGCTGGACCGCCACTCCGAGGGTCGCGACCAGGACACCTGCTCCGGCCACCCGGTCTATCGCCACGGCGCGGGCGTTCGCAGTCGCGACGACGCGCCGGTGGGGGGCTACCGACTGCGGCAACGACGTCGCCGCCGTGGTGTCCGAACTGCTGACGAACGCGCTGCGGCACGCGTTGCCGCCGGCCACCCCGCTCGGTGACCAGGTGTCCGGGTGGCCGATCAGGCTGGGCCTGCTGCACCCGGGACCCTACGTTGTCTGCGCGGTGGCTGATCCGAGCCCGGAGATCCCTGTCCTGCGTCAGCCTGACTGGCTGGCCGAGTCAGGCCGCGGGCTTCAGGTGGTCGCCTCGCTCTCCAGCCAGTGGGGCTACTGCGTCGCACCGTCCGATCGCGGCAAGGTCGTCTGGGCCGCGCTGGCGACCGCACAGCCCGCCGAGGGCTAGCCCGGCAGCAGCGGCAGAACCGTGCGCCGGCCGCGAACCGAGGCGCAGACACCATCACTGGCCGCCGCGGCCGAGATCCGCTCGGCGGACGGCGTGCCGTACAGCGTCGTGCGCTGCCGCAGCGGCCGCCCGGTCGGCTCCACTAGCTCGGCCAGCTGGCTGATGGTCTTGTAGGAGCCGTTCTCCGACCCTGCCATCCGGCTGATGGTCTCCTCCATCAGCGTGCCGCCCAGGTCGTTCACGCCGCCTTGCAGCACGTCCTGGCAGATATCGGCACCGAGCTTCACCCACGAGCACTGGATGTTGCCGATCGCGCCGTGCAGCATGATCCGCGACAGCGCGTGCACCGCCAGGTTCTCCCGCCGGGTCGGGCCGGGACGCGCGATACCCGCCAGGTAGATCGGCGAGCTGGCGTGCACGAAAGGCAGCAGCACGAACTCGGTGAACCCGCCGGTCGTTTCCTGCAGCCTGCGGAGCACGCGCAGGTGCCCTACCCAGTGCGCGGGCGTGTCCACGTGCCCGTACATCATCGTCGCGGTCGTGCGGATGCCGAGGTCGTGCGCCGTGGTCATGACCTCGATCCACGCGGCGGCAGGCAGCTTGCCCTTGGTGAGGACCCAGCGGACGTCGTCGTCAAGAATCTCCGCGGCCGTGCCAGGCAGCGAGTCGACGCCCGCCTCCCGCGCCCTGATCAGCCACTCGCGCACCGGCAGCCCAGTCCGCGACGCCCCGTTCATCACCTCCATCGGCGAGAACGCGTGCACGTGCAGGTCCGGGCAGCGCCGCTTGACCTCGGCGGCAATGTCGAAGTACGCGGTGCCGGGGAGATCGGGGTGAATGCCGCCTTGCATGCACACCTCGGTCGCGCCGGCCTCCCATGCCTCGGCGGCGCGGTCGCCGATCTGCTCCATGGACAGCGTGTACGCATCGGCATCTGTGCGCCGCTGCGCGAAGGCGCAGAACCGGCAGCCGGTGTAGCAGACGTTGGTGAAGTTGATGTTGCGGGTGACTACGTAGGTGACGTCGTCCCCGGCCACTTCTCGCCGCAGCCCGTCCGCGAGGGCTGCCAGCGCCGCGAGTTCCGCGCCGTCAGCATCCAGCAACGCAAGTGCCTGCTCGTCGGTGATCCCGGCCGGGTCGCGCTCGGCGCTGCGCAATGCCGTCAGTACCTCGGCCGGCGCCCGCCGCGAGGCAGCGGCCGCCGCGCCGCGATCCGAGGTGCCGTAGCCCGCGGCGGGGGCAGCGCAGCCCGTCCGCGGCTGAGCGCACCGGGCGGGCGGCCGGGTCGATGCGCGCGCCCACCTCATCCCAGTCGCCGTAGACCTCAGCGAAGTCATCACGCCGGTCCGCCGTGCGCCCGGTGGTGTCGATCGTGGTGAACAAGTCAGTCCGGCCGCTGGCGTCGCCCCAGCCGCCGTCTGGCTCCTGCCACGGCAGTCCTGACGGCATCGCGCCGGGGCGCGCGAGGCCAGTCGCCGGGTCGGCAAGCGCGGCCACGTGGCGGGCCAGCCGCGGGTCCAGCCACGGCTCGCGAAGATAGCTCGGGTAGATCGTCAGCCGCTCGGCCAGCTCGAAGCCGCCCGCCGCGGTCTGCGCCGCCAGGTCGTCGATCTGCGGCCAGGGCCGCTCCGGGTTGACGTGGTCGGGAGTCAACGGCGAGACGCCGCCCCAGTCGTCGATGCCAGCGGCCAAGATCAGCCGGTACTCCTCGCCGATCAGGTTGGGCGGCGCCTGGATCCGCGCGGCCGGGCCGAGCAACAGCCTGGTCACCGCGATCGTGGCGGCCAGGTCGGCGAGTTCCGCGTCCGGCGCGCTGCGCATCCTCGTGTCCGGCTTGGCCCGGAAGTTCTGCACGATGACTTCCTGGATCCCGCCGTACTCGCGCGCCACCTGGCGGATCGCGAAGATCGAGTCGGCCCGCTCGGCGAGAGTCTCCCCGATCCCGATCAGGATCCCGGTAGTGAACGGCACACTGCTGCGACCGGCGTCCTGCAGGACGCGGAGCCGGACGGCCGGGTCCTTATCGGGACTGCCGAAATGCGGTCCACCACGTTCCGTAAAAAGTCTGCTTGATGTTGTTTCCAGCATCATCCCCATGGACGGCGCGACCGGCTTGAGCCGCTGGAAGTCCTGCCAGGTCAGCACGCCGGGATTCAGGTGCGGCAGCAGGCCGGTGTCTTCCAGCACCCGGATCGCCATGGCGCGCACGTACGACAGCGTGTCGTCGTAACCGTGCGCGTCCAGCCACTCGCGGGCCTGCTTCCAGCGGGCCTCCGGGCGGTCGCCCAGGGTGAAGAGGGCCTCCTTGCAGCCGAGGGCCGCCCCGTCGCTGGCGATCTGCACAACCTCGTCAGGAGAAAGGAACGGGGCCTGCAGACGCCCGGGTACTGTCACGAAGGTGCAATAGGCGCACCGGTCCCGGCATAGCCGGGTCAGCGGGATGAACACCTTGCGCGAGTAGGTGATGACGCCGGGACGCCCCGCTGCGGTGAGCCCGGAGTCCCGGACCCGCGCGGCATGCTCCAGCAACGCGGTGAGGTCGTCGCCGCGTGCCTGCATCAGCACGGCCGCCTCGGCCTGGTCCAGCGTCTTGCCGTCCCTGGCGCGCGCCAGGGACCGCCTGATCGCGCTCGGGCTGGCCGGAACCGTGGCCGCAGTGCCGTTGCCTGGCTCGTTGGCGCTGATATCGGTACCTCTTCCTGGTGCGATCACGCAGCCGGCAAGGCCGGCTTGACTCAACCCTAGGCCGCGACACTGTCACTGCGCCGGGCGAGGCTGATGGGAGCCATAACCAGCCAACACGGGCTGTGCTTCCCGGTCGGGCGCGCCACTTCCCGGCGATTCCCTGCCTGGTCCGGCAGTCAGGGGCGCCCGCGGCTCGCCGGGCGTGCCCGGTTCAGATCGCGCGGTAGTCCCGCACGGACATCCTCGGGCCGCGCCGCGGCCTTGCGCTGCCGCCGAGCTCAATCAGCCGCGTCACCCGGTAACGGTGCCCTGTGTAGGGCTCGAGCAGGGCCAGCATGCCGTCGTCATCGGTCGCGCGGCCGGCGAGGTTCCAGCCCACCACCGACGGCAGGTGGTAATCGCCCACACTGACCGCGTCGGCGTCACCGCACGCCCGCTGCCGGATCTCTGCGGCGGTCCACGGCCCGATACCAGGCAGCGAGCGGAGCATCCGGTCCGCGTCAGCGCCTGGCAGGTCGCAGATCCGCTCCAGGCGGCTTGCCACCAGCGCCGCGCCCGCGATTGTCCTGGCCCGCACCGCTTCGACACCGGCGCGGTGCCAGTCAAAGGACGGGATGGCCCGCCAGGCCGCCGCGGACGGGACTACCCGCATGCCCGCCGGCGCCGGCCCTGGCGGCTGGCCACCGTGCCAGCGCAGTAGCAGCCGCCAGGCCCGGTGTGCCTCCAGGCTGACAACTTTCTGTTCCAGTACAGCGGGGACCAGCGCCTCCAGCACCCGGCGGCTGCCCCCGAGCCGCAGGCCGGGGAACCGGGCAGCCAGTTCGCGCAGTCGCGGGTGCACGGGCCTGAACCCGCCGGGTTCGTCGCCGGCGCCGAGCAGTTCTGGCACCGACGCGAGCAGCCACTTCGCCCCTGGGCCCCAGGCCGTAGCGCGGACCAGCGTGCCCGGGCCGGACTCGCGCGGGCTGGCAAGCCGCAGCGTGCCAGGACCGTCCGGGGTCAGCGACGTCCGCCAGATCGCGCCAGACTCGTCCACGCGCAGCGCCGGGTCGCCGGGCCCGCGCCGGTGGACCAGCACAGAAAGCCGCAGGTCGACGGCGAACGGGGCAAGCCAGTCCACGGTCCGCCCCGGATCCGCGCCGTCATCGCTCCGACCGTGGTCAACGCCGGCAGCAACGACGACGGTCTCTGCGGTGCTGTCCTGGTCAGCTCGCACGGTCACCTCCGTCGTCGCGGGCAGTCCGCGGTTCGGGCATAGTTGCTAGATGCTGTACTCCACGATTCTGGCAGGTGGCAGCGGTACGCGGCTCTGGCCGCTCTCGCGCGCATGCTCCCCCAAGTTCTTTCACCCGCTGACCGGCACCGATAGGTCCTTGCTGCAGGCCACGGTGGACCGGGTCGGCCCGCTGTCGTCGGCCGACCACATCTACGTGGTCACCGGGACCGCGCACGCGGCCGAGATCGCCAGGCAGCTTCCTGCCGTGCCGGCCGCGAACATCCTGGTCGAGCCTGCGCCCCGTGACTCCTGCGCAGCCGTCAGCCTCGCCGCCGCGGTCTTGGCCAGGCGTGACCCGGACGCCATCATGGCAGCATTCTCGGCCGACCACCTGATCAGTGACCAGCCGAAGTTCGTGGAGGTCATCGGCCAGGCCGCAGTTGCCGCGCAGGCAGGCTACCTGGCGACCATCGGGATCCGGCCGCTGCATGCCGAAGTGCGGTTCGGTTACCTGAAACTCGGTGCGGCGCTGCCGGGCCAGGCCAGGGCTGTCGCCGAGTTCAGGGAGAAGCCGTCCCTTGCCGTCGCGACGGGCTACCTGGAGTCCGGTCAGTACTTGTGGAACGCCGGCATCTTCGTCTTCGGCGTCGCGGCCTTCCTGGGCGAGCTAGCGCGGCAGCGGCCGCAGCTCAGCGACGGCATCACCCGGATCGCGGCGGCCTGGGACCGGCCGGATCGCGATGCCGTCCTCGGCGAGGTGTGGCCGGGGCTGGAGAAGATCTCCGTCGACTACGGGGTGCTGGAGGGTGCCGCCGCGGCGGGCAAGGTGGCGACGGTCCCGGCCGACATGCCGTGGAGCGACGTCGGAGACTTCGACTCCCTCGGGGACTCGCTGCCCGCGGACGAGTCGGGGAATCTGGTGATCAAGGGCCACGCCGAGGTCATCACCAGGGATGTCAAGGACGCCGTGATCGTGTCGACGACCGGCCGCGTGGTAGCCGTCGTCGGTCTCGACAACGTCGTCGTCGTCGACACGGCAGATGCCATGCTGGTCTGCGACAGATCGAGGGCGCAGGAAGTCAAGCAGGTGGTCGAGGAACTGCGCAGCCGGGGCCGGGAAGACACGATCTAAGGATGCTGGCGGACTGAGATCACCATGACGCCCGTAACGCCGCGGTAAAACCTACTCGGCGCCCTGGGCCGCCGCCCGCTCGTAGCTGATCATGTGCGCCTCGGCCGACGCCGCCCAGCTGAATTCCATGGCGCGTGAGTAGCCCGCATCGCCGAGGGCTGTCCGGCGATCGGGGTCGGCCAGCAGTGCCCGCAGCGCCGTCTCGATACTGGCCGCGTCGGGCTCGGTATAGGCCACTGCGTCGCCGCCGACTTCGGGGAGCGCGGTCCTGTGCGTGGTCAGTACGGGCGCTCCGCAGGCCATCGCCTCCAGCGCCGGCAGGCCGAAGCCTTCGCCGGTGCTCGGGAACACCGCCACGAGGGCACCGCCGAAGAAACCAGGCAAGTCATTGAAATGCAGGTAACCAGGCCTGATCAGGTGCAGGTGGGCTGGCACGGCGGCCACGGCCTCATCTACTTCCTCACTCCAGCCGCTGCCGCCTGCCAGCACCAGGGCAGGCGGGTCTGCCATGTCGGCCGCCACTGCCGCCCAGCCGGTGATCAGCGCGGGCACGTTCTTGCGCGGCTCGAGCGTGCCCAGGTAGGCCACGTAGCCGTGCCCGTGCAGGCCCAGGCGGTCATTGACCTGCCGGCGCTGGTTCGCGTCCGGCCGGTGGAACAGATCGTGGTCGACCCCGTGATAGGCCACGTCGATCCTGGTCGGATCAGCGGCCAGAACCCTGACCAGTTCGTCCCTGGTCGCCTTCGACGGCACGATCAGCCTGGTGGCGCGCCTGGCCGAGGTCCGGATCGCAGCCTTGTAGAAGGTGGCGATGACCGGGCTGTGCGCGTCAGGTTCGGTAAAGAACGTCAGGTCGTGCACGGTCACGACGACCGGCTTGTTCGGGCGCAGCGGCATCGAGTAATGCGGCGAGTGGATGACGGCGGCCTCTACCTGCTGCGCCGCCATCGGCAGGCCGCTCTGCTCCCAGGCCAGCCGAGCCGGCCGGTGCGCGATGGCAGCCGGAGCTGCCACGACCCGCGCATGCGGCACGAGCCGGCCGTACCGCTCTTCGTCCGCCCGCTGGCAGGCCACCGCGAGGTCGGCGCCGGCCACATCCAGCGCGCTGACCAAGCCGTCTACGTATCGGCCGAGCGCTCCGCGGTCGGCAGGCACCGCTGTCGCGTCAACCAGCACACGAGGCGCCACGACCAGTACCGCTCCTTCCCTTCAGTACTTCCAGGACGCACGCTGTGATGCGTGCTGTGCGCACCTCAGCCAAGGCGCGCTGGCATCGCCGAAGGCCCCGCCCCTGGATGTCCCGTCTCATCCGAGCGTACGCCCTTGGCGGCCATGGCGTGCCGCGCTGGCGCCCCGTCCGGGGGGCGTGCGCCGCGTGTTCAGCCCGATCCCGCCGTGCGTTCAGCCTGATCCCGCCGTCGCGACGGTTAGCAAGACGGCACCGGTTGCCCCTTCTCGATCGCCTGCAGCTCACTGACGGCACCTGCGAGCGTGGTTACCTTGACCAGCCGCAGGCCAGCCGGCACTGAACCGGCAGTGTCCTGGCAGTTAGCCGCCGGCGTCAGGAAGATCGTCGCGCCGGCCGCTCTGGCCCCTGCCATCTTCTGCTGGATGCCGCCGATGGGCTCGACCTGGCCGGCCGGCTCGATCTCGCCAGTTCCCGCGATGAACCGCCCGCCGGTCAGGCTGGCAGGACTCAGCTTGTCAATGATCCCGAGCGCGAACATCATGCCGGCACTCGGTCCGCCGATATTCGCCAAGTTGATCTTGACGCTGAACGGGAACACGTAGCTCGGCGACGCCAGGTTGACCCCGACGACAGGCGCATCGTTCACGTTCTTGGTAGTGATCGTGACCGTCTTAGTCTGGCCCTGCCGGTCGATGGTGAGCGTCACCGACGCGCCGGGCTTTCGATTCCTGATCATCGTGACGATGTCGTGGTGGCAGTCGACGGGCGTGCCGTCTACCGCGGTGATCACGTCGCCGGGCTTCAGCACGCCGTAGGCAGGAGTGCCCTGAACAGTGGACTGGATCGTGTCGACGGTCTTGAAGCCGATATTGAGGTAGCACAGCGCCGCGGCAGTGGCATCCTGCTGCGACCCCAGCATTTCCTGGGTGTCCTGCTGCTGGACCTGCTGCTGAGTCTGGCCGGTGGAGAAGATCTCGTCAGCAGGGACGACGGCGTCGTCCGGCGTCAGCCAGGCCCGCAGCGCGGAGAAGATGTTGAAGTCAGTGCCGGGCCCGCCGGTGTACGACACGGTGACCAGGTTCAGGTTGCCGTTCGTGGGATAGACATGGCGGCCGCTGATCTGAATGATCTCGGTTCCGTCTGGCTTGCCGAGGGTGTTCAGCGTGGGGCCAGGCGTCAGCGCGACATAGGGAACCGAGACGACCGAGGCCACGACCAGCCCGGCGAGCACGCAGGCGCCCGCGATCAGCAGTGTGACGAGCCGGTGCGAAAGAGACGGAAGCCGAGGAGGCATGGGCGGAAGCCTACGCACTGTTCACCCATTCGCTGTCACCGCCAGTGAAGAACTGGTGCTTCCAGATCGGCACCGTCGCCTTGAGCTCATCGACCAGCGCATGGCAGGCCGCGAATGCGACATCCCGGTGCTCCGCCCCGACCGCCGCCACCACCGCGAGATCACCGACCTCCAGGTCACCGGTCCGATGTGCGACAGCCAGCGACAGGATGGGGTAGCTGGCCGCGACCTTCTCGGCCACCCGGCCAAGCTCGGCCGCCGCGGACGGGTGCGCGCTGTAGGACAGGGCCGTCACTCCCCGTCCTTGGTCATGATCACGGACTGCGCCGAGGAACAGGGCGACAGCGCCGGCGGCCGGGTCGGCGGCGGCCGCACGGATCTCATCCACCGACAACGGCTCGGAACGCAGCTCGGTCATCCTCACGACGGTCACAGTGCCAAGTTACAGGCAGCGGGCCAGGTAGCGACCAAACCGGCCGGCCGTGGCACCAGCAGCGGCGTCAGGCCGCGCCTTCGCGAGCGCTGGCGCGTCATCAGGAGCCTCGGCGACGACGGCGCACCTGCCGGACGATCGCGGCGGTGCCGATAACCGCAACCGTCGCGCCCGCGGCGGTGATCGTCGCGTCCTTCTTGGCCAGCCTGCGCCCGGCGACCGCGTGGTGCCCGGCACTTTGGTCAAGCAGCACCGCCAGCGCCTCGGCGTTGCCGTAACTCGGCCGCCAGCCCGCCTGACGCAAGGCCTGGCAGTCGACAACCCACGGATAGACCACGTAGTGCAAGTCGGTGACCAGCACGGGGGTGATGCCTGCCCGATGCAGTCGCTGCGCCGTGGCGAAGGTCAGCCCGGCCGGCAGCTCGACCCTGCGCATCCCGGACAGCTCCTCCATCTGCTCCTGTTCGAGCCAGCCGTCGCTGCCCACGGCGAAGGACCCGGATACCTGGCCAGCGACGGCCAGTTCCAGGGCGGACACCAGGTCGTCGACGTGACAGAACTGCCAGCGCGCGGCTTGTCCCTTGACCGCGAGCAGTCGCGGCGCCTCGAAGTGCCTGGTCACCACGGTGTCGATGCCGTCACCTACCAGCGCTGCCGGACGCGCGACGACCACTTCCATGCCAAGATGCGCGCGCGGTGAGCGCTCCGCCAGGTGCTCGATCTCCAGCAGGTCGCCGACTACACCGCCGTCGGATTCCGCCGTGAGCGGCGAGTCTTCCGGTAGCGGGACCGGATTGTCCTGATGTGCGCCGTAGACCATGGCACTGGTCACCAGCACTACCCGGCCGACGCCACCCGCTGCGGCAGCGGTCAGCACCGTCTGGGCGCCGCGAACATTGAACGCTCGCCTGGTCCGCGCGTCGGAGTCGGGTGACAGGTCCAGATCGGCGTGGACCAGCACGTCCACATCGGCGAGCCGCCCGCCAGAGCCGGATCGCGCACGTCGGTGATCCGCCAGGTCACGCCGCTGACATCGCCGCGGCGCTCGTCGATCGCGATAATCCGGCCTGAGCGGGCACTCTCCGCGAGCCTGCGGGTCAGCGCCAGCCCGAGGCCGCGCGCCGCACCGGTTACTGCCACTACCGGCCCTGGCCTCGGCAGCCGCCCGTCGTCGGAAGGTCCAGGCGCCGCCGTCGGCTCTGCGGCGAGGCCGGGCTCCCCGGCTCCACCAGGCTCCCCGACGACGTCAGGCTCTCCGGTTCCGCCGGCTGCTGCCACCAGGTCATCGGCAGTACCGGCACCGTCGGCAGGCTCGCTGGCACGGCGGCGCGATGCCCGAGTTTCGCCGCCTGCGCTGCGCCCACGGCGAATCTGGGCTACTCGGTTGCTCACCGTGTACCGCTCCTGGGATAGCTTGGCGAGTGTGGACCCTTCCATCCTGCCTGAGAGGCCGGGCAGATGACTGAACCTCCCTTCGGCTTCGGTCCGGCGGGCGGCTCCGGCGATGACGCGGGCACGCCCGGCGGTGGCGGCCCCGGTGGCACTGGCGGCTCGGGCGGCTCGGGCGGCAGCCCGATGGACCCGTTCGGCGGGATGGGCCCGCTCGGCCCGATGGGTGACCCGCAGCAGTTCGCCGACGCGCTGCGTCAGTTCGCTGACCTTATGTCCTGGCAGGGCGGCCCAGTCAACTGGGACCTGGCCAAGAACATCGCCCGTCAGACCGTCGCCCAGAAGGGCGATGCCAGCGTGCTGGAGATAGACCGCGGCAAGGTTGTCGAGGCTTTGCGGCTCGCCGACCTGTGGCTGGAGGACGCGACCGAATTCCCGAGCGGGATCCGGTCGGTGCAGGCGTGGAGCAGGTCGGAGTGGGTTGAGGCGACCTTGCCGGTCTGGTCCAAGCTTTGCGACCCGATCGCCGCTCGCGCCGTCGAGGCCATGAGCGGGCTGATCAGCGACGACCCGGCCGAGATGGCGGCGGAATTGCCGCCGGAGATGCAAGCGATGGTGGGCGGCCTCGGCGGGCTTGGCGGCCTCGGCGAGATGATGCGCCGGATCGGCGGCATGATGGTCGGCGGCCAGACCGGCGCGGCAGTCGGCGCCCTGGCCGCGGAAGTCGTCAGTTCTACCGACGTTGGCTTGCCACTCGGGCCGGAAGGCACGGCTGCGCTGCTGCCTGCCGGCGTGGCTGCCTTCGGTTCTGGGCTGTCGGTCGACGCCGACGAAGTACGGCTGTTCCTGGCGCTGCGTGAAGCCGCCCACCACCGGCTGTTCGGACACGTGCCGTGGCTGCGAGCGCGGTTGCTCGGCGCCGTCGAGGACTACGCGCGCGGCATCAAGGTCGATATCTCCGCGCTCCGCGATGCCATGCCGCAGCTCGACCCGGGCAATCCGGAGGCACTGAATGAGGCGCTGTCGGGCGCTGCGCTATTCCAGCCAGAGGACAGTCCTGAGCAGAAGGCGGCGCTGGCGAGGCTGGAGACCGTGCTCGCGCTCGTTGAGGGCTGGGTATCCACCGTGGTGTCGGCAGCGGCCGATAGCAGGCTGCCGCAGGCCGGAGCGCTCGCTGAGGCCATCAGGCGTCGTCGGGCCACCGGCGGCCCTGCCGAGCGGACGTTCGCGACCCTCGTCGGCCTGGAGTTGCGGCCTCGCCGGCTGCGCGAGGCCGCGGCCATCTGGCAGGGCCTGACGGCCGAGCGAGGCACCTCTGGCCGGGACGGCATCTGGGCGCATCCCGACCTGCTGCCGACAGCGGAAGACTTCGACGATCCCGAGGCATTCGTCCGCGGCAAACCGGACTTCGACATCTCCGACCTGAACGCAGAGGCGGGCGGCGGGTCCGCCGGTGCTGCCGAGACCGGTAACGGTCCGGGTGGCAGCCGCTCTGACGGCGACCCGACCGGCACGGATTCCACCGGCACGGATCCCGATTCCACCGGCACCGACTCCACCGGCACCGATTCCACCGGTACCGGCCCCACCGGCACGGACCCGGCAGACCCGGCTGACCTGGAAGTGCCACGCCAGCCCGACCCGGACGAGGACGGTACCGGAGCAGGCTGACTGCCCGCACCGGTATCGCCGCTGCGGCGTCAATTCTTCTTCCACAGCCGGTGCATCAGGTAGTGGCTGGTGAGCCGTCCCGGCGGCCCTGTTTTTCGTGACAATTCACAGCGGCGTGCACCCCTTTCCACAACGACGCGCCGCGCCGTCCCCACGATCTGCACAGTTCCGTCCACAGGGTGGGCTTGCCAACGGTGCCGCGGCGGCCTAGCTTCGCCAGCCAGGGTCCCCGGGCCCTAGACCTGAGCCGCTTCTGGGGAAGGGGGGCGACCGGCCTGCAGCCCGGGGACTTCCTGGCCGACGTGGCATCCCAGCTCACCGCCAGGCCCGAGTGCCGCTTCGCCTTGGCGGACCCGAAAATGTCGGCACGTCGTGGCAGCCTCGCGGCATGAGACCGGCACTTAAGCCTGGACTGCTGCCCCTATGGCGTGACATAGACACTGTGCAGATCGGCGTCGATCCGCGCCGAGCCGTGGCCATCGGGGGCATGCGCAAAGCTGCCGAGGTGATCAGGCTGCTCGACGGCAGCAGGGAGCGCGATCGGCTGATCGGTGAGGCAGCCGAGCGCGGTGTTCCGGCGGCCGTCACCGAGCGAATCCTCACGCTGCTCGCGGCTGCCGGTGTGCTGATCGACTACCCGGCCGCAACGTTACGGTCGATGCCGCCCGAGTTGCGCGCGCACTTGGTACCGGAACTCACGGCTATCTCGCTGACCGGACGGCAGGGCGATGGCGGCGCGACCGTGCTCGCCCGCAGGGCAGCGGCCAGAATCCAGGTGCACGGGTCGGGACCGCTGGCCGTTGCGATCGCCGAGTTGCTGACCTGCTCAGGCATTGCGGCCCTGACAGTGCCGGAGCCGACTACGAGGCGCGAATCCGCCAGCCCGGATCTCGCCGTGCTGACCGGCCGGGTCACGCCGGAGTTCGCGGCGGACTTGCACCGGTTGCGGATTCCGCACCTGGTCGTATCGGCCAGCGAGGCGATCGGAACCGTCGGACCGCTGGTTCGGCCCGGAGTCACCGGCTGCCTGCGGTGCATGGATCTGACCAGGGCTGAGCGCGACCCAGCCTGGCCGCTCATCCTCGCTCAGCTCGGCCGGCGGGCGGACGAAGGTCCGGCTGCCGTGCTGGCAGCGGCCGTCGCCGCCCAGTGCACCGCGCAGGCCGTTGCCTACACCGATCGGGCGGCCCTGGCGGAGGCGACTGCCAACGCGACTCTCGAGCTTGTCCTGCCTGCCTGGCGTTGGCGGCGCCGCACCTGGCCGCCACATCCGGCCTGCACATGCGCGGCAGCCGTGGCCTTCAGCCGTGGCGAGCTTGCCGTCAGGACTTCGGTGCCGACACCCTGACCCGGCGCACGCCAACCGCCGCCACGAGCAGTCCGGCAATCGCGATGACCGGCCCGGCCGCTGCCCAGAATGAGCTGCCGGACATCGCGCTGCCGCCCAGCACGCCGAAGCCCTGCAGCGAGAAGATCACCCCTACGATCACGACGAGCAGTCCTGTCGCGACGAGCGTGCGGCCGACCATCAAATGCCCCCAGCTAGTATGTGGCTTGCTGTCCGATGACGTAGTCCGATGAGGTAACGAGTCTGGCAGGCGAGCGGTTCAGCACCTGCTCCGGTAACTGACAAGAGGATCATGAGCGATCTGCCGCACCATGCTGTCACCAGGACCGCGAAACTGGCCGCACTCCCGGTCGGGATCGTGGGCCGGGCCGCGCTGGGCTTCGGCAAGCGGATCGGCGGCCGGCCTGCCGAGATCGTCGCCCAGGAACTGCAGCAGCGGACCGCCGAGCAGATCTTCCGGGTGCTCGGCGAGCTGAAAGGCGGGGCACTCAAGCTCGGCCAGGCGTTGTCGATCTTCGAGGCAGCTTTGCCGCCTGAGATAGCCGGCCCGTACCGGGCGACGCTGACCAGGCTGCAGGAATCCGCTCCGCCGCTGCCCGCGGCGACCGTCCACAAGGTCCTGGAGGCAGACCTCGGCCATGCCTGGCGGGCCGAGTTCGCCGAATTCGACGACAGGCCTGCGGCGGCGGCGTCGATCGGGCAGGTGCACAGGGCCGTCTGGCATGACGGCACTGTGGTCGCGGTCAAGATCCAGTACCCTGGCGCCGGCAAGGCGCTGACCAGCGACTTCACCCAGCTCAGCCGCGTCGGCAGGCTGTTCGGGATGCTCATGCCTGGACTCGACGTCAGGCCGATGCTGGACGAGCTGCGCGACCGTGTGGTCGAGGAGCTGGACTACCGGCTGGAGGCAACTGCACAGCAGGCCTTCGCCGAGGCATACGCCGGGGACGCGGACGTCTTGGTGCCGAAGGTCATCGCCGCGACCGATCACGTGCTCATCAGCGAATGGATGGACGGCGTCCCGCTGTCGGAGATCATTAGCACAGGTAGCCAGGAGCAGCGAGACACGGCGGGCTTGCAGCTAGTCCGCTTCCTGTTCTCCGGACCTGCCCGGGCCGGGCTCCTGCATGCCGATCCGCATCCTGGCAACTTCCGCATCCTGGCGGATGGCCGGCTCGGCGTTCTCGATTTCGGTGCCGTTGACCGGCTGCCGGATGGTTTGCCCACTATCTTTGGCCGACTGTTGTGGCTCATACATAACGATGGCGACATCGAGATGGTCGAACGAGTCCTCCGCGAGAATGGCTTCCTGCGACCTGGCATGACCGTCAACCTGGATGAGCTGCGGGCCTTCCTGGCGCCGCTGGCGGAGCCGTCCAGGGGCCAGACATTCTCTTTCAGCCGCGAATGGATGCGCGGCGAGGCCACCAGGGTCGCGGACCTACGGCCGGCCAATGTCGCAAGGCGGCTCAATCTGCCACCGTCCTACGTGCTGATTCACCGCGTCTCGACAGCCGGGATCGGCGTTTTGTGCCAGCTGGAGTGCAGCGGCCCGTTCCGGGCCGAAGTGCTGCGGTGGATCCCCGGATACGGCCGGAGCGAAGACGCCGGCGCCGATCTGGCGGTCAGTGCCAAAGAGCCCGGGAGGACCTGAGGCCTCCCGGGCCCTTGCCGCAGCCAGTCACTAGCCGGCCGTCTCGATCTGATGCAGTTCAGCCCGCAGCCGGGCCACGCGCCTGCGGTGGCTGAGGTGCCTCCGCTCGGCGCGCTCGGCCTGTCGGCTGATCCTGCCGTAGATCGTTGCCCGATAGCCGTCGCGCTGACCGACGGCGGCCTCGAGCATCCTTCGTTGTCGGTCTCGTACCAGTTCCTCTTGCATGTGCGCCATTGCACTGTCCAATCTTCAGTAAGTCGGTGGCTGGCGGCGGCGGCCATGCTCAGGCCGCCACCGCGTCCTTGCGGGGACGCCCGCGCGGCCGCTTCCGCGGGATGATCTCACCCCGCAAGAACAGCTCACCGCCCCAAACTCCCCATGGCTCCGCGCGGTCCATCGCCCCTGCCAGGCAGACCATCCGGGCCGCGCAGCTTCCACACAGCGCTTTCGCGAACTCCACGTCTTCCGGCGACTCCGCGAAGAACAACTCAGGCTCTTCCCGGCATGGCAGCTCAGCGCTAGTGAGCACGTTGCTGCCTGCCTGCGGGTTGCCGAGCTCCGAGCTGCTCAGTCCGGGACTGCCGGGCATTCCGGTTAGTCCCTCCAGCACGTCCGTTGTGCCGGGCCACTGCATCGGTGCCATCCCCTCTCCACTATTCGTCGAGTTTCTCTTGTGCCTCTGACAATTTGTGGCCTTGCATACAGAAGGCCGCGGACCCTGTATCGGGTCCGCGGCCTGGAGGGGGATGGCCGGTCTTTTCAGACCGGATCCGGTTCCCTCGCCGGATGCGGACCCAATCCACCCGGAATAACCGGGATGCGGGTCATCTGGTTGAAGTGCTGGGCAGCGCCGCCACGACCGCTGCCGAAGTCGGCAGCGCCCGTCAGCTCGAAGCTGACCTGGGCGAGGCTGGTCAGGTAGGCACGGCTAGCGGATCCCGCCGGCGCGTGGCCCTGGCTGTTGGCAGCGTCGATGCGCCGGATGCGCGGCAGCGCAGGCGCGGCGGCCTTCTTGATGGCCCTCGATCCAGTCCAGGTGCCCTCACACGAGAAGGCGCCCGCGCCGGAACCGGCGAGCGGCCGCTGCGCAGCCTTGGCTGCATCAGCCTCGACTGTCGTGTTCATGCTCAGCATTCCGGGCACCTCCTCTCGGGCGTAGCAGATCGTCTCGCGGACAAGCAGAAGCCTATGCAGGGGCGTCGGACGAGGGCAACCCTTTTTCTGCCTGCGACTTCTTCGTAGCCGGGTCGCAGCCTGGCTGTTATCAAACTGGACTGCGTCGCCTCAGCAGACCTTCCTGCACGACCGACACCACCAGCTGACCTTCGGCCGTGAAGACCTCACCACGGGCCAGGCCGCGAGCGCCGCTGGCGGTAGGAGAGTCCTGGGCGTACAGCAGCCACCGGTCTGCACGGAACGGGCGGTGGAACCACATCGCGTGATCCAGGCTCGCCCCGGCGATGAGACCGTCGCTCCAGGACACGCCGTGTGCCAGCAGCACGGTGTCCAGCAAGGTCATGTCCGAGGCGTAGGTCATCATGCAGACGTGCAGCAGCGGGTCGTCGGGCAGTTCGCCGTCGGCCTTCAGCCAGACCAGATTGCGGTCCGAAGCCAGCGAGCTATCTCGCTCGGCTTCGACGGTCAGCGGGCCGATGTGCCGCAACTCGACAGGGTTGTCCCTGGAGTATTCGTCCGCGGCCGGTCCGAACAGCCTGCGCATCCGGTCGGCCGTCGGCTCCACTTCATCAGGGCCGGGCACGGCCGGCATGACGTCGGCATGCTCGAAGCCGGGTTCGGGATGGTGGAACGACGCCGACAGCGTGAAGATCGTCTTGCCGTGCTGGACGACGGTGACCCGCCTGGTGGTAAAGGACCGGCCGTCGCGTACGCGCTCGACCATGTACACCAGCGGCACGGCTGGATCGCCTGGCCTGATGAAGTAGGCGTGCAACGAATGAACTGGCCGGTCCGCCGGGACGGTACGCCCCGCGGCGACGAGGGCCTGGCCGGCCACCTGACCGCCGAACACCCGCTGCCTGCGTTCACCGTCCGGGCTGCGGCCGCGGAAGATATCCACCTCGATCTGCTCCAGATCGAGCAGCCTGACAACCTCATCGAGAGCCTTCGTCATGAGGCGGGCTCCGCGCACAGTTGCAGCACGGCCGCACCGTATCGCTCCAGCTTGACCGTCCCGACACCGGGGACTCTGGCCAGCTCCGCACCGCTCGCGGGCCGGGCGTCGGCGATCGCCTGCAGCGTCGCATCAGAAAACACCACGTACGCGGGCACGCTCTGGTCCCTGGCTGCCGAAAGCCGCCAGTCGCGCAGCAGGCCTAGCAGCGGGTCGCCGGCACCGGCCTTGCCGGCCACCGCTCCCGCCCGGCCGCCGCTAGCCGGCCGCCGGCGTGCAGGTGGCTGGCCACCCGTCAGGCCGGCCAGGAACCGCGATGGCTGCCTGGTCCGCCAGCCGCCGGCCGTCCTGGACAACGACCAGGAGAGGTAGAGCCGCTCGCGCGCCCTGGTCAGGCCGACATAGAGCAACCGCCGCTCCTCCTCGACAGCGTCGTCGGTCTGCGCGTAAATGATCGGCAGTGTGCCGTCCGTCAGGCCAGGCAGGAAAACCACGCGCCACTCCAGGCCCTTGGCGGCGTGCAGCGATGCCAGCGTCACCCCCGCCATCGACGGGACGTGCCCGATCTCGCTACGGACGGCAAGCTCGGCGACAAGGTCGGTGAGCTCGGCCGCCGGGCTGGCGGTGAAAAAATCCGACGTCAGCTGTGCGAGAGCTTCCAGCGACTCCCAGCGCTCGCGGGCAGAGCCACGGCCGGCGGGTGGCTTCGATGTCAGACCCAGGCTCGCGAGGATCGGCCGGACCTGCGCCGCTGGTTCATCCTCAGCCGAGGCTGATCTGGCCGCGGCCCGCAGCAGGCCGACGGCCTGCCGCACCTCGTCCCGGTCGAAGAACCGCTCCGCGCCGCGCAACTGGAACGGCACGCCCGCCTCTGCCAGTGCCTGCTCCAGGCCCTGGGTCTGCGCATTCGTCCGGACCAGCACAGCGACTTCGCCCGCCGAAGTCCCGGCCTTGACCAGCGCGCGCACTTGCCGGGCCACCGCGGCCGCCTCCGCAGCCTCGTCCGGATATTCCGTCAGCTGCGGCTCTGGTCCTGGTGGCAGCTGCGCGACCAGCGCGCCCTGATCAGGCCGGGCAGGGCCGGGCGGCCTGCCGCGGCCCGCATCTCCGGCCGGCCTGGCGATCGCGGACGAGCCGGCGCCGGTGCCCGCGATCAGCCGGTTAGCCAGCATCACGACCTGCGGGGTGGACCGGTAGTTGCGCACCAGCCGGATGACGGCGGCGGCCGGGTACTCGGCCGCGAAGCCAGTCAGGTAGCCGGGTGTCGCGCCGGTGAATGAGTAAATCGTCTGCCGCGGGTCACCGACGACGCAGATGTCCTCCCGGCCACCCAGCCACATGTCCAGCAAGAGCTTCTGCAGCGGGTTTACATCCTGGTACTCATCGACAACGAAATGGCAGTAGCGGTCGCGGACCGACCGGGCAGCGGCCGGGTACTCAGCGATGATGGCCGCCGTCAGCTCGAGTACCGATTCGAAGTCGACGACGTGCCGGTCCGCGCGCAGCCCTTCGTAGCCTGCGAACAGCCTCCCGACAACCTCAGCGTCCAACGGCGGAGTCCGGCCCGCCTTGACGCTGGCCGCCGGGTAGTCCTCCGGCCGGACCTGGGTCACCTTGGCCCACTCGATTTCTGCCGCGACGTCTCGCAATTCCGGCAGGCCCGCAGAAAGACGCAGTCGCCTCGCCGCCTCGGCCACCAGGCCGACCTTAGATTCGAGCACCCGCGGGGCCGGCCCGCCGACGGTGGCCGGCCAGAAGTGCGTCAGCTGGCGCAACGCTGCCGAATGAAACGTCCTGGCCTGTACCTGGTCGAGCCCGGCGCCCGGCACCAGCTGACCGAGCTGGCGGAGCCGGCCGCGCAGCTCGCCGGCGGCCCTGGTGGTGAACGTCACAGCGAGCACGCGGCCAGGATCGGCCTGACCCGTCGCAGCCAGGTAGGCGATCCGGTGCGCGACTGCCCTGGTCTTACCGGTGCCGGCCCCGGCTAGCACGCAGACCGGCCCGCGAGCCGCGAGCGCGACCTGGCGCTGCTCGGTATCCAGGCTGGCCAGCACAGCCTCCGGCCCGGTGTCATGGCCGGCCAGGGCAGCCTCGTCACTCTCACCGCGCGCCACTTCGTCCTGGCGGTCAGGGACCTGCACTGAGCCCTCCCGTCGGTCCGGACTGGTCGCGGCGCCAGCCGGAAACGGGCAGGCACCACCGCAAGACATACTTCCGCATGGCACTGACGTCTGCCGGCTACCTCAGTCGGGAAGTGCACAATGGCCGCCAGCGTTAGTAAAGTTCAGTAGAAGCCTTGCGGAGAGGAAGAATCAGGGTGCCTGAGCCGCTGACGATGTACACCACTACCTGGTGCGCCTTCTGCCGTCGGCTCAAGAGCCAGCTGGCAGCCGAGGGTATCGAGATGGCCGAGATCAACATCGAGGAAGATCCCGCGGCGGCGGACTTCGTGATGTCGGTTAATGGCGGCTTCCAGACGGTACCGACCGTTGTGTTCGCCGACGGCAGCGCGCTCACTAACCCCTCCGCAGCGGCGGTCAAGCAACGCCTCGGCGAGCTAGCCGGCACGAGATGACGGGTAAGCGAAGCCGCCGTAAGGCCGGCCCGGCCGCCGCGAGCGCAGCGGGTGCCGCCACCACGAGCGAAGCGGCGGTGGCGGAAGAGGTTGACGCGAGCCTAGAAGCGGACATTCTGTCAGTCAGCACGGCAAATGCGGTATTCGAAACAGAAGACGCAGTTGTCCGGCGCACGAAGGATGGCTGGCGGATCGGCAGCGATGACCTGCCCGACCTGACCTGCGCGATGATCCTAGCCGACCTGATCGCGGCCGAGAACGGCATGACGGACTCGGCGGCAGCCAAGCCGGGCGCCGACCAGGCTGCCGGCAGCGAGGCCGGACGGCTGCGGGCCACCGTCAGCCAGCTCGAGCACGCGCTGCTGACCAGGATCCGGGTCGAGCAGGCGATCGGCGTCCTTGCCGAGCGGCACCGCATCAAGCCACGGCAGGCCTTCGAGCAGTTGCGTGCCGCGGCGCGCAGCCGCGGCCGGCGCGTGATCGACATAGCAGGTGACGTCGTGGCGAGCGCCAGCAATCCGCTGCTTCAGCTGCCTGATGAGCTGTCGAGGCCGCGTTCCGGGCCGCGCCATAGCACCCGGTCGCAGCCGTCAGGCGCTCAGTAACACCACGCCTGTCCGGCCGCGGCCCAGCATGACGGCGGGCCTAACGGCCACGTTCCGTAATGAATGTGCCGTTCTGATTGACGTCTTCTCGCTCAGGGTAACTAGCCGTCGTGGACCGCTCACGGTCCGAGACGAGGGCGGAGGACGTGGACGACGGGGGATCTCCTGGTCGGCTGCTCATCATCGGCGGTGCCGAGGATCGCTGCTGCGGCGCCGGCCTGCTCGAGCGGTTCGTCGAGCTCTGCGGAGGCGATGAAGCCAGGCTCGTGCTGGTCACCACGGCCACCAACATGCCGGAGGAAGTGCTCGCCGACTACGAGCGCGTGTTCCGCAAACTCGGCGTCGATCACACCAGCGAGCTGAGGCTGCGCGGCCGCAGCGATGCCGACGGCGACGACGCCGCTGAACTACTCACCAGCGCGACGGGCGTCTTCTTCACCGGCGGCGACCAGTCGAAGCTCCGCACCCTGGTCGGTTCTCGCATCAACGACATCATGTGCGACCGGCTCGCCGGCGGCCTGGTCGTGGCCGGCACCAGCGCCGGCGCGACCGCGCTCGGACAGCGGATGATCCTCGGCGGGGCCGGCTCCGACGTGTCCGCCGCCGCCGTGCGCACCGGGCCAGGGCTCGGGCTGGTGCCCAAGGCCCTCATCGACATGCATTTCGGTGAGCGCGGCCGGCTGCCGCGGCTGATGAGCGCCGTCGCGCTCGACCCGGAGCACCTCGGCATCGGCCTGGACGAGAACACCGGCGTGCTGATCGAAGGCAACAGTTTCGAGGTCATCGGATCCGGCGTGGCCACTGTCGTCGACGCCGAAGACGCCACGGTGGTGCACGCTGCGGGTGACTGCGACCCGACCACCTTGTTCGGTGTCCGGCTGCACTTGCTGCCTGCCGGGTGCCTGTTCGACTTCGAGTCGCGCACGCCGACGATCGGCCCTGCGCACGACAGGTACTGACCAGGCGCCGGCGGACCCGACGGCCGGCGACGCCCCGCCGCCAGCTGCTCGCGCCGGGTCTGGGAGCACCGATCCAGCGACCGCCGGTACAGCCAAAGCGACACAGCCAAAGCGACACAGCTGATCACCACGACAGCCGATCTCCACGACAGCAAAGGGAGCAGACGTGCGGTTGGAGGACCTGCGCCAGCTGAGCGGGCCGAACGTCTTTACCGCCAGCCCGGTCAGCATCGCCAGGCTCGAGCTCGAGGAGCTGACCTGCAAGGAGACGACCGACTTCGGCGGCTTCGCGGACCGGCTCGCGGCGCTGCTGCCGGGCCTGGCCAGTCACCATTGCGCCGCCGGGCGGCCGGGCGGCTTCCTTGACGCGATGGCGCGCGGCACGTATTTCGGTCATGTGACCGAGCACGTTGCGCTCGAACTTTCCGGTTTGGCAGGCCGGGAGGTGCATCTCGGCCGGACGATGTGGGCCGGCGCCGACGGCCGCTACGACGTGATGATGGAGCGGCCGCAGGATGAGCCCGCGGTTTCCGGCGTGGCCGGCGACCTGCTGTGCTTGGCGATCCAGGTGGTGCAGGACGTCATCGGTGAGCTCACCCCGTGCTTCGGCGACGAGCTCGAGCGGATCGCCGGGGTGTGCGAACGCGAGCGGCTCGGCGTCAGCACGGCCGCGATCGCTACGGCAGCCCGGCGCCGCGGCATCCCGGTCCGCAGGGTGGGCGAGCTGAGCTTGCTGCGGCTGGGTCACGGCTGTCACCGGCAGCATGTCTGCGCCGCGCTGACCAGCCAGACCTCCGCAGTCGGCGTGGACATCGCCGCGGACAAGCGGCTGGCCAAGCAGATGCTGGCCAGCGCGGGTATCCCGGTCGCGTCCGGCGTCGCGGTCTGGAGCGAGCAGGAGGCAGTCGCGGCGCTCACCGAGCTCGGCACGCCGGTCGTGGTCAAGCCGCTCGGCGGCAGCCACGGCTGCGACCTGACCATCGGGGTGCGAAGTGCTGCCGAAGCGGGCGCCGCCTACCGCAAGGCCGCCGCCAGCAACGACGCCGTACTGGTCGAGACGCTCGTGCCAGGGAAGGACTACCGGGTCCTGGTCATCGACGGGCAGGTTGCCGCGGCCGCGCAGCTACGGCCAGCCTCGGTGACCGGCGACGGCACGCACACCGTCGGCCAGCTGGTCGCGATCGCCAACACCGACCCGCGGCGCGGTGCCGGTCACTCGCGCGAGCTGACCTTCATCAAGCTTGACGCGGATGTGCTGCGCCACCTGGACTCGCTGGGCCTTGACGATCACTCGGTGCCCGCCGCGGGGCAGGTCGTGACGCTGCGCCGTAACGCCAACTTGTCCACCGGCGGCACGAGCAAGGACGTGACCGAGCTCGTGCATGCCGAGGTCGCCGAAATGTGCCGCCGGGCGGCCGCGGTGTCGGGTCTGGACATCTGCGGCATCGACCTGCGCCTCACCGACATCTCCGCGCCACTGCAGGAACCGCGCGGTCTGGGTCCCGCGCAGGCCTGTGCGGTGCTCGAGCTCAACGCCTGTCCCGGCCTGCGGATGCACCTGTCCCCCGCCGAGGGAACTCCGCGCGATGTGGCGGCTGCCATCGTTGACCGCCTGTTCCCGCCGGGCGCGACGGGCCGCATCCCGGTCGTCGCGGTGACCGGCACCAACGGCAAGACCACGACAGTGCGGATGGTCAGCCAGGTGCTCAGGCAGGCCGGGTACAGGGTCGGCATGTCCTGCACCGACGGCGTCTACATCGGCGGCCAGCTTGTATACGCCGCGGACGCGTCAGGGCCACGGTCGGCCGAGATGGTGCTGGATGATCCGACGGTCGAGGCCGCCGTGCTGGAGACCGCACGGGGCGGGATCGTGCGGCGAGGGCTGGGTTATGACCAGGCCGATGTCGCTGTCGTCACCAACATCTCGGCCGATCATCTCGGCGATGACGGTATCGACGACCTCGACGAACTGATTCATGTCAAGGCGCTGGTCGCCGAGGAGATCCGCGACGGCGGCTCGGTAGTGCTCAATGCCGACGACGCGGCGACTGCGACGCTGGCCGACCGGTCCGCCGTGCGCGCGCACGCGCCGGTGATCAGGTTCTTCAGCATGACGCCAGGCAATCCAGTGATCGCGCGGCACAAGGCCGCGGGTGGCTTGTGTTATGAGGTCATCGACGGGCAACTCACCGAGACCGACGCGGGTCAGCAGCGTCCGCTGCTGGCGGTCGCCGACCTGCCTGGAGCGTTCGGCGGACACGCCGCGCACGTCGTCGCGAACGCCCTCGCCGCGGTCGCTGCCGCCCGTGCGATCGGCGCGAGCGCGAAGGACATCGCCCGCGGGCTGGCCGTGTTCACCCCGGGTGAGCTCAATCCCGGCCGGGCCAACCTCTACCTGGCCGGGCCGAGTCCGGTCATCGTCGACTACGGGCACAACGCGGCGGCACTTGAGGCCACCGGCCGGTTTGTCACCGACATGTGGCGCGGCCGCGCCGTTGCCGCGGTGACGTTGCCCGGTGACCGTCGCGATGACCTGGTCGCGCAGACGGCCGCGGCGATCGCGGCTAGGTTCGGCACCGTGGTGCTGTATGAGGACAGCGACAAGCGCGGGCGCGAAACCGGGGAGATGATCTCGCTGATCGGCTCGGCGTTGCACGCCGCGAGGCCCGGCGTTGTGTGCCGGCAGGCCGAGAGCCCGGCCGACGCGTTGCGGGCTGCCCTGGAACTGGCCGAAGGCGGGCCCGTCCTGTTCCTCTACGAGAAGCTGCCGCTCGCGCACGAGGCGCTGGCCACCGTAGGCGCGCAGCCGTGGCCGGAGGCGAGCAGTCCGGGTCCGGTGCTGGCCGATGCTGTGGTCAGCGAGGCGGTCAGCATGACTGCTGCTGCCGCCGACGCGGTCAGCACCGCCGAAGCAGTCGCGGCGGGGGCAGCCGGGCAGGCGGTGCCGCTCAGGTCCGCCGCGCCGGCGTCACCGGCGGTGCCGGACGCCAGGCCCGCCCAGCACACAGGACCGAGCCAGCACTCGGGACCAGCCCAGCCCGCAGGACCAGCCCAGCCCGCAGGACCAGCCCAGCCCGCAGGACCAGCCCAGCCCGCAGGACCAGCCCAGCCCGCAGGACCAGCCCAAAACGCCACGACGGCGGATGCCTCGGCCGACTACGCCCGTCCGCCGTCCGACTGAGCACCCCGCGGCGGCCGAACTGCGGGGATCTGGTGCACCTCTGCCTGCAGTGATTTCACACAGTCCGGGAGAACCGCGCCGCTTGACGCATGCCTATATAGGCATATGATTGAGCCATGGCACGGGCGGCGACCACGACAGACGCCTTCAACGCGGTAGCTGAGCCGCGGCGACGGCAGATCCTGGACGCTATCGCGGCGGGCGAGCGGTCAGTGACCGAGATAGTGGTGTCGCTTGGCCTGTCGCAGCCACTGGTCTCCAAGCACCTGCGGGTGCTGCGGGAGGTGGGCCTGGTTGACGTGCGTGATGACGGGCGGCAGCGGCTGTACCGGCTCAACGGGCCCGCGCTGAAGCCGATCTACGACTGGGTCAAGGACTACGAGCAGCTCTGGACCGAGCGCTTCCGGCTGATGGATGCCGTGGTGGCAGAACTCATGCGAGCCGAGCCAGACCGGGGAGGCACGGGTCAGCCAGGCCCACACCAGCCAGGCCCACACCAGCCAGGCCCACACCAGCCGGGCCCACACCAGGCTGAGCACGAGGACATGCAGACCGAGGAACCGGAGGACGAAGATGGCGAACATGACGACTAAGGGCTCGGCCGTGGTGACGCTGCCGACCGACACCCAGATCCTGATCACCAGGGAATTCGACGCGCCGCGGCACCTGGTCTACCGCGCGTACACCACGCCGGAGCTGATCAAGCGCTGGTGGGGCGGCGACCGTGGCGAGGTGACGAGCGTCGAGGTCGACCTGCGGCCTGGCGGTACCTGGCGGTACGTGATGGTCGCGAACGGCGGCTTCGAGGTCGCGTTCCGCGGCGAGTACGCCGAGATCGTCCAGGACGAGCGCATCGTCTCCACCGAGATCTTCGAGGCTATGCCCGACGCGGGGGCCGTCGCCACCGCCACGTTCACCGAGAAGGACGGCCGCACCACGCTGCAGATCCTGGTCCAGCATCAGACCACCGAGCACCGGGACGGCCACATCAATTCAGGGATGGAAGGCGGCATGCAGGAGTCGATGGACCATCTCGAGGACGTCGCCTGCGCGCTGGCCTGACCACCCCCCTTACCTTCTTCACTGGAGCCCGGGCAACTACGGTTCTCCGGGTTCGGGAAGTCCGGCGGTGCCGGTATGGCTCATTGCCCCCTGCAGCTTCTATTGCCTGGGAGGTATTGCCCCCGGCACAGCTGGTGCGTGAACCTCTGATGGGGTATGCGGTTTGATCGCTGATTCGTAAGGTGGATGACGGCGAGCGCACCATGGACGGCCTTCCCGGACGGTTAACCGGAGACGATCAAGGAGCGGCAAGGGTGGCCAGACCAGAGCAGGCGGACGTGTGGATCGGGCTGGATTTCGGCAAGCAGGACAATTTCGCGGAGGTCCTCGACGACGCCGGGGAGCGGATCTTCGCTCGCGGGGTGACCAAGGACGAGGCGGCGCTGGAGGCGCTTCTTGACCGGGCCGGCCAGCACGGCACAGTCGTGATCGATCAGCCGGGCTCGATCGCCCAGCTCACCCTGGCCGTCGCCGCACGCAGGCAGGTACCGGTGGCGTATGTCCCGGGCCTGGTGATGCGCCGCGCGGCTGACCTGTACCCGGCCGAGGCGAAAACCGACAAGCGGCACGCATTCATCATCGCTGACACCGGCGGGACCCGGCACAGGCAGGTCCACTTGCTCGATCCCGGATCACCAAGGTCATCAAGGCCCGCTCGCCCCGCCTGGCCGTCAAGGTCACCGGCACCGTAGTGGCGGCCCTCGACGCCCAGTCGGTGACCGTCCCGGCCGAGGCTGCCACCGGGCGGGTGATCGCCGTGCTCGCCACTGAGCTGGACCAGGTCTACGCCCGCCGCGATGCCCGGCCGGCGAGATCGAGGACGTCTTCCACGCCCGCCCTTTCGGTGAACTGCTCTCGACCCTGCCCGGGATCGGGCCACGGACCGGATCGAGGATCCTGGCCGAGATCGGCGACGGCACCCGCCTCGCTGGCGGTGCCCGCCTGGCCTCCTACGCCGGCCTGGCCCCGGTGACCCGCCAGTCGGGCAAGTCGATCAACGGCGAGTCCCAGAGCCGGCGGGGCAACCACCGGCTGAAGAACGCCATGTTCCTGGCCGCGTTCGCCTCGCTGCGTGACCCAGCATCCAAAGCGTTTTACGACCGCAAGCGCACCGAGGGCAAACGCCACAACGCCGCCCTCATCTGCCTGGCCCGCCGCCGCTGCGACGTCATCCTGGCCATGCTCACCACGCGCCAGCCCTACCAGCCCGTCCGCAGCACCCACCGGCGCGAGATTGCCGATGCCGCCTGATCACCCCGGCCTCACCGAGGACGAGGTCATCACCGGCGGCGGCTGGCATGCCCGCTACACCCGGGTCCTGGCAATTGCCAGCGACGGTGATCACGCCTTCGCCCTCGTCGACGGGAACGGCGACGGCGCCGAACTCGAAGCCGAGATATGGGAATGGGACGGCCAAACGTGGACCGGCGCAGGCTCCTCCGGCGCAGGCCCCCTCGACACCCTCGGCCCCTCGCAGACCGGCGGGCAGATCGGCAGCAGCTACTTCGCCTACGGCAGTGCGCCCGGACGCCAGACGATCACGATCGACTTCGATGGCCATCGCCACCAGGCCCCCGTCAGCCGCTACGGAGTCTGGGCGTTCATCAAGACCAGCACCAGCCCCGGCAAGCCCACATTTCCCACCCCAACGGCTTGACAAGAACATGGGGACACCACGTTCGCGGAGGCCGGACTGCGGGGATCTGCTGCACCCCTGGCTGCAGTCAGTTCACACAGTCCGGGTCTTCGCCTGCAGCGCGGCCCAGGCTGCCAGGAACGCGTCGGCCGCGGCCCGGCCGCGCGAATACATCTCTTCCCGGTCGGCCGGCGACAGGCCGAAGTCGAGCGAGGAGAACCGGGACGTGTCCACGTACACAGTCCTGTTGCCGACTCCCTCGGCGTCCAGCAGGTACTGGTTCCATTCGCCGAGCGCCGTGCTCACGATGCTGAGGGCCTCCCGCAGGTTGCCGTGCACCCGCTCGTCGGGAGTGTCCGGCGGGAGCCGCGCGGACAGCTTGATACCGAACGTCGGCCACCGGTTCTGCCTGCCGTCGGTCCTGTCGAAAACGGTAATCGGGAAATTCTGCAGCATGCCGCCGTCTACCCAGGTGCACTCGCCGAGCGGCGTCTTCTGGATGAACGGGCGGAAGAAGTAAGGGATCGACATCGAGGCGCGGACCGCGTCGACCACCCGGTAACCATCGATAGCCGCGACCTGCTCCTCCGCCGGAGCCGCTGCCCGGCCCGCGAGCAGGTAGTGCGGCAGGTCCCACGGCAGCCGGACCAGCGCTTTGCGGCTCAGGTCAGTGGTGTGCACGACCAGCCGGTACCGCTGCTGCGGCGCCAGCGACGTGTCGCCGTCGCTGGTGATCTTCAGATCGCCGAACGTGCTGACGCCCGCCGCGGCGAGCTTGCCGCTCAGCCAGTCATGCAGGAAACCGGTCTGGTACAGGCCCTGGTAGCGCAGCACGGTGTAGGCGTCACCCATCAGGCCGAGGTCCTTCTCGATGCCACTTTGCTGCTCGAAGCTCCGGTAATCAAGCTCGCGCATGTCGTCGACAAGCTGACTCAGCGGGATGCCGCCTGACTGGTAGGCGGCGATCAGGCTGGCGACGATCGCGCCAGCCGAGGTACCGGCCACCCGAGGAAAAACGTAGCCTTGCTCACTCAGCCGGACGACAGCTCCGGCCAGGGCGATGCCCTTCACGCCACCGCCCTCGAGCACCAGGTCGGCGCCTCGGCCCGCGGCGGCTTGGCTTTCCAGCGTCAGTGGCTCAGCCACGGCGGCATTCCTTTCCCGGTCGCTGCAGCGCGGGAGCGCCGGTCGCGCACGCGACGTCCCGGCCGCGCCGCAGCGCGGAGCGGCCGCCTGGTTTAACGAATGGCGACGGCCGACGGCAGCACGATATAACCGGGAACTATGGACAGCCCGGTGCCGCAGAATGCGGTAGCGGCCAGGGCCACCGCCGCGGCGGCGAGGGCCGCCTTTCTGGCCGAGCGCAGGGCGCTAGGCCCGGCTCGGATGGACAAGCTGTTCGCGCCCGGTTACGACGATGGCTGGGGGCACGTCAATCCATCGCACCACGATTTCGTGGGTCGGCTGATCGACCTGACGCCGGCCGGATCGCTGCTGCTGGACGCAGCCTGCGGGACCGGCAAGTACTGGCCGCAGCTCCTCGCGGCCGGCCGCCGTGTCGTGGGCACCGACCGGTCGGCCGGCATGCTCGCGCAAGCGGCAGCCAAGTTGCGCGGCGCCGAACTGCACCAGCTCGCGCTCGAGCAACTCGTGTCGGCGGCCGAGCTGGCCGGGCGGTTCGCCGGCCTGCTCTGCGTCGACGCGATGGAAAACGTGCCGCCCGAGGACTGGCCCGTCGTGCTGGCTGGGTTCAGGCGAGCCGTCAGGCCTGGCGGACCGGTGTACCTCACCGTCGAGATACCCGGGCCTGACGACCGCGAGGCCGCGCAGCGCCCGCGGCCGCCGCTGGTCCGCGGCGAGGTTTTGTGGCCAGACACGCACGGCGGCGGGTACCACTACTACCCCGCGCCAGATCAGGTTGCGACCTGGCTCACGGACGCGGGGATGACCGAACTTGCCGCCGCGGACGCCGACGGCGTGCTTCATGTCCTCGCCCGCTTGCGATGAGCTGGCCGTGTCCCCGTTCAATCGACAAGATCAGGATAGGGAACGTGGTCCCCGCGGCCGGTGCCGTTCGTCAGGATGCCGCGTGACCGTGCGCCGACCGTGACCCGGCCGCCCACAAGCCGGTCGCTTCCACCATCGCGGTCTGGCACGGCTTACCGTCGGCAACGCGGACCTGCGGCAGGCCGGACTGCGGCAGCACGACGGTCATCGCCGACCTCGTGCCATGGCCGTCCGCGTGGACGCAAGCAGCCGACAGACTCGGCGGCCAGGTCTGTCCTGCGGAGTCGGTGCGCGGCTCGGGAATCGCGGGCTGGTGGTCGCACAGCACGGTCTGCAGCGCGGCCAGCGTGCCGGGCACGCCGCGGTCGGGCTGGGCCGACAAGGCCTGCTCGGTCAGCTGCCTGACGAAGTCGGCCTTCGCTGACCGTGCTTGCAGCGGCGCGTTCTCCAGGATGTGCAGGCCAGGCCCGAGCTGGTCGATCTCAGCCCTGGCGCTGCTGATCCCGACTGAGTACATCGACTCCCGGTCGCCGACCAGCATCCAGCAGGGGTTGTAGCGACCGGGATCCAACGTTGCGCTCACCGCCTCCACCGCCTCCGCCGCGCTGGTGCAGGCGGCGAATGCCAGCGGCAGCTCGCCGCGTGAGCGCTTCGCCGGATCGCGGCCGCTGGCCGAAGGCTGGTTCGTCAGGCCGGCCACGACGCCGTACTCGTTCACGGCAAGCCACGTTCCGCCGGCCAGGTCGTCACGTCCGCCGAGTATCCGCGGCGCCCGCTCGCGCAGCACAGTCATCGCCACTGCCGGACGGTCGGACCGTTCGTCCCGGTTGGCCGCCACGATCAGCGGAGCTTGCGGTACCACCTGGAACATCGCAATGAGCAAGCACACACCCTGACGTTAACCTAGTCACGTCATCAGCCGTCGGACCCGCCACGTGCAGAGGCCGCCAATGCCGACGGCGAGCGCCAGCAAAATCGCGATCTCCTCCCCCTGCAGCGGCCAGAAATCGCTCTCCGGCAGGTAGCTCACGACCTGCCGCAGGTGCTGGCCGACGATCCAGTCGTCGCACGCGGGCGCCCCCAGCGAACTGGACTGGCAGGCCGGAACGACCGGCAATACGAACACCCGGCCAGCCGGGGTGACCGTCCGGTTGGCGATGATCCATGCTCCGGTCAGGGCCGTCCTGCCAGCCTGGTTGGCGGGCATCAGCATTTCGCCAGAGTGCGTCACCAGGGCGTCGCCAAGCTCGCTGACGGTGACCGGCGACGTCGTGTGCAGCGCGGAGCTGAGATGGGTCCTGACCGCCGCGGGCCAGAGGATCTGCACCGCCACCACCAGCGCCAGCGTGACGGCCATGGCCGGGATCGTCCGGCGGATCAGCACACCGGCGGTCACTCCCACGACGAAGGCCAGCGCGGCCCAGCCGACCGGGGCGATGCCACGGTCGGCGAACATCAGCGGCGACATCCGGCTCCACTGCGTCTGGTTGTCGGGAAATCCGCCCGCCTGGTCGACCGGGCTGACCCACCACGTGAAGAGGAGGCTGAGCAGCCCCGCGGTCGTCATGGCCGCGAGACCTAGCAGGGCGAGCTTCACGACCATCCACCGCGTGCGGGTCACGCCCTGATTCCAGGCCAGCGTGAAGCTTCCCGACTCGAGTTCTCGGGTCACCAGCGGCGCGCCCCAGAATGCGCCGAGGATCGCCGGAAGCAAGAGCAGCACGCCGACGCCCACGAAGAACAGGATCGGGTTGACCGGATCCAGCTTGGCATCGGTCAGGAAGCGCGCAGCCAGTTGCGAGCAGTTGCTGCCGCGACAGCCGGGCAGGCCGCTCTTGGCGTACAAGTCGGCCAGCCGACGCCCGCTCGACAGGAACAAGGCAGCCAGCACCGCGATGCATGCCGCGGCGACGATTGCCTGGGCGCGGAACTGACGCCAGGTGAGCCAGGTCATCGGGTTGCCTCCGCAGCCGCCGGGTGGCCGGCCGGGTCGCCAGACCGGCTCAGGTAGGCCAGGACCAGGTCCTCCAGGCTGATCCGCTGCACGGTCCAGTCAGGATCGGCGACTGGCGCTTCGGTCCTGACCACCACGGCGGTCTGGCCGAGCATGTCGGTGCTGCTGATCACCGTGCAGCCGCGCGGCGCGGACGGCTGCGCGCCGCCTGGCGCGGTGAGCAGCCGATGGGTCGCCAGCAGTTGCGCAACCTCGCCCGCTACCGCGATCCTCGCGGCGACGAGCACGATCAGGTAGTCACAGGAGCGCTCCAGGTCGGAGACCAGGTGCGAGGACAGCACTACCGACATGGGCCGACTTGCGGTCGTCTCCGTCAGCATCTGCAGGAACTCACGCCTGGCCAGCGGGTCGAGGCTGGCCACCGGCTCGTCCAGGATCAGCAACTCTGGTCGCTTGGCGATCGCCATCGTCAGGGCGAGCTGGGCGCGCTGGCCGCCAGACAGGCTGCCTGCCTTCTGCCTGCGATCCAGGTGCAGCTGACCGATCCGGCCGGCGGCGAACTCGGCGTCCCAGCCCGTGTTCATCTTCGCGCCGAGGTGCAGGTGGTCGGCGACCGACAGTCCGGCAAAGACCGGAGTTTCCTGGGCCAGGTAGCTGACCTTGCGCAGCTGCGCCCGGCCGCTGCCGGGCCTGCCGCCGAGCACCGTGATACTGCCGGACGTCGGCCGCAGCATGCCGACAGCAAGATTCAGCAGCGTTGTCTTGCCCGCGCCGTTCGGGCCGACCAGGCCAGTGACCCGGCCGGCCGGGACCTGCAGCGTGCAGCCGGCCAGCGCCCAGCGCCGCCCGTACTGCTTGCCGAGGCCGCGAGCATCGATCGCGGCCGTCATCGCTCGCCCCCGGTGCAATCGGGGCCGCCCGGCAGTCTGCTCGACGGGTCGGCCGATCTGCTTGTTCATATCGCTCCTGGCGGTCAGAGTCGGATTGTCAGCGGCCGGTCGGCCCGCGTCACCGGTTACGCTAAGTGAGCGGCCGCGCCTGCGACATACGGCTGAGCGGCGTCTTGCTGGTGTACCTGGGTACACCGGCGGTTGGGGGCTCAGGGTCACTGCCCGCCGGGCCGCTCGGCAGGCAGACTGAATGCGTGGGCAACCGGCGAAGGAGACTCGCAGTGACAGGCACGGTGCTGGCTCCGGCGGGCCACCCGACCCGGCGAGGCAGCTGGTCGTGGCTCATGGCTGGAGTCCAGGCAGCTTGGCGCGGGCTGACGCTGTCGCTGCTCGCTGTGGCGGGGACCGGCCCGCTGCTGGCCCTGGCCCTGCTGGTGGTGCTGACTTACTCGTTGCTCCGGCAGCTGGCCGGCGAGCAGCCGCAGGGGCCGGACCTGGCCAGGCTCGGCTTCGTGCCGATCGTGCTCGCCGTGGCAAGCCTGGTGTGCCTGCGCCGCCTGACCGGGCTGAGCAGGCGGCTGGCGGGCTCCTGGTGCGGCCGCGACGTGGCTGCGCCGTACCGGCCGCGGCCAGACGGCAAGTCAGCCGGAGCCGGCGGCCAGCTCAGGCAGTGGCTTACCTGGCTGCTGACAGACCCGGCGACCTGGCGTGACCTGCTCTGGCTGCCGGTCAGCCTGATCGGCGCTGCCGTGCTGGCGTTCGCGCCCGCCGCCGTGGTGCTCTACGGCCTGGTGTTCGCCGTGCTGCCGGCGCTCGGCCTGCCCGTATGGAACATTCCCTACGTCGGGATTCTCACCGCCAAGGGACCTGGCGCCGCGTTCCTCGGGGTGTTGCTGGTGATCGCCGGCCTGTGGCTGGCACCGCGCCTGCTTCCGGCCTACGGAGTGCTGACCAGGGCCGTGCTCGGGCCTACCGGGCGCGCCGAGCTGTCCGGCCAGGTTGAGCACCTGGCCCTGAGCCGGTCGGCGACGATCGACGCGGGAGCAGCCGAGCTGCGGCGGATCGAACGGGACCTGCACGACGGCGCGCAGGCCAGGCTGGTAGCGATGGGCATGACGCTGGATGCCGCCGAGCAGATGCTCGATGACAACCCGGCAGCCGTACGAGCGTTGCTTGCCGAGGCCCGTGAATCCTCGGTGAAAGCGCTAGCCGAGCTCCGCAGCCTGGTCCGCGGCATTCACCCTCCGGTGCTCGCCGACCGCGGCCTGCCGGCCGCGGTCAAGGCGCTGGCCCTGGACATGCCGCTGCTGACCCACGTCGGCAGCGACCTAGCAGGCCGCCCGCCGGGAGCGGTGGAATCGGCCGCCTACTTCGCGGTCAGTGAGCTGCTGGCGAACGTGTCCAAGCACGCCAGTGCGCGGGTGATCTGGCTCGATATCCGGCACTCGGGCGGGATGCTGCGGATCAGCGTGAGTGACAACGGATACGGTGGTGCGGACCCGGCACGCGGGACCGGGCTGGCCGGTATTGAGCGGCGCCTGGCAGCTTTCGACGGCGTGCTCGCTGTGTCTAGCCCGCCGGGCGGCCCCACCGTCGTCAACCTGGAGATCCCTTGCACGTTGTCCTCGTCGAAGACCTCTTCCTGCTGAGGGACGGCCTGACCAGGCTGCTAGAGGCTCACGGCTTGCAGGTGACAGCAGTGGACAACGGGACCGACCTGCTGCGCGCGGTGTCCGGCGATTACCCGGATGTGGCGATCGTCGATGTCCGGCTGCCCCCGACCTTCACCGATGAGGGCCTGCGGGCAGCGCTGGCGGCCAGGGCTGCACGGCCCGGCCTGCCGGTGCTGGTGCTGTCGCAGTACGTAGAGCAGCTCTATGCCCGCGAACTGCTCGCGGACGGCACCGGCGGCATCGGCTACCTGCTCAAGGACCGGGTACTGGACGGCGCCCAGTTCGTCGATGCGGTGCGGCGAGTCGCGGCCGGCGGTACCGCGATGGATCCTGAGGTGATCGCTCGGCTGCTGGACCGCAATGCCGCCGACAGCGCGGTGACCGCACTCAGTCCGCGTGAGCTGGAGGTGCTTGGCCTGATGGCCGAAGGCAGGTCGAACGCGGCAATTGCGCAGCAACTCGTGATTACTGAGCGGGCAGTTGCCAAGCACACGGCCTCGATCTTCCAGCGACTTGACCTGCAGCCATCCGACGACGACAACCGGCGGGTGCTCGCGGTGCTCGCCTACCTTGAGCGTTAGCCGGGCGGCTGGGCAGGTGTCCGGTCTGCTGGCCGCTAGCGACGTGCCGTTTTACAGCCAGTGGGAATCCGCCGAGTTGGTCGCCGATTTCATCGGCGGGTCGCTGCCCTCGGCAGCTGATCCGCGCTGGGCAGCTTCCGGCGCGAGCACAGCGGCCGAGTACGGCTTCTGGGCACCGAGAGTGTGCGGGCTGGCCTGCCTGCGGATGATCCTGGCCGCCCGCGGTCAGCCGGTCCCGCCCATGATGCGGCTGGTGGAGCGAGCGCTGACGTGGCGGGCCTACGTCAGGGACGGCGACCGCGTCATCGGCCTGATCTACCAGCCCTTCGCCGACTGGGTGGCCGCGGAGTTCGGGATCTCCGCCGAGGTGGCAACGGGCCTGGCAGCCGACCGGGTAGCTGACCTAGCTGCCACTGGCACACCTGTCATTGCCTCTGTCCATCACTGGATTCGCTGGCCAGACGTCGAGCCGCCGGCGACCGGCGGGCATCTCGTGCTCGTGACCGGCGCTTCCGGCGGCTACTTGCGGCTCCATAACCCGTCCGGTTTGCCCGGCTCCAGTCAGCGCGACGCCGTGCTGGACGTTGCCGCGTTCGCGCGCTTCTTTGCCGGACGCGGCCTGATCATTTGCTCCTAGCCGGCCGGGCCTGCTCGGTCGGTCGTGGTCAGGTGCGGCTCCTGCGCCCGTCCGCTGCGCGCCCAGCGCAGCGCGGCGATCGCGATGGCGAGCGCGGTGGCTACGGACATCGCGATAAAACCGCTGGCGATCCACTGCACAGCGCTGAGCGCGAGCCCGGTGTAGGACGCGTCGACAGTCCGGTCGTGGATAAGCCCGGCCGTCACCGCGGCGACGACGTAGGCGACGGCAGGCACAGGGAACAGCAGATAACCGCCGCCCGGCCGGACCACGAGCGCGCCAAGAACCGTTCCGGCGATGAGGAAGCCGCCGAGAATCAGGCCGGGATCGCTGCCCGCCAGCACGGTGATGACGGTGCCCACCAGCACAGCGACCACGATCACCACGACGCCGAGCCGCCCCGGCATGCTCCCCCAGTGGCCGGGCTGACCTGGCGGCTGCCAGCCGCGCGGCGGCCGCGGCGGGCGCGGCTCAGCTGCTTGCACTTGCCCGGTTGGACGGCCACGCGGCTGGCCGCCCGAAGGCGGCGTAGTGTCAATCTCCCGTGATTCCAGTGTCTCCCCCGGATCGAACGGGCCAGGAACCCCAGGCCTGGCCGCCCCCGCGGTCGGCGCCGAATCTCGTCCTGGAGCCAGAGGCTGGCCATCGCGGTGCGGCAGCGAGACGCGTGGGTAGTGTTCCTGCAAGCGTAGTTGCGGGGGCATCGAGATACGCGGGCGGGAGGCGTGCCGGAGCATGTCCGGCGGGCACGAGGGACCAGCAAGGAAATCGCCGGACACTGGCCATTTCGGGCCGCCGGCCGGCCAGTACGGCGCACGTCGACCGCAGCAGGCAGGCGACCCGCAGCGGCCGCGGCGCCAGGCCGGATCGGGTTCCTGGCGGCCGAGGCTGCCACGGGGTTACCTCGCCAGCTGCGTGCTGGCGGTGCTCGCGCTGGTCGCCAGCGGCCTGTCCTACTTGACCGTGCAGGCCGTTGGCAGCATCGGCAGGTCGAATGCGATCGCGAGCGGCCCCTCCACCGGCCCGCAGAACATCCTGCTGATGGGCCTGGAAAGCCGGCGGTACTGGAACGGGACCATCCTGCCGGCCAGGATCCTGGCGAAACTGCACGCGGGCAGCGCCAGGGCCGTCGCCGACGGAGTGGGCGGAAACGATACTAATACCCTCATCCTGATCCATTTGTTCGCTAACGGCACTAAGGCCGTCGGCTTCTCGATCCCCCGTGACGACTGGGTTCAGTTCGCCGGAACGCTCGGACCACAGCAATCGGGCAAAATAGACCAGGCCTACGGCGTGAGCATGTTCTACCGAGAACAGCAGCTCAGCGCGCAGGACCCGGGCATGAGCCAGGACCAGGCAGCCTTCCTCGGCAATGAGGCCGGGCAGAGCGCTGCGGTGGCCACAGTTGAGCGGCTGACGGGGGTGCACATTGACCATTTCGCGGTCGTCAACCTGGACGGCTTCTACGAGCTGGCCCGCGTGCTCGGCGGCGTCGAGGTTTGCCTGAACCACCCCGTCCACGACCAGAACTCGGGCGCGCACTTCCGGGCCGGCTATCAGCACCTCGACGCGGCACAGGCGCTCGCCTTCGTCCGCCAGCGCGACGGCCTGCCCAACGGCGACCTCGACCGAACCCACCGGCAGCAGGCCTTCCTCGACTCGGTGATGCATCAGCTGCGCACCGAGGGCGTACTCAATGACCTGACGAAGGTGTCGGCGCTGCTGACTGTCGCCAGGCAGTACGTCATCACCGACGCTGGCTGGAATCTGCTCGACTTCGCCGCCGAGGCCAGAAACCTGACCAGCGCGAACCTGGTCTTCCATACGCTGCCGATCCAGCGCTACGCCACGATCGACGGCCAGGACGCCAATGTGGTCGCCCCGGCCTACATTCAGCAGATCGTCCGCGATGCCTTCAATCCGATCGCGCCGTCGCACACCACCACGGCAGGCCGCAGCGTTGGCGGCGCGGTGACCGTCGACGTGCTGAACGGGGGCAATACCACAGGACTAGCCCAACGGGTCTCGGCCGACCTGGCGAAGGCCGGTTATCGCGCCGGGCGGATCGGCGACACCGGCTATCGCGCGAGCACCGCGGTCCTGTACGGCAGCCGTGCGGCGGCCAGCGGCCGCAAGATCGCCGCTAAGCTCGGCGCGACCGCCACGCCTGGCCGGGCCGTCGCGGCCGGGCACGTCGAGGTCCTGCTCGGCGCGACGGCCGGCGCGCTGCCCGTCGTCAGCGCGTCCAGCCCGGCTCCGGTCACCGCGCCGACGACCGGGCCGCAAGGCGGCCCGGTCGCTGCCAAGGACGGCATTCCCTGCGTGAACTGATCGCGGTGTCAGGGCTGCCCTGGTGCTGACCGGTCCCGGATCCAGATCATCATCTGCCCGGTCTCACCGGGGGCCTCGGGCTTCAGTTCCTCGATCCGGTCAAGCCGGTACCCGAGCTTGCGGGCGATCGCCGCGCTGGCGCGGTTGGCGGCATCGCAATGGATCTCGGTCCTGTCCACGTCCGCCAGCCCGAGGGCGGCTGCCGTCATGGCCGCGCCGGCCGCGGACGCGTAACCGCGGCCGGACTGGCTGGCGGTAATCCAGTAGCCGATCTCGATGCTGCGGTCGCCGCGCCGGCGGTGCAGGGCGATCTCTCCGACCAGCCTTCCCTGACCTGCCGTGAGTACGGAGTAGGTGTAGCTGAGCCCGGACTCCCACCGGTGATCGGCCTCGGCCACCCTGGCCAGCTGGTTGCGGCGCTCGGCGGACTCGGGCGTCGCCCAGGGCATCCACGGCCGCAGGTACTCCAGGCTGCCGGCGACAGCAGCCGCGATCGCCCCCGCATCGGACGCCCTGACCCGTCGCACGACGACCGGGCCGGCCTCGACGCGCTCGGGCGGAGTATCGGCAGCTTCTGGGGGCACCGCTCCATCGTAGGGACACCGGAGCTGAGGCCGGGACGACCCGTCCGCGCAGACCCGCGGCGACGCGGCCGCCGCGCCGCGTGGCCGGACGGCCAGGGTTGATCAGGCGGGTTCGAGGATCTCGGCCGGAACCGACTGGATCGCCGCGAGCAGCTCGGTCCAGAAGAAGGCCGCAGTGAAGAACTGCAGCGTGTCCCCCTTCTCCAGCATCAGCTTGCGATACATGATCATCTTCCCGACGTCGTAGCCGCCAAGCATCTCCTGCCAGTCGGCGTAGGAGGCTGCCAGCAGGAAGACGGCATCAGCCTCGGCCGCACCACGTTCCTGAACTGATGCAGCGGCTATCTTGCCGGCGTCGAAGTCGAGCGCCAGCGTGTCGACGGCGGCACCGGCGGGCATGTCACGCACGCTGAGCGCCAGCCGCCCGGTGACGAACGGCGCGATCATCGCGATCCAGTCCCAGAAGTCCTGCAGCTTGCTGGCCTTGCGCTCGGCATCCGGCGCGGCATTGAACGTGTCACGGATCTCGCTGGCCCACTCCGCCGTCATGAACCCGGCCATCTCAGCCTCCCGCCAGGGTCGGCTTCGCGGCCGACAGCATGTCTTCCATATCGGCAGGGAGCGTTACTCCCACCATCGCCAGCTTGCGGTGCAGCTGGTTCATGAAGAGCTCAGTGACCCGGTCGTCGTTCCAGCCGAGCGGCTCGTAGTAGACGTAACTCGACCGCGCGGCGCTCATCGTCAGCAGGGTCCGCAGCGTGTCGTGCAGGTCCTTGACGTAGGCCGGGTCCTCGTCCAGCAGCGCGCGCACGAAGCGCAGGCCGCCCTGTACGTGGCGTGCCTCGTCCCGGCAGGTGGCGGTGAAGCCGGTGTAGAAGCCGGGCAGCACCTTGAAGTCCCGCGCGTAGTTCAGCGTGATCTTCATGACTGACAGCGCCAGGACGCCCTCGATCCAGATCACGTAGCAGGTCGCGTACTTCATCTGCAGGTGCTTGTTGTACGGGTCCTTGCGCAGGTCGTCAGTCAGGTAGGCGAGCAGGCCGAAGGGGCCGACGAAGGTCTCCTGGATGTAGGGCCAGGACGCGTCAAGCACGTCCATGATTCCGTCGCCCTCCAGCCCGACGACCTCCCGGTAGAAGCGGTCGAAGAACACCGTGTGGCGAGCCTCGTCCTCGAGATGGCTGGTCAGGAAGATCTTGTAGTCCTCAGGCACGCCGAACAACAATGGCGCCAGCTCCACGGCGACCTGCCGCTCGCCGTGATGGAAGCCCGAGGCGATCGACAGGAAGGAGTTGCGCGAGTCGTCGGTCATCCGCTCGGCCCAGTCGACCTTGTCCGCGGTGAAGTCGAGATCGTTCACGTTCCAGCGCTGCCGCAGGTACCTGTCGTACAGGCTCATCCACTGTGGCAGCCTGGCCGTCGGCACGTGCACGTACTCGATCACGTCATCGATGTCAGCGCGGCCGAGGCCGGCCAGGTCAATGGCCTCGATATTGGCGAGCCGTTCGTCGGCGATCGTCACGCGAATCTCCCTCCAGGCCCGGGCATCCAGACGTCCTGCGCACAGCGGATGCCGAGGCCATTCTGCTGACTGATGAGACATGTTAACTCGCCAGTAGCCAGTCCGCCTACAGCCGATTCGGCCGGATTTTCGCTGGCAGCGACCGCGGTCAGGGCTGCTGCTGCGCCGTCAGCGCGACGCCTGCATGCGCCCAGGGCCTGGTGAAACCGATGGGGTCGCGGTCGCCGTAGGGTGCGACCCTGATCGGGAAGCCGGTGGCGTAGGCCTCGATCATCATGCCGCCGCCGATCACCAGGCCGACGTGTCCCGGCGAGGTCACCGTGCCGTCAGCCCCGGCGAAGAAGACCAGGTCGCCTGGCTGGACCTGGCTGGCGCTGACCCGCGGGCCCCACGGCCCACTGCTGCTGCGAGGTGCGCGGGATGGCGAGGCCCGCGGCCCGGTAGGCCATCATCACCAGCCCCGAGCAGTCGAAGGCATCGGGGCCGGTGCCGCCCCACAGATACGGCTTGCCGATCTGCTGCTCGGCGATAGGCGATGAGCGGTCGCGACGGCGCTGGTTCGGCGTGGCTCCGACGCCGGGCAGGCACTGCGGCGCGCTGGCAAGGGTGACCGGCGCTGACCGTGTAGCCGCCGCTGGCGTACAGGCTGGCCCAGTACAGCACCGCCTGGACGTAGGACTCCAGGTGGTTGTAGGCGAAGATGGCCTGCTCGGGGTTGTCCAGCACGCCGTGCGCGAGCAGGTACTTTGCCGCGCCCGCGATGGCGTCGGCCGGCTCGTAGACGCTGGCGATGCCGTCGTGGTTGGCGTCCGTCGCGACGCCGTTGACCTTCTCGCCGGCCGGATGCACCGGGGCCCCGCCCCACTGATTACCGGCCGCGCCGCCGATCCCGATCTGCATCGGCCCGGCCGCCCCGAACGCGTTAGCGCCGCTGTGCACGCCAGGCAGCGTGCTGCGGCCGTCGTCGCTTTCCACCTTGGCGATGCCCGCCAGGATCACCCAGGGAACCCTGTACTGCGCGCCGATCAGCCGGAAGAGCTGCGAGGTAGTCGGCCGGGATCGAGTCGGCCGCCGACCGGCTCACGCCGGGCTGCGCGATCGTGTCGGTGCCGCTGCCTGAGCTGCAGTCGGTGCCGGACTCTGCGAGCAGCGCGCCGTTAGCGAAGATCGCGGCCGGCACCACAAGCAACGCTGCCAGCATCACCCCGGCCGCGCAGATGATCGCGATCAGCAGCCAGCGGCCGCGGCCCGGCTGGGCGGCCCTGCCGATCACGTGTTGCCTGCGGACCCGAGCTCGACGTCGCTGACCTGCCAGCTCGTCCCGTTGCCCGTCAGGGTGATCGCGTAGACGGTGCTGAGGACGGTGCGCCCGGTCTTGGCGGTGAGCTGCTGGTTCACCTCCGCGACGAAGGTCAGGCTGCTCGGCCCGAAGCCGCGGATGCGACTCGATCGTCGTGGCTCCAGCCGATACCTGCTGGCCGGTCAGCCTGGCCGCGGCCACGCCGGGCGCGGAGAACGCTGCCTTGATCTGATCGGTTAGCTGCCCGGTGGTGACGGCCTGCAGCGGCGCGACGTATTCGGCCGCGCTCTCGGTGTAGGAGTAGCTGCCGTAGGCATCGCCGAAGCGCACTACGACAGCGGACGCGGCCGCCAGCCCAGCCTCGGTGAACGGCAGCCACTGGTAGATATCAGTCGCAGCGCCGCCCGCGGCCTGCGCGGCCGGCGTGCTCGCGGCAGTCGCGGCGAGACCTGGCCGGCGACGCGGCGGTCGCGGGCGCTGCGGTCGTGGCGGCACCGTGACCGCCGTGCGCACTGGCACCGTGCGCTACCGGGCCGAGCAGGTAGGCGCCGAGCGCGACCAGCGCGCACACGAGCACGCCGAAGATGGTCCGCCGCCAGCGCAGGGCTGGATTCCATCGGCTGTTACTTCCGGCGGATCGGACCGGAGCCAGAACGGCGCCGGACCGCTCGGCCGCCGCGCCCTCGCCGCTCGCCCGGCGCCTGTCGGCGGCGCCGGCTGACCGGCTGGCGGCTGCCAGCGGCCCTGACCGGCTCGCCGGTGCGCAGGCGACTGCTGGCTGGCCGACGGCTCTGGGCTGGCGCGCCGGACCGCGCCGCGGCCGGCCTGCCGGCTGGACGGACGGCTGAGCCGCCTGGCGCGCCTGCCGCGGCCGGACTCGCCTGGCCGGGCGCTGCCGCGGCGGAATCGCGGGCGGCGTTGCGCGGCGGGCCGGCTGCGGCGGCGCGGCGGCGGCCCGGAGCGCGGCGCCGCCTGCCGTGACCTGGCCGGTCGCGGTCCGGGTCCGCTGTGCCTGGCGGCTGACTGGCGCTGCGGCGAGCCAGCCGGCGGCGCCGGGCTCGCTGGCGCTGGCCGGCGGCGGCGCGACCGCCGGCTGCCGGACTGACCTCGCCGCCTGGCTGGCCCGGCCGGGCTGCCAGCCGGGCCAGACCCCGGGGGTCGGCGCCGGCACCGACAGCGGCTGCCGTGCTGCCGTCCCTGCCGCGACCTGGCACCGTGCCCGCCCGTGCCGGCGGACGCCTGGCCGCGGCGGGCAGATTGAGCGGCGGCGGCACCGGTCGTGGCCGCCGGGCTCGCGCTTCCGCGGCCCGCGTCCCTCGGCGGCCGAGCGCCATCCGGCCGCGCAGCCGCCGTCGGGGCGGCAGCGCCTCGGCCGCCGCGCCGGCTGTGCCCGTCGGCCGCCACGCCCGTCGGCCGCCGCGCCGCGACGCCGCCATCGCCGGCCTGCAGTCCGGCCGCCACCGCGGCACCGCGCACCGCCGGACGTCGCAGCCAGCGCCAGGCCGGCTGCCTGGCCCGGATTGCGCCGGGCCCACCGGCCTGCCCGGTAGGCAGCGAACGGCGGAGCGGCGATCGTCGCCGCGGCGAGCGTGTTCGCCCGCGCTGTCGGCGCCGGCCCTGGCCAGGTCGAGCTCGGCGCGGTCCTGCGACCCGATCACGCCGTAGCCGACTGCGGAGAACAGGTGCTGGAACGGCTTGCGGTAGATGAACGCGGCGATGGTGACCAGGGCGATCATGAGAATCTTCAGCGCCCACGGCAGCACCGCGTCGCTGGTGCCCATGATCAGCGCGTAGCAGTACAGCAGGACGCTCAGCACCAGCGCCACCGCCGCCTGCTTCAGCAGCACGCCGATCAGCATCTCGACCCAGCGCAGCGCCACCACCCGGCCGAAGCCAGGATGGCCGCCGATCAGCAGGAAGAACGGCCCCACGATCAGCAAGCAGCAGGAAGCTCAGCTTCAGCAGGATCAGCGTGACCGAGATCAGCAGCACCAGCACGCCGGCCACCAGCGCAGCGAACAGCGCCGCGAAGCCGACCTCGAGCCTGGTCGTCCACTGCTTGCCCTGGAACAGCGGGTAGACGGCCGGGTCGTTCGCCTCGATGCTGCTGGCGATCCCGGCGAAGGCCGCCTGCTTCGCCTGGATCAGCGCCGGCCGTCGGCTTCTCGTTCGTGGCGATGGCCTGAGCCCACAGCAGCGACCGGCCGTAGGTGTTCACCGCGGTCGGCGCGCTGCCGTTGGTGCTGAACTGCGAGGTGCCGAACTCGCCGACCAGCCACGGCTTGCAGACGAGCACCGTCCACAGCTCGTCGGCGTTCTGGTCCACGACGGTGTTGCCCGAGGTGTAGCCGTAGGTGGCGGGCTGAACCTGCGGGTCGCTGCTTCTGGACGGGAACGCAGTTGCTCTGGCCGGGGCTCGGCAGCTTCGCGAACGCCGTGTTGAGGGCCTGTGAGATGCCGTCTGACACGCCGCGTGCCGAGGCCGGTGACGTCGGCCGGCTTGCCGATCAGCAAGATCGCCGCGGCGCACGCCACGACCATCCAGATCGTGCCCTCGATGGTCCGGGTGCCGCGCTTGCGGATCAGGCCCTGCCAGGCAAGCCAGATCGCGCCGAGGATGACGACGACGGCGAGATACGGGAAGTAGATCGCGTTGCCCAGGCTGGTGATCAGCTTGTCGGTCACACGCTGCAGCCAGCCGAGGATGCCCTCGCCAGCCGCGGACTGGTAGACGGTGATCGTGACCCGGTCGATCGACTTGGCCACGTCGAAGACCATGCCGGCGACGTTGTTGCCGATCAGCGAGGTCATGTCCGAGCACTGCAGGTTGGTGGCCGCCCAGTAGTCGCCGGCGACGCCGTACTCGTCGTACAAGGTGGCCGGCGCCTTGCCGGAGCTCGGGGGCGCGACCATCGAGTCGATGCCGGCAGTAGGCCGGCTCGGGATCGGGCAGCGACGGCTGGCAGATGTTGTTCAGGTCGCCGAGCAAGCCGGAACTGCCCGCTGAGCAGAAACCGAGCAGGCCGCCGATGTCGCCGATGCCCGGTACCGAGCACAGGCCGCCCGGCGGCCGCCGCCGAGCGTCTGCGCCGGACCGGCGGCTCGTCGCGCGGGGCAGCCGAAGCGGTCGAGCTCCGACTGGCCGTGCCCTGGCGTGGCCGTCGCGGCGGCCGAGCGCGCTCGCGCCGCGCGTGCCGAGCGCGCTCGCGTCGCCGGCGATCGCGGCACGACCAGCACGACCGCCAGCGCGGCCAGGACTGCGGCCGCTATGCGCCGAAGGCGGAGTCTGAGCATCCGGGGGCTCCTGAAGTGTGTCGTCTGCGTGGCGCGGCGCGCGGAGCTCAGCCGGTCCCGGGCTGCGCCGGCGCGGCCTGCGCCATCGCGACACGGGCACGTCGCCGAGCACGTGCCCTGGTCGGGTTGGTATCCAGGCTGCGGCGAAGTTCGTCGGAGATCAGGTCAACCCCGATCCGGCCGGCCCGGCCGTCCAGGTCGCGGAAGATGCACTCGCCGTTGCCCAGTCCGCGCAGCACGGCCTTGTGCTCAGCTGACTGTTCAAGGCCGAGCAGCGCCAGCACGCTGGCGACCTCGGCCTGCTCGGAGGAGCGGAACGCGAACACGCTGGAGATGCAGTTGGTCACCTGCTCGTTGAGCAGGTCACCGGCGTTCTGCGAGACCATGATCAGCGCGGTATTGCGTGACCGGCCCATCCGCGAGACTTCCGGGATGAGCTTGGCGCCTTGCGGCGTGGAGGTAATGGCCCACGCCTCGTCCAGGAAGATCGCCTTCGGCAGCCGCCGGTCCATGCCGTTCAGCAGCCTGCGGGCGAACTGCGAGACCAGGTACAGCAACGCGACCGACAGCCGCTGCTCATAGGAGTAGTCGTCACGCTGCACGACAGTGTCCGGCAAGGTCAGCCCGGCTAGCGTGAACACCGTTGTCCAGCCGGCCGCGTCGATCCGCTGGCCGCCGGCCGGCGCGAAGCAAAGCCTGGCCAGCCGCATCTCCGACATCGACCGCAGCACCGCGCCCAGGTTCATCGAGGCCGGGTCCGGCGATTCCTCCAGATGGCTGACCACCTTGCCGAGGCTCGGCTGCGGCCCGGCCGCGACAGCCGCGACCGCCTGGATCATCGCGCTCTCGCGCTCCTCGCTCATCCGCGGCAGCAGCAACCGCAGCGTCTCGCTCGCCATCGTCCGCCGCTCGGCGAGATCGTCACCGAACGAGAACGGGTCGAGCAGGCCGGGCGCCGCGCTGCCGAGCGGCACCACCCGCGCCTGCCTGCCACGCTCGGCTAGCCAGCCGGCCAGCGACTCGGCGTCGCCCTTCGGATCGATCACGGCCACGGTGACGCCGCGCAGCGCGAGCTGCAGGATCAGCAGCAGCGCCAGCGTGGTCTTGCCGCCGCCCGGCTCGCCCGGTGATGGCGACCGCGGTCGGCCTGTTCCTGGCCGCCGCGACCAGCGGGTCGAAGTGCACGACCGAACGTGCGCGGCCGAGGGTCTCGCCGATGTAAGGCCCGATCCAGCCGGCATCCGTGGCGATCCGGTCACCGAGGTCGACGGTTGCCGTCGGCATGCCGCCCGCCACCGTGTAGAGCGGCTGGCGCTGCAAATAAGAGTTGAGCCTGACCCGGTCACCGGGCAGCGACTCGCACAGCAGCGAGAACTGGTCACCGGTGGAGTTCACCACGTCGATGCCCGCGTCCCGGTAGTGCTCGATCACGGCCTCGGTCCTGCGGATGCACATGTCCCGGTCCGGCGCCGTCACCGTCAGCCGGTGCCAGCCGTAGACGAACGGAAGCCGTTCCTTCGTGATCCCGTGCTCCAGCAGCCTGGCTGCCTCGATCTGCTCGGCCAGCGCGATCGGCAGGTCGGCGCCGGCTTCCCTGATATGCGCGTCCATGTCCCTGGCGTGCGCGAGCCGCCGGCTCACGTCCTTGCTGGCGCGGGCCGGCGCGATGAGTTTCATCCGCAGGCTCGCCTCGACCGGGAACGGCAGAGCGTCGGCGTAGTGCAGCCACGGCTCGCCCTCGGGGAAGTACATGACGTCAGGGAAGCGGGCGAAGGACAGGAACGCGGTCCACGACTCTCCGCCGGGCTGGGACAGCCGCAGCACCGTCCTGCCGTTGTCGACCTGACCTTCCAGCAGCGACTCGATCTCGCCCGCGCCCCACTGCCGGCGCCGCGCAGCCGACGGCGGCGGTTCTGCGATCGTCCCGTACAGCGCATGCCGGAAGAGCCATGCCACGTCGTCCGAACTGGCGTGCGCCGCGCCGAGAGCGCCGGAAGACAGGGCCCGGCCGAGGCGCTCGGCCTGGCCGGTCCAGCGCGTGATCTCGGCCGCCGGGACGGCTTCGTCGATCAGCCCGAGCGCCTGCTCGGCGCTCCGGTAGCCGCTGGTGAGCTGGGCGAGGATGCCGCCCGACAGCTGCGCCCTGACACCGCGCTGTCCGAGCCGGACACCGAGGTAGACCTCCTTGGTCCAGAAATCCTTGGCCCAGACGTGCCGGTACATCTCCTCCAGGTATCTCAGCCAGCCTGCGCCGCCGTCAGAGGTGGCGTCCAGTTTGGTCGCCCACTCCGCTGCCGGGTAGGGACGATGCGCGATGCGCAGGTGCACCTCGGCGTCGGTCATCCTGATCGCGGCGAGCGCGACGGTGATGCCGGTAGCGAGCGCCTCGCGCTCGGCAGGCGTCGTGAACTCGTAGGAGACTGTCGGCACCCGGAAGTACGCCCAGGCATGGGTCTCGGTCAGCACGATCCGGTCGTCGAAGTACCGGACCGACAGCCGACTCCGCCCCGCGGTACGCATGCTCATCGCTCGGCCCGCCTCGGCTCCGCCAGCGGCTCTTCGGCCAGGCCGGCCATCAGCACCCCGGCGAGCGCGGTGACCGCCCGGACCGTCGCGGCGCCGAGCGGTCCTGAGCTCGCCAGGCCTGCATCCCAGGGCACCCGGACGATCGCCCGGCACCTGCCCGTCGCGACCGCGGCCGCCTTGTCGACGTGCCTGCCGGTCTGCTCGCTGACTCCGTTCAGCACGGTGACGGCGGACCTGGCGAGCGCGCTGTGACCGTGCGCCTCCAGCCACTCCAGCGTCATCGCTAGCGACCCGGCCGCCGCCGCGCTGGCAGGAGCGACCAGCACGAGCTGGTCCGCAACGTGCAGGGCGCGCGGGACGTGGCCGGCGTTCGGGTCGGCGAGCGTGAACTGGTACCTGGCGACGACCGCGTCGATCAGGCGCCCGGCGTCCTCGGCTTGATCAGCCTGCCGATCGGCAGTCACGACCTGCAGACCACGTTCCCTGCTCGTCAGGGTTTGGCCGGCAGCTCCTGCGGTGCGGCGGCTCGGCAGCAGCCGGGGAATCTCGCGCGCGCGGTCAGTCAGCGAGCCAGGTCCCGCGCTCAGGTCAAGGACTGCGACCGGTTCTCCGCGCAGGCTGGTCAGCAACTGGCCGGTGAGCAGTGTGACGACCGTCTGCCCAGCGCCGCCTGAGCTGCCGAGCACCACGATCCGGGCCGGCCCGGTCACCGGGAGGCGAGCCCGTGCCTGGTCACGCTGCAACTGGTCGGGCTTGCCCGGCCGGTGGCCGCCGGGAACCACCACAACCCGCTCGTGCCAGCCGTCGGTGCGGCCTCCCGGCGATGTCCGCAGCGCCCGCTCGACCATGTTGAGCGAACCAGCCCCGGCAGCATCGCGTACCGCACCGTGGCGGCGGCGGCCGTGGCGTGCCGTGTGTCCGCGCGCGTCGTCCGGCGGTCGGCTGCACCGGCTGCTGTGCCGACCGCACCGGTTGGCCGCCTGCTCCGGTGGCCGCCTGGCGGCGTGCTCGGGCGCGCGCTCGCCTGTCTGCCCTGGCCGGCGCGGACCGGACCACTGCTGCCGTGGCCACTGCCGCTCTGGCCGGCGCTGATCGGGCGCTGCCAGCCCGGCCGGCGCCGATGCCGAGGCGGCCGGCCGGACGACGGCAGCCGCCCCCGGCACCGCCGCAGCCGTACCGCGGGCACGCAGGCCGACGGCAGGCCGGGCGGGCCAGGCAGGTCGGCCCGATCCCGCCTCGGTGCTATGACCGTCGCCGGACCCGTTATGTGCAGGCACGCCAGATCCCTCGGGGCGCGGGGCGGGCACGTCAGTCCGATCCGCGCGCGGGGCAGGCACGCTGACCGGGCCGAAAGCGTCATCCGGTTCGCCAGCGCGTGCTGGCGTAAGGGCTCCGGCCGGCCGATGCCACACCCGGGCCGTCACGATGATCTGATCCCGCTCGGCCAGCGGCGCCATCCGGCACCAGGTCCGCGGCTCCGCCAGGTAGCCGCAGCTGAGACAGCACTAGCTCGGGTAGACGCTTGCCCTCCAGGACCGGCCGGGTTACCAGCCAGGCGAGTACTCCTGGCGGCAGCACGTACAGCCACAGCCAGGTGTGGCTGAACGGCATCCCGGCCATGGTGAGGATCAGCATGTACGGCGCGGCAATAGCCAGGAAGGCAGCGATCTGACCGACTGGCAGCGGCATGGGCAGGCGGAAGTCATATAGCTTGTACAGCCGCTTCTCGATCTTCCAGATGTTGGTATAAGTCGGTAGTTCCACGCGCTGCCTCCTTCCGTCCGCTAGTGCCAGGCCGGCCGTGGGCTGGCGACTGGATTAGTGCACGCCGAGCGCGTTGGCGATTCCGGAGGCGATTGTCTGCACGATGCTCGGCGTGTAGAAGACGACGGCAATGGCGATGGCAAGCACGATGAACTGCACGAAGCGGATGATTTCTCGGGTGAAGAGGAAAAATATCGCGACAATGCCGACAATGCCGAGGAATAGCGGCCCGAAAAGGCCTTGCAGGTAGGAGACAAGGCCCGTTGTGCTAAGCGCCAAGGGCGGGGCAGCGGTGAACAGGTGAGCCGACATCGGGTCTCCGGGGGTGAGTGAGCGCGGCCAGCATGGAGGGAAGCGAGCCTGGTGCGTCGTGGTCGCATCACGGCGGGCCCTGGGCGGCGGCCGACGCGGCGGGGCCGATCGAGGCAACGTCCCAGCTGCCGCCCGGAGTGGACGACTGTCATCTGATAGGTCATCTGCAGGGCTGCCGGAGGGGTCAAGACGGTGCCGGAGGCCGGTGCTGGCGTCAGCAGCCACGTGACAGTGACGGCGATCTGACGGCGTGAACCGCCGGCCGGCGCGTAGACGCTGTCGAGCGCGCCGTAGGTGACGGCACCCGACAAGCCGGTGATCTTCGCGCCCGGTACGGCGAACCTGGCCAGCGTGGTCCTGTCACCGCTGGCATAGGCCTGGAAGAAGGCAGGAAGCTGGTTCTGCAGGGCGGCCTCGGTGGGCTGGTCGGCAGTCCCCTGGTTAGCTGGCGGCGGCACCGCCTTGCCAGGTGCCGCCAGCCGCTCAGGGGTGCCGGACACGCTCATCTTGGTGCCGGAGGCATAGACGGGCACGCCGAGTTCCATCAAGGTGCCGTCGCCGAGCCTGGCGAGCAGCGTGACGACGGCGGTGTGCGGCCCGGTGACGGACACCGCGGCGACCTGCTCGGAGAGCAGCCGCTCGGTACCGACCCCGTTCCAGCCGAGCTGCGGAATCGATCCTGGCGGCAGGAACGCGAGCGAGCTGGGCACTGCGCGCGGCGGCTGCCGCCGGGCTGAAGTTGAGGTAGACCTCGCCGAAGTTCAGCGCATAGGCCTCGGCCAAGCGTCACCGGGAACTGCGGTGCGGCGGCCGGCACGGCGGACCCCGACGTCGCAGCCGGGTTCGCGTTCTCACCCTGGACGATAGCGAGCACGCCGCGATAGCCGATGAGGAGCAGCACGGCCCAGGCGACGGCGCGCGCCACCCAGACCAGCCATCTGCCGCCAGAACCTCGCCAGTGCCGCGGCACCTGATCGGGCCGGGCGGCGGGCAGCTGGCTCGGGGGGCAGAGCCTCATCGTCGGCAGCTAGCTCTTCACCGCGATCGAGGATTGCCCTGCGAACCATCACACCTCCGCCCGTTCTCCCGCGCTCGCGCAGCAAAGAGTTACGGCGCCGACGATGTTCCTGACGGAGACCATTCTGCGGCAAAACGCCCACCCACCCCCGGCATTGACGCGGCCGGCGCGCCGTCGGCCTGCGGAAAAGACGAGAGATCTGCCGGTTTATGCGATACATCAGCGTCGCCGAGTAACCAGTCGAGGTGATCAGGTTCCGTTGTTCCTGGGTCTCCCGGCCACCAAGATCGCCGTGGGGGCCACCGCAATTCGCCGGGAGGACCTCGTCGTCCCGGCGCGGGGAAGGCGCCGCCGGGAGGCGCGTGGACTGGGCGGCCGAGAGGCGCAGCCACCGGATCAGGCTGGTCGTCGGGCCAGCGCTCTCGCATCCTGCCTCCCTAACGCGGCTCGCCGGGCAGCCCGGCCGTCCTCTCGTGCGGCGGCCAGTTCCTGACTCATCGAGTCCGGATCGCCAGCTCTGGGAAGCAAGCAAACACGGGAGCTGTGACGTCGCTGTGACACTGAGCCGGTAGCCCGCTGACCTGCGGGGAACGGCCGCGTGTCATCCTGTCGGATGCCTGTTACCAACCCGTGGCTGGCCGGCCAGGCGCCATCGCGCCGACTCAGCAGGGACCGGCTCGAGGAACGCATCCTCAACTTGCTCTCGTCACAGAACATGTGCGTGCTGGCGACCTGCGGCGCGGACGGGCCGCTGGCGACGCCGGTCCGCTATTACCATCTCGATTTCGCGCTGATGTTCACCGCGGCGCTGTCGTCGCCGAAAATGCGCAATCTGTCCGCCGATCCGCGGGTGTCGGTCGGAATCTTCGCGCCGCTCGTCGGGCAGGCGAGCAGCCGCGGCGCGCAGGTGTTCGGCACGGCGCGCGTGCTGACCGCGGCTGACCAGGAATTCGCGCACTACTGGCCCGCCTACCGCTGGCAGTCCGATCAGGTGGAACGGTCACGCTCCCTGGCGGATCAGCCATCCGGTCCGCTTGTCGTCATTGACGCGGTGCGCATCGTCTACACCGAGCACTGGCTACGGCGGGACGGTTACGCGGCACGGCAGTTCTGGTCGCCGCTAACTGACTAGCAGGAGCGTCTTGCCGATCGTGGCGCGGCTCTCCATGACGTCGTGTGCCTGGGCCGCCTCCGCCAGCGGGAAGGTCTGGCCGATGACGGCGCGCAACGCGCCGGCGGCTGCCTGCGCCAGGGCAGACAGCGTGAGCTCGCGCATCTGCTCAGGCGTCGCCGGCACGCCGCGGATCAGGCGGACATCGCGGCCGGCCGGTGGCCCTATGACCACGAGTCGACCGGACAAGTGACCATGACTTGACCGTCTATCTGACCACGATGATACCGTCTATCTGACCACAGATTAGTCAGGACAAGGACATGGCAACTGCTGACGGCTTGCTGGCAAGACACGCCGAGATGATCGTTGCCGACGCTCTTGCTGATACGCGAGTCGTTGCTATCAACGGCGCCCGACAGTCGGGCAAGAGCACGCTCGCGCGGCTGGCGGGCGCTCGTACCCAGCCGACGACCATCCGCCTTCTGGACGACCCGGCGACAGCGCGAGCAGCGCACGACGATCCGGCCGGGTTCGTCGAACATGACGGGCTGATGCTCATCGACGAAGTGCAGCTCGTTCCTGAACTGCTGCGCTCGATCAAGGTGACCGTCGACCTGGATAACTCGCCCGGCCAGTTCCTGCTCACCGGTTCCTCCAGGCTGCTGGCCATGCGAAATCTGCCCGATGCGTTGCCGGGCAGGATGGAAGTCGTTGAGCTCTGGCCATTCGCGCAAGGCGAGATGGCCGGCGGTCCTGACCAGTTCATCGATGCGGCCTTCGCGCATGGCCCGGATCTCGAGCACTCATCGGACCTGCGCAGGCACGATTATCTCGAGCGTGTAGTGATCGGTGGCTTTCCCGAAGCCGTGCGACGTGCCCATCGGCGCCGGGCCGCCTTTTTCGACTCCTACCTGTCCACTCTGATCGCACGCGATGTCATGCAACTCTCGAGCATCGAGCGGCAGGGCGAACTGCTCAAGCTGCTAGCCCTGCTGGCAGGCAGGGCCGGTGGCTTGCTCATGCCCGCGGCTCTCGCCGGACCTTCCGGGATTCCGCGGGTGACGCTGACCCGGTACCTGGAATTGCTGTCGGCGGTCTTCCTGATCAAGTCGATCCCAGCCTGGTCAGCCCGGATGGCAGGCCGGGCCATCGGCACACCCAAGCTCGCGTTTGTCGACGCCGGCATTGCCTGCCATCTCCTGGGTCAGGATGACCGGCGGCTTGCAGAACCCGACGGGGCCTCCGGCCCGATGATGGAGAATTTCGTGCTCATGGAGCTTGCACGCCAGCTCACCTGGTCGCAGGCGCGTGCCCAGTTGTATCACTATCGAACGAAGGATCATCTCGAGGTCGACGGCCTCATCGAGACACCCGATGGCCGGGTGATAGCGATCGAAGTCAAGGCCGGTGCCACTGTACGAGGCCAGGATCTCGCCGGCCTGCGTCATCTTGCCAGGCACCTCGGCGACAGCTTCGTTGCCGGATTCGTCCTGTACACCGGGCAGCAGACGCTGTCTTTCGGCGACAGACTACGCGCGCTGCCCATTGAGGCCCTGTGGCGAGTGTCACCCTAGTCAATTCCGCCGGCCGCCAGCGTGGCCGGTCCCGTCAATCAGGACTGCGCGGTGGTGACGATCCAGGCCAGCACCATCGCCTCCTCGCGCCAGGCATCGTAACGACCGCTGCGGCCGCCATGCCCGGCCGACATCTCCGTCTTCAGCAGGAACGGGCCGCCCTTAGCCTCGGCCTGCAGCCTGGCGACCCACTTGGCCGGCTCGTGAAAGAGCACCCGGGTGTCGTTCAGGCTGGTCACCGCCAGGATCGGCGGATAAGCCTTGCTGCCGGACACGTTCTCATACGGCGTATAGGACTTCATGTACCGGTAGACCTCGGGGTCGTGCAGCGGGTCGCCCCACTCCTCCCACTCCGGGATCGTCAGCGGCAGTGTCGGGTCCAGGATCGAGGTCAGCGCGTCTACGAAGGGCACCTGCGCGACGATGCCGCCGAACGCCTCCGGCGCCATGTTCACCACGGCACCCATCAGCAGGCCGCCGGCCGAGCCGCCGCGCGCGATCAGCCGGTCTGGCGTGGTCCAGCCGTCGGTCACCACGTGCCGGGCACACGCGATGAAGTCGGTGAAGGTGTTGATCTTCTTCAGCATCTTGCCGTTGTCGTACCACGCGCGGCCCATCTCGCCGCCACCGCGGATGTGCGCGATCGCATAGCAGAAGCCGCGGTCGAGCAGCGAGATCCGGGAGATAGAAAAGCTCGGGTCCATCGAGAGCTCGTAGCTTCCGTACCCATAGAGCAGGAACGTGGCCGTACCGTCTTGCGGCACGTCTTTCCTGCGCACCAGCGAGATGGGGATCTTAGTGCCGTCATCGGCGGTGGCCCACAGCCGGCGCTGCTCGTAGGCGTCCGGGTCGTAGGCTCGGCCGTCCGGGCCGGGCAGCACCGGGCTTTGCTTCAGCAGCGTGAGCTCGCCGCTCGCCACATCGCAGTCGTAAACCGAACTCGGCGTCACCATCGACACGTAACTAAGCCGGAACCTGTCGGTGTCGTACTCCGGGTTGGCGCCCGGCCCGACCTGGTAGATCGGCTCGGGGAAGTCGATCTCGTGCTCGCTGCCGCTGGCCGGGATGATCCGCAGGCCAGTGAGCCCGTCCCGGCGCAGGTACACCACCAGGTGGCTGGCGAACGCGTCCACGCCAAGCAGCCTGGTGTCGTCGCGGTGCCCGATAAGGGGCGACCACCGGGTCGGGTCATCGAGTGTGGCCCTGGCCAGCTCGAAGTTGAGTGCGCCGTCGTTGTGCAAGATCAGCAGCTGATCGGTACCGTCCGGCAGCACCTGATGCTCGACGTCATATTCGACCCCGGCTCTGCGCGGCGCGACAACGGAAAAGTCGCCGGCCGGGTTCGCCGCGTCCAGCAGCCGCACCTCGCTGGTGAGCTTGCTGGACGAGCCGATCATGAGGTACCGCTCGCTGCGGGACAGGCCGACGCCGACGCCGAATTTCTCGTCGTCCTCCTGGTAGACGATCACGTCCTCGGCGGCCTTCGTGCCGACCAGGTGCCGCCACACCCGGTACGGGCGCCAGGCGTCGTCGACAGTGACGTAGAAAATCGCCGACGCGTCCGCTGACCAGGCGCTGCCGTAAAAGGTGTCTGGGATCTCGTCGGCCGCGGTTTCGCCGGTCCGAAGGTCCTTGAAACGCATGGTGAACCGCTCGTCGCCGGCGGTGTCGGTGGAGTAGGCCAGCAGCTGGCCGTCGGGGCTGATGTCGAAGGCACCGATGGCAAAGAACGGACTGTCACCGGCCAGTTCGTTGCCGTCGAGCAGGATCTCCTCGCCCTCCAGCGGTGCGCCGTCCGCGGAGATGGGCGGGCCGGTGTCCTCCGGCCGAACGGCCCGACGGCAGTTCACGGCGTACTGCTTGCCCTCGATCGTCCGGACGTAGTACCAGTAGCCGCCCTTACGCACCGGGACCGACAGGTCGGTCTCCTTGGTCCTCGACTTGATTTCGCTGAAGATGGCGTCCCGAAGCTCACCCTGGCCTGCCGTCAAGGCCTCCGTGTAGGCGTTCTCGCCCTCGAGGAAGGCGATCGTCTCGGCATCGTCCTTGGCCGCCAGCCAGGCATACTCGTCGACGTAGGTATCGCCGTGATGCGTCCGCTCGGCGGCCACCCGCCTGGCGGCGGGCGGCGCTGGCGTGGCGGTCTGCAGGTTCGCGCTAGCTGACTGGTCGCTCATGGCCCCCGAGCCTACTGGGGCAGGCCCGTCGGCTGTTCCTGCTGTCCCGGCTCGGCCGGCCTGCCCCTAGCATCCCGGCGGCCGGTGATCGCGCAACCACGGCCCATCCGCAGAAAGGACGAGCAGGTGTCGCTTCCGGACTATCCAGATCCGAAGTACCTCGGCGACGGCGAGGTCAGCGCCGTTATCCGACGCGCCGGCCAGGCCCATGACCTGGAGATCGGCGCTGGCGGGACGCAGGTCCACTACCTGGCGACCGGTGCCCGCACCGGGGGTGAGTTCGGCCTCTACCGGTGGGACTTCACCGGACCGAGATCGGGTCCTGATCCGCATTTCCACAAGACGGTCTCGGAATCGTTCTTCGTGCTCTCCGGGACTGTCCAGCTATATGACGGGCGCGACTGGACCGATGCAGCGCCCGGCGATTACATGTTCGTGCCCGAGGGCGGGATCCACGGGTTCCGCAATGCGTCTGGCGAGCCCGCGTCGATGCTGCTCCTGTTCGCTCCCGGCGCGGCGCGGGAGTCGTACTTCGAGGGCCTGGCCAGGTGGGCGGCTGGCGAGCGGCCGAGTCCCGAGGAACGTGCCGAGTTCATGATCCGGCACGATAACCACTGGCGCTGACGCCTGAGCTGGTGTGGTTACGACGGTGGTCACGGCTAACCGCGCGCCGACCATACCGACGATATGCTGGCGATATTCACGGCGCAGGCATCTTTGCTAGCACTGAGGTTCGCCGTTACCTGTCGGGCTGGCCGAACGAGGCGCCGTCCGGCCGGACCTGCCCGCGGCAGCGTGTACCCTCCGCGTAATGCCCCGGCTGCCAAAGGCCGGCTCGATAAACCGGTCGCTAGCTGCCAAGATGGCATCCGGGTGCCGTGTTGGGAGGCCTGGCTGTGCCGTATATCGCTCTTGTCGCCGCGCTGGCGGTCATCTCCGTCGCAGGAGTGGTGACCTGGGTCCGGCGAGCCGGTTCTTCCGCCCGCATCCTCGATATGCCCGCCGGTGACCTAGAACGGCTCTTCGTCGGCGACGTGATGCGCAAGCACGTCATCACCAGCGGCGGCCTGGCCAGGCTGGAAATGCTCGACTGGGGCGTCCGGGTGCGTGGTGCGTTTTTCAGCCGGTGGCTCGTGGCGACCTGGGAAGCGACCTACGAGGAGCTGGCGATCGCCGAACTGGTATCGACCAGGTACAGCAGGATCGCGGTCTGGTTCAGGCTGCGCGGCGAGCCGGGCGGCGGGACCGCCTTCCTGTCCAGCTGGCACCAGGACATCCTCACGATGATGGAGAAGCACGACATCCCCGTCAACCGCTCGGTGACCCAGATCAGCGGGCCGGCCGAACTCTACGGCACGCCGCGCTAAGCGCTCTGCCGGCCGAGTCCCGCGCCGGGACAAGTGAGCAGAATCCGCCTACCCTGACAGCATGGCCACGGGCTGGGAATACCGCTGCACCGCCAATGCTCACGACCCCGACTCACTGACGCTGCACATGAACGATCGGGCGGCCGAGGGCTGGGAGTTGCTGGCCGTCACCTTCGCCGTCAAGGGCGAGAGCGGCACGCACACATTCTTCTGGCGGCGCCCGGTCACCCGGTAACGCCGTTGTTCCGCAGCAGCGCCAGCGCTAGAGCCTCGACATCAGGTACTCGCTCATCGTGGAATTGCGGAGGCGGCGGAGATCAAGACACGCGTTGACGCTCTCGAGCATCCGGGTGATGTTGCTCGCGAGCCTGTCGCGGTCACCAGCTGCGTTGAAGAACAGCATCGGATCGGCGACGTGCGCCGCCGAGGGCCACGCCTCCTCCACGATGCCATCTATCTCCGGCGCGCCCGCTGTGATCGGGCGTATCACCTCGTTGCGCACATAGCGGCAGCGCGGCTGGAGCGAACCGGACAGCGGGGACTGGGTACCGTGCCAGCGATCAATCCAGGTGCGGTAGTCGAGCCCGTCCGGCCGGTGGACGAGCGAGACCGTCAGCACCCCCGGTGACCGCGTGCCGTCCGGCCAGTTCCGCGGTGCCGAGTGCGGCGTCGTGCCGTAGTCCTCGTAGAGCGACTCGCTGACTAGATAGCCGGCGAACCGGAGCCCGGCCGCCGCCAGGGCATCGTCGAAGCCGCTGCGCCGGTCGTAACTGTCCAGCCACACCGAGACTTCCGCCACGTGCGGCTCCTCCCCGCCGGGCACTGGCACCGGCGAAGGCGCCGCCGCGGCAGCGGCGTCGTGCACGTTCACGGTGATGCCACGGCCGCCTAGCTCACCGAGTCTTGGCACGGTTTCCTGCAGGAGGCTGGCGCGCAGTCTGTCGCCGCTGCCAGGTGACCCGCTGCCCCAGAGTAGGTAGACAAGTTTCTCCATGCCTTAGTTGACCAGGTTTCTGCCGGATTTGCAGGAGATGCCGCCACGACCACGGTCGACACGCAGCCGCCGCTCCCGGCAACTCGAGCGATGCTGGGATGGCAGCCTGGAAGGACGAATGCGGTCGCTTGGTCGCTGACAACGGGGGTATGGCAGCCGCGAGTGTGACGCCTGGCAGAACCGCGCCGGGCTTCCGACACGGGGGAGGAAACTCAATGCCGTTCATTACGGTCGGCAAGGAGAACTCGGCCGATATCGACATCTACTACGAGGACCACGGCGAGGGAAGTCCCGTGGTGCTGATTCACGGCTACCCGCTCAGCGGCCGGGCCTGGGACAAGCAGCTGCCCGTCCTCCTTGAGGACGGCCACCGCGTCATTACCTACGACCGCCGCGGATTCGGGAAGTCGAGCCAGCCGACAACCGGCTATAACTACGACACGTTCGCCGCCGACCTGAAGGTCCTGCTCGACACGCTGGACCTGCGTGACGTCACCCTGGTCGGGCACTCGATGGGCACCGGCGAGGTGGCCAGGTACCTAGGCGCCTACGGCTCATCGCGGGTCAGCAAGGGCGTGCTGGTATCCCCGATCCCGCCGTTCCTCCTGCAGACCGGCGACAATCCAGAAGGCCTGCCCGCGAGCCTGTTCGACGGCTTCATGCAGACCGCCAGGGCCGACGGCCCGGCCTGGATGAAGGGCTTCCTCGACAACTTCTACAACATCGACGTGCTGGGCGGCACGCTGGTCAGCGACCAGGCCTACAACGCCAGCTGGAACGTCGCCTCCGCCGCATCTGCCGTCGCCACCGTCGCATGCATCCCGACCTGGGAGACCGACTTCCGCGCCGATCTGCCCAAGATCGACGTGCCGATGCTGGTAATCCAGGGCGACGCCGACCGGATCCTGCCCTACCCGAACACCGGCAAGAGGCTGCCCGGCATGATCAAGGACCTGCAGATGGTAGTTGTCGACGACGGCCCGCATGCCATCGCCTGGACTCACGCCGACCAGGTCAACAGCGCGCTGCTCAAATTCATGGCCTGAGCACTTCAAGGCCAGAAGACAGGCGCCGCGCCAAACCGGGCAGGCCGGCTTGGCGCGGGACAGCCGTCCTGAGGCGCCGATGGCATAGGGACGCGCAGCACCGCCGTCCTATGCCGTTCACATCACGGCATGCTGGCTGGCTGGTAGCGGCCCGCCACCTGTGCCATCGAAAGCAGGCGGCGTCGACCTATTCCATGATCGCCCGGCGAGACAGGCCCGACCCGGCAGGACCGTCGTGCATGCGCGAGTAGACCTTCGTCGCGATGACGACGTTCTCCCGACGCGCGTACTTTTGACGGGATGGCGGCCAGCGGCCAGCGCGGCCAGCTGTGCTAGCTGCGCCTGGTCGCGCGGTGCGAATGCTTTGGCACCCGCCGAGGATAAGCCAGCCGGCGCCTGACCACCACAAACGAGCAGCTTGTCAGCGCGCCCAACCCGGTGATGGCGACAGCGACAACGGCGAGTGAGGGACCGGTGTCGGCAGTGGCCCGCCCAGTGCTGGCATCGTCACGCAAGGGCGGATCAGCCAGCTGAGACCCGCTGGCAGCTGAGCCGGCCGGTGAGGGAGCGGCGGTCGCCGCGTGCTTGCTGCTGCTATGCGCGGGCGAGAGCGCGGCCAGCGTCGGCACGGATTGCGGGGTTTGTACGGTCGGCACCCACGGCAATCCGGGTGTGGTGGTCGGCGTAGGTTGACCCGCGGTCGCGCTCGGGCTTGGCGATGGCGTGCCGCTCGGCGTGGTTGAGGGATCAGGTGACGGCGTGCCTGACGGAGCCGACGTCGGCGTATCCGACGGAGCCGGCGTCGGCGTATCCGACGGAGCCGGCGTCGGTGTATCCGACGGAGCCGGCGTCGGCGTATCCGACGGAGCCGGCGTCGGCGTATCCGACGAAGCCGGCGAGGGATCAGGGTCTACGGACGGCGACGGATCAGCCGACGAGTCCGACGGCGAGGGGCTCGGGTCGAGCGACGCGCCGGCTCGCACGATAAAGGCATCAGTGGTGATCAGCCCGGACTGCACGCTCGCATGGCCGACTGCAGCGCTTGCTGGCGAACTGACGGCTCCCCCGCCGACCGAACAAGCGATGACGGCAGCTGCCCCCGCTGTCATGGTAGAGAGGACGGCGAGGATTCTCCGGTCCGCGCCGCGTGGCTGACGGCTATCGGCCCGATGGGCCTTTGAGACAGCCCGGCCCGCCGCCGATGGCGCGGCAGCCATTGTCCTTGCCGGCAGTGCCTCTGGGCCTGCGCCAGCCGACATCCGTCCTCCATGCCTCGATCACCAGGACATACAATGCGAGTAAACAGCAAACTGGCACATATTATGCGAACAACGCAATAATCTCGCATCTCAGCCAGGCTACGTCCCCGACCTTGTTCTGGTGGTGACGGTGGTGGGCCCGATCCTGGTGGCCCATCGCCACGGCCCCTGCGGCCAGGGTGCCAGCTTCGAGGCCCGCGACCAGGTCAGCGTCGGGACTGGGTCATGGCCTCCCGCTGTCGCCGCCCCTCGTGCCACGATAGAGACCATGCGCTCGCAGCATTTTCGCGCCGTGATCGCGCCCGGCCCGGGCGACGACGCGGTCATCACGATGCCCTTCGACCCCGACGAGGCGTGGGGTGCTAAGGCCGACCATCCCGTCGGCGGCACCATCGACGACTGCAGGTTCCGCGCAAGGCTCCGCCCGGCTGGCAGCGGATGGATCTTGACTCTGGCTCCTCAGCGCCTGCTCGGCATGGGACTCGCGATTGGCGACGCCGTCACCGTAGAGGTGAGCCCGGAGGGTCCGCAACGCGGTGATCTCGCCGAGGATATCGCCGGGGCGCTTGCTGCCAACCCGGCGGCGGGCGCCTTCTTCGATACGCTGGCGCAGTTCTACCGGAAGGCTTACCTCCGCTGGATCGATGCGACCACTCGTAGGCCGGACGTCCGTGCGGCCCGGATCGCCGAGGTCGTCGACCTCCTCGCGGCCGGCATCAAAGAACGGCCAAAAGCATGACGAAAGTCTGAGTCTGGCAGCAACCGCTACCGGATCGTGCGACCTGTCCGTACCCGGTCCTCCTTGACCGCGCCATGGCTAATCTCCTTCTGGGTGCTCGGCCGTCCAGCGCGGCAACCGCAGCGCTGCGTAGAGCGCGTGGTGATCGCTGCCAGTCAGCCGGTGCGCCGATGTCGCCAGGGCGACGCAACGCCGGTCGATGAGGACGTGATCGATGGTGAGCAGGCTCGGGCGCCTGTCCGGCTGCGGTCCCCAGGTCAGGACCAGCCCGTTGCCGGTCTGGCTGGCGGCGTCGACGTATCCGCGGCGCACAAGCCGGCGGAACTGCACATGATCTGCGGTGGCGTTGAAGTCTCCGGCGAGAATGAGCGGACTCTCGCCGGGCGCGGGCAATGCGGACAGCTGATGCCGCCACCGGGCCGTAGCGCCAGGGGACCAGGGAGGCTTGGGCGATGCCGCGTGTATGCAGGCCAGTTGCGCGAACTGCCCGGACGGAAGGTCAAGCCTGGCCATGCATCGGGCTGCGGACACCGGCGCTGCTTGCGGCACAGCGCGCAGCGGGTATCTGGCGTAGATGCCGCTGCCTCGCGTGCCGTGCGGCATCGGCTGCGCCACCCGGTGTGGAAGCAGATCTGCCAGCCCGGCACGCTGCAGCCTGGCCTCCGCCTCCGTGGTGAGTTCCTGCACGAACAGCACATCCGCGTCCTTGCGGCGCGCTAGGTCGACGATGACGTCGGCGGCAGCCCGGCCGACAAGCAGATTCGCCGTCAAGACCCGCAGCACTGACCCTGTCGCAGCCGCCCGGCGGGACGGGATCGCGCGAGAACATACCACTGCCGTCAGGGCAGCCCCGGCCACTGCTGTCATTGCGGCCGGGCCCCTGCCGCGCAGCAGCAATGCGCCTGCCCAGGCGCCCGCGGTTACCTGCGGGGTGAACGACAGCATCGGCACGGCCCACGCTTCGGCGAGCTGGAGACGATCGGCGGCCGCGAGCCGGGCGGCCGCGTAACCGGCCATGGCACCCGCCGTGGCCCACTCCACCGGTCGTGACGGCATTGGTTCATGATCGCAGGCGCTTCAAGCAGGCCTCAGCGGAGATGCCCATCGACCGATCCGGCGGCCCACAAGGCGCTCGATAGCTTCACTGTGCGTTAGTCGAGTCGTCGGTTCGGCGGATGCCCAGTAACCCGCGAACTCGTCATAGGCCCTGCGCCCGAGCAACATAGCGTCATTCCCGCCCATCATCACTCCGACGGCCGCCCTCCCGCCTTTTTGCACCGACTCGCAGGGGTCAGCCGCTGCGCAGGGCCTGGCCGAGTGTGACTCGCGCTCCGGTCCGGAGAACGGCATTGCGGTAGATTCTGCCGGCCAGGCCCGCCAGCAGGGGGATGGCGATCACGACGAAAAGGATCGAGAGGATAGTTTCCCAGGCCGGCACGGAGCCCATGGCCAGGCGCATAGGCATCAGCGTGGGTGAGAAGACGGGGATGACCGAGAGTATTTCGCACAACCGGCTATCAGGATGGCCGGGCAGGATACTGATCCCGAGGATGTAGCCCGCGATCACCGGGATCAGTGTCGGCATGACCACAGAACCGGCGTCTTCCTGGCGGGAGACCAAGGCCCCGGCGGCAGCTAGAGCGAAGGCGTAGAGGACGAACCCGAGCAGGTACCAGATGACCAGCCACACCACGGTCCCCACGGCGGCGGTGATCGAGATATGCAGCAGGCCGAGGCTGACTGCAAGACCGACCCCGACGATGCCGAAGGCCAGCATCTGAGCCAGGCCGACCAGCCCGATGCCGGCTACCTTGCCGGTCATGAGCTGCCAGGGGCGAACGGTAGAGAGCAACAGCTCGACAACGCGGCTCGACTTTTCCTCGACGACGCCTTGCGCGACGCGTTGTCCCTGAATCATCAGCGAGATGTAGATCAACACCCCGGCGGCGCTGCCGAGCGCGACGGCCGCGACATCGTAGTGCCTGGGCGGAGCGAGCACCTCGACCGCGACTCCGGCAGCCGTCTCCTGCTGGTTCACCGAAGCGGGATTACCGCCCAAGGCACGGATCTGCTGGTCGAGAATGAGCTCGCGGGCCAGGCTGCTCAGCGTTTGCTGCAGGCCGGGATCAAGGCGGTGCTCGACGATCACCCCCAGCCGTCCGCTCCTCTCGGTCAGCAGCGCGTCCAGCGAGCCGGCGCCGACCTGTGCTCGGCCAGCGGCTTGGTCGCGCACCGTCAGGACGGTGACTTTGAGCCCGAAAGCGGTGGCGCTGACCTGCAGCGGGGCAGCGAAGCTGGTCTCGTTGCGGGTGACCCCGACGGTGGTCCTAGAGCCGCCGGTTGCGGTGAGGATCGTGAGGATCACGACGGCGGCGACGATGATCAGCAGGATCAGCGCGGTCACAACCCGGACGGCCGTCGAACGTAGCATTGTGGTGATCTCCCGTGCGGCGACCAACCGCACAGCGGCCGCAGACGACAACGTCGGCTCACTCATGCCGCCTCGCCCTGCTCGGTGGCGAGGCGGCGGAACAGCTCGGTCAACGAGGGCCGGCGTCGGGTGAACTCACGCACCGGCCCGGCGGCCATGGCAGCCTTGAGCACGATCTGATCGTCGGCTTCGGCGGCGAGTTCCAGTACCGTCCGCCCCCCGCGACCGCCGGACTCGGCGACCACGGTGACACCCGGTATACCCGCCGCCCACCCGGCCGGGGCATCCGGGACCTCGACCAGCAACTGGCTGACCGCGCCGGCGCGGAGGTTATCGACGGTGCCGCAGGCCTGCATCTGCCCGCGGCGCACGATGCCGACCCGGTGACACAGGCGTTCGACGAGGTCGAGTTGGTGACTGGAGAAGATCACCGGCACCCCTCGGCCGGCTTGCTCGGTGAGGACCTGGCTCATTACCTCGACAGCGACCGGATCAAGGCCGGCGAAGGGCTCGTCGAGCACCAGCACCTCCGGGTCGTGCACGAGGGCAGCGGCGAGCTGAACGCGTTGCTGGTTGCCGAGGCTGAGTTTCTGCACTTCCTCCTCCCTGCGGGCGGCCACGCCGAGCCGTTCGAGCCAGACACCCGCCGCCGCGGCGGCACGGCGCGGCGGCAGTCCGTGTAGCCGCGCCAGGTAGGAAAGCTGCTCGCCGACCCTCATCGTCGGGTACAGTCCGCGTTCCTCTGGCATGTAGCCGATCCTCCGGCGGAGGTGCAGATTCGCCTGCCGACCATCGATCCGGACCTGCCCGGAGTCGGCGGCAAGCACCCCGAGGATGATGCGCATCGTGGTGGTCTTGCCCGCCCCGTTACTGCCCACGAAGCCGAACAGCTCGCCCGCGCCGACACTGAAGCTCATCTCCCGCAGCGCGACGGCCTCGCCGAAGCGCTTGCACAGCGAGTCGATCTCTATCCGGTCGACCGGCACCGCTGCCCCTTCCGGTTCGCTGCCTGACCTGCTCTTGCGTGCTCGCCCGAGGCGCGCGGCTGGACCGCCTGGCCAGGGGATCACATATTGCTTAGTAAATCATTTACTTAGAGACTAAGATTACAGGTCGATAAGCTATTGTCAAGTCATGGTCGAGCCGCATGCCACCGCCGCCGACCCGGGCGTGCTCCTGGGCCGAGAATTCACCAGTGCTGTCGTGATGTTCCATGAGGCCGTAGGCCACCTACTCGGGCTGAGCGGAGCCGAACGCAAGTGCCTCGACATACTTGACCGGCTCGGCCCCGTCAGCGCGGGGCGCATCGCCGAGCACACCGGCCTGACCACCGGCGCGGTCACCGGCATGATCGACCGCCTCACCCGTGGCGGTTATGTCGAACGAACCCCTAACCCCGCCGACCGGCGCAGCGTGCTCATCACGCTGCGGCTCAACACCCCGCTCGACGCGCTACTGCCCGCCATCTTCAAGCCGCTCGCCGAGGACATGACCGAACTAGCCTCGGACTACAGCCATCATGAGCTCGCCACCATCGCCGACTGGGTTGCCCGCACCACCCAGGTCCTGCACCGTCGAACCGAGACGCTAACCGCCGCCACCGCACGGACGACTCCCGACAGGAGCGACCGATCGGACACGCCGCCGGGGCAGCCGCCGTGATACCGCAGATCAGACGTTGAACCTGAATTCGACGACGTCGCCGTCTCGCATGACGTAGTCCTTGCCCTCGATGCGCGCCTTGCCCGCGGCACGGGCCGCCACGATCGAGCTCGCCGCCATCAGGTCCTCGAAGGACACGATCTCGGCCTTGATGAAGCCGCGCTGGAAGTCGGTGTGGATGACGCCTGCCGCCTCCGGTGCCGTCGCCCCGACCGGAATCGTCCAGGCCCTTGATTCCTTCGGCCCGGCAGTCAGGAACGTCGACAGCCGCAGCGCGGCGAAACCGGCCCTTGCCAGCTGGTCAAGTCCCGGCTCGCCGAGGCCGAGCTCGGCCAGCAGCTCGGCTGCCTCGGCCGGCTCCAGCTCGGCCAGCTCCGCCTCGGTCTTGGCGTCCAGGAAGATGGATTCGGCCGGGGCGACCAGTGCTGCCAGCCGCTTCCGCAACTCGTCGTCCGCGAGCTCGGCATCGTCTTCGTTGAACACGTACAGGAACGGCTTGGCCGTGAGCAGCTGCAGCTCACGCACGTCAGCAAGCTCGATGCCGGCCGCTTCGGCGCCAGCGGACAACGTCGTGCCGCCGTCCAGAACCTGCTGGGCCTTCGCCGCGGCCGCGGCGATCCTGGTCTTATCCGGATCCTTGGCCGACTTAGCTTCCTTGGCCAGCCTGGGCGCCGCCTTCTCCAGCGTCTGCAGATCGGCCAGCATCAGCTCGGTAGCGATGGTCTCGATGTCCCGCTCCGGCGACACATCCCCGTCGACATGGCTCACGTCCGGGTCTGTGAAGACGCGCACTACCTGGCAGATCGCATCAGTCTCGCGGATGTGCGACAGGAACTGGTTGCCCAGGCCCTGGCCTGCCGACGCGCCGCGGACCAGGCCGGCGATGTCGACGAACCGCACGGTGGCCGGCACGATCTTGGCCGAGTCGTACAGCGACGCCAACTTGTCCAGCCGGGAGTCAGGGATACCGACAATGCCAACGTTCGGCTCGATCGTCGCGAACGGGTAGTTCGAGGCCAGAGCGTTAGCCCTGGTCAGCGCGTTGAAAAGGGTGGACTTGCCGACGTTGGGCAGGCCGACGATGCCAATGGACAGGCTCACCCGGGAAGTCTAGTGGGCTGCCGCGGCGATCCGTCCTCCGGCCGCCGGGGGCACTGTCAGCAGCCAGATGCCTCGATACGACATTTTCTGCCCTGCGACCGGCCGGGCGTGTCGCCCCCGAAAGTGTCGCCGGCGGCTGCCAGCATGCTGATTATGAACATGATCACGTTGTTGATCGGGCTCCTGCTCGGCGCTGCCCTGGGCTACTTGCTGGCGCGTGGCCGGCTGGCAGCCATGGTCGCCGACCTGACCGGACAGGCGATGGCCGCGGACGAGCGAGCGCATGCCGCGTCGGAGCGGGCCGCGCTGATGGAGCGCGTCGCTCAGGACAAAGCTGAGCTAATCGACGGTCAGCTGGCCGAACGATTCCAGGCACTGTCCACGGACGCGCTCGACCGCAGCACCAGGACGTTCCTGGAGATCGCCGAAGGCAGGCTGAGCGCGGCCGGCGCCAGGGCGGCCGGCGAGCTCGACAACCGCAAGGCGGCCGTCGAGCAGATGGTGCAGCCGCTGAAGGACACGCTTGCGCGGGTCGAGACCCAGCTTCGGGACACCGACGCGGCCCGTCGCTCGGCCCATGCTGCGCTGACCGAGCAGGTCGCGTTCGCGCGGCAGAGCTCCGACCAGCTGCGGGCGCAGACTCAGTCACTGGTCACTGCGTTGCGGCGCCCAGAAGCGCGTGGCCGGTGGGGCGAGATGCAACTGCGACGCGTGGTCGAACTGGCCGGCATGTCGAATAAATGCGACTTCGACGAGCAGGTCACTGTCGCCACGCCGGACGGGCAACTCCGGCCGGACATGGTCATCAGGCTGGCCGGCGACAAGAACATCGTCGTCGACTCGAAGGTCTCGCTCGCGGCCTATCTGGAGGCCGCCGAGGCCACCGACGAGAGCGTCCGGGAGGCACGGCTCGGCGCGCACGCGCGCCACGTGCGGGACCACGTCGACCGGCTGGCCGCCAAGGCCTACTGGGCCGCGCTCAGCCCGTCGCCCGAATTCGTCGTGCTGTTCATCCCTGGCGAGGCGTTCCTGGCCCCCGCGCTCGAGCACGACCAGGGGCTGCTCGAGTACGCGATGGCGAGCCGGGTGCATATCGCCACGCCCACCACCTTGGTGACCATGCTGCGAACCGCGCAGTACGCCTGGCAGCAGGCTGCCCTGTCAGAGAACGCGCGAGCCGTCTTCGACCTCGGGCGCGAACTTTACGACCGGATCTGCGTGCTGGGAAAGAACGTCGACGGGCTCGGCAAGGCGCTGACCAACGCGGTGTCCAGCTACAACCGCACAGTCGGGTCGCTGGAAAGCCGGGTGCTGGTCAGCGCGCGCAAGCTGAGCGAGCTCGGCATCGTCGAAGCCGAGCTCGAGCAGCCCAAGCCGGTCGAGGAAACGGTGCGTGCCCTTTCGGCGCCTGACCTGATCGTCGAATCCGGGCCTGAGCTGGTATCCCGGCCAGGACCTGGCCGCGATCAGGGCAGCCAGCCGCAGCTATTCGGTAGCAGCCGCCCGATCAGCGCAGCCGGCTGAGCAATGCGGACGGCTGAGCAATGCGGACGGCTGAGCAGTGCGGACGGCTGAGCAGTGCGAACGGCTGAGCAGCGCGTTGCACCAGGCCGCGGCCGGTCCAGGCCGCAGATGAACGGGAGAATCCGATGACGGAGCGAACAGGCCAGCTGCCCGCCGCAGGCGCGGCAGCCCGGCCGCGGCGAGGACTCGCGATGGTCGGGCGCCGTACAGCCATGGCCCGGTCTTACCTGACGACACGCGGCGCCCTGCTGGGGCTGCTCGCGCTGAATCTGCTGGTCTTCCTGCTTGCCGCGTGGCTGCACGTCGGCGTGCTGGCGGGTATCGGCTATCTCGCCGGCGCCGTGCTAGCGCCCTGGTACCTGCGCCGCGAAGCTCAGCTGCAGGTGACTGTTTCGGTCCCGGCGATCGCGCTGCTTGCGGTGATCATGACGCAAGCACTGACGGCGCAGGGCAGTTCCGGGCACGGCTCAGTCATCTCGGTGTTCGAAGGCACGTTCCTGACGCTGGCCGCGCTGGCACCGTGGTTGCTGGCGGGCACAGCAGCCTGCCTGGCCATCGCGTGCTGCCGCGGGCTCCCGCAGTGCGTCAGGGACCTGCGCGCGGCGCTTCGGTTCGAGGCCGGCACCCGATCTGGATCCGTCGGGAGCTTGACCGCGCAGCGGCTAGCTACCGGGCACCGAGCAGCGGAGCGGCAACCAGCACGGCCAGCAAACCGCCGGCCAGCAAACCACCGGCCGGCACACCAACAGCCAGCAAGTCACCGGCCCGCGGGCAACCGGTCAGGCAGGCTCGAACCGGGGCCAGGCTAACTAAGCAGGTCCGGCGGCCGGCTTGCGCAGCTCATGCGGCAGCGCGAACACCATCCGCTCGGGCACGACCTCGACTTCCTCGACGTCGGCAAAGCCCATGCCCGCGAGCATGTCCAGCACGCCCGCGACAAGATCATCGGGGACCGAGGCGCCGCTCGTGACGCCGACGGTGGTAGCGCCGTCCAGCCATGCCTGCTCGACGGCGGTGGCATCGTCCACCAGGTAGGCCCTCTTGGCACCAGCGTCGCGCGCGACCTCTACCAGCCGGACCGAATTGGAAGAGTTGCGCGAGCCGACGACGATGACCACGTCCGACTCGCTCGCGATCTGCTTGACCGCCGCCTGCCGGTTCTGCGTCGCGTAGCAGATGTCATCGCTGGGCGGGTCGAGCAGCAGCGGGAACCGCTGGCGCAAGGCCGCGACTGTCTCGTTGGTCTCGTCGACCGACAACGTGGTCTGGGAAAGCCAGGCGACCTTAGCCGGGTCACGAACCTCGACGGTCTCGCTGCCCGCCGGGCCGTCGACCAGGTGGATGTGAGTCGGCGCCTCGCCCGTCGTGCCGACCACCTCCTCGTGGCCCTCGTGCCCGATCAGCAAGATGTCGTAATCCTGGGCAGCGAACCGGCGAGCCTCGTTGTGCACCTTCGTGACGAGCGGGCAGGTCGCATCGATCGTCCGCAGCTTGCGGTCCTTGGCTTCCTCACGGACCTCAGGCGATACACCGTGCGCGGAGAAGACGACGACGGCACCTTCTGGCACCGCATCGGTCTCCTCGACGAAGATCGCGCCGCGTTCCTCGAGGGTGCGAACCACATGGGTGTTATGCACGATTTGCTTGCGCACGTACACCGGCGCGCCGAATCGCTCCAGAGCCACTTCCACGGTCTGCACCGCCCGGTCGACGCCCGCACAGTAGCCACGGGGCTTGGCGAGGAGCACACGGCGGGTTTGAGCAGGCATAGACCCAGTTTAGGTGACCATCGCTTCCCGCCGGTCGGCGCCGTCGCAGCCAGGTCGCGCGGCCCGCCAGACGCGGCGCACGGCGCCGCATCAAGAAATGGTGGCTCCTGACTTGCCACGGCGCGGCGGCCAGCGACAATGTTGCGAGAACATTGGCCCGCCAGGGCCTGTCCTTGCACCTACGCCAGGCTGACGACAAGGGGGCAGCCCGGCGGCCGGGCCAGCGGTGACGTGAGGGAGAAAGATCATCCATGGGCATCCAGCAGATCCCTGACCAGATCAAGAAGGCACCTACCCAAGGGCTGCGGGCCGTCTTCTCCGGGATCGGCCGGATCCTGATGTCCGCCGACCGGCCGCAGGCTAGCCGGGCTGAGACCACAGCCCGGACCGAGCGGTACCGGCCTGCGCACCGGCGGTCGCGCTCGGCGGCTCCGGCGGAGACCCGGTGGCGGTCGCTCGACCAGACCAACAACGTGCGGCTGCTCTCGCCCGAGGAGCTGGGCGATCACCTGGACGACGAGGCTGGCGCGGAGCCTGACGCGGAGCTGGTGCGGGAAACCGGCGCCCAGCACGATCAGGAACAGGGCGCCGGGCTGCCGCTGCCCGGCTACGACTCGCTCTCGATCGCCTCGATCAGGGCCAGGCTTCGCGGCCTTGACGCGGCCCAGCTGCGCACCATGATCGCGTACGAGAGCAAGAACGCCGAGCGCGCCGAAGTGCTCGGCATGTTCGAGCGCCGGATCGACAAGCTCGAGACCGGCAGGTGACCGGCCGCGCCGGGCAGGCCGCATGCCGCTAGAGACCTCAGAGCAGTCGCCGGTCCCGGTCAGAACCGTCCTGCGGCTGGTCGGTGAATGGATTGGCCGGCTGGGCAAGGTCTGGGTCGAGGGACAGATCGCCGAGCTGACCCGGCGCGGCGGCACCGTCTTCCTGACCTTGCGCGATCCGGTCGCATCGGTCTCTGTCCGCGTCATCTGCACCAGCGCCGTGCTCGACGCCACCACGCCGGCCCCGGCCGAAGGCGCACGGGTGGTGATCTGGGCCAAGCCGGAGTTCAACTCGGCACGGGGCTCCTTCTCGCTGACCGCGACGCACATCAAGGCCGTCGGTATCGGCGAGCTGCTGGCCAGGCTGGAACGCCTCCGCACTGCGCTGGCCGCCGAGGGCCTGTTCGCGGCCGAACGCAAGCGCAAGCTGCCGTTCCTGCCCCATGCCGTCGGCCTGATCTGCGGCCGTGATTCGGCTGCAGAGCGCGACGTGCTGAGGAACTCCGCACGCCGCTGGCCCGCGGTGCAGTTCCGGGTGGAGCAGGTGGCGGTGCAGGGCGTGCGCGCCAGCGAGGAGATCATCTGGGCACTGCAGCGGCTGGACGCCGACCCTGAGGTCGACGTCATCATCATCGCCCGCGGCGGCGGCTCGCTGGAGGACCTGCTGCCGTTCTCCGATGAGGACTTGATCAGGGCGGTGGCAGGATGCGTAACCCCGGTCGTGAGCGCCATCGGACACGAGCAGGACGTTCCGTTGCTTGACCTGGTCGCCGATGTGCGCGCATCGACGCCGACAGACGCGGCCAGGCGCGCAGTGCCTGATGTCGCCGAGCAACTCGAGCTGATCGCGCAGCTGCGCTCGCGCGCCCGCAGGTCGGTCGCCGGGCGGCTGGACCGTGAGGCGTCCTGGCTGAGCGCGATCACCTCCCGCCCTGCGCTCGCTAGCCCGCTGCGCGAAATCGACCGCCGGGAAGAGCAAATCCAGGGCATCCAGGAACGTGGCCGGCTGGCCATCGCGGCCGGACTTGACCGCGCGGCCGACGACGTGACCCACGTCAGGGCGCGGCTGATCGCGCTGTCCCCGGCTGCGACCCTGCGCCGCGGGTACGCGATCGTGCAGCAGGCCGATTCGTCGGTAGTCCTGGCCGCCGATCAGGTCGCCGACGGGGAAGTACTGACCGTCAGGTTTGCCAGCGACCAGTTGCGGGTGACAGCAGGCAGTGCCTGATCCGGCGCGACCTGGCCCAGCCGGGCGCCGGCGAGGCGCGGCTCAGCCGTGCGGTCCGTTCAGCCGCCAGCTAACTGGCGACCAGGGGAAACGCCGGTACCAGCAGCTGCCGAGCTCAGCGATATGACCGGGCCTGGTGCGCAACGACGGGCAACGGGCGCGCGGATGCCCCGCCTTGCCGAATTCTCCGGCAGGCGGGCCGGCCAGCCGGCGACGGCGAACCCGAACTGCCGGGCCGACCGTGCACATCGAGCGCGCCGACCTGGCGCACGGGCGCCGAACAGCTGAGTGGTCATCGGTACTCATGGCGTCCCTTCGGTGACGGATCCAGCAGGCCCCGGTTGCGGAGTTCATCGGCGCAGCGCGCTGCCGCGTTACCGCGCAATAGGCTGGGCGCGTGGCAGCGGCAAAGGACAGCGGCGGTGCAGGCACTGCGAAGAGGCCCGCCTACGAGCAGGCTCGTGACGAGCTCACCGAGCTGGTCAAGCGGCTGGAGGCGGGCGGGCTGACCCTTGAGCAGTCGCTGCAGCTCTGGGAACGCGGCGAGGCGCTGGCTGCCATCTGCGAGGAATGGCTCGAAGGCGCGCGCGCCCGGCTCGCGACCGCGCTGGCCAGGCAGGACAAGCCCGAGCCTGAGTCAGGCGCGCCGTTCTAACGTCCGGCGGCCCGGACGTGCAATCTGGACAGGACCTCCAGCACGCCGTCGCCGATCTCACGCGCCCTGGCGGCATCGGGCGCCTGCGCGACCTCCGCGACCGCCAGCAGCATCGCCCCGGTGATCACGATGGCCGAGGCTTCACCCAGCGTCTCGCCGCTGCGCGCGAAGAACTCGGTGTTGCGGCTTACCCAGTCCGTCAGCCGCTGCCGCCACATCAGGTCGAATCCAGGCGGTCCGTCGCCGCGCGCGAACATACCGACGAGGTCGCGCTGCTCGATGCAGACATCCAGGTAGCCGCGCGCACCGGCCAGCAGAAGCTGCATCGGGTCGCCGACGCCGGAGTCCCGGCACTGCCGTACAGCCTGGCGGGTCCGTACATCGTGCTCGTGATGCAGCTCGTCGAACAGCGCGAGGTACAGATCGGCCTTGCCCGAGAAGTGGTGATACAGGCTGCCGACGCTCGCTCCGGCCAGCGTCACGATCTCGGTGACGCCCGCCTGCGCGTAGCCCTCGAGCATGAAAACCTCGCGCGCCGCGGCCAGCAGCACGGCTCTCGTCGACGAGCCGCGCTCGGCGGTACGGCCCGCAGGCGTTATCTGTTCAGCAGTCATAAGCTCCGGCGTTCAGCCACAGGCTCGGCGAAAGGGCGGCCGACCGGCTGGCCGACCTGCTACATAGGATTCCACCACGGGCTGCCAACAGGGAAGGTGCGTTGCGCATGAGCGAGGATCAGGCAGCGGCAATGCCCCGTGCGCCGGGCGCTGCGGGCCAGCACGGCAGCCTGACCGGTGCCGGTGGTGCACCGGGTGATGCGCCGGGCGTAGCCGCTGGCGATCCGGCACTGGCCGCACCCGAGCCCCCTGACCGGCACGCTCCCGACCGCAACCTCGCGCTGGAGCTGGCCAGGGTCACTGAGGCGGGCGCGATGGCGGCGGCCCGCTGGGTCGGCCGGGGCGACAAGAACCGCGCCGATGGCGCCGCCGTCAACGCGATGCGACAGCTGATCAACACCGTCTCGATGAACGGCGTCGTCGTGATCGGCGAGGGCGAGAAGGACAGCGCCCCGATGCTCTACAACGGCGAGCAAGTCGGCGATGGCAGCGGCCCGCTGTGCGACGTGGCCGTCGATCCGATCGACGGCACCCGGCTGACCGCGAACGGGATGCCCAACGCGATCTCAGTTATCGCCGTCAGCGCGGGCGGCTCCATGTATGACCCGTCGGCGGTGTACTACATGTCCAAGCTGGTCACCGGCCCTGATGCGGCGGCTGTCGTCGACATCGAGGCGCCCGCGACGGCCAACATCGCCGCCGTCGCCCGCGCCAAGAAGTGCTCGCCGTCGGACGTCACCGTGGTGATGCTGGACCGGCCACGGCACGCCGAGCTGATCCGCGAGGTCCGCGCGGCCGGCGCCCGGATCAAGTTGCTGACCGACGGTGACGTCGCGGGCGCGATCATGGCGGCCCGCGACGGCACCGGCGTCGACCTGCTGCTCGGGATCGGCGGCACGCCCGAGGGGATCATCGCCGCGTGCGCGGTCAAGTGCCTGGGCGGTGTCATCCTGGGCAAGCTGGCGCCGCGCGACGATGCCGAGCGAGCCCGAGCGATAGACGCAGGTCATGACCTTGACCAGGTACTGAGCACCGACGACCTGGTGACGTCCGACGACGCGTTCTTCGCCGCGACCGGCATCACCGACGGCGAACTGCTGGCCGGGGTGAGGTACCGGGCGGGCGGGGCCCTCACCCATTCCCTGGTGATGCGCGCCAGGTCAGGGACCGTCCGCAACATTCACAGCGAGCACCAGCTGTGGAAGCTGAGCGCCTACAGCGCCGTCGACTTCCGCAGCAACTCCTAGTCCCCGCCAATCCGGCGCGCTGGGGCAGCGGCGCCTGACTGGCGGTCGGGCGGCTGGCCTTACCTAGTCCAGGTATCGCCCCAGTTGCTGGTGGATATCTCGACTGTCGCGCCAGACCGCTCGATGTAATACATCTTGCCGTCGCTTTCGCCGGTCACGATCAGCGCGAGAGTTCCCTTGGCCGTCGTCGGGCTTACGCGCGCCCAGTGGCCCCAGCCCTTCACCGACCACATCCTGCGCCACACGAAGGAATCGGTGCCGATCCCGGCGACGAGGATCCGGCCGTTCGGCCAGGTCGCCGCCGCAACAGCCGAGACATTCCCACCAATGTTCACCACGTCAGGCTCCGGATCCTGCTGTCGGCCGAGCGCTTCGAACATCGCAGCCTGGCTCGGGTAATTGGCTACATCACGGTCGATAGGTCCTGTTATCTCATACTGGTGAATCGCCCAGTGCGTCCACGGCGCCGGGACTTCGGGGTGGCCAGCGGAGTTGGAGGGATCGGCGATCCACAGCGGGTAATGGCCAAGCCCAGCGCAGTTGCCCTCATTCGCGAAGTCGAGGAACGTGTACAGCAGGGGCGGCCGCCCGAGCCGGGTCTGCAGCTGATGCAGGACCGAGTCCGCCCAGGCGGACACCTCGTGGGGCGCCAAGCCGTCAGTCACTTCCAGGTCGAGCGCGACCGCGTCGCTGTCGTACAGCCCGATCTGATTGAGCTCGGACAGGAAGAAGTCGACGGTCTCGGTAGCGCTGACGGACGGATGCCCGAAGAAATAGGCGATCCGGCCCTTGCCGTTCGCCCGGAGCCAATCCCAGTCCGCTTTCGCATCCGGATTGACGTACCGAGTCCCGTTCGCCTGCAGCTCGGTCAGCTTCACTGCGGCCCAGACGATGTCGCCGGCCACGCTAATCCAGTCACCTGGCGGTCCCTGGAAGCTGGAGACGTCGACGCCCGCAAGCATGCGCCGATAATACCAAAAGACTGGACATCAATTACGTATTACTGGCATTTTATCGGCGAACCAATGCGCCATTCCGAAGTTCCTTAGTAGCTGGCGTGCAGATATTTCCGCGCGATGACTGCCCCGCGGCCTGCGGCGAGCTGACCGGGCGGCGCTCAGCCTCGCCGGAGGCCGCCGAGCCGGCGCGGCCGTTTCGGCGACGTGACCCTGATGGTGCCCCCGAGCGCGACAGTCCTGATCTCGATGACCGGCTGGCCCGCGCCGGCCACGCCCGCTGCTGCCGGGCCGACCGCCGGCGGCCGTGCGGCGACGTCGCGGTAAGTCCTCGTGACCTTCCTGGTCAGCACCGTATGACCGGTGGTCTCGACGATGACGCCATCCGGCACGATCAGGTGCAAGGTCGCGCCGACGACGGTGGCGAAGATGATCGTCCGGCCACTCTGGAAGATCGCGTCGCGCAGGTCCAGTTCTACCTCGCCGAAGACCGCGACGACTGGCAGGGTGGCCGGCACTACCCAGCGGCCATCTCTGCTGTCCCGGCCGAAGATCCCGGTGACCGGCCGCCTGCCGTCGAGCCGGATCGGCTGCGCGGTAGCCGCGACCAGATCGGTTGTCAGGATCGCCAGCTCACCGAGCGTGCGGGCCTGGTAGGCCCGCTCGGTCCGGTCCGCATGCTCCTGCGGCGTCAGCCTGCCATCCGCGGCGGCGTCACTCAGCAGCGCGATGACCCGGTCACGGTCCGAGTCTGAGGCACGCAGATCGCGCGGGCCCGGACGGTATGTCACCCTCAGACGATACTCCAGCGGCAAACCCGCAGGCCGGTGCCAAAGCGTGGCTGCAAACCCGGCCTGGCTCGCAGGCTTACTCCCAGGTCGTGCCGCGATCGTTGGTGGACAGTTCGACCACGGCGCCCGATTCTTCGATGTAGAAGAGCCTGCCATTGTTGTTGTCAAAGGAGACCAGCGACGGCGCGTTCTTCGCCTGCGTCGGGCTCACTTTCTTCCAGTTGCCCCAGGCATTGCCGTTGGACAAGATGACGTACACAAAGCTGTCGGTGCCGAGGCCGGCTACGGCGATCTCACCGTCCGGCCAGCGTGCCGAGGAGATGCCGGAGACGTTTCCGCCGAGGTGCTGCAAGGGGGGCTCCTGTGGTGGTGTGGGGATCGGCGGCGGCGGCACCTTCGCGGGACGGCCGAGCGCGGCCTGCATCACGGCCAGCGTTGCGTAATTGGCGACATCGCGGTCGATAGCCCCGCTGATCTCGTACTGATGGATCGCCCAGCTCTTCCAGGGGCCAGGGACCTGCGGCTTGCCCGCCGGGCTTGAGGGATCGGCGATCCACAGCGGGGAGCCGCCGAGGCCAGCGCAATTGCCCGCGGCCGCGAAGTCACGGAAGGTGTAGAGCAGCGGCTTGCGGTCCAACCGCCTGCCGAGCAAGGTCAGCACACTCTTCCCCCAGGCAGCCACCTCGGCGGGTGCCAGCCCGTCGCTGACCTCCAGGTCCACCGCCACGCCGTCGGAGTTGCGCAGGCCGGCCGCGTTGAGCTGGGCCAGGAACAGATCAACGGTGGCAGTCGCGTCCGTCGACGGGTGCCCGAAAAGGTAGGCGACCCGGCCCTTGCCGTGCTGCTGCAGCCAGGCCCAGTCAGCAGCCGCGTCGGGATTGACGTACTCGGTGCCCTTCGGCTCTAGCTCGGTGAACTTCACCGCCGCCCAGGTAAAGTTGCCAGCGGGCGCAGCCCAGTCGCTGGGCGCGCCCTGAAAGCTGGCGACGTCGACGCCGGCCAGCGTTTTGCTGGTCGTCGGTCGGGCCAGCGCCCGGATCCAGGTCAGCACCCGGTGACAGTATCGCCTTTCGGTGCGCGCTTGCGGCATTTGCCCGCCAATTGCCGGCCGCCATTTGTGCCGCGCGAGCTGGCCGGGGAGGACGGCCGGGACGCCGAGGCCTGGGCCGACGCGCTGGCAGCGGGCCGGGGCGAAGACCAGCGGCAACAGGGCCGGGTATGCCGCCGCACCGTGCGTCCACCCCGACAGCCCTGTTAGTTTGGTATTAGCAAGTATCCGGCAAGCGGAGGATCAGCAGGTGACCGAGCGAACAAGCCTCGTCGCGACCGACGGCGGCGGCGGCAGCCGTGGCTTGCGCGGAGGTAACTACAAGTGGGTCGCCCTGTCCAACACCACCGTGGGAATGCTGGCCGCCACGGTCAATGCCTCCATCGTCATCATCGCGCTGCCCGCCATCTTCCGCGGCATCCACCTGAATCCGCTGCAGCCCAGCAACATCAGCTACCTGCTCTGGATGCTGATGGGATACCTGGTCGTCTCGGCGGTGCTCGTGGTCACCCTCGGGCGGCTCGGCGACATCTACGGCCGGGTACGGATGTACAACGCCGGCTTCGCGATCTTCGGGCTCGGGGCGCTTGCCTTGCCCTTCGACCCTTTCACCGGGCCGAAGGGAGCATTGTGGCTGATCGGCTTCCGGGTCATCCAGGCCGTCGGCGGCGCGATGCTGATGGCCAACTCGCCCGCCATCCTGACCGACGCATTCCCCTCTAACCAGCGCGGAACGGCGATGGGGATCAACCAGGTCGCGGGCATCTCCGGCCAGTTCATCGGCCTGATCCTCGGCGGCGTGCTGGCCGCGATCAACTGGCGGCTTGTGTTCATCGTGTCCGTGCCGATCGGTCTCGGCGGCACGATCTGGTCGTACCTGAGCCTGAAGGAAGCCGGCGTCCGGACGCCGGCGAAGATCGACTGGCTCGGCAACGTGACCTTCGCCATCGGCCTGATCCTGCTGCTGACTGGCATCACGTACGGGATCCAGCCGTACGGCGGCCACTCGATGGGCTGGACCAACCCGCTGGTGCTGACCGGGCTGATCGGCGGCCCGGCGCTGCTGGTGACCTTCTGCTTCATCGAGACCAAGGTCCCCTCGCCGATGTTCGACCTGCACCTGATGCGGATCCGGGCCTTCGCGGCAGGCGTCGGCGCCACGCTGCTTGCCTCGATCGCCCGCGGCGGCCTGCAGTTCATGCTGATCATCTGGCTGCAGGGCATCTGGCTGCCGTTGCACGGCTATGCCTACAAGGACACCCCGCTGTGGTCAGGCATCTACCTGCTGGCGCTGACCGTCGGATTTGTGGTGTCCGGGCCACTGTCCGGCTGGCTGTCGGACAAGCACGGGGCCCGCGCGTTCGCGTCCGGCGGCCTGATCGTGTCCGCGCTCGCGTTCGCGGGCCTGCTGCTGATCCCTGTCAATTTCACGTATCCCGAGTTCGCCGGGCTGATCTTCCTGGCCGGAGCCGGGATGGGCCTGTTCTCCGCGCCGAACGCCGCCGCGATCATGAACAGCGTGCCGGCCAGGCAGCGGGGCGCCGCCTCCGGCATGCTGGCCACGTTCCAGAATTCGGGTTTCGTCCTCTCGATCGGCGTGTTCTTCTCGCTGATGATCGCCGGCCTGGCCGCGACGCTGCCGAAGACGCTGTCCAGCGGCCTGACCGCCCAGGGCGTGCCCGCGGCTATCGCGCACCAGATCGGCTCGCTGCCGCCGGTGGGCAGCCTGTTCGCCGCGTTCCTCGGCTATAACCCCGTGCAGCAACTGCTGACCCCGACCGGCGTCCTCGCGCACCTGCCCGCGCACAACGTCGCGGTGCTGACCGGTAAGGCCTTCTTCCCGCAACTGATCTCCCAGCCGTTCCACCACGGCCTGATCATCGTCTTCAGCATGGCGATCGCGGTCCTGCTCGTCGCGGCGGCCGCCTCGGCGCTGCGCGGCGGCAAGTTCGTGCACGAAGACGCGACGCACTCGGCGGCCGTCGCGGCCGGCGCCGCGACCGAGGCGGCCGGCACGGACATCGTTTCTGATCAGGTCGCGGTCGACGGGGCCGTCGTCAACGGCTCGCGGGAATCGTCGGCGTAGCGCGCTTTGGCCGCAATGCCGACCGGGCAGCCGCCCGGCGACCCGCGGCAGATACCGGTGTCGCACATGCGGCAGATCCAGCGGACGGCGCCCGGCCCGCGCATCATGCCCACCAGCATCTTGCCGGTGAGCCGGTCGAGGTCGGCCCTGTCTTGCGGCGACAGGCCGGCCGTCGCCCGCTCGAGCACGCCGGCCCTGGCCTGGCAGACCTGCTCGGCGGCGGCACGCCCGGCCTGCGTCAGCACGATCGCAGTCGAGCGCCGGTCGGCGCCGTCCTGCCGCTCGACCAGGCCGGACTCGGCCAGCCGGTCGATGAGACGTACCGTGCCGGACGATGTCAGGCCAAGTACCTGCCTGAGCAGGTCGACCGTGGGCCGGTCCAGAAAATGCAGGAGCGCGGCCAGCGCCGCGGGAGCCGAATCGGCCCGGCCTGCTGCCTCGGCCGTCGCATCGGCGATCTGATCCGCGACGACGAGGGCGAGCGCGCCAAAGACGTTGCCGGGACGATCTAGGTCGGCATGGTCAGCCAAGGTCGTAATCGAAGGCGTAAGTACCAGGCGGCGTGGCGGTTGCCGCCGAGGAACCGCTGCCGGTCAGGCCGGCCAGGCTGCCGGTGCCTGATCCGGTGACTACTTCCCAGTGCGAACGGGCTTCGCCGCCCGCGAAGTCCCCGTCCGCCCTGACGACAAAGCTGCCCTCGGCGCCGCCGAGGTGTCCCTCGACGCGCTGGAATCCGGTGAAGACCGCGGTCCCGTCCGGGCGGTAGCACATGACCGCGTCCCAGGTCGCCTGGCCGTTAATGTCACCCGCCATGGCAAATGTCACCGTCGCCTTGGTGAGCTTGGCGTCATCGTTCAGCTCCTGGTAGGTGTTCTCGTCCCAGGACGCCACCGTGAACGTGCCTGCCGCGTGCGCCATCTGCCGTCACCTCCGTGTCTCCGCTGCCCGGAGCCGCATCGCTCCAGATGAATGTGTGCGTCATGCACTAATATACCAGGCCTGGATCAGCTAACACATTGAAGTGCTCAGCTGGCGCGCCCTACGCTGCGGCCATGGGGAGTTCGCACGGCGGGCTGCTCATCGGCCTGCTGGGTCAGGTCGAAGCATCGGCCGCCGGACAGCAGGCGCTGATCACGCAGCCGATGCAGCAGGCGCTCCTTGGCCTGCTCGCGCTGTCGGCGAACCGGATCGTGCCTGCCGCCACGCTGACCGACGGACTCTGGCAGGAGGAGCCGAGTCAGAACCGGATGCGCAATCTGCACGCTCACGTCTACCAGCTTCGCCGGCTGCTGGTGGCGCTGGAACCCGGTCGCGCGGAGCCCAGGTTGGTGACTCGCCAGCCCGGCTACCTGCTCACCCTCGCGCCGGAAAACCTCGACCTCGCCCAGTTCACCGCCTTGACAGCCAGGGGAAGGGAGGCCGCGAGGGCGGGCGATGTGTTAGCGGCCGCCAGCCTGCTCGGTGCTGCGCTCGCGGAATGGCGCGGCCCCGCACTCGCCCATCTGGCCGACATCTCCGGTCGGCTGGCCACCGAAGCCGCGGCGCTGGACGAGCAACGGCTCGGCGTGCAAGCGGACTACGCCGACGCCGCGCTGGCCGCCGGCCGGGCGGGTGAGCTGATCGCAGACCTGTCCGCCTGGGTCGCGCGGCATCCGCTGCGGGAACGGCACAGGGCTCAGCTGATGCTCGCGCTGTATCAGTCAGGCCGGCAGGCCGCGGCGCTGGAGTGCTATCAGCAGGGGCGGCAGATCCTGCGTGAGGATCTCGGGATCGAGCCAGGTCCTGACCTCAAAGACCTGCATCAGAAGATCTTGCGTGCCGACCCGGCGCTCACGCCGCAGCCGCAAGAAAGGTCAGCGGTACTCGCTGACCAGCATCGCCGCCAGGACCGGGCCGGGCGGGCCATCCCCCGCCAGCTGCCAGCCGGCGTCCGGCATTTCGCCGGCCGCGACACCGAACTCGCCGAACTCGACAAGTTGCTGGCGCAGGCGGCGCCGAGCGGCACCGTCGTGATCTCCGCGATCGGCGGCACCGGCGGCATCGGCAAGACCGCGCTGGCGCTGCACTGGGCCCACCGGGTGGCTGGCCAGTTCCCCGACGGCCAGCTGCATGTCAACCTGCGCGGCTTCGATCCCGGCGGAACGCCGGTCGGGCCGCAGGAGGCGCTGCGCGGTTTCCTGACCGCCCTCGGCGTGCCCGCCGTCCAGCTCCCCCCGACGCTGGACGGGCAAGCCTCGCTCTTCAGGACCCTGCTCGCCGACCGCCGGCTGCTGATTCTGCTCGACAACGCCTCAGACGCGGCGCAGGTCAGACCGCTGTTGCCCGCCGCGGCCGGCTGCCTGGTCGTCGTCACCAGCAGGACGGGCCTGGCCGGCCTCACCACCACCGAGGGCGCCGTGCCGCTCAGGCTCGGGCTGGTCAGCGCGGCCGAGGCTGAGGCGTTGCTGACAGCCCGCCTCGGCGCGCAGCGACTGGCCGGCGAGCCGGCCGCCGTCAGCCGGCTGATCGAGTTGTGCGGCAAGCTGCCGCTCGCCCTGGCCATCGCCGCAGCCCGCGCGGCGGCGAATCCGGCGCTGGGCCTGACGTGGCTCGTCGCTCAGATGGATGCGGAGCGGGACGTGCTGGATGCCTTCGAGGCCGGCGACGCCGCGACCAGCGTTCGCGCAGTGTTCTCCTGGTCGGTCGGCCAGCTGAGCGATGCAGCTGCCAGGCTGTTCCGGCTGCTCGGCCTGCACCCGGGTCCCGACCTGACTATTCCGGCCGCAGCGAGTGCGGCCGGCCTGCCGCCGGACCAGGCACGCCGGCTGGTGGCAGAGCTAGTCAACGCCAGCCTGCTGACCGAGCTCGCGCCCGGCAGGTACGCCTTCCACGACCTGATTCGCGCCTACGCGGCCGAGTGCGCGGCAGCGGCAGAACCGCGGGCGGATCGGGATCTTGCCGTCAGGCGGGTCCTTGACCACTACCTGCTGTCCGCGCGCATGGCTGGCGCGGCCATCCTCGGGGAGGAACTGCCGCTGCCTGCCCTGCCAGCTGCCGGCGACCCCGCAGTCAGCCAGGAACAGGTGCGCGGCACCGCGGCCGCGATCGCCTGGTTCGGCGCCGAACATCAGGTCCTGATGGCGGCCACGGCGCTCGCCGAACGCGTCGGGCTGGATACCTATGCCTGGCAGCTTCCGTGCACGATGACGCAGTATTTCCGGGCCGCGGGGCGCAACAGCGACTGGGCCGATCTCAACCAGATAGCACTAGCGGCAGCAGGCCGGCTCGGTGCGCACGCAGCCCTTGGCCGGGTCGAATTCAGCAGCGGGATCCTCTGCCGGATCACCGGCGCGTTCGACGCGGCGACCGGGCACTTCGAGAGATCTTTGCACCATTTCGAAGCTCTCGGCGACCAGTACGGCCAGGCGTCCGCTTACCTGGCGATGTCGAACGTGCAAGTCTCTCGCCGGCAGAATCTGACCGGGGCCGACGACAGCCAGCAGTCGCAGACCGCCCTCGGCTACGCAGAACGCGCGCTCGTGTTGTTCAGGTCGCTCCGCGACAAGGCGAGGCAGGCACGCGCGCTACGGGATCTGGGCGTGCATCACGCGGCCCTGGGAGAGCTGGAGGCGACCACCGACTACTGCTCGCAAGCCCTTGAGCTGTCGCTGTCAGCGGCTGACATACCTGGTCAGGTCGACGCCCTGCAGACCCTCGGCGAGGCCTTCCTCAGCCTGCATGTCCCCGATCAGGCCATCGGCTGCTTCGTGCGAGCCGTCAGCATCTGCCGGCAGGCCGGCTACCCGTCCTTGCCGCCGAACGTGCTGGAGGGACTCGGCGATGCACACGCCGCGGCCGGCCACCTCGAGGAGGCGCGAGCCGCCTGGCAGGAAGTCATGACGATCTGGACCGATCAGCAGCGGAGCGGGAATCAGCCGAGCTGGCGGGAGACCAGAGTGCTCGCCCGGGTGCGGGCAAAGGTGCGCGGGCTCACCTCCGGGGAGCCGGCGCCGCCCGCGAGCACGGCAGACCTCAGTCAGTGACGGCCAGTGCGCGCCACGCCGCCAGCATGCACATCGTCTGCATCAGCAGGTCGCGGTCCTCGGCGCAGTCAGCAAGCCGCAGAGCGGCCTGCACCGCGACTGGCTGGCCGGCGTTCAGCCAGTCGATCAGTGTGGTCAGCGCAGGCGATGACCTGAGGTATCCCAGTCGCCCGTCCGCCGCGCACCAGTTCGTGGCACCGTCCCGGCCGACCAGCATGATCGGGTACACGCTGTCCCTGGCCACCGTCTGGCTTTCCGTCAGCGCGAACTCGGGGTAGCGCGGCGGCACCGCGGTGAAGCCCAGGCCGGTCAGCCGGCGCAGCCAGTCGGCCATGAACATCTCGCGGACGGTGTCCCGAGCACCGAACACGTCGGTGATCGCGCCGGCGGCCTGGTCGTAATGGCGCGGCAGCCCCGCCGCCTTCGCTGCCATCCCCGGCCAGGTCAGCAGCCCGCCGTCGGCGAGGTCACCCGCGATCCCGCCGGTCGCGCCGGACAGCAGGTCCTGAACTTCGGGCGGTCGCTCGAGCACGGCCACATGCAGGCCCGCCGTGGCCTGGTCTGGGCACTCGCCAACGTGCCAGTGCATGCCCGGCCAGTACACCAGACGGCCAGGCTCGCAGCTCAGTACCCTCGCGCTCGCTCGCGCCTGCTCGTAGTGCGCGGTCGCAGACGGCAGCCCGGCAGCAGCTGGCGGCCAGACCAGCATCTGCTTACGGCCTTGAGTCATGCAGACGAAGACCCCGGAACGCTCCCTGTGTAACCCGGGAACCGTATGCGGGTAGCGCCCGACGAACGCCTCGACATCCACTCTGGCCGGCAACGTGCCCGTGGCTTCGTACAGGCCAGCCAGAAACTCGGCGGCCCTCTTCCAGATCCACCGGTTCGACGCCTGCAGCCGCTCGACTGCCAGTAAGTAGGGCTGACCGGCGAGCTGGTTGTCGAGCCGGGCGAGATATCCGTCCAGCGACCTGTCTGACCTGTCCGGCAAGTACTGATCGAGGTCAGTGAAAATCTGCCGCTGCCCGATGTGGAAACGAACGTGCGTCGGCTTCGGACCCTGATCGCGGACTTCGCACGCGCGCAAGAGTTGCTGGAACATCTGCCCGGGGTCAATGGCAAGCCCGACACCTGGATCAGCCACATCGACAGGCTCCCGGCCGAAACTAGCGGCAGCAAAATGCCGCCAGAAAGCCTGTGCCTCGTCCGACACCGGCGCAGTCCGGTGGTCGGGTGTTACCACAGAATCTCGGTGAGCCGCGGCCCCGCTTCTGCGGGCTTTGGCAACTGGACATCCTCATCGCGGTGCTCGATCGCGGGGAGAACCTGGTTGCAAGTAGGTAGCCCCACCGCGAAAGAAAACTCAAGATCGCGCACTTGCGGTGACGAACCCTGGGCGGCGCTTGGCAGCGGAATGGTCAGCCGCACCTCAATGCGCTTCGCCGTGGACTCTGTCGTTTCCTCATCACCATTGTCGGCCATGCGCACCTCCGGATCAGGGCCATCATCACCATAATGGCCGCAGGCCGACCCGAAGTACATGTCATTCTGAAGGTTCGCCGGATTAACCGACGAGAGGTGTCAAAGCAGTCATGTATCTGACATCGATGATATTTCCGCCGCTCCCCCGGACCGCGAGCCGCGACGACTAGGTCCCGCATAGCACGGGAACAATAAGAATGCGCCGCTGACAGCGGCGCATATTTCGGTTCTGGCGCGCAGGCTGGCGCACCCCGCATAATCAGCATGGGCGGGAACGTGGTCAAAAAGAGCAATGCCGATTCGCCGGGCCGCGGCCGGATCACCAAAGTCGCCGCGGCAAGCTCAGCCCGGCTGCCTGCGGCGAAGTCCCGGTCGTCGGCGCGGTCTGCGCTGGCTGGCCGGCCCGGCCGGGTGGCAGCCCGGTCCGGCCGCGCGACTGGCCGGCCTGGCCGGCTGGCAGTCAGGTCCGGCCCGCTAGCTGCCCGCTCCCGCCGCCGGCCGTGGTGGAAATGGCTGCTGATCGGAATCCTGCTGCTGTTCAGCCTGGCCGTGACCGCGCTCTACGCCGGCGCGCTGATCGCCGACGTGTCTGGCCGTCACTGGGCTGCCGCGCTCGATGCGTCCCGCGACGCCGTGCCCGCGCTCGTCGGGTGGGCCGCGCTGATCATCGTCTGCGGCACCGGCGGGACTGCCGCCGCGGAGCGAATGCTGTCGGCCGACAGCTACGCGGTGGTGCGAAAGCACAAGCAGGAGGAGCGGGACCGGGAGTCGGTCCGCGACGCGGAGCGGCGGGTACAGGAACTCGCCGCGACGCTGGCCGGGCTGGCCGCTGCCCGCGATCAGCGCGACGTACGCCACCGCGACGTACGCCACGGGGAGGCCGGGCTCGACCGGGCCGAGGCCGACACCAGGGCCAGGCTTGACCAGGCCAGGCAGTGGCTGGCCAGCGCGCAAGCCGCGCTCGCCGGCAGTGAGCAGCAGGTCGCCGCGGCGCAGGACCAGCTCGCGACCGACTTCCCTGAGCCAGCCGACCAGCCAGGTCCTGCCACCGGCCGTCCCGCCTGACGGCGCGCGCCCCGCAGCGGTCACCCGGCATTGCCCCCCGGCGGCACTTCGCCCGGCATTGCCCGCCAGGCTGCACTCGCGGGAACGCCGCGGGCGACGAGGTCCGTCAGAAGGACGTGGGCACCTCGGCGCCGAGGGCTACTCGCAGTATCTCCTCGGCGGCATCCGCGGCCGCCCGAGCGGTGATGACATTCAGATGCGCCGCGTTGAGGTCACCGAGTCCGATGCACGTCGCGGCGACAGCCACGTCGTGCGCTGCCAGCTCCAGCTGGCGGGACGCCTCGGCGACATCCACCGGGCCGTGCTTGTGCTCGGGGCTCACGCTTTGCTCGGGGATCTTCACTGGTCATCATCCTCATCGTCGCGGCTGGTCCGGATGACCGGCCAGCGTCCGCTCGATTCCAGGCGATGGCCGGTCACCCGGCACCAGGTGCTTACCCGCGAACAGCGCGTGCATTCCAGCCAGCACCTCTTACGTTGTGCTGCGCAGTCCGTCGATCACCAGCGCGACGAGACGGTCTGACTGCTCGGCATCCGATGGCGCAGCATCCATCGCCATGATCAGCCCGTGCGTCAGCCGGAAAATGTCAGCACCTTGCACATCCTGGCGGGCGGCACCTGCGTCTTGCGCGCGGCTCAGCACGGCGTCGGTCGAACGGCGCAGCACCATGCTGCAGGCTGACATCAGCTCGGAGTCCTTGCCGATGGTCGCAACCAGCGCGGTGCTCAGGCTGCGCTTGGCCCGGCCGAAGGCGACGAAGGCGCGGACCCATTCGGCGAGCGCGTCGCCAGGCGACTCCGCGACCAGCAGTTTGCCGGCCAGTACCTCGAGCCCGTCGACCTGGTCCTTGTAGACCGCTTCCAGCAGGGCCTGCCGGTTCGGGAAATGCCGGTACAAGGTACCGATCCCGACCCCGGCCCGGCGGGCGATCTCCTCCAGCGATACGTCGTCCGCGCCGCGCTCGGCGAAGGCAGCAGCGGCAGCGGCGAGCAGCAGATCGTAGTTGCGGCGCGCGTCCGCGCGCTTCGGCGGCACGGCCTGGCTGGCCGGCTCGGCAACGCCCATCACAGCACTCCCAGCCTCTCAGGTTGCAAAGCGGAGGCATCCTCCGTATAGTTACCGGAGGGATCCTCCGTATAGAGCTTAGCTCACCGAAGTCCTACTGGCCAAGGGCAGCCACCCGGCCCGCGGCCCCCTCAGCACTGTTCCGGGAAGGAACCATGTCTTCGCCTGCACGTACTGCACCATCTCCGTCCGCATCAGCGCGGCCGGCTAGCGGACCCATTGCCCGCAAGGGCCGCGACCGGGATCGGCGCAACATCACCCTCGCGGTGGTCCTCTGCGCTCAGCTGATGATCGTTCTCGATATGACAGTGGTCAACATCGCGCTGCCGTCGATGGCCACCGGGCTGCACCTGTCAGCCACCAGCCTGTCCTGGGTACTCAACGCCTACGCGCTGACCTTCGGCGGGTTGCTCCTGCTCGGCGGCCGGGCCGGCGATATTCTCGGTAGGCGCCAGGCCTTCATGGCTGGCCTTGTTATTTTCACCGTCGCCTCGCTGGCCGGCGGGCTGGCGACGACCTCAGCAGCCCTCCTCGCGGCTCGCGCCGTGCAGGGGGTAGGCGGCGCCATCGCCTCCCCTGCTGTCCTTGGCGCGATCGTGACCAGCTTCCCAGACGGCCGCGAACGTGTCCGCGCGCTCAGCATCTTTACCGCAGTGACCATGGGCGGCTCGTCGCTGGGCTTGGTGCTCGGCGGCATGATCACCGAATGGGCTTCCTGGCGCTGGGTGTTCTTCATCAACGTGCCGATCGGCATCGCCGTGGTCGCAATCGCGCCCCGGTTGCTGGCTAGCACGCAGCGTCAGCGCGGCCACTTCGACGCGGCCGGCGCTATTACCTCGACAGCCGGCATGTCAGCCCTGGTCTACGCCTTCATTCACGTCGCGTCGGCGGGCTGGTCGAATGCAGTCTCGCTCGGCTCGTTCGCGGTTGCCGCGCTGCTGCTCGGCACCTTCCTGCTCATCGAGACCAGGAGCAGCCAGCCGATCACACCGCTGTGGCTGGTACGTGACCGCAGCCGCGCCGCGTCCTACCTTGCCAGGCTGCTGCTAGTGGCGGGCATGTTCGGCTCCTTCTTCTTCCTGACTCAGTTCGTGCAGGAGGTGCTCGGATTCAGCCCGCTGGCGGCCGGGGTTGCGTTCGTCCCGATGACGGCGGCGCTATTCGGCACGTCCAGGCTCGCGCCCAGGCTGGTGGCCAGGTTCGGCCCGAAGCCGCTGATGATCGCCGGCCTCTTGCCGGTCGTGGCAGGGATGGCCTGGCTGGGCCAGCTCAGCACGGGCACCAGCTATTTCCCCGGCGTCCTGATCCCGATGCTGCTGCTGGGTATCGGCATGGGCGTGGCCTTCGTGCCGCTGACCATGGCGTCACTAGACGGCGTGCCACCGAAAGACTCGGGCGCGGCCGCGAGCATGGTGAACGTGATGCAGCAGGTGGGCGGTGCGCTCGGCCTGGCCATCCTGGTGACCATTTACGGCACTGCTAGCCGGGCAGCGGAACGGCACCCGGTGCTTGGCGCCACCGCCGCGGCTCAGGTGCAGCACATCAGGGTGCACGGCATGGCCGCGTCGTTCACCGCCGCCGCGATCTTCGACGCGATCGCGCTGATCGTCATTGCCGCCCTGATCCGGATCCGCCCGCAGCAAAAGCCGTCCGCTGCGGTCATCCGGCCGTCAGCAAGCGACGTCAACGTTCATCAAGGCGACCCGGCGGACCTGCTGCTGGCCGGCGCCGCGGAGTCCGAGGTCTGCTAAGGCGGTGACGCGCTGACCGCCGGCGGTCAGGCACGGCCAGCCAGGGCCGTACCTGACCGCCACCGTGACGAATGCAAAAGTAACCAGCCCCGCCGGGTCGTGGCCGTACCCGAACGGCGATCTTGCCAACAGGCGCCGCCTCAGGCACGGCCGAGGAAAGCCGCGAGCAAGTCGCCAGGGCTGGCCGAAGCTGACGGAGTCACCGGCTCGGCGAACAGCGACGCACGGTCAGCCGCAGTGACGAGGAACGGCGCGACCTGAAGCAGATCGAGCGCCAGGGGCACCGGGATCGGCTCGGCCCGGCCGCAGGCGCGGGAAATATCGGAGCCGTGCATCGCGATCTCCAGCGCGCCGGCCGCGATCAGCAGGTCGGCCGCGATCGGGTGGCCGCCGACCGTGATGGCAGCGCCGCCACGGTCCGCGGCGGCCGCGTCTGACTGCTCGCTGGCACGGAACCTCACGGCAGCCCCGCCGTGGCTCGCGGCTCCGGGGCGGAACGCGGCTCCTGGGCGGAACGCGGCGAGCAGGTCGCGGCCACGTTCCCGGAATTCCGCCGCGGGATCTGGCGGCACGCCCGCGTGGCCGGCGCCGGGGAAAAGCCCGACGCGGCCGCCGCAGAAACCCTCGGCCAGCGCGGTGAGGGAATCGGCGGCATGCAGCAGCAAGGTCTGCAAGTCCCAGCCGCGGCACGGCGTCGGCGCGGGCAGCAACCCGGCGCTCACGTAGGTCGAGGCGGTGAGTGCGTAACGGACAGCCTCCTCCAGCCGCGCGGGACCGCCCGGCAGGGCCCCGAATCGCGCCGCCCGGCCAGACCCGCCGCCGGCGCCGTTCACCGCTGCCCCGCGGCGCTGCCCGCCCCCGGAGGTAGCTCGGCAGGCCGGCCGAACGCGGCGAGGAGCCGGCCGTCGTTGAACGAGACGATGCGGCTGACCAGACCGTCGGTCACGGTCAGGACCTGAATCGCGTGCGCGCTGAACGCGCCGTCCGGCGCGCGCAGGTAGGCCGCGAACGCAGGCTGGCCGTTCGCCGAGACGGGGCGCATGAGGAACTCGCCGGGTGTGACCAGCACCCTGGACCGCAGGAATGCACCGACCTGGTCCCGGCCGGAGAACCAGTAGGGCTGCGGCGGCATCTCCAGCGTCGCGTCCGCGCGCAGCAGCGCTGTCAGCGCGGAGACGTCAGCGTTCTCGAACGCGGCGGCGTACCTGTCGAGCAGGGCGCGATCGGCTGGCCTTTCTGGCTCGCGCAGGTCGTCCTGCGCGGGTGAGGCCTGCGCGAGTTGCGCGCGAGCGCGCTGCAGCACGCTGTTGGCCGCCGCGGCGGAGACCCCGAGCAGTTCGGCGACCTCCGCAGCGTGCCAGCCGAGCACGTCCCGCAAGATCAGCACCGCCCGCTGCCGTGGCGGCAGATACTGCAGCGCGGCGATGAGCGCGAGCCGCAGGCCGGCTCGGGCCGCGACGACCGAAGCCGGATCGGCCGGGCTCCCGGTGACAATCGCGTCAGGGAACGGCTGCAGCCAGCCGAGCTCGGTCCTGTCCTTCGCGAGTAGCCCGTGCGGATCCTCGGCCGGGCCGCCAAGACCCGACGGCAGCGGCCGGCGGCCGCGAGTTTCCAGGGCCCGCAGGCAGCTGTTGGTGGCGATCCGGTAGAGCCAGGTGCGCAGCGAGGACCGCCCCTGAAAGTCCGCGTAGGACCGCCAGGCTCGCAGCATGATCTCCTGCACCTGGTCCTCCGCGTCGTCCACCGAGCCCAGCATCCGGTAGCAGTACGCCAGCAGCTCGTGCCGGAACGGGTCGGCCGCGCTGGCGAAATTTGCCGCGCCCGCCATGCCTGCCTCCTGACTGGCTGCTGCCACCTGACTCTCCTGCCAATTCTGGCGGCGCCTGGCCAGACCGGTCGCCTGTTACCCATGCAGATCCGGATCGGGCAGCAAACTCATCGGTCTGGCTGCTGGCCCAGCCGGCGCTCGCGGCAGCGCTCGCGGCGGTGAGTTTCGCCGGCCAGCCGGATCTGTACCGGGTGAGCGCGCAGTCAGCGCGCCGACAGGCACCCGCACCCCGAGGAGATCCGCATGTCAGCACGTCAGCTTGCCGGGACGACAGCACTCGTCACCGGCGCCAGCGCAGGATTCGGCCGGGCCATCGCCGCCGCCCTCGCCGGGTCAGGCGCCCGGGTCGTCGCGGTGGCGCGCGGCCAGCAACGGCTCGCCAGCCTGCAGTCGGAGCTCGGCGACGCGGTCACCACGGTCGCGGCGGACGCGGCGGACCCGGTAGTGGCAGGGCACCTCATCGACAAGTTCCAGCCGGCCCTGATCGCCTTGGCCGCAGGTGCCGCGCCGCTGTCCAGGCCCCTGCACCAGCACACCTGGCAGTCCTTCAGCCGGAACTGGGAGGTCGACGTCCAGCAGGTCTTTCACTGGACCCGCGAGGCGCTGCTGCGACCGCTGGAGCCGGGCAGCGCGGTGATCGCGTTCTCCAGCGGAGCGGCGCTCGCCGGGTCACCGCTGAGCGGCGGATACGCGGGCGCGAAAGCGACGGTACGGTTCATCGCCGCGTACGCCGCGGCCGAATCGGAGCGCGCCGGGCTCGGCATCCGGTTCCTGTCGGTCCTGCCGCAGCTGACGCCGGAGACCGAGCTCGGCGCTGCCGCGGTTGCGGCGTATGCCGCCCGCGAAGGCGTCAGCGTCGAGCAGTTCATGACAGCTCGCGGTCCTGCGCTGACCGCGCACCAGGCAGGGCAGGCAGTGCTGGAACTCGCCGGCGGCACCGGCACCGGCGCTTACCTGCTGACCGCGGCCGGGCTGAGGGAGCTGCAGTGATCGCAACCTACGATGGAAAGCATCCACGGCCGACAAGGATGTGCCTGAATGCCCGAGTTTTCCTATACCGACCTGCTGCCGACGGGCGCCGATGAGACGGAGTACCGGCTCCTCACCGCCGACGGCGTCACCGTCCGCAAGGCGCTCGGACGGGAGTTCCTGCAGGTCGAGCCAGAGGTGCTGACTGAGCTGACGGCCGCGGCGATGCACGACATCGCGCACCTGCTGCGGCCGGCCCACCTGCGGCAGCTGCGGGCGATCCTGGACGACGCCGAGGCCAGCGGCAACGACAAGTTTGTCGCGGGCGACCTGCTCAAGAACGCCTGCATCGCGGCCGGCGGCGTCCTGCCGATGTGCCAGGACACCGGCACCGCGATCGTCATGGGCAAGCGCGGCGGGGAGGTCCTCACCGACGGGCGTGACGAGGAGCACATCGCCCGCGGCGTCTACGACGCCTACACCAAGCTGAACCTGCGCTACTCCCAGCTCGCACCGCTCACGATGTGGGAGGAGCGGAACACCGGCAGCAACCTGCCAGCCCAGATCGAGCTCTACGCCACCGGCGGTAGCGACTACAAGTTCCTTTTCATGGCCAAGGGCGGCGGCTCAGCCAACAAGTCTTACCTGTATCAGGAGACCAAGGCGGTACTCAGCCCGGCCACGATGGCCACGTTCCTGGAAGAAAAGATCAGGTCCCTGGGCACCGCCGCCTGCCCGCCCTACCACCTCGCCATCGTGGTGGGCGGCACGAGCGCGGAGTACGCGCTGAAGACGGCCAAGTACGCCTCGGCCAAGTACCTGGACGCGCTGCCGACCTCCGGCTCGATGGACGCGCACGGCTTCCGCGATCTTGAGCTGGAGCAGCAGGTGCTGGAAATCACCAGGCGAGCCGGGATCGGCGCCCAGTTCGGCGGCAAGTATTTCTGTCACGACGTCCGGGTGATCAGGCTGCCCAGGCACGGCGCCTCCTGCCCGGTGGCGATCGCGGTGTCCTGTTCTGCGGACAGGCAGGCAAGGGCCAAGATTTCCAGGAACGGGGTATACCTCGAGCGGCTCGAAACTGACCCGGCGCAGTACCTGCCCGAGACTGACACGACCGAGCTAGCAGCTGATGTCGTTCGCATCGACCTGTCCGGGCCGATGAACGAGATCCGGGCCGAGCTGTCCCGCTACCCCATCAAGACCAGGCTGGCGCTGACCGGCCCGATGGTGGTGGCCCGCGATATCGCCCACGCCAGGATCAACGAGCTGCTCGACGCTGGTCAGCCGATGCCTGCCTACCTGCGCGACCATGCGGTGTATTACGCCGGCCCGGCCAAGACGCCGGAAGGCTACGCGTCCGGCTCGTTCGGGCCAACCACGGCGGGCCGGATGGATTCGTATGTCGACAAGTTCCAGGCGGCCGGCGGGTCGCTGGTGATGCTGGCCAAAGGCAACAGGTCGGCCGGCGTCACGGCGGCTTGCCAGCAGCACGGCGGGTTCTACCTTGGCTCGATCGGCGGCGCGGCGGCCAAGCTGGCACGCGACTGCATCACCAAAGTCGAGGTGCTGGAGTACCCGGAACTCGGCATGGAGGCAGTGTGGCGGATCGAGGTCCGCGATTTCCCGGCCTTCATCGTGGTAGATGACAAGGGTAACGACTTCTTCGCCGACGTCACCGCGCCGCGGCAACCGCTGCTGAGCATCGGCAAGGGACCGAGCTGACACCGGAGGCTCATGATGGCTGACGCCCTGGACGGATTCCGGGTCGAGCATGACTCGATGGGCGAGGTACTCGTGCCAGCCGATGCCCTGTGGGGGGCGCAGACCCAGCGGGCGGTGGAGAACTTCCAGATCTCGGGCGAACGGCTGTCCCGCGACATGATCGGCGCGCTGGCCTCGATCAAGGGCTGCGCCGCTGTCGTCAACGCCGAGCTCGGCGTACTGCCGGCTGACCTGGCCGCAGCCATCCACGACGCGGCCGCCGAGGTCTCCCGCGGCAGCTACGACGATCAGTTCCCGATCGACGTGTTCCAGACCGGCTCTGGTACCTCGTCGAACATGAACGCCAACGAGGTCATCGCCACCCTGGCGGCCCGCGACCTCGGCCGGCCGGTGCACCCGAATGATCACGTCAACGCGTCCCAGTCGTCCAACGACGTCTTCCCTTCGGCGATTCACCTGGCCGCGGTCCGCCTCATCGTCAAGTCGCTGCTGCCCGCGCTCAGCCAGCTGGGTGACGAGCTGGACGCGAAAGCGGCCGAATTCCGTGACGTGGTGAAGAGCGGCAGGACGCACCTGATGGACGCGACGCCGGTCACGCTGGGCCAGGAGTTCAGCGGGTACGCGGCCGCGGTCAGGCACGGCCTGCAGCGGGCCCGCGACGTGCTGCCCGACGTCGGCGAACTGCCCCTCGGCGGGACTGCCGTCGGCACCGGGCTGAACGCGCCGGCCGGCTTCGCCGCGGCGGTCATCGGCCGGCTGGCCGCCGACATGGGTCTGCCGCTGACCGAGGCGCCGAATCACTTCGAGGCGGCAGGGGCCAGAGACGGCCTGGTCGCCGCAAGCGGCGTGACCAAGACGATCGCGGTCACCCTGTACAAGATCTGCAACGACCTGCGGCTGATGGGCTCGGGGCCGCGGACCGGCCTCGCCGAGATCGTCATTCCTGACCTGCAGCCGGGTTCGTCGATCATGCCGGGCAAGGTGAACCCGGTGATCTGCGAAGCGGTCTGCCAGGTCTGCACGCAGGTGCTCGGTAACGACACCACAGTTGCCTTCGGCGGCGCCGCCGGTAATTTCGAGCTGAACGTGATGATGCCGGTGATCGGGCGCGGGCTGCTGTCGTCACTGCGGCTGCTGTCCTCGGCCGCCGTGGCCCTGGCCGACAAATGCGTGTCCGGCATCACGGCGGACCCGGCGCGGCTGCGCCGGATGGCTGAGTCCTCGCCCGCCATTGTCACGGCCCTCAACCCGTACATCGGCTACGAGGCGGCAGCCGCGGTCGCGCATGATGCCCTGGAGACCGGCCGGACCATCGCCGAGGTGGTTGTGTCGCGCGGGCACGTGGCCAGCGGCGAAATCACGCAGGACCAGCTCGGGCAGGCGCTTGACGTGCTGGCCATGACCAGGCCGCCCGGATCGCGGCCCCAGTAACAAACTGGCGTCGATGGCCGCTGTAGTCGGCACAAACGCCTACACGTTTGTAGCCGCCCCGCTACCCTGATGCCCTGCCGAGACTGCCTGGTAGATCCGGTTTTGGCGCCAGGCGCGAGGCGGCCAAATTCACAACTTCCTCACAGGACGCTCAGCGCTAGCTGTAGATAGGGTCCCGCCATGCACGCTGTTATGGGCACCGGCCGTCTGATCGCCGGGCGTTACCGTTTGCAGGGACCGCTCGGCCGCGGCGCGATGGGCATCGTCTGGCGCGGTCGCGACGAGTTGCTGGCTCGCGACGTGGCGGCGAAGGAAGTGCAGATTACCTCGCACGCCTCCCCCGCCGACGCCGAGACCATCTACCAGCGGACGCTCCGGGAGGCCAGGACGGCGGCCCGGCTTCAGCATCCGAACGTGGTGACCGTCTATGACGTGGTCGAAGAGGGCGGCAGCCCGTGGATCATCATGGAACTGGTCGAGGCCAGGTCCCTGGACCGCGTCATTTCCGAGGATGGCCCGCTCCCCCCGCTCCAGGCCGCCGAGCTCGGCGCCGGCCTGATCAGCGCGCTGGCGACAGCGCACTCGGCAGGCGTGCTGCACCGCGACGTCAAGCCGAGCAACGTGCTCGTGACCGCGGACGGGCGGGCGGTGCTGACCGACTTCGGCATTGCCACGTTCTCCGAGGATCCGGCGATGACGCAGGCCGGCATGGTCGTCGGCACCCCCGGCTTTACCGCACCAGAGCGCGTGCGGGGTGACGTCGCCACTCCCGCCTCGGACCTGTGGTCGCTCGGCGCCACCTTGTACGCCGCAGTCGAGGGGCGCGGCCCTTTCGACCGGGCCGGCGGCTCCTCCGGCATCACCGCCGGAGTGGCCGTCGAAGACGCGCCGCGGGCGCCGTCAGCCGGTCCGCTCAGCCCGGTGATCGACGCCCTGCTGAGCCGCGACCCCGGCACCAGGCCGGACGCGACCACGGCGACCAGGCTGCTGGCGGAGGCGGTCACCGCCGCCAAGACCGGGACCAGGCCGCGGCTGGCGGTAGCTGCCGACCTGGCCGAAGCCGGCACCGTCGAACGGCCAACGGCTAGCCCGGCCGCTGCCGGCGCGCCAGAGCCGGCCAAGCCCGCGTTCCTGGATCCGCCGGTGTACGCCGCCCTGTCGATGCCGGAGCTGCCCGGCCAGGCCGACGCGAGCGACAGCGGGTTCGGGTCACCTGCCTCTGGTGACATGCCAGGCGGTGCCGGGTTCGGGGCCGTCGGCGGGCTCGCTGCGGGCGCCGGCCTCTCAGCGGGCGCCGACCTCGCAGCGGGCGGCGGGCTCGCCGCCGCAGCGTTCCTGGACAGCGGGCCAGCGGGCCGTGCGCCCGCCCCTGGCGGCGATGACGAGGACGGCGCCGCCGGCAGCGGACCTGTGCTGTGGCAGCCAGTGCCCGCGCCGCGGCCGTCAGGTCCGCTCGGCGCCGGTGACAGCTACCAGGCTGGCCTCGGCGGCCTGTCCGACCCGTGGGGCCCTGGTGGTTCCGGCGGCTCTGGTGGTTCCGGCGGCTCTGGTGGTTCCGGCGGTTCCGGCGGTTCCGGCGGATCTGGTGGTTCCGGCGGGTCCGGCGGTTCCGGCGGATCTGGCGGGTCCGGTTTCGGCGGCCTCCGCTTCTGGCAACGAGACGGCCGGGCCAAGCCATCCTCGGGATGGTGGCGGCTGATGATCGCCGGCGCCGGCATCGCAGCCATCGCCGTGGCCGCCGTCATCGCCTGGGGCATCTACACGCACACCGACAACACGCAGTCGCTGCTGAGCGCCAACCCTCCCGTCGGCGCGGCGGCCGCGAACAACTCGACTACCCTGCCGCGCTCGGGTGCCACCGGCACGGCCGGCGGGCAGCACAACAGCGGCGGCAGCACGCCCGCGCCCGGCACCTCCGGCGGTGCCATCGCGCCCGGCAAATCACCTGCTCCCGGCAAGCCCGGCGGCAAGGCAGGATCGCCTAGTCCAGGTACGTCGGCCAGCCCGAGCCCGGTCACCAGCCCGTCGCCGTCACCGAGCCCGTCACCATCGCCGAGTCCGACGCCGACCAAGTCGCCGACCGGCCCGGTGCTGCCGGCCGGCTACGTCTGGCATCACTTCAGCGCCGCCGTCATGCTGGCCACGGCCGGTTTCAAGATCGGAATGCCGAGCCCGTGGACGCAGTCGGTCCTCGGCCAGGCCGCGCATCTTAATCAGCCGGCTCGCAACTTCCACCTCAGCGTCAGTCTCGGGTTGTGGACTTACGTCAAGCCGCTGGCGCAGGCGCAGTACCTCTACGGCGTGGACGCCAGTCTGTACAACAAGTTCACCCTGCTCCAGCTGGAGTCGACAGGATTCAAGCCGGCTGGCGGGGCGATCGCCGGCTCCGCCGCTGAACTGAAGTTCAGCTGGACCAAGGCCAAGGGCGGCAAGTTCACCGAGATCGTCCTGCTGGTGACGCTCAGCACCAAGGCTGGCGTCCAGCCCTACGCGTTCACGCTGTGGGCACCCAGCTCGGCCTACGGCGCGGCGTACGGCGTGTTCCACACGGCGCTGGGAACGTTCAGGCCGCTACCCGCGGGCTGACCCCGCTGGCGCGCTGACGCGGCACCGGCCTGACGCGGCTTCGGGGCTGAACGCGGCACCGGGCCTGAGCGCGACACCGCGCCTGACGCGGCTTCGGGTCTGAACGCGGCACCGGGCCTGAACGCGACACCGCGCCGACGCGACACCAGGCCTGAGCAGGCTAGGCGCCGAGCCCTGAGCTGATTGATTGGTTAGTACCAGCCGTAGTTCTGCTCGTGCGCCCAGGCATTGCACGGCGTTCCGTAGACCGACTTGATGTAGCCGAGGCCCCATTTGATCTGGGTCGTCGGGTCTGTTTGCCAGTCAGGTCCGGCGCTGGCCATCTTGGAGCCCGGCAGCGCTTGCGGGATGCCGTAGGCACCGCTGGCATTCTCGGCGTTGTACCGCCAGCCGCTTTCCCTGGACCAGATGTCGTTCAGGCAGCCGTACTGATTGGTGCTGAAGCCATAGGAGGGGAGCAACTTGTAGGCGATGCCCTGCGCGCTCGACGGGTCAGGCGGTGGGCCAGCGGCCACGAGTGGGGCGCCGGTATCGGGCGAGGCAGGTGGCTGCACGCTGCTCACCGCCGGCGCGCTAGTCACGCTGAACGCCTGGGTCGCAGCGTCCTGCAAGATGACCTGCTGGCGTTCGTGCACGAGCGCCTGGCCCTGCTTGCCGCTCGATACCTGAGCGATCAGCAGTCCGAGCTTGTCTGTCACGGGTCCGCGCTGGCCGGTGATCACCAGGAGAGAGATGCCGACAACAGCGACGGTCGCCACCGCGGCGGTGACCATGAAGACTCCTACTCGCCGGCGCTTGCGGCGCGGCGCTGGAGGTAGCCTCCGGTGCTGTGACAATGCAGTCCTTCCGTCGGCCATGCGCTGCCGGGCGGATCGCCCGGTGCGCGGACCACTGCGGTACAGGCCAGCGAGTCGCATGACGGCCGGACCGGACTCGCGTCTCCCGCGGGAAGCGCAAGGCTTTGTCATCGGGCCTAGCACCGTCGCGGCACAACGTTGCCAGAACTGGCAGCGCCGACCAAGCGTTTCCGCCGAAAAACCTGTGTCGGAATTCCGCAATTAGTGTCGCGCACATCACAGTTTGGCAATACGTATTGTAACAATTACCGGGTGTAATGACCGGCTGCTGTGATCACAGCCCCGCGGCACCCAATCCCGCGACACGCCGGGAAGGCCGGCGTGTCGCGCACGCCCCGCTGCCGGTTTACTGCCCTTTGGCGGCGGTCGACGACGAGCCGTGCAGTTGCTGCAGCGAGCCGGACGGTCGGCTCCGGCCCGCTGGCACTTCCGAGCACGGCACGACTGCAGCTAGCTTGGTGACAGCCATTGGAGCAAACCCGGGGACGTGAAGATGAGCAGCGAGCGGCGCCAGCCCTGGACGTTGGGCACGGGCGATGCCGATTCCGTCCTGGCGGAGGCGCGCAAGGCCCTGTTCGTCATGGTCGGCTTCCTGGCGATTCTGTGGATCATCCAGGTAGTCAACGTGGTCGACAGTTACCACCTCACCGACAGCTACGGCGTCCGACCGCATCATGTGTCAAGCCTGCCCGACATCCTGATCGCGCCATTCCTGCACGTCAGCTGGACTCACATCGAGAGCAACTCTGGTCCGTTGTTCATCTTCGGCTTCCTGGCGGCCTACCGCGGCGTCGTCAGGTTCCTCGGCCTGACCGTGATGATCATCGTCCTCAGCGGTCTGGTGTACTGGTTCGCCGCACCGTCGAACAGCTCAGGAGTAGGCGCGAGCGGGGTTGTCTTCGGCTACCTCGGCTACATCCTGGTTCGTGGCCTGTTCGACCGGCACAGCATCGATATCCTGATCGGCGCCGTGATGGCGCTGTGCTTTGCCTACCAGTTCACGGTGCTGCTGCCGCACGCTGGCATCGGCTGGCAGGACCACATCGGCGGGCTGGCCGCAGGACTCCTCGGCGGCTGGCTCTTCAGGGATCGTGGCACCGGCGCCGCGCGCGTGGCAGTATCCGGCAAGCACCCTGCCGCCACGCCCGCGACTGGCACTGGCCTGGCTTTGCCCGGCCCGGCGAGCCCGGCTGCCGGGACGGGGACTGGACCGCACTCAGGGCCGCGCGCTGACCTCTACCAGCAATTGGACGACATGGGCATCTAGTACTACCGCCGCAGGCTGAGATGTAGTTGCTGTCTTCGCTGGTAATGGGATTGGCGGGCGCGGAGCCGTTCGGCCATTGATAGGCATCGAAGGCCTGGCGGAGGTGACCGGGGGTGGTGTCGGCGGCGGTGATGACGCGGGGTCGGCCTCGATCTGGATGGTGCGGGTAATCGCGCTGTGAGTTCACCGTAGGCTCTCGCCACAATATGGCAGAGTGCGCTTAACCAGTCGACCCGGACCTAATGGTGGTGACGCCGTGACCGAAAACACTGCGGGGGACGAGACCCAGATCCGCGCGGTGCTCCAGAGCCGCGTAGACGCCATGCGCGCCAGGGATGCGGGCCAGTTCCTTGCCAGTTTCGATCCGGCGATCGTGAAGTTCGACCTGGCACCGCCGCTGCAGGAAAGCGGCACGGCAGTCCTCGACCCGGCTGGCCTGCAGGGCTGGCTGGATACGTGGCAGGACGACATCGCCTACGACATCGCAAAGCTGACCATCGCTGTCGCCGCCGACGTGGCCTTCTGCCACTGCCTGAACCATCTGCAGGGAACTAGGACCGATGGCGAGCGCGAGGATCTGTGGACTCGGTCGACGCTCGGACTGCGGAAGACCTCCGGGGTCTGGAGGATCGTGCACGAGCACAACTCGGTGCCGATCTACATGGACGGTTCGAACCGTCCAGCCTTCGACCTTCAGCCCTGACTCTCGCTCCTCCGCCGCGCGCGTGGGTTCACGCCGCGGGCCCGCCGCCGGTTGTCCGGGCCCAGGCCAGGCCCGGGCAGCTCTCGATCCGGCCTGCGGTCCCGGAGTACTGCCGCTGGACACCCGCTGACTAGGCCGGTGCGGCGTACTCGCCGGGCGGCAGGCCTTGGCCCGGCTGCTCCGTCGGCGCGCCGAGCCCGGCCCGTGCCGCGGGGTTCGCGATCCCCAACTGACCCTCGATCCTCGCCAGCCTGGCGTCGATCGATGCCAGGATCTGGCCCATTTCCGCCGGCTGTACCGGAGCTGGCGCTGGCGGGCCACCGGACCTAACCTGCGCAGCCAGCGTCGAAGGACCAATCTCCGCGACCAGCATCGATACCTGGACCCGCAGCTGATCGGGCTCAGCGCCGAGTGCCAGCAGCGTCTGCGCGGCGATACTGTCCCGTCCGCGCATGATGCCGAGCAGGATGTGCTCGGCACCGATGTAGTCGTGACCCAGCTGCAGTGCTTCGCGCAGAGCGTTCTCCAGCGCTTTCTTAGCCTGCGGCGTGAACGGGATGTGGCCAGATTTCGGCCTACGGCGCTTGGCCGGCGCCATCCCTTCCTCGATCCGCTGGCGCATGAGCTGAGGCCCGATCGCGAGCGCGGCAAGTGCCTCGATCGCAACGCCCTCGTCGATATCCAGCAGCCCGAGCAGCAGGTGCTCGGGACTGATGTCGTTGTGGTTGCGGATCCTGGACTGTTCCTGCGCGTGGACTATCACTCGCCGCGCCTGATCGGTGAAGCGCTCGAACAAGGTTCACCCCCGATCCCCGTAACGGCAGCAGCCAGTGAGCCAGCCCGCTGGTGCCAGGATATGCTGCCGGTCCGCTGGCCAACGGCCTTCGACACCGGCGGCCGCGATCGTTGCCGGCCGCGCGCGGCCGGCCTAGAGTCGGCCATGATGAGCAGGACTGCCGGACCTGATCGCCTCGAGGTCCTTGATGCGCACCAGCATGTCTGGGACGTTGCCGCCCGCGCTCAGCCCTGGCTGGACAGCGCGGCCGAACTCGCGCCATTGCGCCGGGCATTCAGCATCGCCGACCTGAGCCCGCTGGCCGGAAGGGCTGGCGTCACCGGCACTGTGGTCGTGCAGACCGTCACCGAACCAGGCGAGACGCCTGAACTGCTCGCACTGACGGTTGACAGCTCACTGGTGGTCGCGGTCGTTGGCTGGACAGACCTGACATCATCCGCCGTTGCCGAGGACCTGGCCGCTCTTGCGGCCCGGCCAGGTGGCGGCGCGCTCGCGGGAGTCCGTCATCCGTTGCTCACCGAGCCAGACCCCGGCTGGCTCGAGCGTGCGGACGTACGGCGTGGTCTTGCCGCGCTCGCCGCCGCCGGCCTGACCTTCGACCTCGTCCTGGAGCCATCCATGCTGCCGGTCGCGGTGCGGGCCGCAGCCCGCGAGCCGGCGCTGGTATTCGTTCTGGATCATCTGGGCAACGTCGAGCCGGAGCCGGATCCTGACCAGGCCTGGGCCGCCAACCTCGCCGAACTGGCCGCCCTGCCGAACACGGTCAGCAAGCTATCGGGCATCCTCGGTGCCGCGGTCCAGCCGGACAGCGGGCAGCCTGGTGCTCCTGCGGCTGCCGTGGCGCGGCTACGCCAGTACCTCGAGATCGCGCTTGAGCTTTTCGGCCCGCGACGGCTGATGTTCGGCTCGGACTGGCCGGTGTGCACGCTGAGCGCCGAGTACGGCGAGGTGGTGGCTGTCGCCAGGGAGCTGGTCGCCGGCCTGAGCGGATCAGAACAGGCCGCCATCCTCAGCGGCACCGCCAGCTCGGTCTACCGGATCCCCGCCAGCCGCCAGCCAGATAACCGGCCGCGAGCCTAGGGCACCCCGCACACGACGCTGACTCGCAGCACGCGGTCCGGCTTCACCGTGACGGCAAAGACCTGCGAGCACCACGTGTCCCGCAGGGCGCCGGACGCGAGCTGCTCCTCGATGGAGGGCGTCCTCGCCAGCACGGTGTACGTACGCGGCGGCAGCGACACGCTGAACCTGCCGGACGAGCCGACGCGGACGTCGATCCAATGCCGGTGCCCGTAGCTGAAACGCACTGTTCCCGCCAGAGCCAGCACGGGCGGCTGCTGCCCGTTCGGGCCGAGCGGGCCGCCTTCGCGCAGGAAGCTGCCCGTGACGATGCCTCGGCTCGGCGTCGCCACGGCTGCCCGCCCTGGCCCGGTTTGCTGGCCGGCCGAAGGCCCGGACTGCTGCCGGGCAGGCGGCGGGGTCTTGACCGGCGACGGCGAAGACGGCACGTGGCTCGCGCAAGCCGACAGCACCAGCACGGCCGCACCAGTTGCCACGCAGCCTGCCATCTTCATCGGGCGCCCCCACTGCGTCACGTCGCAGTTTGGACGCTGGCGGCCTGCCGCCGGTTCCCGGCAATCGGCGCAGCGGTGCGACGGCAGGCCGCGCCCGGCGGTCCGGCTGGCCGTTAGTGGCCGAGCAGCACGCGAACCCTGCTGATCGTCTCGCGCAGATTGGCTTCAGCGCTGGCGGCCAGTGCCTCATCCGGCGTCAGCCAGCGCAGCGGCGCGCCGGGGCTTTCCGGCGTCGCCGCATCGGGCACCTGGGTCGCCAGCAGGTACCGGAGGTCAGCGTGCTCGTGCGCGGGCTCACCGCGGCCCGCCGGAACCCCGACGATGACCGCGTGCCGCAACGCGCCGTCCGGGAACGGAACGAGGTCGGCAAGGCCGGTCTCCTCTGCAGCTTCCCGGCGCGCAATCTGGTGAGGATCGTGCTCGCCTGGATCGCCGTGGCCACCGACCTGCAGCCAGGCCTGCCGGCGCTCGTGCCAGCGCAGCAGGATCCGGCCAGAATCCGGGTGAACGATGAGCGCTGACGCGGTGAGGTGCAGCGGCGTGGAACGCAGCCACGGGCCGTCCTCGCCATTGATCAGCGCGCGGATCCTGGGCAGGTCGGCTTCTTCCTGAGCATCCGCGGGCTGGTACGCCAGCACGTGCGCCAGCGGCCGCATCAGGGCCTCCTGGCCGGGGCGTGGCCTGCCGCCGGCCGGCCATCCTGGCCCTCGGCGGCGTCGCCGTCCCCTGGCGCCTGCGTGGATCGCTGCCACGGCACGTAGTCGTGGTAGGAGCCCCAGTCCCTGGTCGTCCTGCCGCGAACGACCGACCAGGCCGCGACGACCAGCACGGCAAGCCCGGCCAGTACATAGGCCTGGCTGGCCAGCAGCCAGAACGGACTGAGATGAAGCCAGCCTGGCGCCATCTTCGGTTCCCGCCGGGCGAGGCCAGACCAGCCAATGACCGCGAGCACCGCGACGCCGCACAGTCGCAGGGCGCTCCGCCTTGGCCATTCCCGCCTGCTGCGCCAGGCCATCACGGCAGCGAGCAGCAGCGCCGGGATCGCGATGACCCAGTGGTGCGTCCAGGTGATCGGGGATACCAGCAAGCCGGTGACCGCGGTCAGCGCAAACCCGGTGGCATCGTCGCCGCCTCGTCCCGCTCTGGCCGCCAGCAACAGGCCAGCCACGCCCACGGCCAGCACGGCGATCAGCCATAGCGGCCCGGGTGCCTGGCCGAGATCACGGGATGTCGCGCCCAGCACGCTCTGATTCCAGTCGTTGTAGACCGGGCTGATGTTTGCCGTGTGCAGGAAGTTCAGTTGCCAGTAGTAGTGCGCAGACGCGCCGGGAGCCACGGCGTAGCCGATGGCCATGGTCGCCGCGAACGCGCCGGCGGCGGCAGCGGCCGCGCGGTACCGGCGCGTGGCCAGCAGGTATACCGCGAAGACTAGAGGCGTGAGCTTGATCCCTGCGGCGATGCCGATGCCGATCCCCTTGCAGCGGGAACTGTCGGGCAACGTCAGGTCAGCCAGAACCAGCACGGCCAGGATCAAGTTGACCTGGCCGAAACCGAGCGTGCTGCGTACCGGTTCCAGCCAGACGGCCAGCGCGGCGGCCGCGAGCGCCAGCCGCGCCGCGTCCACCCGGCTGAACCAGTGCGCGGCCGGCCGTAGTCGCAGCGCCAGGTACAGCATCGCGGGCACGCAGGCGACACTGACCAGCAGAACCATCCAGGCAGCCAGGTCCCACGGCAGCACGGCCAGCGCCGTGAAGGCGACCGCGGCGAACGGCGGATACGTGAACGGCAGGCCCAGGTACCTGACCGTGTACAGCGCTCGGCCGTGCAGCACCGCCTCGGCGCCCGTCCTGTACACATGCAGGTCGGTGAAATTGGCATTCGCCCTGGACGCGAGCACGCAGCACACCGCGGCCGACGCGGCATACACCGCTGTCAGCCGCCAGATCCCCGATCCGGCGGCCAGTGCGGCCAGCCGGCTCCCCGACTGCACCCGGCAAGACTAGCCCCAGGAACGTGTCCTAAACGCTAAGCGTGCACCGAAATATTACCCAGCAAGGCTTCAGCATTTACCTTGCTCCGCTTCAGCAACCGCTACTTGAGCAGCTGGCGGGCCATCACCATGCGCTGGATCTGGTTGGTGCCCTCGTAGATCTGGGTGATCTTGGCGTCGCGCATCATCCGCTCGACCGGGTAGTCGTTGACGTAGCCGTAGCCGCCGAGCAGCTGGACGGCGTCGGTCGTGACCTCCATCGCCACGTCCGAGGCGAAGCACTTGCAGGCCGACGAGACGAAGGTCAGGTCGCGCCTCGCGCGCGCCGTGCATGGCCCGCTCGGACTTAGCCGCTGCCGCGTAGGTGAGCTGCCGGGCCGCCTCGATCTTCATCGCCATGTCGGCGAGCATGAACTGCAGGCCCTGGAACTCGGCGATCGCCTTGCCGAACTGCTTGCGCTCCTTGACGTAGCCGATCGCGTAGTCCAGCGCGCCCTGGGCGATGCCGAGCGCCTGCGCGGCGATGGTGATCCGGGTGTGGTCGAGCGTCGCCAGCGCGGTCTTGAAGCCCGTGCCCTCCGCGCCGATGATCCGGTCGGCCGGGATCCGGCAGTTGTCGAAGTACAGCTCCCTGGTCGGCGAGCCCTTGATGCCGAGCTTGTGCTCCGGCGCGCCGAAGGTGAAGCCCTCGTCGTCGGCGTCGACGACGAACGCGGAGATGCCGTCGGCACCCGCGGCCGGGTCGGTGACCGCCATCACCGTGTAGTACTTCGACACGCCCGGCGTTGGTGATCCACCGCTTGGTCCCGTTCAGCACGTAGCTGTCGCCGTCGCGGACCGCCCGGGTCTTCATGGCGGCGGCGTCGGAGCCCGGCCTCGGGCTCGGACAGCGCATAGGAGAACATCGCCGTCGCCGCTGGCCACCGGCGGCAGGAACTGCTGCTTGAGCTCATCCGACGCCGCCAGCAGCAGCGGCATCGTGCCCAGCTTGTTGACCGCCGGGATGAGCGAGGACGACGCGCAGACCCGGGCCACCTCCTCGATGACGATGACCGTGGCGATAGCGTCCGCGCCGGCCCCGCCGTACTCCTCCGGGATGTGCACGGCGTGGAAGCCGTTCTTGACCAGAGCGTCATGGGCCTCCTGCGGGAACTCCGCCGCCTGGTCAACCTTGGCTGCATGCGGAGCGATCTTCTCCTCCGCCAGGCCACGTACCGCCTCGCGGAGCGCATCATGCTCGTCGGACAAGGCGAAGGCGGGGAAGTCAGAGCTCATGCCCTCGATAGTAGGACGTCCTAGTGAGTACGCCAAAGGTGGCTGACCGGCAGCCGCCGACCGCGCCTGACCCGCGATGATGGGCCGATGGGCCAGGCTGAGGAGTTGCTGACGCCAGCGGGCGAGCAGCTTTTGCACCGGCTGCGCGGCCTGGACATGACGCCCGCGCTCGCGCTCCGGCTGGCCGCTGAGCTGCGCGGCCAGTTCCCGCCTAGCCTGGTGTCCGCCGCGCTGACCCAGCAGTCGCTGCGGTGGGCTGGCCTGGAGAAGTTCGCCCTGGCGCAAGACATGTACTTCACCAGGGACGGGCTCGAGCAGGCCTCCTCCGAGCTGACGGCAAGGCACAGCGCGAGACGTTTCGCCGGGCTTGGGCTGGTAGCCGACCTGTGCTGCGGCATCGGCGGCAACCTGGCCGCCCTGGCCAAGGCGGCGCGCCAGGTCGTTGCCGTGGATGCCGACCTCGGCACGCTGCGCTTCGCGGTGCGGAACGCGATGGTCCAGCGAGCCACCGCGGACATCGCCGCGGTCTGCGCCGATGTCCGCGATCTTGACCTGCGTCGGTCCGGCATCCAGGCAGTCTTCATCGACCCGGCTCGCCGGGCAGCTGGCAGGCGAATGCGCACCGGCGACTCGCAGCCGCCGCTTGACTGGTGCTGCGCGCTGTCGGACCACGTTCCTTCGGTGTGTGTGAAGGCAGCGCCCGGACTGCCGCACGATCTAGTCCCGCCTGGCTGGGAGATCGAGTTCGTCGCGATCGGCCGCGCGCTGAAGGAGGCCGTGCTCTGGTCGCCCGCCTTCGCCACCACGCCGCGTCGCGCGACGACCCTGCCGGGCGGCGACACCTTGACAGCCAGCCCGGGGCCGAACGTCGCTGTGGCCGGTCCCGGCGGCTATCTGCTCGACCCGAACCCGGCGGTGACCAGAGCGGGGCTGGTGCAGGAACTGGCCCGCGATGTCGGCGGCTGGCAGATTGACCCCATGATCGCGTTCCTGGCCACCGACCGCCCGGTTCGCACCCCGTTCGCACGGACGCTGCGGGTGCTGGAGTCGATGCCCTGGCACGAGAAACAGGCGGCCAGGAGGCTGCGCGAGCTCGGCATCGGCACCGCCGACATCCGCCGCCGCGGGCTGGCCGGCGACGTGCAGCAGATTCACCGCCGACTCGGGCTCCAGGGCGACCGGGCCGCCATCATCGTGCTCACCCGGCGAGAGGGCAAACCGTGGGGCCTGATCTGCGAGGCCGTGACCGACACCGGCTAGCCCGGACCTTCGGGCCCGCGCCTTTCCGCGAGGTCACCGGAACCAGCGTGCGGGCTATCCGCGCGCGGTCGCCGGAACCAGCCGGGGCCGATCCGCGAGGTCACCGGAACCAGCATGCGGCTATCCGCGCGCGGTTGCCGGCACCAGCCTGCGGCCGCGACGGAACGCAGCCCGGATCGACCTAGCCACCAGCGCCGGTTCCGTGGTCACCTCCCGCCAGTCGAAATGCACGACCTCGTAACCTGCCTCGCGCAGTCGCTTGTCTCGCCGCAACTGGTCCCGTGCCCTTGCCGGATCTACGTACTTGATCATGCCGTCGACCTCGGCGATCGTCCGGTATTGCTCCCAGAGGAAGTCGACCCGGCCGATGAACTGCTCGGTCCCGATCCGCACCTGCAGCACTGGCCGCGGCAAGCCGCAGTCCCTGAACGCGACCCTCGCGATGGATTCCAGTACGGACTCAGCCAGCCCGTCGGCGAACTCAACAACCTCGGCGGCGCGCCGCAATCCTGGCGTCCGCGGACAATCGGCTAGGACGGCGCGCAATTCCTTCTTGGAGGTCAGCTTCAGCCGCAGTGCCGAGTCGGCGACCACGACACCCTCGCGGAAGCTCGAGTTCCTGGCCAGGTCGGTGACGGTCCTCGGCACAATGGTCGCTGGCAGGCCGTGCCACCCCCAGATGTGAGCGGCAGGTAGCACGGCGCAGTGCATCAGCACGCCCCGCTTGCCCGATCGCGTTGCCGCACCTGGCGGGTGCGTCAGATCCAGCCGCTGCGGCGCCGCGCCGAGCAGGCTGAGACCTTGCAACTGCGCGGCCGTATGGTGGCTCAGCACCGAGCCGGACGGCGCCGTGATGAGGGCCGCGGCGGCCAGAAGTACGACCCGCCCCACTGGCGATTCGCCAGTCAGGCGGTCAGCCTCCTGGGCGACGGCGTAAACGCCGTGATCTACGCGGACCAGCTCGGCACGGGCCACCAGCGCGCGGATCTGGCCCCTGGTGTACCCGCGTGCTAGCAGCTCGGCCGCTGTCGCTAATCCGGCGAAACGGATATTCCATAATGAGTTGGCAGTGCTCATGCGTCAACGGTGGCCGACGGCTACGACATTTCATCAGTTTCGGTCGCGTTCCCGGTACGATTCGTCCGGTATGTGGAGCCAATTCCCGTGAAGAGTCACTTCTCGCCAGCTGGCGGCACCCGGCACGCTGCCCTCCGCACCAGGCCCTCCGCACCCGGCACGCTGCCCACCGCACCCGGCACCCGGCACCCGGCACCCGCACCCGGCCGCCGCCGACCCGGCTAGAGAGCTCCGCCAGCCCCCGGTCCTGAACCATCCGACGGCGGGGCGACACGCTCCCCCGCGCGCAGCACCTGCACGCGCGAACGCAATGCGTCCCCCTTCGCCTGGGCCGACGATCGCAGCCCGGCCTGGAACTCGGCCATCTGCTCCGCGAGCTCCGCGTTACTGATGGCAAGGATCCGGATAGCCAGCAGTCCCGCGTTGCGCGCCCCGCCGATGGCCACGGTCGCCACCGGGATTCCGGCCGGCATCTGCACGATCGACATCAGCGAGTCAAGGCCGTCCAGGTACTTGAGCGGGACCGGCACGCCGATGACCGGCAGCGTCGTGACAGCCGCCAGCATGCCGGGCAGATGCGCGGCGCCGCCGGCCCCGGCGATGATCACTTTCAGGCCGAGGCTCGATGCCAGCTGGCCGTAGCTGATCATGTCCGCCGGCATCCGGTGCGCGGAGACGACATCGGCCTCGGCCGGCACCCCGAATTCGTCCAGCACCTCGACGGCGGCCTGCATGACCGGCCAGTCCGAGTCGCTGCCCATCACCACGCCGACAACTGGCCGGACGCTCATCCGCGATCCCCCCGTTCCGCCGCGCTCGTCACTGATCTTCGTTCCCGGTGGCCAGGTAATTAGCCGCTCGGCTGGCCCGATCCCTGACCGAGTTCAGGTCGCTGCCGAGGGCCGTGACATGGCCTACCTTGCGGCCAGGACGCACCGCCTTGCCGTAGAACTGCACCTTCAGCGCGGGGTCAGCGGCCATCACGTGGTTGAGCTTGCCGTACAAGTCCTGGTCGTGGCCGCCGAGCACGTTCGCCATGACCGCCCAGGGAGCCGTCATGGTCGGAGCACCGAGCGGCAGGTCGAGCACCGCGCGAAGGTGCTGCTCGAACTGAGAAGTCCTGGCTCCTTCGATGGTCCAGTGGCCGCTGTTGTGCGGGCGCATCGCCAGCTCGTTGACGAGCAGGCCGCGCCGGGTCTCGAACAGCTCGACCGCGAGCAATCCGATGACGTCCAGGTCCCTGGCAATCTCCAGGCCCATCCGGATGGCGTCCTCCGCCTTGTCATCCGCCAGCTCAGGCGCGGGCGCGATGACCTCGCGGCAGATTCCGTCCTGCTGGACCGTCTGCACGACGGGATAAGCGGCACCGTGACCGCTCGGCGACCGCGCGATCAAGACGGCGAGCTCCCGCTCGAACCGCACGAACTCCTCGGCGATCAGGCTCAGCCCGTGCCGCAGCACCTCGGCTGCCTCGGCCGGATCGCGGCAGACCCAGACGCCGCGGCCGTCGTATCCGCCGGTCACCGCCTTGAGCACAACCGGCCAGTCGCTACCGTCGGCGAACGCCTCGACCGCGGCGAGGCTGTCGACCGGCTCGAACCTGGGGCACCGCACGCCCAGTCCGGTCAGCCGGCGTCGCATCGCGAGCTTGTCCTGCGCGAACCGCAGCGCCGCGGCACCGGGCCGCACCGCGTACCCGGCCTGCTCGAGCGCTGCGAGCTGGGCCTGCGGCACGTGCTCGTGGTCGAAGGTGACCACGTCACAGCCGGCCGCGAAGGCCAGCAAATCCTCAGTCGACCGGTGATCGCCGATGACGACGTCAGCCGTAACCTGGGCAGCGCTCTCCTCGGCGTCGGCCGCCAGCACCCGGAAGGTGACGCCGAGCCCGGTGGCCGCGGCGGCCGTCATCCTGGCCAGCTGCCCGGCCCCGACCATGCCCACTGAAGGCACCGTCCTGGCTGAGGCTATGTCCGGCCGGGTCCGGGCGGCGGGCGCAGTGTGATCCTGGCCACGCGCAGCACGCGGGGGCGCCTCCTGATGATCCATTACCGCCGTAGCCTACGGCCTCAGGCAGGGCCGAGGACGGCCGGACTCTCTTCGACATCGGCCGTCGCGTGCGGCAGGAACAAGGCGAAGACGGCCGGTCGCGGCCGCACCAGCACGACCTGGCCGCCGTCTGCCGCTGCGATCGCGCGAGCCAGTGCCAGCCCGAGCCCGGTCCCGGTCGGTGACCCGCTCACGCTTCGCTCGAAGATCCGCGGCGCCAGGTCGGCAGGCACGCCGCCGCCTTCGTCCCGGACCTCGATGACGACCGAGCGCCGGGTGCGCGAGGTCCTGATCGTGACGGTGCCCGCGCCGTGGACCAGTGCGTTGTCGAGCAGCGTCGCGATCACCTGCGAGGCTCCGCCCGGCGTCGCGAATGCCAGCAGCCCCTTCTCGCCGACAACCGTCAGCCGGCGGCCGAGCCGCCGGAACGCGGGCTCCCACTCCACTACCTGCTGGCCGACGATGTCATCCACGCTGGCGACCGTGGGCGCCCCGCGGGCCGGCCGCCTGGCCCGGCCGAGCAACTGGCTGACGACATCGGCCAGTCTTTCGGTCTGCGCCAGCGCGGCCGCGCCTTCCTCACGCACGATCTCCGGGTAGTCGGCCGCGGCCATCATCTCCTCCAGCCGCATCGACAGCGCGGTGAGCGGCGTCCTGAGCTGGTGTGAGGCGTCCACCGAGAAATCTCGCTCGGCGGCCAGCAGATCGTTGATCCGCTGCACCGAGCCGTCCAGGCCCTCGGCCACCCGGTCAAGCTCCTGGATGCCGTACCGGCGGCCGAGCGGCGTCGAGTCGCCCAGGCCGAGCCGGTCAGCCGCACCGGCCAGCTCTTCCAGCGGCCGGACGAGACGCCCCGCGTACAGCAGCGCGACCACGACCGCGACCCCGATCGCGGCAACCGCGACAGCGCCGATCAGCGCCAGTTCCTTGGTCAGGTCGCCCGACAGGTAGGAGGCGGAGGCTTCGACCGTGACGCGGTAGGTGCCGTGACTCGGGTAGCCAGGGGTGCTGAAGCTGCCGGACCTGACGGAGTGCCGGGGCGGCCTGTGGCCGGTCGTGTAGACCACATCGACGGGGGACCCGCCCTGCCAGATGATCACGTAGCGCTGCGGCAGCTTCGCGATTTCCTTGGCGTAATTGGCGCCAGAGGGCAGCCCGCCGGTACCAGCTCGCTGCGACATCTCGTTGGCGATACGCTCCGCGTCGCCGCGCAGGTACTGGACAGCGGTGTCGACCTGCAGGTGGCGAAGCACGATCGCCAGCGGAATGCCGAGCGATAGCACGGCCGCGATCGCGACCGCAGCCATGGAGATCAGCAGGCGCCGGCGCATTTCTCCTGCTCCAGCCTGTCCGGGCTGACCACCGGACAGCCAGCCGTTACACCACCCAGAGTACGGTCAGTCGCCGCGCTCGAAGCGGAATCCGACGCCGCGAACTGTGGTGATGTACTGCGGGCTGTGCGCGTCGTCGCCGAGCTTGCGGCGCAACCAGGACACGTGCATGTCCAGCGTCTTGGTCGAACCCCACCACTTGGAGTCCCACACCTGCCGCATGATCTGTTCCCGGGTGACGACCTTGCCGGCCTCGGCCACCATCAGCGCAAGCAGATCGAATTCCTTGGAGGTCAGCTCGATCTCGGTCTCGCCGAGCCAGGCCCGGCGGGCATCGGTGTCGACCCGCACGCCCTGCACCGTCTTGGTCTCGGTAGCACCGCGCCGCAGCAGCGCCCGGACCCTGGCCAGCAGCTCAGCCAGCCGGAACGGCTTCGTCACGTAGTCGTCAGCGCCAGCGTCCAGGCCGATGACGGTGTCCACCTCGTCGGCCCGCGCGGTCAGGATCAGCACCGGCACCGACTGGCCGGACGAGCGGATCCGCCTGCACACCTCCAGCCCGTCGATCCGAGGCAGGCCGATATCGAGGACGATGAGATCGATGCCGCCGTTCCGCGCGGCCTCGAGGGTGCCCGGCCCGTCCGCCGCGACGTCGACCTCGTAGCCCTCGCGGCGCAGCGCGCGGGCTAGTGGCTCGGAAATCGCGGGATCATCTTCGGCAAGCAAAACGCTGGTCATGGTCTGATGGTAGGGCCGACCGGGCCTTTACCGGTCCGCTACACGCACCACCAGCGATCTCTTGCCCGCCGCTTGACCATGCGATGCGCAAATAACCGGCATCCGCACAGATTCTGGCCGTCAGGGACACCGGCAGGGAACGTGGCGACCCGGCGCGCGGCAGCGCCTCTGCTCGGGCCACCGGAAACTCAGACCGGTGTCACCCCGTGCCGGCGACGGGAGAAAGACCGGTCCTTGCCGCGCGCGGCGGCGAACCGGCGAACGAGCTGGGCCCGCAGATCCTCAGGCTCGACCACGTCATCGACGATCAGCTCGCCAGCCAGCCTGAGCACGTCGATGTCTGCCTCGTATTCTGCCCGCAGCCGGCCGACCTCGGCTTCCCGCTCCGGCGCGGACTCGATCGCCGCCAGCCGGTTGAAGTAAACGGCGTTGACCGCTGCCTCGGCGCCCATGACTGCGATCTTGGCGGTGGGCAGCGCCAGCGTGGCGTCGGGCTCGAAACCGGGGCCGGCCATCGCGTAGAGCCCGGCGCCGTAGGCCTTCCTGACGATCACGCAGATCTTGGGCACCGTCGCCTCCGACACCGCGCTGATCATCTTGGCGCCGTGCCTGATGATGCCCTGTCGTTCGACCGCCGTGCCGACCATGAAGCCGGGCACATCAGCCAGGAACAGCAGCGGCAGGCCGAACGCGTCGCACAGCTGAATGAACCGCGCTGCCTTGTCGGCCGAGTCGACGAACAGCACGCCGCCCTTGAACATCGGGTTGTTGGCAACCACGCCGATCGGCTGGCCGTCGAGCCGGGCGAAGCCGACGACGAGTTCGCGCGCCCACAGCGCGTGGATCTCGAACAGCGAGTCCTCATCCACCAGGCCGCGTACGTACCGGCGCATGTCGAAGGCCTGCCGCTCGCTGACCGGCACCAGGGCGCGCAGGTCGGTCGCCTTCGGCGGCCGCGGCGCGGCGGCAGGCGGCGGCTGCTGCCAGTTGCCGGGCAGGTAGGACAGGTAGGAGCGGACAGCGGCAATCGCCTCGGCCTCGGTGGACGCCAGGAAATGCCCGACGCCGGAGACTGAGCAGTGCATCCTTGCCCCGCCCATCTCCTCCAGCGTGGTGTGCTCGCTGACCACCATCTCGACCATCCGCGGGCTGCCCAGGTACATCGAGGCGTTGCCGTCCACCATCGCGACGAAATCGCAGAACGCCGGAATGTAGGCGCCGCCGGCGGCTGACGGCCCGAACAGCGCGCATACCTGGGGAATCGACCCCGATGCCCGGACCTGGGTGTGGAAGATCTTGCCAGCGCCGCGGCGGCCGGGGAACATCTGCACCTGATCGGTGATCCGCGCGCCGGCCGAGTCGACCAGATAGATCATCGGCAGGCCGCGGGAGTACGCCTGCTCAATCACCCTGATGATCTTCTCGACAGTTCGCGCGCCCCACGAGCCCGCCTTGACTGTGGAGTCGTTGGCCATCAGGGCGACCGGGCGTCCGTCCAGCGTCGCGGTACCGGTGATCACGCCGTCGGCCGGAAGCCCGCTCGCCAGCACGTTGGCGAACGCGCCGTCTTCGGTGAAACTGCCGGCGTCCACCAGCAGTTCGATCCGCTCTCGCGCGAACAGCTTGCCCTGCTCAGCCGCCTGCTGGTGATACCGCTCGGCACCGCCTTTGGCGATCCTGGTCCTGATCTCGGCCAGTTCTGGGTGGCCGGCTGAGGTTTCCTCGGTTGCGCTCACGGTGGCGAGCGTACGACAAACGTGCCGGGACGGCGGGAGTGGAGGGAACCGCCGCCCCGGCACGAGCTCACGAACTGAACTACCTGCCCTGCTGGTAACTATGCGGCGCTAATGGATGTGCAGGCTGACACCCAGCAAGATCAGCGGCCACAAGAAGATCGCCAGCAGCGCGGAGAGTATAAGTTCCAGCAGGCGAACCGTGATGTATGCCTTCTCCCAGGCGACCACGATCCCGATAAGAATCCAGATGATGTAGAACCAGCTGTACTTGCGGTGGCTGAATATCGCCATTGTTTTGACTCCGATCCGGCCTACCGATACTGAATAGGCGACCAAGTCTCCGGATAAGTCGCGATCAAACATCGCATGACCACCCGGGGCCACGGCGCTGCGCCGGAATCAGCTGCGGCGGGCCTAGACCGCGATGGTCTTGGACCGCGGCCCGGCCCTGAGCACTTGCGAGGGCAGTTCACGCCCGATGATCCGCTCGGCGTCTGCCGCCGCGTCGATCAGCTTCGCCAGGTCGATGCCGGTGTGCACGCCCATGTCCTCGACCATGTGCACGAGTTCTTCCGTCGCGATGTTGCCAGTGGCTCCCGGTGCGTACGGGCAGCCGCCGAGCCCGCCCACTGAGGCGTCGAAGTCCGCGACTCCCAGCTGCAGGGCAGCGAGCACGTTGGCGAGGCCAGTCCCCCTGGTGTTATGGAAATGCAAGTTCAGCGCGGAGTCCGGATAAGCCGAGCGGAACTCGCCGACCAGCCGGTACACCCGTCCCGGTGTCGCCATTCCGGTGGTGTCGCCGAACGAGATCGTATCCGCGCCGTCCGCGATGCTGCGCCCGGCCGTTGCCACGACGCGTTCCACCGGTACGTCGCCCTCGTACGGGCAGCCCCAGGCTGTCGATACGATCACCTGGCAGGTAGCGCCGCGGTCGTGCGCCAGCTTGATGATCTGCGCGATCTCGTCCAGCGACTGCTCGGTACTCCGGTTCACGTTCTTGCGGTTGTGCGTGTCGGAGGCCGACACCACGGCTTCGATCTCGGTCAGGCCGTTATCCAGGGCCCGGATGGCACCGCGCAAATTCGGCACCAGCGCGGAGTACCTGACGTGCTCGGCCCTGGCGATGCCCTGCCAGACCTCCTCGGCATCGGCCATCTGCGGGATCGCGTCAGGCCTGACGAACGACACTGCCTCGATCCGCCGCACTCCTGTCCCCGACAGCCGGTCGATCAGCTCGATCTTGGCCGCGGTCGGGACCGGCTGCTCGTTCTGCAGCCCGTCGCGCGGCCCCACCTCGCGGACCGATATCTGGCGCGGCAGGTCTGACATCGGGTACCTCGTTCTGCGCGACGGCTGGCGGTCGCCTGACCTAACCGGGCAGCGGCGGCTGCTGTTCCCTGACCAGCCGCTCCTGCTCGTTCTCGACGAGCTGGAACAGCGTGGCCTGAACGTCTTGCACGTGCGGGATCTCGGTCAAGATCAGCTGACCGCGCTCGCCTGGTGACTCGACTACCAGCCGACCGCAGCCGAGCAGCCGGTCAAGCAGGCCTTGCGAAAACGACACGTCACTGATCTTGGTGAGGGGAAAGTCGCGTCCGGTCCTGGTCAGGATGCCGGACCGTAGCCGCAGCCGGCGGTTGGTCAGCTCATAACTTGTCGTGCGCCAGCGCAGCAGCGGGCCGGCCACCCAGATCAGCACGACTACCAGGGCGACCAGGCCAAGACCGAGCCTGGCCAGCGCAGCATCGCGAGCCGATGGCAGGAAGATCAACAGCACCAGCAGCACGGCGACGGTCGCAGCCAGGATCAGGGCCGGCCGCAGTACGGTCTTCCAGTGCCGGTGCAGCCGCAGGACGAGGCGCTCCCCGTCAGTGAGTCCTGCCGCACTGGCCATAGGCCACATCGTCACACAACATCCGCGAGGAACAGGCACATCCGGGCGGAATACGGCGGAAAGTCAGCAGGGCACTAACGCTGTGGCCGGACGTGCACGACGTCGCCGGCACTGACCGCGCGAACACCGTCGGCGGCGCTGATCAGCAATCGCCCGACGCCGTCCACGTCGCACGCCCGCCCTGTCAGGGGATCGGCACCCGGCAACTCGACGCGCACGTCGAGGCCGATCGTGCTGCAGCAACGCAAGTACTCGGCGCGGAGCCCGCTGCTCGCGGCGTCGCCCGGCGCCGGCCCGGCCGCAAAGCGCAGGTACCAGTGCTCGAACTCGCGCAGGATCGCGGCCAGCAGGTCCTGCCGGTCGAGATCACTGGCGCCCTGCAGCAACAGCGAGGTTGCCTGGTCCGTCGGCAGTTCGTCCTCGGCTGAGCTCACATTGAGGCCGACGCCGACCACGATGGCGTCCCCGGCTTGCTCAGCGAGGATCCCGGCCAGCTTGGCACCGTTGCAGAGCACGTCGTTTGGCCATTTCAGGACCACGTCCAGACCAGTCCTTGACCGCAACGCGGATGCGACGGCGACCCCGGCCAGCAACGGCAGCCAGCCACGGTTGGCCGCCGGCACCCCGGCCGGGCGTAGCAGCACGGAGAACGTCAGGGCGGTACCCGGCTGACTCTGCCACCTGCGGTCCAGCCTGCCCCGGCCGCTGGTCTGGTTCTCGGCTGCCAGTACTGCGCCGGCTGGCGCGCCAGCCCGGGCGGCAGCCAGCAGGTCGGCATTGGTTGATCCGGTCCGCTCGAGCACCCTGACGTCGGTGAAGAGCCTCGATGCGGGCACGATGGCCGCGTGCAGGGCTGGCTCAGACAGTGGTGGCGCGGACAGTGCCGGCTGCGGCGTCCGCTGCGTCGTGCCTGTCATGGCCTGACTCCTGATCAGTTTGTCCGGCAAGTGACGTACCCGGGCTTATGCTTACCACGGATTCGTAAACGTTTTCTTACTCTAAGTTTTTAGTCCGCTACGATGCGCAATGCTCCTTGCGGAATCGAGGCACGGCGCGCAGCCGGGACCGACTGCGCGACCCAAAATACGTGGGGCGAGCGCTGACCGAGCAGACGGCACGAACAACGGGGCCCGGTGTAGCCGTGCCCCGGTACGTGGCCGTCCAACGGCATGCCGCCAGGCTGCTGGCCTCAGCCAAGAGCCAGGCCACCAGGCTCGGCGGTGAGATCGCGCCCAGGGCACTATGGCAGCGGCACCGGCTGTTCACCATCGCGCTTGTGCTGTCGCTGATCCCGCGCATCCTGTCCTCGCTGGCGTTCAGGCCGGCGCAGATGACCTCAGACTCCTTCTTGTACATGCGGGCGGCGATCACCGGCGCGCTCGGCGTGATCAGGCCGAACGGGTATCCCTTCTTCCTGAGCCTGTTCCGCGGGCTGCCGCACTCGCTGCTGCTGATCACCACCAGCCAGCACGTCATGGGCCTGGCAATTGCCACGATCGTGTACGGGCTGCTGCGCTACTGGGGCCTGCCCGGCTGGGGCGCCTGCCTGCTGGCATTGCCGACTCTGTTCGACAGCCATCAGATAGCGCTGGAAACCTACATCCTGCCGGACACGCTGTTCTGCCTGGTCATCGTGGCCGCCACGGCGCTCCTGCTCAGCCGCCGCACGCCGCGCCCCTGGCAGTGCGCGCTGGCCGCGCTGCTGTTTGCCTACAGTGCGCTGCTGCGCGGGAACGGCTTGCCACTGGCCCTCGTGGCGGCTGTCTTCCTGCTGATCAGGCGGGTTGGCTGGAAGGCCATCGCGGCTGCGGCGCTGGTCTTCGTCATCCCGGTCGGCGCCTACGTGCTGGCTTTCCATTCCCAGTACGGCAAATACAATCTGACAGAATCCGACGGCATCTTCCTGTGGTCGCGGACAACCACGTTCGCCAACTGCGCCACGATGAAACTGCCGGCGGACCTGCGCCCGCTGTGCCCCAACCTGGAAAAGCCCGCGGTACCGGCAGGCAAGGCACCACCGTGGTCGGTATCCGCGCTGCTCAGCGAGCCAAGTCCAGGGGATTACCTCTGGGCACCTGACGCTTACTGGCGGATCGACAAGCACCCTGGCATCAACGCCTACAACAACAAGCTCGGCATGCGGTTTGCCGAGCACGCCATCGTGGCCAACCCCCTCGGCTACGCCAGGACGGTCACCGAGAACGTGCTGCTTGTCTTCCTGACGACCGACAGGCCGCAGGGCGGCGCCTACATGACGTTCATCCCTGGCGCCCGGATCCCGAGCCTGCCCGGCTACTACGCCAGTGACATTGCCCGCTTTGCCGGCACCGGCAATACCAGGGCCGTCCAGCCCTATGCCTACTTCATGCTGCTGTACCAGCAGCCTGTCCAGTTCCCTGGCCTGGTGTTCCTCGGCGTCGTGCTGGCGGGGCTGGTCTTCGTGCTCAGGGCCTGGCGGCGGTTCGGCGGCATGCAGCTGCTGCCCTGGGGCCTCGCCGCGGTGAGCATCCTTTCCCCGGCGATGCTGACCGCGTCGTTGTACCGCTACATCATCGTGGCCATCCCGCTGTCCTGCCTCGCGCTCGGCATCGGCATCGCCACTTCCCGTGCCAGGTCGCTGACATCAAGTCCCGCTGATGTCACGGCCGGCCAGCCGCTCGCGGCGGCACCAGCCAGCCCCGCATCAGCAAGCCCCGCACCAGCCAGCCCGGCACCAGCCAGCCCGGCAGACGCAGCACGGTAGTTCTGCCCTACCCTGTCCCGCATGGCCTCCGACCCAGCAGCGGCACCGCGTTCCACCGAGCCTCCGGCTGACGAGCCGGACCTGCACACCACCGCAGGCAAGCTTGCCGACCTGGACAAGCGCCGCTACGAGGCGATCCACGCCGGAGCAGCCCGGCAGGTTGAGCGGCAGCACGCGAAGGGCAAGATGACGGCCCGCGAGCGCATCGATGTCCTGCTCGACCCTGAGTCGTTCACCGAGTTCGACGAGCTGGCCAGGCACCGGGCTACCGATTTCGGCATGGCCAGGAACCGGCCGTACGGCGACGGCGTCGTGACCGGTTACGGCACCGTTGACGGCCGGCCGGTGGCCGTGTTCAGCCAGGACTTCACGGTGAACGGCGGGTCTCTCGGCGAGGTCTTCGGCGAGAAGATCGTCAAAGTGATGGACTACGCGCTGAAGACCGGCTGCCCCATGATCGGCATCAACGACAGCGGCGGAGCCAGGATCCAGGAGGGCGTGGTAGCGCTCGGCCTGTACGGCGAGATCTTCTACCGCAATGTGATCTCCTCCGGCGTGATCCCGCAGATCTCCCTGATCATGGGCCCGTGCGCGGGCGGAGCGGTGTACTCCCCCGCTATCACCGACTTCACGTTGATGGTCGACAAAACCTCGTACATGTTCATCACCGGCCCTGAGGTCATCAAGACGGTCACCGGCGAGGAGGTGAGCCAGGAGGATCTCGGCGGCGCCCATGCGCACAACGCCAAGTCCGGCGTTGCCCATTACCAGGCAGCCGACGAGCAGGACTGCCTGGATTTCGCCAGGGAACTGCTGTCCTACCTGCCCTCGAACAACCTGACCGAGCCGCCCGCCGGCCCTGCACCGGCAGATCCAGCCGAGGCGCTGGCGGTCACGGACTACGACAGCGAGCTTGACGCGCTCATCCCGGATTCGCCACGGCAGCCTTACGACATGCACCAGGTCATCGAGCATGTCCTTGACGACGGCACCTTCCTGGAGATCCACGCTGGCTTCGCGCAGAACATCCTGGTGGGGTTCGGCAGGGTGGACGGGGCGTCGGTTGGCGTGGTGGCGAACCAGCCGATGCATTCGGCCGGCACGCTGGACATCGACGCTTCGGAGAAGGCCGCCAGGTTCGTCAGGACCTGCGATGCGTTCAGCATCCCGGTAGTGACCTTCGTCGATGTACCCGGCTTCCTGCCGGGAACTGGCCAGGAGTGGGGCGGCATCATCCGGCGCGGCGCCAAGCTGATCTATGCCTACGCCGAGGCCACGGTGCCCAAGATCACAGTGATCACCCGCAAGGCCTACGGCGGCGCCTACGACGTCATGGGTTCCAAGCACCTGGGCGGCGACATCAACCTGGCCTGGCCGACCGCCCAGATCGCGGTGATGGGCGCCGACGGCGCGGTCGACATCTTGTACCGGCGCGACCTGGCCGCCGTCGACGACCTGCAGCAGCGTGCCGACCTTCGCAAGCAGCGGATCTCCGAATACGAGGACACGCTGTTCAACCCGTACATCGCGGCCGAGCGTGGCTATGTCGATGCGGTCATCAGGCCGGCCGAAACCAGATCGTCGGTGGCACGGGCGCTGCGCGCGCTGCGTACTAAGCGGCAAACATTGCCGCCCAAGAAGCACGGCAACATCCCGCTCTAAAGCCCCGGCGAACTCGCCGCGCTAAATCCCGGTGAGCTCGGCGCGGACCGGCCGGACGAGTCCGCTGTGCATGGCAAAATAGCGGCCGTGAGAGTCCGAGCACTGCGATCTTTCCTAGTCAGGCACTGGGTATTCCTGCTCGCGTTGCTCGCCGGCGTCGGCCTGCGCGTGATCACGATGCTGGGATTTCCCCCGGCTATCTGGTACGGCGGGGACTCGGTCTCCTACGTCAACTCTGGCCTGACCTGGTATCCCGGTAACTCCCGCGAGTCCGGATACGGCGTCTTCCTGGCGTTCTTGCGCCCGTTCCACAGCTTCGCCTTGGTGACCGGCGTCCAGCACCTGACCGGCCTGATCACCGCAGTCTTGATCTACGCCCTGCTCCGGCACCGCTACCGCCTCCCCGCCTGGGCCGCGACCCTGGCCGCGCTGCCGGTGCTGCTCGACAGCTACGTGATCCAGCTCGAGCAGGAGATCCTGGCGGACTGCCTGTTCACCTTCCTCGCCGCGCTGGCGCTGGTCCTGGTCTTGTGGTGGCCCGATGCCGCGCGGCCGCGCTGGTCGATGCCGGCCGCAGCCCTGCTGCTGGGCATCGCGTCCACGTTCTGGCCGGTCGGGCTCCCGCTGTTGGTCGTGCTGCTCGGCTACATGCTGATCCGCCGGTTTGGCTGGCGGCGCGTCGTGGCGGCAGCAGTCGGCGGCGCGCTGCCGCTGGCCGCCTACCTCGGCTGGTTCGACATCCGCTACCACCGCGTCGCCTTCAACACGGCCGACGGCGTTTTCCTGTGGTCGCGGACGACGACCTTCGCCGACTGCGCCGTCATCAAGCCGCCCGCCAGCTTGCGGCCGCTGTGCCCGACAGGGGCGCCGGCCACCCGGCCCGAGGCTCCGTTCTACATCTGGGAGGCGAACTCTCCGCTGCTGGCCGTCGGCACGGGGACGGAGAAGTTCACGGTCCAGCGGAATCACCTGGCGGAGCAGTTCGCCCGCGACGCTATCGAGGCGCAGCCGCTCGCGTACGCCAGTACGGTCGCGCACAGCTGGCTGCTGACCTTCGCCTGGAACCGGCCCGACGTCCCGAGCGCCGAGATGGCCGACCGGTACCAGTTCAGCAACGCCACACAGTCCCAGAACGCCCTGGGCGGCTCGTCGCCTGCCGCTATCGCGGCAGGAATCGCGGCGCTGCACCAGGTGCAGCTGAAGTACACCGGCGATCATGCGGCCGATACCAGGGCCGTGCAACCGTATGCGAGCATCATGATCGACTACCAGACGATCATGTACGTGCGCGGCACCATGATCGGGGTGCTGATGCTGATCGGCCTGGCCGGCGTCGTCGGCAGCTGGCGCGGCGGAGCGTTGCGCAGACGGCGCGGCTGGGGTGGCCCTGCCCTCCTCCCCTGGCTGGCGGCGCTGGCCATGGAGGTCATCCCGGCGGCAACGGCTGACTTCTCGCTGCGGTATGTCGTCGTGAGTATCCCGGCGACCTGCCTGGCTGCTGCCCTCGCCTTCGCCAGGCCGCTGCCGGAGCCCGCCGCCGCCGCCGCTGTCGTCGTCGGATCCGGCGACGAGACAGCGCAAGCGGACCCGGCGCCTCAGGACCTGACGACAGCAGCTGAGCAGGCCGGGAACACCACATCGTGACGGCCTGATCGCGCAGCGGTACCGGCTTCTGGCAGCTCCATAGCCGCTGGTGCGGTTAGAGTCGTCAGTACTATGACCGAAACTGGCCCGCCGCTGCCGCTGCTGTCCCGCTACGCGATCATGGTCGACGTCGGCTACATCTACGCGTCGACGGGAGAGCTGCTGTTCAGCGCTGCTTCCCGGCGCGAGTACCGGGTCGACGCCGACAAGCTAATCCAGGCGCTGACCAGGCACGCCGAGGACCAGGTCAGGGGGGAACTGCTGCGGGTGTACTGGTACGACGCCGCCAGGGACCGGGTACCCACGATTGACCAGCGGGTCATCGCCCAGATGCCGTGGGTCAAGCTCCGCCTCGGCAACCTGAACGCCCGCGGCCAGCAAAAAGGCGTGGACGCGCAGATCAGGGCCGACATGGAGGCGCTGGCCAGGCACCGGGCCATCACCGACGCGATCCTGGTCGCCGGTGACGAGGACATGGTCCCGGCAGTGGAAGCCGCGCAGGCCTTCGGTGTCCGGATTCACCTATGGGGCATCGAGCCGCCTTACGGGACGAACCAGGCTGAGCGACTGGTGTGGGAGTCCGACACGGTCAACGTCCTCGAGCGGTCGTTCGTTGAGCCCTACTTCACCAGGCAGCTTGCCCCGCCGGCCGCGGCCGCGGCGACCGAGGCCGGCACGGTCAGAGCGGGCCAGTCGCTGCCCGCGCAGAACGTGCAGGGCGCGCCCTCGCCCGCCCAGGTCTTCGGCGACCGCCACCTCTCCCGGCCCTACTCCAGGCCGATGCAGCTCAACCACCTGCCGTCCGCGCGACTCGGCCCGGACAGGGAACGAGTCGAGGAGGCGGGCGAGCACGTCGCGCAGAAGTGGATCCTGACGCGCGGCGAGGACAACATCCGCGATCTGCTGCCAGGACCGATCCTGCCGCCCGTCATCGACAAGGAACTGCTGGTCGACGCCGAGAAGGAGCTAGGTCTGTCGCTGCGCGCCTACCAGGAAGCAAGGGAGTGGCTGCGGGACGCGTTCTGGGCCAGAGTGCATCGCCAGTTCGGCCTCGGTGTCGGCAAGTCGAAGGGCTGAGTCCATTGCCAGCAGATTTTCCTGCCCCGGCGCAGGACCGCCCGCCGCTGCGGGTTGTGCGCGGCGAGCCCACCGCAGCAGAACTCGCGGCTCTGGTCATCGTGCTCGGCGGCCGGTCGGCCGGGTCAGATCACGCGCCCCGCGATCAGGTCAGTCAGTGGGCTGCTAAAGAGCGGCTGCTGCGCCCGGCGGTGACCGCCGGACCAGGCGCCTGGCGCGCTAGCGCGCTCCCTCGCTAGGTCACTTCCGGACGTTCTCACCTAGACTCCTCACAGTCGAAATGAGGAGACAACGCACGTGCGCAAGGTCCTGATCGCTAACCGGGGTGAGATTGCCGTCCGGATCGTGCGAGCTTGTCGCGACGCCGGACTCGCCAGCGTAGCCGTCTATAGCGAGACTGACCTGGACGCGCTGCACGTGACCATGGCGGACGAGGCCTTTGCACTCGGCGGTCAGAGCGCTGCCGAGAGTTACCTGGACATCGGCAAGATCCTCCGAGCGGCGGCTGCGAGCGGAGCCGACGCCGTCCACCCTGGCTACGGGTTCCTCGCCGAGAACGCCGACTTTGCCCGTGCGGTGATCGGTGCCGGACTGACCTGGATCGGGCCGCCGCCTGCCGCGATCGAGGCTCTCGGCGACAAGGTGCGGGCCCGGCACATTGCCAAGCAGGTCGGTGCGCCCCTGGCGCCCGGGACCGATGGCCCGGTCAGCGGTGCGGACGAGGCGTCCGCCTTCGCTGCTGAGTACGGGCTGCCGATCGCGATCAAGGCAGCGTTCGGCGGCGGCGGGCGCGGCCTCAAGGTCGCCAGGACCACAGCGGAGATCGCCGGCCAGTTCGAGTCCGCGGTCCGGGAGGCGGTCGCGGCTTTCGGTCGCGGCGAGTGCTTCGTCGAGCGGTACCTCGACAAGCCCAGGCATGTGGAGACGCAGTGTCTTGCCGACAGTCACGGGACCGTCGTGATCGTGTCCACCAGGGACTGCTCGCTGCAACGGCGGCACCAGAAGCTGGTCGAGGAAGCACCCGCTCCGTTCCTGACCCCGGAGCAAGACAAGCAGTTGCGTACCGCCTCCGCTGACATCCTGCGCGCAGCCGGGTACGTGGGCGCCGGCACCTGCGAGTTCCTGATCGGCCAGGACGGCACAGTGTCATTCCTCGAGGTCAACACGCGGCTCCAGGTCGAGCATCCGGTCACCGAGGAGGTCAGCGGCATCGACTTGGTCCGCGAGATGTTCCGTATCGCCGACGGCGAGGTGCTGAGCTTTACCGACCCGGAAAGTCGCGGCCACTCGATCGAGTTCAGGATCAACGCCGAAGACGCCGGCCGCGGTTTCCTGCCGGCGCCAGGAACAATTACCGGCTGGCGCCAGCCGTCCGGGCCAGGAGTCCGGCTCGACGCCGGATATACCGCCGGGCAGACCGTGCCGCAGGCTTTCGACTCGCTCATTGCCAAGCTGATTGTCACCGGCGCGACCCGGCAGCAGGCGCTGGAGCGGGCCCGGCGAGCGCTGGCCGAGTTCGAGATCGACGGCATGCCGACAGTGTTGCCCTTCCACCGGGCGGTGGTCAGCGACCCGGCGTTCACCGACGAGCCGTTCCGCGTGCACACCCGGTGGATCGAGACCGAGTTCGCCGCCAGCATCCCGCCGTATGAGGGCACTGCGGCGCCGGTGGAGGCAGCAGGCCGCGACACGATCGTCGTGGAGGTCGGCGGCAAACGGCTGGAAGTCACGGTGCCCGCGGGATTTAGCGCCGGGCCGAGCCAGGCGGGGCAGGCCAGGCAGGCGGCAGGCGGGCGGCAGGCGCGGCAGCGCGGCAGGAGCGGTGCCGAGCGGCGATGAACTGGTCAGTCCGATGCAGGGCACGATCGTGAAGATCGAGGCCGCCGACGGCAAGCAGGTCAACGCCGGCGACACCATCGTGGTGCTGGAGGCGATGAAGATGGAGCAGCCGCTGACCGCGCACAAAGCCGGCACGGTCACCGGCCTGAGCATTCAGGTCGGGCAGACAGTACCGGCCGGGGCCGTCATCTGCCAGCTCCGCTGATGCCGAAGATCCCCGGCGATCCTGGCGTCCTCGCCTGGCTGAGATTCGCCTCGGGCTTCCGGCTGCCGGCCAAGAACCTGGACTGGGTACAGCACGAGCTGACCGATGCGGGCTGGCGCGCCCGGACAGTGCTTCGGCACCTGGCCGTCATCATCCCGGTCTGCGCTGTCGTCGCAGCCCTGCTGCTCACGCTCTCGCCTGCGCCTGCCTGGTTCGCGGTGATGATGATCGCGCTGATCTTGTGCGGCAGTGTCTTCACGGTCGCGGCCTACGCCGACGACATTCGGGTCAGGCGGCTGCAACAGCACGGCCTTGACGTGCCGGAAGACCCGGACCTTGGCCGTCCGACGCATTAGCCGGCTGGCTGCTCTAGTGGTCGGCGCCTTCGGCGGGCTGCATCAGCCTGCGTGCCGCCTCGGTCAGGCTGCCTGACAGCGACGGGTACACAGCGAAGGTGTGCGCGATGTGATCGACGCTGAGCTGCCGTTCCACCGCCAGTGATATCGCCAGGATCAGCTCGCTCGCGCGCGGGGCAACAACGACACCGCCGAGCACGGTGCCGCTGCTGCGCCGCGCGATGAGCTTGACGAACCCGTCCCTGAAGCCCTGCATCTTGGCCCTGGCGTTCGTGGCCAGCGGCAGCTTGACCACGATCGCGTCCGGGGTCTCGCGGCGGCCACCGCCTTCTCCGGCACGCCGACCGTGGCAATCTCCGGCTCGGTGAAGATCGTCGCGGCTACGTTGGACAACCGCAGCGGCTTGACCGCCTCACCGAGCGCGTGCCACATCGCGATTCTGCCCTGCATCGCCGCGACCGAGGCGAGCATGAGGACGCCGGTACAGTCGCCGGCCGCGTAGACGCCGGGAGCCGAGGTGCGCGATACCTTGTCCACCCGCACGAAACCGCGGTCGTCGACTTCGATGCCAGCCTCGGCCAGGCCAAGGCCGCCGGTGTTCGGCACCATGCCGACGGTCAGCAGGCAATGCGTGCCGCGAACGGTCCGGCCGTCCGCCAGCGCGACGGTCACGCCGTCGCCGGATCGGGTAACCCGCTCGGCCCTGGACTTGCCGAGCACGGTCATGCCGCGGCGCCGGAAGACGTCCTCGACGACCACCGCCGCGTCGGCGTCCTCGTGCGGCAGCACCCGCTCGCGCGAGGACACCAGGGTGACCTGCGAGCCGAGCGCCTGGTAGGCGCCGGCGAATTCAGCGCCGGTCACGCCCGAGCCGACCACGATCAGTTCCTCGGGCAGTTCGGTCAGGTCGTAGAGCTGGCGCCAGTTCAAGATCCGCTCGCCATCCGGCTCTGAGCCTGGCAGCACCCTCGGCTGCGCCCCCGTCGCGATCAGGACCGCGTCAGCATCGATCTCGGTATCACCGGCCAGCACGGTGCGCGGACCTGCCAGGCGCGCAGTGCCCGCGACCACCTTGACTCCTTCGGCCGACAGCCGGGAGGCCACATCCGCCGACTGGGCTCTGGCCAGCGACAGGACCCTGGCGTACAGGCGTGGGGCATCGAGCCCGACGGCCACGTTCCGGTCCGCGGTAATCCGGATACCCAGGGCCGGTGCGCCATCAAGGCCGGCCATCATGCCTGAGGTGGCGATGAGCGTCTTGGAGGGGACGCAGTCGGTCAGCACGCAAGCGCCGCCGAGGCCGTCACGTTCGACCACGGTCACCTCAGCGCCGAGCTGGGCGGCGACCAGGGCAGCCTCGTAACCGCCCGGCCCGCCGCCGATGATCGCGATCTTCGTGCGAGGCTGGCCCACGCTTTCCCATTCTGTCGTACCCGCGGCCAGGCTGCGAGCATCAGCGCCGGCCAGGCGCAGCCACGGGGTTAGCAGACGCAGCGAGCCGCGGGCTCGTACGCTTGTCTGTCGTGGCGATATACGCGGCCTACGGCAGCAACATGGATCCTGAGCAGATGGCCAGGCGCTGCCCGCATTCGCCGCAGCACGGCACCGGCTGGCTGGAAGGCTGGCGGCTCACCTTCGGCGGCGAGGACCTCGGCTGGGAGGGCGCGCTCGCTACCGTCGTCGAGGGCTCAGGCACCCGCGTCTTCGTGGTCCTGTATGAGGTCAGCGAAGCCGACGAGGCGGCGCTCGACCGGTGGGACGGGGTAACCCTTGGCTATTACCGCAAGACCAAGGTGCGGGTCGCGACGCTGGACGGCGAGGCAGTCGCCTGGCTCTACGTGCTGAACGACTACGAAGGCGGCTTGCCGTCGGCTCGCTACCTCGCCATCATGGCCGACGCGGCCGACACCGCAGGCGCCCCCGCCGATTACGTCGCCTGGCTGCGCCGGCGGCCGTGCACCTCGGTCGGTGGCTAGGCCGCTACCTGGCCAGGAGGAGCCCCAGCAGCGCCGCAGCAGGGACGCAGAAGCTGGCTATCGGCACCCAGGCGGTGCGGCTCTCGAGCACGGCGGCCGGTACGCCGCGCTCCCGCGCCTCGCCCAGCCTGTTCCCGAGTTCAGCGGCCATGAGCTCGACCGGCTCGGTCCGTTCGAGTTCGCGAGCCTCGGGCGGCAGCCGCGAGTTGCCCGACAGCTGGGTGCGCATCGAGCCGAACAGCGTGCCGCCGTGGTTGCGCCGTCGCGCCTTCCTGTTCGCGTACAGCGCCCAGCAGTAGACCGTTTTATCCTTCTTCGGCGCCGGCCTGGCGCAGTGGAGTTCGACGGATTCACCGAGCGAGACCCCGGTCAGCGCGCCCCACAGCACCTGGTGGTCCCGCACCGGATTGTGGACAAGGATGGACTCCTCGTCCGCGATGACGCGGGGACGAAAGCCGCAGGCGTAGGCGAGGCCCGTCAAGCCGATCAGCCCCACCGAGAGCTCGATCGAGAAATAGTTGTGATCAGGGATGACTACCTGGACCACGTTGAAGATCACGAACGCGATCCAGAGCCAGAAGAAGATAAACGGCGCCTCACGGCGGAACACCGTCTTGCCGTCCCCGCGCCGCTTCCACGGCGTCTTCTCTGGAGGCTGTCCTGCTGCCGTAGGCCGGACCGCGTCCTTGCCCGCGGCGGGCTCATCTTGCTGCGACGACACGAGCTGCCACTCCCGTAGCTGAGATTCCAGGACCGCCAGGCCTGGCGGCTTTCTGTGCGCCAGCAGCCGCCACCGCTCCCGGACCGGACCGGACCGGACGACCAGGGCGACCAGGGCGGCAGTCCCGGCCTTTTACTGTATGCGCAGCCGCCCCCGCACGGCGAGCTGCCGATTTTCGGCATTGATCGACGAAATCAGTAAATACGACTGAGAAGCTCGATCAATCAGCCTGGGTCAGGTAAGCGCGGCATCGGCGATCTGCGGGCGCCTGGCCGTGGCGCCCGGCTCGGAGCCGTGCGGAACCGGACCATCTCCGGACAAAGCAGTCAGCGCGGTCGCCGCCATCAGCCGGACTCCGCAGCCGATGACGCGTTCGTCCACGTCGAAAACCGCCTGGTGGATGTCGAAATCAGCCGTCGAGCCAGGCGTCCGCGACCCGAGCCGGCACAGCGCACCAGGGATGGACTCCAGGTACCAGGCAAAGTCCTCGCCGCCCAGGCTCTGCGGCGCCTCGGTGATGGAGTCAGGTCCGAGCACACGGTCGGCCGCGGCCTCGAACATCGCGGTGCTGATCGCCTCGTTGACCGTTGGCGGCACGTTGCGCTGGTAGGTGATCTCCGGCATCACGCCGTAGGAGCTGGCCACCGACTCCAGCAGTGCCTTCACCAGTTCTGGCGCGTCGTGCCAGGCGGAGTCGTCCAGGCACCGGATCGTCCCCTCGACGATGCCGTCGTCCGGGATGGCGTTGGCGGCTGTTCCGGCGCTGACCCGGCCCCAGACCAGGCTGAGGCTGGAACGCGGGTCGACCCGGCGGGACAGCGCGGCCGGCAGCTCGGTGATGATCTTGCCGAGGGCAAACACGAGGTCGGCCGTCAGATGCGGCCGCGCGGTGTGCCCGCCAGGGCCGGTCACCTTGACCGTCAGCTTGTCGCAGGCGGCAGTGATCGGACCTGTCCTGGTGCCGATCTTGCCCACGTCCAGCCGCGGGTCGCAGTGCAGCGCGAAGATCCGGTCCACGCCGGCGATGCCGCCAGCCGCCATGACGTCGACGGCACCGCCAGGGACTTCCTCGGCCGGCTGGAAGATCAGCCTTACCTTGCCGGGCAGCGCACGCGCGGCAGCAGCGCGGGCCAGGAAGAGCCCGGTACCCACCAGGATTGACGTGTGCACGTCGTGCCCGCAGGCGTGGCACGCACCGCGGTTCAGCGAGCGGTACGGCACGTCCTTCTCGTCGTTGATCGGCAGCGCGTCGATGTCCGCGCGCAGTGCCACGATGGGATCGTCGGCCGATCCCCCGCCGATATCGACGGTGAGCCCGGTGCCCTTGGGCAAGATCGAGGGCCGCAGGCCAGCCGCCTCCAGGCGCAGCGCGATCCGGCGCGTGGTGCGGTACTCGTGATAGCCCGTCTCCGGATGCGCGTGCAGGTCGCGCCGGAACTCGATCAGTTCAGGCTCGTGCCTGGACAAGAACGCGTCAAGCTCTCCATCGAGGTCATGCTCGGCCATGCGCTGCCTCCCCGTCGGCAACGAAACTGTCCGACGCGGCCGCACCGGCCGCTCTTCTGCGTCGGTCCTGGCCGACGCTCGGCGACTTTTTCATGTGAACTTCGAACTCACTCCAGTCCGCTAGCAAGCGTGGCCGAACCGGGATCTGATGCTCCAAGACATCAGGCCCCGAGCCCAAGCCCGGTGACATGCCCGCTCCAGAACTGTCCCGGCCCTTCTCGTGCCGGGAAACGCGACAGGCCGATCGCATAACGCCTCCGCGAAGTACCACCCATTGCGGTGGTCAAACCTGCGCGGCCGCGCTCGCGAATCTACTCCTGAAGCCAACCAACATCGGCTGCCCGAGAAGATCAGGAGGCGCCGCTTGGGCGCCTCATGGTTTCTCGCCATTCGCTTACGAGATTGTTCTACTGGCCAGCATCGTACCCGTACAGATAGCCCGCTCGCTGACGATGCGAGATTTGTCGCAGCCGGCCCTGATGCTCACGTCAGGTCGGGCTCAGTAGACCTCGGGCGGCTTGTAGACGCCCCACACCTCTCGCAGGGCATTGCAGGTCTCGCCGATGGTGGCCATTGCCTGGAGCGCTTCGCGCAGCGGGTAAAGCAGATTCGCATCGCCTTCGGCGGCCCGCTTCACGTCGTCCAGCCGCCTCGCAACCTCGGCCGAGTCCCGGCGCTCGCGCAAGCTGGCCAGGCGGGCCCCCTGCTCCGCTTCGATCACCGGGTCTACCCGCAGCGGTTCGTACGACTCACTGTCCGGGCTGACGAAGGCATTGACACCGATAACCTTGCGCTCGCCCGAGTCGACCTCGCGGGCGATCTGGTAAGCAGAACGCTCGATCTCGGCCTTCTGGAAGCCCTGCTCGATGGCGGCAACCGCACCGCCCAGCTCAGCTACCTGTTGCATGAGCGCGCGTGCCCGCGCCTCGATGTCGTCGGTCATGGACTCGATCGCGTACGAGCCCGCCAGCGGGTCGACCGTTGCGGTGAGGTCGGTCTCGAAGGCCAGGACCTGCTGTGTTCGCAGCGCGAGCGTTGCAGCTTTCTGGCTCGGCAGCGCGATTGCCTCGTCATAGGAGTTGGTGTGCAGGGACTGGGTGCCGCCGAGCACGGCGGCCAGCGCCTGCAGCGTGACCCTGGCCAGATTGACCTCGGGCTGCTGGGCGGTGAGCTGGACGCCGGCCGTCTGGGTGTGGAAGCGCAGCATCTGCGACCGGGGATCGCGCGCGCCGAACTCTTCACGCATGATGTGCGCCCAGAGCCGTCGCGCCGCGCGGAATTTGGCTACCTCTTCCAGCAGGGTCGTTCTCGCGACGAAGAAGAAGGACAGCCGGGGCGCGAAATCGTCGACACCGAGACCTGACGCTATGGCCGCGCGGACATACTCGCGCGCATTCGCCAGCGTGAACGCGATCTCCTGAACCGGGGTCGCGCCGGCCTCGGCCATGTGATATCCGGAGATCGAGATGGTATTCCAGCGCGGAATCTCAGCCCGGCAATAGGCAAAGGTATCGGCGACCAGCCGGAGTGAGGGCTGCGGCGGATAGATATAGGTGCCGCGAGCGATGTATTCCTTCAGGATGTCGTTCTGGATCGTGCCGGAGATGACAGCCGGGCTGACCCCCTGCTCCTGCGCCACCAGTTGATACAGCAGCAGCAGCAGCGCGGCCGGCGCGTTGATCGTCATCGAGGTCGATACCTTGTCAAGCCCGATCCCGTCGAAGAGCAGCCGCATGTCCTCGAGCGAGTCGATGGCGACACCGACCTTGCCGACTTCACCGCGCGCCTGCACCGCATCGGAGTCGAAGCCCATCTGCGTCGGCAGGTCGAAGGCCACCGACAGCCCGGTGGTGCCAGCCTCGATGAGCTGGTGATAGCGCCGGTTAGAATCCGCCGCGCTGGAAAAGCCGGCATACTGCCGCATCGTCCACGGTCTGGTCTGGTACATCGTCGGGTAGACGCCGCGGGTGAACGGGAACGCGCCAGGCTCGCCGAGATCGGTCACCGGATCGAGGCCGATCACGTCCTTGGGCCCGTATACACCCTCGATTGGCGCGCCTGACTCCGACATCCGACTCATGCCACCAGCGTACGGCCCGCGTCCGCGCCGGTCTTGTGACGTGCGCCACGAGATGCTGGCACCGGGCGCGGGCGAGAATGGCTCAACAGGCCGTTGCGGTGCATCAAAGCTTTGGCAAAGAGCCGCGTGAGTCGTGCCGCCTGAGCCTGATACGGCCGGAATATGCCGCGTGCCAGTTGCAGCACGTGTGGGGAATATCACACGACGTGACAATGCACACTGGCGGACCACATACCCTGCACTTCAGCTTGCCGGAATACCGGCGTGACATGTCCGGAAATCCGGTAGGTCACAGGGGAGATCGAGGGAAGGGATGAGGCGTCGAGGTAGGCCAACGACAGCTCTTGCCGTTGCCGCGAGCATTGTCGCGCTGAGCATCCCGGCCACCCTGGCCCTGGTCCCGGCGCTGGCTGCCGCGGCCGGCCAGCCGCGGCCGCCCGGCCGGCCGCCGCCGGGGCTGGAGGCACCGCCGCCACCGCGCGTTCGGGCGACGCCGCGCGGGCAGGCCACGCAGCGCGTTCGGGCCATGCAGCGCTCTCGCCGGCAGTGCCGGCGCCCCACAGTTACACCGCGCGATCGATCGGCGGCCCCCTGATGGCCAGCCAGGGCATCGTGGTCAACCAGCCCGCGCACGCCATCCGCAAGCTGCCCGACCTGCCCGCATCGGCCTGGGTCATCGCTAATGCCGACACCGGCCAGGTGCTCGCGGCCAAGGACCCGCACGGCGAGTTCGGCCCGGCAAGCACACTCAAGGTGCTGACCGCCGTCACCCTGATCCCGCTGCTGAACCCGGACGCCACGGTGGTGGCCAGCAAGCTGGCCGCCAGCCAGCAGCCCAACAGTGCCGGGCTGATACCAGGACGCGCCTACAAGGTCTCCGCCTTGTTCCAGGCACTGCTGCTCATCTCGGCCAACGACGCCGCAGTGGCGCTGACGGAGGCGACCGGTTCGTTCGACAAGGGCATGGCGCTGATCAACGCCGAGGCGCGGCACCTGCAGGCCTACGACGTCGTGGCGAAGTTGCCGAACGGATTGCCCGCGGCGGGGCAGGTCACCTCGGCTTACGACGAGGCGCTGATCGCCAGGCAGGCGCTGGCGCTGCCGTCCTTCATGCGCTACGACCGAACGCTCGCCGCCAACTTCGAGGTCAAGCCGCATCATTGGGAGACGCTGCTCAATCAGAACACGCTGCTCACCCATTACCGCGGCGGGATCGGCGGCAAGATCGGCTGGACGGTGAGCTCAGAGGCCACCTACGTCGGCCTCGCAAAGCGCAACGGAGTAACGCTGATCGCCACCGTCCTGCACTGCACCCCGCTGCAGGAGATCACGGCGGCGGAGCGACTGCTCAACTGGGGCTTCGCCATGAACAGCCAGGTCAAGCCCGTCGGCGTGCTGGTGCCGCCGCTGGCCATCCAGGCGGCTCATAAGGCTGCCAGGCCGAAGACCGTCGCGCTCAGCAGCGCGCAACCAGGCTCGGTCTCCCCGTCCGGCTACGCGCTGGCGGCCGGCGGCGTCGCGGCAGCCGCACTCGGGCTCGGCGCACTCCTCATCACCCGCCGTCGCAGCACCGCCAGCCGGCATCGCCCCGAGTTAACCCGCGAGCCGGCCAGCCAGCTGGCGCGCGCAAGCGATCCCGGCGCGGGCGTGCCAGCCGGCGCACGCCAGCCAGCCAGGCCGACCAGGCCGACCCGGCAGTGCGGGCAGACCCGGCCGTGCAGGCCGGCCAGGGCAAGCCAGCCGGCCTGGTCCGGCTAGCTAGTCGAGACCCGGTCTCCGGCGCGCCGCTCGGCGGCCGCGGAGTCCGCTGCATCCTCTTCAGACGCAGCCGTCCGGCCAGGGACGACCTTGGTCAGGATGGCCCGCACCGGCCCGCGAGCTGGCCTGGTACCGGTTGCTGCCGCGACCGGCGCGGCCGACCGGCCGGTCTTGGCCTCGTCAGCCGCCGCCTGCTGCGCCGCCGCCTGCTGTGCCGCTGCCTGCTCGGCCAGCGCGACATCCCTGGCCGCGACCATGGAGAGCCTCCCCAGCGCCAGGGCGGCCATGAACACGATCACGATGCCGAGGCCGGCGAAGAAGCTGACCTGTTCAGCGGCAGATACCACCTTGCCGCCGACGGGGCTGCCGGCCGAGATGCCGTGGCTCCACAGCCCGATGAGCGCGCCGCCTACCGCGAACCAGGCGCCGCCCAGCGCCGCCAGCCACGCACCGAGCGCCGCGACCGGCCGCAGCCGGCTCATCAGCACGACGATGCCGCCGACGAACGCGAACGCGCCAGGCAAAACCTCCAGCCACAGCCGCCCTGAGGTCACCTTCCAGGCGTCGTCGGGGGTGAAGGCGAAATGGAAATTCGGGCCGGCGAACGGAATACCGCGCCCCAGATCCCCAGCAGCACCAGCAGCAGTCCGGAGAGCGCGCCCCGGCTGCGCCGTACTCGTAGCGTCCCGGCCATAGTGATCACTTGCTCCTCGCGCAGGCGTAGGGGTTGAACCTGCGCGGGCGCAGTTACCCTCGGCACGCGGATTAATTCATAACCATGGACGGGAACGAGGCACTTTCCGGCTGATCCGGCCCGGCGGCAACTGCCGCACCCGGCTACCGCAGCGGGAGGAAGCCGACCTTGTCCCGCACTCTTGTCATGGTCGCCGCGGCGAGTTCACGGGCGCGCGCCGCCCCGTTGGCCAGCAAGCTGTCCAACTCCGCCTCGTTCGCGATCAGCTTCTCGGTCCGCTCCCTGATGGGCGCGAACGCGTCCACCACGACCTCGGCAAGTTCCTTCTTGAACGTCCCGTAGCCAGATCCTGAGTAGCGCTGCTCGAGCCCGGCCACCGGTTCGCCGGTCAGGGCCGAGTAGATCCGCAGCAGGTTAGTGACTCCCGGTTTGGCCGTCTCGTCGGCGCGTATCTCGCCGTCGGCATCAGTGACCGCGCGCATGATCTTCCGGCGGATCGAGTCCGGCTCCTCCAGCACGTCGATAATCCCCTGCGGTGCCGATGCCGACTTGCTCATCTTGATCGCCGGGTCCTGCAGATCGGTGATCTTGGCGACTTCCGGCAGGATGTAAGGTCCTGGCACCACGAAGGTCGCGCCGAACCGGTGATTGAACCGCTGGGCCAGATCCCTGGTCAGCTCCAGGTGCTGCCGCTGGTCTTCGCCGACAGGCACCTGGTCCGCGTCGTACAGCAAGATGTCGGCGGCCTGCAGGATCGGGTAGGTGAACAAGCCCACGCTGGCAGCATCGGCGCCGCCCTTGGCTGACTTGTCCTTGAACTGCACCATCCGGCTGGCCTCGCCGAAGCCGGTCATGCAGGACAGCACCCAGGCGAGCTCGGCGTGCTCGGGCACCTGGCTCTGCACGAACACGATCGACCGGTCGGCGGAAAGGCCAGCGGCAAACAGCTGGGCGGCGGCCACCCTCGTCCGCCGCCGCAGGTCAGCAGGCTGCTGCGGCACGGTGATGGCGTGCAGGTCGACCACGCAGTAGACGGTGTCGTGGGTCTCCTGCATCGCTACCCACTGTCGCAGCGCGCCCAGGTAGTTGCCGATATGGAAGGAATCGGCGGTCGGCTGGATGCCGGAGAGCACGCGTGGTCGGGACATGGCAAGGAAGTCTAGTTGCGCCGGCTGACCTGGTTTGCAGCTGCCGTCGCTCCCGGAATCCTGCTGCCTGGCCCGCCTTAGTGCGCCGCGGTGTAGCTGACGAGCGACCGCCTGTTGACGAGCTTGCCAGCCGGGGTGTAGCAAGCGACATCACGCACGATCACCGAGCCGCCTCCTATCGCCCAGGTGGCGAGCAGGTCGCAGAAGCCGGGCCCGATGTCGTAGCCGGTCACCGCGACCATGCTGGGCAGCGCGCCGATCCTCGGGAACGTCACCAGGCGCAGGCCGGTGCCGGCCGGGCTTACCGTGTTCGCGTGGTAGCCCGCCAGTGCGTTGAAGCTGATACCGGCTGGCGTCGGCTTGTAGGTCGGGCTGACCGGATGGTCGTTGAAGGTGTAGCCGAGCTTGTCGGGACGCCACCCGGTCACCGACCAGACGCGCTGGTAGACGAGCGCCCAGCCGGACGCGAGCGGCACGCTGCCGGCGCCATAGCAGCGGACGATGAAAGTTTGCTTGGCAGCGGCCGGAGTCCAGTTGGCGATCTCGCATTTTGCTGTCGCCGTCGGATCAGCAGCAGTGAGCTGCACGTTGCCGGCCGGTTTAGCCGAGCCGAGTCCGTGCAGGACCACGCGCCATTTACCGGTCCCGAGAGGTGTCACGGTGTTGACGTGGCCGGATGAATTGAAGCTGGCGAGCAATCCGTGACCCGGCAGGAAGTGCAAGTATCCGTACGCCGAGCCGGTCGGCAGCGCCGCTGCCGTGGAACTGGCGAACATCACCACGAACGGCTCGAACGCTGCCTTGCCGCCGGCGACATAGCAGGCCACCGTGGCGATCTCGGTGACGCCAGCGGAGTGCCATTGCTGCGCCTGGCACCAGGCCGGGGCGACCGACACGGCGGTGACCAGCACCACGCCGCCTTTGGTGCCGATCTGCGGGAACCTGACAATGTCCCGGCCGACGCCGGCCGGGGTGACATGCACGTGCAGCGCGGCGCTCCAGGTGCCGGCCTGATGGCTCAGTGGCGGAACGCTGGCCACACCTGGCCTGGTCACCAGGGCGAAGCCCCAGCGCGCCGAGGCCGCCTCAGCGGGCAACGCGACCGAGAGTAATAGGCCTGCCGTCGTCCCGGCCGTCGCCACGACTGCCAGGCTCCTGCGCACGAGTCGGTTCATCGCTTCCGCTCCCTGCTGGCCCGCGGCACCCCTCCGGTGTGCACTGCGCGGTTGATCCGACGTGCACTGCGCGGTTGAGCGCAGGGTAACCCGCCGTCAGCCGCCCGGCTAGACCCAGTTGCTGGCGGCCCTTAGGCCGGCCGCAACGATCAAAGTGAACGTCCAGTCAGGCAACGATCGCTGTGCAGGTCACCGCCTCGTAACCCAGCAGGGCGGCATGCGCCACATTGAAAAACGCCTGCACGCCGCCGTAGGGACCCCGCGGGAACGAATACCGGATGGCCGATGCCGACAGCAGTCCCACCACCAGCCAGACAAGGAGGAAACGGCCCGCCACGGGCGTGTGCTACGGCGACGCCGGTGCACCCGCGGGCACCCGGCACACCCGAGCGCTCAGGCACAGCACAGATCACGCAGTAACGGCATCGCCATGCACGACCGGCACGATGTCGGGCGCGCCGAGCCTGATCGCGTCCGCGTCCTGGTCGGTGTCAGCTTCCTGCGAGGCCCGTTCGGCCGCGACTCTGGCCCGGTAGTTCTCCAGTTCCCTGGCGATCTGCCGGGACTTCCACTTCATCGGCCCGGCCATCAGGCTCGACCGCTTCCTCGGCCGCCGAGCACGCCGCGGTCCCAGGTCTCGATCGACGCGTGCGTGCGCCGGGCCAGCACGTCGTCCAGGTGCCGGCGCCCTCGTGCGAGGCCGCGTAGACGACCTCGGCGCGCAGGTAGTCGTCGGCGCCGGCCAGCGGCTTGCCGAGGCCGGGATCGGCCGCGATGAGGTCGAGCACCTCGCCGATCATCGACGCCGTACCGGTGCAGCAGGTGCTCGATCCTGGCCACGTGCAGGCCCGGATGACCTGGCCAGCGCGTACCGGGAGTTCCACAGCGCGATGATAGCCGTCCGCGCCGGCCAGCGGCACGCTGTCGGTGCAGGACGGCGCGACCTTGCCGTCCAGCCCGTGCGCGACCGCGTCGACCGCGTCCTTGGCCATGATCCGGTAGGTGGTGTACTTGCCGCCCGCGATCATGACCAGGCCGGGCACCGGGTGCGCGACGGTGTGCTCGCGGGACAGCTTGGAGGTCGACTCGGACTCGCCGGCCAGCAGCGGCCGCAGGCCCGCGTAGACGCCTTCGACGTCGTCGCGGGTCAGCGGGACGGCCAGCATCGTGTTGAGCTGGCCGAGCACGTAGTCGATGTCGGCGCGGCTCGCGGCCGGGTGCGCCTTGTCCAGCGACCAGTCGGTGTCGGTGGTGCCGATGATCCAGTGCCGCCCCCACGGGATGACGAACAGCACGCTGACCGGGGTGCGCAGGATGATGCCGGTCGTGGAGTGGATCCGGTCCCGCGGCACGACCAGGTGCACGCCCTTGGACGCGCGCACGTTGATGGTGCCGCGGCCGCCGACCATCTCCTGGATGTCGTCGGTCCACACGCCGGTGGCGTTGACCACCTGCTGCGCCCGGATCTCCAGCTCGGTGCCGGTCTCCAGGTCGGTGGCCCGCACGCCGGTGACGCGCTCGCCCTCGCGCAGGAAGCCGGTGACCTGGGTGCGCGACGCCGCGTGCGCGCCGAAACCGGCCGCGGTGCGGACCAGCGTCAGCACATACCGTGCGTCGTCGACCTGGGCGTCCCAGTAGACCAGCGCGCCGGTCAGCGCCGAGCGCTTGAGCGCAGGCGCCAGCCGGAGCGCGCCGCGCCTGGTCAGCTGACGGTGGCCCGGGCAGTCCCCTGGTCTGGCCCATGGACAAGCCCAGCACGTCATAAGCAGTGACACCGGCCCCGACGTAACCACGTTCCCAGACGTGATGCGTGAACGGGAACAGGAACGACACCGGCCTGACCAGGTGCGGCGCCAGCCGCTGGAGCAGCAGTGACCGCTCGCCCAGCGCCTCGCGCACCAGGCCCGACGTTGAGCTGTTCGAGATAGCGCAGCCCGCCGTGGATGAGCTTGCTCGACCGCGACGACGTACCGGAACCGAAGTCCCTGGCCTCGACCAGGCCGACGGTCAGACCGCGAGTGACGGCGTCCAGCGCGACCCCGGCTCCGACGACGCCACCGCCGACCACCAGCACCTGATGTTCGGTACCGGCCAGCGCCTCAAGCGCAGCGGCTCGCTCGGCCGGGCCGAGGCGGGTGGTGGCCCCAGCGGGATCGCCGCTGTTGCCGTGCCCGTTGCCATGGCCGGCGGCGGCGGACCGGCCGCCTGGCCAGACCCGGATGTCAGCGCGGCGTGGCACTCTTGGTCACCACAACCTCCACTCGCTGGAACTCCTTCAGGTCCGAGTAGCCGGAGGTCGCCATGGTGCGGCGCAGCGCACCCATCAAGTTCATCGAGCCGTCCGCCACGGTCGACGGACCGTGCAGGATCTGTTCCAGCGAGCCGACAGTGCCCACCTTGAGCCTGGTACTGCGAGGCAGATCGGGATGGTGCGCCTCGCTCCCCCAGTGATAGCCGCGGCCAGGCGCCTGGGACGCACGGGCGAACGGTGATCCGACCATGACCGCGTCAGCGCCCAGGCCGAGTGCCTTGGCGATGTCGCCGCTGTGGGTCATGCCGCCGTCGGCGATCACGTGCACGTACCGGCCGCCTGACTCGTCCAGGTAGTCCCGCCGGGCCGCGGCTACGTCGGCGATCGCGGTGGCCATCGGGACCGCGACGCCGAGCACGGCGGCGGTGGTATGCCCCGAGCCGCCGCCGAAACCGGTCAGCACGCCGGCCGCCCCGGTCCGCATCAAGTGCAGCGCCGCTGTGTACGTCGCGCAGCCGCCGACGATTACCGGCACATCCAGCTCGTAGATGAACTGCTTGAGGTTCAGCGGCTCGGCCTGACCGGACACATGCTCGGCCGACACGGTGGTACCCCGGATCACGAGGATGTCGACGCCGGCGTCGATGACCGACTTGTAGTACCGGACAGTTCGCTGCGGTGACAACCTGGCAGCGGTGGTAACGCCGGCCGCACGTATCTGCTCGATCCGCTGCCCGATCAGCTCTTCCTTGATCGGCTCTGCGTAGATCTGCTGCAGTCGCCTGGTCGCCGCTTCGTCGTCGAGCTCTGCGGCCTCGGCCAGCAGCGGCTCAGGGTCGCCGAACCTGGTCCACAGGCCTTCCAGGTCGAGCGCCGCCAGCCCGCCGAGCTGGCCGATCGTGATCGCGGTCGCCGGCGACACCACGCTGTCCATCGGCGCCACGACGAGCGGCATCTCGAACCGGTAAGCGTCGATCTGCCAGGCGATCGACACCTCTTCTGGATGCCTGGTCCGGCGCGACGGCACGATGCCGATCTCCTCGAGCGCGTACGCCCGCCGGCCGCTTTTGCCCCGCCCGATCTCCACCACGCCCACGATCATCTCCCGCCCCTGCGTGCAGCACGCTGCTGACGGCCGGCTGGCGGCCAGGGATAAGCGTGCCAGGTCTAGCCTCTCCGGCCACCGTAGTTCGGCGCCTCCGCCACCATCTGGATGTCGTGCGGGTGGCTCTCCACCAGGCCGGCGCTGGTGATCTGGGTGAATCGCGCCTGCTGTAGCTCTGCGATGGTACTCGCGCCGCAGTAGCCCATCGCGGCCCGCAGCCCGCCGGTCAGCTGGTCGGCTACGGCGGCGAGCGGACCGCGGTAGGGCACCTGGCCTTCCACGCCCTCTGGCACGAGCTTGTCCTCGCGCAGCACGTCGTCCTGGAAGTACCGGTCCTTGGAGTACGAGCCGCCGCGCTCGTGGTTGCGCATGGCGCCGAGCGAGCCCATCCCGCGGTACAGCTTGAATTGCTTGCCGGTGATGAAGACCAGCTCGCCTGGTCCCTCTTCGCACCCGGCCAGCAGACTGCCGAGCATGACGGTGTCCGCGCCTGCCGCGATCGCCTTGGCGATGTCGCCCGAGTACTGCACGCCGCCGTCGCCGATCACCGGGATCCCCGCCGCCTTGCAGGCGAGCGACGCCTCATAGATCGCGGTGACCTGCGGCACCCCCACGCCGGCCACCACTCGGGTAGTGCAGATGGAACCAGGGCCGACGCCTACCTTGACCGCGTCGACACCAGCGTCCACCAGGGCCTGCGCGCCCGCCCTGGTGGCCACGTTGCCGGCGATGACCTCGATCCTGGAATTCGCCTTGAGCTGGGCGACCATATCGAGCACCGCCTCAGAGTGGCCGTGCGCGGTATCCACGACGAGGAAGTCGACGCCAGCCTCCGCCAGTGCCTGGGCGCGCCGCTTGGCGTCCTCGCCGACGCCGACGGCGGCACCGACAACGAGGCGGCCCTCCGGGTCCTTGGTGGCGTTCGGGAACTTCTCGCTCTTAGTGAAGTCCTTCACGGTGATCAAGCCGCGCAGCCGCCCGGCCTCGTCGACCAGCGGCAGCTTCTCGACCTTGTTGCTGCTCAGCAGCCGGAGCGCGGCCGGCCTGGTGACACCTACCGGCGCCGTGATCAGCGGCATCGGCGTCATAACCTCGGTGACGCGGCGCCGGTGATCGGACTCGAACCTGATGTCACGGTTGGTGACGATTCCGACCAGGATGCCGTCCTTATCGGTCACCGGCACGCCGGAGATCCGGTACCGGCCGCACAATTCCTCGACGTCGGCCACGGTGGCGTCAGGACCGCAGGTCACCGGATTGGTGATCATGCCGGCTTCTGACCGCTTGACCATGTCGACCTGCTGCGCCTGCTCCTCCACCGACATGTTGCGGTGCAGTACGCCAGCGCCGCCCTGCCTGGCCATCGCGACGGCCATCCTGGCCTCGGTCACCGTATCCATCGCCGAGGACAGCAGCGGGATACGCAGGGACAGCCGCGCGGTGAGCCGGGCGGTCGTGTCCGCCTCGCTCGGCATTATCACCGAATGTGCTGGTAGCAGCAGCACGTCGTCGAACGTCAGGGCAGGCGGGCCGAATTTCTCGTCGCTCATCTCACGTTCCGGGTGCAGGTTCTGGGATGACTTCATCCTAGTGACCGGGCCGGGCCGGCGAGACCGGCGCGGCCCGTTTCTCGCCGCGCTTCTGGTTCGGCAATCCGCTGCCCTCGACCTGTCCCGCCAGGACCGGGATCCCTGCCACGGGGGAGCAGGGATCCCGGCGGCCTGGCAGGCCGCGATCCGCGCCGGGGGGAGACACGGATCGCCCGGGTTGCGCCTCACCGGCGCGTGGCTTAGGCGATGTTCTCGTGTTCTTCGAAAGCGATGGCCCGCAGCCGGGCCAGCGCGCGGTGCTGGGCGACCCGCACCGCTCCGGCGGACATGCCGAGGGCGTGACCTGTCTCCTCGGCCGACAGGCCAGACAGCACCCGCAGCACCAGCAGTTCGCGCTGGTTCACCGGCAGCCTGGCCAGCAGCGCCCTGGCTCGCTCGGCCTCGAGGTAAGCCACCGCGGTCTCCTCCGGCCCTGGCCGGTCGTCTGGACCGTCTGGCAGATCCTCAGTCGGGATCGCCAGCCGGGCGGCGCTGCGCATCGCGTCGGCGACTTTGTGTGACGCTATGCCGAACACAAATGATGCAAAAGGGCGACCCATATCCTGATATCGAGGTAGCGCGGAAAGGACAGCTATGCAGACCTCTTGCGTTACATCATCGGCAGCGTGATAATGCCCGGAAATACGGCCTAGTCGCGCCCGGCAGTAGCGAACTACCATCGGCCTGATTTGCCTGAGCAGCGTATCTATTGCGGCGGGCTGCCCTAGCACGGCAAGTTCGGTCAACATGCCCATGTTGCCCTGCCTGGCCCCATCTAGCTGCGGATCCACCCGGTCCCCCCTGGCTCGGTGGCGGTTCACGCTCCGGTCTGTACAAGATCTTGATTCCCCCTGGCACACGTAAAGCCAACCTAAAAATAGGCAACGGAAAGGTCACAGTAATGAGTTGCAACGAGATATAGGTAAAGCAACTACCATGAGTTATCAAGTGACTACGCTACGTATTAAGGGGTGCGCGCTAAATAAAGTAGTCATGGTAGAAATGGCACTCTGCCGGGCCGCAAGTGGTGAAGTGGGCACAACCATATCGATACCGGCTTGCAGGCAAGTCGCGTTATGCCAGCCGGCTCAGCAGGCTAGCCAGATCGGTGCCCGCCGCGCTGGACAGCACCACGTCGGCCGCCGCGAATCGGCCGGTGGTTGCGTGCGGGCCGGGAATCGCCACGCAGCGCAGCCCCGCCGCTTGCGCCGCGGCAACACCATGCGGCGAGTCCTCGACAGCGACCGCGCTGGCCGCAGGCAGACCCAGCCGCTCCAGCGCCAGCAGGTACACCGCGGGATCTGGCTTGACAGTAGCCACCTCGTCCCCGCTGGCGATGACCTCGAACCGGTCCAGGTAACCGGCGCCAGCCAGCAATCCGGCCACCCATCGGCGCGGCGAACTGCTGGCCACCGCCAGCCGGAGGCCGAGGTCCCTGGCCTGATCCAGCCAGAGGGGCAGACCGGGCAGCAGGCCCAGGGCCGCATTGAGACCGCTGCGGTGGGCGACCCGCCTGGCGTGGCTGGCTGACTGGTCGTAGCCAGCGCCGACCGCGCGGGCGAGCTCGGCATAGCGAGCCGCGGTGACGTCGCCGCCGTGCTCGGGGAAGAACCCGGTCAGGTCGAGCTCCAGCCCGTGATAGCGCCACTCCTGCTGCCAGCTGGCCAGCATCGTGGCTTCCGTGCCCATCAGCAGGCCGTCGAAGTCGAACACGATGGCCTGGACCGTCACGCTCCCAGTATCGCGGGCCTGAGGGGCATGCGTCAGGCCCCGTCACCAGCGAACTGGTGACGGGGCCTGACGCCGAGCAATGCGGCTTGCGCCGCGGGGATCAGTGCTGGTGACCGTGTCCCGATGCGGCCGGGGCGGACTCCTGCTCCGGCTTCTCGCTGACCAGTACCTCGGTCGTCAGCAGCATGCCGGCGATCGACGCGGCGTTCTGCACTGCCGACCTGGTGACCTTGACCGGGTCGATAACACCCTGCGCCATCAGGTCGCCGAACTCACCGGTCGCGGCGTTGTAGCCGTGACCGGCCGGCAGCTCGGCGATCCGGGCGACGACCACGCCGCCCTCAACGCCAGCGTTCTCGGCGATCCAGCGGGCCGGAGCGGACAGGGCGCGCCTGACAATCTGCACGCCCGTCGCCTCGTCGCCCTTGAGCCCGAGGTCGTCGAGCTGGAGGGCAGCATGCACCAGGGCGCTTCCGCCGCCGGGGATGATGCCTTCCTCGATGGCTGCACGGGTCGCCGAAATGGCGTCCTCGAGCCGGTGCTTCTTTTCCTTGAGCTCGACCTCGGTGGCCGCGCCGGCCCGCAGCACGGCGACGCCGCCGGCGAGCTTAGCGACGCGCTCCTGCAGCTTCTCCCGGTCCCAGTCCGAGTCTGTGTTCTCGATCTCGGCCCGCAGCTGGCGGATCCTGTCGTCGACGTCGGGCTGGTTGCCGGCCCCGTCGATGACCGTGGTGGAGTCCTTGGTCACGACGATGCGGCGGGCCTCGCCGAGCACGTCGAGACCGACCTGGTCGAGCTTGAGGCCGACCTCCTCGCTCACGACCTGCGCGCCGGTCAGCACGGCAAGGTCCTCGAGCATCGCCTTGCGCCGGTCACCAAAGCCTGGAGCCTTGACCGCGGCGACGTTGAGCAGACCGCGGATCTTGTTGACCACGAGCGTGGACAGCGCCTCGCCGTCGACGTCCTCGGCGATCACCAGCAGCGGCTTCTTGGACTGCGCGACCTTCTCCAGCAGCGGCAGGAACTCAGCCATCGAGGAGATCTTGCCGCCGGACAGCAGAATGTAGGCGTCCTCCAGGATGGCCTCCATCCGCTCCTGATCGGTGCTGAAGTACGCCGAGATGTAGCCCTTGTCGAACTGCATGCCCTCGGTGAACTCAAGCTCGATGCCCATCGTCGGGGCTTCCTCGACGGTGATCACGCCGTCCTTGCCGACCTTGTCGAACGCCTCGGCGATGACCTCGCCGATCTTGGCGTCCTGCGCGGAGATCGTCGCCACGTTGGCGACCTCGCTCCGCTCCTCGACGTCACGTGCCGACTTGAGCAGGATCTCGGCGACGGCAGCCGCGGCCGCGTCGACACCGCGCTTGAGCGCGATCGGGTTGGCGCCGGCCGCCACGCTGCGCAGGCCCTCGGAAACCATGGCCTGAGCCAGCACGGTGGCGGTCGTGGTGCCGTCACCTGCCACGTCGTTGGTCTTGGTGGCTACTTCCTTGGCGAGCTGCGCGCCAAGGTTCTCGGTCGGGTCCTCGAGCTCGATCTCACGCGCGACGGTAACGCCGTCATTGGTAATCGTGGGCGCGCCCCACTTCTTGTCGATCACGACGTTGCGGCCCTTAGGACCGAGCGTCACCTTCACGGCGTCGGCGAGGCGGTTCACGCCTCGCTCGAGGGCGCGCCGCGCGTCCTCGTCAAAAATTAGGCTCTTGGCCATCTGGTACCCCAGCGTCTGTTGTACGGAGTCTGTTGTGTGGATCTCGACGATTCTCAGCCTTCACGCCACCGCCCCGGACCGGGCCGCGGATCACCGGGAGTCTCCTCCACGGGCCGCGAGCCGAGCCGGGGCGGTGCCGGGCACGCATACGCATGTCCGGCGCGGGCCAGGCCCGCGCGCGCGAAATCTGCTCGTTACTTTTCGATGATGGCGAGCACGTCACGAGCGGAGAGCACCAGGTACTCCTCGCCGTGGTACTTAACCTCGGTGCCGCCGTACTTGCTGTACAGCACCACGTCGCCGACCTTGACGTCCAGCGGGACGCGCTTGGCGCCAGCGTCATCGAAACGGCCAGGTCCGACGGCCAGGACTTCGCCCTCCTGGGGCTTCTCCTTGGCAGTGTCGGGGATAACCAGGCCAGATGCGGTGGTCTGCTCAGCCTCGAGCGGGCGCACCACGATCCGGTCTTCGAGCGGCTTAAGAACAACCTTGGTGGCGGTCGTCACGATCTGACCTCCCCCTCCGGAAAGGGATAGCTGAAATTGAGAGAGTCGACCATGTCGGCCTGCCGTCGCGGGTGCCAGACCAACCTTGTCGCGTTAGCACTCTACCCTAGTGAGTGCCAGTCCCGCACATTAGCCCCCCCATCCGGAGAAGGTCAAACGAGGCCGGGCCCTGAGGTGATCACCGGCTCGCGGGCCGGCCCGGCCGCGCCTGTCCGGCCATCACCTCGGTGACCGGCAGCGAGGAGTCCGCGGCAAAGTCCAGCGCCGACGGGGCGGCGCCGCTGGCGACCAGTTCGGCGCCCAGCGCTGCCACCATAGCGCCGTTGTCGGTGCACAGGCCGGGTCGCGGTACCCGCAACCGCAGGCCAGCCGCCTCGCATCGCTGCTCGGCCAGCGCACGCAGCCGGGAGTTGGCCGCCACGCCGCCGCCAATGACCAGGTGCTCGACGCCGTGGGCCCGGCAGGCGTCGACCGCCTTGCGGGTCAGCACGTCAGCCACCGCCTCCTGGAACGAGGCGGCGACGTCGGCGACCGGGACCGGCTGGCCTGAGGCCTCGCGCGCCTCCACCCACCTGGCCACCGCGGTCTTCAGCCCGGAGAAGGAGAAGTCACTGCTGCCGTCAGCGTATTTGCTGCGCGGGAAGGCGATCAGGTCCTTGTCGCCCGCGCTGGCCGCCCTGTCGATGTGCGGGCCGCCGGGGAACGGCAGCCCGAGCACCCTGGCCACCTTGTCGAAGGCCTCGCCAGCCGCGTCGTCGATCGTCGATCCGAGCGGCACTACCTCGGTCGCCAGATCCGGCACCAGCAGCAGCGAGGAATGGCCGCCCGACACCAGCAGCGCGATGACAGGGGCCGGCAACGGGCCGTGCTCCAGTTGATCCACGGCCACGTGCGCGGCCAGATGATTGACCCCGTACAGCGGCTTGCCCAGCGCGATCGCGTACGCCTTAGCCGCGCACACGCCGACCAGCAGCGCCCCGGCCAGCCCCGGCCCGGCAGTGACGGCGACGGCATCGACCTGGCTCAGCGTGACGCCGGCCTGCGCGAGCGCCCTGTCCACCGTCGGCACCATCGCGTGCAGATGCGCCCGGCTGGCCACCTCCGGCACGACGCCGCCGAACCGCGCGTGCTCATCGACGCTGGAGGCGACCGCGTCGGCAAGCAGCACCTGCCCGCGGACCAGGCCGATGCCTGTCTCGTCGCACGAGGTCTCGATGCCAAGGACCAGCGGGGAGGTCATCCCGTCTGCCCTCCGTCGCCTGGCGCCGCGGGCAGATCGCGTCGCATGACGATGGCGTCGGTGTTCGACGGCTGGTAATAGCCGCGCCGGATGCCGACCTCGGCGAAGCCCCACCAGCGGTACAGCCGCTGAGCGCGCGTGTTGTCTGCCCTGACCTCCAGGAACACCTCGACGCACCCGCGGCGGCCTGCCTCGGCGAACAGCGCGCGCAGCAGGTCAGACCCGATGCCCTGACCCCACTCCGCGGCGGCCACGGCGATGGTCAGCACATCTGCCTGCGGGCCGGCTGTCAGCAGTCCGGCGTAGCCGACGATCGAGCCGCCGTCCTCGGCGACCAGGTAGTAACGGCTGGCCGGCTGCTGCGAGAGTTCGCCAGACAGCATCTGCCTGGACCAGGCTTCGGCACCGAACAGCGCGCGCTCTAGCTCGAGAATCGCGTCCAGGTCGGCCACTGACATCGGGCGCAGGGTCGCGCGGGTCACGGCGTCACCCGCTTCGGCTTGCCCGGCTCCCTGGCGTCCGGCCTGCGCAGGTACAGCGGTTCTGCTGGCTCCGGTGGCCTGCCAGCGGCGAGGCGCCCGGCGGCCATGCTGGCCAGTTGCGCGGCTGACGGATACCGGGGCCCGATCTGCCGCAAGGACAGCTCCGGGTAGATCACCGCGCCCTCACCGGCCACCGGCAGGCCGGCCGGCAGCTCGGCTGGCAGATCAACGTTCGGCCCGTCGGCGCGCACCGCAGACGCGTCGTACCGCGCCCAGTAGACCTCACGGCGGCGCGCATCGGTCGCGACGAGGAACTCGCTTCCGCCGGCGGCAGCACGCGCCTGCGCGGCTATCACGTCCAGCGAGCAGATCCCGTCCGCCGGGATGCCGAGTGCGCTGGCCAGCACCCGCGCAGTGACGAGGCCAGCCCGCAGGCCCGTATAAGGACCGGGACCGGTGCCGACCGCTACCGCCGTCAGATCCCGCTGGCTAGCACCAGCGGCGCGCAGCACCTTGTCAATAAAGACCGACAGCAGCTCACCGTGCCGGCGCGCGTCGACGGCAGCCTCCAGCGCGACAACGGCGCTGCCGTCATGCAGCGCGACGGTCACCGCCGAGGTCGAGGTATCGAACGCGAGCACCAGCACGATTGCCCAGCCTAATAAGCGGGCCGAGATTGTCGTAACTGAGCCAGCCTTCCGCAGGCCGCGGATTACCGGGCCGCGGATTACCGGGCCGCGATCACCGGGCCGCGATCACCGGGCGGCGGCCCGCCGGGCACCTGGCCTGCCACAGCGGCTCAGGTCGCGCGCTCGGTACTTAGCTTGGCCAGCAAGTCCTTGGCCGCAGCCGTCGCGCCCGCCGCCAGCGTGGCCAGCGGCACCGGACCGTATCCGTGCCCGGATTCCTGCCCGGACAGCGAGACCGTGATAACCACGTTCCGCTCCCTGATCAAGACGGTCACCAGTTCGGTGGTGATCCCCCTGACATGCTCATGCTGGTAGGCCACGACCGCCTGCTGGCCGACCTTCGCCAGCGGCGCCATCGCGGCCGCCGACAGCGGCGAGTGCAGCACCGGGTGCGCCAGACCCTGCTGCGCGAGCGCGAAATTGTCCTGTGCGTTCTGCGACGCGCTGCCGTCGCCGCTAGCCGCAGCGAGCGGCTCATACTGCTGGCCGGTAACTTCCAGCACCAGGAAGAGCGGCTTGTGGTCCACGCTGAAACTGCACTGGCTGTCGGTGCTGCCCGACTGCTCTTCCGTCTTGATGACGCCGGATCCTGGCAGGTACTGGCTGAGCGTCGCCCCGGTCACGCTGGAGCAGGCGTCCGGGACCGCGGTGTACTCGCCAGGCTGCAGGCTCGTCACGTACGCAGCGCGCACCGCCGGGTGATGAGTTACCAGGACCGTGATGCCGGCCGCGATCACGCACGCGACGATGGCGACCGCGCACCAGCGGACCACGCGCCGGCGGGACTTGCGCAGCCGGGTCGCGGCCGCCCGGCCCCGCCTGCCGATCCGGCGGGCAGGCTGGCCGGCGTCGGGACCGGCGGGCCCGCCGACCGCCACGGCAGCCAGCGGCTGGCTGACTGCGTCGGCGTCGACATCGGCGTCAGCACCGCGCCGGCGACCGCGGTAACCGCCGTCGCCCTGATAGTCATCGCCGTAGGTACCGCTCTCATCGACGCCGTACGGATCGGACAGGCGCGGCCTGGCCGGGCGCCGCTGCGCGGTTGCGGCCCTGGCCGGGTAGGCAACAGGTCCGGCCCACGGCGGGAGGTCATCGTCCGCACCGGGCCTGAAGGCCTCGTCGAGCTGCCGCCAGTTAGTCCCCTCGGCACGCTCAGCACGCCTGGGCCGGTCCAGCCTGGCACGGTCAGGCCTGACCCGCTCGGACCGCTCGTCCTCGCCGGAGCCTGCCCGCCGCGAGGGGCGACCGGACGGTGGGCCATGCTGAGCCACTGCGCGCCTCCTGAGTGGCGGATTAGGCCGCGAACTAGGCCGCGGTGCGGCCCCGGCATGCTGGCAGGATCACCCGCAGTGTAGTAGCCGAACACCGCCGGGGTGGACAATTCGGAACGGAAACGGAACGCGGCACCGGTCAGGATCTGCCCTGCCGCAGCGCGGCGCGGAGGGCAACGGCGGCGTCCGGATCCTGCCAGCGGCCGCCCGAGCCCTGCACTCGCACGATCCTGGGCACGTCGGCCCCGGCACTACCCCCATCGGCACCGGCATCAGCGCCATGGTGATCGTCGCCACCGTCTCCGGCGCCACCGTCATCGGCCGGCTGCAGGCTGATCGCGAGGAAGCCGGCCGCCAGTTCCTCGACCAGGCCCTCGCCCCACTCCACGACGGTGACGGAGGTGGCCAGGTCAGCGTCGAGGTCGAGGTCGTCCACCTCGGCCCGGCTACCGAGCCGGTAGGCGTCGGCGTGCACCAGGTCTGGCCCCGAATCCAGGCTCGGGTGCAGCCGGGCAATGACGAACGTCGGCGAGGTGACCTGCCCGCGGACACCAAGGCCTGCCCCGATGCCCTGCGTCAGCGTGGTCTTCCCGGCGCCAAGCGGCCCGGACAGCACGACCAGGTCGCCGGCTCGCAGCAGTCCGGCTAGCTGGCGGCCGAGTGCCCGCATCTGCTCGGCGGTGGCAATACTGACTTGCTCGTCGACAGCCGGGCGGGTCATGCCGGCCGCCGCCGGGTCGCCGCCCCGTCCAGTGCGAGCGCAACCAGGTCGCTGATCTCCTCGGTCACGACCTCGGGACGTTCCAGAATGACCACGTGCCCAGCCTCAGGCACCAGGACCAGCCGCGCACCGGGAATCGCCGCGGCGAGCTCGGCTGCCTGCCCGGCCGGGATCAGCCGGTCGTCCGCGCCGGTGATGACCACCGTCGGCACCTTGCCGATGACCGGGAGCGCTGCCCGCCGGTCGTGCGCCAGCAGTGCCTGGTAGAACTCGGCCACGACGTCGATCGGCGTGGCCCTGATCACGTGCTCAAGGAAGTCGACCACCGTCGGGCTGACGTCCGGATCACTGAACGCGATGAACCTGGTGGACAGGAACGCCAGGTCTCCGCCTGCTTCCCTCAGCCGCTCGACCAGCGCCGCCCGTCGGCCGGTGGACGAGCCCTTGAGCAGAGCCGGGCCTGCCAGCCGCGCTACCGGCCGCAGCGGCAACGGCAGCCACGCGGTCGCGTCCACCAGGTACGCCGTCGTCGAGATCAGCGCCACGGCGATGATCTTCGTGCCGAACAACTCGGGATGTTCGTCCGCCAGCGCCATGATGGTCATGCCGCCCATGGAATGCCCGACCAGGACAACGGGGCCGCCGCCCGGCACGGTCGCGGCCAGTACCGCGGCCAGGTCCTCGCCGAGCTGGCCGATGCTGACGCGATCCGGTTCGCTGTGCCCGGACCGGCCGTGGCTGCGCTGATCCCAGCAGACCAGCCGGGCGTCGGCGGCCAGGCCGAGCAGCTGATAGTGCCAGACCTCCCGGCTCAGGGTGTAGCCGTGGCAAAACACGATGGTGACCGGCGCGTCCTGCCGTCCGCATACCAGCGTGTCCAGCCGGACGCCGTCGCTGGCGATGACTTCTACCGGCTGACCCGACAGGTGTCCGAATGGTTCGAGCGCGGCCGGGTCTGGCCGCAGCCGGATCCGGCCGACGGCGATCTTTTCCGCCGCGATCGCCGCTCCGGCGCCCGCGGCGACTATCCCGGTGACCAGCCCGGCGACGCTAGAGAGCCGCCGCCACCTCGCCATCGAATCTCCCGTCCGTGCCCGCCGCCTGGCCGTTGCCCGCCTGGCCGTTGCCCGGCTCGCCGCCGCCCGGCTGGCCGTTGCCCGCCTGGCCGTTGCCCGGCTGCCCGCCGCCGGCGGCTGCCCCGAGCGCCTGTGCGTGCTCGGCCAGGACACCGCCCTCGATGGCTGTTACCCCAGAGTAAGTTCTGGGCACTTTACCGGTAAACCGGGTAACGATCTCATAGGACAAGGTCTCCAGCAGGTCAGCCCACTCCTGCGCGGTCGGCTCGCCCCGGTCACCTGGGCCGAACAGCACGACCTCGTCCCCGGCCTCGGCTGGCTCGTCGCCGAGTTCGAGGATGATCTGGTTCATGTTGACGGTGCCCGCGATCTGGAACCGGCGGCCGCGCAGGAACACCCAGCCCTTGTTGGTGGCGTGCCGCGGGATCCCTTCGTTGTAGCCGAGCGGCAGCAGGCCGAGGGTCATCTCGCGGCCGGTCACGTACCGGTGCGCGTACGACACGCCGAGGCCGCCGGCACCCGCTTCACCTGGATCAGCCTGCCGCGCAGCGTCATAGCCGGCCGCAGCCAGTCCGGCGCCCCGCCGGGCAGTGTGGACAGGCCGACCACTGCGCCGCCTGGCCTGACCAGGTCGAAGTAAGACTGCGGCAGCGTGAGCGTGGCCGGGGTGTTGGCCATATGCCGCACGTCGGGCCGCAGGCCGGCCCGCTCGGCCAGCGCGACGGCCGCGCGGAAGGCCTCCAGCTGCTGGCCGACCGACGGATGGCCGGGGATATCGGCGCAGGCGAAGTGCGACCACAGGCCCACTACGCGCACCGTGCCGGCCGCCTCCGCTGCGCGGGCGGCGCGAACCAGGCCTGGCCAGTCCGCCGACGTCGCCCCGCCCCTGCACATGCCGGTGTCCGCCTCTAGGTGCAGCCTGGCCGGCTTGCCAGTGCCCTCAGCGGACAGCGCGATCTGGTCGACCAACGCCGCCGTGCCTGCCGTCAGGTCTATGTCGTGCCTGATCGCCTCGGCGTGCGGTGCGTCCGGACTGCCGAGCAGGCTGAGCACGGGCACGGTGAAGCCAGCCTTGCGCAGCTCGATCGCGTCCGCCACGTGCACGACGCCGAGCCAGCTCGCGCCGCCGGCCAGCGACGCCCTGGCCGAGGCCAGCATGCCGTGCCCGTAGCCGTCGGATTTGACGACCGCCATCACCTGGACAGCCCCCACGTGACGGCATAGCGCTGCCACGTTCGCCTGGATCACATCCAGGTCGACCAGGGCTTCTGGATGACCGTCCATACCGCCAGTCTGCCAGGCTGGAGCCGCTACCTGGCCCGGCTACCCGGATGGCACCGGCGCACGAACTCGTGATAGGCATTGCGACATGTCTCAACTGATCCCGCTGGCAGTCCTGTTCGGAAACCCGGAGCGGGTGAGCCCGCGGCTGTCCCCCGACGGCTCGCAGCTTGCCTGGATCGCGCCGCACGACGGCGTGCTGAACGTCTGGCTCGCGCCCATCAGCACAGAAACAGGCGTCAGCTGGGACGCCGCCCGGGTCGTGACCGACGACACCGAGCGCGGCATCCGGCAGTTCGCCTGGGCGCACGACGGCCACCATCTGCTGTACCTGCAAGACACCGGCGGCGACGAGAACTGGCGGCTGCACGATGTCGACGTGGTCACGATGGCCAGACGCGACCTGACCCCGTTCGACGGCGTGCAGACCCAGCTGGTCGCGGCCGAGCGCGAGTACCCGGACGAGATCCTGATCGCGCTGAACAAGGACAACCCGCAACTGCACGACGTCTACCGGCTGGACCTGCGCACCGGTGAGCTCAGCAAGGTGCTGGTCAATCGCGGCTTCATCGGCATGATGGCCGACGCCAGGCTCGCCGTGCGGGCGGCACTCCAGCCGCAGCCGGACGGATCCGCGCTGCTGGTCGTCCGGGACAGCGCCGACAGCGACGACTGGCGCACGCTGCTCACGATCCCGGCTGAGGACGCCCTGACGACCGGACCTGTCAGCTTCAGCGCCGACGGCCGCTCGCTGCTGCTGATCTCCTCAGTCGGTACGGAGGCCGCCAGGCTGGTCAGGGTCGACCTGGCGAGCGGCAGCACCGAGGTACTGGCCGAGGACCCGCAGGCCGACGTGAGCGACGTCAGGATCAACCCCGACACGCGCGAGCCGCAGATCGTCACGTTCCTGCGTGCCCGGTCGGAATACCAGGTCCTTGACCCGTCGGTGGCCGGGCACCTGGCCGCGATCCGGGCGCTGAACCCCGGCGACCCGGCGTTCACCGACGCCGACGACGCCGACCGGGTCTGGCTTGTCGCGTTCACCAACGACGCAGGGCCGGTCACCTTCTACGCCTACGACACCTCGACGGGAACCGGCAGCTTCCTGTTCGAGCATCAGCCAGAGCTGAGCAAATATGAACTCGCGCCGATGGAGCCGTTCTCTTACCAGGCCCGCGACGGACTGACCATTCACGGCTACCTGACCTTCCCGCCAGGCGCGGACCGGTCCGACCTGCCGACGGTGCTGCTGGTACACGGCGGGCCGTGGGCACGCGACGCCTGGGGCTTCGACCCGCAGGCTCAGTGGCTCGCCAACCGCGGGTACCTGTGCGTCCAGGTGAACTTCCGCGGCTCGACCGGTTACGGCAAGTCTTTCCTCGCCGCGGGCGACCGGCAGTGGGGCGCCGCCATGCAAGACGACGTGTCAGACGCGGTCGCGCACGCGATCAGCCAGGGCTGGACCGACCCGCAGAAAGTGGCGATCGCCGGCGGTTCCTACGGCGGGTACGCCGCCCTCGCAGGCGCCGCGTTTACCCCCGATCTGTACTGCTGCGCTGTCGACATCGTGGGTCCCTCCAACCTGATCACGCTGATCGAGACCGTCCCGCCGTACTGGGCGCCGCTGATCGCTCAGTTCCACAACCGGGTAGGCGACCCGGCGAAGGACAGGGAGTTCCTTTGGTCCCGATCGCCGCTGTCGGCGGCCGACCAGATCAAGATCCCGTTGCTGATCGCGCAGGGCGCCAACGACCCACGGGTGAAGCAAGCCGAGTCCGAGCAGATCGTGGCGGCGCTGCAGCAGGCCGGGATCGAGCACGACTACATGCTGTTCCCTGACGAAGGTCACGGCTTCGCCAAGCCAGCGAACCGGCTGAAGTTCTACGCCGCGGCCGACGCTTTCCTCGGCCGCTATCTGGGCGGCCGGTCAGAACAGCAATAACCAGGGGGAACGTGGCCGTCCGCGACCCGGCCGCGCGCAAGCTCGCGGCCGCGTGCCGTCGGGCCGCGTTCCCGGCCTAATGGTCGCGGGTTGTCACCGCGCGGATCGCGGCCGGGATCGCGCCGATCAGGTCTCCGGCGGCAATCGGGGCGTCGCGCGCGGCCAGCCGCCCGGCCATTCCGTGCAGGTAGGCGGCCACGGCGGCAGCGTCGGCGGGGCGCAGGCCCTGGGCCAGCAGAGCTCCGGCCAGGCCGGACAGCACATCCCCTGAGCCCGCCGTGGCCAGCCAGCTCGTCCCCGTCGGGTTGACTCGCACCGGCTCGCCAGGATCGGGCGTCGCGATCACCGTCGTCGAGCCCTTGAGCAGGACGGTGACCCCGAGCCCGGCGGCCGCCGCGCGCGCGTGGTAGAGCCGGCGCGCCTCGATGTCGGCCCGGTCCGCGCCGGTCAGCCTGGCCAGCTCGCCCGCGTGCGGGGTAATCAGCGTCGGCGCCAGCCGCGGCAGCAGGTCGCGGTGCCGCGCCAGTACCGACAGGCCGTCCGCATCGATGAGGACCGGCACGTCGGTGGCCAGCACCGCGGCCAGCAGGGCATGCGCCTCGTCGCCGGTGCCCATGCCTGGCCCGGCGGCCCACGCCTGGACCTGGCCGGCCGCCTCGACGGCCCGCGCGGGGCTGGCCGGATCGTAGGTGGTCAGTACCGTTTCTGGCCAGTGCTGGCGGACAACCGCGACCGCAGCCGCGGCCGAGACGAGCCTGACCATGCCCGCGCCGCCGCGGATCGCGCCGCCAGCCGACAGCATCGCGGCGCCGGTGTACTGGTCACTGCCTGCCACCAGGCCGAGCACTCCCCTGCGGTACTTGTCGGACTCGGCCGACGGACGCGGGAGCAGCGCGGCGACATCGGCCGCCTGCAGCGCAACCGCGGCGGGCTCGCCGAGCCAGCGGCCGAGCCCGATGTCGACGAGTTCCGCGGTCCCGGCCTGACTGGCGCCGGGGTCGATGAGCAGTCCCGGCTTCAGCGTGCCGAAGGTGACGGTGACGTCGGCCGCGACCGCGGTTCCTTGCATTTCCCCTGTGTCTGCGTCGATGCCGCTCGGCAGGTCGACCGCGACGACCAGGGCGCCGTCGGCGCGCGCGCGTGCGGACAGCCGGGCGAGATCGGCTGCCGGTTCGCGCAGGCCGCCGCTACCGCCGATGCCGGTGAGCCCGTCGATGATCAGCTCTGCCGCGTCGATGGCGGCCCGCGCAGCTGTGCTGACGACGTCGGCCGAACTGCCTTCGTCTGGCCCGCCGCCGGGTGACCAGGCGCCGCCCTGGCCTGCGCCGGTGCGTGTCCCCGGCGCGGCAGCAGCCGAGATGACGCGGCCGCCGCAACCGGCAAGCTGCGCCGCCGCGGCGGCGTGCAGCCGTGAGCCTGCCTGGATGGCGATCACCTGCGCGCCGCGGCCGGCCAGCCTTGCCCCGGCATAGAGGGCATCGCCGCCGTTGTCGCCGCTGCCGGCCAGCACCACGACCCGGGCTCCGTAGCAGGAGCCCAGCAAACCAGCGCAGACAGCGGCCAGGCCAGTGGCCGCGCGCTGCATCAGCGTCCCGTCCGGCACGGTCGCCATCAGGGCGTGTTCGGCGGCCCTAACCGCCTCGGTGGCATGCGCAGCCCTCATCGTTCGGCCACCGCCATCGCGATGCAGAACCCGCCATCGTGGCTGATTGACAGATGCCAGCTGGTGATGCCGAGTCCGGCCGCCGCGGCCGCCACCGTGCCGTACGTTGCCAGCACCGGCCTGCCACGGTCGTCGTTACTGATGACGGCGTCGGTCCAGCGCAGCCCGGCGGGCCCGCCGAGCGCCTTGGCGACTGCCTCCTTGGCCGCGAAATAGCCCGCCAGGGACGGCAGCGGCCTGCTGCGTTCGCTGTCAGTGAACAAGCGTTCTGCCAGCGCGGGCGTCCGGTCCAGCGCGGCGGCCAGCCGGGAGATCTCGGCCATGTCGACGCCGATGCCCACGATCATGCGGTCAAGCCTGCCATGGGCGGCGTCAGGTCCGCTGGTCGGCGTGCCAGGCCGACCGCACGCTGGCGGTCCCTGGCGTCCTAGTTGAGCTGCTTGATGGCATCGGCCAGGCGGCCAGCCAGCCGTTCTGCCTGCGCGCGGTCCTCGGCTTCGACCATGACCCGGACGGCCGGCTCGGTGCCGCTTGGCCGTACCAGCACCCGGCCGCCGTCGCCGAGCTCGGCTTCAGCGGCCGCGACGGCGTCGCCGAGCGCCGCCGACGCGGTTACCCGCGCCTTGTCCACGCCTGGCACGTTGATCAGCACCTGCGGGTATCTGGTCATCACGCTGACCAGGTCGGCCAGCGGGCGGTCCTGCCTGGCCGCTTCGGCGAGCAGGTGCAAGCTGGTCAGCAGGCCGTCGCCGGTCGTGGCGTGCTCGAGCATGATGATGTGGCCCGACTGCTCGCCGCCCAGCACAAAGCCGCCGTCCAGCATCGCGGCGATCAGGTACCGGTCGCCGACCTGGGTCTGGACAATGCTGATCCCCGCCTCCCGCATGGCATGCCGGAAGCCGAGATTGGACATCACGCTCGCGACCACCGTGTCGCCGGCCAGCCTGCCCTCGGCCTTGAGCGCGACGGCCAGCACCGCGAGGATCTGGTCACCGTCGATGACCTGCCCGGCCGCGTCGACGGCCAGGCACCTGTCCGCGTCGCCGTCATGCGCGATGCCGGCGTCGGCCCGGTGCTCGAGCACGGCCGCGGACAACGTGCCAAGACTGGTCGAGCCGCAGCCTTCGTTGATGTTGAGCCCGTCCGGGTCAGCGCCGATCGCTATCACGTCGGCGCCCGCCGCCAGCAGCAACTCTGGCGCGTAAGCAGACGCGGCGCCGTGCGCGCAGTCGACGACGACGCGCAGCCCGGCCAGCGGCTTGCCTCCCCCGGCGGAGCGGGCCACCGTGCTCAGCAGGTACTCGGTGTACAGGTGCCCCTGGTCCGCAGCGTCGGTGACCCGGCCGAAACCTGTCGCTGGCACGCCAGCCGGACCAAACACCCGCCCGGACTGGTCGTGCCTGGTCAGCCTGGCCTCGATCGCGTCCTCGACCTCGTCAGGCAGCTTGACGCCGCCGCGGGCGAAGAACTTGATGCCGTTGTCGGGCGCCGGGTTGTGGCTCGCGGACAGCACCACCCCGAAGTCGGCCTGGAGGGCAGCGGTCAGGTACGCGACACCGGGTGTCGGGATAACCCCGAGCCGCACCACGTCCACGCCGCTGGCGGCGAGCCCTGCGACGACGGCGGCCTCGAGGAACTCGCCAGATGCACGCGGGTCACGGCCGACGACGGCCATCGGGCGGACTGCTGCGGCCGGGCGCTGACCGTTCGCGCCGGGCAGCACGCTCGCAGCCGCGGTCGCTAGGTCGAGTGCGAGTCCAGCGGTAAGGTCACGGCCGGCGACGCCTCTGACGCCGTCCGTACCGAAATGCTGACCCACTACGACGTTCTCCGTGCCAACACGGCCGGCGCGGTTAGCGCTTGGAGTACTGCGGCGCCTTGCGTGCCTTCTTCAGGCCTGCCTTCTTGCGCTCGGTCACGCGCGCGTCCCTGGTCAGGAACCCGGCCCGCTTGAGCGCCGGCCTGCTCTCCGCGTCCACCAGGATCAGCGCCCGCGCAATACCCAGCCGCAGGGCGCCGGCCTGACCGCTGACGCCGCCGCCGCTGATCCGGGCGACGACGTCGAACTGGTCCTCGGCGCCCAGCGTCACGAGCGGCTCGCTGACCAGTTGCTGGTGCACCTTGTTCGGGAAGTAGTCCTTGAGCGACCTGTCGTTGATCTTCCACTCGCCCGTGCCCGGCTGGATGCGCACCCGGGCGATCGCCTCTTTGCGGCGGCCGGTGCCCAGTGCCTTGCCGGTCACGACTGGCTTGCGGGCGGCCGGCTTGGGCTGGGCGTTGTCACCCGTCTGGGTGGTGTACTCCGACAGGTGCTCCTCGGCCGACGGGGCCTCGGTACCTGCATCCAGCGTTTCAGTGGACTCGGCCACGTTGTCTTCCTCGTACTTCCCGCTTGAAATCTCTGCTAAATCTGCTGATGGACCGTCGGCCTCGGCTGACGGGGGTTACTTCCCGCTGGCCTGCTCGACCTGGGTGATCTCGAACGGCACCGGCTGCTGGGCCTGGTGCGGGTGCTCGGGGCCCGGATAGACCTTGAGCTTGCTCAGCATCTGCCGGCCGAGCGTGTTCTTTGGCAGCATGCCGCGCACGGCCTTCTCCACCGCGCGCTCCGGGTTCTTGGCCATCAGCTCGCCGTAGGAGACCGAGCGCAAGCCGCCCGGGTAACCGCTGTGCCGGTAGGCCATCTTGTCCTGCAGCTTGTTACCGGACAGCGCGACCTTGGCGGCGTTCACGATGACGACGAAGTCGCCGGTGTCCACGTGCGGGGCGAAGATCGGCTTGTGCTTGCCGCGCAGCAGCACCGCAGCCTGGCTGGCCAGCCGGCCTAGTACGACGTCAGACGCGTCGATCACGTGCCATTGGCGCTGAATGTCAGCGGCCTTCGGGCTGAATGTGCGCACAGTCATAAACCTTTGGTGTGAGTCCTGAAATCCTGGTCAGCGCCGCGGACATCTCCTGCCGTGGCGCGGGAATCCGCAGGTACCGGCCGCAGGTCACCTGCCGCGAGGGCAAGACGGGCATGCCAGTACGCATGGACGCCTCAGAAGGATACCGGCCCTAGCCTGCCACGGTCAAAGCGAGGTCGCTCTGACCGCGCGGCGGGGCCGAGTGTTGCACCTGGCTTGCGCTGCTCTGACCTGGATCAGTGTGGTTTAGCCATTCTGACCGGCGGGTGCCCGCGGCGGCAGGCCGGACCCGCAGCTCGGGCCGGCGAGCCCGAAAGAAACCGGACGACCCGAACTGGGCCGCCCCGAACAGATACGCTCGGCGGCATGCGCATCCCGCCCGACAACGGTGCAAACACCAAGCTCACCCGTCGGCGAGACCGGATGCCGCAGCCAGACCGGGCTGCTGATCAGCGCCTGGCGGGCTCGCCGCGAGGCGGCCACGAGGGCAGCGGTGACGAAGAACCGCCGGCGGGCAGCACCGCTGGCGGCAGCTGGTACGGCTCCACCGCGGACGGGGCGGCCGGAAAGGGCCCGGTCCGCGGCTACCCGCCGACGCCAGGGCAACCACCGCCGATGTACCCGCCTGGCCCGTTCGCCGCGTGGAATCGCGGCGGTGCCGGCGTGCCAGGCCCGCGGCCAGGCCAGCCGGGCCCTGGCGGGCACCAGGCCCAGGCCGGATGGCAGTCGGCCAGGACAGCGGCCGGCGGTCCTGCCCTTGGATCTGGCTATTACGGCCGCGACGACGGCCCGGAGGCCGAGCCTGGTTACTCGATGCTGGCCGTGAGCGACCCCGCCGCCGATGTCACCTCGACTCAGACGTGGCAGGCGGTGGGCGACGGCCGGGCGACTGGTATCTGGACCGCGCCTGCAACGCCGGGAGCGGGTGCCTCCGGGCCGCAGGTCAGGCCGGCTGATCTTGAGGGGGTCGCGGCGCCGGCGAGTCAGGCTCCGCAGCCGGCCGACGAGCGATCACCGTCGCGCGCGCCGCGGCTGCCGAGCGCCGCGGTGACTGGCGGCGGGGCGCGCGCGGTCCAGCCGGGGGACGCCAGGCGACCACCACGCAGTCACAGCGGAGCGCATACTGGCCCGCCGCCGGTGCAGCGTCCGGCTCGCAAGCGGCCGGCCAGCGTGAAGATCGCGGTCACGGCCGCACTGCTGCTGGTGCTGGCGGCAGTCGCGGCGCTGTCGTATGCCGTCTTGCACAATCCGGCCAAACCGCGTCCGGCGGTTGCCAGCCCTGCCGTCGGCAAGCCCAGTCCGGCCCCTTCCCCCAGCCCGACGCTCGGCCCCTACGGGGACATCGGGTCACGCAAAGCCGATCCGGTCCCGCTCACGGCCGCCCAGCTGTACCCGGCGAGTTACCACGCAGCGGGCGCGACAGTCACCCGCACTGCCTCCGGCAAGAGCGGGAACTGCGCGTCAGACGTGGACGGCGCGCGAATCCAGTCCGCGGTCGGCGCGGCAGGCTGCGACCAGGTCGTCAGGGCCACCTACTTGTCGTCAGGCCAGGGCGTGATGGGCACGATCGGAGTATTCAACCTCAGCACCGCCAGCGGGGCCAAGAAGGCCGCCAAGTCCGCTGGCGCCAGCGACTTCGTCAAGCAGCTTGCGGCCGCCCACGGCAAGACCAGCAAGATCGGTCAGGGCACCGGGATCGAGGAGGCAGCCGCCAAGGGGCACTACCTGATCCTCATCTGGGCCCAGTTCGCCGACCTGCACAAGCCCAAGAACGCCAGCCAGCGTGCTCAGATTGAGCAGTTCATGACCGGGCTGCTGGACAACACCGCGAACGTCAGTCTGGCGAACCGGATGCTGACCGGCACTCCTTAGGCTGGGTGCGCTGGTCAGTTCAGTGGGAAACTGCGCACTAGCCGGGCCGGGAAAATCACTGGCGGCCAGGTCAAACCCAGACGTAGGCTGCCGCAGTGATCTGGATCGCACCTGACGTCGAGCGCTCAGAGAACTACCCGGAGCGGCGCAACGAGCCCGAGCAGGAAATGCTCCGCGACTGGCTCGACTGGCACCGGGCCACCCTGCTGCGCAAATGCGCGGGCCTCCCCGCCGCCCAGCTGGCCACGCGCGCCGTGCCGCCGTCGAAGCTCTCGCTGCTCGGGCTGGTCCGGCACATGAGCGATACCGAGCGCGGATGGGTCAGGCAGGTCTACCGGGGTGAGCAGGTGCCCGACCTGTACTACCGATCTGATGCTCCGGACGCGGACTTCGAAGAGGCCGACCCGGCCGGCGCCGAGGATGGCTTTGAGCGCTACCAGGCCGAGTGCCGGGCCGTCGATGTCGCCCTTGAGGGCGCGGAACTGGACGAGACCTTCACCTTCCGCGAGAGGACCATGTCGGTGCGCTGGATGTGGCAGCACCTCGTGGAGGAGTACGCACGGCACAACGGGCACGCCGACCTGATCCGCGAGGTCCTCGACGGATCGGCCGGCCTCTGAGCAGGGCGATTACGGTCTTGAGGCGGCGGTCTGGTCAGTTCAGGGTTCTGGTCCGGCGAGTCGCCGCCGCCCTCGCGGCCAGCCCGGCCGGGTCCGGGTAGCCAACCTCTTCCAGGCACAGCGGGTGCGGCGCAGCCACCCTGACCGCCGGATCACGTCGCTGGCCGCCAAGGACCTGGGCCAGCCACTCCGGCGGCTTGCTGCCGTCGCCGACCGACAGCAACGCCCCGGCCAGCGCTCTGACCATGTTGTGGCAGAAGGCATCGGCGATCACCGTGCCCACCGCCACGCCTGGCTCGGCCCGTGACCATTCCAGCCTGAACAGCTCCCTGATCGTGGTGGCGCCTTCTCTGGCGCGGCAGAAGGCAGCGAAATCATGCTCCCCGAGGCAGGCGCTGGCGGCCAGGTTCATCTGGTCGGTGTCGATCTGGTGCTGGTACCACAAGGTGTCATGACGGCGCAGCGGGTCCGCGAGGGCCGGATCGTCGCAGACCCGGTAGGAGTAGCGCCGCCAGAGAGCGGAAAACCGCGCGTCGAAGCCGCCGGGGGCTGGCCCGATCGCGCCGATCCTTATTTCCGGCGGCAGTAGCCGCCCGAGCCTGCGGGCGACGGAGCCGGCCGAGGCGGCCCAGCTGTCCGCCGGGACGTCGACATGCGCGACCTGGCCGCGCGCGTGCACGCCCGCGTCGGTGCGGCCAGCCACTGTCACCGGGGGCGGCCCGCCGAGCGCGAGCGCTCGCCACAGCGCCTCCTCGACGGTCTGCTGGACGGTCGTCAGGCCGGGCTGGGTGGCCCAGCCGTGAAAGGCCGAGCCGTCGTACGACAGATCGATTCTGAGCCGAAGCGAGGCGAGCCCGGCCGCAGGTACGCCGGCCGGGCTCGCCTCGAGCTGCCTCGTTACTCGTCGGTCGCCTGCTCAGTAACGGCCGGCCCACTCTCGTCAGCCAGCTGAGCCTCGTCGCCGGCCCACTCTCGTCAGTCGCCTCGTCAGCCGGTACCTCGGTATCGGCGGCCGCTGCGCCGGTACCTGGCTCGTCGGCCGCGGCCGCTTCGTCGGCCGCCGCCGCGTCGGTCACGTCCGGCTCGGCCGCGGCGTCACCGGCGGTCACTGTGCCACCTCGGCCGGGCCTGGCGGGCGCGGCGGCCGGCGCCCGGCGAGCGCGGCGCCGCCGCGTCTTGGGCTCGGCTTCCTCGCGGACCAGCTCGATCACCGCGAGCGCCGCGTTGTCGCCCTTCCGGGCGCCAACCTTGGTGATGCGGGTGTAGCCGCCCTCTCGGCTGGCGAAGCTCGGGCCGATCTCCTCGAACAGGTTGTGCACCACCGTCTTGTCCTTGACGACGGTCAGCACCTGCCGCCGGGCGTGCAGGTCACCGCGCTTAGCGAAGGTGATCAGCCGCTCGGCTAGCGGTCGCAGCCTGCGCGCCCTCGCCTCGGTCGTGGTGATCTTGCCGTGCTCGAACAGGGCAGTGGCCAGGTTGGCCATCATGTGCCGCTGATGGGCCGGGCTGCCGCCGAGTCGGTGGCCCTTGGTGGGCGTGGGCATCGAAGCGCTCTCCTCGGTTCAGTACTGTCTAACGTCGCAGTGTCGGACAGGCAGGCGCCCGTCAGTACTGCTCCGTCTCGGTGTAATCGTCGTCGTCATCTGAGCCGTAGCTATCGGCCGCCGAGCCCGGGTCGAATCCGGGCGGGGAGTCCTTGAGCGCCAGGCCCATGTCGATCAGCTTCTGCTTGACTTCCTCGATCGACTTGGCGCCGAAGTTGCGGATGTCGAGCAGGTCCTGCTCGCTGCGGGCGACCAGTTCGCCCACGGTGTGAATGCCCTCGCGCTTCAGGCAGTTGTAGGACCTGACCGTCAGGTTCAGCTCCTCGATCAGCAGAGCGAGATCTGCCGCGAGCGCCGCGTCGGTCGGCGACGGGCCGATGTCAATGCCCTCGGCGTCCAGGTTCAGTTCCTTGGCCAGGCCGAACAGCTCGACCAGCGTGTGGCCGGCACTGGCTACGGCGTCCCGCGGCCGCAAGCATGCCTTGGTCTCTACGTCCAGGATGAGCTTGTCGAAGTCGGTCCGCTGCTCGACACGTGTCGCCTCGACCTTGTAGGTGACGCGCAGCACCGGCGAGTAGATCGAGTCGATCGGGATCCGGCCGATCTCCTGCCCTGGCTGCTTGTTCTGCGCCGCGGAGACGTAGCCGCGGCCGCGCTCCACCGTAAGCTCCATCTCCAGCTTGCCCTTGGCGTTCAAAGTGGCGATGTGCAATTCGGGGTTATGCACCTCAAGGCCGGCGGGCGGCGCGATGTCCGCCGCGGTGACCGGGCCGGGGCCCTGCTTGCGCAGGTACATGTGCATCGGCTCGTCGTGCTCTGAGGAGACGACCAGGTTCTTCAGGTTCAAGATGATGTCGGTGACGTCCTCGGTGACACCGGGCACGGTGGAAAACTCGTGCAGGACGCCTTCAATCCGGATGCTGGTGACCGCGGCCCCGGGGATAGAGGACAGCAGTGTCCGGCGCAGCGAGTTGCCGATCGTGTAGCCGAAGCCTGGCTCAAGCGGCTCGATGACGAACCGGGACCTGAACTCGCCTACCTGTTCCTCGGCAAGGCCGGGGCGCTGGGCGATGAGCATGACATTTCCTTTCCGCACTGCCCGCTATATGACAGTCGCGCCTGACGCCAGCGGATGCCCGCCGGCGTACCGGGCCGCCGCCATCGTGGCAGCCGCCCGCCCTGATTACTTCGAGTAATACTCGACGATCAGCTGTTCCTGAACGAGGGTGTCGATCTGGGCGCGCTCCGGCAGATTGTGTACCAGCACCCGCATCTTGTCGGGAATGACTTCAATCCAGGCCGGCGGAGTGCGCTCGCCTGCCTCCGCCCTGGCCACGATGAACGGCGTCAGGCTCTGCGCCTTCTGCGCCACCTCGACGATGTCGCTCTCGCTCACCCGGTAGGAGGGGATGTCCACCTTCCTGCCGTTGACCAGGACATGGCCGTGGCTGACTGTCTGGCGGGCGGCATCCCGGCTCTTGGCGAAGCCCGCCCGGTAGACGATGTTGTCCAGCCGCGTCTCCAGCAGCTGCAGCAGCACCTCGCCGGTCTTGCCGCGCTTGCGCGCGGCTTCCTCGTAGTAGTTGCTGAACTGCTTCTCCAGCACCCCGTAGATCCGCTTGGCCTTCTGCTTCTCGCGGATCTGGAGCAGGTACTCGCTCTCCTTGGGCCGGTTCCGTCCGTGCTCGCCGGGCGGGTATGGCCGGATCTCGATCGGGCACTTCGGCCCATCGCACTTGGAGCCCTTCAGGAAGAGCTTGGTCTTCTCGCGGCGGCAGCGCTTGCAGTCCGCACCGGTGTATCGAGCCATATGTGTTGCTTACTCCTCAGACCCGGCGCCGCTTAGGCGGGCGGCAGCCGTTGTGCGGAACCGGGGTAACGTCCTGGATGGATCCGACCTCTAGGCCGGTCGCCTGCAGCGACCTAATGGCGGTCTCCCGGCCTGAGCCAGGACCCTTCACGAAGACATCGACCTTGCGCATGCCGTGCTCCATCGCCCGGCGGGCGGCGGCTTCGGCGGCCATCTGCGCGGCATATGGCGTCGACTTGCGCGATCCCTTGAAGCCGACCTGCCCGGATGAGGCCCAGGCGATCACGCTCCCGGCGGGGTCGCAGATCGAGACGATCGTGTTGTTGAAGGTGCTCTTGATATGCGCATGGCCATGCGCGATGTTCTTGCGTTCCTTCCGGCGGACCTTCTTGACACCGGTACGGCTCTTGGGAGGCATTCTGCTCCTCTACCTTTACCTTGCTGAGGTGATCGGACCAGCTGCTGGCTGCCTGGGACAGCGTGCTGACACAGGCAGATCGCAGCGGACTACTTCTTGCCGGTCTTCTTCTTGCCGGCGACCGTCTTCTTCTTGCCCTTGCGGGTGCGGGCGTTGGTCTGCGTGCGCTGACCGTGGACTGGAAGCCCCCGGCGATGCCGGATGCCCTGGTAACAGCCGATCTCGATCTTGCGGCGGATGTCGGCCTGGACCTCGCGGCGAAGGTCACCCTCGACCTTGTAGTTCGCCTCGATCCAGTCTCTCAGCCGGATCACGTCTTCATCGCTCAGCTGGTGCACCCGGGTGTCGCCACTGACGCCGGTGGCAGTCAGGGTCTCAAACGCCCGGGTACGGCCGACGCCGTAAATGTAGGTAAGGGCGACCTCAAGCCGCTTGTCGCGCGGCAGGTCGACGCCAACGAGGCGTGCCATCTAGGGCAGTTCTCCTTCTGTCTGCGGAGGTCGTGCGTGCCGCCCCGCGTCCCTGCCCGGACACGGCCCCGGCCTCCCCCGGGGGTGCTCCGCCGCCGGCCAGGCCGACAGCGGATTGCGGTACGTGCTTACTAGTGCTGGTGAAGTTGTGACTTCGCTCGGGCCGGTGTCTCAGCCCTGACGCTGCTTGTGCCGCGGATCAGAGCAGATGACCATGACCCGGCCATGCCTGCGGATGATCCTGCACTTGCTGCAGATCTTCTTCACACTCGGCTTGACCTTCATTGCCTGGTCTCTTCCTGCGGCGCGGCCGGCTGCCCGGCTGCGCCTTGCTTGTTACTTGTACCGGTAGACGATCCGCCCACGACTGAGGTCGTAGGGGCTCAGCTCCACGACGACCCGGTCATCGGGCAGGATCCGGATGTAGTGCATCCGCATCTTGCCGCTGATGTGGGCCAGGACCTTGTGCCCGTTGTCCAGCTCCACCCTGAAGAAGGCGTTCGGTAGTGACTCCACGACCGTGCCCTCGATCTCGATGGCGCCGTCTTTCTTGGCCATGCCCTCCGCGCTTCGCTGCTTGTTCGAACCTGCTTGCCGTCATGCCTGCAAGCCGGTGCTTGTGGTTAAGGCTGATCTAGGTCCGCTCACCCGGGCTTCTGCCCAGGCCCTGCCTGCTGCTTCCGGTCGGTCCCAGCTGGCTGGCTTCCCGCACGCAGATGCTGCTAGCACTGAGTACGAGCACGAACGGCCCGGCTGACGACAGTCGCCATGCGTCACGTTAAGTCCGCACGCTGACGGCAGCTCATGGGCCGTGAGAAAGTCTACTTCAGGTCCGCTAGCTAAGCGAACTGGCCCGTCAGCCTTCGATCCGGGGGTTCTAACCACCAGGCAGGCCTGGCTATTCCAGCGATCGGCTGCCTGGTCCGCTAACGCCGTATAACGGTCATAACACCTCGGCACCGTACCGGCTCGTCGCCAGCGGAGTTGAGTCATCGACCAGGGCGGCCTGGCAGGTCGTCATCGGCGCGGGGAAGCTGGCGCCGGTCCTGGCCGCCGCCGAGCGCGCGCCCGCCGCCGCGCACGGCAGCGACGGTGACCCACGTGCCGGCCAGCACCGCGCCCCACGGCGCGGCGACCCAGAGCGGCCAGATGTAGCCGGCCCCGGTCAGCAGCCAGATCACGAAGCAGACCAGGCTGACGGTGAACCACACCCCCCAGGCGGCTCGCCAGGCCGGCGAGCGCCGACCGCGCCTGGTGCCTTGCTGCCTGACCACCGGATACCGGGTCATGGCTGCGTCCGGCAGCCGGTACAGGTCGATTCCCGGCAGGTCGGACAGCAGCCGGTCCAGCTCACCCACCGTGGTAGCGGTGAACGCCCGGTCGAGCCTGTCATTGAACTCCGTGGGGCTCAGCCTGCCCTGTGCGTGATGTTCCCTGAGCAGCGAGGCCACCCGGTCCCGGTCCGCGTCCGAAGCCCTAATATTAGGATCAAATGTCACAACTAGCTCCCCGACTGCCCGCGAGTGCTCAGCACTGCCTGCGTGAGCAGCGGCAGGCCTGACCGCAGTGCGGCGAATCCGCTCGCCCCGCCGTCCTCGGCCGTGAGCACCCACGGACCGTCTGCGGTGATCGCGACGGTGTGCTCAAAGTGCGCGGCCCAGCTGCCGTCTTCGGTCCTGACCGTCCAGTCGTCGTCCAGCACTTGGCTCTCCGGCTGGCCGAGGACCAGCATCGGCTCGATCGCCAGCGTCATCCCCGCTGCCAGCACCGGGCCGCGCCCGGCCCGGCCGACATTCGGCACGGCCGGCTCCATGTGCATCGCCGAGCCGATGCCGTGACCTGTGTACTCCCTGACGATCCCGTAGCGGCCGGCCGACCTGGCTGCCTTTTCCACCGCGTGTGAGATGTCGGTCAGGCGGGCACCTGGCACTGCCGCCGCCAGCCCGCGCCACAACGCCAGCGCGCAGGCTTGCATCAGGCCTGCCGATTCGGGAGTGCCAGCTCCGACAGCGACCGTGAGCGCCGAGTCGCCATGCCAGCCGCCGACGATCGCGCCGCAGTCGATGCTGATCAGGTCGCCATCGACCAGTATCTGCTCGGGGCTCGGGATACCGTGCACGATCTGCTCGTTGACAGAGGTGCAGATCGTTGCCGGGTACCCGTGATAGCCCTTGAACGACGGGACGCCGCCCGCCGACCTGATCTCCCGCTCGGCGATCGCGTCCAGTTCTGAGGTGCTGATTCCGGGCTCGACGGCGGCTGCGGCCGCGCGCAGCGCCGCTGCGGTGACCAGCCCAGCCTCGCGCATGATCGCGAGCTGGGCACGCGTCTTTACCTCGATTGGCTCGTCCTGCCTTAGCCGCATACCGCCTCCCGCGCCCTGATCTTCACGGTACCCCGCAACTGGGCAGAACCAGTCAGAGGATGAACCTGCGCAATGCTTGCATGGCACGGGCGGTGATCTCTTCGACCGGCCCGGTCGCGTCGATGCCGAGCAGGATGCCGTCGTCGGCATAGAAGGCAATCAGCGGCTGAGTCTGCTGCGCGTAGACATCGAGCCGGTGCCTGATGGTGTCCTCACTGTCATCATCGCGCTGGAACAACTCGCCGCCGCAGTCGTCGCAGAGCCCCAGCCGGGCTGGCGGCTCGAACAGCACGTGCCAGATGCGACCGCAGACCCGGCAGGTTCGCCTGCCGGACAACCGCCGCACGACCTCGTCGTCATCCACGACGAGCTCCAGTACGATGTCCAGCCTGCTGTCCCACTCCGCCAGCAGCTTGCGGAGCGTCTCGGCTTGCGGCACGTTGCGCGGGAAGCCGTCAAGCAGGAACCCGTTCTGCGCGTCACCCTCCTGCAACCGGGAGACCACCATGGCGATGGTGACCTCGTCGGGAACGAGGTCACCACGGTCCATGAAGGCCTTGGCCTGGCGGCCTAGCTCTGTGCCGGTGCTGACGTTGTATCGGAAGATGTCACCTGTCGAGATCTTCGGGATCGACAGGTGTGAGGCGATGAACTGGGCCTGTGTCCCCTTGCCCGCACCGGGGGGCCCGACGAGGACGATTCGCACTACCGCAGGAAGCCCTCATAGTTGCGCTGCTGCAGCTGGCTCTCAACCTGCTTGACGGTATCGAGGCCGACACCGACCATGATCAGGATGCTGGTGCCACCGAGCGGGAACTGCGCCGTGGCGTCGAGCAGCCCGATTGCTATCACCGGGATCAGCGCGATCAGCGCAAGGTACAGCGAGCCCGCCGCGGTCAGCCTGCTCAGCACGTGACTGAGATAGCCGGCCGTCGGACCACCCGGTCTGATGCCGGGAATGAACCCGCCGCTCTTCTTCATCCCGTCGGCCACCTCGGTCGGGTTGAAGGTGATCGACACGTAAAAGTAGGTGAAGAACAGGATCAGCACGAAGAAGCCCACGGCATATGCGGGCCTGTCGCTGACCACCAGGTTGGCGGTGACCCACTGCGCCCAGCCCGCGGTGCCGTTGTGGCCGAACAGCTGGGCCGCGAGCTGCGGGATATAGAGCAGCGACGAGGCGAAAATGACAGGGATGACGCCGGCCTGGTTGACCTTCAGCGGGATGTAGGTCGACGTCCCGCCGTACATCTTGCGCCCGACCATGCGTTTGGCGTACTGGATCGGGATGCGGCGTTGCGCCTGCTCCATCAGGGCCACGAACGCGATGATCACAACGCCCATGATCAGCACAAGGAAGAAGACGAACGCGCCCTTGTCCTGGAAGATCAGCTGCAGCTGGCTCGGGACGACGGCGATGATCTGGGTGAAGATCATCACCGACATGCCGTTGCCGACGCCGTGGTCGGTGATCAGTTCGCCGAGCCACATGATGACCGCGGTGCCCGCGGTCATGACAATCACCATCGTGCCGATGGTGAACACCGACGGATGCTGGATCAGAGTGGCGGGGCAGCCCGGGATCAGCTGGCCGCTGCGAGCCAGCGCGATGATGCCGGTGGACTGCAGGATGGCGAGGCCGATGGTCAGGTACCGCGTGTACTGGGTGATCTTTGCCTGGCCGGTCTGGCCTTCTTGCCGCAACGCTTCGAGCCGCGGGATGACCACGGCGAGCAGCTGCAAGATGATGCTGGCGGTGATGTACGGCATGATGCCGAGCGCGAAGACTGTCAGCTTAGTGAGAGCGCCGCCGCTGAACAGGTTGACCAACTGGAGCAGGTTGCTCTTGCCTGATGCGTTCTCGCAGATCCTGACCGCTGCTTCTGATACGCCTGGCGTCGGCAGCTGCTGGCCCAGCCGGAACACGGCGATGATGAAGACCATGAAGAGCAGCTTCTTGCGCAAGTCGGGCGTTCGGAACGCCCGGATGAACGCGGTCAGCATGCGCCGTCCCCTACTCGATAGTTCAAGGTCATCTGCCGCTCCCATCGCGGACGACAGCACTGCTGGTCATCAGCTGCGCCCCGGGATACCCGCGCTGCGCTCGCCGAAGTCTAACCCGCTGTTTGCAGTCGGCCAGCCATGGCAGAGCATGCTGCCGACCGCACGACAGACCGGGCCAGCGGAGTCTAAGCTGACCCGGACCTGCCTGCGGGCTGCAGTCATCTCACAGTTCGGTAACAGTTCCGCCAGCTGCGGCGATCTTGTCGCGCGCCGAGGCAGAAAACCCGTGCGCGCTAACCTGCAGTGCGGCCGTGATCTCGCCCTGGCCGAGTATCTTGACCAGCTCGCCCACGCGGACCGCGCCCTTGGCGGCCAGGTCCTCCGGTGTCACCGCACCGCCAGACGGGTACAACGTGGCCAGCCTGTCCAGGTTGACCACCTGGTAGGTGGTCTTGAACCGCGCGTTCGAGAAACCCTTGAGCTTTGGCAGCCGCCGGTGCAGCGGCATCTGGCCGCCCTCGAAGTACTCGGGAATGGTGTTCCTGGCCTTGCTGCCCTTGGTACCGCGACCGGCGGTCTTGCCCTTGGACGCCTCGCCGCGGCCGACCCTGGTCCGCGCGGTCCTGGCGCCTGGTGCCGGCCGCAGGTGGTGGATCTTAAGCCCGGCCCGGCCGCCCGGCCCGCCTGCGGTTGTGTCGGTGTCAGCCATCGTTAGTCAACCTCCTCCACGGTGACCAAATGGCGCACCGCCTTGATCATGCCGCGGATCTCTGGCCGGTCTTGCTTGACCACTGTGTCGCCGATCCGGTGCAGGCCGAGGGACCGCAGCGAGTCGCGGTGCTCCTTCTTGCCGCCGATCTTCGACTTGATCTGTGTGACCTTGAGCTCTGCCATTGTCGATCCCCGTCTCAGCTGTTCTCGGGCACGCCGCCGGCGCTTGCCGCGCTGGCGGCCGCCGCGCGAGCGCGGAGCATGGCGGCCGGCGCAACGTGCTCGATCGGCAGGCCGCGCCTGGCTGCGATCTCCTCCGGCCGGTTCAGGCTCTTCAGCGCCGTGACGGTGGCGTGCACCACATTGATCGGGTTGGACGAGCCGAGCGACCTTGACAGCACGTCGTGGACGCCCGCGCACTCAAGAACGGCGCGAACAGGACCGCCTGCGATGACACCGGTACCCGGGCTGGCCGGCTTGAGCAGAACCACGCCTGCCGACTCCTCGCCCTGGACGGTGTGCGGGATCGTGCCGCCGATGCGGGGGACGCGGAAGAAGGACTTCTTGGCTGCTTCCACGCCCTTGGCGATCGCGGCCGGCACCTCCTTGGCCTTGCCGTAGCCAACGCCGACCATGCCATTGCCGTCGCCCACCACGACAAGCGCGGTGAAGCTGAACCGGCGGCCGCCCTGGACAACCTTGGCGACACGGTTGATGGCGACCACGCGCTCCAGGTAAGCAGTGCCCTTCTCCGGGGCGCCGCCGCGACGGTCGTCGCGGCGCTCGCGGCGCTCGCCGCCGCCACCCTGGGCGCCGCGGCGCGGTGCTCCTGGCATCAGATTTTCCTCTTCTGTCGTTGGGTGCGAGGTCCAGTGCAGGCCGTCGCTAGGTTCGCTATCACAGGGCCAGCCCGCCTTCGCGAGCGCCGTCGGCGAGCGCGGCGACCCGGCCGTGATAGGCGTAGCCGCCTCGGTCGAAAACCGCGGCGCTGATGCCAGCCTGCGTTGCCCGCTCGGCCAGCAGCGCGCCCACCTGCTTGGCCTTAGCCGTCTTGTCCCCGGCCGCGGTCCTGATGGTCGCTTCCAGGGTCGAGGCGGCGGCCAGCGTGTTCCCGGCCGTGTCGTCGATCAGCTGAGCGAAGGTGTTCTTCGCCGAGCGGGTGACCACGAGCCTCGGCCGGGCCGCGCTGCCCTCGACCTTCTTGCGGACGCGCAGATGCCGCCGTTGAAGCGAGGAGATGCGCGGTGCGGTCCGGCCGGTGATGCGGCCGTGCGCCCTGGTCTTAGTGCCAGACATTGTTACTTACCAGCCTTCCCGACCTTGCGGCGGATCTGCTCACCCTGGTACCGCACGCCCTTGCCCTTGTAAGGGTCGGGCTTGCGCAGCTTGCGGATGTTAGCCGCAACCTCGCCCACCTGCTGTTTGTCGATGCCTTCCACCACAAACCTGGTGGGGGTCTCCACGCTGAAGGTGATGCCGTCCGGCGCGGGCACCGGCACCGGGTGGCTGAACCCGAGCGCGAACTCCAGGTCCTTGCCACGGGCCTGAACCCGGTAGCCGACGCCGACGATCTCCATCGTCTTGCGGTAGCCGTCGGTCACACCGGTGATCATGTTGGCAATCAGCGACCTGGACAGTCCGTGCAGCGCGCGGACCTCGCCCTCGTCGCTGGGCCTGGTCACCGTGATGACCCCGTCCTGCTGCTGGACATCGATAGGGGCCGGCACGTCCAGGCTCAGCTGGCCCTTGGGTCCCTTGACGCTGACCTTGCGACCGTCGATGGCGACATCGACTCCGGTCGGCACCGATACTGGCAGTCGTCCGATTCGCGACATAGCTGGCTCCCCTACCAGACGTAGGCGAGGACTTCCCCACCCACGCCCTTCTTCTTCGCCTGCTTGTCGGTCATCAGGCCTGAGGATGTCGAGATGATCGCCACGCCGAGGCCGCCCAGCACCCTGGGCAGGTTGTCCTTGCGCGCGTACACCCGCAGACCGGGCTTGGACACGCGCTTGAGGCCCGCGATCGAGCGCTCCCTGGTCGGGCCGAACTTCAGCGCGATGACCAGGCTCTTGCCAACCTCGGCGTCCTCCACCTTCCAGCTGGCGATGTAGCCCTCCTGCTGGAGGATCTCCGCGACGTGCACCTTGATCTTGGAGTGCGGCATTGTCACGGAGTCGTGATAGGCCGAATTGGCGTTGCGCAGACGGGTCAGCATGTCTGCGACCGGATCGGTCATGGTCATGGCCTGGTGGCCCTCCTCGCCGTGGTTTCCGCTCGGACCTTCGGCGTGGTCAGTGGGCGCTTGTCGCGCCCAGGTTGGTCTGTCGGCCGGATGCTTGCGCGTCCGGGGAGCCGCTCGGGCGGCGTTACCAGCTGGACTTGGTGATGCCGGGCAGTTCGCCGCGGTGCGCCATGGACCGGAAGCAGATCCGGCACAGGCCGAATCTCTTGTAGACAGCCCGCGGGCGGCCGCACCTGGAGCACCGGGTGTAGGCCCGCACCTCGAACTTCGGCTTGCGGTTGGCCTTGGCGATGAGGCTCTTCTTCGCCACTGCTCAGTTCTCCTTGAACGGGAAGCCGAGTCGCCGCAGCAAAGCACGGCCCTCAGCGTCGGTGGTCGCGGACGTGACGACGGTCACGTCCATGCCGCGCTGCCTGTCCACCTGATCTGGGTTGATCTCGTGGAACATCAGCTGTTCGGTCAGGCCGAAGGTGTAGTTGCCGCGCCCGTCGAACTGCCGGTCGGACAATCCGCGGAAGTCACGGATGCGCGGTAGCGCCAGCGACAGCAGCCGGTCGAGGAACTCCCACATCCGGTCGCCGCGCAGCGTCACGTGGGCGCCGATCGGCATGCCCTCGCGCAGTTTGAACTGCGCGATCGACTTGCGTGCCTTGGCCACGGCCGGCTTTTGCCCGGTGATGATGGTGAGGTCACGGACCGCACCGTCGATGAGCTTGGCGTCCCTGGCCGCCTCGCCGACCCCCATGTTCACCACGATCTTGGTGACGCTGGGCACCTGCATGACGTTGGGGTACTTGAACTCCTCCAGCATCGCGGGGGCGATCTCAGCGCGGTAGCGCTCCTTCAGCCGCGGCGGCACCCGCTCAGCGCCGGCCGCCGCAGTGCCATTGGCCTCCGCGGACTGGGTGGTGGTCTTCGTCGCAGCCATCAGATGTCCTTACCGCTGACCCGGGAGACCCGGACCTTCTTGTCCCCGTCGACCCGGTATCCGGCCTTGGTGGCGGACTTGGTGTCCGGGTCGATCAGCTGGACGTTGCTGATGTGGATCAAGGCTTCCTGGGTCACGATGCCGCCTTCCTTGGCACCGCGCTGACCCTGGTAGGTGACCTTGGTGTTCTTCCTGATCAGGTTCACGCCCTGGACCAGGACGGCCTGACGATCAGGGTGGGCAGCGATGACAACGCCCTCGCGGCCGCGGTCCTTACCCGCGACGACGACGACCCTGTCACCCTTCTTGATCTTCATGCCCCGCACCTTCTTCGTTCCTGCCTTCTTAGCTCCGGCCATCACAGCACCTCCGGCGCGAGCGAGATGATCCGCATGAACCGCTTCTCGCGCAATTCCCGGCCGACCGGCCCGAAGATGCGGGTACCGCGCGGGTCCCCGCCATCCCTGATCAGCACGGCTGCGTTCTCATCGAAGCGGATGTAGGAGCCATCGCCGCGACGCCGTTCCTTGCGGGTGCGCACCACGACGGCCTTCACGACGTCGCCCTTCTTGACCCCGGCACCGGGGAGGGCATCCTTGACGGTGGCGACAATGATGTCGCCGATGCCTGCGTATCGCCGGCCAGAGCCGCCGAGCACGCGGATGCACAAGATCTCCTTGGCTCCGGTGTTGTCGGCGACCTTGAGCCGCGACTCCTGCTGGATCACGTCAACTCCTGCTTCTTCACGCGCCTGCTTCGCCAGGCGTGGCGGTCCCTGGTGGGTCAGGCGAGATTCGTCGTCTCGCCCGCGCCCCTGACTACTTGGCCTTCTCCAAGATCTGCGCAACGCGCCAGCGCTTAGTCGCTGACAGCGGACGCGTCTCCATCAGCAGCACCCGGTCGCCAACGCCGCAGGCGTTCTCGCCATCGTGTGCCTTGTACCTCTTCGTCCGGCGGATGACCTTGCCGTACTTGGGGTGCTTGACCCTGTCCTCGACTTCGACGACAACCGTCTTGTCCATCTTGTCGCTGACTACCAGGCCCTCACGCAACTTGCGGTATCCCCGCGCGGCGGCTTCGGTGCTGGCCTCACTCATCGCCTGACTCCTCTTCCACGACCACGATGCCGAGCTCGCGCTCGCGCTTCACCGTGTAGATGCGCGCGATCTCCTTGCGGACAGCGCGCAGCCGCCCGTGGCTTTCCAGCTGGCCGGTGGCCGCCTGGAAGCGGAGATTGAACAACTCGATCTTCGCCTCGGTGAGCTTCAGTTCCAGCTCTTCCTCGGTCGAACTCCGCAGGTCAGCGGCTGCCAGTCCCTTGGCCATCACGCCTCCCCCACTTCACGCTTCACGAACTTGCACTTCATCGGCAGCTTGTGCATCGCCCGGCGGAGTGCCTCCCTGGCCACGTCCTCCGGTACTCCCGACAGCTCGAACATGACCCGGCCTGGCTTCACGTTGGCGATCCACCACTCAGGTGCACCCTTACCTGAACCCATCCGGGTCTCGGCGGGCTTCTTGGTCAGCGGGCGGTCAGGGTAGATGGTGATCCACACCTTGCCGCCACGCCGGATGTGCCGGGTCATCGCGATACGAGCTGCCTCAATCTGGCGGTTGGTCACGTACGAGTGCTCGACCGCCTGGATGCCGTACTCGCCGAAGACCACCCTGGTACCGCCCTTGGCCGCACCTGACCGGTCCGGCCTGTGCTGCTTGCGGTGCTTGGTCCGACGCGGGATCAGCATGGCTTAGCCCTCCTCGCCTGACGTCGCCGCGGGCTCGGTCGCGCCATCTTGCGGCTGCGGGCTTGCCTCGGCGGGCACTGCAGCTGGCCGGTCGGTGCCGTCGGGAGAGCCCGGCCTGCGCCGGGCCTGCCGCTGCGGACGTTCCCTGTCCCGGTCCCGGCCGCCGCCTGGAGCGCCGCCCGGCCGCTGGCCTGCCCGCAGCGCAGCCGCAGCGGCCTCTCGTTCTGCCCTGGTCGCCGCCGCCTCGCCCTTGTAGATCCAGACCTTGACGCCGATCCGGCCGAAGGTCGTCCGTGCCTCGTAGAACCCGTAGTCGATATCCGCGCGCAGCGTGTGCAACGGCACCCGGCCCTCGCGGTAGAACTCCGACCTGGACATCTCAGCGCCGCCGAGGCGGCCGGAGCACTGCACCCTGATGCCCTTGGCGCCGCTCTTCATGGCCGTCTGCATCGCCTTGCGCATGGCACGCCGGAACGAGACCCGGCTGGACAGCTGCTCGGCTACGCCCTGGGCGACTAGCTGGGCGTCCACCTCGGGGTTCTTCACCTCAAGGATGTTCAGCTGCACCTGCTTGCTGGTGAGCTTCTCCAGGTCGCCGCGGATGCGGTCAGCCTCGGCACCACGGCGGCCGATGACGATGCCAGGCCGGGCGGTGTGGATGTCCACCCGCACCCGGTCCATGGTCCGTTCAATCTCCACCTTGGAGATTCCGGCCCGCTCCATGCCGCGCTGCAGCAGCCGCCGGATGGCGACGTCCTCGGCGACGTAGTCCTTGTACAGCTTGTTGGCGTACCACCGGCTCTTGAAGTCGGTGGTGATGCCCAGCCGGAACCCGTGCGGGTTCACTTTCTGGCCCACTAGCGGGTCCTCTCCCTGCTCTTTGCCGCTCCGCTGTTCGAAGCACCGCGCTCGGACACGATCACCGTGATGTGGCTGGTGCGCTTGTTGATCCGGTAACCGCGGCCCTGTGCCCGCGGCCGGAATCGCTTCAGCGTCGGCCCTTCGTCCACCCAGGCACGGCTCACGACGAGCTGGCCGGGGTCGAGGTGGCTCGTGTGACCGGCGTTGGCGATGGCGCTTGCCAGCACCTTGCCGATCGGGTCACTCGCCGACTGCGGCGCGAAGGCAAGCGTCGCCTGCGCCTGGTCTGCAGGCATGCCGCGGATGAGGTCCACCACGCGGCGGGCCTTGCGCGGCGTGACGCGCACATACCGCGCCTTAGCCCTAGCTTCCATCTCAGTCTCGCTCTTCTCGTATCCGGCCTGGTCTGCCTGTCTTGTCTGTCTGTTCTGACTGCCGCGTTACCGGCGGCTGCGACGGTCGTCACGCACGTGGCTGCGGAAGGTCCTGGTCGGGGCGAACTCGCCGAGCTTGTGCCCGACCATCGACTCGGTGATGAATACCGGCACGTGCTTGCGCCCGTCGTGCACGGCGATCGTGTGGCCGAGCATCGCCGGGACGATCATCGAGCGGCGCGACCACGTCTTGATGACATTCTTGGTGCCCTTGTCATTCTGGACGTCCACCTTCTTCATCAGGTGGTCGTCCACGAAGGGACCCTTCTTAAGGCTACGAGGCATCGCTGAGTGCTCCTACCGCTTCTTCTTGCTGCGCCGGCGGGTAATCATCTGGTCGCTCGGCTTGTGCGCCTTGCGGGTCCGGCCCTCCGGCTGCCCCCAGGGGCTGACCGGGTGGCGGCCGCCTGAGGTCTTGCCCTCACCGCCGCCCATCGGGTGGTCGACCGGGTTCATCGCGACACCTCGGACGGTCGGCCTGCGGCCCTTCCACCGGCTGCGTCCTGCCTTGCCGAGCTTGATGTTGCCCTGCTCGGCGTTGCCCACCTCGCCGACGGTGGCGCGGCAGGCAGCGTCGACCAGGCGAATCTCGCCAGAGGGCATCCGCAGCGTGGCGCGGCTGCCCTCTCTGGCCAGCAGCTGCACGCCCGAACCCGCCGACCTGGCGATCTTCGCGCCGCCGCCGGGCCGAAGCTCGATGGCGTGCACCATCGTGCCGGTCGGGATGTTGCGCAGCGGCAGGCAGTTGCCGGTCTTGATGTCGGCACCAGCACCGTTCTCCACCCGGTCGCCCTGCTTCAGGCCGACGGGCGCGATGATGTAGCGCTTCTCGCCGTCCGCGTAGTGCAGCAGCGCGATCCTGGCGGTCCGGTTCGGGTCATACTCGATGTGCGCGACCTTCGCCGGCACGCCGTCCTTGTCCGCCCGGCGGAAGTCGATCAGGCGGTAGGCGCGCTTGTGCCCGCCACCTTGGTGCCGCGTCGTGATCCGGCCGTGCACGTTCCGGCCGCCGTGGCCGTGCAACGGACGCACGAGCGACTTCTCCGGCTCACTCCGGGTCACCTCGGAGAAGTCGGAGCCGCTCGCGCCCCGCCTGCCGGGGGTAGTCGGCTTGTACTTTCTGATAGCCATCTGCTTAAAGCTCCTCGTGAACGCCGGCTAGCTGACCGGTCCGCCGAACGAATCAATCCGGTCGCCAGCGCCCAGGCTGACGATGGCTCGCTTGGTGTCCGGCCGCTTGCCCCAGCCGGACCGGGTCCGGCGCCGCTTGCCCTGCCGGTTGATGGTGTTCACACCTGTCACCTTCACGCCGAAGGTGGCCTCTACCGCCTGGCGGATCTGGATCTTGTGCGTGCCTGGCGCGACGATGAACGTGTACTTACCGTCATCTGCCAGCCGGAGGCTCTTCTCCGAGATGACCGGGCGAAGCAGGATGTCCCGCGGGTTAACGGTCTTGTTCACTGCTGATCGTCCTCCTGCTTGGCCTCCGGCTGGGATGCCTTCGGCGCGGCCGCCTGAGCCGCGGCTGGCTCGGCCGTCACTGCGCTGCCCGTGCCCGCGTCCGCGGCCACCGGCTCAGTACCTGCGGCCGCCGATCCGGTTGCGCGCGCGACGAAGTCGTCCAGCGCCTGCTGGGTGAACACGACGTGGTCGCTCACCAGCACATCCCTGGTGTTGAGCTGACCCTCGGCAAGCACGTGCACGCCAGGGGCGTTGCGCAGGCTGAGCCTGGTGATGCGGTCGCCGTTGCTGATCACCACGAGCGCGTGCGCGACGCCGCCGGTGAGACCGGTCAGCACCGCCAGCGCGGGCTTGGTCCTCGGCGTGTCGCCCTCCACCAGCGCGTCGATGACATGAACCCGGCCATGCCTGGCCCGGTCAGACAGCGCGCCGCGCAGCGCGGCAGCCTTCATCTTCTTCGGCGTCCGCTGGTCGTACGAGCGCGGATGCGGGCCGTGGACCACGCCGCCGCCGGCGAACTGCGGGGCGCGCGTCGAGCCCTGCCTGGCCCGGCCTGTGCCCTTCTGCCGGTAGGGCTTCCGGCCGCCACCGCGGACGTCGCCGCGAGTCTTGGTCGAATGCGTGCCCTGCCTGGCGGCTGCCTCTTGCGCCACGACGACCTGGTGGATCAGCGGCACGTTGACCTTGGCGTCGAAGATCGCCGCCGGCAGGTCAGCTGCAGCTGCCGTGGCCGTCGACTTGGCCGCGGTCCTCTTCGGCTTGGCAGCCTTCGGCTTAGCCGTGGTGCTGCTGTCTGCCGGACTCATTTCGCCTCACTCTTTGCTGGGGCCTTGGCGGCGTTGCGAACCAGGACGAGGCTGCCCGCTGAGCCGGGGACAGCGCCCTTGATCAGCAGCAGACCGCGGTCGGCATCGACGCCGTGCAGGGTCAGGTTCGCGGCGGTGGTCCGCTCGCCGCCCATCCGGCCGGCCATCTTGACGCCCTTGAAGACGCGGCCAGGGTAGGCACAGCCGCCGATGGATCCGGGCGCGCGGTGCTTGCGCTTGGTGCCGTGCGAGGAGCTGAGGCCCTTGAAGCCGTGCCGCTTCATGACACCGGCAAAGCCCTTGCCCTTGCTCGTGGCGGTGACGTCGATCAGCTCGCCGGCCGCGAACGTCTCGGCGGTGACCTCCTGGCCGAGGGTGTACTCGGTGGCATTGTCGGTCCGCAACTCCACCAGGTACCGGCGCGGCGTCACGCCAGCCTTGGCGAAATGGCCGGCGACCGGCTTGGTCACCTTGCGCGGGTCAATCTCGCCAAAGCCGAGCTGGACGGCGGAGTAGCCATCGGCAGCTGGCGTCCGCACCGCGGTGACGACACATGGGCCGGCCGCGACAACCGTGACGGGAACGATCCTGCCGTCATCGGCGAAGACCTGGGTCATGCCGAGCTTGGTGCCCAGGACCCCTTTGATCTGCTTGGTCATCTCGGTGCGTCCTTCTACAGCTTGATCTCGATGTCGACGCCCGCTGGCACGTCTAGCCGCATCAGGGAGTCGACAGTCCTCGGCGTCGGGTCGATGATGTCGATCAGCCGCTTGTGCGTCCGCATCTCGAAGTGCTCGCGCGAGTCCTTGTACTTGTGCGGCGAGCGGATAACGCAGTAGACGTTCTTCTCGGTCGGCAGCGGCACGGGGCCGGCGACCTTCGCGCCGGTACGAATCACCGTGTCAACGATCTTCCGCGCCCAGCTGTCGATGACCTCATGGTCATAGGCCTTGAGCCGGATGCGGATCTTCTGTCCCGCCATGTGGCTTCGATGTCCTTCGCTCGTGTCGTGCCGCTGTCTGGCCGTTCCCGAGCCCGGCTGACCGGGCGGCCGTAACGACCGTGGAACGGGCCCGGGGTTTCCCCCGGGCCCGTCTTACTATTTGTTGATCTTCGTGACCCGGCCGGCGCCGACGGTGCGGCCGCCTTCGCGGATAGCGAAGCGCAGGCCCTCCTCCATGGCGATCGGCTGAATCAGGTCGACCTTCATCTCGGTGTTGTCGCCGGGCAGCACCATCTCGGTGCCTTCCGGAAGGCTGCACCACGCCGGTCACGTCCGTGGTGCGGAAGTAGAACTGGGGCCGGTAGTTGTTGAAAAATGGCGTGTGCCGGCCGCCCTCGTCCTTGGACAGGATGTAGACCTGGGCCTCGAACTCGGTGTGCGGCGTGTTCGTGCCAGGCTTGATGATGACCTGGCCGCGCTCGACGTCCTCGCGCTTGGTGCCGCGCAGCAGCAGGCCGGCGTTGTCGCCCGCCATGACCCTCATCGAGGATCTTGTGGAACATCTCCACGCCGGTGACGATCGTCTTGGTCGACTTCTCCTTGATGCCGATGATCTCGACTTCCTCACCGGTGTGGATCTTGCCGCGCTCGATCCGGCCGGTCACGACGGTGCCGCGGCCGGTGATCGAGAACACGTCCTCGACCGGCATCAGGAACGGCTTCTCGACGTCGCGGGTCGGCTCCGGGATGCTGTCGTCGCAGGCAGCCATCAGCTCGACGACCTTCTCGCCCCACGCGGCGTCGCCTTCCAGCGCCTTCAGCGCCGAGACCCGGATCACCGGTAGGTCGTCGCCGGGGAACTCGTAGGTGCTGAGGAGCTCGCGGACTTCGAGCTCGACCAGCTCCAGGATCTCCTCGTCATCGACCATGTCGGCCTTGTTCAGGGCCACCACGATGTAGGGCACGCCAACCTGACGCGCCAGCAGCACGTGCTCGCGGGTCTGCGGCATGGGGCCGTCGGTCGCGGCGACCACCAGGATGGCGCCGTCCATCTGGGCCGCGCCAGTGATCATGTTCTTGATGTAGTCGGCGTGACCGGGGCAGTCCACGTGCGCGTAGTGCCGCTTCTCGGTCTGGTACTCCACGTGCGAGATCGAGATGGTGATCCCGCGCTCCTTCTCTTCCTTCGCGTTGTCAATCTGGTCGAACGCGCTGGCAGTGTTCAGGGTGGGGTACTTGTCGTGCAGCACCCGAGTAATCGCCGCGGTCAGCGTCGTCTTGCCGTGGTCGATATGACCGATGGTGCCGATGTTGACGTGCGGCTTGGTCCGCTCGAACTTGGCCTTCGCCACTGGTGTCTCCTCGTTGCGGTCGTTTCCCCACCGGAGCGGGGTCAGGCGCTCGCGCGCACTGCTTGGTTCTGTCGTCGGTACTTCTGACTACTCGCCGCGTGCCTTGGCGATGATTTCCTTGGCAATGCTGGGCGGGACCTCGGCATACGAGTCGAACTGCATGCTGTAATCCGCCCGCCCCTGGGTCCGGCTCCGAAGGTCACCCACGTAGCCGAACATCTCGGACAGCGGGACGAGGGCCTTCACGACCCGCACCCCAGACCTCTCCTCCATGGCCTGAATCTGACCTCGGCGAGCGTTCAGGTCGCCGATGACCTCACCCATGTAGTCGTCAGGCGTCCTGACCTCGACCGCCATCAGCGGCTCCAGCAGGACAGGATCGGCATGGCCGGCGGCCTTCTTGAAGGCCATCGAGCCAGCGATCTTGAACGCGAGCTCGGACGAGTCAACCTCGTGGTAGGCGCCGTCGGTCAGGGTGACCTTGACGTCCACCATCGGGTACCCGGCCAGCACGCCGAACTCGGCGGCTTCCTGGCAGCCCGCGTCCACCGACGGGATGTACTCCCGCGGCACCCGGCCACCAGTGACCTTGTTCTCGAATTCGTAGCCGCCGCCATCGCCGCCAGTCGGCTCGAGGTTGATGATCACCCGCGCGAACTGGCCGGACCCGCCGGTCTGCTTCTTGTGGGTGTACTCGACCTTCTCGACGCGCTTGCGGACGGTCTCGCGGTAGGCGACCTGCGGGCGGCCGATGTTGGCCTCGACCCTGAACTCCCTGCGCATCCGCTCGACCAGCACCTCAAGATGCAGCTCGCCCATGCCCGAGATGATGGTCTGCCCGGTCTCCTCGTCGGTCCTGACCTGGAAGGTCGGGTCCTCCTCGGCCAGCCGCTGGATAGCGGTGCCCAGCCTGTCCTGGTCGCCCTTGGTCCTCGGCTCGATCGCCACGTTGATGACCGGTGCCGGGAAGGTCATCGACTCCAGGATGACCTGCTTTGCCTGGTCGGACAGCGTGTCGCCGGTGGTCGTGTCCTTCAGCCCCATCACGGCAACGATCTGGCCAGC
>CAVYDE010000012.1:0-67723 GCA_963767215.1 uncultured Actinomycetota bacterium
TTCCGGATCAGCCCTTACTGCCCGCGCTGCGGCACGCCGCTGTCCGATCACGAGATGGGCCAGCCAGACGTCTACCGCGCGGTCGCCGATCCCTCGGTCGTTGTCCGGTTCCCCCTGCGCGCCCTGCCGCCGGGAGCGCCCCCGCTGCTAGGCGGTGCCGACCTGCTGGTCTGGACGACAACACCATGGACGCTGGTGGCCAACACTGCCGTGGCCGTGCACCCGGACGAAATGTATGTCGTCGCCCGCAAGTCCGGCGTCGGCGACCGGGTCGTGGTGGCCGACGCGCTGTTCGCCCGGCTGCTCGGGGCGGGCTGGCACGTCACCGAGCGACTGACCGGCGCGCAACTCGCCGGGGCGACCTACCAGCCGCCGTTCGACCTCGTCCCGATCCCGGACGCGCACCGGGTGGTCACCGGCACTTTCGTCACCACGGAGGACGGCACCGGCCTCGTCCACCTGGCACCAGCATTCGGTGCCGACGACATGGCCGCCGGCAAGGCGCACGGCCTGCCCGTCGTGAACCCGGTCCTCCCAGACGGCAGGTTCGAGGAGCACATCCCGATGGTCGGCGGCATGTTCTTCAAGGCCGCCGACGCCCGGCTGATCGAGGATCTGTCCGACCGTGGCCTGCTGTTCAGCTCGCACCTGCACGAGCACAGCTACCCGCACTGCTACCGGTGCGGCACGCCGCTGCTGTACTACGCGCTGCCGTCCTGGTTCATCGCCACGACCCGGATTTCCGAACAGCTGCTGGCCCAGAACGAGGCGACCAACTGGCAGCCGCCGACCATCAAGCACGGCAGGTACGGTGACTGGCTCAGGAATAACGTCGACTGGGCTTTCTCGCGGACCAGGTACTGGGGCACGCCGCTGCCGATCTGGCTGTGCGCCTCAGATCACGTCACGTGCGCCGGCTCGCTAGCCGAGCTCTCAGAACTGGCAGGCCGCGACGTTACCGGCATCGACCCGCACCGGCCGTTCGTCGATGACATCGTGATCACCTGCCCGGAATGCGGCGGCCAGGCACACCGGGTGCCGGAAGTGATCGACGCCTGGTATGACTCCTGGCTCGATGCCGTTCGCGCAGTTCGGCGCCCCGTGGCAGCACGAGGAGGAGTTCCGGCGCAGCTACCCGGCCCAGTTCATCTGCGAGGCCATCGACCAGACCCGCGGCTGGTTTTACTCGCTGATGGCCGTCGGGACGCTGGTCTTCGGCCAGTCGGCCTATCAGAACGTGGTCTGCCTCGGCCTCATCGTCGACGAGCAGGGCCGGAAGATGAGCAAGCGCCTGGGCAACGTGCTCGAGCCGATGCCGCTGATGGAAGCGCACGGCGCGGACGCCGTCCGGTGGTTCTTCGCGGCGTCCGGATCGCCCTGGTCGACCAGGAAGATCGGCCCGGCTGTGCTGGAGGAGATCGTCCGCAAGGTACTGCTGACCTACTGGAACACCGCGTCGTTCCTGGTCTTGTACGCGCGCCGCGGGCCGGCGGCAGCGAGGCCGGCCGGTGCCGGAGCCAGCCGACCGGCCGGTGCTCGACCGGTGGCTGCTATCGAGCTGAACACACTGGTCCGGTCGGTGACCGCGGCGATGGAGGCGTTCGACTCCGCAGCGCGGCGGCTACTGGCCGCCTTCATCGACGACGTCTCGAACTGGTACGTGCGGCGGTCCCGGCGCCGGTTCTGGGACGGACCCGGCACGGCGGACGGCGCAGCGGCATTCGCCACGCTGTCGGCGGCGCTGGACACCCTGACCCGGCTGATGGCCCCGATCACGCCGTTCATCTGCGATTACGTCTGGGACGTCCTGCGGGCCGAGAGGCGCCGGACTCGGTACACCTCGCCAGCTGGCCGCTGGCCGACGAGTCGCTGATCGATGCCGAGCTGGCCGGCCAGATGGCGATGGTCAGACGGCTGGTCGAGCTGGGCCGGTCCGCCCGGGCCAGTGCCCTGGTCAAAGTGCGCCAGCCACTGGCCCGCGCGGTGATCGCCGCGCCTGGCTTCACCGACCTGAGCGACGAGCTGACGGCTCAGGTCGCCGACGAACTTAACGTCCGGAAGCTGGAGTCGCTGGACGGTTCAGGCGACGAGCTAGTCAGCCATTCGGTCAAGCCCAACTACCGCGCGCTGGGTAAGCGGTTCGGCAGCGGCACGCAGCCGGTGGCGGCAGCGATCGCCAGTGCCGATCCGGCAGTCCTGGCCGGGCAGCTCGCCACCTCCGGGACAGCGGCCGTCGCGGTCGATGGTCAGAGGTGTCCCTGAGCCCGGATGAGGTTATCGTCACGCAAGATACCAGCCGCCGGCTGGGCGGTCGCCGCCGAGGGCGGTGAGACGATCGCCCTTGACGTGGCGATCACGCCCGAGCTGCGCAGGGAAGGCCTGGCTCGCGAGTTTGTCCGGCAGGTGCAGGACGCGCGCAAGGGCGACGGCCTCCAGGTATCTGACAGGATCACGGTGCTATGGGCGGCTGCGGATCCGGAGCTGGTCACGGCCCTGACGCAGCACGCCGCGATGATCAGCGCCGAGGTTCTTGCAGGCAGCATCGGTCCGCTGGCGCTGGGCACGGACCTCGGGACAGAGGAAGAGGGCGCGGGCGAAGCCGGGCCAGGCGACGGTGCGGGCAACCCGGGAGATGACGGCACCGCCGCAGACGACGGCACCGGCGGGGATCACGGCACCCCCCGAGACAGGCCTCGCGTTTATCGGCACGACAACGACGACCTTGGCCTGACGTTCTGGATCAGGCCAAGCTAGCCGACGCTGGCCGCCTACTCAGGCTCTGCCTTGTCCGGCTTGCACGCACGGCACGCAACACAACCGGCGGCTTGCGCGGCCTGCTCGGTCATGGTCTCGAGGTCATCGGCACCAAGGAACCTGATCAGAATGCAGTCGGCAAGGTGGTACCTGGCGATACCAGGGACGATCGATACCTGCGTCGGCCTGCGCGCAGGCCGACCCGCCGCGGCAGGGGCCGCACCTGCGTCGTGGTCAGGCTGCCTCCCCCGGGCAGGCGCGGACAGCGGAGAGCTCGCGGCTGTTGCCCTACTGGATTCCGGGGCCGAGGCAGGGGCTGGGGCGGAACTCGACGCGGGGGCCGAAACACCAGCCGCGGCCAAGCTCGATGTCGGGGCCGAGCCAGCCGCCTGGTCTGCCTGGACCGGCCGGGCCGACGTCGAAAGGCCGGCCGCTGCCTGGGTCGTCGGCGGGGACTCGGCGCCCGCCTTGGCGGGCGCCGTGCTCGATGGCGCCGTGCCCGAAGGCGCCGTGCCCGAAGGCGCCGTGCCCGAAGGCGCCGTGCCCGAAGGCGCCGTGCCAGCCGGCTCTTTGTTGCGCCCCGTGCTAGCAGGCGCGGTGCTAGCAGGCGCGGTGCTAGCAGGCGCAGTGCTAGCAGGCGCAGTGCTAGCAGGCGCGGTGCTAGCAGGCGCGGTGCTAGCAGGCCCCGTATTGCGCCCCGTGCCGGCGGGTGCGGTGCTGGCAGGTGCGCTGCCGGCCCGCGCGGTACCGGTAGGGCCCGGGCTCGAAGACACCGGGCCCGAAGGCGCTGAGCTGGCAGGCCGTGTGCCGGCGGCAGCGGTGCCGGCCAGGAGGTCGGCCCGTGGCCCGGCGGATTGCCGATCGGCTGCTGCCGCAGGTCTGGCTGCGGCTCCCGGCGCCGCGCTGGCCGCGACCGGCGGCATACCAAGGGGATCGCCCGACGGGCCGGCCTTGCTGGCCGTGGTGGTGGCGGTGCCCGGCGCTGCCGGGACCGGCAACGGTGCGGTGGCGACCGGCCTAGCCTGCGGCCGAGCTGGCGCCTGCGGCGCAGGCTCCTGGCTGGCCGGGCGCCCGGACCGACGCGATGGCCGATCGTCCGCGGCTCGCCGACCGTCTGCGTCTTGCCGATCGCTGGCATTGCGAGCCAGCCCGGGCGACCCGACGCTCGCCGCCACCAGCGGCTCCGCCCGGCTCGCCGCGGCTATCCCGGCTGGAGCCTCGTCGCTACCGACCGCCAGCTCGGGCCTGGCAGCGGACGAGGCGTCCGCACCGGACGAGCCGAAAACGTCGTCGCGCCATACCGCGACGCCGATGACCAGCATCAGCAGCGCCAGGGCGGCCAGCCCAATCGAGATGTAGACGAGGGCTAGCTCGCCCGACACCGCGCCACCGATCAGCAGGCCGATCGCGACAGCAACGACGGACACGATTGCGCCGAACCGGATCACCTGAAGGCTCCGTATTCCTGCAGCGCAGTCAGCCCCGCCGGGTTACCGACGGTCGTGCTGGCCTGCGTCGGACGGGTGGAAGCCGCCGCCGTTGTGCGCCACCGGCTCGGGAATGCCCTGGTACGCGCCGCTCTGGTTGCCGTTGCGCATGTCCATGCGGCCCATGCCGACGCCCACGGGCGACTGCGGTCCGGTGCCAACGGCCGGGAAGACGCCGCTGTCGGCAGCGCCAGCCTCCAGGTCGCGCAGCTGGCCCTCCAGGTACGCCTTCAGCCTGCTGCGGTACTCGCGCTCGAACGCTCGCAGGTCATCGACCCGGCGCTCCAGCTCCTCGCGGGACTGGACGAGGGAACCCATCGCCTGACGGTGCCGCTCCTGCGCGTCGCGCTCCAGGCTCTCGGCCCTGGCACGAGCATCGCTGGTGATCTGCTCCGACTGGCGGCGCGCCTTGGTCAGGATGTCGTCGGCCTCGCGGCGGGCACGGCCCAGCGTCTCGTCGGCCTCCCGGCGGGCGTCGGCGATCGCCTGGTCGGCGGTCTGCTGCGCGAGCGCCAGCACCCTGGCCGCAGTGTCCATGTTGTCTTCGACGGGCCGCGACATCATGACCGGCTCCGGCCTGCGCTCAGGCTCGTGCCTGATCGGCTCGGGCTGCGACATCATCTCCGGGCCCTCGGCCTGCGGGGTCAGGGAGACCTGCGGCTTACCGCGCAGAACTTCGGCCAGCTTGGCGCGGAGCTCCTCGTTGTCCTGAATGAGCTCATCAAGCGCTGCTTCTACTTCGTCGAGGAAAGCATCGACTTCCTCTTCGTCATAGCCCGGCCTGAGCCTGGTCGTGCTGAACTGCTTGTTCCGCACATCCGCGGGCGTCAGTGGCATCTCTTCTCCCTGAAGCTTTGTCCCCATATGGACGCTACCTGATGACCTTACTCTCAACGCGCGACTAGCCAGAGCACGTAGACCACCAGGAACAGCAGCATGAAGCTGAGGTCAAGTGCCACCCTACCTAGCCGGGGCGCCGGAATGTAGCGCCTTAGAAAGTTCAGCGGCGGATCCGTGGCGGAGTAAACACCCTCAGCTACCACAAGAAGGATTCCCGTCGGGCTCCAGGATCTGGCGTAGACCTGAATCCAGCTGAAAATCAGGCGGCCGATCAGCAATACCAAATAGACCGATAGCACATAGAAACCGACATCCTTGACTATGCTCATGCGCCTGCCTATCGATCATGCAGGTAATTGCGGCCTGCCCTGTCCGGCGGCCCCGGGCCGCCGTTCAGCTCTGGTTGAAGAAGCCTCGCTCCGCGATCCGGGCCTTGTCCTCGGCGGCAACCTCGACGTTGGCCGGGGACAGCAAGAACACCTTGTTCGTCACTCGCTCGATGCTCCCGCGCAATCCGAAGATCAGCCCTGCTGAGAAATCGACCAGCCTCTTGGCGTCGCTGTCGACCATCTCGGTCAGATTCATGATCACCGGAGTGCCCTCGCGAAAGTGCTCTCCGATCGTACGTGCCTCATTGTACGTGCGCGGATGCAAGGTCGTGATCCTGGCCAAATCGGTCGTCTGTACCTGGCCGGTGGCGCGGCGGTCCGGGGCGTCGGCCGCACTGTCTGGCACCTGCGCCTCATCCCGGTCATCGCCTTGCACAAGCTCGGCGCCGTACTCGTCGTACTCGTCGCCGTACTCGTCCTGGTACTGCTCGTCGAAGCGGTGGTCGTCCTCTACCAGGCCGAGATAGACCGCCATCTTGCGCATCGCGCTGGCCATCTTGTGTCCTCCGTCACGCATGCCAGGCGGCCCAGCTCACGCCGGGTGCCACGCGTCGGACATTACCTGAGAAAGGGTCGCCGGCCGCCGAGCAACGCCGTACCGATCCGTACATGTGTCGCGCCTTCTGCGATGGCCTCGCCGAGGTCACCACTCATGCCTGCCGAAATCGCACGCGCGTCAGGGTGCGCGGACCGCACAGTTTCGGCTACTTCCCGCAGTCGCGCGTACGCGGGCCTGGCCGGCTCGCCGAGCGGCGCCACGGCCATCACCCCGGCGAGCTCGAGGCAGTCAGCGGCAGTCACCGCCTCCGCCAGGCCCGGCACCTCGTCGGGGAGCGCCCCGCCGCGGCCCTCAGCTCCATCCAGACTCACCTGGACCATGCAGCTGATCCGCCGCCCGGCTGCCTGTGCCCGGTGGCTGAGAGCCGCCACCAGCCTGGCCCGGTCCACCGAATGCACGACGTCGGCGTAGCGGGCCACGCTGGCCGCCTTGTTGACCTGCAGCTGCCCGATGAAATGCCAGCGCAGCGCGATCCCCGCCGAGGCGCAGGCGGCGGCCTTCGCCGCTGCCTCTGGTCCCTGTTCTCCCCGATGTCGGTGATGCCGAGCTGGCTCAGCAGCATGACGTCGGACGCCGGGAAGGTCTTGGTGACCGCGATCAGCTTGACCTCGGCTGGCACCCTGCCGGCGGCCGCGCAAGCCGCTGCGATCCGGTCACGCACCTCGGCCAGGTTGGCGGCGAGTTCGGCCAGCCGCTGGCCGGGCGATCGGCGGGGTCACGGCGTCAGCCAGATCAGCCCGGCCAGCCGTCCTGTCGTGCCGTCGCGCCGGTAGGAGTACAGGTCAGCTGACTCCCTGGTACACCGCCCGTCCCTAGCTGACCAGCCCACGCCCGCCGCCCGCAGCTGCGCGTGCACGCCGGCGGCTATGTCCAGCCCCGCGGTCTCCCAGCTCGTCTGGCTGCGCGCGGCCGGCACCACCGCTGCCACGGCTGCCTGCAGGTCGGCTGGCACCTCGTAGCAGGAACCGCAGATAGCCGGGCCGGTGATCGCGCGCATCCTGGCCGGGTCGGCGCCAGCCGCGGCCATCGCCGATACCAGCGCCGGGACGACCCCGGCAAGCAGTCCCTGGCGGCCCGCATGAGCGGCGCCGACGAACCGGGCGACGGGGTCGGCCACCAGGACCGGCACGCAATCGGCCACCAGGACGCACATCGCCCGGCCCGGCACATCAGTGAAGATCGCATCCGTCGGCTCGGCGGGGCCGACCGAGCCCGCCCCCACATAGCTCACGCTGGCGCTATGCACCTGGCGCATCCAGGCCAGGTCGGCCGGGGCCAGGCCGCAGGCCGCGGCCAGCAGGGCCCGGTTGGTGGTCACCGCAGCCTGATCGTCGCCGACCCCGAGGCCGAGATTGAGCGACTCGTACGGCGGCCCGCTGACTTCCGCCGCCGCGGCAGGAAAACGCCGCCCGCACACCATCGCCGAGCGTGTCAGCCAGCCTGACCTGCGGCCCCGCTTGCGGTTCCGGCCGAGCCGGCTGAGCGCGGCCGGCGCGCGGTTCACTTCAGGAAATCGGGCACGTCGAGTTCGTCATCCTCCTCGAAGACCACCGACTTACGCCTGGTCCCTGGCGGATCGGCAGGCCGAACTTTGGCAGCCTGGCCGTCCTGGCCGGCGCCTGCGTCCTGGCCGCCAGTGCGCTGCGACGGGATGCCGTCGATGCTTGCCAGCGGCCCCGGCTCCACCAAGGCCGCCGGTCCCGGCGCCGCTCCCTGACCCGTCGCCGTTATGGTCCTCGGCCCGCACCTGCCGCCGTGGCGGCATCCGGCGCCGCCGGCCTGCGGCTCCGCGCTGGACAGCGCCGGCCCCGAACCGAGCCGGCCGGGCTGGCTTGGTCTCGATCTGGAACGGCCGCCACTGCGAAGCCGCGGATTCGGGCGACCGGCGGACGGTAGCGAGCCTGGCGAGGACAGCGAGCCCGCCGACGACAGCGAGCCGGCCGAAGACAGTGCGCCGGCCGCGGACGGCGAACCAGTCGAGATGTGCTCGGACGACGGCAGCGACGTGCCATAGGAGGCGGTCCGCGGCCGCGGCCGCGGCGAGGCGGGCTCGTCAAACCCGGCCGCGATCACCGTAACCCTGACCTCATCGCCCAGCGCGTCGTCGATCACGGCGCCGAAGATGATGTTGGCGTCCGGCGCTGCGGAATTCGCCACTAGCTGGGCTGCCTCGTTGATTTCGAACAGGCCGAGGTCCGAGCCGCCCTGGATGGACAGCAGCACGCCGTGCGCGCCGTCGATGCTGGCCTCCAGCAGCGGGCTGGAGATCGCCATCTCCGCAGCGGCGACCGCGCGGTCGTCGCCGCGGGCGGTGCCGATACCCATCAGCGCCGAGCCCGCTCCTGACATGACCGATTTCACATCGGCGAAGTCCAGGTTGATCAGGCCGGGCGTGGTGATCAGGTCGGTGATGCCCTGGACACCGGACAGCAGGACCTGGTCGGCCGCCTTGAACGCGTCCAGCACGCTGACATGCCGGTCGGAGATCGACAGCAGCCGGTCGTTGGGAATCACGATCAGCGTGTCGACCTCGCCGCGCAGCTTCTCGATGCCGGCGTCGGCCTGCCCGGCCCTGCGCTTGCCCTCGAAACCGAACGGCCTGGTCACAACGCCGATGGTCAGCGCACCGAGGCCGCGCGCCACCTCGGCGACCACAGGCGCGCCGCCGGTGCCGGTGCCGCCGCCTTCGCCCGCAGTGACGAAGACCATGTCGGCGCCCTTGATGACTTCTTCGATCTCGTCGCGGTGATCCTGCGCCGCCTTGAAGCCGACGTCGGGATTGGCGCCAGCGCCGAGGCCCCTGGTGAGCTCGCGGCCGACGTCCAGCTTGACGTCGGCGTCGCTCATCAGCAGCGCCTGGGCGTCGGTATTGATCGCGATGAACTCAACACCCCTGAGTCCCTCTTCGATCATCCGGTTCACGGCGTTGACGCCGCCCCCGCCGATACCGACGACCTTGATGACCGCCAGATAGTTCTGCGGTGCTGCCACGAGGAGCAACCCTTTCCGCTCGTCACATCCGGGGAAAGTCCCCCGGACTCCCCCCGGTCCGTCTGCGGACCCAAGCCGCTGTCACGACCAGTTCCTTATCCCGGAACGTGGTTCGCTCCGGCCGTCGGTCCCCCGCCCTGCGCCGCGCCCCCAGCGCATTCGGCAGAGCCAGGTCCTGCGGATTCAACGCTCGTAAACTCTCACCCTCAACTTGAGATTTAGAGTTATGTCAAGCTGCCGACTGATACGGACAGTAGGGTTGCGCGCCTGCCCAGGTCAACCACTGCAGCCTTCGGCGGGCCGCGTGTCGCAGTGCGTCCCCGCGATGTCCGGCTTGCTGGTCACCCAGGCCGGTTTATCCGGTCGCAGGGCTCAGCCCTGCGTGACGGCAGTGCTCGGGTCGCTGACATCGACGTAGTGCGCGTGAGTGCCCATCAGAACCGCGAGCTCCGCCGCCTTGCGCGCCGCCTGCCCAGGCCCGCCCCACAGCACAGTCACGCCGCCGGTCAATTGCAGCGTGACGGTGGCCGCGGTCGGCGCCGAGACCGACGACCACGCGCGCGCGCACGCTTGCTGGCAACGCGCCGATGACCAGCGCGGCAGCCTTGACCTCGGCGCTGCCCCGTAGCACGGCCGGAACCGGCGTCAGCAGCGGCAGGCCAGCGGGCCTGGCTGCGCTGACGCCGGACGGTCACGCCGTACTCGTCGATCAGCTCGTAACCGCCGGCGGCAGCGACCGCCAGCGCGGGCGTCCGTTCCCGGACCGTGATGACGACCGCGTCCGGCCAGGACCGGGAGATGCGTTGCCGACAGCACCGGCGCGATGCCCTCGACCTTCCCGGCGGCCGCACCGGAGTTAACCGTCGCCAGCGGTTGCCCGAGCCGACACGCCGGCCGCATGCCTGACCTGCGCGGCCGAGACCAGGTGATTGCCGCGGACCTCGATGTGCCGCACCACCAGCAGGCTGGATCCGAGTACCGCCCAGCCGGCGAACGCCAGGATGGCCAGTACCAGTACGCCGAAAAACGCGGTCCGCCACGGGTCGCTGCGACGGCCGGACTCCCGGCGCGAGCCCGTCCCGGCTGGGTGGTCGTCCTGGCCCGGCGGCGCCGCACGCGTCGTCACAGGCCGGCCGCCCGCTCCTGCAGGGCGGCGACGATCTGCGGCCCGAGCGCCGTCACATCGCCCGCGCCCATGGTGAGGACGAGGTCGCCCGGTTTGGCCAGCCCGGCGATGATCGCAGGTACCGCGGTCTTGTCCGGTGCGAACATCGCGCCGCCGCCCGGCACCGCGTCGCTGACGAGCCTGCCGGAGACGCCAGGCTCCGGGTCTTCCCGCGCCGCGTAGACGTCCAGCACCACGACCTCATCGGCCTGGCCGAGCGCGGCACCGAAGTCCGCGGCGAAGATCCGGGTCCGGCTGAACAGGTGCGGCTGGAACACCGCGATCACCCGGCCGCCGGCCACCACCGAACGGGCGGCTGCCAGGTCGGCCGCCAGCTCGGTCGGGTGATGAGCGTAGCTGTCGATGACCTGGACACCGTCCGCCTCGCCCTTCAGTTCCATCCGCCGCTTGGCGCCGCGGTAGGCGGCCAGTCCGGCCACCGCGTCGGCGACCGAAACGCCAAGCTGCACCGTCATCGCGAAGGCAGCGGTGGCGTTCAGCGCGTTGTGCCGTCCCGGCACCGCGATCTCCAGCTGGACAGGACCGGCTCCGGCCAGCACGGTGCCAGCGCCGCCGGTCACCGCGAACTGCGGTGCGCATGCCCAGCGACCCGCACCTCGCTGAACCCGGTAGGAGCGCCTGTTCGCTGGCGCCGTAGGTCAGCACTGTCACGCCGGGCCGTACCGCGCCGGCCAGCGCCCTGGCACCTGGATCGTCGGCGCAGACCAGCAGCAGGCCGCCGTCGCTGATCTTGCCGGCGAAAGTCGGCGAAAGCCGCCTCGATCGCGGCCAGCGTGCCGTAGTTGTCCAGGTGATCGGCCTCCACCGAGGTCACCACGGCCGCGGCAGGCGCCAGCATCAGGAACGAGCCGTCGCTCTCGTCAGCCTCCACCACGATCGCGTCCCCGCCGCCCTGCGCCGCGCCGAGGCCGGTCTCGGCCAGGATGCCGCCGATCACGTACGACGGGTCGGCCCCGCAGTGCAGCAGCACCGTGGTGATCATCGACGTCGTTGTGGTCTTGCCGTGCGTGCCGGCGATGGCGATGCCCTGGCGGCCGAGCATGATGCTGGCCAGCGCAGCGGCCCGGTGCATGACCCGCAGCCCGCGCTGCGTGCGCGGCTACCAGCTCAGGGTTGTCAGGGCGGATCGCGGTCGACACGACAAGGGTGTCGGCGTCGCCAAGGTTCGCCGCCGAGTGCCCGATGCTCACCCGGGCGCCAGCCGCAGCGAGTTCGTCGGTGAGCGGCGAGGCGGTGGAATCGCTGCCGGACACGCGGACGCCGCCGGACATCATGATCCGGGCAATGCCCGACATCCCGGCCCCGCCGATCGCGGCGAAATGCACCTTGCCGAGCTGACCGACGGGAACCGGGTCTACCGGAGTGACCAGGCCCATGGTGTTACCTCCCTGTCCGCGCCGCACATTTCCGCGCCGCGAGTGCTACTGCCTGGGCAACCGCCGCCTGCCTGGCCGCCGCTTGGCCACGCCGATCACCAGTGCCGCCAGGTCGGCGTCCGCGGTCCGATTGCCGCTGGCCGCGGCTGCCTGCGACATCGCGGCCACCCGCTGCCCGTCGGTCAGCACCGGCAGCAGCGAAGTCTGGATCCACTCCGGCGTCAGGTCCGCGTCTGCCACGAGCAAGCCACCGCCTGCCTCGACGATCGGCCCGGCGTTGAGCCGCTGCTCGCCGTTGCCGTGCGGGAGCGGCACGTAGGCCGCGGGCAGGCCGACCGCGGTCAGCTCCGCGCAGGTCATCGCACCGGCCCGGCACAGCGCGAAGTCCGCGGCCGCGTAGCCGAGGTCCATCCGGTCCAGGTACGGCAGCACCACGTAGGGAACAGGGCCGGCCGGGACCTCGACCTCGCCAGCCTTCGGCCCGACCACGTGCAGCACCTGCACGCCAGCCGCGCGCAGCGCATCCGCCGCGCCGAGGGTTGCCCTGTTCAGCGAGGCTGCGCCCTGCGAGCCTCCGGTGACCAGCAGAACCGGCAGGTCGGGCTGCAGGCCGAAATGCGCCCGCGCCTTGTCCGCTTGCCCTGGCCGGTCCAGGCCGGAGATCTGCCGCCGGATCGGAATGCCGACGTACCGGGCGTGCCGCAGCTTGGTGCCGGGCTGGCCGGTGCAGACGTGCGTGGACAGCCGCGCGCCGATCCTGTTGGCCAGGCCCGGCATGGAATTCGCCTCGTGCACCACGATCGGCACCTTGCGGCGGCGAGCCGCCAGGTAGCCGGGTGTCGCGACGTAACCGCCGAAGCCCACCAGCACGTCTGCCCTGGTCCGTTCAAGCACCTTGGCGGCAGCACCGACCGCGCCCAGCATCCGGCCAGGCACCGACAGCAGGGCCGGGGTGAGCTTACGCGGCAGTGGCACCGGCGGAATCAGCGCAAGGTCGTACCCGCGCATCGGCACCAGCCGGGTCTCCAGGCCGCGTTCTGTCCCCAGGCACGTGATCGCGATGTCAGGGTCGGCCCGCCGCAGAGCGTCCGCCAGCGCCAGCGCCGGCTCGATGTGCCCGCCGGTGCCGCCACCCGCGATGACCACGCTTAGCCCCATCGGTGCTTCCTCCTTGACCGGCCACCCTACTTCGGCAGCGGCCCGCGCGTGCGTGCCAATGCCGGTCAAGGCGGCCTTCGGTCAAGGCCCAGCCAGCCGAGCAGCCGCCGCTGCGCGCCGGGCCCGACGGCAGCAAGCGCCTCCTTCGCGCCTGGCTCAGAGCGGGCGAACGCCATCAGCATGCCGAGCGCCGCCATCGTCGCCAGCAGTGAGGAGACGCCGGCCGAGATCAGCGGCAACGGCACGCCGGTGATCGGCAGGAGGCCGAGCACCGCGCCCATGTTGACGAGCGCCTGGGCGATGATCCAGACCGTGATCGCGCTGGCCGCCAGCCTGGTAAAGATGTCCGGCGCCCGGCGCGCGATCCGCATCCCGGCGAACGCGATGCCGGAGTACAGGAAGACCACGCACGCGGTCCCGACCAGCCCGAGCTCCTCGCCGAGGATGGAGAAAATGTAGTCGCTCTCGCTGTTCGGAACCTGGCCCCATTTCATCCGGCTCGCGCCAGCGCCCACGCCGAAAAACCCGCCCGACCCGAGTGCGTCCTTGCCCGCGACCGCCTGGTAGCAGCAGCTGTTGCCTGCGAGGTTGACTGCGCTGACAAGAACCCGAGCAGCCGGCCGAGCCGGTAAGGCTCGACGACGATCAGCATCAGCAAGACCAGGGCCATCAGGCCGACCATCCCGGCCAGGACCTTGCCGGGCGCCCCGATCACCCACAGGAGAGCAAGGAAAATCACGATGAAAAGGAACGTGGTCCCGAGATCCTTCCCCGCCATGACCAGCAGGCAGAAGATGGCGGTGCCGGGCAGCAGCGGCATCAGCAACTGCCGCGGATCGGTCAGCTGCGCGAGCTTCTCCTTGCGCGCGAGCAGGTCGGCGCCCCACAGCACCAGGCCCGAGCTTGGCGAACTCCGACGGCTGGATCTGCACCCCGGCGACGATCAGCCAGCGCTTGGCGCCGTAGCTCTCGACCCGAAGGCCAGCACCATGAGCAGGCCGAGGATCGAGATGATCAGCAGCGGGTAGACGCAGGGCGCGGAACGCCTTCGGCGGCGCCTTGGCTGCCAGCCACATCAGCACCAGCCCGCAAGCAGCGCCCAGCAGTTGCTTCTGGAACGTCGAGTACGGCGCGAGGCCCTGGTCCAGGTCGTAGGCGGTCGAGGTGGACAGCACCATCATCAGGCCCGACGCCGAGCAGCAGCAGGGAACAGCCGAGGATCAGCGTAATAGGACGCGAGCGGGCGGTCCAGCAGTGCTTTCAGCCGGAACGCACGGATCGCGCAGGTGCCCGGCCTGCTGCAGCATGCCCGCGACGGCCGTGTCGCGGCCCGCCCCGCCCATGCCGGGCCGGTGATCCGCTTCGTCGCCCTCCTCGGTGTTCCGCCCGCGGCCGAGGCCGGTATCGGCGGACCCCGTCTGGCAGTCGCCGGGCTCACCGCGCAGCCAGCCTGGCCACGGCGGCGGCGAACGCCGCGCCGCGCGCGGGATAGTCACGGAACATGTCCCACGACTGTGCGGCTGGTGCCAGCAGCACCGTGTCGCCGCGCCGCGCAGCCGCCGCTGCCTGTGCCACCGCCTCGTCCATAACTCCAGTGTCGGTGCTGCTCAGCTCTGTTACCGGGACCTTTGGCGCGTGTCGCGCAAGCGCACGGGAGAATCTTGCCCGGTCGGTGCCGATCAGCACGGCCGCGCGCAGCCGCGGCGCCGCCGCGGCGACGATGCCATCCAGGTCCGCGTCGCTGCCGCGGAACAGCCCGCCTGCCACCCAGACGATCGAGTCGAACGCGGCCAGCGACGCCGCCGCCGCGGCCGGGTTACTCGCCTTGGAGTCGTCGACGTAGGCCACGCCGTCCAGCTCGGCGACCAGCGCGATGCGGTGCGGCTCGGGCACGAACGCGGCCAGCCCGGCCGCGACGGCGTCTGGCGGGTCGCCGTACGCACGCGCCAGCGCGGCGGCCGCGAGGGCATCGGCGACGTTGTGCGGTGCAGCCGGGCGCACGTCGCCGACCCGCGCCAGCCGCACGCCGCCGCCCGAGCCAGCCGAGCCAACACCATCGCCGCCGAAGGTGGCCGGGCCAACACCCGGCCCCCGCGCTCGCGCGGGGGAGTACCGCCGAAGGCGGCCAGGCCTCCACCGAAAGCATTGTCGACGAGCCAGCCGTTCTCGACGCCGAGTTCCCCGTCGGCCGGAGGCCCGAGGTGGAAGCCGACCCGGCGGCTGGCCTGCGGTGCCGCGGCCGCCATGGCGACCGTGCGCGCATCGGCCAGATTGCAGATCGCGATCGTGCCTGGCGCGAAGACCTTCGCCTTCGCGGCCGCGTAGGACTCGAGGTCGTCGTGCCAGTCCAGATGATGCGCGGCCAGGTTCAGCACGACCGCCGCTAGCGGACGATCGTCGAGCTCCAGTACAGCTGGAAACTGGACAGCTCGACCGCGACGACTGGATACGGCTCTGGGTCGGTCACCACGTCCAGGATCGGGGTGCCGACGTTCCCGGCGGCGATGCTACGATGCCCGGCGGCCGCCAGCATCGCCGCGAGCATCCGAACCGTGGTGGTCTTGCCGTTAGTGCCGGTGATGGCCAGCCACTGCTGGCTGCTGCCGTCCGGCAAGCGCGGACGCAGCCGCCAGGCCAGCTCGACGTCGCCGATCACTTCGAGGCCTGCCGCGGCCGCGCTGGCCAGCAGCGGCGTGTCAGGCCGCAGCCCGGGCGAGGTGACGACCAGGTCGGTACCGGGCGGGGCGACGGCGCCGGGACCAAGTTCGGCCGGGCCGAGACGGACGGTGACGCCATCTTGGCAAGCCGCGCCGCCAGGACTTGCCGCTCGGCATCGTCGCGGGAGTCCAGCGCGGTGACGGCGGCCCCGTTCCTGGAAAACAGGGAGATGACAGACTGGCCGGTGATACCGAGGCCCGCCACGAGGACGTGCGCGGCCGGCGAGACTGGCGCCGCCGACAGCATCGCTCATTCAGGTCCGCAGCCATTCCGCGTAGAAGATTCCGAGTCCGAGCCCGACAAAGAGGGCGGAGATCAGCCAGAACCTGATCATGATAGTGGTTTCGGCCCAGCCGAGCATCTCGAAATGATTATGGAGCGGGCTCATCTTGAAGACCCGTATCCCCCGCCCGGTTCTGTGCCTGGTCACTTTGAAAACGCTCACCTGGATGATGACTGACATCGTGATGATGACGAAAAGGCCGCCAAGAATGGCCAGCAGCAGCTGCGTCTTGGTGCAGACGGCCAGGCCGCCAGCACCCCGCCGAGCGCCAGCGATCCTGTGTCGCCCATGATGATCCTGGCCGGATGCGCATTCCACCACAGGAAGCCGAGGCAGGCGCCGAGCACGGCCGCCGCTACGACCGCCAGGTCCAGCGGGTCCCTGACCTGATAACACTGCGGCGCCGGCGTCGGAGCGCAGTCGTTGCGTTCCTGCCAGATGCCGATCAGAACGTAAGCGGCAAGGACGGCAGCGGTAGATCCTGTCGCCAGTCCGTCCAGGCCGTCGGTCAGGTTCACCGCGTTCGAGGTGCCGGTGATCAGGATGACGACCCAGATCACGAACGGCAGCGTGCCAAGCGCTGGACCGAAGTCGCGCAAGAACGACAGGTGCGCGTCGGCCGGCGTCAGGTCAAAATTGTCCGGATGCTGGAGCACCGCAACCGCGAACAGCGCGCCCACGATAGTCTGCCCGGCCAGCTTGGCCTTGCTGCGCAGCCCGACACTGTTCTGGCGGAAAATCTTCAGGAAGTCGTCGACGAACCCGACGAGGCCGAGACCGGTCATCGCCAGCAGGACCAGCACGCCAGACGGGGTCGGCGGGTCGTCTGTCGCCAGGTGGCCGACCAGATAGCCGATGACGGCGGCCAGCACCATGACCGCTCCACCCATCGTCGGGATGCCGCGCTTGATCTCGTGCGTCTTGGGGCCCTCGACCCGGATCGGCTGGCCGTAGCCGTATGTGCGGAGCATCCTGATCAGCGGCGGGGTACCGAACAGTGCCAGCAGCAGTGACACCGCCCCGGTGACGATGATGGTCTTCACGTATGCGGCCCTAGGGCATCGCCTGCTGATCGCGCCATCGGCCTAGGTGGTGAGCCATTCGGCATAGAAAATGCCGAGGCCGAATGCTACGCAGAGTCCGGAGATCAGCCAGAACCTGATCACGATGGTCGTCTCGGCCCAGCCGCTCATCTCGAAATGATGCTGCAGCGGTGCCATTTTGAAGACCCGTCTCCTGGTCATCTTGAAGAAGCCCACCTGGATGATCACCGACAGGGTGATGATCGCGAACAGCCCGCCGAGGATTCCGAGCAGCAGCTGCGTCTTGGTGCAGACAGCCAGGCCGGCCAGCACGCCGCCGAGCGCCAGCGAGCCGGTATCGCCCATATAGATCTTGGCCGGAGGCGCGTTCCACCACAAAAAGCCGAAACAGGCGCCCAGCAAGGCGGCCGCTACCACAGCCAGGTCCAGCGGGTCCCTGATCTGATAGCACTGCTTGGACAAGAAGGTCGTGCAGTCGTTGCGTTCCTGCCAGATGCCGATGAGTACGTAGGCGGCCAGCACCAGGACTGTCGCCCCGGTCGCCAGGCCGTCAAGTCCGTCGGTCAGGTTGACAGCATTGGAGGCACCGGCGATCAGGATGACGATCCAGATCACGAACGGCAGCGTGCCGAGCGCCGGGCCGAAGTCACGCAGGAAGGACAGGTGCGCGTCGGCCGGCGTCAGGGCGTAGCCGTCAGGGTGCTGGAGCACCTCGAGCGCGAAGACCGCGCCGACGACGATCTGGCCGGCCAGCTTGGCGCTGCTGCGCAGGCCGGTACTGGTCTGCCGGAAGACCTTGATGAAGTCGTCGATAAAGCCGACCAGGCCCAAGTCCGGCCATCAAGAACAGCACCAGCAGGCCGGACGCGGTCATGGTGTCATGGGTGACCAGGTGCCCGACGATGATAGCCCGACGAGTGGTGGCCACCACCATGACCGTGCCGCCCATAGTCGGGGTCCCGCGCTTGGTCTCGTGCGATTTCGGCCCGTCGACCCTGATCGGCTGGCCGTAGCCGTACTTGCGCAGCAGCCGGATCAGCAACGGGGTGCCGAATAGCGCCAGCAGCAGGACACCGCGCCGGTGACGATGATGGTTTTCAACTGCGCGGCCCGTCTTCGTCCGGCATCGGCCGCTCGCCGGTGAGGTCCAGTGCCACGCTCTGCAGGCCGATCGAGTGCGACGCCTTGACGAGCACCACGTCACCGGCAGTCAGCCGGTTGCGCAACTCCCGCACCGCCGCCCGGTCGTCCGGAACGATAGAGCAGCTCGCCGGACCAGGACGGTACCGCCTTGGCCCCGGCCAGCATCGGGGTGGCGTTCTCCCCGACCACAATCAGCCCGGCCAGGCCAGCGGCCGCCGCCAGCGCGCCTACTTCCTCGTGCATCCGGTCGGCTTCGTCGCCGAGCTCGGTCATATGCCCGAGCACCGCGAAAGCTCGGCCGCTGCTGCGCCATTGTCGCCAGCGCCCCGATGGCCGCCTTCACCGAGTCCGGGTTGGCATTGTAGGCATCGTTGATGACGGTGATGCCGCCAGCGCAGCGCGGGTGACTTCCATCCGCCACCGGCTGCGCGCTACTGCTGCCGACAGCCCGGCGGCGATGCCGCCGACCGGCATGCCGAGCTGCTCGGCGAGGGCTGCGGCGGCCAGCGCGTTGTAGCACGTGGTGCTCGCCGTGCAACTGCAGCTGCACCGGGCGCGGAGCCGGCAGGCGTGATCAGCGTGAACCCGGCCCTGCCCTGGTCGTCGGTGCGCACGTTCTCGGCCCGCACGGCGGCGCCCGGCGAGCGGCCGAAGGTCACGATCGCGGCCGGGTCCTCGTGGCCATCGCCGCTACCCGGCGGTCATCGGCGTTGAGCACGGCTACGCCGTCCGGCGGGCAGCGCGGCAGGCAGCTCTCCCTTGGCCTGCGCGATGTTCTCCAGACTGCCGAACTCGCCGGCATGGGCGTGCCCGACGCACAGCACTGCGCCCAGCTTGGGCGGCGCGATCCGGCAGAGCTCGGTGATGTGGCCAGGCCCGCGCGCGGCCAGCTCCGACACCAGGTACCTGGTCTGGCCGGTGACCTTCAGCACCGTCAGCGGGTGACCGATCTCGTTGTTGAACGACTCGCGCGGCGCGACCGTCGGCCCGAGCGACTCGACCAGCTGGGCGGTCAGGTCTTTCGTCGTGGTCTTGCCCGCCGAGCCGGTAATCCCGATGATGGTCAGCTGCGGGCTCGCGTCGACGACGGCCCTGGCCAGGGCGCCGAGCGCCGCCTGAACATCGGGCACGATCAGCGCCGCGCCGCCGACGGGCCTGGTGGCCAGCACGGCGACCGCGCCCGCGGCCAGCGCCTGCGCCGCGAACTGGTGACCGTCGGTCCTGGTACCAGGCAGCGCGGCGAACAGCCCGCCCGGCGCGGCCTCGCGCGAGTCGATGACGACAGTGCCGGTGACCAGCGCCGCCGGATCAGGCACGTCACAAAGCCGGGCGCCGGTGACCTCGGTGACCTGCGCCAGCGATAGCGGGATCACTCATCCTCCGGGAAGCTGCGGGTCAGGTCCAGCGCGCTCGATCCGGCCGCCGGGCCGCCGGCCATCGTCGCATCCTCGCCTGCCCGTCGCCGCAGGAGGGCCTGCGCAGCTACCTCCCGGTCATCGAACGGGATGACCATGCCACCCACATACTGGCCGTGTTCATGACCCTTGCCGGCGATCAGCACCACGTCGCCCTTGCCGCGCCCGGACACTGCCTGCCAGATCGCCTCGGCCCGGTCCGGCAGGACGATCACCTGGGCCCGCTCCCGCTGCGGCACTTCGATCGCGCCCGCCAGCATCTCGGCGAGAATGGCCAGCGGGTCCTCGCTACGAGGGTTGTCGCTGGTGAGGATGGCCAGGTCGGCGAGGCGGGCCGCGGCCGAGCCCATCAGCCGCCGTTTGCCCCGGTCCCGGTCGCCACCGCAGCCCAGCACGATCACCAGGCTGCCCTGGGTCACCTCGCGCATCACCGTAAGCAGCGCCTCGACGGCGCCGGGCTTGTGCGCGTAGTCCACCAGCACGGCGAAATCCTGGCCGCGATCGACCCGCTCGAGGCGGCCAGGCGGGCCGGGGCAGGCCGCGACGCCTGCCACCGCCGCGGCCAGGCCGACGCCCGCCTCGACCAGGGCGACGATCGCCGCCAGGCCGTTGGCCACGTTGAATTCTCCCGGCAACACCACCGAGGCGTCGGCCTCGACTCCGCCTGGCCCGACGACCCGGAAGGTCGACCCGTCGGCGCCTGAGCGGACGTTCGTGGCACGCCAGTCGGCGGCCCGGCTGCCGGACGCGGAAAAGGTCGTGACCGGGATCGGCGCGGTCGCGGCCAGTTCCCGGCCACGCGGGTCGTCGATGTTGACAACGCCAGCCCTGGCGTACTTCGGCGTGAACAGCTCGGCCTTGGCCGCGAAGTAAGCGTCCATGCCGGCGTAAAAGTCCAGGTGATCCTGCGACAAGTTGAGGAAGACCGCTACGTCGTAGTGCGTGCCTGCCACCCGGCCAAAGCTGAGGGCGTGGCTGGACACTTCCATCGCCACGGCGCCGATCCGGCGCTCGGCCATCGTCGCGAACAGCGCCTGCAGGTCGGTCGCCTCCGGCGTGGTGAGCGTGCTCTCCGCGGCATCGGTGCCGATGCGGGTCTGCACGCCGCCGATTAGCCCGGTCCGGTACCCGGATGCCCGCAGGCCTGATTCGAGCAGGTAGCTCGTCGTGCTCTTGCCTGCTGTGCCGGTAACGCCGATGAGGAGCAGCCGTTCGGATGGCTCGCCGTAGATCCAGGCGGCCACCTCGCCCAGCCGGGACCGCGGGTCGGCGACCACGAAGACCGGCAACCCGGAGGCGACCGCCGACTGCCGGCCCGAGGGGTCGGTCAGCACCGCGACCGCGCCGGACGCAGCGGCCGCTTCGCTGAACCGCGCGCCGTGCACGTTGGCGCCGGGCAGCGCCGCATACAGGTCCCCTGGCCGGATAGCGCGGGAGTCGTGGCTGATGCCGGTGAGGCCGGCCTGCTGACCGGGGCGGCCGCGACATCCACGTCAGGATCGGTCGGCCGGAGCCCAAGCAGCACCGCGAGGCCGGCGAGCGAGCGCGGCTGCAGGCGTTCTGGGCGGAAGGCCGCTGGCACGGGCAGAGGTTACCTCCGTTCACGGTGCCGTGAGCCTGATGTAAGGCGTCCTGGCGTAGTCGGGCGCGATCTTCATAGATTGCAACGCGAACTTCATCACGTCGAAGAACGCGGGACCGGCGACCTCGTCACCGTAGTACTTGCCTCTCGGGTCCTGAATATTGACGGCCACGATCAGCTGCGGGTTGTCAGCCGGGCGCGATGCCGATGTAGCTGGAACCATACTGGCAAAGGCACTTACTGAGACTGGAATCGGACACCTGCGCGGTCCCGGTCTTGGCCGCCACCGGGTACCCAGGTATCAGCCCCCAGCGCTCGCCTGCCTCGGCATCTACCTCCGGCACCTGCTGCAGGATCGTCATCAGCTCGCGGGCCGTCTTCTTCTGGATCACGCGCTTGCTGGCGGGCTTCGGTGCCGGGGTGAACTTCCCGTCCGCACCTGTCGTGCCCGCCACGATCGTCGGGGTAACCCGGACGCCGTTGTTCGCGATAGTCGCGTAGATGCTGGCCATCTGGATCGCCGTGACGCTCAGGCCCTGGCCGAAGGAGTACTCGAACGGGTTGTCATTCCAGTAGCTGGCCGATCCCGGCGCCGGTACCAGGCCCTGGCTCTCGCCAGGCAATCCGGTGCCGCTGACTGAGCCCAGGGCCGGAATGCCGAGGCCGCTCTTCGCCCCGAGGCCAAAGGCGCGCAAGTAGTTGATACTGCTGCTGATCGGTGATGTGCTGGACGACCTGAACCATGCCGACATTGCTCGAGTTGGCCAGGATGCCGGCGATGGTGTACCGCCGGTCGGGTGCACCTCGGCGTCGTGGAACGTGAACGCACCGTTGTCCACTTTGATAGAATACGGGATGGTATAAGGCACTCATCGGTGACTGCCCGCCCTTTTCCAGTGCCGCCGCCACGGTAATCGGCTTGAGCGTGCTGCCCGGCGCGAACACGTTGGCGACGCCGATGTCGGGCTCGTTCAGTCCGTTGGATGCGGGCCACTGCGCCATGGCCAGTACCTGGCCGGTCTTGGTCATCACCACGATGGAGCAGTTCCGCCGCGGACCAGCTTCACCCGCTGCTGGCAAACCTGGTTAGCGTCGTACTGGATGTAAGGATTGATCGTGAGCCGCAGGCTTCTTGGCCGGCGATGGCCGGGCTGGATCTTGAGCTCCGTCTGCGGGATGGGCTCGTGGTCAGTCCCCTCCTCGATCTCCTCGCTGCCCGGCTTTCCGGCCAGCAGCGGGTTGTACTCATACTCCAGGCCCGAGGCACCGGTCGAGGCTGTCGCCATGCCCGGTGTAGTTCGTCAGCCCGACGACGTCGGCGGCCAGGTCGCCGTTGGGGTATGCAGTCGCGTAGCTGGGCGTCATGTCGACTCCCGGCAGCTGCAGGGCACTGATCCGGTCGCCGGTCGCCACCGGGACGTTGCTCGCCAGCACCTGGTACTGCGGCGACGACGGCCCGTCCAGCAGGCCCAGTACCGTCGCGGGCGGCCAGGCCGAGCGGCCGGCCAGTTGGCCGCGACGCCGTAGCGCTGCGGCACCGGAATCTCCACCGGATCGGCGAAGACGGTATAGGTCTGCACCGTCATGGCCAGCACGGTGCCGTTGCTGGCGGTGATGTCGCCGCGAAGCACCGGGATCGGCACTGTGTCGACCTGCTTGTCCTGGGCGGCTGACCGGTAGGTTGCCGAGTCCAGGCCCTCCATCTGCACCAGGCGGGCGGTAAAGATCGACAGTACGAACGCCATGGCCAGCAAGCGTAATGCGCAGCCGCCGGGCCGGGCTGGCCCGGCGCAAGCGCGGCCTGAGCCGCGGCCCGTACGGCGGTCGCCGCTGACCGCCCGGCGGCGCCGGCCCGGCCCGGGTCCAGGCGGCCCGTATCGTCGGCCCCCGCCGCGACCACCCGGCACCCGTGAAGGCCGAACCAGAACGCACCGGCCACCCGGCCCTCCGGTCTGCGCGCGCTCGGCCGCGCGGCCGCAGCAGCCGACGGCCCGGATCGGCGGGTCCCGGAGAACCCTTGCGCCGATGACCACCGTGACCTTGGCTGCTCCTCCCGCCTACCCGAGGCGCCTGGCGAACGGGCCGGGCCGCGGGTACCTCCCGGCACCGGCTCGCCCCGGCGGGGTACGCGGCCGCCGGAGTTTCCCCCGGCCCGGTCACCGAGCTGGCCCGGCTGCGGCTGTCCCGGTGCCAGCGCCGTCCTGACTGGAACCGCCGGCCTGGCCGGATAGCTCGTAATAGCGGGGCTTGTGCGGACGCAAGTCGAGGAAGTCCAGGTTGGCTGGCTGGCGCATGCCCAGCCGGTATGCCTGCTGCTCGATCTGAGCGGGCGCCTGCTCGGCTGAGATCTGACGCTGCAGCGTTTGCACCTGCTGGGATAGCGTCGCGCCGGTATTCTGCAGCTCGCTGACCCGGAAACTGGCCGCGCCGAGCGTGGTGTTGATGACCAGCAGGCAGATCAGCCCGCCGCCAAGAAGCGCGAGCACCAGCAGACCGAACGGCATCCGCGGCAGCAAGCCGCTGCCACCGGTCCTTGATTGCCAGGTCAGCCGGCGCCGGGCGCCGGGCGTGACTGTCGGCCTGATCCGCCGCGGGCGCACCCACGGCTGGCGGATTCGCTGCGGCCGTGTATGCTGCGGCCGTGTCTGCTGCAACCCGGCTTGCTGCCGCCGTGCTTGCTGCGCGCCCGCCCGCGGCAACCCCACCTGCTGCGGCCCGGCTTGCTGCCACTGTGCTTGCTGCCACTGTGCTTGCTGTCCGCCAGCGCGCCGCGGCCGCGCTTGCCGCGGGTCGAGCGGCCGCGGGCCAGGCGGCTGTCGGCGGACCCGCGGCAAGCCGCCCGGCTGAGCCTGGGCTTCCGGCCGGCCTTGGGCACCGGCGCGTGCACCGGCACTACCGGTCCTGTCACCGCCGGCCGATGGACGCATCGGGGCGGCGGCACCGGCAACCCGCAGGTCCGCCCGCGAGGCCGACCGAGATGTCGGAGCCCGACGGCGCGAGTCAGGCTCGACCGCCGGGCGCTGCCGGTCGCGCCGCTTCTGGTTGGTCTCCATGGAAAGTTAGCTCGCCCCTCCCTGTCGCGCCTGGCTGCCCGCCCAGCCGCTCCCGGACTCCGCCCCTGCTCGGTCCCGCCCTGCTCGGTCCCGCCCTGCTCGGTCCCGCCCTGCTCGGTCCCGCCCTGCTCGGCCCGCCCTGCTCGGTCCCGCCCTGCTCGGTCCGGCCCTGCCTGGCCGGCGTTATGCCGCCGCCTTGATTCGCTCGGCCGCCCGGAGCCTGGCCGAGGCTGACCGGGGATTGGCTGCAAGCTCCGCGGCATCGGGCCGCTCGGCGCCCCTGGTCAGCAGGCGGAAATGCGGTCGCGCCTCCTCCAGCGAGACCGGCAGGCCCTGCGGCGTGGTGTCGGCAGACTTGGCGGCAAGCTGACGCTTCACTGCCCGGTCCTCGAGCGAGTGGTAGGCGAGGACGACGATCCGGCCGCCGACCGCGATCGCGTCAAGGGCCGCGGGCAATACCTGGTACAGCGCTTCCAGCTCGCCGTTGACCTCGATCCGGAGCGCCTGGAAAGTACGCTTGGCCGGGTTGCCTCCGGTCCGCCTGGCTGGCGCCGGGATCGAGTCACGAACGATCTCGGCCAGCCGCGCGGTCGATGTCAGCGGTGCGGTTGCCCGCTCCCTGACGACCGCATCCGCGATTCGCCTGGCGAACCGCTCCTCGCCGTACTCCCGCAGCACCCGGGCGAGCCGATCGGCCGGGTAGGTGTTCAGCACGTCGGCGGCCGTGAGCGAGCTTGCCTGGTTCATCCGCATGTCCAGCGGCGCGTCGCGGGAGTAGGCGAAGCCCCTGGCCGGGTCGTCGAGTTGCGGCGAGGAGACGCCGAGATCGAAGAGCATGCCGTGCACGGCTTGCTGGCCGCGGGCTGCCAGGATCTGCGGCAGCTCGTCGTACCCCGCCTGGACCAGGGTCACCCGGCCGGCGAAGCCGTCAAGCACCTGGCGCGACTCCTCGATCGCGGTCGCGTCGGTGTCAATGCCGATCAGGCTGAGTCCAGGATGAGCGGCCAGCAGCGCGCTGGCGTGGCCTGCCCGGCCAAGAGTCGCGTCCACCAGCACGGCGCCCGGCGGCTCAAGGGCGGGCGCGAGAAGCTCGAGAACCCGGTCGCGCATGACCGGCAGGTGTGCGCGCCGCCGTTCCCATCGAGCCCCCTCACTTCCTCGGCTGGCCGCCGAGGTGGTGGCGGCCGCTGTCGTGCCCCTGCTTGCCGTGATGCCCGGCCAGGTCCCCATCCGCGCCACTGCACTGACGGTCGCGGTGTCCGCCTGGCGCCGGGGAAGTGACGTCAGCCGGGCTTGCGCCCTCCAGCACGGGTGGAGACCTCGCCGGGCATCCAGCGCGCTGCTACAGAACTCCTGGCAGAACCTCCTCAGATGCGTCAGAGAATGCGTCTTCCTGTTGCTCGAGGTAGCTGGACCAGGCTTGTGCGTCCCAGATCTCGAGCCGGGTGTTGGCTCCGATCACCACGCACTCGCGCTGCAGCCCGGCGTACTCGCGCAGGCTCAGCGGAATGGTGATGCGACCTTGCTTGTCCGGTTCCTCGTCCGAGGCACTGGCGAAGAAGACGCGGCTGTAGTCCCTGACCGCCTTGGCCGTCATCGGCGCCGTGCGCAGCGACATCGGTGAGCCGGCCGAATTCGGCGGCCGGGAACACGTACAGGCACCGCTCCTGGCCCTTGGTCAGCACCAGGCCAGCCGACAGCTCCTCGCGGTACTTGGCCGGCAGGATGAGGCGGCCCTTCTCGTCGAGGCGAGGCGTGTGGGTACCAAGGAACACCCGCCTCACCTCCCCAAGCCCCCCACAACGTGGCCCGCAGCAGCCCTTCTCGCCCCACGGATCACCACTGTACTCCACTCTCCCCCACCGTCAATCACCGGAAACCCGTGAACCGGGCATTCGGCCGGAGATTCGCAGGTCAGCTTGGTGGAGTGAAATGGAGTCATGACATTGCCGGCGGCCCGCCGAATCGCGGTCGCCACTCGGGTCACAGACGACGCATCGGTCACGATCTCGGCCGAGAGGCGGGCCAATAGTCACCGCAGTGTTACTAGCTCGAGATCGCTAGGCGGCTATCAGAGGACGTACTGTCTGAACGCACGGCTTATCGCGGCGCGTTAATGCTGATGTTGCTGCTGGATACTGCAGCGCCGCCAGAGCAGCCAGAGCAGTTAAGACGGGGCCGCCGGGAGGACGACGTGATCGCGGAGATGGATCAGCATTCTGATCGGACGCTTGGCCAGCTGGTGGAGGTTGCCCGGCAGGTGAGCGCCGCGGTGCAGACTGTGATCTCCGGCAAGCCAGGCGCGGTGCGGCTGGCGCTGACGGTACTGCTGGCCGAGGGGCACATCCTGATCGAGGACGTGCCGGGCGTGGGCAAGACGCTGCTTGCCAAGTCGCTGGCGCGGTCGATCGACTGTTCAGTCCGCCGCGTGCAGTTCACGCCGGACCTGCTGCCCAGCGACATCACCGGGGTCAGCGCGTTCAACCAGGAGCTGCGAGAGTTCGAGTTCAAGCCAGGACCGATCTTCGCGAACATCGTGCTCGGCGACGAGATCAACAGGGCCTCGCCCAAAACACAGTCAGCGCTGCTGGAGTCGATGGAGGAAGGGCAGGTGACGGTCGACGGCAGCACGTATCTCCTGGAGCCGCCTTTCATGGTCATCGCGACCCAGAACCCGATCGAGATGGAAGGCACCTACCCGCTGCCCGAGGCGCAACGGGACCGGTTCATGACCCGCATCTCGATCGGCTATCCCGACCGCGAGGCCGAGCTGGCCATGCTGGACAGCCATGGCTCGAGCTCGCCGCTGGACGACCTCAAGCCAGTCGCGCACGCAGCCGATATCCGCGCCCTGGTCGCGGCCGTCCGCGAGGTGCACGTCTCGATCGCGATCCGGCGGTACATCATCGACCTGGTCAACGCCACCAGGTCCTCCACTGAACTGCGTCTCGGCGCCTCGCCGCGGGCCGCGCTGCACCTGCTGCGCGCGAGCCGGGCGCATGCCGCCCTCGACGACCGCGACTTCGTCATTCCCGACGACGTCCAGGCGCTGGCGGTGCCAGTGCTTGCGCACCGCCTGCTGCCCAGCGCCGAAGCCATGGTCGGCCGAGAGCTGCCGGATCAGGTCCTGGCCGGCATCGTCCGCCGGCTGCCGCTGCCCGGCCGCTAGGCCGGCGAAGACACGGCCGAACGCAGCCGGAAGGGCACTCCGATGCGGACTTCGCTACTCGCCGGTATGACTACCCGCGGCACCTCGTTCATGGCCGCCGGGTTCGCCTCGGCGCTGGCCGGCTACCTGCTCGGTGAGCGCGGCCTGCTCTCGGTCGGCATCGCGCTACTGGCGCTGCCCCTGCTGGCTGCCGCCGCCGCCAAACGCGGCCAGTACCGGCTCGGCTCGAGCCGGTACATCTCACCCGCCGCGGGTGCCCGCCGGGCACACGGCCAGGGTGACCCTGCGGCTGGAGAACATCTCCAGGGTGCCGACCGGGCTGCTGCTGGCCGAGGACACCGTGCCGTATGCGCTCGGCACCAGGCCCAGATACGTGCTGGACAAGATCGAGCGGAACGGGAGCAGGGATCTGAGTTACCCGCTCCGCTCGGACCTGCGTGGCAAATTCGAGATCGGCCCGCTGCAGCTGCGGATGACGGACTCGTTCGGCCTGGTCGAAGTGAACCGATCGCTGTCCGGCAAGACCATATTCGTCGTTACGCCGCGAGTCGTGCCGCTCGCCAGGACTGTCATCAGCCGCTCCTGGGCCGGTGAAGGCGAGGGCAAGTCACGGCTGGCATCCACGGCAGGCGAGGACGATGTCATCCCGCGCGCCTACCGCGACGGCGACGAGCTACGCCGGGTGCACTGGCGCTCGACCGCCAGGTACGGCACCTTGATGGTGCGCCGGGAGGAGCAGCGCTGGCGTAACAGGGCCACCGTGCTGCTCGACACCAGGACCTCGGCACACATGGGCAGCGGCGCCGCCTCGTCGTTCGAGACAGCGGTGAGCGCGGCCGCCTCCGTCGGCGTGCACATCTCGCAGGAGGGACTCACCGGCCAGTTCATTTCCGATGCCGACGTCATCAGGGGCGGCCCGTTCTTCGAGGACTCGCTGCTCGATGCGCTTGCCGTCATGAGGATGTCCAGCCGGCAGAACCTCTCGACCGCGATGAAGGAGCTGCGAGCCTCAGGCGCCGGGGTCATCATCGCGGTCATGGGCAAGCTGACCAGCGCCGAGGCGCAGCAACTGGCCGCCTGCCGGACCGAAGGCAGCCAGGGCATCGCCTTGCTGCTCGCGGTCTCCACCTGGGCCGACGTGCAGCACAAGGCCGAGCAAGCGGCCGCCAGCGAAGCGGCCGCGCCAGCCGGCCGCAGGTCAGGAAGGACCGGACCAGGAGCCGCCGCCAAGCCCGGAGCAGGAGAGGGACGGCGGCCGCCCGCGCCAGTGCCGAAACGTCGGCCGCCGCCCTCGCGCTGCGCCGGGCCGGCTGGCACGTCACGACCCTGGACGCCAGTACCCCGCTCGCGGTGGCCTGGCAGCGGCTGCCGCGAGCAGCCGAGATGCTGGTGCAGGCGGCAGTGAGCGCCTACTCCGGTAACGAGACCAAGTGGGCCCAGTGAACCCGCGGCTGGCCATTACCGCCGCGATCGCCTGCATGCTGGCCTCGCTCTCGCTGCATGCAGTCGTCGCGGGCAATGGCTGGCTCGGTGCTGGCATCGGCGCAATCGTCGTGGTCGCGGCCACCGGAATGCTGACCAGGCTGGCGAGTCTGGCCGCGGCCATCGCGGCCACGTTCCTGATCCTGATCGCGCTGATGCCACTGCTCACCGGCCCGACCTGGGCTGGCCGGATCGCCGGGCTCGTCATCGCGGTCGTCGCCGCGATCGGCGCGACCGGGACGCGGTTTCTGCACGGGCTCGTGGTCGCGCTGACCTACCTGGCCAGTCTGCTCATCTACTTGAGTCTGGTATTCGCCAGCCCGGCCTTCCTACGGCTGGATCATCCCCTCACGTGCCTCGATGATCGCGCTCGGCCACCTCATCAGCGCGGCGTTCGGCGAGTTCAAATACGCTCCGCCGGTCCTGGACCTCCGCGGTGTCAGCCTGGTCACCGCCGGCGGCATCGCGCTGGTCGCCGTCGGAGTCGACATTCTCGCGGTGCGGCTGCGGCGGCCGGCGGTAGCCGGGCTGCCGTTGCTGCTGCTGTTCAGCGTGCCGGTCGCCAGCAACCTGAAGTCGTTCGATGCCATCCAGATACTCACCTTCGCCGCCGGGCTGGCGGGCTACCTTGCGCTGCTGTCGGCCGACAGCAGGGAGCGGCTTCGCATGTGGGGCCGGCTGGTGACCTTCCGGTACGTCCAGTCCGCCGACGAGACCGACGTCGGCCCCGACACCAGGGACCTGGCCGCCTCCGGCCGCCGGATCGGGCTCGCTGCCATCTGCCTGGCGGTCCTGGTCCCGCTGATCCTGCCGGCCATGCACACCCGGCACGTGTTCGGCACCACCGACGACGGCTCCGTGGGCGGCACGCTGGTCGTTGATGCCAACCCGCTAGGAGACACGCAGCGCGATCTCGAAGGCCCGCCCATGCCGGTCTTGACCTACCCACCACAGCGGCCAAGCCGTATGAGCAGTACCTGCAGCAATACGTCATGGACTACCAGGTCTTCCTCCGACAGCTGGCAGCCCATCGGCTCCAGCCCGCTGATGCCGATCACCGGCGCCAAGCTGCCCTTCGCCGTGCCAGGAAACCCGTCTGGAGCCCTGACCACGCCGGTGCAGACGCAGATCCGATGGCACCAAACGTGCGCGGCGCGGCCGTACTGCCGGTGCCGTACGCGCCAGTGCAGCTGCAGATCGGCACGTCCGGCTGGCAGGAGGCCGACGACACGCTGATGATCTTCAGCGTCTCTAACCTCCCGGCCAACCTGTCGTACACCGTCAACAGCCAGGACCCCGACCCAACCGCCGCCGAGATCGGCAATGCCCCTGCGCCGACTTCGATCGTCTCGGAGTACGGCACCTACGCCGGCCCGCATGTCAACCAGCTGCGCGCGATTGCGGACCAGGCGACCCGCGGCGCCTCGACCGAGCTGCAGATGGCACAGGACCTGCAGACCTGGTTCACCTCCGGCAGGTTCACCTACACGCTCAACACTGGTCTGCCGAAGACCGACTGGCTGCTGCAGTTCCTGACAACCGGCAGGCGCGGCTTCTGCACCCAATTCGCTGAGGCGTTCGCGGTCCTGGCCAGGCAGCTCGGCATCCCGTCCAGGGTCGCGGTCGGGTTCACCGCTGGCAGCAACTCCCGTGGCGACTGGCATGTCACCACCGCCGATGCGCACGCCTGGCCTGAGCTGTTCTTCGCTGGCGTGGGCTGGCTGCGGTTCGAGCCGACGCCCGGCGGGCCAACCGGCCAGGGCAGTGCGTATCCGCCCGCCTATTCTGGCGGCCAGACCGTCGGCGGCTCACCCAGCACTCAGGGTCAGCAGCCCGGCACCGCGCCCTCGGTGGCACCGTCCTTCCTGGGCGGCCACAATCGGCCGCCGGCTAATAACCGGTTCTCGCACGAAGGCTTCGCCGAGAACCCGAAATCGGCCGCGGCGCGGCCAAGATCTCCGGGCTGTATTTCGGGATCGGCATCCCGGTTCTGATCCTGCTGCTGATCTCCTGGCCGGCGCTTGGCCGGCTGGCTACCCGCCGGCGGCGCTGGCTCACGGCCTCGTCGGACGCGGCGCTGGCGCATGCAGCCTGGCAGGAACTCTCCGATGACCTGACGGATTACGGGCTGATCGGCGTGCCTGGCGAGACCCCGCGCGCACTGACCAGGCGCCTTACCAGGGAGGCCAGCCTCGATCCGCGCGGCTGTGGAGGCGGTTACCAGGATCGGCACCGCCGAGGAGCGGGCTAGGTACGCGCTGACCGCCACGACCGGCCGCGGGCTTGCGGCCGACGTGGTGACCGCACGCCGTGCCATCGCCGCATCGGCCTCCGGCAAGCAGCGGCTGCAAGCACTGGTGCTGCCTGCGTCCACGCTGCTGGCGGCGGGGCGGCTGCATGCAGCGCGCGGGCGACGCGCTTCGCTGGTTTGAGGCGCCGCTGCCTGCCATCCGGCGGCAGCTGCAGGCCGGGCTGCACCGGTTGGGCTGATTCCCAGGAACAGGCTGATTCGCAGGAACGGCTGACTCGCAGGAACAGGCTGACTGACTGGCAACGACCGGCTGAGCTGCCGTGCTAGCGGTTGTTGCCTTCCTGGCGGCGGCGCCAGCGTTCCTCGATACGCTCCATCAGGCCACTGTTCTGCGCGGCCTTCGGTCGCATTGCCGTCCCCGCGCGGGCCCTCGCGGCCGCCTCGGGTACCAGTGATAATCCCGGTCATCTTCCGGTAGCTGGTCACTGCCCATACGCTGCTGAGCACCAGCACGACAAAACCTGCAGCCGACAGCCAGTGGTACTTGAGCAAGATCCCCGCGACGACCATCCCTGCGCCAGCCAGGAAGCCGATCGCGGCCAGGATGACTCTGCGCCGATAGTGCACTTTAGGATCTTTGGCGCGCATTATCCGGGCTAGCCGTGGATGCTCGGCATAGAGCGACTGCTCAATCTGCTCGAGCTGACGCTGCTCGTGCTCAGAGAGCGGCACTGTGCCTCCCATCGACGCGGCCGCCGCCCGCCTTGCCTGCGGCGCGGCCTAATGCCCAGAATACGAGCGCCGGGGCGCCCTGTGGAAGGGTACACGGCGCCGGGCCCTGAACAGGTATCGCAGAACTACGGTCAGTAATTACATTCTCCCCTCAGGCCACACTGGCAACGGGCCCGACCGGCCGGTTCTGGCCTGCGGGCATAGCGGACACTAGGCACGGTCCTGGTCACGATCAAGCCGAGGTCCGCCGCCCGGCCGATCGCGGTCGACCAGGCTGGCTGGCCTGACCGCCTCGGGGCCGAACCTGCCGGTGATCCGGTCAAGCGCCGACTCGGCGTCCCGCCAGGAACCGCCCTCCTCGCCCAGGGCGAGCTGCGTCGGACCCGATGCCGACTGGCACAAGGCCGGTGGCCCTGACGCCGACCAGGCGCAGCCTGGCCTGGCCGCTCAGGCCGGAGGCCGCGTACAGGGCACAGGCCGTGGCGTAGATCCGCTGAGTCTCGCTGGTGGGCTCCGGCAGTGTCCTGGACCGGGTGATGGTGCTGAAGTCGGCCTTCCGAGCTTGATCACCACGGTCCTGGTGGCCTGCCCGGACGAACGCAGTGCCCGAGCCGTCCGCCTGGACAGCCGTAGCAGCTCGCGCCTGATGACCTCGGGATCTGTGACGTCGACCTCGAATGTCTCCTCGGCGCCAACGCTTTTCTCTTTCACCGACGACTCGACGGTGCGGTCGTCCCGGCCGGAGGCCAGTGCGTGCAGGTGCGCGGCAACTGCCTTGCCCAGGTCGCGCTCCAGCGCGCCGACCGGCGTCGCCGCGAGATCGCCGACCGTCCGCAGGCCAAGCCTGGACAGTGACTCTGGCCGGTGCGCTCGCCGACGCCCCACAGCGACGAGATCGGCAGCGGGATGCAAGAACTCCAACGCCCGGCCGACCGGGATCACCAGCAGCCCGTCCGGCTTGCAGTGGACCGAGGCGAGCTTGGCCAGGAATTTGCTGGGGGCGACGCCGACCGAGCACGTGATCTGTTGCTGCTGCGCGACCTCGCGCCGGATGAGCTGCCCGATGGCGGCAGGCGGGCCGAGCAGCCTGATGGCGCCTGCCACATCCAGGAACGCCTCGTCCAGGGACAGCGGCTGTACCAGCGGAGTGACCGAGGCGAAGATCGCCATGACCTCCTTGGACACCGCGCTGTACAGGCCGTGCCGCGGCGCGATCACGGTCGCCTGCGGGCAGAGCCGCCTGGCCCTTGACATCGGCATTGCCGACCGGACCCCGAACGCCCTGGCCTCGTAAGTTGCCGACAGCACGACGCTGCGGCCAGACAGCCCGCCGACGATCACCGGTTGCCTGGCCAGCTCTGGCCGGTCGCGCAGCTCGACGCTGGCGTAGAAGGCGTCCATGTCCACGTGCAGGATCGTGCAGCCCGTGTCATCGCCGACCGGGCCGAACCCGGCGGTCCTGCCTGGCTGGCTTTGCCTGCCCATGTCTCACCGCCGGGAATGCCGTCTGCCGCCTAGCCCGACTGTAGTGCCCGGCTGACCGACACGACGACCGGCGCAGGTCAGGCCACGGAATAGGAAGTGACCTCGAATCCAGCGACCCTGACCGGCGCGGGGAGCTGCGCATCCGCCAGGAACGGCTTGCTCTGCTCGGCGAAGGCCCGCGCGTCGTCGCCGGACCGCCACACCTCGATCATCTTGGCGCCGGACGCGCCGATGCCGGAGATCCGGCTGATGCAGCCGGGTGGCAGCTCATCGGCTGCGCTGCCCACCGTCGCCGCGAACTGCTGGTGGTCGAAGTTCTCGTCCCACTCGAACTCAACGATCGTGCAAAACGGCATGGCGTGATCTCCAAGGGGGTACTTGGCCTACAGCGTCAGCGTCGGCTTAAGTTCTAGCAGCCGGCCCAGCAGACCGTTCACGAAAGAGGATGAGTCGTCCGTCGATAGCTGGCCCGCCAGCGTGACGGCCTCGCTGATCGCGACCGCGTCGGGCACGCCGTCGCTCCAGAGCAGCTCGAACGCGCCGATCCGCAGGATGTTGCGGTCGACGGCAGGCATCCGGTCCAGCGTCCAGCCGTGCGCGTGCGCCGCCAGCAGCATGTCGATCTGCGCGACGTGCGCCTGCACGCCGCGGACGAGCTCGGCTGCGTAGTCAGACACCGGCGGGTCAGCCGCCGCAGTCCGCTCGGCGAGTAGCTCCAGTACCGGCTCGCCCCGGAGCTCGGCTTCGAACAGGACGTCGAGGGCCCGCTTGCGGGCCTTGCTGCGCGCTGCCATCCGAGCGGTCGTCGTCGCCGGGACCGGCCGGCCGGTCAGGCCCGGCCGAGGTAGGCACCAGATCGCGTGTCGACCCGTACCTTCTCGCCGGTGGTAATGAAGAGCGGCACCTGGATCTGCGCGCCGGTCTGCAGCGTGGCCGGCTTGGTACCGCCGGTGGACCGGTCGCCCTGCAGTCCAGGGTCGGTCTGGCTGACAGTCAGCTCGACCGAGGCCGGCAGCTCGATATACAGCGGGTTGCCGTCGTTGAACGCGATCGTCGCGTTCTGCTCCTCCAGCAGGTAGTTCGCGGCGTCGCCAACGACCGCCGCCGGGATACGCGGCTGGTCGTAGTCCGTGGTGTCCATGAAGACGAAGTCTTCGCCCTCGCGGTACAGGTACTGCATCTCGCGCTTGTCGACGTTGGCCACCTCGACCCGGATGCCCGCGTTGAAAGTCTTGTCCACGACCTTCCCTGACAGCACGTTCTTCAGCTTGGTGCGCACGAAGGCGCCGCCCTTACCGGGCTTGACGTGCTGGAATTCCACCACGCTCCAGAGCGCGCCGTCGATGTTGAGCGTCATGCCGTTCTTCAGGTCATTCGTGGTGGCCACGTGTGCGTGTCTCCTGCTTACGTCAGGAACTGCCCCGGCGCCCAGGTCAGAGCACGAGCAGGTCCTTGGTGGTCGTGGTGAGTCGCTGCGCTGATCCCGTCGCCCCTGGGCCGGCCGCGCGAACCACAAGGGTGTCTTCGATCCTGACTCCGCCCTTGCCAGGCAGATAGACCCCAGGCTCGATGGTGACGGGGACCCGGTCCATCAGTCTACCCGTCCGGCCGGATCCGAGCATCGGTGCTTCGTGCACCTCCAGGCCAACGCCATGGCCAAGGCCGTGGCCGAAATGCTCACCGTGGCCGGCCGCCGCGATCACATCCCTGGCCGCCGCGTCCACGTCGCCGAGCTCGGCATCCGGCACGGCGGCGGCCACGCCCGCCAGCTGCGCCGCCGCGACCAGCTGATAGATCTCCCGCTGCCAGCCGGCCGGCTCCCCGAGCGCGACTGTCCTGGTCATGTCGGCGTGGTAGCCGCCGAACCTGGCGCCGCAGTCGATGGTGATCAGATCGCCGCGCTCGAAGGCTCTGGCTCCTGGCGAGTGATGCGGGATAGCGCCATTCGGGCCGCTCGCCACGATGGTGTCAAAGGCCAGGCCATCGGCCCCGAGATCGATCATGGCCCGCTCCAGCAAGACGGCGAAGTCCCGCTCACTGCGGCCAGGCACAATCGCGCCGAGCACCACGGCAAATGCCTCGCCGGTGATGGCGCAGGCCCTGGCGAGCAGATCGATCTCCGTCGCGTCCTTGATCATCCGGAGTTCCTCGATCACCCGGCCGAACTCGATGAGCACCGGCACCTGCTCCAGCGCGGCAAGTGCCAGATGACGTTCGACTGTCATGTCCTGTGCCTCGAAGGCCAGCGTGCGGCAGCCCCGCTCGACCGCGAGGCTGGTCAGGGCCCGATCGAGCTGGTACTCCTTGACGATCTCCAGATCGGGACAGTCCCGCTCGGCCGCCTCCAGGTACCGGGAGTCCGTGGCCAGCACGGCCGGCCCGTCCGCAGGCAGCAGCACGGCAGCGTTTGAGCTAACTAGCCCCGACAGGTAGCGAACGTTCGCCGGGGTGGTGATGAGGGCCGCGTCAGCCGCGGATTCTGCGACCTTCTGTTGCGCTCGGGCCCGCCGAGCCGCGTGTATCTCTGCCACACCCCGACTGTAGTGACTGGCGCGGGAATCAACAGGTCTGCGCGCGTAGGTGCTGCGCAGATCCGGAAGACTGAGACTGAAGTGCGGAGCGGAGTCAAGTGGACTTCTCGTCCGACCCGGCTGCGGATTGCTGCGCTGCGGCCCGACCAAGGGAGCTGCCAGGTGGACCTGCCGTGACGAGCACGGCTGCGCCAGTGTCCGCGCCCGGGCACGAGTCGGCGGAATTGCGGGCGCGCCGGCTGGTTGCGGCGCGTCGACGCGCGACCGCCCTGCTCGCGGCGGTGACGGTTCTGTTCGTGGCCGTGACGGTGGCCGGCGCCCACGGGACATTGCTCGGCTACGTTCAGGCCGGCGCTGAGGCGGCCATGGTCGGAGGTGTGGCGGACTGGTTCGCGGTGACTGCCTTGTTCCGCCGCCCCCTGGGTCTGCCTATTCCGCACACCGCCCTGCTCGTCGAGCGCAAGGACCAGTTCGCGGCCACTCTGGGCCAGTTCGTGCAAGAGAACTTCCTCAACGCCGAAGTTCTGGCCGAGCGGATACGCTCAGCAAACCTCGTTCCCCGCCTGGCTGCCTGGCTGGCCAACGACGCCAACGCGGCCAGCCTCGCTGGTCACGCCGCGGATCTGGTGGTCACGCTGGCCGATGCGCTCGGGGACGAGGATGCCCAGCGCGTGCTCAGCGCCGAGCTGACCAGGGCGGCCGAGGCCATCGACGTGGCGCCGCTGGCCGGGCGGGCGTTGCGAGTGGTCATCGAGGGAGGCCACCACGCTGGCCTGTTCACTGCCATCGCGTCCGGCGCCGATCGCTATCTCGCCGATCACTACGGGGAGTTTCGTGACTTGTTCGAGGCCGAGTCACCGCGCTGGGTGCCCGACGCGGTGTACCGACGGGTGTTCGACCGATTGTATGAGCGCCTGCGTCATCGGCTGGCGGCTATGGCCGCGGATCCGGGCGACGATGCCCGGCGTCAATTCGACGCATGGATCGCCAGTCTCCCTGATCGGCTCGAGACCTCACCGGAGCTCCGCGAGCGCGGGGAGCACATCAAGCGCGACCTCCTGGCGAGCGCTGAGCTTCGGGACTGGTCCTCGTCGCTCTGGGGTCATGCCAAGGACGCGCTGCGGATCCAGGCAGCCGACCCGGAGTCTGAGCTGCGTCTCCGGCTGGCCAGCGCGCTGGCAGCAGGCGGCCGGCGTCTCGGATCAGATCACCACCTGCAAGACAGCCTCGTGCGCATGATCGAGTCAGGCGCACGGGCACTCGCCGATCAGTTCCACGACGAGCTAGCCGGCCTTGTCACCGCGACCATCCAGCGGTGGGACGCCCGGCAGACCTCAAGCCAGCTGGAGCTGCTGCTCGGACGCGATCTGCAGTACATCCGCATCAACGGCACGGTGGTCGGAGCCGGCGTCGGGCTGGCCTTGCACGCTCTCGCGATGGCTTTGGCCTAGTACGGCAGCAGCCAGGCGGGATGTAATGCGGCCAACCGGGGTCGGCGCTCGGGGTTCCGTCAGCCCTGGCCGCCGCCGAAGCTAATCTCATTGCCTTCCGCGTCCCGGTAGATCACCTTGGTAACGCCGTCGCCATACGTCTCGCGCTCCGCGGGCTCGATGCCCCGCCTGGCGATCTTGGCGACCCGGTCGTCGAGGTCGTCGACAAACGACAACACCAGGGCGTTCCCCGCGCGTGCTGGCTCCTGGACGATATAGATGTACCTGTGCTCGGCCACCTCCCATACCGCCTCGGTTTCGTTCGGCAGGAACGAGGGCTCCCCGCCGAAGAGCCGCTCGTACCATGGCAACGCAGCGGCGTAGTCGGTGACGGGGATGCCAGCGAACAGATCCAGTGCCACCTAGTCCTCCAGGTGTCGCGGCCACGCGTCAGCACGCCGTTGACTCGGTCCCGAAGTGCCGCTGCCGTACGAGAACAAATCAGACCGGCTCAGACGCCCGCCGGTTATTCCGGATCAGGGACGTCGTCGCCGACGATCACGCCGCCGCCCCGGCTCCAGGTCAGGTAGCGCCAGGACAGGTTCACCAGGGTGACCAGCCGGTTCCTGTTGCCCAGCAGGTAGATCAGATGCAGCCCGAGCCAGGCCAGCCAGGCTAGAGTGCCGCGCAGCCGCAGGCCGCCGCGCAACTGCACGACCGCCGACCGGCGGCCGATGGTCGCCATCGTGCCCTTGTCGTGGTAGCGGAACGGCAGGGTGTGCTGGCCGGCGATCAGACGCGCGACCTGCTCTCCGGCATGCCTGCCCTGCTGCAAGGCAGGCTGGGCGAGTTGCGCCACCGGATTGTCGGGGTTCACGCAGATGTCACCGGCGGCGAACACGCCGGCCAGACCGGTCACCTGCAGGTCGTCGCCGACCGTGATGCGGCCGCCCTTGCCGCGGGGCAGCCCGCTGGTCCAGCCTGCGGCCGGCCCTGACACCCCGGCCGCCCAGACTGTCAGATCACTGCCGTGCTCGCTGCCGTCCGCCAGCAGCACAGCGTCCTGCCTGACCTCCTTGATCGAGGTATCCAGGAATACCTCGACGCCGCGGTTGACCAGCTGCTGCCTGGCGTAGCGGCGCAGGCTGTCGTGATAGGGCGCCAGCAGCGCCGGGCCCATCTCGATCAGGCGGACCTTGAACAAAGACCTGTCAAGCTGCGGGTAGACGGCCGGCAGCGCGACGTTGCGCAGTTCGGCGAGCGTGCCTGCCAGCTCCACCCCGGTCGCGCCCCCGCCGACTACTGTCACGTCAAGTTCGGGACCGGCGAGCCCTTCGTTACGCCGCTCGAGGGCGTCCATGAGCTGATTGCGCAGCCTGACGGCATCCTTGCGCGTGTACAGGCTGAGGCTGTGCTCGGCAGCTCCTGGCACGCCGAAGAACGCGGCGCTGACGCCAGTGGTAATGATCAGGTAGTCGTAACTGAGTTCCTCGCCGGCCGCGAGCGTCGCCTTCTTCTTTACCGTGTCCAGCGCGCTGAGCTCGCCCTTGCGGAACCGGCCGCCGTGCCGCTCCGTCGCCGTCCAGAGCGGGTAGGCAACGTCCGAGGAGGTCAGGCCCGCGGTCGCCACCTGGTACAGCAGCGGCTGGAACGTGCTGTACACGTTCCTGTCGACGATCGTGACCCTCGCACCCGACTTGGCCAGTGCCTGCATCGCCGTCAGCCCGGCGAAGCCGCCGCCGACGATCAGCACTTCCTGGCCGTCCGCGGGCCACCGCCCGTTGCGAGCCATCACGCTCTCCTGTCCTGGCGCATGAACTGACCCTGCCCGCAGGCCAGCATGCAAAACAGCGGCTAGCCGGCCAGGTCCTTGATCTGCTCGATCAGCGCGACCCGCGCCGCGTGCGTGGTACCCATCGGAGCCACGTTGAGCGTGGTCACGCCGGATTCCTTCATCGCCGCGACCCGCTCCGCCACAAACGACTTGGGCCCGATCAGCGACACGTGCTCGAGCAGTTCGGCCGGGATGAGGCTCTCGGCTTCTTTCTTCCGGCCGTCCAGGTAGGCGTCCTGGATGGCGGCCGCTTCGCTGCCGTAGCCGTAGGCGACCGCGAGGTTGTTGTAGAAGTTCTTGCCGCGGGCACCCATCCCGCCGATGTACAGGGCCTGCACCGGCCGGATCAGGTCGATCAGGTCCTTGACGTCGTCGCCGATCGCCAGCGCGGTCTGCGCGAAGACGTCAAGCGGCGGAAGCGACGGGTCGCGCTTGGCCTTGCCTGCCGCCAGCGACGGTCCCCACACCTCGGCCGCCTTCTCCGGGTAATAGAAGATCGGCTCCCAGCCCTCGGCCAGCTCCGCGGCCAGCTCCACGTTCTTCGGGCCGAGCGCGGCCAAGATGATCGGGATGCGCTCCCGCACCGGATGGTTGATCAGCTTCAGCGCCTTGCCGAGGCCCGTGCCCTGTCCCTCCGGCAGCGGGATCTGGTAGTGCTTGCCGGTGTACTGCAACCGCTCCCGGCGCCAGACGGCACGGCAGATCTCGATCGTCTCCCTGGTGCGGCCGATCGGCGCGTCGTAGGGCACGCCGTGCCAGCCCTCGATCACCTGCGGGCCCGACGCGCCGATACCCAGGGAGAACCGGCCGTCCGACACGAAGTCCAAACCCGCCGCGGTCATCGCCGTCAGGGTGGGCGTGCGCGAGTACAGCTGCATGATGCCGGAAGCCAGCTCGACCCGCTGCGTGACGGCGGCGAGGTAACCGAGCTGGCTCACCGCGTCGTAGCTGTAGGCCTCAGGCACGAAGACGATGTCGAGGCCTGCCTTCTCGAAGTCGGCGAGCTCTCCCGCCGTCTCCTTGAAACCACCCGCGTAGTTCAGAGCCATCCCGATGCGCATGCAGCAGACCCTTTCGCGTAACGCGGCCGCGGACGCACGGCCTGCAGCTGGCCGGACGGCCACGTTGCTATCTAGGGATGAATGGTAACTGTCACTGCCAGGCAGGCACAGCCGCCGGCCGCCTCGGCTGCAGGCTCGTCCGGTGCTAGACGCCGGCATCCTGGTCAAGGAGCCGGGCGACCGCGCGCAGCGCCAGCTGATACGACTGGAGGCCGAAGCCGGCGATGGTGCCGTCGGCGACGCCGGACACGACCGAGGTATGCCGGAACGTTTCGCGGGCTGCCGGGTTGGACAGGTGCACCTCGACCAGCGGGGCGGAACGCATCGCCAGTGCGTCCCGCAGCGCGTAGGAGTAATGCGTGAACGCGGCCGGATTGATGATGACCGGCAGCCGCTGGTCTGCCGCCTCGTGCACCCAGCCGATCAGCTCGGCCTCATCGTCGGTCTGCCGCAGGTCGATCGCGAGCCCGAGTTCTTCGCCCAGTGCGGTGCAGGCAGCCGCCACATCGGCCAGCGTGCCTGACCCGTAGATCTCCGGCTGGCGCGAACCCAGCCTGCCGAGGTTCGGTCCGTTCAGGATCAGCACCGTCGTCACTGGTACACCCTCTTCTTGGCGGGCACTGACAAGATGCTCGTTGTCATGAGCGCACCATCGCCAGCACGTGCTCAGCTCACTTCCGCGTAGGCCAGTTCCAGCAGTTCCTCGGGCGGGTCGGCCATGATGGTCGGCTTGGCGAGCCCGTCCAGCACGACCAGCCGCAGCATGGACGCCCGCGCCTTCTTGTCCACGGCCATCGCGGCCCGCAAGGCCGGCCAGGCATCTGCGCGGTAGCGGACCGGCAGGCCGACGGCGGTCAGTACAGAGCGGTGCCGCTGCGCCACGGCTGGCTCCAGCCGGCCGGCGAGCCTGGCCACCGCGGCTGCGAAACACATGCCGACCGACACCGCCTCACCGTGCCGCATCCGGTAGTCCTCGGCCCGCTCGATCGCGTGCCCGAGCGTGTGCCCGTAATTCAGGGTCTCGCGCAAGCCGGTCTCGCGCAGGTCGGCGGAGACAACCGCGGCCTTCATCGCGATGGCGCGCTCGATCAGCTCGCGCTCGTGCGGTCCGCCCGGCTTCGCCGCGCCCGCCGGGTCAGATTCGATCAGCTCCAGGATCACCGGATCGGCGATGAACCCAGCCTTGATCACCTCAGCCAGCCCGCTCACGTACTCCGCGGCCGGCAGGCTGGCCAGCGTGCCGGTGTCGGCGAGCACGCCAGCCGGCGGGTAAAACGCGCCGACCAGGTTCTTGCCGTCCGCCGTGTTGATCGCCGTCTTGCCGCCCACCGCCGCGTCGGTCATGCCGAGCAGCGTGGTGGGCACCAGCACTACCCGCACGCCGCGCAGCCAGGTCGCCGCGACGAAGCCTGCCAGGTCGGTGACCGCTCCTCCGCCGACGCCGACGATAGCGTCGGTGCGGCCGACGCCCGCCGCGGCGAGACTTGACCACAATCCGGCCGCGACGCTGATCTCTTTCGCGGCCTCGCCGTCCGGCACCGGCTCCGGCCGGACCGCGTACCCGGCCCTGCGCGAGGGCCTGGCATACCGGGGCCGCGACCATGCCAAGGCCGTCGGCGTGCACGACAACCACGTTCCTGGCCTCCTGGCCGATGAGCGAGGGCAGCTCGGCCAGTACGCCGGTTCCGACGACTACCTCATAGGGGCGCTCGCCGCCTACCGCGATCCTGGTCGCGCTCACTGGGCCTGAACCGCCGCGGCGATCTCGGCCACGATCTCGGCCGGGTCGCGTCCGTCGGTGGTCACGGTCAGCCAGGCCAGGCTGTCGTAGACCGGTAGCCGCTGGTCCAGCAGGGACTTCAGCTGGGCTCGCGGGTTGGTGCCGATCAGCAGCGGCCGCGGCCTGTCCATGCCGACACGCTTGGCCAGTTCGGCGAAGCCGGTCGCCAGGTAGACGACTCGCTGCCCGGCCAGCCTGCGTTGAGTCTCGCTGTCCATGACCGCGCCGCCGCCCAGCCCGATCACGCCGTTGCCGCTGGCCAGCGCCGTCTCGACAGCCTCCCGCTCCAGTCGCCGGAACTCAGGTTCGCCATCAGTGACGAAGATGTCGCCGACTGGCTTGCCCGCCGTTGCCTCGACCACCGCGTCGGTATCGGTAAACCCCACGTCAAGATCGGCCGCCAGGGCGGCGCCGACCGTGGTCTTGCCGGCCCCGGGCGGTCCGATCAAGATCACGGGCAGGAACGTGGTCATCATCGGATCACCAGCGATTTCAGGTACTCCTCGGCGTTGCGAGCGGTCTCGGCGACGTGGTCGCCGCCGAACTTCTCCAGCGTGGCATCGGCGAGGACCAGCGCGACCATGGCCTCGGCCACGACGCCAGCGGCGGGCACGGCAGTCACGTCGCTGCGCTGGTTGATGGCCCTCGCGGGCTCGCCGGTCCGCACGTCGACGGTCGCCAGCGCCCGGGGCACGGTGGAGATCGGTTTCATCGCGGCCCGCACTCTGATGACCTCGCCCGTGCTCATCCCGCCCTCGATGCCGCCGGCCCTGTTGCTGGTCCGGCGGATGCCTGCCGCGGTCGCCTCGATCTCATCGTGCGCCTGCGAACCGCGCCTGGTCGCCGTCATGAAGCCGTCGCCGATCTCCACGCCCTTGATCGCCTGGATGCTCATCAGCGCGCCGGCCAGCCTCCCGTCAAGCCGCCGGTCCCAGTGCACGTGACTGCCGAGGCCAGGTGGCAGCCCGTAGACGACGACCTCCACCACGCCGCCGAGCGTGTCACCGTCCCGGTGCGCGGCGTCGATCTCGGCCTGCATGGCCGCGCTCGCGACCGCGTCCAGGCAGCGCACCGGATCCTCATCGATCCGCTCCTGGTCGTGCGGCTGCGGCAAGTAGTCCGCTGGCGCACGGACCGGGCCGAGCGCGACGACGTGACTGACCAGCTCGGCGCCGAGCACCTGGCGCAGCAGGCGGCGGGCGATCTCGCCGAGCGCGACCCTGGCTGCGGTCTCCCGTGCGCTGGCGCGCTCCAGGACCGGCCGGGCGTCGGCGTGACCGTATTTCTGCATCCCGGTCAGGTCGGCATGGCCTGGCCTGGGCCTGGTCAAGGGCGCGTTCCTGGCCTGGGCGGCCAGGATCTCCGGCTCGACGGGGTCGGCCGCCATGACCGTCTCCCACTTCGGCCACTCGGTATTGCCGATGCGGACAGCGACCGGCCCGCCCTGCGTCAGGCCATGCCTGACACCGCCGGTGAGCTCGACCTCGTCCTGCTCGAACTTCATCCGCGCGCCCCGGCCGTAGCCGGCCCGGCGCCGGGCCAGGGCAAGCGCGATGTCAGTGGTGGTGACCTCGACTCCGGCCGGCACGCCCTCGCAAACGGCCACCAGAGCGCGGCCGTGGGACTCCCCCGCGGTCAGCCAGCGCAGCATGCAGCCGATCCTGCCATGCCCGGCGCACAGGCGTTTGTCCGGCAGCCTCGCGCGCGTTTGCCCCGCGGGCGTCCGGGTATCACGCCGTCGCAATAGGGGGAATCGTCAGTACCCGCACCTGCCCGTCGCTATTCGCGGCGGGTCGTGGTATGCCTTGCGGCCGCTTGGCGGTCCTCGGGGGGAGAACGTTCATGCAACTGATCAGGCAGTTTGCCGTTTCAGTAGGGCTGAGCGTGGTTCTGGCCAGCTCCGCCGCAATCGGCCTCGTGACAGCCAGCCAGGGTTCTGCCCTGGCCGCCACCGTGAGCTCGCCAGGCGACGCTTCCGCCTCGGCGGACCCGTCCACCGCCACCCCCGGCACCGCGATAGCTTTCCATGTCACCTGCGCGGCCTTTGACGCCTCGTCTGCCACGTTCTTCGGCACCACACTAGGACTGCCAGATCAGGTCCCGATGAGCAAGCAGGCTGACGGCGTCTTCGACGTGACGGTCACGCTTCCCGGCAACATCCAGCCCGGCACCTATCACCCGGACATGGACTGCTCGGACGGCAGTTCCGCGACGGCCACCCTGATCGTCACCGCGCTGCCCGGCCAGGGCGGAGCGGAGACCGGGGACGGCTCGACTTCGACGCAGACCAACACCGGGCTCGCCACGCTCGGCCTCGGCCTGATCGCGGTTGGCGCCGTGGCGGGCGGCATCGCGGTCCGGCGGCGCGGATCGGGAAAGCGTCGGTAGCTGCAACGCCTCAGCTATGCGCACGGGGCGCGGACTCGACGCCTGCCACGTGACCGGACTCGTCGGTGACGTAACGTCCCTTCGACAGGTCTAGCAAGACCAGCACGTTACCGAACGGGTCAGACACCACGGAGAGACGGCCGACCGGGATGTCAGTTGGTCCAGCCACCAGCCTGCCGCCCGCCATGACGATCTCCTCGGTGGCGTCATCGGCGGAATCGACCAGCCAGTTCGGCTCGTACTCCTGCCGGGTGCTCAGCACGATCTCGGTATCACTGGCGGGCAGCCGCAGGCTGGCCTGACCGATCGTGTCGTTCCGCCATTTCAGTTCGTGGCCGAGGGAGTCGCGGTAGAACCGCAGGCCAGCGTCAAGGTCAGGAACCGGGACCGTCACGCAGTCCACCTTGCCGAGCAACGGGTGATTTCGCATGTATTCCAGTCTGACCCCGCTGCGCCGATGCGTCGGTCACAGCAGAAATCTATGAAATGACGGGACGCAAACCGCGCATCGGAACGATTGCGAGCCCCGGCGGTGCGAGAACGGCCGCTCCTCTACCGGTCAGACTCCGCAGCCTGCTTGGCTATCTGCTTAGTCCGCTCGGCGGCGTACCGCTGGTATTGGTCGCGGATCTGGGCGCACACATTCCGGTCGTACTGCGTGGTCGCGGCGGCCAGGCCAGCCTCTGCGGTGGCGATCTTTGCGGCAATCTCATCCAACGTCAGTGCGACCATGACCCCACACTAGACCCGAAGTTGCGCCCTGCCGACCAGACGTGTCCCGCGGCACCCGACGCGGCAGGTGTGAAGCGGGACCCGGACCTCTCGCCTGGCATCGGTCCGGGTCCCGCGACGCAGCACGGGCTACGGCCAGAGGACGAAAGCCAGCCTGATGTTCAGCGGCGTGTCCCACAGGACATTGAGGCGGACGTGAACTGATCCTGAGCCCTTCGGGTCACCGGAGCAGAACACGTTGAGAATCTCGACCGAGGCTGCTCCCTGGAACGGGACGCCATCGCCGTCGACCTCCGCGGCAGCGACCAGGCAGTTTGACAGCTCGTTGATGACCGGCATCCGGGCATCGATTTTGTTCGGGTTGAACGGCAGGCTCAGCAGTCCTTTCCCGTTGATTGTCGTGCTGAAGAAATAGGTCTCGTTTGCTGGGTTCATCCGTGCTCATCTCCTCTGGAGGGAACCGGCAGGTCGCGCCGACCTGCTGAAAGGGCCGCGAAAGGGACGCGCCGCCGATCATGGATTCGCATGACGTGCGCTGAGGTGGTCTCCTCCTCCCTCCTTGCTATTGCTCCGTCAATCGGGCGGGAGCGCCTCGCGCGGTTGTGACAGCAGGCTGCCCCGAAGGCCTGTGTCGGATCTGTGCTGGATCTATACAGGCTGGTCACAGCCGCCCCTTGCTGATCCCGGCCGACGGAAAGGCGCCAGCGGCTCAGTCGGTGGACACGGCCGGTGGCTCAGCCGGCCGAGACAGCGCGTCAATCGGCAAGTAATCGAATAAAGCTTCGATTACCGACTCGGATTGTCAGTAGCGCTCGATAGTATGAGTCATAGCTTCGGGAGGCGGTGAGATAAGTGAGCGGATGCGGGATTAATGAGCTGGGTCAGCTGGACCTGTTCGATGAGGCGGGCCCGCTGGCTGGTGATGCGGACAGCTGGGCGCCGGACTGGGACATCGATGACTGGATCGACGCCGCCGGGGACCCGGCGGAGCGATTCGCGCCTGACGAGGTGGACACCGATGTGGATGAGGCGACGTGGCTGCGGGGGTTGCCGGCGGACGTGCGGGCGGCGTATCTGGCCGGGCCGTGGACCGGTGCCGGGGAGCCGGTGCCGGCCGGGTTCACGCACAGGAACAGGGACGGGCGGACCGGCCTGGGGTTCGCCTCTGGCGGCGCGTACGACACCCTGGCGCCTGGTCCCTGGCTGGCCGAAGCGATCACCGCTGTCACTGCCGGCGGGCCCGCGGGCCTGGGTGAATCGGAGCTGATCGGGGTGCTGTGCGGCTGGCGGCGGCTGTCGGCGTGGGCCGCGGCCGGGGAGACCGCGGCGGCGGACGCGCTCGCGCGGCGCCGCGCGGCGCAATCCGCTGAGCTGACAGACCCGCACCTGGCCGAGCACGTCGATGATGAGATCGCCGCGGCGCTAACGCTGACGTCCAGGTCGGCCGCGCGGCTGCTGACGATCGCGGGCGCGCTAGCCGGCCTGCCGGCCGTGCTGACGGCCCTCCAGCGGGGGGAGATTGACTGGCCGAAGGCGTGCGTGTTCGCGGACGAGCTCAGCGTGCTCGGACCCGATCAGGCCGCGGCCGCCAGCGCCCGGCTGATTGATGAGGCCGGCCGCCTGACGACCGCTCAACTCCGAGCACGGCTGCGCCGGCTGGTGCTGCAGGCAGATCCCGCTGCCGCGCAGGACCGCCAGGACGCGGCCCGCGAAGATACCGAGGTGCAGGTATGGGGCGAGACGTCGGGGAACAGCGCGATCGCTGGCCGTGAGCTGCCCCCGGCCGACGTGATAGCCGCCGACCAGCGGCTCACCGCCATGGCCAGGTGGCTGCAGGCGCGCGGCACGGCCGGCCCGATCAGCCAGATCCGCGCCGCGGTGTACCTCGCGCTGCTGGCCGGTCAGCCCGTTCAGGCCCTACTTCCGCCGGGTCCGCTGGACCAGACCAGCACCGAACCCGCGAGCGACAGTACCGGTAGCGGCAGTCGCAGCAGCAGCAACAACAACCCCGGCAGCGGCGACAGGAACAACAACGCCGACAGCAATGACAGTGATCGCGCCGGCGGCGGCAGTAGCCGCGGCGGCGGTACAGCGGCGGACTGGGCCGGGGTGACCATCGGCGCGGCCGGCTGGCCCGCGGTAACCGGGACGGTCAACCTGACCATGCCGCTGTCAGCGTGGCTCGGCGGTGCCGCACCCGGCGAGGTTGCCGGATCCGGCCCGGTCAGCGCGGCCACCGCCCGTGACCTGGCCGCGATGCTCGCCGCCCATCCCGCATCGAGGTGGTGCCTCACCGTGACCGGCGCGGACGGCCGGGCCGCCGGCCATGCCTGCGCCCGCCACGGCCCAGCCGCCGGCGAACCGGTGACCGGCTGGATCCGGGGCCTGCACGGCAAGCTGCAGATCCTGCAGAGCGGCACCTGCAGCCACCTCCGCCAGTCGGCCAGTTATCAGCCGCCTGCGTCATTGCGGCACCTGATCGAGATCCGCCAGCGCACCTGCGCGTATCCCGGCTGCCGCCGGGCCGCCGGACGCTGCGACCTGGACCACACCGTGCCTTACGACCGGGATGGGCCCACCTGCGAATGCAACCTGGCGCCTCTCTGCCGTCAGCACCACCGCGCCAAGCAGGCACCAGGCTGGCACCTCGACCAGTCCGCACCAGGCGAGATGACCTGGCAATTACCAAGCGGCCGCACCTACCAGACGGCGGCCGAACCGTACCCGGCCTGACCAGAATCCCCGGTCGAGCCCCGGGTGCATCCCCGGTCGGCTCCGCAGGCGCGTGATAGCGTCGGAGATGATCATTTGCGCGGGATGACGATGTCTCGCCGGCCCATACTCGTCTCCCCCGCAGATCCCGCCGTCGTGAGTTGTCCGTGACCAGACAGGTAATCAAGCTCGGATCCAGTTCGATCGCCAGCCGCGACGGGCTAGCCCTCGACATCATCGCCGGCCTGGTGAGCCAGATCGCCGCCGCGCAGCGGGCCGGGCACGAGATCATCCTGGTCACTTCTGGCGCCGCGCGACTCGGCCGCAGGCTATTGGCCTTCGAGGGGTCGACCGCTGGCGCAGCGCCAGCTTTGCAGGCACTCGTCGGCTCGGTCAGGTCGTCGGTCGGGGGTTCGCAGCCCGCCACCGCCGCCCCGGGCGCGGCCTACGACCAGCTCGTCGATGCGCTGCAGGACATCTTGCGCCGTTACGACAATCCGCAACCGGACGACCAGCCGGTCGATACCGCGCTGCCCGCGGCCGTCGGCCAGCCCGCGCTGATGGCGCTGTACCGGCAGCTCGCGGCGGCCGTCGGCATCGAGGTCTGCCAGATCCTGGTCTCACGCAGCGACCTGAACTCGGCCGTGGCAATGGGCGACCTCGGCCAGCTGCTGCGCGAGGCGACCGGCCGCGGCCTGCTGCCCGTCGTCAACGGCAACGACGCGACTGACCCGATCTCCGCGCTCGACAACGACCAGGTCGCCGTCGCCGTCGCCGTCGCCGCCGAGGCATCGCGCTTGCTGTTCCTCACCGACGTCCGGGCTGCTTACCGTGATGCCTCGCTGCGCGAGCGGCTAAACCGGCTCTCCCCCGCGCAGGCGCGCGCCGTCCGGGTGACGGCCGGCGGCAGCGGGCGCGGCGGCATGCGGTCAAAGCTGAGCGCCGCGGCCAGGGCTGCGTGCTGCGGCGTGGAGTGCACGATCGGCTCGGCCCGTGAACAGGACGTCGTCGGCCGCAGCCTGAACCCGCGCGCCCGGATGGGCACGGTCATCAAGGCGGCCGGCCCAGGGCTCGAGCCAGGCAAGCGGTGGATCGGCGGCATCGCGTATTCCGAGGGCTCAGTCCTTGTCAACAGGCAAGCAGAGGAATCCCTGCGAACCGGCAGCACGCTGTTCTTGTCCGGCGTCAAGCGGGTCGAGGGCGATTTCGCCGCCGGCGCGGTTGTCGAACTGCTCGATGTGCGGCATCCTGAGCGGCTCCTTGGCCGCGGCTCTGTCGCGCTCCCGGCCGGCCTGCTGCGACTGCTGCGCGCGCTGTCGCCGCAGGAGGTCGCGTGTGTCCTGTCGATCCTGCTGCGGCTGCGTTATGCCGGCCAGGCGGCCGCCGAGAAGCCCGGCGGCCCGGGCGACGCCGGCTCGCGCTCGCTGACCGACGCTGACGTCTTCAAGGACTGCGCCGAGCTGGCCGCCGGTACGTCCCGCGCGAGTCAGGAAGCCTTCGCGCAGCTCGCTGCCTTCTCTGCCGAGCGGGTCTACGAGCTGGCAGACGCGCTGCTGCTCGCACAGCCGCAACTAGCGGCCACGTTCCTGCTCGATAAGGGGTTCCTGCACGGGCAGGTGCCCGCCGACGCGGCAGCCAGGCGGGTGGTCCGCGGCATTCACGCCGTCCATCGTGAGTCGCTCGTGGTCTACCCGGTGTAGGCGGTGCCTGCGGGCACGACGGCGTACTGGCGCAGGTGCAGGTCGCGGTAGGTCACCGGTCCGCGCGGGCCGGGGACGACGTCGATGTTGATGCCGGTCTCGGGCAGCGACAGCAGCTTGAAACCGTCCAGCAGGCGGGTCGTGGCATTCCAGAACGCGCCAGTTCCGGCATAGGCGTCCAGGAACCGGCGCGCCGCGCTCTCGTCGGCCGCGACGATCGAGGCGGCCAGGCCTGACGTTTCGGTATTGGCGATGTCGGCCGCGTCGCCGGCGTCGGCCGCCGCGGCGAGCGTGATCGTCGCCTCGGCGCCCGTATCGAGCGCCCATTCGTGCCCGAGCGCATGCGGGTGCGGCGGCAGCGACAGCGCGATGCCGAGCTTGCGTGCCAGCGCGGTGACGGCTGGTACCGCGTCGGCCCAAACGTCGCGGTGCACGAGCAGCAGGTTCAGCCGGTTGCAGACGCCGAGCCGGTCCAGGCTCGCTTCGATGAGCCGCAACGCCAGGCCGAGGTCGGCGGACTTGTCGATGTACAGCACCGCGCCGCCGTCGGCGTGCGCGAGCGTCCGCACGCCATGCAACGCTGCCTCGCGGGCCAGTGCGCGGGTACTGTCCCCGCTCCCCCGCAAGATCACCAGCGGGATGAGCTTCGCCTGGCGTACCAGGGCAAAAGCACCTTCCCGGCCGGGAACGCGGAGCAGCTGAATCGCGGCCGGATCGAGCCCGGCAGCCGTCATGGCCGGCCAGACCACCTCGTCGACCAGCACCGCTGCCGACCGGATCGCACTGGACCCGGTTCGCAGCACGCCGGCATTGCGCGACTTGATCAGCTGGGACGCGATGTCCACGACGACGTTCGGCCTGGCCTCGAAGTTCGCCCCGATCACGCCGACCGGCCGGCGCCACTCTTGCACTTCGAGCCCGTCCGGCAGGTCCCGCACAGTCGTTCTGGCCGGATCGGCGGGGACCTCGGCCAGCACTCGCAGCTGAGCGCACATGCCGTCGATCCGGCCCTCGTCGAGGGTCAGCCGGTCCACGAAGGCCTCAGCCAGCCCGTCCGCCCTGGCTGCCCGGACGTCGTCGGCATTGGCCGCAATGACCGCGGTCGCCTGGTCACTGAGTCTGGCCGCGATCGCGCGGAGCGCCTCGTCCAGTCCGTCCGCCGGCCAGTCGCGCAACCCCGCCGATCCGGCCCTGGCCGCTTGACCCGCGGCCTGCACAGCGGCGGCAGCCGCGGCGGAAAGGTCGGCGGAAGGCTCGGTCGCCACCGCTGCGGAGCCTGCGGCATGACCGGACGACCGGGGGTGACCGGACGGCACGGGCTGACCGGACTGCACCGGCATGCCTGCCTCGCTCGCCATCGTCATCAGCCTCCTGCAGCTCTGACTCCCGAGCATAGCCAGCGAGCACGCCCGTCCCGTGGCCGCAGGTTGAGCGCCCGCCTCGGGCAAGCGGCGCACCGAGAGTTGCCTGCCGCGACGCCGGGTGGCACCGGGTGTGCACGCCGGGCCTTACCACCACTCTGGCAAGGTGGCTCGGGTGACCGATAATTTCGCACCCGCCACAGCACCTGAGTCCGCCGCGCCAGCCGACCGCTCCGCAACCGCTGACCTGACCGGCGCGGCCCTTCGACCTCTGCGTTTCGGCCTTGTCGGCACCGGTCACTGGGCACACGTCGCGCACGCGCGCGCCCTCGCCACAGCCGACGGCATCGAGTTCGCCGCAGTCTGGGGCCGCAACGCCGACGCGGCGGCTACCCTCGCCGCCGAATTCAGCGCGACCGCGCACGCCGACTTCGACACCTTCCTCGCCAGCGTCGACGCGGTCGCGTTCTCCGTGCCGCCCGATGTGCAAAGTGAACTAGCGCTGCGGGCGGCCAGGGCTGGCAAGCACCTGCTGCTGGAGAAGCCGCTGGCCCTCACGGAGGCTGCGGGCGAGGAACTCGCCAGCGCAATCGAGACCGCCGGCGTCGCGTCGCTGGTGTTCTTCGTATCCCGGTTCCAAGCCGAGGTCAGGAGCTGGCTGGCCGAGCTGGAGCAGGCTGGCGGCTGGCAAGGCGGTCACTCGCTCTGGCTGGCTACGGCGCATTCCGGCGACAGCCCGTTCAACACAGCGTGGCGGCGGGCCATGGGCGGCCTGTGGGACGTCGGCCCGCACGTGGTGGCGCTGCTGTCGACCTGCCTGGGCGCGGTGACGTCGGTGACTGCCGACGCCGGGCGCGGCGATCTGACCCATCTGGTCCTGCACCACCAAGGCGGTGCGACCAGCACGGCGAGCGTCACCCTCGGCGCGCCTGCCGCGGCCGCCTGCTTCGAGCTCGAGCTGTGGGGTGAGCACGGCCGGACGTCCGTTCCGCCGCTGCGCGGAGACCCGGCCGGGCCGTTGCGCACCGCGCTGACTGAGCTGGCGGCAACGCGCGCGCCGGGCAGCGCCAGGCATCCGTGCGATGCGCAGTTCGGCCTCGCGGTACTGCGGGTGCTCGTGCAGCGCACAAGAGCAGCTGGACCGGCGCTCCGGCCGGTAACGCGCGGCCAGGACCTGTCAGCTGGCGTTCGCGTCCTGCTGGCGCGCCTTCTCCAGCCGCCGCTGCGCAGACTCCCGCTGTCCGCGTCGCGGCGTCGTGGTCGCGCTTAGCCTGCCTGGCCTCGCGGGCAAGCTTGGCGTCCTCAGCCTGCGCCTGGCCGAGCTCGCGTTCCAGGTGGGCCATCCGCCGGGCCAGGAACTGCCGCTGCTCCGCGACGCTGGCCCGCCTGGCGGTCCGCTCGGCCGCGCGGCCTCGGCCTCTCTGCAGGCGGCTTGCGCGGCCTGCAGCACTTCGGCTGCGCGGGCGCCGGCGCGCTCGTACCGTCAGCGCTCCCGCGGCCCTGCTGACCTGAGCGCGTCTGTGCCGAACCGGCGCTTGCCGGGGCGGCCCCGGCGGCACCAGCCTGGCCGGGACCAGCCTGGCCGGGCGCGCGGCCGGTCCTGTGCCGGCCGCCCGGACGCGGCCGGCCGGCGGTCCTGCCGGCCGCCGCCTCGAGCGGTATTGCCAGCGCGGTGGTCAGGTCGACCTCGCCGAGACCGGCATAAGCCAGCGCCTTGGTCAGCCTGCCCGACTGGACCGCGCTGCGGGCGGCCGCGTCCGCGAGCACGGCCTCCAGCGTCGAGCGGACCTCGCCGAGCACTGCAGCGCTAGCCGTCTGGCCGAGGTCCTCGGCCAGACTCGGCCGCCGCGGGGATCAGCTCGCTGATCGCCTGACGCCGCTCGCCGGACAGCTCGCGCAGCCTGTCCCCGGCGAGCGCCCGCTGCGCTTCAGCCAGCGCCTCACCGACCTCGTACAGACGTGCCATCTGGTCGGAAGCCTTGCGCGCGAGCTGGTTCACCAGCCAGGCGCTGGCGGTCGGCCTGGCGAGTTTCTTGATGGCATCAGCAACGTCGCGCTGGCCGACCGCGCGGACCTGGCGGGCTCGCTCGTCGCGGGCGGCGGTGAACTCGCCCGGCGTGAGCCCGTAGAGCTCGTCGGCGACCTCAGCAATGGTGACGCCGTCACAGTCCTTGATCGTAATACCCGCCAGGAGCCGCGGCGGGGCCGGCGATGCGGGCACAGCGTGCGGGAAACGATCGACCTGGCCGGCCCCGGCTTATGCTCCGGCCCGTGCTCCCTTACGAGAAACGGCGAGGGCTGCCGGAGCCCGGCTCGATCCCGGCGGCCCTGGACATATTCAGGTCCGAGGTCCGCTTCTACCAGGAGATCGCGCCCGGTGATCGGGGTCCGGGTACCCGTCTGCTACCGGGCAGAGGCCACCGGGACGGGACGGTGCTGCTCCTGGAGGACCTGTCGGACTGGCGGCCGGGCGCAGATCCGGCGGCTGCCGCGCGGCTGCTTGCCGGCCTGCACCAGACTGGTCGGGCCGCGCCTGCCAGCGCTGGCCGTGGCTGCGCCCGGTCGGCGCTGCTATCGACCTGGTCGCCGATCTGTTCGACCGCACCTGGCCGCAGCTGCGCGCGGACCGGGCGCTGCCAGCCGCCGTCGTCAGCCTTGGCGACCGGCTGACCGGCAACGTCGCCCGGGCCGACGGATGCCTGAACACGGCTGGTCCGCTGACGCTGACTCACGGCGATGCGTCGGTGCGGAACTTGCGCACCAGCCCGGACGGGGAGATTGCCGTGCTGGACTGGGAGGATGTCTCAGCGCCCCGGGCAACGCCGATCTGGCCTGGCTGCTGGTCTCGTCGGTCGAGCCTGCTCGATGGGACGAAGTGATCGGCGCCTACAGCGCCAGGCTGGTACCGCGGAGGCTAGCTGCGCGCGCCATGCCCGCCGCGGTCGTCCAGGCCCTGCTCAGCCTGTCAGATACCGAGAGCGGATCACCGGCAGCGGACGCCTGGATCGCCCGGCTGGACGCCGCCGCTGCGCGCATCGACACGGCCGGCTGAGCGTGGCCTTCTTGGTAGCAGCAACTGGACAGCCCGGTTACTCTGTCCAACGTCCCACCCGCCCGGCTTACGGGCGTAGTTTCTCCTAGGCTGTTGAACCTGGCGCGCCATGCAGTATGCAGGGCTGCGTCCCTGTTATCTCGTAGTTAGCGGGAAGGAATCGCCGATGCCGCGTTTCCGGATGGCGTGGTCAGCGGGGCTGATAGCGACAACCATCGCGATCGCGCTCACCGGCTGCGGCTCGTCTGCCAAGTTGCCAGCCCACCCAGCCTGGCTTACTGCCCAGCAGCCAGCCAGCGCGCTGCCCGGCTACTTCATCGAGAACGAAGGCTGGAGCCCGTTCGGCGGTTACACCTTCTCGCAGTTCATGGTGCGCCAGGCCGGCACCGGCGACCCGGTAGCGCAGGGCATGACGTCTTGACCATCGGGTCACGGCCGTGGCTGCGCTCGGCAGGGCTCGGCCTACATCGTGGCCATGGAGGCACCGAGGATCTGTGCCAGCCATCTGTACTGGTTCCAGCTGGACAGCCAGGGCAACGTCGGCAAGCTGACCTCGATCGGGGCTGCCTTGAGCGGCGAGGTCAATGCCCTGGCGGCATCTGCCGACGGCCAGACGATCGCCTACACTCTCGCCGGCTGCGAGCGCGGCGACAAGGGCTTCCTGAGGGTGATCAGCGTCACCAGCAAGCGCCTCCAGCAGTGGACTTCCGTCGATCTCACCGGCGGCGGGAGGATCGGCATCGCCAGCAACCTGTCCTTGTCAGCCGACGGCAAGCTCTTGACGTTCGTCGGCTGGTCGCCGCGGCATGACACGGCCTCGGTCGAGGAACTGGCGACCGGCGCGCCGGGTGGCGGGCGGCTGACCGGCAGGGCTAAGGCTGTGCTGCGAGTTGCGGCGAACCAGGACGGATCTGAACCCAAAGATGCGATCGCTGTCAGCCCTGACGGCGCGTCGTTCTACCTGTGCTCGGTGACCGCGCGGCCAGGTGCACAGGTCACTTCGATCGGGTCCTACGCCACCGCCACCGGGCAATTGCTGAAGCCGGTGGTCAGGCTCAGCGGGAAGAACCCTGCCAGCGGTCAGCCATTGCCCGGCTGCGCTATGTCCGTCAGCGCGGGCGACGAGTTCGCCCTGGTCCCGTACGCGGTCAGTTATCCCGCCACCGGCTCGCACACCGCTCGCTTGTCGGTGGCCAGGATCAATCTGGCGACTGGCTCATCCGCCGTGCTCACCTTCCCGGTCAGCCTGGACCTCAACCTGGCCGGCCCGCCCGCGGCCGCGGTCAGTATCGCCTGGTAGGCGCGTCAACTACGGACACGGCCGGCCGGAGCGTCGAGGCCTGGCCGAACTGACAATCAGCGCTCAATCGTTGCCCGTCGCAGCCCGGGAGCCAGCAGTAGCAGCACGCCCACCGCGTCGAATGCGGCGCAGATGGCGAACCCGCCGCTGAGGCCGGCCACCCCGATCAGCAGGCCGGTTTCCCGACATGGCCACCAGCACCACGCCGTAGGACGACATGGTCATGAAGGACGTCACCCGGCCGCGCAGTTCGTCCGGCGTCGCCGCCTGGGCAAGGACGCTCCCGACGACTCCCATCGGGCCGCTGCAGAGCCCGGTGGCAAGGACGCCGATCCAGAGCCTGGGCGCGAGTCCGAGGGCCAGGATGGCGCCGCTGCCCGGCCAGGTAGCGCAGGAACTGCGGCTCGCGCCAGGCAGAGCGGGGCCGCGCTGCCTGCCCCTCGGCGCCCGCCGCACCGGCCGGCCGGGCGGGACGGCAATGGTGGTCATGGGTTCTCAGGGAACGCGTGGAAGAACAGGAAGACTGGCGAGCGGCCGTCCTCTGGCCGGTCCCCTGGCCTGGACGACTGGTCGATCCGGCCGACCTCGGCCGACCACCTGCGCAGCACGACATCGAGCTCTTCGCACAGCTCGCGCAGCTCATCAGGCGTCAGCCGCAGGTTGGTGCTCGAGGAGTGCGCCGCCCGCACCCACTCGGGGCCGAACTCCTGCTTGCTGGCCTCGAAGCTCCGCAGCCGGTCGAACTCCTCGGCGATGCCCAGCTGGTGCACCGTCTCACCCATGGCCTGGGCCGCCGGGTCGGCCAGGTCGGCTGTCGTCCAGCCCCAGCTCTCGTCGACGCAGCGCCACCAGCGCTCGCGCCGGTCCCTGGCAAGCTCGGGCACCTCCTCGACGAAGCCTCTCCTCGCCAGCTCGCGCAGGTGGTAGCTGAGCTGGCCAGGGTCGGCGCCGGTGTGCCCGGCCAGCACCGTCACGTTGGCCGGCCCGAGCTGGCCAAGCAGCCGGTAGAGCTGGCGGCGCAGCGGGTGCGTCAGCGCCTTGAGGACGTCTGGAACTCCGCTGCGGATCCCGCTAGGTCACGCTGGCGGCCGGACCAGGACCGCGATCCCGGTGCGGACCCGCTCGGCCAGCCGTTCTGTGACCGCGTCGCCGATCTGCCGGGCCGCCTCAGCCGGTACCGGCGTGGCTCGCGCCCTGCGGCGGCGCGAGTTCCAGGGTGAGGTCCAGGCCGCCTGCGGCGCGCTGAGCCTGACCCGGATGCCCGGCGCGAACTCGGCCGCCGTCGCCGCCGCGATCTGCCAGACGTCCGGGTCCTCATGCATGGCAGGCGGGCGGTTCCCGGCCGCCAGCGCCGCCAGCCGGGAACCTTCGACCGCAGTGGCACCGGCCCGGCGATATCGATGATGACCGCGCACGATTCCTGCACCGCCGACTGCCACACTGCAGCAGCCGCGGCCGGTACCGGCCTGCCCGCGGGCTGCCATAGCCGCAGCGTGCTGGCGCAGCTGAAGGCGGGCAGGGCCCGTCTTCCGTCGCGCGCCACGATGACCGGCATGGCCATTTCGCTGGCGTTCTCGCCCTGATTCAAACCGGCACCCTGGGCGGCTCGGTCCGTACTCTGCGCCCCCGGGCCATCGCCGAGCACCGCGACCACCGGCACCAGCAGCCGGCTGCCTGCCAGCGATCCCAGCACCGCCAGCTCGCCGCCAGTACGCGCCGCGTAAGCCGCCAGCGCGGCCGCTACCGCCAGATCGGCTTCACCATGATCATCACGGAAGCGCTCATCACCTGCGCCGAGGTCGATCATCTGTCCAACCTTAGCTACGCGGGGGCCAGCAGGCCGCGCGTCGAGGAGAGGGGCCGCCCGGGCCTGCTCCGCACCGCCCGCCGGACCGGCGAGGCGTAGCCTTGCACGGCAACGCACCCCCTGACCAGCTATGCCGAAGCAGTTGAGGACGCATTTCGCAATATGAGAGTCTCGTGGGACTGCAGGTGAGTGCTAGCACAGGGGACAGCGTGAGCCAGGTCGACTGGAGGCCGGTAGCCATCGAGCCTGGAACGCTCTTGCACAAGGCGATTCCGCCGCGGATGGTGGAGCCCTACCTGACCGGTCGCCGGTCGATCATCTCCGGTTTCGTTCACCGCGTGGCCGACAGTCCGGCGACGCGGCCGCGGGACCTGCACAGCTCGCTGGGTCTCGGCTACGAAGGCTCAGAATTCAGCCCGGACATGACCGAGGTCTACGTCCTTCGCTGGCGTGCCGTCAGCACCGATTCCTACCGGATCCCGTACTCGGCGGCACACGGCGGCGACTGGGCCATGAAACCGCCCTTCACCGGCGCTGGCTACACCGGCAGCCCCGATTCTCCCGTCGCCGAGTACTTCACTGACCCGATTCCGGTGCCAGTCGGCGCGGAAATCCACCGGATCGGCGCGACCGGACCGACTTCATCGCGCGTTACGACGGCCAGGTGTGGCTCCGCCCGGCAGAAGGGTCTGAACTGTGCGTTACCGGCTGATGGCGACCTACCGCGGCTCTCCCTTCGAGGCTGGCATCGGGCCGCGCGACGGCGACATCGTGCTGTTCGCTGCCTGCCCGCCGCCCGAGGAACTCGGCTTCGAACCGGCCACCGGGCACTGGCGCAAGCAGTTGCCGATCGGCGACGTGCAGGCAGTCTGGGAGTCCAGGCCGGTTGGCACCTTCCGCGGCGAGCGCTGCATGGTGCTGGACGATCTGGGTGACCGGCTGCACATCGGCTACCTCGGGCCATGACGGGTACAGGGCCGAGCAGCTCGGCTACTGGCAGGTCGATCGTGGCGTCTTTGAACTGGTGGCGCCGCGGGCTGACGTGGCCGACATCATCGAGGAACGCACCGAGTACCCGCGGCCAGACTGAGCCGGCCTGCGGCCGTCCGGCCCGCCGAGCGGCGGCTACGCCGTCCAGCCTGGCTACCGGCCGGCCAGTGATACACCCAGCACCGAGAACCGCTCGGACACAGGCAGCTTCCCGACCCGGGCAGCCCGGGACACGGGCAGCTCCCGAAGACGGACACCTTCCAGGACACGGGCAGCTTCTCCTGGCAGCGCGAGCCCGGAACGGCGAGCTACGCTACCGGCGCCTACCCGGCTGGCTCGGGCCCGGCTCTGCCCCGCCCGGACCCGGAAACGCCGGGCTTGCCGCCCCCGGCCACGACCGCCGCAGCCAGATGGCCTCCCGCCCCGACCTCGGCTTACCTGCCGCCGGCGTCCGACAATGGCAACAGCATCGCCATCCCGCCCGCAGTCGAGCCGCCGTTGCCGCTGGAAGCCGAAGCCATGCGGGCCGCCTCGGCCTCGCGGCGACCGCGGCAATCGCCGCGTCGCAGCCCGACCGCAGCCTCGGCCGACCTGCTTGCGCCGGTCCAGCCAGCGTCCGCGCCGGTCCGGCCGGTGGCCGCCAGTTCAGCCGGGGCCCGTCCAGGCAGTGCCGACGGCTGCCCGGCTGCGCAATCGGTGACACCGCCGGTCTCGCGCCGCGCCGGTCTGCTCGCCGCCGGATGGCAACCGAGCGGCTGTTCGCCGAACTTGCCAGCCAGGCGGCCATCCCGGCCGGGAGTTACGCGGTCGGAGAGGAGGTCGAGGGCGCGTTGTGCCTGGTGCAGACCGAGGACGGCTTCGAGGTGTTCCACTCCGCCAACGGGGCGCGGCACGAATCGCAGGTCTTCGGAACCGAGGAAGCCGCCTGTTTTTACCTGTTCGGAGTCCTGGCGGCTGAATCAGTGCGCAACGGGTCCCTGGTGCACGTCGATCCCGGCGATCCGGCCTTCGCCCTTTCCGCCGTCACCGGCACGACAACCCCCTAGCGGGCTGGCCGGCGCGCGCGCAGGGATCATCGGGGCTGGGACCGGCACCGAGGTATTCGGCTCGCCCGGCACCGCCCGGACGCTCCTGTCCTCGATCCAGGTGACTCTGAGCCTCCGCCACCGGCTCAAGATCGCCGCCGTAGTCGAGAAACCGGACATATAGTCCCGGTGCCACCCGCCAGCCGCGACTTTGATCCGTAAATCGCTCCGCAAATCATCTGAAAACATCGGAAACAACGACCGTTTACGGCCCAAGGTCGCGCGGACCGGCGCAGGGCTGCCGGTTATGCCCGGAAAGTGGCCTTGCCGCGCGCTGACAGCAAGGGCCGCCTGGCGAGGCGGGCTGCAGCCGGGCGGACCAGCACGGTTCCGGGCGCCGCGGCAAGGGCTGAACAGGGCATCCGCCGGGAATGAGACAGCGACGAGCACCGCATGACGGGGGGCCAGCGTGCGCTACGCCAGACCGGCCGGGACACCATCGGGTCCCGGCCACGGTTTGTGACCCCGACAGTGCGCCGGCTCTCCTTGCTCAACTTTGCCGCGGTCGCGCTGATCGTGACCGGTATGGTCGTGGCATTTATCGGGCACGACACCCTCCGCTGGGCCCGTCCGCCGGTGCCACCCAGCTGGGCTGGTCACGGACGTCCGCCAGCCGGTAGCGCCAGCGTGGCCAGCAGCTCACGTCACCGGGACCGGTCCGCTCCCGTCAGCATCGACATTCCGGCGATCAAGGTCCATGCCAAGATCATCGACCTTGGCCTGGACAAGCACGGCTCGCTCGCGGTTCCGCCGCTGTCGAAGGCCAAGGCTGGTCAGCTGGTATGACAAGGGCCCCTCGCCCGGTCAGCCCGGGGCGGCGGCGATGCTCGGTCACGTCGACGCGGAGGGCCTCGGTCCTGCGGTCTTCTACGACCTCGGCAACCTGCGGCCGGGCGCGAAGATCTACGTGCGCCTGAGAAACGGTGAGACGGCGGTATTCGAGACCTATTCGGTCGCGCTGTATGCCAAGGCGAGGTTCCCGACCGTGAAAGTATTCGGCTACACGAGCTGGCCAACCTTGCGGCTGATTACCTGCGGTGGCCTGTTCGACCAGAAGTCCGGCCACTACCTGGGCAACGTGGTCGCCTTCGCCAGCTACGTCCGCAGCTACCGGTAGCGACAGCCCGGGGACCCGGCTGGCCCGCCCGGCGGCGGCTGCGGCGCTGAGAACTGGCTGCGGGGTTGCCGAACTTCGCACCCCAGGACAGCTGTGGCAGCTATGGTGCAAAGTGCTGGCGGGGCTGAAGGTCCCCCGCTCCCCAAGCAGCCCCGCCGGCATCTCATCCGCCAGTATGGATCCCATGGCAACGCCAACGCTTCCGCTCACCGGCGCGCAGTACGAGATCACGGCCGGGGATTACCAGCGCGAACATCACCAGCTCGGCGCCGGGCCTGCGCTCGCTGACCGTGCGCGGCCGGCCAGTGATCACCGGATATCAGCCCGGCGAACTGCCCCGCGGCCGGTGCCGGGCAACTGCTGATTCCCTGGCCGAACAGGATCGACCACGGCCGGTACGACTTCGGCGGGCACACCTATCAGCTCGACCTCACCGAGCCGGCCCACGACAACGCCATCCACGGCCTGACCCGCTGGCTGACCTGGCAGCTGGCGGCGCATTCGCGACCGACAGCGCGGAGCTGAACCTGCTGCTGCTCGGACGGCCCGGTTACCCGTTCCGGCTGGATCTGTTCGCGCAGTACCGGGTCACGCCAGGCGCCGGCCTTGAGGTCACCATCACCGCGCGGAACACCGGCAGCCGGCCGCGCCGTTCGGTACCGGCTCGCATCCCTACCTGCGGGCCGGTACTGGGCTCGTGGACGAGTGGCAGCTCCGGCTGCCCGGCCGCGCGGTGGCAGCCCGCCGATGCCGCGCGGCATCCCGACCGGGCCGCCGCAGGACGTCGACTGGCTCGGCTTACGACTTCCGCACGGCAGGCTGATCGGCGGAAGCTCGCTGGACCATGCGTTCACCGGGCTGGACACCGGCCCCGACGGCCGGGCCGTTGCCCGGCTCGCCGGCCCCGACACGCAGCTCGCGCTGTGGGCGGGCGCTGGGCTACCACTGGCTGCAGGTGTTCACCGGCGACCGCTCGGCCTGGACGCTCGCCGCCGGGCAGTAGCGATCGAGCCGATGACCTGCCCGCCGAACGCGTTCGTGACCGGCAAAGACCTGCTGACGATCGAGCCAGGCGAGGAGGTCACGCACAGCTGGGGTATCCAGGCATTCAGGCTAGGCCGGGAACGTGGCCCGACTGGACCAGCAGCCGCTCGAGCCCGGACGAGGTCGTCGGGCGGTATCGATGTCGTCTGGCCGCCCGGTGTCGCCGCACTCGACCGCCATGACGAGCTCTGGATGCGCGCGCAGGAACGGCCGGGCGCCGACGTCGCCCGCGGCCAGGGCCGCGACCTCGGCGAAGTGCTCGCGGGCGATCAGCACCGGGTTGCGCGGCTTGCCGTCGTAACAGGCAACGGCGACCGAGGCACCCGCATCGTGCGCGGCGATGAGCCTGCGCACCGAGTCGGGGCCGACCAGCGGCTGGTCTGCGAGCGCAATGACGGCGGCGGCGCAGTCAGCAGGCACCGCGGCCAGGCCGACGGCCAGCGACGAGCCCATCCCGACTCCGCCAGTCCGGGTTGTGCACGGTGAACAGGCGGTCGCGAGAGCCGGTCTCGCCGCCCTGGCTATCAGTATCCCTGCCGTCACCGGCGGTCTCGCCGCCCGCGGCACGAGCGCCGTCGGCGCTCGTGGCATCAGCGCCCTCGCCGCCCGGGCCAGCGCCGGAGTCCTGGCCGCCCAGCTCGCCAGCGCCGGCCGCGCCGGTTACCACGATGACCGGGCCGGCCCCGCCCGCCTGCAACAGCGCGATCCCGCGCCGCGCCAGCGACTGGCCGCCGAGCATGATGACGGCTTTGGGCTGCCCGAGTCTGCTGCCTTGTCCCGCAGCCAGCAGCAGGCCGGCCACGTTCCCCTCGTTGATCAAGCGGTTCGCTCGTCCGCAGGCCGGCAGGGCTGCGGTCACCCGGCAGTTGCTCGTGGTGAATCCGGCCGGTCGTCGCGGTCAGCGGCCGGCCTGAGCCACCCCAGCGCAGCTGGATCAGCTCGGCGGCGATCGCGACCGCGGTCTCCTCCGGCGTGCGCGCGCCCAGATCGAGCCCGATCGGCGAGCGCAGCCTGGCCAGCTCAACCTCGGTCAGCCCGGCTTCGCGCAGCCTGGCAAGCCGGTCCTCATGCGTGCGGCGGCTGCCCATGGCGCCGATGTAGGCGGCCGGCCGGCGCAGCGCGACCTCCAGCAGCGGTACATCAAACTTCGGGTCGTGCGTCAGCACGCAGATGACGGTCCGCTCGTCGGTGTCGATTCCGGACAGGTACCGGTGCGGCCAGTCGGTGATGACTTCGTCCGCGTCGGGGAACCGGGATGCGGTCGCGAACACCGGCCGCGCATCACAGACGGTGACCCGGTAACCGAGGAATTTGCCAGCCCTGGCTACCGCGGCCGCGAAGTCGATCGCGCCGAACACCAGCATCCGCGGAGCGGGCGCGAACGACTGGACGAACACCGCCAGTTCGTCGCGACGCCGTTCGCCGTCGGGGCCGTAGCGGCGGACACCGGTCAGTCCCTGCGCCAGCATGCCGCGCGCGTCGTCGTCGACGGCCTGGTCGAGCCGGTCCCCCGCGCCGAGCGTGCCAGCGGCGCTGTTGTGCTCCCAGATGACGCGGCGGCAGCCGATCTGGCCGGGACCCTCGATGATCGTGGCGGCCGCGACCGGCGTGCCCGCCCTGACCGCGGCGGAGATTTCACCCAGTGCCGCGAAGCGCTCGCGGCTGGCCGGCTCGACGAAGATGTCGATGATGCCGCCGCACGTCAGCCCTACCGCGAAGGCGTCGTTGTCACTGATGCCGTAGCGACGCAGAACCGGCTGCCCGGTCGCGATGACCTCCTGCGCCAGTTCGTACACCGCACCCTCGACGCAACCGCCCGAGACGCTGCCCACTACCTCGCCGCGCGCGGCGACGGCCATCGAGGCGCCAGGCTCGCGCGGCGCGCTGGAAAACGTGCGCACCACAGTGGCCAGCCCGAAGGTCTCGTCGTTCTCCCACCACTTGCTGATGGGGTCCAGGATGTCGCGCACTGTGCAGGTTCACCTCGGTGCACTTATGGGCAGTCCGACTGAGACAGCAATCCGGACAGCTCAGCAATTCCGGCGCTGGCCACCTGCCCTTAGCGTACGTGCGGCAGGAGCCGGCCGCGATCTTCAGGCCATACCCGCGTGTGCCCGGCGTGTTGGCCTGGGGGTGTATACCCGGTTTGACCCGCGTAGTTAGGGTAGCCTAAGCTACATCGCCTTAGGTAAGGCTAAGCTGCACTCGCTCGGAACCAGCGCAGCGGCCAGCACGACAGTCGACGCCATCTCCACGGGAGTTACTACATGAGGCGAGTTACCGCCGCCATCGCGACCGCAGCTATCCTCACCGCCGGGGCGGCCCTGTCTGCCTGCGGCAGCCCGGACTCGGGTGCCTCTCCCGGCAGCACGACATTGATCTTGTACAACGGCCAGCACGAGCAGACGACGGAGAACCTGATCACCGCGTTCGAGAAGAAGACGGGGATCCAGGTCAAGGCCCGGTCGGACGATGAGGACACGCTCGCCGATCAGATAGTCGCCGAGGGCAAGAACTCCCCCGCCGACCTGTTCTTCACCGAGAACTCTCCGCCGCTTGAAGGCCTGCAGGGCAAGGGACTGCTGTCGGCGGTGGACCCCGGCACGCTCGCGGCGACGCCAGCCAAGTACAACTCGCCGCAGGGCGACTGGGTCGCCGTCTCGGCCAGAGTCAGCGTACTCGTCTACAACCCGAGCCTGATCTCCGCCAGCGAGCTGCCGACGCACGTCAGCCAGCTCGCCGACCCGAAGTTCAAGGGCAAGCTGGCGATCGCGCCTGGCGAGACCGACTTCCAGCCGATCGTGACCGCGTATCAGCGCGCCTACGGAACCGCCGCGACGCTGACCTGGCTGAAGGCGATCGGCGCCAACGCCGCTGCGCACATTTACCCGGACAACGAGACCATCGCCGATGAGGTGAACCGCGGCGCGGTCGCCTTCGGGATCGTCAACCAGTACTACTGGTTCCGGATGCGAGCCGAGATCGGGGCCGCCAACATCCACTCGAAGATCGCTTTTTTCGCAGCCGGCGACCCTGGCTACGTGATCGACGTATCAGGTGCTGCCGTGCTCAAGTCGAGTCAGCACCAGCAGGCAGCCCAGGAATTCCTGGCATTCCTGGTCAGCAAGCAGGCGCAGGAAATCCTCGCGACGCCAGGCACCGGCGCCAGCCAGTCGCTCAGCTTCGAATACCCGCTCGCCGCCGGAGTGACCAGTAAGACAGGCGAGCCACCGTTCAGCGGGCTGAAGCCGTACTCGATCACCATCGGTGACCTGGGCGACGGCAGTTCGGCCATCGCGCTGATGCGCCAGGCAGGACTGCTGTGAGCCTGGCGATGGCCGCGGGCGTGGCTGGTCGGGCTGGTCGGCTGGAGCGGGCGGGCAGGTGCCCGTTCGGTGACCGCCGCGCCCGCTCGACCCGCATCCATCGCGGAGGCCGTCGTGCCGGCCAGGCCGGTGCGGCGCCCTGTCGGGCTGCTGGCGGTGAGCGCAGTTATCGCGGCGCTGCTTGCCGTCCCGCTGATCTTCCTGCTGATCGAGTCGCACCGCGCCGGGTTCAGTACCGTCGCCAGTCAGATCTTCCGGTCGCTCACCGCGACGCTGCTGTGGAACACGGTCCAGCTCACCGTCATAGTGACAGTCCTGTGCGCGGTCATCGGCACCGCGACGGCCTGGCTGATCGAGCGGACGAATCTGCCGGGCCGCCGGGTCTTCGCCGTTCTCCTGGTGGTGCCGCTGGCGATTCCCGACTTTGTGGTGAGTTTCGGCTGGCATTCGCTGTTCATCTGGATGGAAGGGCTGCGCGGCGCGGTCATCGTCATGACGCTCGCTGTCTATCCGCTGGTGTACCTGCCGGTCGCCGCGAGCCTGCGAGCTGCCGACCCCGGCCAGGAAGAGGTGGCGCGGAGCCTGGGCGTCGGCAGGGTCGCCGCCTTCGTCCGGATCACTCTGGGTCAGGCCAGGGGCGCGATCCTCGGTGGCTGTCTGCTGGTCGCGCTGGTGCTGCTGGCCGAGTACGGCGCGTTCGAGATGCTCAGCTTCCGTACCTTCACCACGGAGATCTTCACGAACCTCTCCTCGCCGTTCGGGGTGCCGACGGCGTGCGCGCTGTCGCTGGTGCTGGTCGCGATCAGCCTGGCCGTGCTCGCCGGCGAGGGCTGGCTGCGCGGTAGCGGCCGAGTCGCCAGGTCCGGGCCGATGACGCAGCGGGTGATGCCACCGCTGCGCCTCGGCCGGGCCAGGGTTCCTGCCCTGGCCTGCGTCTGCCTGCTCGTGCTGGCAGCCCTGGGCGTGCCGGTCGGCGCGAGCATCTACTGGATGGTCAGGGGCGGTATCCCGTCGGTGGGCAGTTCGGTCAGCGTGTCGATGCTTGACGCCGGCTGGCATACCGCCGTCTACGGCGTGTCTGCGGCAGCGATCGACACGCTGCTGGCGCTGCCCGTCGCGGTGCTGGCAATCCGGCACACCGGGGCCGCCCGGCACTTCCTTGAGCGCAGCACCTACCTGGTGCTGGCCATGCCGGGCGTCGTCATCGCGCTCGCGCTGACCTACTTCACCGAGCAGTACGCCAACAGCTTCGGCTACCAGACCGCGCCGCTGCTCGTGCTCTGCTACGCGATCATGTTCTTCCCGCTGGCCCTGGTCGGCGTCAAGGCTGCCATCGCCCGTGCGCCGGCGAGCCTGGACGAGGTGGCCAGGTCGCTCGGGCAGGGCAGGCTCAGCGCCTTCAGCCGGGTCACACTCCGGCTCGCCGCACCGGGCCTGATGGCCGCCTTCTGCCTGGTGTTCCTGGAGGTCGTCACTGAGCTGACCGCCACGCTGATCCTCGTCCCGACCGATGTGCAGACCCTTGCCAGCCAATTCTGGAACTACCAGAGTAATTTGTCCTATGCGCAGGCGGCTCCGTTCGCCCTGGTCATGATCGGGGTCGCCGCCCTGCCGAGCATCGTGCTCGGCCGCTTCTTCAACAGGTCGGCTCAGGCGCGAGGATAAGGAGATGAGGCAGCTATCGGTCGCGGGCCTGCACAAGGCTTTCGGCGCGCATCCGGTGCTGACCGGGCTGGACCTGGACGTGCCCGCCGGGTCGCTCACCGCCATTCTCGGGCCGTCGGGCAGCGGAAAGACCACGCTGCTGAGGTTGCTGGCCGGCTTTGAGCGCGCCGACGCCGGCTCGATCATGATCGGTGACCGGACGGTGGACGGGCCGGGCGTGCACGTGCCGCCCGAGCGCCGCCAGATCGGCTACGTCCCGCAGGAAGGCGGGCTGTTCCCGCACCTGAGCGTGGCTGCGAACGTCGGGTTCGGGCTGCCGGCCAGACAGCGGCGCGGCCCGCGAACCGAGGAGTTGCTGGCAGCCGTCGGGCTTGCCGGGATGGGCAACCGCTACCCGCACCAGCTTTCCGGCGGCCAGCAGCAGCGCGTCGCGCTGGCCAGGGCGCTGGCGATCCGGCCGGAGATCGTTCTGCTCGACGAGCCGTTCGCCTCCCTGGACGCGCACCTGCGGGCCAGTGTCCGTGCTGACGTCCAGCAGATCTGCCAGACGGCAGGAACGACCGCCATCCTGGTCACGCATGATCAAGATGAGGCGCTGTCGATGGCAGACCGCATCGCCGTGCTGCGCGACGGCAGGATTGTGCAGTACGCGGCGCCGCAGGACCTCTACAGCAGGCCGCCGATCCGGCCCTGGCCAGATTCGTCGGCGACGCGAATCTGCTGGACGGCACGCTCAGCTCGGTGGCGGCTGGCGGCAGAACAGTCGAAACGATCCTGGGCAGCCTGCAGCTGGATGAATCATGCCAGGTGACAGGCGACGCCGGACTGGTCACCGTGCTGATCCGGCCTGAGCAGCTGGAGATCTCGCCAGGCCACAGACCTGCGAACGGTGCGGTTCCCGGTCATCTGGCCGGACACGTGGTGGCCTGCGAGTACTACGGTCACGACGCAGTCGTCCGGGTCCAGCCAGACGGCGTGTCCGCCGGCCAGCAGGTCATCGTACGCACTTCAGGCGGGCCCCAGCTGCCGGCCGGCGCGCCGGTCATCGTCAGGGCCCGCGGTCCGGTGCTTGCCTGGCAGCGCGGCCAGCGAGCGCCTGACTGACTGCCGCCTGCCGGTCAGCTCCCTGGCACCTGGCCAGGTACGCCGGTACCTGTGCGCCGCGCTCTGCCTCAGCCGTTGCTGTAGATCCTGGTCGGCGCGACCAGCACGACGGCCCGGCGCTGTTCCGCCATCACCCGGTCGTACTCAGCCCAGTCGTCGTGCGTGCCGCCCGCCGCGGTGAACACGGCGCGGCGCAGCAGGCGCAGCCGCTCGTCATCCAGGTCCTCCGGCTGGTCGTCCGGCCCGACGATCCTGGCCACGCCCTCGACGGCAGCCCACTGCCAGCCGGCCCGGAAGGTGATGGTGATCTGCGGGCGCGCCCGCAGGTTGGCGAGCTTTGCCCTGCCGTAGGTGACGAACGCGACGCCGTCCTGACCGGAGTCAGGGTCCGCCAGCACGCCCGCGTTCACGATGGAGGTCTGGATGGTCCCGTCCGCGCGCAGCGTCGAGACCACGGCCAGGAACTGCTCACGGCCGGCCAGCGCGGCCGCTTCGGTCAGCGTCGTCATGAACTCATCCTGCACTCAGCGGCTGACATGCACGCGACCGGTCCCGCGCCTCAGGAACGCAGTGACCTGAGCAGCACTGCGGTCTCCAGCGCGGCCAGC
>CAVYDE010000013.1:0-150401 GCA_963767215.1 uncultured Actinomycetota bacterium
CTGGTCGAGATCGAGGCCGTCGCGCTGGCCCGGCCCGCGCAGGGCGGCTCGCCCTACGAGCGGTCCGCCGAATGGCACTCAACCCTGGGCAGGGCTACGTGGTAGCGGGGGAAAATTCTCGTGGCGGCAGCTAACCGTCGCATCGGGGCCGCAGCAGGGGCACTCGCCCTGGCTGCGGCCCTTACGGGCTGCGGTTCTTCAGGGACCGGGCCGCTTGGCCCCATCGAGGCCGAAGGCTCTGTGTGCGCGATCCAGCTTGATCACGGCGTCCTGACCGACGGGTGGCCGTTCGTCCAGAACACCTCCAGCTCCCCGGCGGTCATCGACAGGGTGGGCATGGCCGATGCCCGTGGGCTCAGGCTCCTTACTGCAGTCGCTGTCCCTACCAGCCAAGACTTCTACGGCGCACAGCCGGGATACCCGAACGACAAGCTGGCACTCCCAGGATTCGACTGGAAGCAGCGGCGGAACGCCGTCGGAGCCACGATTCCCTACTCGACTGGCAGCCACAAATGGACAGACCTGCTGTTCGTACTGCAACTGGTAGCCAGCCACGGATCAGCAAGCGGCGTCGACATCTGGTACCACGTGGGCAGCCAGCATTATCACCTCCGCACTGTCTTCGGGCTGTACGTGGTTCAGTGCCCTGGCGGCAGCCCCTCGCCCAAGGCTGGCTGATTCCGACCTCTTCCGAGCATTGATGCCGCCGATCATCCTGTGCGAAAGACCGAAGCTAGTATCGGCGGCGTGACTGATCAAATCAGGACAAGACCCACCACGCGCGTCGCGTTGCTCGATCCGGATAACCGATTGCTGATGCTCCGGATTCATGATCCCGCGGCGATGCGGAGCATGAAGCTCCCGACGCCAGATTTCTGGCTGCTACCCGGAGGCGGTGTCAAGCCAGGCGAGGACTACGAGGACGCCGCTCTGCGAGAAGTGTTTGAGGAGACCGGCATCCGCGACGTTGTCCTCGGCCCTTGCGTCTGGACAGCTGCCTATACGGCTTGGTGGTGGCATGACGGGCAACCAATGCACGTGATCCAGCGGTACTACATCGCCCGCGTGCCGGCCTTTCAGTCAGCTTCGAACACCACGAGCCGCTCGAGGCTTCCACAACCGTCGGCTACCGGTGGTTCACGCTCGATGAACTCGTCGAACGTGCAGCTATCGAGTCATTCCGCCCCCCGGGGTTGGCGCATCTGCTCCGGGACCTCCTGAGTACGAGATCCTTCGAGGATCTCGGTGATCCCCTGGCCTTGAGTCTTGATTAGCGGCAGCCCCGATCGTGCCGAGGATCAAGATTCGTGTCGGCGATCGCGACCATCAATAGGTTCCGCGACGTGTCAGTGACCCTTCGCGCTGATACAGCGGACTGCCAGAATGCGGACAACCGGGCGCGCACAACCCGTCGATCAGCCATAGGGGAGTCTGCGTAGGTCGCTCAGGTAGTTGGCTGCGAGCGGAGGAGAATATCGCTGCACCAGGCGATGGCTTTCGGGTCGTCGGCTTCGAATGACCAGTATGCGGCGAGCCATCGACGGCCAGGCTCCAGCCACTCGGCAAGCCCCTTCGCGCGCAACCACGCCAGGGCGACGTCCGCATCGTGCGCGGTCGCCGTGGGCGTGACGTGGGGATCGGAGAGATAGACCGCCGATGCAATCGGGTCGAGTCGCCGGTCCCCGGCCAGGCTCGAAGCCCCGATGTCGATCACCGCGGTGATGCGGACGCCGTCGGTGAGAAAGTTGCCTGCGAACGCGTCCAGGTGGACGAAGGAGGCGGCGGATGCGTCCGGAAGTCCGTCGGCAATGGCGACAGGGTCGACATGCCGGAGCTCGGGTGTCGACCTCGCGAGATTCCTGGCCGCACGCTCCTCTAGGTACGCGCGCCATGTTGGAGTGACGATCGAGTCGTCTGCGATGAGGTCGCCGAATCCGGTGTTCGCAGGAAGATGAAGGTCGCCGAGCGACGCGGAAGTGTCGAGATACGCCTCGATCAAGCGCTCTCGTGCTGGCCCTTCGATGTGAGCAAGCTCCTCCAGCATTGATCGTCCGGGGAGCCTTCGTTCGATCGCGTAGGTTCTGCCGTCGAATTCGCCGACGTCAAGAACCTCCGGGAGTCGGTAGGCCGGCTGCGACAGGGCCAGTTCCGCGACGAGCGCCATGCGACGCAGCACGTCGGCCTTGCGCCCTCCGTCGCGCAGTATTCTCAGCACCCGGTCATCATCGAGGGCGTACACCCACGCCTCGCCGCCGTGCCCAAGCAAGGCGTCTGGCGCGACTGCGAATCGGAGCGCCACAGCCACGAGCCCTGGGTCATTGGGAAAGTCCACGCACGAAGTATCAGCGATTGCCAGCACTGGCGTGAAGACGGTTCGCTCGGTGTGCCCGTCGTGCCGATTGAGGGCGGTCCAGAACGGGCACGCAGAACATCGCGGCTGAGGGGCTCCGGGCACGCCCGATCGACGGTTACTCGTCTATCGAGGAGGATGGCGGGCTCAGTCCGCCAGGTGACTGCGAAATCCGAGCGCCACAGCCACGAGCCCCGGGTACTTGGGAAAGTCCACACGCAGCCGGCCGGGACATCGGGTCCCGGCCGCTGCGCTACGCGCGTTACTTCAGCTTGAACGTCAGGATCTTGTAGTTCTTGGTGAAGGCGACATCGACGACGCCTGTTGCTCCGTCGTAGCGGCCCGTTCCGCCGGTGATGGCTAGTACCGCCGATTGCGGCTCCTGCCTCTTGAAACGCACTGCTCCTTGCACGGTCAGACTGCCGTATTTCCAGACGACCGTCACCAGGCAGTTGCCCAGAGTCTGCTCTGCGAACTTCTCCGGCACTCTGGTCAGCGTGCATGCGCCTGAGTCGAAACCGACGATCGGATAGCCGGTCCCCCTCTTGTGGGTGAGGGTGATCTGATCGTTGACGATCAGCTCGTCGCCCTGGGAGAAGGTGCCTGGGTTCGTGCCCGGTACCGGGATGAAGCCGGGGTCGCTCGTGCCGTTGTTGATGTCGAATGCGTAGTACCGGATCGTTATGGCAGCGCCGCCCTGGCTTCCCTCCGACGCGACGGCCACGCCGATCGTGCCGCTCACCGCCAGCGCCGCGCTGGCGGCAATGATCGCTGTCCGTCTGAATGGCTTGTACATGCTGACCTCCTGCTGCTTGATGTTTCTCGGACTAGTGGCGTTCTCAGCAAGATGTGACGGAACCCGCTGCCGGCAGTCCCGCCCTTGCCGGGCCGCGAGGCTCAGCGCTCGCTGATGGTGGCGTGCTGGCCGGCGGCCTGCACCTGGTAACCGGTGACGTTGTGGATCTCGATCCGGTCTGGTCCTGGCAGCAGCGCGCGGTCCTCACCGGGCAGCAGATCGGCGGCCATGACCGCACGCTGGGCGGCGTCCAGCGTGTCGACCGAGGTGGCGAGCGTCACGACGATCCAGCCGAGGTCGTGGCCGCGCAGCAGGTACACGCTGACCAGTCCGCTGAGGTCACAGATCGCCGGCCAGATCCGCTGCCGTCCGCCGAAATCCGCTGCCGCGACTTGTTCGGGCGTGCGGGGACCGTCGAAATACAGCAGCCGAGCATGACTGGCGGCGTCCGTCGCGGCAGGTCCTTGCTCGAATTCGCCGACTGCATAGATTGCGCCAGCAGGAGTGCCGAACCGGGCGCGGGTTGCCATGAAATCTGTGGCGTTGCTCTCGGTTGCCCACTGAGTGAAGCGCACTGCTGCCGAGCCGGCCAGCTGCTGCAGGATGATGCAGCCGAGCAAGCCAGGCTGGCCTTCGACCATGGCGCTGAGGTCCGCGGTGTCTTGGCCAGCGCTGCCGAGACCGGGCTGGCTGTTGACCTGTTCCACATGTGCGTACATCTCTTGCTCCTCTCCGGCGTGAATCTGACCTGATCACTGTCGGGCGAGTGCTCGTGCCTGCGCATGCGTGCTAGTACGTGGCCCGGTACGCGACTGCGCTGGGTGATCCTGGACGGCAGCTCGCGTGGCGCGGGAGTATGGCGGCGTGGCAGATGCCGCGCTCGGGCCAGGCAGGCTGGCAGGGCGAACACAGGAGCTGGCCGAGCTGCGTCGCTGGCTGGCGGACGCGCTGGCGAGTCACGGTCGGCTTGTGGTGATTACCGGGCCGCCGGGGATCGGGAAGACCCGGCTGGCGGAGGAGCTGGCCGACGAGGCCCGCGGCAACGGGACGCGCGTCTTGTGGGGGCGCGCGGTCCAGGAGCGCGGCGCGCCGCCGTTGTGGCCATGGCGGCGGATCCTGAACGCGGTGGGCCAGGTGGATGCCGGATGGCAGCTGACGGGCGAGGCGGGCACCGACAGCGCCACCTCTGACGATCTGGCTGCCGCGAGATTCCGTGCCGCCGCGACGGCAGCCGAGTGGGTCACCGCAGCAGCAGCGGCGGCTGACTTGCTCGTCGTCCTCGAGGACGTGCAGTGGGCTGACCACGCATCGCTGTTCCTGCTTCGAGAGCTCGCGGCCGAGCTGCCGGAGTCTCGGCTGCTGGTGCTGGCCACTTGCCGGGACACCGCCGGAGATCCCTGGCGTGCAGCGCTGGGGGACCTGGCCAGGCTGCCTGGCTTGCAAGTGCTGCGGCTTGCGCCGCTGAGCGAGGCTGCCGTGGCAGAGATCCTCCGGGCAGCCGGCCTGGTGGCAGATCCGGATCTCGCCCAGTTCGTTCATGCCCGTTCCGAGGGTAATCCGCTCTACGTGGCCACGCTGGCCCGTTTGCTCGCCGGGCGGCCGGGCGGGGGCGGTGACGCCGACGCCCTCGCGCGCGTAGCGGGTCATAGCGCTGAGATCAGCCAGCTGGTGTCTTCGCTGCTCCGCGACCTGGATCCGGGTACCCGCGAGCTGCTGGCCGCAGCGAGCGTGCTGGGCGGGGAATTCGACGCCGACCTGGCCGCAGCCGTCCGTGGCACGAGCACCGACGTGACCGACTCTCTATCCGGCGCCGAAGCCAACGGAATCGTCGCGCAGCTGACCTACCGGCCGGGATCGTGGCGGTTCACCCACGCCCTGATTCGCGACGGCATCTACGCGAGCATCAGCGAGGCGAAGCTGGCGGGCCTGCACCGGCGGGCTGCCTCAGTACTGGAGCCGGTGGCAGCAGTGGATCGGGACCGGGGCGGCGAGGTGGCGGCACACCTTCTGCGGGCGGCACCCGACCGTGACGCACTACAACGTGCGGCCGGCTGGGCCGCAGCCGCCGCCGCTGCGGCGACATCGGACCTCGCTTTCGAGGACGCCACCGGGTACCTGGCCACCGCGCTGGCCGCGGCCGCGCGCGCTGGGGTGAACGGCGCAGAGCTCGCCGTGCTGTTGATCGAGCTGGCCACCGCGGAGTATCGGGCCGGGCAGTTGGGTGCGAGCCTCCAGCACGCGGTGAGCGCCGCGGACGCAGCCGAACCAGACGGACGGCTGGACCTGGTCGCCGACGCCGCCCTGGTGGTCCGCGGCGTCGGGCACCATCCGGTCGCGGCAACGCTGCTCGGGCTTTGCGATCGCGCCCTCGCCGACGAGCATTGCCCGGCGGCCCGGCGTGCCCGGCTGCTCGCGCAACGGGCGGCAGCGCTGGCGGAGCTCGGCGACCTCACGCAGGCTGGCACCGAGTCGGCGGCAGCTGTTGCCGCAGCGGCTGCCGCCGGTGATCCGGGCGCCGAGCTTGAGGCCATCCGGGCTCGGGTTGCCGCCCTTTCAGCCCCGCAGCACAAGGCTGAGTGGCTGGGTCTCGGCAGCCGCGCCATCGAGCTCGCCGCGAGCGTCGGCCAGCCACTCGCGGCGGTACTCGGCCACATCTGGCGGATCGACGCCGCGTATCAGCTGCTGAACCTCGATGCGGTGGATGCGGAAATCACTCAGATCGCGCGGCTCGCCGAATCGACCAGGCTGCCACTGGCCCGTTGGCACCTGCTACGGCAGCAGGCATCCCGTGCCGCGCTGGCCGGTCAGTTCACAACTGCGAGGGACCGGTCCGATGAGGCGCGCCGGCTCGCGGTCCGGCTGCAGGACCCTTCGGGCGCCGGGTTGTCCTACGCCTTCGCAGTGTGCCTGGCGATGACCAGGGGCGACGCAGCCGAGATCCCGGCCGATTTCTTCGACTTCGCCGCCGCTGCCCCGCAAATCCCCATCGTCACGGCCGGCCTGACCAGAGCGCTGTTGGCCACTGGCCGGGCCGACGAGGCGCGGGCCGTGTACGACACGCTGCGTGGGCTGCCCGCAATCGGAGACAAGGACACCAGGGCACTCGGCGCCCTGACCCAGCTCATGGACGTGATCCTGACCTTCCGGGACACCGAGGTCGCGCTGCCCACCTACAACCTGTTCCACCGGCACATCGCCGATTCGGGCGCCACCGGCACCGGCGTGGTGTTCCTGTCCGGCTCACTGCACTGGCCGTTACGCCAGCTAGCCGCGCTGCTCGGCCGCACCGAGGATGCGCTCAGCCACTACCAGACCGCCGTGACCATCAACGCCCGCATCGGCGCCCGTCCATTCGTGACGCTCGCCAGGCTTGACTGGGCATGCGCACTGCAGGCCCGTGCGGCCCGCGGCGACCTGCCGCAAGCGCTGGAGCTTGCCCGGCAGGTCTCCCTGGAGGCCGGTCGCCTCGATATGCCAGGTCCGGCCGGCCGGGCCAAGCAGCTCATCCAGGATCTGGACCGCGCCATCCAGGCCGGTGATCCGCTGACGGCACGAGAACGTGAGGTAGCCGAACTGGTCTGCGTCGGGCTTACCAACCGGGCCATCGCCGACCAGCTCGTGCTCTCCGAGCGGACCGTCGAAGGGCACATGCGCAGCATGCTGGCGAAACTTCAGCTCACCAACCGAACTGAGCTCGCAGCCTGGAGCCGAAGCGGCCGAGGCTCCTGACAAGACCCGCCCGAGGTGTCCATTCGGGCACCGCCCGATCGTCGTTGCTACGACACGCCAGTCAGATGGGCCGGCGTTGGCGCAGAGGAGCGAACATGACCGGCAATCGGAATGAGGACACCGGGGACCAGGCTCTGCTGGCCTTCCTCGCCGCTCAGCGCGCCTCGGTGCTTGCCATCGTGGCGGGGCTGGACGAGGAGGCGTGGCACCGGCCGGTCGTACCGTCGGGCTGGACACCGGCCGGGCTGGTCGAGCACCTGGGCGGCGCCGAGTGGCACTGGTTCCAGGGGGTCGTGGCCGGCGCAGAACCCGAGCTGCCAGGGGATCTGGACGGGACGCCCTATGATCCGACGGCAGCGTTCGTCAGTGACGAGCCATCAGCGGAGGTCATCGGTTTCTATCGTGACCAGTGCGCGCACTCCGATGCGGTGCTCGCGGCGACGCCGCTGTCGGCGGCGCCACGCGGCAAGCACGGCGACTCGGAGATGGACGAGCCGCCGGACGTGCGCTGGGTCGTGCTGCACATGATCGAGGAGACCGCGCGACACGCTGGTCACCTGGACATCGCCAGAGAACTGATCGACGGCCAGACCGGGCTCGGGCCGCGCTGACCAAAGCTGACGCCATCCGTGCCCCTTGACAGCAGCGTCGCCGGCGCCGATCAGCCTGCCAGTTTGCGGCCGCTGGACCAGCGTCCGTAACCGACAGCTGCCTTCGCCCGTGCCTGGCAAACGTAGCTGACCCCGCGGCTGAGCCCGGTCACCTTCACGGCTGAGCGGGAGCGGGTGCCGTAGCGGGTGGCGTGGTGCGGGGCCAGACAGCGGACCTCGTAAGAACGGACAAAAGAGCCCCTCGGTCGCGCCGCGCGGAAGGTGATGTCAGCGACCGTCGCCGAGGCACGGCGGGTCTTCAGGCCGGCCGGGGCGTTCGGAGTGATGCTGCCGCGCTTGATGTGCACCGTCCGCGCCGAGAACGTGATCCCGGTGATCGCGATAAGGGTCGACGTCGCTCCCGGAGTCACGGTTACTGTCCCGGTCCCCACGCTGGCCGAGATGCCAGCGGAGGTGAGCGTGGAAGGGTCGTTGATGCCCATGTCCACGAGAAACGCATTCGGGAGCGCGGCGGACCAGAAGCCTTGGAACACCTGGCCGTTCAGCTCGTGAGAGTTGCCAAGCTGCTCGCTGATCGTGAGCGGATTCCCGGTGATCTGCGGCGGTATCGCGGTCAGTTCGACGTTCGTCCACTGGTTGAGGCCGCTGAAGTCGTGCCACTCTGCCGAATCGGACCACTGCTGCCAATCGCCAATCTCACCCTGGAAGGCGACTATCGTGTTGGTCTCGTTCTCCGGGCAGGTAAACGCGACCGCGTTGCAATCGGCGTTGACTCCTTGCTCCACGCCGGTGCCGGCGATCGTGACGTTCCAGGTGCGAGACCTGGTCTCGGTACGCGTGACGCTCACACCGCCCGCGTACTCGTCGACGACACGCGGTTGATGCGTACCGACGTTGACGGTGATGCTGAAGGGAACTCCGGCATCCGCAGGCGCCAGCGTCGCGAACGAGCCGGGGATCTGCGCGTCGGCGATTGACCACTGGCTGAGGAACTCGCCATCGGACTGCAGCGACCCGGCTGCGGACACCGCATAGGTCGGGTCGCTCTGGGTGATGGCGACCCCGTCCCGCGACGCGGCAACGACACACGGCGGTGCCTGGTTCCCGCACCATTCAGCGGGGAAAATGTCCGGCCGGGCGGGCGCCGCCTGAGCAGAGGCGCCAATGAGGGGCATCGCGCTGGTTGCCAGCGTCACGAGTACGGCAGCCAATACGATGGCTCGTTTTTTCATTGCTGAAGCATGTCGTAGATATCATTAATTAGCCAGCTACTAGCGGCCATTGACGGGTTTGCGATGCCTTGGGGCGCACGCACGAACACCGGCCGTGGTCGTCGGCCACGGCCGGTCAGCCGTCTGGCTCGCTGTTGGCTGGTTCCCTGGCAGCTGGCCGCCCCGGGCCGCGCATCGGTCGGGCGTTCCTGGGCAGTCGCCTCGCCTCCGACAGGGCGCGGCGCAGCAGGAACTCGATCTGGGCGTTGGTGCTGCGCAGCTCGTCGGAAGCCCATCTGGCCAGCGCGTCGTGAACCGCCGGATCCAGCCGCAGCAGAATGCCTTTGCGCTCGCTCACAATGTCGCCATGCCCGCCGTCAGTTGTACAGCGATCCGGTATTGACTACCTGCTGGGTAGCTTGCTCGCTGCACAGCACGACCAGCAGATTCGACACCATCGCGGCCTTCCGCTCCTCGTCCAGTTCGACCACGCCTTCCTCCTGCAGTCGTTCCAGCGCCAGCTTGACCATGCCGACCGCGCCCTCGACGATGCGCTGCCGTGCGCCGACCACTGCGCTGGCCGCCTGCTGGCGCAGCATGGCCTGGGCGATCTCCGCGGCGTAGGACAGCCTGGTCAGGCGGGACTCGATGATCTGCACACCCGCGGCCTTGACCCGCTCGGTGAGCTCGGCCGACAACTGCTGGGTGATCTCCTCGGCGTTGTCGCGCAGGGAGATCCTGTCGCTGCCGCGGTTGTCGTAAGGGTAGCTGGAGGCGATGTGCCGCACCGCGGTCTCGGTCTGGATGGAGACGAACTGCGTGTAGTCATCGACGGAGTAGACGGCGTTGGCGGTGTCTTTGACCTGCCAGACGACCACGGCGGCGATCTCGATCGGGTTACCGTCGGCGTCGTTTACCTTGGCCTGCGCCGATTCCTGGTTGCGGATCCGGGTCGAGACTTTGATGCGGTCGGTGAGCGGATTCACCCACTGCAGCCCGGACTCGCGGATCGTGCCTTTGTACCGGCCGAACAGCTGTACTACGCGCGCCTGACCAGGTACGACCGCGGTGAGGCCGCGCAGGACCAGGCCGCCGGCCAGGAACAGCAGCACGATGGCCAAGATGATGCCGAAGCCGGCGGCGCCGTGCAGCTGGAAATGGGACTGCACCCAGATCACGGCAAAGCCGGCCAGAATGAGCACTATGCCGAGCACCAGCATGGGGATGCCGGCGATGGACCGGGCCGGGCGCTCGTCGACGGGCTGCTGCACGGCGGACTTAATTTCAGGGAGCTGCATCTGGGACGTCATCGTGACCCACCTCCAGTTGACCGGGTCGATACCATGTTCATAGCATACTGATATCAGTTTACAGTGTACTTCACAAGCACCGGAGCAGCACGGATTTGTGCGGGCATCCGGGCACGGCGGAAAGGCAGGCACGTGAACAGGCACAGCGGGGTGCTGGAGCTGACCGACCTTCGCAAGCAGTTCGGCGCCGTCACAGCGCTGGACGGGCTGAGTTTCGCGGTCCCGCCCGGCGAGGTCTTCGGCTTCCTCGGGCCGAACGGGGCCGGCAAGACCACCGCGATGCGGGCCATCGTCGGCGTGGCGGCGCTGGACGGCGGCACCGTCCGCTGGGACAGCGAGCCGATCGGCGAGGCCGCCAGGCGCCGCATCGGCTACATGCCGGAGGAACGCGGGCTGTATCCGGGCATGAAGGTCGCCGATCAGCTGGAGTACCTGGCCAGGCTGCACGGGCTCGGTGCCGCGCAGGCACGGGCGGCGGCCAAGCACTGGAGCGAGCGGCTGGGCCTGACGGGCAAGACCCAGGACAAGATCGAGTCGCTGTCCCTGGGCAATCAGCAGCGAGTCCAGCTGGCCGCCGCGCTGGTGCACGAGCCGGACCTGCTGGTGCTGGACGAGCCGTTCTCCGGCCTGGACCCGGTCGGCGTCGACGCCATGAGCGAGGTGCTGACCGAGCGGGCCGCGGCCGGCGTCACCATGCTGTTCTCCAGCCATCAGCTGGATCTGGTCGAGCACCTGTGCACCTCGGTGGCGATCATCAATCGCGGGACCCTGGTCGCCCAGGGCACCGTCGACGACCTCGCCAAGGGCGGCCAGCTGCGGGTGGCGGTCAAGGTAACCGGCGACGACCAGGCGCGGTGGACCACAGGATTGCCCGGTGCCGCGCGACTGCGGCAAGTCAACGGCGGCACCGCGACGATTTCACTGGCCAGCAGGCAAGACGCGGAGGAGGTGCTGGACCTCGCCAGGCAAGCCGGCCCGGTCGAGCAGTTCGGGTTCGAGCGACGGCGCCTGTCTGAGGTTTTCCGGGACGCCGTCGGCGCGGATATCGAGAGCCAGCAGGCAGCGCAACCACAGGAGGCAGCACGATGACACGGCAGTGGTGGGCGTCAACCTGGCTGGTGGCCAGGCGGGAGATCGGCGACCGCGGCCGGGCCAGGTCATTCTGGATCGCGTCGGTGATCCTGCTGATCGGCGTGGCGGCCGGAGCGGTCATCCCGGCGCTTTTGCACGGCGGCAAAACCACCGTGCACATCGGCATCGTCGGCGGCAACGTCGCCTCGCTGTCGCAGACCGCCCGCACGGCCGGCCAGATCGCCGACACGAACGTCATCGTGGCCGTGCTGCCGGACGTCGCCGCAGCCAGGGCTCAGGTCGGCTCTGGCAGGCTAGCGGCCGCGATCATCGGCGACTCCTACGTGCTGGTCAAGCAGCAGTCGGTCACCGGCGGATCCGGCCCGGCGGCCACGCTGGCCCAGATCGGCGGGCTGCAGAAGGTCTACGATCAGCTGCCGCCGTCGGCAGCCGCGAATCTGGCCAAGAACGGCGTCGCGCTGCCGATCCGCAGCCTGTCGCCGCCCGGAAAGAGCCTGGCAGCCAGGATCACCGGCCTGACGGTGGCGATCCTGATCTACGTGATCATCCTCACCTACGGCATCCGGATCACCATCGGCGTCGGGGAGGAGAAGGCGACGAGGGTGGTCGAGGTGCTGCTGACCACGTTGCGGCCGGTTCAGCTGCTCGCCGGCAAGGTCATCGGCATGGGCCTGATGGCACTCGGGCAGATCGCGTCGATGGTCGCCTTGTTCTTGATCCTCGGGCACGCGGTCGGCTCGCCTGAAGTGCAGGGCGCGTCTGCGAACGTGGTGCTGGTGCCGGGATCTGGCTGGTGCTCGGTTACGCCTTCTACTGCACCGCCTACGCCGCGGCTGGCTCGCTGATCAGCCGCCAGTCCGACGCCTACAACGCGGCCCTGCCGCTGCAGATCCCGCTGATCCTGGGTTACCTCCTGACCTACACCGTGGTCTACGCGCCTACCGTGAACACGCTCTACCACGTGCTCGCGTTCATCCCGTTCACCGCTCCGGTCACGATGCCGGTCCTGGTCGCGGTCGGCGACGCGCCCGCCTGGCAGGTAGCGGTGTCGGCGCTGATCACGCTGGTAGCGACCGCGGGAATGGCCTGGCTGGCCGGGACAATCTACGGGCGCGCGATCTTGCGAACCGGCAGCAGGCTCAAGGTCCGCCAGGTGCTCAGATCCGGCGCCTGAGCCGGGTGCGGGCCTCTGGTAGACATAAGAACATGGCTGGCAACGAGGAATCAGGACAGGAGGCCGCGCGCCCCAAGGCGCGTGACCTGAACGAGCTGATCCGCTACGTGATGTGGTCGGTGTTCAAGGTCAGCGGGCCGGAGGCTATCGACGCGGCGGCGGTGAACGGCGGCCGGCCAGCGCTGGCCGCCGAGGTGACCGAGTTGTGCGAGCAGGCGGCCGGCAAGGGCGTCGTCACTCGCGGCTGCTACGACCTGCAGGGGCTGCGGGCCGACGCCGACTACATGATCTGGTGGGTCGGGCCGACCGCGGATGACCTGCAGGAGGTTTACGCCAGGTTCCGGCGCACCGGTCTCGGCCGGGCCAGCGAGCCGGTCTGGTCGGCGATGGCGCTGCACCGGCCAGCCGAGTTCAACAAGAGCCACATCCCCGCCTTCCTGGCCGGCGAGGAGCCGAAGAACTACGTCAGCGTCTACCCGTTCGTCCGGTCGCTTGAGTGGTACCTGCTGGACGACGCCGAGCGGCGTGAGCTACTGGCCGAGCACGGCAAGATGGCCCGCGAGTACCCCGAGGTCCGGGCCAACACGGTCGCCTGTTTCTCACTCAACGACTATGAGTGGATGCTGGCGTTCGAGGCGGACGAACTGCACAGGATCGTCGACCTGATGCGGCACCTGCGCGGCGCCCGCGCTCGCCTGCACACCAGGGTGGAGATCCCGTTCTACACCGGCCGGCGCAAGCCGGTCGACGAGCTGATCGCCGCGCTGCCGTAATGACGGCGGCGTAGCGGCGGCGGCGCAGTGGCACCAAGGACCCAGCTGTGAAGGTTCTGTTCGGCCGCGAGCAGATCAGCGCCGACCTGTCCTTCGCCGACCTGGCCGCGCACTTGCCCGGCTGGCAGATCGCAACCTGCCCGGCTGGCCAGGTTGAAGAGCACCTCGACGGCGTCGACGTGCTCTGCCCGCTCGGTGCGAGGATCGGCGCGCAGGTGCTGGCGGCAGGAACGTTCGGCCTGGTGCACCAGTTCGGCGTCGGGCTCGAGGCGGTCGACGTGGACCGGGCGACCGAGCTCGGTGTCCTCGTCGCCAGGGTGCCTGGCGAAGCGGGCGGCAATGCTGACAGTTGCGCCGAGCTGGCAGTGCTGCACTTGCTCGCGCTCGCCCGCAGGCTCGATGAGTCGCGTGCGGTGCTGCGGCAGGGGCGCTGGCCGGACCGGCCGGTCGGCCGTTCGCTGCTGGATTCGACCGTGCTGGTCGTCGGCCTCGGCGCGATCGGCACCGCGGTCGCCCGCCGGCTCGCGCCGTTCGGCCCCCGGCTGCTCGGCGTCCGGGCCAGGCCAGAACTTGGCGGGCCGGCCGGGCTGGCGCTGGTCGCCGGGCCTGACCAGCTGCACGAACTGCTCGGCCAGGCTGATGCTGTCGTGTGCGCGGCCATGCTGCATGCCGGGAACGTGGCCATGTTCGGCGCGCGGGAGTTCGCCGCGATGCGGCCGGGGGCGCTGTTCGTCAACATTGCCCGTGGTGGTCTTGTCGACGAGGATGCGCTGCTGACGGCGCTGGAGTCCGGCCAGGTCGGCGGAGCGGGCCTTGACGTTTTCGCGCGCGAGCCAGTCGACCAGGACGGCGCTTTGGTCCGCCATCCGCTGGTGCTTGCCACGCCGCACGTGGGCTGGCTTACCGGCGTCATGTTCCGCCAGACCAGCGAGATATTCGCGGCGAATTTGCTCCGCTTCGGCCGCGGCGAGCATCCGCTGTGGACCGTCAATTCCCCTGCCTTCCGCCGGTCTGGCTAACGTGCGGGGCAACCTCGATCCCGGACCCGCGCCAGGCAGCTGCGGAGGAATCAGATGACAACGCCGGACTACCGCCAGATTCGTGCCGACCTGCGCGTCTCCTACGACGGCGGTGCGCAGCGCCGCGACGCGGACGGCAAGCAGTCGTGGAAACTCGCCGAACGCGATGCGTTCGCCGGCCGCCTGATCGCCGGGGGATTGGTACGGCTATTGGAGATCGGTGCCGGCACCGGGCAGGACAGTGTGTATTTCACCGAGCGCGGGCTGCAGGTGGTGGCGACAGATGCCTCGCCGGCCATGGTGGCACGCTGCGCTGCCAAGGGCCTGGATGCGCGGCTGATGGATTTCGCCGAACTCGCTGTCCCGGCAGCCTCATTCGACGCCGTCTACGCGATGAACTGCCTGCTGCACGTTCCGAACGCGGCGCTGCCCGCCGTGCTGACCGAGATCGCGCGGGTGCTGCGGCCAGGCGGACTGTTCTTTCTCGGCGTGTACGGCGGCACCAGCCAGGAGGGTCCGGCCGACCAGGACAACCACGTTCCCGCCAGGTTTTTCTCCTGGCGGACGGACGAGCAGATTCAACGGTACGCCAGCCAGTCGTTCGAGATCGCTGACTTTCACGTGGTACAGCCGGGAACAGAGTATCGCTTCCAGGCGCTGACGTTACGGCGCCCAGCGGGCGGCGGCAAGACCCTGACCGACCGGGGAGGATCAGATGGCTGACGGCACGGCCCTGGTGCTCGGCGGGGGTGGTGTGGCGGGCATCGCCTGGATGACGGGGCTGCTGGCCGGGCTCGCGGACGCCGGCGACGACGTCACGGGAGCTGAGCTGATGATCGGCACCTCGGCGGGCGCCACGGTCGCCGCGCAGGTAGGCAGCGGACTGACGCTGGAGCAGCTGTTCGCCCGGCAGACCGTGCCTGAGTTGCAGGCAGCCGAGATCGCGGCCGAGCTCGACCTGGCAAAGCTCGGCGCCGAGCTGGCCGGGTCCCTGGCCGGCGCGTCGACAGCCGACCAGGTGCTGCAGGCCCAGGGCTCAGCCGGACTGGCCAGCGCGGCGGTCTAGATCGGCTGCAGTGGCTGCCATCGGCACACTCGGTTACCGGGCGCTCAGCAGCACTCCGGCCATGACGGCGGGTGCACTCGAGCGGTTCTGCCAGTCATGCGGGACGCCCGGCTGCTGCACCACCGAGTCGCCAGGCAGCAGCACGATCTCGCGGTCACCGACCACGAGCGTGACTTCGCCGCGCAGGATCGTGACGTAGTCGAGGGTGCCGGTAGCGTGTGCGCCCTGGAACTCCGCGTGACCGTCCGGCGCGTCCCCCGGTTCGGGCGCAGCCTCGTGGGTCGCGTCGTCAGCCGGCGCGATCTCGACGATGCGGAAGCACGCGCCGCCGGGCGGCGGCTCCAGCGCCCAGGCCTGCGTTGAGGTGTCGGTGTCGCCCGGCGTGATCGGGCTGCGGCCCGAGACCCACAGTTCGGTGGTGGTGTAGCGGCCGGCGTAGATGATCGTGGGCGGGATCCCCTCGGCGATGACCACCGGCCTGCCGTCGGCGTCGAATCCGGTCACGACTCTGTTCACGGGAGCCTCCATCAGTGCGGCCGAGACGGAACGATACCAGCGTGATCAGTGTGCAACCGCATGATCCGGGAACGCCAGCGTCAGGCGCGGCCGTGCATTGTTCAGCGGTGCTTGCGGAGGAACTCGGTGAGCCTTGCTAGCGGCCAGGTCGTGATGACGTCCTCGGCGGTCAGCCAGCCGCGCTGGGCGGTCGCGATGCCGTACTGCAGGTAGTCCTGGTCGCGCAGTGAGTGGGCATCGCTGTCGATGGCGAACTTCACGCCAGCGTCGCGCGCGGCCCTGAGGTGCGCGGACGGCAGGTCGAGCCGGGCCGGGTGCGCGTTGACCTCCAGGGCGGTGCCGGTGCGGGCGCAGGCGCGGAATAGCTCGGGCAGGTCGACATCGACCGGCGGCCGCCTGCCGATCTTGCGGGTCAGCGGGTGGCCGATGACGTTCACCTGCGGGTTCTCGCAGGCGGTGATGAACCGCCTGGTCATCTCGCTGCGCGGCTGATCGAAGTGCGAATGCACCGACGCTACGCACACGTCGAAGCCGGCCAGGAAGTCGGCGGGCCAGTCCACGCTGCCGTCGGGCCCGATGTTGAGCTCGGTACCGTGCAGCAGCGTCATCGCCTGACCGTCGCCTGCTGCGGCCAGCTCCCTGCTGAGGCGCCGCACCTGCTCGCGCTGCGCCAGCATCTTCTCGTCGGTCATCCGCTGCATGACCAGATCCGGCGCGTGATCGGTGATGGCGTAGTACTCGTAACCCGTGGCCTGCGCCTTCGCCACCATCTCCTCGAGCGAGGCCACGCCGTCGGTCAGGTTGGTATGGCTGTGCAGATCGCCGCGGACATCCTCGCGGGAGACCAGGACCGGCAGCTCGCCCCGGCGGGCAGCAGCGACCTCGCCGTGATCCTCACGCAGCACCGGCGGGATGTAGGCGAGGCCGAGCCGCTGGTAGACCTCTTCCTCGGTCTGCGCTGCGATCAGCTCGCCGGAGTCCGCGTCGAACAACCCGTATTCCGACAGCTTGAGCTTCTTGCGCACGGCCAGCTCGCGGATCGCGACGTTGTGCTGCTGAGAGCCGGTGAAGTACTGCAGCGCCGCGCCCCAGACCTCCGGCTGGACGACCCGCAGGTCGACTTGCAGGCCGGCCCTGGTCCTGATCGACGTCTTGGTAGGTCCTCTGACGATCACCTCGGCCGCCTCCGGCATCGCGGTCAGCGCTGCCATCAGCGGGGCCGAGTCCTGCGCGGCCGCCAGCACGTCGACGTCGCCGATCGACTCGCACGCACGGCGCAGCGATCCGGCCGGCGCGATCCGCAGGCAGCCAGGCACCGCGCCGACCGCGTCAATGACGGCGGCAGCAGTCTCTGCGGCCACGTTCAGCAGCACCCGGCCGCCCGCGCTCTCCAGCAGTTCGATCCCGTGCAGCAGTTTGTCCGCGCTCTTGGCCCCGAACCCCTTCAGGTCGTTCAGCCGTCCCGCCGCGATCGCCGCCTTCAGCTGGTCGGGTGCACTCACGCCCAGCTCGCGGTACAGCTGGAGCGCACGGCGCGGGCCGAGCGCGGGGATCCGGGTCAGCTGGCGGACGCCGTCGGGTATGTCGGCGCGCCGTTCCTCCAGTTCGGCGAAGGTGCCGGTGGCAGCGATCTCGGTGACCTTGGCTGCGATCGACTTGCCGACGCCGGGAATGCGCAGCAGCGCGGCCGGCGGCAACTCCGACACATCGTGCGGGTGAGCCGCGATGGCGCGCGCGGCCTTGTTGTAGACCCTGGTGCGGAACGGATCGCCGCCGGCCAGCACCAGCAAGTCCGCGTACTCCTCGAGCAGTGCGGCAGCGGTGTCGTTCAGCGAAGGCATGCCAGCATTCTGCCCGCTAGCCTGCTCACCGCGGACCGCCGGCTGCCGCCTGGCCGGCTGCGGCGGGTTACTGCGAGTGGCTCATGGCGCGGGCGTTCTGCTGCATATGCGCGAGCGTTGTCGCGAGCTGGTCGGTCGGGCTGAACTGCAAGAACTCAGTGCCGGTTGCCGCGGCGGGGATATGGCCAGGAGGCATGTAGTAGGCGTCGCCTGCCTGGTAGATCTCCTCGCGCTCGCCGTAGGTGACGGTGATCGAGCCAGCCAGCACGTAACCCCAGTGCGGGCACTGGCAGCTGTCGTCCGGCATGCCCTTGAGCATCGGCGCCAGCGAGTGACCTTGCCGGATAGTGACGAACTCGGCGGTGTAGTCCGCGAGCTCGCCGCCGTGCTGGGACCCTGGGCCGAAGTCCTCGATCTTCGGGGCCGTGTCCTTGGAGAATGCGGGCATGATCTGCTCCTTCTTGCTGCTAGCTGATATGCCCGACGGTAGGTGCGCTCGTCGCGACCCGCATGAGGCGGTTGCCTCATCTTCGGCAGCCGGCTCGCGCTGGCCACGTTCCCGGCCGTCGTTTGGGGGTTAATTGTCCTAGTTCGGGTCGGGGACAAGACCCTCGTGCATCGCGAACAGGCAGGCCGTGACCCGGCTGGAGGCGCCGATCTTGGTGTAGATGTGCTCGATGTGATTGCGCGCCGTCTTCGGTGAGATCACTAGCTGGCCGGCGATCTGGCGGCTGGACATGCCGCGCGCTACCAGCAGCAGGACCTCGACCTCGCGCACGGTCAGCCCGGCCGGGCGGGCCGGCCGCCCCGCCGCCTGGTGGCCCGCGGCGGCGAGCACCGCTTCGACGACGTCGGCGGCCAACAACCCTTGCGCAGCATCGGCGCGCAGTTCCGCCGCCGCGGCCGCAGCGGTCAGCGCTTCCCGGTAAGGTCTCGGCTCGCGCATCGCCTGGTACGCATCGGCGGCGGCCAGGACGCGGCCAGCTAGCGGGATGGCGTGGCCGGCCAGACCGCGCGGATAGCCCGAGCCGTCCAGCCGTTCGCGCAGCTGGCCGGCGATCGCGCCGAGCGGGGCCAGCCAGCTGGACTGCTGCAGCATGCGTTCGGTCAGGTAGGGGTGCAGGCGCACACGCTCCCGCTCGCCCGCGCCGAGCGGTCCAGGCTTGTCCCAGATCGAGTTCGAGACTCCGAGCCTGCCAAACCCGCTGACCAGGGCGGCCCTGCCCAGCTGCCGCGCGGCGCTGCCGGACATGCCAAGCTGAGTGCCGGCCGCGCTGGCGAGCTCGGCGACCGCGGCGGAATGACCGATCATGTAGGGCGACTTCAGGTCGACGAAGCTGGCGACGCCGTGCAGCACGCTGTCCAGTTGGCTCCCCGACAGCGTCACGTTCAGCGCGGGCTCGGCATCGATGACCGCCTGCCAGGCGCTTGCGGTGTCCAGCGTGCCGAGGATGGCGTCAGGATCGGCACACAGCAGATCCGCCAGCTCGGGATCGAACTGCGATCCGCGCCGTTTGCGGGCCAGCGCCACCGCGGCGTCCTGGCCGCCGGCCCGGTGCACGACCTCGATGTACTCGGCGAGCTGCGCCAGCCTGGCAGCGACGGGGATAGCCGTGGTCTTCCGCTCGCCTGGCCAGCCGCGGCCGTCCCAGCGCTCATAAGAGGCGCCGATGGCGTCTTGCACGGCATCGGACAAGCCAATCTCGGCTGCGAGCGTGCCGGCCAGAGCGGCATGCTGGGCGATCATCTGGTCCAGGTCGCGGAAGCCGGTCAGCGCGAACTCCAGGCCGATGCGGAACCGGTGCGCGGGCGCGTGGCCGTAGCCGAGCCGCCGCAGCGAGGCAGCCATCGCCGCGATGCTGCGCTGTTCGTGCCGGTATTTGCCGGATTTCAGCAAGATGTCGTCGCCGAACCACTTCGCCTGCTCGTGCGCGTCAGCGTGGCAGCCGACGTTGACCAGCAGCGCGGTGTAATAGACAGCCGAACGGGCCTCGTCGTCCAGCCCGATGCGCTCGGCCAGCCGCAGCGAGATGAGACACTGGCGCAGCACGTGCTCCATGGGCTGCCCGAACCCAAGGTCGATGCCGAGCGACAAGGCAGCGACCAGCTCAGCCAGCCGGACGGCAGTACCGGCTGTTTCCTGGCCTTCGCTCTGCTGCATGGCAGCATTGTCCCCCGCCAGGTGCCCGTGGCACCGGAATACCTCGGTCCGGGCCCTGCCGCGGGCCGCCGGCCGTGACCCGCCGGTCAGTCGTTCTCGACGACGAAGTCCCATTTGGCGACGATGTTCACACCATCGGGCGCCCAGCGCATCAGGCCCTCGCCGGTTGCCTCGGCCGCGCGCAGCTCGAAGCTGACTTTCTTGCCGGGGCGCAGGACCGCAGGCGGTCGCGGCTGCCCCGGCACGAACTTGGGGAGGTACACGTTGCCGAGGACATCAATGCTGGTGAAGTCGGCCGCCGAGATCGGCACGGGGCCGGTCGCGCCGGACATGGTGACCACCCACGTGCAGGTCGTCGACGGCGCCTGGTAGGGCAGTCCCTCGCCAGGCACCTGCGGGCCGGACACGGTGACCAGCACCGACCATCGCTGGGTCTTGACCTCGACGCCGTCGCCTTGGTTCGTCAGCGCTGGCCGTTGCGCGGTGCCGGTCAGCACGGTGTCACTGTGGTAGTTGAGGGTATTACGCGGCAGGTAGGACGGGTAGCCGCGGAAATGGCCGGCGTTGCTGCTCGGCAGGCCGCCGGACGGCTGCCACCGGAGCCGCAGCCGGCCAGCGCGAGCGTGATGAGCGCCAGCAGCGCGAGCGCTGCCAGTGCGGCGGGCCGGCAGGCCCGGTTCCTCGCCGCGGTGACGGCGGAGACCGGGCCGGCCAGCTTCACGAACTGCCGCGCTTGCTGCTTGCTGTCGATCAGCAGGCTCATGCCTGCCCGTGCAGGGCTGCGCGCCGCCGGCGCAGGTACCAGATATAACCGCCGGCGGCCGCCAGCGCGAGCGACGGAGTCGCGATGGCCAGCGTCAGCCGCTGCCACGACGACTGAGGGAGCGGCATGACGTAGGAATCTAGCTGGAAGGTCTGGTGACCCCGGCCGATTCCGAAGCCCGCCGGATTGTTGAAGACATCGCGGCCGAAAGGCTCAAGGCCGGGCTGGGCTGCGTAGCCCAGGTGACCCAGTCCGTCCAGGCCGCCCGACACGGTGCCGGCCGGCAGCCGCGCCCAGTCTCGGCCGTCGCCGACGTTGAAGAGATCCTCCATCGTCCGCAGCCAGCTGTAGTGGTTGTAGAACACGGTGGACACCGAGCCTGGCCTGATGAACGGGCTGATCAGGACGCTGCCCGTATCGCCGCCGCCCCGCGTTGCCTTGGTGGCGTTGAACAGCGGGTCTGGTGTCTGGCCGGCCGCCAGGTCGCTCGGGTCACCCTCCGCGCTCAGCGTGATGCTGGTCACCGCGCCGGTCGGGGCCACCGGGCTGCCGTTCTGGTCGACGAGCTGGAACGACCCGCTGTCGACCAGCCCGCCTGCCGTGGTCGGGAACTCGGGGCCGGTGTCACTGACGGCGCCGACGAACGAACTGGCCGGGATGTTGGTACCGGTCACCTCGCGACCGGTGTCGTCGGCGACGATCGAGTTGTCGGCGATGACATTCGATCCGGAGTTGCCGGTGACCGAGTCGGTCCTGGCACCTGGCGGGCTGCCAGCGCCGCCGCGGACGATGCCGGGCACGCAGTCAGACGGCACCAGCGTCGGAGTGGTCTGCGTGCAGGCCGGCGGCCGGTCGATGAAGGCGTTGTTACCGGGGCCCGGGTAGAGCTCGTCGCCCTCCGCGTTCTTGCCCAGCGTCGAGTTCGGGCCGGTCGGCTCCCTGTGGACGTTGCGGCCGGACAGGTTCTCGCCCGCGGTGTCAGATTTCAGGCTCGCGGTGAAGTTCGGCTGGTCGGCCGACGTCGGGCCGAACGCGTTGGCGTTGTTGAAGCTGTTACCCGTGTAGGTGAACGGTGCGAACGCCTCGTCGAAGGTGACGTCGATCAGGCCGCCCTGCTTAAAGGCCGGCGACTGCTCGATCAGCGGGATGTAGTACTCGAGGAACAGGTCGGAGGCGTAGAGACCGCCGGTGAAGTTGACCGGCGTGGTGGACTCCGGGTCGTCGGGGATCGGGGAGTTGTAATTCGGCGTGCCGTCGGCGTTGAACGCGCCTGACAGGTTGTTGCCGTGGCAGGAAGCGTCGTGCGCGTCGCTGCAGTTGTCCGGGGTGATCCAGCTGAAGTTCGGCGTCGTGGCGACGTGCTGCAGGTCATGCACGAGGCCGGTGGTCGGGCTGTCCAGGTTCGTGACGTGGTCGCCGTCGCAGTTGGTGCCGCCGTTCGACGGCTCGTTGAGCGGCGGGGTATCGGGACCGCTGGCATTGACCGCGCCGGTCAGCGACTCAAACCACGGGAACGGGAAGTGCTTGGCCACGAACTGGTCGTTTGCCTGGGCCGACGTGAAGGTCGTCACGCCTGGCGGGAAGTTGGCCGACATGCTGGTCGGGTTGGTGTCAGGGTTGTTGGCCGCGGTGCCCGGCCCGGCACAGACGGCGGCCTCGCGGTTCGGCACGAGGTCTGGCTGGAAGGACGTCGATCCCGGCACCTGGGCGCCGCCGATGTCCTGCGCATAGCCCTTCCAGGTCACGCCGGACGCGTTGAACTGGTTGAACAGCGTCGGCACGTCCGTTGGGTACGTGCAACCGTTCTCGCCGAGCGGCGCGTTGGCGCCGCTTGGCTGCGCTGCGTTGGCCGGCGAGTCCATCTGGCCGTAGTTGCTGTTCCTGCCCCTGATCGAGCCGGTGCTGATGATGTCGGAGTTTGGGCCGATCAGCTTGTTCGAGACGCTGCAGTCTTCCTGGGTGTCCTCTTCTGGAGCCTGGCCGGACACCATCGACAGGTAGTTGTCCATGCTGGAGTGACCAGTGCCGTAGTAGTTCTTCAGCAGCACGCCCTGGGCCGGGAGAGTCTTCCAGAGGTAGGAGTTCTGGTTCAGTCCGGTGAAGGTGGCGTCGTAGGACTTGTTCTCCAAGATGATGAGCCAGACGTGTTTGATCGCGCCGGGGCGCAGCCCCGAGCTCGTGATGGTGACGGCCTTGGGCACGGCCGGCGCCGCCGACGCGACCGTCCCTCCGACGCCGACGCCGACGAGCGTCAGCATCCCGATTCCGCACGCAGTGGCCGCTCGCAGCAGCCGGTGACTCGAGCCAGAAATAGTCATAGTCATTCGATAGTGGGCGCTGCGTAAGCGGCACACAAGGGATCGGATACACGCGGCGACATCCAGGTAAACATTTGGCGTCGACGGCCATCAGGTGAATCCAGGCAGGCCTGCCGACAGGCCCGGCAGTCCCGTGCCGATCAGGGTCGGGTGTCGCGTCATGACACCATGTGATGAGCGCAATCGCGGGCTGCCAGCCGGGCCGCCCGGCGCCGGCCGGAGGGGCAAGGTCGAGTGAGCCAGCCGCTGGAGAGCTATCAGGACGAGATCTACCTGACCGGCCTGACTGGCGCGGTACCCGACTTTCCGACCGACCTCAGCCGGCTGGAACAGGCAGCCCTGGCCGTCATGACGCCGCGCGCGCACGACTACGTGGCCGGCGCCGCGGGTTCCGGGGACACCGCCGCGGAAAACCTGGCCGCCTTCAGACGCTGGCGCATCGTGCCGCGGATGCTGACCGACGTCAGCACGCCGTCGTACAGCACGACCTTGCTGGGCACCGACTTCACCGTGCCGTTCCTGCTCGCGCCCGTCGGCGTGCTCGGTATCGCCCACGCCGACGGCGAGGCGGCAGTCGCCAGGGCGGCCGCGGCGGCTGGCATTCCGATGATCTTGAGTACCGCCGCGACGACCGCGATCGAGGACGTCGCCGCCGCCAGCGGTGACGGCCAGCGCTGGTACCAGCTGTACTGGCCCAAGGACCGCGCGGTCGCCGCGAGCCTGCTGGGCCGGGCGCAGGCTGCCGGTTACCGCGTGCTCGTCGTCACCCTGGACACCAGGATGCTCGCCTGGCGGCCGCGCGACCTGGACAACGGTTACCTGCCGTTCCTGCAGGGCGTCGGCATTCAGAACTACCTGTCCGATCCGGCATTCGAGGCCGCGCTCGCGCAGCCGGTCGAGGCCGATCCGAGTTCGGCGATTCTCCGGTACACCCAGATCTTCGGCGACACGTCACTGACCTGGAACGACCTGCCGTTCCTGCGGCAGCACTGGCACGGGCCCATCGTGCTGAAAGGGATCCTGTCGGCCGCGGATGCGGTCAGGGCCGCCGACTGCGGAGTCGAGGGCATCATCGTGTCCAACCACGGCGGCCGCCAGGTCGACGGCGCGATCGCCGCGCTTGATGCGCTGCCGCCGGTCGCCGCGGCGGTCGGCTCCCGGCTCACCGTCCTGTTCGACAGCGGCATCCGGGGCGGCGCCGACATGCTGAAGGCGCTGGCACTGGGCGCGCAGGCCGTGCTGCTCGGCCGCCCTTATGTCTACGGTCTCGGGCTCGGCGGCGAGGCAGGGGTGCGGCACGTGCTGCGGGCATTGCGCAACGACTTCGAGCTGACCATGCGGCTGAGCGGGCTTTCCCGGCTGAGCGAGCTCGGCCCGGGCTGCCTCCAGCGGCGTGCGTAGCCGGCCTGGCCAGCCGACGTCAGCCGAGCAAGGGGAGGCGAGTCTGTGGACCTGCAGCAGATCGGCCTGCGGCACCCTGTCGCCGACCTGATCAGGGACATCCAGAACAACAGGACAGGGATACCGCGGCGAACGTTCGTTGCCGAGGGTCTTTTCGAGATCAACATGGTGCTATCGACTGGCGTCGAGGTCGACGCGTTCCTCTGGTGCCCGGAGGCCGCCTACTCCGACGAGTCAGCCAAGCGAGCCGCGGAGCTGGCCGGCCGGGCCCGGCGGGCCTACCAGATCTCGGCCAAGACGCTGGAGCGGCTGGCCGAGCGGCCGAACCCGGACGGGCTGATGTGCATCGCGCAGCTGCCGGACTGGCAGCCCGAGGCGATCCCGCTGAGCGCCGACGCGCTGGTGCTGGTCGCCGACGCACTGGAGATTCCCGGCAATCTCGGGACGCTGATCCGGACGCTGGATGCCTGCGCTGCCGACTGCCTGATCCTCACCAGCAAGCGGACCAGGCTCACGCACCCCAAGGTGCTGCGCAGCAGCCAGGGCATGAACATGAAGGTGCCCTCCCTGGAGTTCGCCGACGTCGGTGACGCGATCAGCTGGCTGCGCAGTAACTCCTTCACGGTCTACCTGGCCGACACCGACGACAGCCTCAGCTACCGGCAAGCCGACTACCGCGGCCGGACAGCGCTCGTGGTCGGCAGCGAGCGGTACGGCATCTCACCGGCCTGGTATGAGCACGGTTACCAGCGCGTCGGCATCCCGATGCTCGGCGCGGCCGATTCGCTGAACGTCTCTGTGTCCGCGTCCGTGCTGCTGTACGAGGCACGGGCGAGGAAGAACAGCTGGTAACCGTCGGCTCGCCTCGCCAGCTTGCCGCGTTCCCGCCCTGGTTGTTCGTCAGCCCGCGGCGATAGGCGCCGAGTAGGGCAATGCCCAGCTCGCGTACCTGGCTCGCGAGCAAGCGCGGGTGACCGCCGTGGCCCGGTGCACCGCGGCGCTGGCCGGCCCGGTCAGGCACTGCCCGTTGCTGTCGCTGCGCAACTCGCCGCCGGGGCCGGCGCGCCACCGCTGATCGGCGCCGCTACCGCAGGTCCGCAGCACCAGCGCCGCGCCCGCCCGGCCTGCCTGCAGGCACAGCCCGCCGCTCTGCAGCGTGCGGCCGGGACTGACTGTCCACCGCTGGCGCGCGCTGCCAGTGCAGGTGGCGGCGCTGGCCTCCGCGCCGGCTGCCGGGGATCGCGGCGCTGTCAGGCAGAGGCTGTCAGGCCCTGACGATACGACCGGGCCGGACCGCACTGCAGGGCCGATGCCGCCGTAGGAGGGCGGGGCGTCCGCGGGCGCTGCCGCCCAGCTTGTGTCCGCCGTCCTGGCCAGCCGGAAGTTCAGCGTCCCGCCGCTGGTGATGGCCGAGGCCGGCGCGTAGGCGCGGTTCCAGCCCGCGCCGTTCCACGTGGCCGAACGCACGTAGGGCGCATTCGCCGCCGCGCCTGTACCGACGATGCGCAGCGTCTTGCCGGCGGGCAGCGTGATGACCGCGGTGGCGAACAGCGGCGAGCCAAGCGCGAGTGTCGTCGTGCCCGGCGTCATCGGGTACAGGCCGAGGGCGGACCACACGTACCAGGCGCTCATCGCGCCGAGATCGTCGTTGCCGGGGATGCCGCCGTCCGAGTCCGACCACAGCTGGTCCGCGATGGCGCGGACGGTACGTTGCGTGTCGTACGGCCTGCCGAGGTAGTCGAACTCGAACGGCAGCCCGATGCTGGGCTCGTTGGCCAGGTCGGCTGTCCTGCCGGTCGAGCGGGAGTCGAAGTGCGAGAGCACGCGGCCGAGGTAGCGGGCCATCGCACCGCGACCGCCCTTGGCCGCGATCAGGCCTGCCAGGTCGAACGGAACCATGCCGGTGTACTGGTCGGAGTCTCCCTCGACGAAGCCGTTCGCCGATACCGGGCTGAAACCGGCCTGCCATCTCCCGCTGGCTAGCCGCGGCTGCAGCAGCCCGCTTGCCGGATTCAGCAGGTCTTCCCAGTCCTCCGCGCGGTTCCGGAAGGCTTGCTGGTCGGCCTGATCGCCGAGGTCTGCCGCCAGCGCCGAGATGGCGAAATCGTCGGTGTCGTATTCCAGCGTCGTCGACACAGGACCGTGGTAATTGCAGCAGCCGTAGCTGCCGTCAGACGGCAGGTAGCCTGGCCGGTCCAGGTAGGCCAGGCCTGGCCTGACCTTGCCGGGCTTACTGCCCTGGCTGATCATCGCGGTCAGCGCAGCGGTGCTGTCGAAGCCGGTAGCGCCGAAGGCGTAGTAATCGGCGATGACTGCGTCGGCCGGGTCACCGACCATCGTGTAGGCATCCGAGCCGTAGGCGGGCCAGCGCGGCAGCATCCCGGTCTGCCGGTAGGTGTCGAGCAGCGACTGCGCGGCGCCCGCCGCCGCGACAGGATCCAGCAGCGCTTCCAGCGGCGCCTGCGTCCGGTAGATGTCCCAGCCCGAGACGTTGGTGTACACCGCGTGCTGGCCCGGATCCACGGTCCGCACGCCACCGTTCGCGCCGGCGTACTGCCCGTTGTCGTCGCTGAACACGCTCGGCGCCAGCAGGGAGTGATACAGGGCGGTATAGAAGACGGTGCGCTGTGCCGTGGTGCCGCCGCCGATGTCGATCTTGCCGAGCAGCGAGTTCCACTGGCGCTGTGCCGCCGACTTCACCGCGGCGAAGCTCCAGCCCGGATCCTCTTTTTTCAGGTTAGCGGCGGCATTGGCCGCGGAGACGTAGGAGATGCCGGCCTTGGCGATGACCGGCTTGCCCGGCCGGAAGCTGACGTAACCGCCGACCGCGCCGCGGAGCGCCGCCGGACTCGCGGTCAGGCCGGCGGTCAGGCTCGCGGCCTGCCGGTGCAGGCCGGCCGGTGTCGCACCGGTGAAGGTGCCGTGCCTGCTGGCGGCGCGGCTGAAACGCAGCTGGAAATACAGCGTGTAGGCGCGGCCGGTGCCGCAGAAGTTCGCCGAGGTCACCGACCCCTGAACGGAGGTCGGGCTGAGGACCTTGAAGCTCACCGCGCGGTCGCCGAGCTGGCTGCCGTCCAGCTTGAAGATCAGGTTGCCGCGCTGGCTGGCCGGGAAGGCGAACTCGGCTATCCCGGTCCTGGTCGTGGTGCTCAGCCGGACGTCGGTGCCGTTGCCGAGCTTGACCGCGTAGTAACCGGCCTGCGCGGTCTGCCTGCGGTGGCTGAAGGTATCGGTGGCGGCGGGCACGATGCCGCCGCCCGTGGTCGGCAGGATCGGAACGTCGCCCGCCGCCCGGCAGCCAGGACCCGACATGTGGGTGAGACTGAATCCGGTGATGTCGTCTGAGGCTGCCGAGTACCCGCCGCCGTCGGGCGGATTCGTTGTGTCGGGACTCCACTGCAGCATGCCGAACGGAACGTCGGCGCCGGGGAAGACGTCACCGGTACCGCCGGTGCCGATGAAGGGGTTGACCAGGACGGCGGGGTCCTTGACCAGGGCGGGAGAGGCCGCCGTCAGTAGTCTCGCGGTCGCCCCTGGCCGCGGCGCCTGCGCCGTCGAGTTCGCCGCCACGATGAGCCCTGCCAGGACCAGTGCGGCGCAGGCTGCTCCGGTGGCTGCCCGGCGGCTTTTCCACATAGTGACCGAGGTTACAACTGGTCCACATTGATAACTATTGCTTCCTGAGTCGACCTCGCGATGACGACGACCGCGAGCTCGTCCGGTGACGGATTCTCTTCCCGGTGCGGCACGTGCGGCGGCACGAAGACGTAGTCTCCCGGCTGGGTCTGCAGCCTGACCACCGCACCGGTGACAGGGTCGCGGCAGACGAAAACCGGGGCACCTGCCACCACATAGATGCCGGTCTCGGACTCGCCGTGGTGGTGGTCGCCCGAATTCACTCCTGGCGGCAGTTCGGTGCGGCCCATCCAGAGCGACCTGGCGCCGGTCAGCTCACCAGAGATGGCGGCGGACCTGACCATGCCGCTGGTCTGGGCCGTTGCCCCGGACAGCTCGCCGGCCCTGATAAGCCGCAGCCCGGCGGCCCGGCCGGAGCAACTGGGCCGTCTGCCGCCTGGCTGCTCACTCCTCGTCGAGCGTCAGCGATACGGAGTTGATGCACCAGCGCTGGTCGGTCGGCACATCGTAGCCCTCGCCCTCGAACACGTGGCCGAGGTGACCATTGCAGGCTGCGCACCTGACCTCGACCCTGGTCCGGCCGAGCGCACGGTCCTCCAGCAAGATCACCGCGTCATCCTCGGTCGGCTGATAGAAGCTCGGCCAGCCGCAGCCTGAGTGGAATTTGGCATTCGACCGGAAGAGCTCGGCGCCGCAGGCGCGGCATTTGTACACGCCGTTGGTTTCGGTATCGGTGTACTCGCCGGTGAACGGGGCTTCGGTGCCCGCTTCGCGTAGTACGTGGTATTCCTCCGGGGACAGTCGGTCCCGCCATTCAGTCTCTGACAGCTCTACCTTGTCCATGTCTGGAGACTACCTGGCGGGTGCACCGCCGCCGGTGCTACCCGGCCTGGCTTCTGGCCCGGTGGCACAGTGGCTGCTCAGTGCAGGAACACGCAGAATTCGTTGCCGTCGGGATCAGTCATGGTGATCCAGCCCGCAAGCTCTGCCTGGACCCGCGCGCCGAGCCCGGTGAGCCGGTCAACCTCGGCCCGCGGGTCGTCGGCGGCCAGGTCCAGGTGGACCCGGTTCTTGGCGACCTTCGCCTCGGGTACGAGCTGAAAGATGAACCGGGGCCTCGCACCGGAGGCTGGCACCACCAGAACGCTCGGGTCATCCTCGACGTCGTAGATGCCGCCCGCGCGCAACCGGGCTAGCTCGGCCTCGTCGTAGGGCGCGACCTGGTATCCGTCGAGCGCCTGCGCCCAGAACCGGGCGATCGATGCCGGATGCGGGGAATCGAAGACAACATCGCGGATGCGAGCCATGACGCCAGTTTCCTGTATCTGGCGCCACGGCACGAACGATTAACGCCGCCCTTTCGCTAGAGCACGACCTCGTAGGCAGGCTCGGGTCGGTCGGCGTTCCGCAGCTGGATCTCAGTCACCCGGCCCGCCGAGCGCACATCGTTGCTGGCCGCCCGCAGGGCGTCGAGCGCGGCTTGGTCCGCGGTCAGGATCAGCAGCGGGACCGCGGTTCTTCATCGGCAGCTGGGCTTGTGATTTGGCCCTCCTGATCGCTGCGATGGCCGCGGCTGCGGCCGCGATGACCGCGTCGTCACCCGATGCCGCCTGGTCGCCGAAGTCGGACGCACCGGGCCAGGCCGACCGGTGAATCAGTCCCGTCCTGCCACCAGGACCAGACTTCTTCGGTCACGAACGGCAGGAACGGTGCCAGCAGCCGCAACAGCACGGACAGCCCGAGTCCGCAGCGTCGCCAGCGCCGATGCGGCCGGCGCCGCCCCGTGCTCGCCGTAGGCGCGCGCCTTCACCAGTTCCAGGTAGTCGTCGCAGAAGAACCAGAAGAACCGCTCCGCCTGCGCCAGCGCCGGGCGCGTGATCGTAGTCGTCCAGCGCGGCCGTGCACTGCTGGGTCACCGCGGCCAGCCGGCGCAGGAAGGCCAGGTCGATCGGCTCGGTGATCAGCTCATGCTGGCTGCGGCCAGCCGCGCCGCCGGTGCTGTCCGGCGAGCCGAACCCGAGCACGAACCGGCCGGCGTTGAGCAGCTTGATGGCCAGCCGCCGCCCGACCTTGATCTGCGCGACGTCGAACGCGGTGTCCACGCCGAGCCGGGCGCTGGTCGACCAGTACCGCACCGCATCGGTGCCGTACTCGCGCAGCAGGTCCACCGGCGTCACCGCGTTGCCCTTGGACTTGGACATCTTCTTGCGGTCCGGATCCAGGATCCAGCCGGAGATGGCGGCGTGCCGCCACGGCAGCACGCCGGCGTCGGTGTGCGAGCGCAGCACCGTGTAGAACAGCCAGGTCCTGATGATCTCGTGCGCCTGCGGCCGCAGGTCCATCGGGAACACGCGGTCCATCAGGTCCTGATCATCCGGCCAGCCGCCGGCGATCTGCGGTGTCAGCGACGAGGTCGCCCAGGTATCCATCACGTCAGGGTCGGCGACGAAACCGCCGGGCTCGCCGCGCTGATCCGGCCGGTAGCCGGGCGGGGTGTCGGCCGCCGGGTCGACAGGCAGATCAGCCTCCGACGGCACGATCGGCTTGTCATGCACCGGGCGGCCCGCTTCGTCCAGCGGGTACCAGACCGGGATCGGCACGCCGCGGTACCGCTGCCGGCTGATCAGCCAGTCGCCGGTCAGGCCCTCCACCCAGTGCTCGTAGCGGACCCGCATGTGCTCGGGATGCCACTGCAGCTCGCGGCCCCTGGCCAGCAGGCGCGCTGGCCAGTTCCGCCGACCGGCTCCCGTTCGCCACGTACCACTGCCGGGTGGTGATGATCTCCAGCGGCGCCTGGCCGTACTCGTAGAACTTCACCGCGTGCCGGATCGGCTCCGGTTCGCCGCGCAGCTTCCCTGCTGCGTGCAGCATGTCGGTCACCTGCCGCCTGGCCGCCTTGGCAGTCTGGCCGGCGATCTGCGCGTACGCGGCCAGGCCCGCGGCGCTGTCCAGGCCCGGCCGGCGGCTCGGGCAGCAGCCTGCCGTCCTTGCCGAGCACCGGCCTGGTCGCCAGCCGCAGGTCGCGCCACCAGGTCACGTCGGTCATGTCGCCGAAGGTGCACACCATCACCAGGCCGGTGCCCTTGGCCGGGTCGGCGAGCCGGTGCGCGAGGATCGGCACCTGCACGCCGAATACCGGCGTCGTCGCCGTCGACGCCGAACAACTCGCGCGTAGCGCTCGTCGTCCGGGTGCGCCACCAGCGCCACGCAGGCTGGCAGCAGCTCAGGCCTGGTCGTCGCCACGACGACCTCGGCGCGGACTGGCGGCCGGGCCGGGAGGTCACCACGTTCCTGGTCCTGGTGGATGGTAAAAGCGAGCCGGATGAAGGTGCCGGGGACCTCCCGGTCCTCGATCTCCGCCTGCGCCACCGCGGTTCCGAACGTCACGTCCCACAGGGCCGGTGCCTCGGCCTGGTAGGCCTCGCCGCGGGCGAGGTTGCGCAGGAAGGCCAGCTGGGAGACCGCCTGCACCCGGTCGTCGATGGTGCGGTAGCTGATCTCCCAGTCGACCGACAGGCCGAGGCGGCGCCAGGCCTCGGCGTAGGCGTGCTCGTCCAGTTCGGTGAGCTGGCGGCACAGCTCCACGAAGTTGCGCCGGGAGACCGGCAGCTGCTCGGCGGGCTCAGCGGGCGCGAGTTGCCCAGGCGCGGGCGGCGCCAGGCCGGGCTGGTAGGGCAGGGACGGATCGCAGCGCACGCCGTAGTAGTTCTGCACCCGGCGCTCGGTGGCCAGGCCGTTGTCGTCCCAGCCGACCGGGTAGAAGACCTCTTTGCCGCGCATGCGCTGGAAGCGCGCGATCACGTCGGTCTGGCTGTAGGAGAAGGCGTGCCCTAGATGCAGGCTCCCGCTGGCCGTGAGCGGGGGAGTGTCGATGGCGTAGACGTCATCGCGGCCCTTGGAGCGGTCAAACTTGTACTACCCGCTCCTTGGACCACCGCTGCGTCCACTTGTCCTCAAGGCCATCCAGCGTTGGCTTGGCCGGGATGCGGTCGGTTTCGGTGCTCATGCCGGCCAGGATAGCGTCCGTCGGCGGCCCGCGCACGCGGGTATCCGGCCGGCGCGGGCGCGGCCAGTTGCCCGGCGGGCGCGGACCTTGATCGGAGTGACGCGCGGACCTTGATCGGAGTGACGTGCGCGCCATCGTGGCTGGCGCAGTGCAGCAGGGCAAATGCACCGTGGAGCAACTGGTCGCGGAGGTGCACGAAGGGCCGACGCACGGCTCGGCGCAGTTACGAGCGGTGCTGGCGGAAGTCGTCGCCGGCGTCCGGTCGGTCCCCGAGGCGGAGCTGCGACGGCTGATCTTGAAGTCCGGGTTGCCGCAGCCGCTCTACAACCCGACCCTGTTGCTGGGCGGCGAGTTCCTCGCCAAGCGCGGCCGGGCTCAGGGTGCTGCACATCACGCCACAGCGGCTCCGCGAGCGGCCAGCGGAGGTCGTGGCCACTATCGCCAGTGCGCTGCAGACAGGCCAGCCGGTGCCGGGAATCACGACGGTGCAGCTGGCTGCCTGAGCGTCCGGGTCGCCGGGGTGACGCAGTCCGCGAGGCGGATGGCGGCCACCTTAGGGTTGCGGCATGAGCACTCGAGTTCTCGGCGCCACCGGCGTGCAGGTCAGTCCGCTGTGCCTCGGCGCGATGATGTTCGGGCCCTGGGGCAATCCGGACCATGAGGAATCCATCCAGATCATCCACCGGGCGCTGGATACCGGCATCAACTTCATCGACACCGCCGACGTCTACTCAGGCGGGGAGTCAGAAACCATCGTCGGCAAGGCGCTGACCGGCGGGCGCCGGGCCGGCGTGGTGCTGGCAACCAAAGCGCACGGCGCCATGGGCGAGGACGTCAACCATCGCGGCAACTCGCGCCGCTGGCTCGTCCGCGAGTGCGAGAACAGCCTGCGCAGGCTCGGCACCGACTACATCGACCTGTATCAGATCCACCGGCCGGACCCGGCGACCGACATCGACGAGACGCTGGGCGCGCTGTCCGACCTGATCAGGGCAGGGAAGATCTGCTACGCCGGCACCTCCACGTTTCCTGCCGACCAGATCGTCGAGGCGCAGTGGACAGCGCAACGGCGCGGCCGGGAGCGATTCGTGTGCGAGCAGCCGCCGTACTCGATGCTGGTGCGCGGCGTCGAGGCCGACGTGCTGCCGGCCTGCCAGCGGTACGAGATGGGCGTGATCTGCTGGGGACCGCTCGCCAGCGGCTGGCTGTCGGGCGCCTACCGGCTCGACGGCGACGTGCCGGTCAGCCGGCGGGCGCAGCGACTGCCGCACCGCTTCGACCTGAGCCTGCCCGGCAACCGGCTCAAGCTCGAGGCAGCCGACCGCCTCGGCCGCCTCGCTGCCGAGGCAGGCATGTCGCTGATCCATCTGGCGCTCGGCTTCGTGCTGAGCCATCCGGGCGTGACCTCGGCGATCATCGGCCCGCGGACAATGGAGCATCTGGACAGTCAGCTGGGTGCGCCGCAGCGGCTGGCAGCGGATCTGCTTGACCGGATCGACGAGATCGTGCCGCCAGGGATGAACCTTAATCCAGCCGACCGTGGCTACGAGCCGCCCGCGCTGGCAGACCCTGCGTTGCGCCGGCGCCACTGAACTGCTGGGCCTGCGGGGGCTTACGGCGCTCCGCAGCGTTCATGCAAACTCCTGTTGGTTCGCCGCGGCGGATCCAGAACCTCGGCGAACAGCACGCCTCTTCGCCGGCGGCGGAACCGACGGCATGTGACGGGCGTCTCATAGGCATGAGAACAGCGACGGCCGGAGCGGCACTAGCCGTGCTGGCAGCGTTCGCGGCCGGATGCGGTTCGGTGCAAGCGCCGGGCGGCGCGGCTGCCCGGACCGCCCCGGCTGCTCCGGCCGCCGCAAGAACGCCGGGGCCGGTCATGGCGACCGCCGGGCCGCCGACTATCGCCGGCAACCGCAGAATGGCACGGCAAGAAGCGCAACGGCTGCTCTCGAAGGCTGTGGTGCCGGCCGGCGCGACACCGCTGAGCAAGCCGCCCGCGTGGTCCGGTCCGGCGATGGGCACGCCGGTGGTGGGCTCGCTGATCGACTTCTCGCGCTCGTGGCGGCTGAGCATGCCGCTGTCGCAGGCAATGGCCTGGATAGCCGCGCACCCGCCGCGCGGCTTGCCGCAGGACGGCTCGACCACCGGCTACCAGGGTGGTTCGGCGAACCTGGCAGGCTACGGCTATCGCGGCCCGCAGAATCGCGCTTGGTCCTCCGCTGACCTCGACGTGGAGGTCGGCGCACGCACCGGGCAGTCGGGCAGCGTGCTGCGCGTCGACGCGGTCGTGGTCTGGCTTGACCCGGTCCCGCTGACCGATAGCAGCGCAGGGCCGCGGTTGCGGGTGCTCGTCAACGGTGGCTGCCCGGCGACCGATAAGTCCGCCGCTGGGGTGACCAACACCGGCGCCGACCTGACGGACCGGCTGCTACCCGCCGCGAAGCCGTCGGCTGGACTCGAGTGCTTCTACTACGGCCTGAACGGGCGGCGCTTTGAACTGCGCAAGCACGTCGTGCTGACGGCGTCCGCGGCCGGCCAGGCCGCGAGGTCGATGGCCGCGCTGCCGGTCAGCCATGTCATCGGCGGCATCGGGAGTTGCCCGATGGACGACGGGTCGCAGGAGATTATCGCGCTGTCCTATCCCGGCCGGCCCGATGTGGATCTGTGGGTCAAGCTGAATGGCTGCCGCACCATCAGTAACGGCTTCATTCTCGTCAATAACCCGTAGCCACTTCGGGAGCACGGCCTCCGCCGGCCCGCTTGCTGTCCTGGCTGGCTACGCGCCAGCGTGCGGCTGCCAGCCAGTGTCGGCTGCCCATTGCGCCGGCTGCGGCGACGATCACGTCGACCACCGGATCCTTGATGTCGGTGTAGCGTCCAGGTCGGTGACGGCGGCGGCGAGCGCCAGCTTGAACCGCGCGTAGCCGGCCACCGCGAGCGGATGTGCGCGCAGCCAGTCGCGGAACAGCAGCGCCAGCCGTTCGTTCGGCGATCCGGCGCAGCCGCACATGCAGGTTGACGTCTCCGGCGGGGTGGTCGCGCGGCTCCAGTACCGCTTGGCCCACAGCGCCGGATCGCTGTGATCCCCGGCCGGAACGTGGTCGTTCTCGTACGGCCAGGCGGCTGATAGCCAAGCCCGGCCAGCGGGCCATCGAATGCCGAGGCGGCGTCATCCAGGCAGGTGACCGACAACTGCAAGTCCAGGATGTCCTTGGCGGCCATGTCCGGGATCGAGGTGCTGCCGATGTGCTCGGCATGCAAGAACAAGCGGCCCGAGCGCGGTCGCGCAGCGCGCGAACTCGGCGGCCGCGCGGCGCGGGCCAGGCCGGGTCGTACGGCACGACCACAACGGGCGACGGGATCGGCGCGTCAGTCACGCTGGCATCCGCGGGAACACAGCCGGCCGGGGCGGGTCAGCTGGCCGAGCCTGGCGCGAGCGCGTTCAGGATCTCGCGCGCACGCTCGGTAGCGGCCGCCAGCGAGGCGTCCGGCGACCCGATCAGCGGATCCCAGTTGAGGTCGTAGAACACCTCGGTGACGCCCGGCCGCGGCCAGCGTTTCGGAGTCCGCCCTGATCTGGTCGAACGAGCCGGACAGCAGCAGCCGCTCGCCGTCGGGCCCGGTCACCGGCTCGCCGGCGCGCACCACGCCGCGGCAGATGACCCGCAGCGCCTCCGGATCGCGTCCGGCCTCGCCGGCGGCCTGCTTCACGACCGCGATCAGCGAGCCGACTCTGGACAGGTCAGTCCGGCTGGAGGTGATCCAGCCGTCGGCGATCCGGCCGATCCGCTCCAGCGCGGGCCTGGCCATCCCGCCGAGCAGGATCGGCGGGCCGCCTGGCTGGACCGGCGCGCGGTGCCTGCGTCCCGGCCGGCACCTGGTAGAACTAGCCGTCGAATGAACCGTCACCGCCCGCCCACAGGGTCCGCAGCACCTGCACGTACTCGGCGCCCGCGCGCCGCGCCGGGCCATGTCGGCGCCGGTCAGCGCGAACTCCTCCGGCATCCAGCCGATGCCGAGGCCGAGGTCATGCCGTCCGCCGGACAGCACGTCGACCGACGCTGCCTGCTTGGCCAGGTAACCGGGGGAGACGAACGGCAGGTTGACGATCGCGACGCCGAGCCTGATCCGCGTCGGTGACCGCGGCGGCGAAGGACAGCGCCGCCATCGGGTCCAGCACGCTGTGGTAGACCGGCTCCATCGACGAGCCGGCCGGGATCAGCAGCCGCTGGAAACTCCACAGCGAGTGGTACCCCGCGCCTTCAGCGGCCGTGGCGAATGCGGCTAGATTCTGCGGTGTGGCCCAGGCGCCCGAGACGGGCGCGCCGAATCCGATGTCCATTCTGCTCACCTTAGCCGTGCCGGTTCGTCACGGCGGCGACGGCAGGTGCCGAGAAACGGAACGACCCCGTTCCGTAATTAGGGAGGTATTCGTGAGCACTGACCCCCGGGCCTGGATCGCGACGCTGCGGCAGTCGCATGACCGGCTGGCCGGCCTGGTTCAGCCGATGACGCCGGAGCAGGTACGCGCGCAGTCGTACTGCCGGGACTGGAGCAAGGCGCAGGTGCTGTCGCACCTGGGCAGCGGCGCCGAGATCTCGCTGCTGATGCTGCCCGGCGCGCTCGGCGAGGCCGAGCCGGTGAGCCGGGACGCGTTCCCGGCCCGGTGTGGGACGTCTGGAACGCCAAGAGCCCGGACGAGCAGGCGGCCGACGCGCTGGCAGCGGACGAGAAGCAGATCAGCCACGCTGGAGGCGCTGACCGACGAGCAGCTAGCCGTGGCCCGGATGGACTTCTTCGGCATGCAGCTCGACGCGGTCGGCATTGTCCGGCTGCGGCTGGGCGAGCACGTGCTGCACACCTGGGACCTGGCGGTGATGGCCGACCCGGCCGCGACCGTGCAGGCCAACGCGGTCGAGTTGCTCATCGACAATGTGCCGCAGTTCCTCGCGCCGCGGCTGGGCAAGCCGCTGCCGGAGCCGTTCGCGGTGCGGATCACGACCACCGGCCCGGACCGCGACTACCTGCTGACCTCCGGCGACTCAGTCACCATGGAGGACTGGCCTGGCGAGGCGGCGGGCGACGTTGCCGCACGTGACGATGCCGGCCGAGGCGCTGCTGCGGCTGTCCTACGGGCGGCTCGACCCGGCGCACACGCCGTCGTCGGTGGTCGCGCGACCCGGAGATGCTGGACAAGCTGCGGGCGATCTTCCCCGGCTTCTGATCCGGCGGCTGCGCTCAGCCGAGCGCGGCGAGCGCGAGTTGCAGTCGCATCCTCGGCGCAGCCCCAGGACAGCGTGACGCCAGCGCCGCCGTGCCCGTAGTTGTGCACGACCGTGCACGAGCCGTCCTGCTCGGCCTCCAGCCGGACGCTGGCACGGCTCGGCCGCAGGCCCGACGCGGTGCGCGAGCACTGGCGCGTCCGCCAGCTCCGGCCGGACGGCGGCACAGGCGGCGATGATCCGCGCGGCCGATCGCCGGGTCTGGCTCGCGGCTCCAGTCGCCGACCTGCTCGGTGCCGCCCAGTACGACGACGTCACCGTGCGGGAACACGTACGTCAGGTCGCCACCCGGCTGCGCCGGTGCCGACGAAGAATTCGGTCAGGCCCGGGTTGGCGACCACCACTGCCTGCCCGCGCACCGGCACCACGCCGATCGTCGGCGATCAGCTCGCGCGCTCCGCAGCCTGTGCAGTTGACGATGACGTGCGCGGCGGGCGCGAAGGAGCTCGCGTCCCTGAGCGTGCCGAATTCTGCTGGAACGTGGTCATCCCGCCAGCCCGGTCCAGCCGTTGCACTAGGTAGTCCAGGTACTGCGGCATCGAGACGATCGGCGCGGTCAGCCGCCAGCCGGTCTGGTATCCGGCCGGAAGCTCGCCTGGCCCGCACGGTGTCAGGCTGCTCGCGGCCGCGAATTCCGGCGGGTCGGCGCTGGCCTGCGCGCTGGCCGACAGGCCGTCGGCGGTACGGACGATGCCGTCCAGCACGTTCGCGCCGAGCCAGCGGCGCGCGTCAGCTCGGCCAGCCGGTCGAGGGTGACGCCGGCCCAGCGGTCGATCCTGTCGTCGAGGCCGACCAGGTGCGGTCCCCAGATGGCGCCCGCGGCTGCGGACGTCGTGCGCTGCGGCGGCTCGGCGGCTGCCACCGCGACCCGGACTCCGGCCTCGGCCAGGCAGATCGCGGTGCTCAGGCCGATCACGCCGGCCCCGATGACAAGAACGTCGCAGTCTGTCTGCGTCACGGTCTGACCTTAGCCAGCCAGGACTGGTCAGATACCGCGGGCCCGAAGCCACTCCCGGTTGGCGGCCTGATCGGCCGCCGGGCGGTCGGCCGGCTCGGCCGGGTCGGGGAAGATGTCCTGGTAATCAGCCTTGGCGACATGGTCGAGCAGTGTCACACCGTCGGGGACGTTCTGGTCGACGCCCACCGTCACCTCGAACGCGCCGTAGCTGCAGGGCGCGTTCGCAACCGAGATCGTCATCCCGCGGTCCCTCCCGTACTGGACCTGTCGGTACCGGACTTGTCGGTACTGGCCCCGCCGTCGCCGGCCTCGCCGTCGCTGGCCGAGGCGGGCAGCGCGCTCGGCAGGTCGACAGGCTTGCCGGTGATGTGCGACAGGGCGATGCTCCGGCACAGCGCCACGTCGTGCAGCGCGGAGATGGCGTCGGTGCGCGGCGGCCTGCCGTGGCGGATCGCGGCGGCGAACTCGGCCAGCTCGCGCTTGAAGGCCTCCTCGAACGAGGTGATCTCGGTGGTACGTGCCGCGAACGGGCTGCCTTCCTGGCCTGTCTCGACCGTCAGCAGGCTCGGGAAGTTCCGCAGGTACGGCGAGGGCAGCGTCAAGGTAATGCGCTTGTCGACGGCATAGAACGCGAGTTCCTGCTTGTACTGCGCCATGCCGGGCAGATCGACCCAGGACATGTGCACCTGCGTCGGGCCGAAGCCGAGGCTGATGTCGCAGACGGTCCGGCTCAGCCTGGCCTGGTGCACCCGGTCAGGCTCGCCGAGCACGCCGCGCAGCATATTCAGCTCGTGCACCAGGTTGTCCAGCAGCATCCACCGGTAGCAGAACCTGGCCTGCTCATCCCCTTCCGGCAGGGCCGCGGCCAGCCGCGCCTCGTCCTCGGCGCGCAGTTCGGCGAGCACCGCTGGCGGCGGCGGGATCTTGTCGGTCATCGGGTAGGCCTGCACGTACGGCTCGAACGGCGACTCGAGCGTCGTCGTGGTCACCAGCCGCAGATCCTGCAGTGGCAGGTGCGCGAGCAGCCGTTCGTAAGCCGGGTCGTAGCGTTTCATGTTCCCGACCATGAGCTGGACGCCCGCGTCGCGCGCGGCCCGGTGCATCTGCATGCCCTCGGCCACGCTGAGGCACATCGGCTTCTCCACGAAGACGTGCGAGCCTGCCTCGGCCGCGGCGACGGCAATCGGCGCGTGACTGCCGGACGTCAGCACCAGCACAACATCAAGCTGCTCGGCGATCAGGTCCTGCCAGCAGGTGTGCACGGTCTTGACCCGGTACCGGCTGGCGAGGGCGGCGGCGACCGGTTCGCTGACGTCGCACAGTGCCTCGAGCTGAAAGTCATCTGTCAGCTCGGCCAGGTTCGGCAGGTGCATGGCCTGCGCGATCAGGCCGCACCCGACAACGCCGACGCGTAGTGGCAATGGCATCCCGTGTCGTCCTTTCCCTCGCTACTGCGGCGCCCGGCATGCACGCCGCCGGACGTGCCCCGACCGCGGCTCCCGGCGGCCGCAGCCCGACCTCGGCCACGTTCCCGCTGGTGCAGGGCTCGCTACTGGCCTGCGAGCGATTGCAGAACGTCAAACTGACAGCCGCAGGACCTGCGCTCGACTAGCCGGACGTCGACTCGTATTTCGGAGTAAACCGCCCGCTCGTTCTCGATCGCCTCGACCAGCAACTGGGCACTGCGCGCGCCGATAGCCGGGGTGTCGTAGCGGATCACCGTCAGGGCCGGCTCCAGCAGCGGCGCGAAGTAGGTGTCATCAAAGGACACGAGCGCCAGGTCCTCAGGCAGCCGGAGCGGATGGCTGCGCGCGGCGGCGAGCGCGCCGAGCGCCAGCTCGACGCTGGCGGCGACGATGGCGGTCGGCGGCTGGTCGCCGGACAGCAGCGCGCGGGTCTGCTCGATGCCGCTGCGCAGGCTCCATTCGCACTCGCGCCGCAGCTCCTGGTCGCTGCTCAGGCCGAGCGCTGCCACGGTCTCGACGAAGCCCTGGCGACGTTCGCGGCCGTCGGTGCGGTCGCCGGGCCCGCCCAGATAGCCGATCCGGTGATGCCCGTGCCAGGCCAGATGCCGCACCAGCTCGCCGATGCCCTTCTTGTTCTCCAGCATGACGCTGCCCGATCCCACGCCCTCGACAGCTTCGTCGATGAAGATGCAGGGCGTGCCGTGGAGCAGTTCGCGGAACTGCTCTGCGGTGAGCGGCGCGGTCGAGATGAGGATGCCGTCGACCCAGTGATCGAGCAGCGTGCTAACTGCTTCGGCCACCCGGCCCTGGTCCTCTCCTGAGTCGACCAGGATCAGTCGGTAACCGACATCGCGCAGGTAGGACTGCGCGCCCTGGACGACGGATGCGTAGAAGGGGTGATCGACATGCGGGACGATCAGCCCGACCGTGTGCGAGCGGCGGGTGCGCAGCGACTGTGCGAACGGCGAGGGCCGGAAGCCGAGCTGCGCGGCAGCCTCGAGTACGGCTGCCCTAGTGCCATCGGTAAGCTCGCCGCGGCCGTTCAGCGCGCGCGACGCGGTCGTTGTGGAGACGCCGGCCATCTCGGCAACGTCGGCCAGGCGGACCCGGGAAGCGCGCGGCTGCATGCTGCTGAATTCTCCCGAAATAACGGTTGCGCAAACGTTACCACGCGGTAGATTCTGGGAAGCATGACGTCCGCTCGCACCCGGCCCGCGACGGCGCCTTGCCCCGGCCGCCCCGGCGATCGGGAGCGAGGCGGATGACCGGCGCGCCTGCTGCCCGCGATACGCCGCACGACCTCATCACCATGGGTCGCTCGGGCGTGGACATTTACCCCAGCAGGTAGGCGTGTCGCTCGCCGAGGTCACCACGTTCGGCAAGTACCTGGGCGGCAGTCCGGCGAACGTGGCGGTCGCCGCGGCGCGCCTCGGTCACAGCGCCGCCATCATCACCAGGACCGGCGCGGACCCGTTCGGCGAGTTCGTGCACCAGGCGCTGCGCGGGTACGGGGTGGACGACTGTTTCGTCACGCCGGTGCCTGGCCTGCCGACGCCGGTCACGTTCTGCGAGATCTTCCCGCCGGACAATTTCCCGCTCTACTTCTACCGGTTCCCGAAGGCGCCCGACCTGGAGATCTACGCCGACGAACTGGACTATCCCGCGATCCGCTGCGGCCCGGGTGTTCTGGGCGACCGTGACCGGCCTGTGCGTGCAGCCGAGCCGGGCGGCCACACTGGCCGCGCTGGCCAGCCGGGACCGGGCGCACCCGACGGTCCTGGACCTGGACTACCGGCCTATGTTCTGGCGGTCGGCCGCGCAGGCCAGGCGGCTGGGCCAGGCAGGCGATCGCGGCTCAGTACTGTCATCGTCGGCAACCTGGACGAATGCGAGGTGGCCGTCGGGTCGCAGGGACCCGGCCAGGATCGCGGCGGCGCCTGCTGGACCTGGGCGCCGAGCTGGCGGTCGTCAAGCTCGGCCCGGCCGGCGTGCTGGCCAGGGACCGGCGGCGGGCGAGGTCGTGGTGCCGCCGGTCACGCGATTACGGTGGTGAACGGGCTCGGCGCGGGCGACAGTTTCGGCGGCGCGCTGTGCCACGGCCTGCTGGCAGGCTGGGACCTCGAGCCGATGATCAGGTTCGCGAATGCGGCCGGGGCGATCGTCGCGTCCCGGATCGCCTGCTCGGACGCCATGCCCACCGCGGCCGAAGTGGACGCGCTGCTATCGGAGGATGCACATGCACAGGAATGCCCATGCCGGGAACGCGCAGGCAGGATGATCCACATGCAGGATGAGCTGCGGCACCGGCTGACCGAGGCCAGGGCGCACGCGCCGGAGGCGGTCGCGGCCGCCGCGGCGGCCCGGCCGAAGCGGCGAGCAGCTGGTCGGCGAGTCCGGCCGGCTGATGATCATCGCGGCGGACCACACCGCTCGCGGCATCCTGTCGGTCGGCGGCAACCCGATGGCGATGGCCAGCCGGTTCGAGTTGCTCGACCGGCTGATGATCGCGCTGGCCCGGCCCGGCGTCGACGGCGTGCTGGGCACCGCCGACATCATCGAGGACCTGATGCTGCTCGGCGCGCTGGACGGCAAGGTCGCCGTCGGCTCGATGAACCGAGGCGGGATACTGGGCGCCGACGTTCGAGATGGACGACAGGTTCACCGGGTACACCGCCGCGGGCATCGTCGCCGCCGGGCTCGACGCCGGCAAGCTGCTAGCTGCGGATCGACCCGGCCGATCCCGGCACAGTCCGCACGCTGGAGGCCAGCGCGCAACGCGGTCAACGAACTGGCCGCGGCGGGCAAGCCGGTCATGATCGAGCCGTTCATGATCACCCGCGCGAGCGGTCAGCCGCGCAACGACCTGACCGCCGGACGCGGCCATCAGGTCGGTCGGTATCTCGTCCGGGCTCGGCACGACGTCGGCGTACAGCTGGCTCAAGCTGCCGGTTGTGCCGGAGATGGAGCGCGTCGCCGAGGCCACCACGCTGCCGATTCTGCTGCTCGGCGGCGACCCGGCCGGTGACCGGGAGGCCGTCTACGCCAGCTGGAAGCATGCGCTGCAGCCTGCCCACCGTGCGCGGGCTGGTAGTCGGCCGCAGCTTGCTCTACCCGCCGGGCGGTGACGTGGCGGCCAGCGTCGACACCGCTGTTGGCTTGCTGTGACCGCAGCGCGCGCTACACGTGCCGGCCGGCACCCGTCCGGCGGGCCGTTCGAGCTGGCGGTGAGCCCGGCGCAGCAGCGGCCTGCAATATGCCACGCTCGCGGATCCTGGCGCTGGAGCCGGGCGAGGAAAGGTCACGATCGCGACCGGTGACCAGGAGATGCTGGTGCTGCCGCTGTCTGGCGGCTGCGAAGTGATCGCGGCGGCTACCGCATGCTGAACTGGCCGGGCGGCGCAACGTGTTCAGCCGGGTCAGCGACTTCGCCTACGTGCCGCGGGACGCGGAAGCTGATGGTGCGGAGCGGCGGCGGCGGCCGGTTCGCGCTGCCCCGCGCCCGCCGCGTCCGGCGAGCTGCCGGTGCGGTACGGTCCGGCTGACGAAGTGCCGGTCGAGCTGCGCGGCGCCGGACAGGCGACCCGGCAGGTCAACAACTTCTGCGCGCCCGGACGCGTTCGACTGCGACCAGCTGATGGCAGTCGAGGTGATCACCCCGGCCGGCAACTGGTCGTCCTATCCGCCGCACAAGCATGACGCGCCCGGCCCGGCTGAGGCCGTGCTGGAGGAGATCTACTATTTCGAGATCGACGAGGCCGAGCGCGGCAGCGGGCTGGCCTACCAGCGCGTGTATTCCTCGGGACCGGACCGGCAGATCGACGTGCTGGCCGAGGTACGCAGCGGCGACACCGTGCTGGTCCCGTACGGCTATCACGGCCCGTCGATGGCCGCGCCCGGTCATCACCTGTACTACCTGAATGTGCTGGCCGGCCCGCCCGCGCCGCGGTCGATGGCGTTCTGCGACGACCCGGCGCACACCTGGATCCGCGGATCGTGGACAGGCGCAGCAGCCGGATCCGCGGCTGCCGCTGACCGGCGTGGCGGAGCGGCCGTAGCATAACGGTGGTAAGGCAGCACTGGCGTAAGGCAGTGTGGTCTAGCAGGCGGGCTACTGCAGCACGGCGAAGGGGGCAGCATGCGGCTGACGGTGGCGCAGGCACTGGTCCGGTTCCTCACCGTCCAGTACAGCCAGCGTGACGGCGTCCCGCGCCGGTTCTTCGCCGGCTGCTTCGGCATCTTCGGCCATGGCAACATCGCAGGCCTCGGCCAGGCGCTGCTGGAGGCGGGCGACGAACTGCAGTACTACCAGGGCCGCAACGAGCAGGCGATGGTGCACGCCGCTGTCGGGTACGCGCGCGCCTCGCACCGGCTGCAGGCGTTCGCCTGCACTTCCTCGATCGGGCCGGGCGCGACGAACATGGTGACCGGCGCGGCGCTGGCCACGGTCAACCGGTTGCCGGTGCTGCTGCTGCCGGGCGACGTATTCGCCAGCCGCCGGCCAGCCCGGTGCTGCAGGAACTGGAGGACCCGCGGTCGGCCGACGTCTCGGTGAACGACTGCTTCCGGCCGGTGTCGGTGTACTTCGACCGGATCTGGCGACCCGAGCAACTGCCGGCCGCCCTGCTGAACGCCATGCGGGTGCTGACCGATCCGGCGAAGACCGGTGCGGTCACGCTCGCGCTGCCGCAGGACACCGCCGTCGAGGCGCTACGACTGGCCGGACGAGCTGTTCAGCACCAGGGTGTGGCGGGTACCGAGGCCACGGCCGGAACCCGAGCTTGTCGCCGAGGCGGTGTCAGCGATCCGGGTCAGCAAGCGGCCGTTGCTGGTGGCCGGCGGCGGCGTCCGGTACAGCCAGGCGACCGACGAACTGGCCGGCTTTGCCTGGCAGACCGGCATCCCGGTAGCGGAGACCCAGGCCGGCAAGGGCTCGATCGAATATCGAGCACCCGTGCGCGGTCGGCGCGATCGGCGCCACCGGCAGCGACCGCCGCTAACGCGCTGGCGCGCCGAGGCCGACCTGGTGATCGGCGTGGGAACGCGGTGGACCGATTTCACCACCGCGTCGTCGAGCCTGTTCGTTGCCGACGCCGTCAGGTTCATCAACCTGAACATCTCGGCGTTCGACGCGGCCAAGCAGTCGGCCATCCCGCTGGTCGCCGATGTCCGCGCGGGCCTGGATGTGCTGGCCGATGCGCTCGGCGACTGGCAGGTGCCGGAGACCTACCAGGCCAGGGCGCGCGAGCTGACAGCCGCCTGGGATGCCGAGGGTGGACAGGCCTATCACCTCGGTCATCAGCCGCTGCCCGCGCAGTCCGAGGTGATCGGCGCGGTGAACGAGGCTTGCCAGCCAGGCGACGTGGTGGTGTGCGCGGCGGGCAGCATGCCCGGCGACCTGCACAAGCTATGGCGGCCAGCGGGCACGACGGCTACCACGTCGAGTACGGCTACTCCTGCATGGGTTACGAGATCCCCGGCGGCCTCGGGGTCAAGCTGGCCAGGCCCGACGCCGAGGTCTTCGTCATGATCGGCGACGGCTCGTACCTGATGCTCAGCTCGGAGCTGGTCACGGCCGTGCAGGAGCGGATCAAGCTGATCGTGGTGCTGGTGCAGAACCACGGGTTCCAGTCCATCGGCGCGCTATCGGAGACCGTCGGTACCGATCGCTTCGGCACCTGGTACCGGTACCGGGACCAGGCGACCGGCCAGCTGGACGGTGACGTGCTGCCGGTCGACCTGGCGGCCAACGCGGCGAGTCTCGGCGCCTCGGTGCTTCGGGCCGGCACCATCGCGGAGTTGCGCGCGGCGCTGGCCGAGGCGCGCGCGAGCGACGTCACGACGGTGATCCACGTGCAGACAGATCCGCTCGTCGCGGCACCCGACTCAGACGGCTGGTGGGACGTGCCGGTTGCCGAGGTTGCGGCGCGTGAGTCGACGGTCGCGGCGCGGGCTGGATACGAGCAGTCCCGGCGCGCACAGCACCCGGTCCGCCGCTCCTCCCGCGCCGGGTAAGCGAGCGCTCTACGGGAGCTGGCCCGCCTTATCGACGAAGGCACGCTGGAGGATGGCGCTTTCGCCAGTCACCACGCCCGATCTGACGTTGTAGTCTCGCTCGCCGATGTACTGCAAGGTGGTCTTGTCGAAGATCCACTCAGTCCGGTACTCGTGCCGAGCATCCGTGCTGGTCCAGGCGATGGCGATCCCGTGTTGGCCGGTCGCATTCGTCACGTCGGGGACAAGCGTTGCGCCCGGGAGGAGTGCTGCCACGCGGTAGAGCGCCGCAGCCACCGCCGGGGGAATAATCGCCTCCCGGATCAGGTCGCCGATCTCGGTGACCGGATCGTCGTTGGTAAATTTCTTTCCTTGCCTGAGGTAGTTCAGCAGTGCAGCCGGGCTGGTCGGCAGTGACTGCAGCAGCCGGTAGGTCGCATCACCCAGATGACCCTCACTCGGGCACGTGAAATTCGGTCGCGGCAGATTAGATCGGGGTCCTGTTCTTGCCACCGAGCGATCGATCTTGCCGTGTACCAGGGGGAACGGTGACAGCGGTGTCCGGGATCCGTGCTCGATGAGCAGCCCGGTGACGCACATGTTGGCTACCGGCAGCCAGACCTGTCGCTCGTGCAGTTTTGCCATGGTCGATGTCTCGCGGCCGTTGACGATCGTGTCCTCGGTGTAAGCGACCGCGCTGCTGACGTACATGAATTCGCTGTCGCGCACGGCAGGGCTTGGCTGGCCTGCGGCAACGTTAGCGATGTCGGCGAGCAGTTCGGCGGCGGTGGCCCGGGTACCGCCCCCGGCAGGTCCGCTCCGCGGTGCGGGCGAGGACGGGGCGTTCACGCCAATGACGACGGCGGCCGTCAGCGCCACGGCCAGGACGCCAGCTCCGGCCAGAGCGGCCAGGCTGCGGGGGTGCTTACTGCGATGTTCTGAAGCCGGCGGCCGACTGATCGCGTCAGTTCGGCGGGTTTCTGTCATCAGGTGCTCCTTGAGGATCTGCTGGCGGCCCGCGGGCAGGTCCTGTCCGGCCGGCACCGGCAGCAGCCTGGCCAGCTCGGTGATCTCCCGCTCTCGCCGGGAGCCGTGGTCGTTCATCGGGTTCCTCCCCGCCTTGGCCGCACCGCGTGCTCGCGGTCACCCTCTACCTGTTCGCTCGCGGGGCCGAGTTCCCGCCCGCCGGGATCGTGCTCAGGAACAGCGGCGAGCCTGTGCAGCTTGCGCCTGGCACGGGACAGCCGCGAGCGCACCGTGCCTACCGGCACGTTGAGTGCTTCCGCTGCTTCGGCATAGTTCAGGCCGGACCAGACGCACAGTGCGAGCACATCGCGCTCGCCGCGCCGCAAGCCGCCAAGCGCGGCGCGGACCACCTGCAGCCGGACGACATCGTCAATGCGGCTGGCTAGCTCATCGGCGAAGTCAGGGACGTCGGGTGGCGCCGGCAGCCGGCTCATCGCGGCTTGCTGCCGCCGGGCAGATCTGGAGACATTGCGAGCCACATTGAGAGCGATGCCGAGCAGCCAGGGCAAGAGCGAATCGCCCTCCGGCCGAATCGTGCTCCGCAGCCGCCATGCCTCGAGGAACGTTAGCGATACGACCTCTTCCGCGGTCGACCAGTTGCCGGTCAGCCGGAACGCATGGTTATAGACCGCGCGGGCGTGTTGCTCAAAAAGCATGCCGAACGCGTCCTGATCTCCGGCGCGCACCCGGCTACGCAGATTCAGCTCCACGCTGTGCTCTGTCCGATCCGCGTCAGCGAGTTCCGCCAACTGGCCTCCGAGTTCGGGGCTGAGCCAGGGTGAGGTCGAGCCAGGATAGCGGGTGACTTCGAGGTCCAGCCGGGATCGGCAGGCCGTCCGGCGCCGCCGCCGTCGCCCCTTCGCTGACTTCAGCTCCGACCTGACAAATCATCTTTGCGGTCTGAATGACGGGATTGGCGGTAGTACCCAGCGGAGTCAGCAGGGATAATAAGTTCCTGCCTGAACGTGGTCACGGACCAGGCCGCACTGAGGTAGTTTCCACCCATCTCATTCATCGTGTCGGTCCGATTGAGGCGGCGGAAATGCTGAGTTCAGGGATCATTGACCTCGCCATAGGACTGGCCTTTGTCTTCGGCGTTACCGCCGCCCTTAGCTCTGTGTTCACCGAGTTGATCGCGCGCTTCCTCGGACTGCGCGGATCGTATTTGCTCGGTGGCCTCCGTGAACTTCTCGACGGCGACGGCGGGCAGACGGCCCTGAATGGCGCGGTCACTGACTACAACGCCATGAAGAACCTGGTGACCGGGCCGCCCGCCGTCGCGACCGTGGCCGGAGCGCCTGCTGCGTCCCCGGCCGAATCGGCAGGCGAAGCTGCTGCGGCCGAACCGGCACCGCGGTCCGCGACCGGCGCGCTACTTGGCGGCCCGATCCTGCGGACGCAGGGGATGATCGGCCAGATCTCCAGCCGGAACCTGATCGTGGAGCCGCGGCAGGGTCGTCCGCCTCGCACCACTACCGGTAGCTGGAGACTCCCGTGGCGCGCCCGCCGGAGCCTGCCCTCCTACATCTCCGCCAGGTCGTTCAGTGACGCCATCATCGACCTTGTCGTGCCTAACTCGGCCGGGCAGACGACCATGACGGAAATCCAGGCCGGCATCAACTCAATTCCCGCGTCGATGTCGACGCTCCGGGCGTCGCTGCAGGCGCTCGCTACCACCTCTGGTCAGGACATCGACCAGTTCCGCACCGCAGTCGAGAACTGGTATGACGACCACATGAACCGGGTGTCCGGTTGGTATAAGCGCCATGTTGCCAAGATCACGATCGTGGTCGGCGCGATCCTGGTCTTGCTGCTCAATGTCAATACGCTCACGATCGGGCGCACGCTGTACAGCAACAGCGTCGTCGCCACCGCCGTGAGCACCGTGGCGGCGAAAACTACTTCCTGCCAGAACCAGAGCCAGCAGGACTGCCTGGCCGGCCTGCAGAAGCAACTGTCGGCCACCACGCTGGCCGGATTGCCGATCGGATGGGTCACGGTCGCGGACTGCGCCGCGCCGAAGACGTCCTGCAACTGGCTGGACCAGCGGGGCATCTTCAGCCGCCACGGCGGCTCCGGCGGGCAGTTCCTGCTCGTCCTCATCGGCTTCCTGCTCACGATCACGGCGCTGACTCCCGGCGCACGTTTCTGGTTCGACATCTTGAGCAAGCTCGGCAGCCTTCGCACTACCGGCCCTAAGCCCGCACCGCCAGCAAGCTAATCCGTGCGACTGGCGGACCGCCAGCGAAGTGCACCACTTGCGGGCATTTAGGGCCCGAACAAATAATGGCCCTTGCGGCGGAGTCATTCTCGACGGAATTGCTGCGACCTATACTGAGGGCACCATGATCACGCGCCATTTGACCAGCGAACTGCCGGGATCGGGGATTTCATGACGTCCGCCGGACAAGGCCTGCCGGCCGGATCCGCCGCGGCAGTTCCCCGCCCGGCTAACCCGCCCTATCAGCGGCGCGTGGTCAGCAGGCTGCTGAGCCCCGGCGTCGACGAAGCGACGCAGCAGAGATTTGTTTATAGCATCGAGGGCAGGCAGGCGGTTCTCGTCGAGCTCAACCTGTCGGCCGGCGCTAGCGCAGTCGAGATGCGAGAGAAATTCACGAGCGTATTTCACGCGGCTTTTGAGCAGCAATCCGAACAGCCAGGGGAGCCACTTCCGATTGCCGCGCATTACATGCGGTGCCTGCTGACGCCAGCTGAGGTCACCAAGCTGGCCGAGCAAGACGTGATCGCGCCGGGTGGCTCTTCGCCGGCCGGCCGCACCATCTACCGGATCTGGCCCGACTACCGCGTGCATGCTCACATAGACCGCTCGTTGGTCACCATCAAGTCCGACGCCGCAGCGCGCACCTACGGCACGTCAGGGGATGGCATCGTCTGGGCAGTCATTGACTCTGGCATCGATAAAGATCATCCGCACTTCGCCGGAGGCACTGTTACCGGCCCGGCTGTGTCACGCCTGCACCGCGACTTCACCGGCTTGCTCACGGCGGACGGCAAGGTGACCGATGACACCGCGGCTGCGCTGACCGACCCTCTCGGCCACGGCACGCACGTCGCAGGCATCATCGCTGGCGCCGCGCCAGGCGATCCTGACAAGATTCTCATCGCGGCGAACGATCCGTCCAGCGGTGACATGCCGGCTTGGGTCAGCAGGACCCTGGAGCCTGGGCGGACCCTGAGCGGGATGGCGCCGAAGGCCTGCCTGGTCAGCCTGAAGGTCCTCGACGCGAGCGGCGAAACCGCGTCAAGCGCGGTGATCGCCGCACTTGCCCAGATCCGGGTCTTCAACGCGGACGGCCGGCAGCTACTCATCCACGGGGTGAACCTGTCCATAGGCTGCGACTGGTACCCCGACGAGTTCGCGGCCGGGCAGAGTCCGCTCTGCCGCGAACTTGACCAGCTCGTGGGAACCGGCGTCGTCGCGGTTGTCTCGGCCGGCAACAGCGGCGCCGGCGGAACGCTGACCGGTGGCAGCGGCGACGTCCACGGCAGGCTCTCTACGATCACCGATCCCGGCAATTCCATGTGCGCGATTACCGTCGGCTCGACGCACCGCTCCCAGCCTCACACCTACGGCGTGACCTACACCTCGTCCAAGGGCCCGACGCTCGACGGGAGACCGAAGCCCGACCTGATCGCGCCAGGAGAGCGGATCACCTCTGCGGCCACCGGGGCGCTGATCAACGGCATCGTGCCGCTGCAGACCGGCGACCCGGGCATCGCCCGCTATGTGGAGGACAGCGGAACCTCGATGGCCGCGCCGCACGTGTCAGGGGCGATAGCGGCGTTCCTCTCCGTGCGGGATGAGTACATCGGCCGGCCCGATGAGGTCAAGCAGCTCTTCATGAGCAACGCAACATCGCTGGGGCGGCACGAGTTTTTCCAGGGCGCCGGCCTGCTCGATCTGATGCGTGTCCTGTCCAACGTCTGACCTACGCAAAGGGGAGAAGTGCCATGGTCACCCAGATCGCCGGCCTGAACTACTACGAGCTTGACTTCAATGCCGATGGCACACTGAACTCCGACGGCGGGGTACTCGAGGCAGTCCAGGCTGGCGGTATCCAGGACGTCTTCGTGATGTCGCACGGCTGGAACAGTGGTGTCGACTCAGCTCGCTCGCTGTACCAGGCGATGTTCACGATGCTGGCCGGAATGATCCCCGGCAAGCTCGGCACGAGCATCGCGGTAGGCATCATCTGGCCGTCGTTGCTGTTCCCGGACGACGACCCTGCGACGGCTAAAGCCATTCCGTCGACCGGCCAGCAGCTGACCGCCGCCCTGCAACCGGCCTTCGCCCCGCTGCAGCAGCAGAGCATAGCGACGCTCGGGGACCTGCTGGATCAGCAACCGCAAGATGCGGCCAAGCTCCAGCAGTTCCACTCACTAGCGTCCGGCCTCGTTACTTCTCCGGTGCTCGCGCCCGAGGACGCGGGCCAGCAGGCAAGCATCGACGGCGAGACCGCTGCCGTGTTCGGCAACGCCGCCGCCATGTCGAAGACGCCAGCCAATAGCGCTGAGGGAATCCCGAACCCGTTCACCACCCTCTGGAGCGGGGCCCGCGAGGTACTGCGCAGCATGTCCTATTACGAGATGAAGAACCGCGCAGGTGTTATCGGCCGCAACGGCCTCGGCCCCGTGCTCGGGAAGCTCGCCGCCGCCGACGCCGGGATCCGCGTCCACCTCATGGGGCACAGCTTCGGCGCCCGGCTCGTTTCTTACTCACTCTCCGGCTTGCCGCACGCGGCGAGCGGACCGAACAGCCCGGTGAAGACGCTGTTCCTGATCCAGGGCGCGTTCTCGCACTTCGCTTTCGCGAGTCCGGTTCCTGATGTTCTGGTCATCGGTCCCGGCGCGCTGTCCTCCTTCGCCGGCAACGTCAACGGCCCGCTGTTGTCCACGTTCACCGCCGCCGACCGGGCCGTCGGATGGTGGTACCCGGCCGCGAGCATGCTGGCCCACCAGGACTGCCAGTCCGCCAGTGACCTCAACTATCAGTGGGGCGGCATGGGCCACGACGGCTACCAGCAGGCCTCAGGCGGGATAACAGTCAAGCTCGCCGCGCAGGGCACCGCCTACAACTTCGAACCCGGCAAGTTCTACTTGCTCGACTCCAACGCGGTCATCTGCGCCGATCAGTCACCGATCAGCGGCGCACACAGCGACATCAGGCACGCTCAGGTGGTCTGGCCGATAGTCGACGCCGCCAGCTGACCGCTGGCTGCCACAGGTTGCGACCTGAGACCGGGAGTGTCGCAGGAAACTTCCGCCTATGAGCTGCGAAGACCGGCTTGCAGGCTGATATCGGGCCGGTGATCGGCGCCGGGTTCCGTGATGTCCTGGCCGAGGCGCAGGACGGCGACGAGGCCGCCTTCGCCTGCCTGTTTCGCGCCGTGCAGCCTGTGCTTCTCGGCTACCTGCGGGTGGTCGCGGCCGGGGCGGCGGAGGATGTGGCGGCCGAGACGTGGCTGCAGGTAGTCGTCGGGCTGCCCGGTTTCCGGGGGGGCGAGGACGCGTTCCGAGGGTGGGTCTTCACGATCGCGCGGCACCGGGCAATTGACGCCGGTCGGGCCCGTGCCCGTCGCCGCGTCGTCCCGCTGGACCAGAACGAGTCCCTGGAGCGGTTCACCGTCCCCGACGCCAGCGAACTCGCGCTCGAGGCAATATCCACGCAAAATATCGTGTCCCTGCTCGCGGCGCTGCCGCGGGATCAGGCCGAGATCATCTTGCTGCGGGTCGTGGCGGGCCTGAGCATCGCGGATGTTGCGCACATGACGGGCAAGAGTCCCGGTGCCGTCAGGGTTGCCGCACACCGAGGCCTCCGGCGGCTGGCCGCCATGGTCGACCGGGCTGGTGTAACGGCATGAGCAGGCCGGACGCTTCCGAGGAAATGCCTGGGCTCCCTTTCCCCCGCCAGCCAGCGATGCCGCTGGATGAGTCACTGCTGGACGCGCTGCTGACAGGCACGTCTCTCCCTCCCGACGCCCCGGAACAGGTGCGTAGGCTGGCAGACCTGCTCGCAAGCATCGCTGACCCAGCGGCTCCTGGCGCGCTCACGGGGGAAGCAGCGGCGCGCGCAGCGTTTGCCCGCGGGGCCTGCCCGGCAGCCATGCCGCCAGCCCGCGGGCTGGCGTCCTGGCGCAGCCCGCGGCGGCTGGCCGCGTTCCTTGCCACCAGGCTTGCCGCCGTGCTGGCAGCGGTCGCCATCGGGCTGGGAGGCGTGGCGGCGGCGTACGCTGACGTCCTGCCCGCGCCGATCCAGGATTTCGCTCATGCGGCGATAGGCGCTCCCGCCGCGCACCGGCCTGCCGGCACCCGCCGGACAGCCGGCCCGCGGCGCCGGAGCACCCTGCCGGTGTCCATACGCCTTCCAAGCCCGGCAATGGCAAGGCGCGCGGCCTGGCTGCCGGGCACGGCAAGGCGAGGGATCACGCCAAGGCGAAGGCCCACGCCAAGGCGAACACCCATGCCAAGGGCGCGCCGCATGCCACGGTGTCGCCGCACCCTCAGCCGAGCCATCCGGCCGCACCGGCGAAGTCAGATTTCGACGGGCATTGAGCCGGGCGCCTTGACCCTGTTGTAACAAACCGGCGAGCCAGGTCGCTTCGGTCGTGTTCGTCAGCTGTCTCAGGACCTGAGGCTCAACCTGAAGGAGACCCATGCGCGCAGTTCGACCGTCCCTGCTGACTCGAGCCGGCTCGGCTGCGGCGGTGGCAGTTCTTGCCGCCGGCGGCGTACTGGCCACCACGGCCGGCGCGACCGCAGCCGCCGACCATGGCCACGGCCACGCGAAGCGGCCGACGACGTTGCACATTGCCAACAAGGTGGTCGCGCATCACCATCATCACGCCGACATGCTCACTGGCCTGCTGCGGTCACATCGCAAGGGCGTGGCCGCCGAGACCGTGACCCTCGAGGGCAGGGCCGGGGCGCACCGGAAGTGGGTAGTGGTCGCGACGGGCACGACGGCTACCGACGGCTCAGTGACATTCACGATCGCTCAGCCCACCAGGAAGACACAATTCGAGCTGGTCTTCGCCGGCGACTCGACGTACCGCAAGAGCCACAGCAACGTCATCAGCCTGAAGAAGTAGCGATTCGGCGGGCCGCGACGCCGCGCACCTGTGCAGTGCCCGATGCGGCACGCGGAGCGGCCCGCCGATCGATCGGCCGAGAGATCGCCAGCGATGCGGCGTGACGACCAGCTTGCCCGGCCCGGCGGACTAGGACCGGCGTCGGCGGACTAGCCAGGCGTCGCCGCGGATTGTGCCGCGAGGCCGTCGGCCAGGACGCGGATCGAGCGCGCAACCTGCCGGTGCAGGCCGCCGCCGAACGTAATCCGCGCCACGCCGGTGGCGGCCAGGTCTGCGAGCGTCGGACCATCGGGCTGCCACATGGCATTCACCGGACCGGGGATGCGCCGGACGAGTTCGGCCAGCGCCTCGGGCGGCGCGATGATCGGGTAGCTGCAGTCGGCACCTGCCGCCAGGTACCTGCTCGCCCTGGCTACCGCTTCGCCGAGCAGGTCAGGTCCCGCGGCCGGCCGGATGAACACGTCGACCCGCGCATTCACCACGATGCCTGCGCCAGCTTCTGCCCGCACGGCTGCGATGAAGTCAGCCTGCCTGCCAGGGTCGGCGAGAAGTCCGGTACCAGGGTCGGAGTCCTCCAGGTTGCAGCCGGCCAGCCCTGCTTGCAGCAGCGGGCCGACCAGTTCCGCGGGCGAAAGGCCGTACCCGTGCTCGATGTCGGCGGTCACCGGCACGCCGACGCAGGCCGCGATCCGGCCGACCGCGGCCAGCATCTCATCGCCGGGTGTCCGCCCGTCGGCGTAGCCAAGGGTCGCGGCGACCGCGGCGCTCGACGTCGCCAGTGCCGCGAACCCGGCCGACTCGAATTCCCGCGCGCTCACCGGATCCCAGACGTTGGGCAGGATCACCGGCCGCGGACCGTGGTGCATGGCCCGCAGCCGCTCCGCCGCGTGCTCTGTTCCGGCGCGCGGTGCTTCCGCCCCCGGAGCGGTCATGGCTGATAGGACCCGGGCACCCAGGCGTGCGTGCTGACGCCGATTGCGTTCCAGGCGTTGATGGTAACGATGAGGCTGATCAGCGCGCCGAGTTCGTCCTGGCTGAACTCCGCCGCTGCCTGCTGGAAGTCGGCGTCCGGCACCCGGGTCTGCGGCATCAGCGTGACCGACTCGGTCAGTGCCAGCGCCGCCCGGTCGCGGCCGGAGAAGAACGGGGTCTCCCGCCAGGCAGGGAGCGCGTAAATCCGCTGCTCGGTCTCGCCGGCAGCCCGCGCGTCCTTCGTGTGCATGTCGATGCAGAAAGCGCAGCCGTTGAGCTGGGACGCGCGGATCCTGACCAGCTCACGCAGCCGAACGTCGAAGTCCGCCTTGTCGAGTTCCCTGGTCGCGGCCTGGTCCAGGTGTGACATCGCCTTGTAGAAGCCGCCCGCATGCGCTTCGAAATCGAGCCGTGCCGTCGCGGTTTCGGTGGCCGTCATCGGGTCCTCCTCGTGGTTTCACTGTTGTCAGTACCTATGCTGCCAGCCAAGAGGACTAGCGTTAAGATCCAATTCTATGCAAGAAACGTGGTCCACTTCGGCCGGCCTCGACCTGCATCTGGAGTTGCCGGCGACTCGGCCGAGGGCGGCGCTGGAGGCGGCGCTGCGCGACGCGGTACGCGGTCGCCGGCTCCCGCCGGGCACCTCACTGCCGTCCTCCCGTGCGCTGGCCCGTGATCTTGGCATCGCTCGCAACACGGTCGCCGAGGCTTACGCGCAGCTCGTCGCCGAGGGCTGGCTGGCCGCGCGGCACGGCGCCGGCACCTGGGTAGCAGAGCGGGCTGGCCAGCAGCCGCAGGCCCACTCACCGGCGGCCGACCCGGCACGCGTGCCCGGCGTGCGCTGTGACCTGCGGCCGGGGGCGCCAGACCTGACGGCCTTCCCGCGCACCGCCTGGCTCGCGGCGGCCAGGAAGGCGCTGGCTTCCGCGCCGGCCGCCGATCTGGGCTATACCGACGCGCGCGGCCTCGAGAAGCTACGGGTCGCGCTGGCCGGCTACCTCGGCCGGGTACGCGGGGTCAGCGTCACGCCGGACCGGATCGTGGTGTGCGCGGGGTACGCACAGGGGCTCGGACTCATCTGCGCGGCGCTGCGCGGCCGCGGTGTGCGCACGATAGCTGTCGAGGCCTATGGTCATCCCGGCCACCGGCACATAGTGTCCGGCAGCGGCCTTGTCGCGACCGCGCTGCCGGTCGATGCGCAGGGCGCGGACGTTGCCAGCATCGGCGGCTGCGGAGCCGCCATCCTCACGCCGTCGCATCAGTACCCGCTGGGCATGGCGCTAGCGCCGCAGCGGCGTCGCGCAGTCGCGGAGTGGGCGGCAGCGGGCGGTGGCGTCGTCATCGAGGACGACTATGACGGCGAGTTCCGCTATGACCGGCAGGCCGTGGGGGCGCTGCAGTCGCTGGCTCCCGAGTACGTCGTCTACGCGGGAACCGCGAGCAAGAGCCTGGCGCCAGGACTGCGCCTTGGCTGGCTCGCATTGCCGCCTGACCTGGCCGGCGAGGTGACCGAGCTCAAGCGGGCCAGGGGGGAATTGTCGTCGAGTCTGGATCAGCTGGCGCTCGCCGAGTTCATCGGCTCTGGCGGTTATGACCGGCAGGTGCGCCGGGCCAGGCTCGTGTACCGGCAGCGCCGGGACCGGCTGGTCGCAGCGCTTGCGAGCGAGGTGCCGCAGGTAGAAGTCACCGGCATCTCGGCTGGCCTGCATGTGCTGGTGCGATTGCCGGCCGGGCTGACCGAGCAGGACGTCGTCAGCCTGGCCAGGCAGCGCGGGCTGGCGCTGCAGGGGCTGGCAGGCAGCCGGGCCGGGGGACCGGAGGCCGGCCCCGCGCTGATCGTCGGCTACGCGACGCCGCCGGGGCACGCATTCTCGACCGCGATCGCGCGCCTCTGCGCGGTGCTCAATGATTGCCTGAGCCGGTCATGACAGCCCAGCCTGCGCGGCCGTTCACCGCCGCGCGGTCAGGTGCCGACGGCAAGCCGGACCGTCACGGTGTCGCCTGCATCCAGGCCCTCGGTCTGCCGCACCGACGCCTTCACCGGCACGATGTACCGCCCGTCTTTGGGGAACAGCGACGTCTTCCACCCGGTTCTGCCGATCCGCGCCGTGACCGGGATCATCCCCCAGCCGTACGTGACGGCCGTCGAAGCTGCGGTCAGTTCCTCGCACTCGTCCTCAGGAACTGTGACGAAGTAATAAGGTGCCGGGCCTCGCCAGAACCAGATCTCGCCGCTGAACTCCAGGTTCATCCGGTCAGGATAGAGGCTTAGGTGACCGGCAACCGCCGCCGCTGCTGACCGTCGCCGGCAGATCCTGTGCGGTGCCTCGTGACCAGTCCTTGGCCTGACCGGCCTGACCGGCCATGAAGGCATAGTCGGCTAATCATTTGAAGTCAAAAGATTAGATGTCGATCGGTTGTGCTAACCTGAGAGCATGCGACCAGCGCGAGTGCCGGTGGGCCTGCACCTGACCCAGGCGTCCAGAACCGTGAGCCGGGCCTTCGACGAGGCGCTGGCCGCGGCCGGCGGGTCGCTTCCTGCCTGGCTGGTGTTGCTGAACTTGAAGGCAAGGAACGTCGGCAACCAGCGGGAGCTTGCCGCAGCCGTCGGTATCCGCGAAGCGACCCTGACGCATCACCTGAACTCGATGGAAGCCGGCGGGCTCATCACCAGGCGCCGCGATCCCGCCAACCGCCGCATCCACATCGTCGAGCTGACCGCGGCTGGCGAGCAATCGTTCGCGCGCCTGCGTACCGCCGCGGTTGCCTTCGACGCCAGGCTGCGCGGCGGGCTCAGCGACCGTCAGCTCGCGGACTTTGGCGAGGTGCTCGCCCGGCTGGCCGCCAACGCGGGCGGAGCGGACAGCGGCGAGGTGCCGTGGGCCGGACTGACCGAGGAGCGAGAGTGACAACAAGCAGGCACCCGGCCCCGCAAGGCGGCCGGCCGACTAGCCCGGCGGGTCCAGGCCAGCGCGTTCCGGGTGATCAACGTGCCGATGCGGCTCGTCCTTGGGCTGCCCTTCGCGACGCCGCTCGGCGGCAGGCTGATGCTGGCATTCGTGATCGGCCGCAAGACCGGCAAGGTCTACCGTCAGCCGCTGAGCTACGTGCGCGACGGCGGCGTACTGCTGACCCCCGGCGGCGGGAAGTGGAAGCTGAACCTGCGCCAGGACACCCCGGTCCGGCTGCGGCTGCGCGGCCAGGATCTGCTGGCCACGCCAGAGATCGTCGCCGATGCTGCCGAGATCGGGACGCTGCTCGCGCAGATGGCGGCGGCCAGCCCGCGGTCCGCGGCGTTCACCGGCATTTCCCGCGGCCCGGATGGCCAGTTCGACCGGGCCGGGCTGGACCAAGCCATTCAGTACGGTTTCCGCATCGTGCGCTGGCACCTGGCCAGCAACTGACCTGCCCGGCTCAGCTGCCTGGTCCCGGCCGTCAGGTGCCGCGACACGCCGGCCCAACATGTGGTGCCGGAAACTTCTGTGCCTCCCACATATGGTGTCCGTTGCAGCAACGGCCCAGTGACGGGAGTGGACATGCCGGCCACCATGCAGGTACGCAAGCGGAACGGTGAGACCGAGCCAGTCGAGGTCAACAAGATCGTTCGTGCAGTCCAGCGCTGGGCCGGCGATCTCGATGATGTCGACCCGATGCGCGTCGCGACGAAGACGATCAGCGGACTGTACGACGGCGCCACGACGGCCGAGCTGGACAGGCTGTCGATCCAGACCGCGGCGGAGATGATCGCGACCGAGCCGCAGTACTCACGGCTGGCGGCCCGGCTGCTGTCGGCGTACATCGGCAAAGAAGTACGCGGGCAGGGGATCGCCTCGTTCAGCCAGTCGATCGCGCTCGGTCACGCCGAGGGGCTCATCGGCGACGAGACCGCGAAGCTGGTGAAAGACAACGCGCGCAAGCTCGACTTCGCCGTTGATGACGCCGCGGACCTGCAGTTCGAGTACTTCGGCATCAAGACCGTGTACGACAGGTACCTGCTGCGGCAGCCGGCCAGCCGCCTGGTGGTGGAGACACCGCAGTACTTCATGCTGCGGGTAGCGTGCGGACTATCGCAGGCCCCGGCCGAAGCCATCCGCTTCTACCGGCTGATGTCCTCGCTCGCTTACTTGCCGAGTTCGCCGACCCTGTTCAACTCAGGAACCAGGCACCCGCAGCTGTCGTCGTGCTTCCTTGTCGACTCGCCGCGCGACGAACTGGACTCGATCTACGCCAGGTACGCGCAGGTCGCCAGGCTGAGCAAGTTCTCCGGCGGCATCGGCATCGCGTGGTCGCGGGTCCGCTCCCGCGGCGCGCTGATCCGCGGCACCAACGGCCAGTCCAACGGCATCGTGCCCTGGCTGCGGACGCTGGATGCCTCGGTCTCCGCGGTCAACCAGGGCGGCCGCCGCAAGGGCGCGGCCTGCGTGTACCTGGAGCCGTGGCACCCTGACATCGAGGAGTTCCTCGAACTGCGGGACAACACCGGCGAAGACGCGCGCCGCAGCCACAACCTGAACCTGGCCAACTGGATCCCTGACGAGTTCATGCGCCGGGTCGAGGCTGACGAGCCATGGTCGCTGATCGACCCCGACGAAGTACCTGAGTTGCCCGACCTGTGGGGCACTGCGTTCGACGTCGCCTACCGCGCCGCCGAGGCCGCGGGCCGGTACGTCCGCCAGGTGCAGGCCCGCGACCTGTACTCGAAGATGATGCGGACGCTGGCGCAGACGGGCAACGGCTGGATGACGTTCAAGGACCGGTCCAACGCCACCTGCAACCAGACCGGTGAGGGCGGGAACGTGGTGCACCTGTCGAATCTGTGCACCGAGATCATCGAGGTGACCAGCGACGCCGAGACTGCCGTCTGCAACCTCGGCTCGGTCAACCTGGCCAGGCACCTGACAGCCGATGCCGGCGGCACGATCGGGCTCGACTGGGGCAAGCTGCGGCAGACGGTGCGGACCGCGGTGCCGTTCCTGGACCGGGTGATCGATATCGGGTACTACCCGAGTTCGCCGGCGGCCGCGTCGAATCCGCGCTGGCGCCCGGTCGGCCTCGGCGTGATGGGCTTGCAGGACGTGTTCTTCGCGCTGCGGCTGCCGTTCGACTCGGCGGATGCGTGCGAGCTGTCGGCACGGATCGCCGAGGAGATCTACCTGACTGCCCTCGAGGCCTCGGCCGACCTGGCTGAGCTGCACGGACCGCATCCTGCGTTCGCGCAGACCCGGGGGGCTGGCGGCGTGCTGCAGCACGATCTGTGGGGCGTGGCTGGCACGCAGCCGGACCGGTGGGCGGCATTGCGCACCCGGCTGAGCAGTACAGGGCTGCGCAACTCGCTGCTGATCGCGATCGCGCCGACCGCGACGATTGCGTCCATCGCCGGCTGTTACGAGTGCATCGAGCCGCAGGTCTCGAACCTGTTCAAGCGGGAGACCTTGTCGGGCGAGTTCATGCAGGTCAACGGGGCGCTAGTAGCCGACCTCAAGGCACAAGGGCGGTGGACAGAGCAGATCAGGGATGAGATCAAGCGGGCAGATGGCTCGGTGCAGGGCATCGCCGGTCTGCCCGCAGCAAGCCTCGAGCTGTTCCGCACCGCTTGGGAGCTGCCGCAGCGTGCCCTGATCGACATGGCGGCCGCGCGCGCACCGTTCATCGACCAGAGCCAGTCGCTCAACTTGTTCCTGGCGGCACCCTCGATCGGCAAGCTCTCCTCGATGTACCTGCACGCGTGGAAGTCCGGGCTGAAGACGACGTACTACCTGCGATCCAGGCCGGCGACGCGGATCCAGCAGGCGACTGTCGGCGCGGACCAGCTCGCCGGCGCGATCGCGGCGGATGTGGCGGCGCCGTCCGGTACCGCGGATGCGGCCGCGCTTGCCTGCTCGCTGGAGAACCCGGAGACGTGCGAGGCGTGCCAGTGACCGGCGTCGAGCCGGCTGCCGCCCGCCAGCTGCCTGCCCACCCCGGCCGCGCCCACATGTTGCTGGATCCCGGCATGGACCTGACGTTGCGGCCGATGCGCTACCCGGCGTTCTACGACAGGTTCAGGGACGCCATCCGCAACACCTGGACGGTCGAGGAAGTCGACCTGCACTCCGACCTGGCCGACCTCGGCAAGCTGTCGGCCGCAGAACGGCACCTGGTCTCACGGCTGGTCGCCTTCTTCGCTACCGGCGACACGATCGTCGCGAACAACCTGGTGCTCAACCTGTATCAGCACGTCAACTCGCCGGAAGGCCGGCTGTACCTGTCCCGCCAGCTGTTCGAGGAAGCGGTGCACGTGCAGTTCTACCTCACCCTGCTGGATACCTACGTGCCAGCTGAGGAAGAGCGAGCCGAGGCATTTGCCGCGGTAGAGAACATCCCGTCAATCCGGCGCAAGGCCGAGTTCTGCTTCCGGTGGATCGACAGCCTCGGGCAGCTCTCCGCACTGAACACAGCCGCCGATCGTCGCGCGTTCCTGCTGAACCTGATCTGCTTCGCCGCGTGCATCGAGGGCCTGTTCTTCTACGGCGCGTTCGCCTACGTATACTTCCTGCGCTCGCGCGGCCTGCTCAACGGCCTGGCCTCGGGCACGAACTGGGTGTTCCGCGACGAGTCGATGCATATGGCCTTCGCCTTCGACGTGGTCGACACGGTGCGGGCAGAAGAGCCAGAACTGTTCGACGCCGAACTGACCGCGCGGGTGCGCGACATGCTCGCCGAGGCCGTCGAGTGCGAGGTGCAGTTCGCCGAGGATCTGCTCGGCGCCGGCATTCCCGGCCTGTCGCTGGCCGGCGTGCGCGAGTACCTGCAGCACGTCGCGGACCGCCGGCTGGCCAGGCTCGGCATCGGGCCGCTGTACGGCTCGGCCAACCCGCTTCAGTTCATGGAGTTGCAAGACGTGCAGGAACTGTCGAATTTCTTCGAGCGCAGAGTGTCGGCCTACCAGGTCGGGGTGACCGGAACCGTTGCCTTCGATCACGAGTTCTGAGCACAGGACCGCCGGGCCAGAGGAACACTGAGCGAAGGAACTCTGATCGAAGGAATGTCGTGAGCGCGGGGGAACGGCCGCTACGAATCGCCGATCAGCACGCCGGCTGTCCGCAGATCGCCGATCGCGGCCTCGTCCAGGCCGAGCCAGTCGGCCAGCGCCTCCTGGTTGTGCTCGCCGCGCCTGGCGATGCTGCCGCGGACACGCGCCGTCGCCGCCGGAGAAGGTGTAGGGCAGCGCGACGACCCGGCGGTCGCTGTCCTGGCACCGCGACCGAGTGCCTCGCCGCCGGCGAAGACATCGGCGCTGCCGGCCAGGCTGGCCCAGGCGACGCCCGCCGATTCCAGCGCGGCGATGAGCTCGCGGCGGTCGTGCGAATCCGCGTCATCCAGTCCTGGATAGCCTGCTGCCGCAGCGCGGATTTCGGCGCCAGGTCGCTGCCGGGCGGCGCGGGGTCGGCGATCAGCCCGCTGCCGGTGCAGCATGACCCAGGCGTGCTTGGGCGGTGCGGCGATCAGCAGCGGGCCGCCTGGCGCCTGCCAGATCGTGCCGCGCGAGGAGTAGGGCTCGGTGCTGCCGTCGAGTGCCGCGTGCGCGTGGTCATCGCTGGCTGCGACCGCGGCGAGCATGCTGATGTCGATGTGCTGCCCGCGGCCGGTTGCCGCGCGCTGCTGCAGTGCGGCCAGGATCGCGATCGCGCCATGCAGGCCGGTGACGCGTGTCGGCGAGCGCAAGCGGCAGGTCCGCCGGCGCGCGGTCGTCCAGCTCGGCCTGCCGGGCCAGCAGGCCGGACTCGGCGTGGATGACCGGTGCCAGCGCCCGCCGCCCGGCATCCGGGCCGTCGGCGCCGAACCCGGTGACCGACAGCATGACCAGCCCGGGATTGCCGGCCGGCCAGCTGCGCGTAGCCGAGTCCGAGCCGGTCCATGCACGCCAGGCCGGTAGTTCTCGATCAGGACGTCGGCGCGTGGCCGCCAGGTCACGGATCAGCTCCGGGCCGCCGGGCGCGGCCAGGTCGACGCCGACGCTGCGCTTGCCGGCATTCATCTGCGCGTACATGCCGGCCCGGCCGTCGGCCACCGAGCCGAAAGCTCGGTGACGTCGGTGCGCGGGCCGTCGATCCGGACGACGTCAGCGCCGAGATCACTCAGGATGCGGCCGGCGTAGGGGCCGGAGATCGCTTGCGACATGTCCAGCACCCGCCAGGGCGGCAGCGGCGCGACGCCGGGAAGGCGAGTCGTCCCGCGCCGGAAGTCAGCTGGTGTGTCACGCCACGGAATGATCTTAAGAGCGGGAGCTCCCGGGCCACGCCCAGTCAGTCCGGCGGCCAGGCGGCTTGACGCTGGCGGTTCCTCATCCTGGCGCAAGCTGACGCAGCACGGCGGCGGTGAAGGCGCGGTGCCTGGCGGTCATCGTGGCCAGCCGCGGGAGCGGCATGCCCACCGGCCATCTTGCCGCCGGGCTTAAGTGCCGCGTACAGGTCCCAGTGCGGCAGGCCGCACGTCGAGTCCGGCATCAGCCGAGGTAGCTGCCGGGTGAATTCGGTGACCGCGGCTGCGCCGAAGAACATCGACAGCTCCAGCCGGGTGTTGCCGAGATCGGCGAGCGGGTCGCCGAGCAGTCGCGTCTTCCCAGTCGATGACCGACACCAGCCTGCCGTCTCGCCACAGCGTGTTGCCCGGCCAGAAGTCGCAGTGCAGCAGCCTCGGCTCGTTGACGACAGGCGGCGGCCACCGGCCGTCAAGGGCCGCCCTGATGGCCGCCTCGTTCAGTGGCTACATCCGGCACGTCCGGCCACGTTCCCAGCTTGCGGGCGGAGAAGTCGCGGATATCGGTCAGGTATGGCGCGTCGGCCAGCCCGAAGGCTGCCTGTGCACCGCGGCCAGCGTCGCGGCGAGCTGGCTGAGGACTCCGGCGCCGGCTCGCCGGGCTGGGTGATCGCGCCCCGTCGACGAACTCGATGAGCAGCCACGGGCCGGGCAGGATCGCGCCAGACTCGTCCGCGTAGTGCGGGCGGGGCACCGGCTGCCCGGCCGCGTGCAGCAAACTCAGCAGCTCGTACTCATGGACCGCCGCATGAGGATCGGCTGCCGAGGTTGGCCGCGCCGTACTGCCGCAGCACGAACCGTTGCCGCTGACCGCCGGGCAGCGCGGCGTTTCGATCGCCGTGACCCGAGCCGAGACCCCGCCAGCCAGCGGCCGGCTGGCGGTGACGCGCAGGGCCGGGTCGACGGCCGCCACGATGGCGCGCAGGGCGGCCGGGTCCAGGCCGCGGGCGGAGGTCATGACGCGATCATGCCAGGGTGCGGAGCCGGCCCGTTCTCCTACACTGTGCGGGTATGGGTACCAATGAGGCGCCGCGCACACCAGGGGAGGACGGTGCCGCCTTCGAGCTGGGGACCGATGGGCCCTCGGTGATCCTGGTCGGAGTCGATGACTCGGTGACCTCGAGCCGGGCCGGTTGGTACGCCGCGGGCCTTGCGCGGCGGCAGCGGGCCAGGCTCGTCGCGGTGTTCATCGCGCCTCGCGCCACGTTCGGCGCGGCGGGCCCTGGCGGCGCGGCGCTGACCGTCGCCCAGGACGAGGCTTTCCGCGCAAGCGCTGCGGATGACATGCAGCAGCGGGCCGCGGACATCGGGTGCCGAACTCGGCATCTCGATTACGTTCATCGCGCGCGCGCGGCGACCCTTACACCGAGATCTGCCGCATCGCGGACGAGGTCCGCGCCGACGCGATCGTGGTCGGTGCGTCGGCGCGGGCCGGCCACCGGTTCGTCGGCTCGCTCGCGGTCCGGCTGGTCAAGGCCGGCAAGTGGCCGGTCACCGTCGTGCCGTAGCGTCAGGGCCCGGAACTCAGCGCGCGGGCGGTCAGCAGCTGATCGACGAGAGCCGGGACGGCCTCGCCGATCGGCTCGCGTGATGACTGCGTTGCCAGCCGGTCATACGGCGTCGGGTCGCGGTTGATGATGATCAGCCGGGCGCCCGCTTCGCGCGGCGACCCGGCACAGCGAGGCGGCGGGCTCGACCGTGAGCGTGCTGCCGATGGCGAGGAAGAGCTCAGCATCCTCGGCGGCGGCGACGGCCCGGCTGAAGACGTCTGGGTCCAGCGGCTGACCGAACATGACGGTCGCCGACTTCAGGATGCCGCCGCAGCCGGCGCAGGGCGGATCTTCCTCGCCTGCCCGTGACCCGGTCCAGCGCTGCGGTCATCGCGGTTCGCGCTGCCGCAGCGGATGCAGACGACCGCGTGCATGGTGCCGTGCAGTTCGTGCACCCGGTCAGGCGGCGTGCCGGCGCGCTGGTGCAGGCCGTCGATGTTCTGCGTGATCACATTGCGTGTCGATACGGCTGGCGGCCAGCCTGGCGAGCGCCAGGTGCGCCGCGTTCGGCTCGGCGGACCAGGCGGGGTGCGCAGCCGGGCCTGCCAGGACCGGCGGCGGACATCCGGGTCGGCGACGTAGACCTGGTAGGTCGACATCTTCTCCGCGGCGGGATTCTTCGTCCACAGGCCCGCTGGCCCGCGGAAATCCGGGATCCCCGAGTCAGTGGAGATACCCGCCCCGGTCAGGACCGCGACCGTGCGGACGCGGCTCGGCCAGGCCTCAGCGCTCACCCGGCCAGTCTTATTCGAGGTGGCACGGAGGGCGTGACCGCTTGTGCTGCCAGAGAGCTCGGCGCCCGGTACATCGTGCCAGGCGTCCTGGTCGCGGCGGCTGGAATATCGAGGGAGCGGGCATGCGCGGACTGGCGGGCAAGGGAGTTCTGGTCAGCGGCGGCAGCAGCGGGATCGGTCTGGCCGCGGCTCGCAGGTTCCTCGAGGAGCGATGCCGCGTCTTCGTCGCCGGGCCTGGATCCGGCCGAGGTGGACGCGGCCGTTGACCGGCCTGCGCGGCGGCGCTATGGACGTCACCGGGATAGCCTGCGACGTCAGTAACGAGGCCGACGTTGCGAGGATGGTGGACGCGGCGGAGGCCGCCCTGGGCGGCATCGACATCCTGGCCAACAACGCGGGTACAGCGCAGCGTGATCCGTTCCTGACGATCACCGTGGCGGACTGGGATCGGATACTTGCCGTCAATCTGCGCGGGATGTTCCTCGTCGCGCAGGCCGTCAGCAAGAAGATGGTCCACCGGGGCGACGGCGGCGTGATCATCAACATGTCCTCGACCAACGGGATCGCCGGCGAGGAGGACTATGCGCATTACAACGCTTCCAAGGGCGGCGTCCTGCTGCTGACCAAGACCATGGCTGTCGAGCTCGGACGGCACGGGATCCGGGTGAACGCGCTGTGCCCTGGTTACATTCGCAGTCCGCTGAACGCGGCCATCGCGGCCGGCCTCGGGGATGATTTCGAGGCGGACTATGTGCGGCAGCGAATCCCGCTCGGCCGGGCAGGCCTGGCGGAGGACGTGGCCGGTGCCTATGCCTTCCTGGCCTCGCAGGATTCCTCGTTCGTGCACGGAACCGGCCTGGTGATCGACGGTGGCCAGCTGGCAGTGATGTGACAGGAAAGGTCCGCGCTGGCCCCGGCGCACAGGGCCAGCGCGGACGAGCCGCCTGGTGCCGGTCAGGACAGCGGAGTGACCTCGTAGAGCGCCACGCCTTCTGCCGGGACCGTGACGCTGATGTTCCCGGCGGAGGAGATGTCAAATGTCGTCTGACCGCCGACGACAACTGACTGGCTGCCCCAGAGGTCTTGGACCTGATAGCCATTGGCGTCCGGGGGCAGGCCGAGCGCGGCCGCCGTCGTGGCGATGGCGACCGGGTTTGAGCTCAACTTCGTGGTCGTGTTGAACAGCCCCACGATCGCGTCTCCGCCGGATTCCACCTTGGCGAGTATCTGAGTACCCGCCTTGGCGCCTGGCGTTCCGGATGAGGCGATCAGCCTGGCGTCGATCGCGTCCTGGTCAACCCCGATGACCTGCTTGTTCGTCAGCAGACTGAAGTCGGCAGGGGCGAGGCCCGCGCTCGTGCCGTAGGCGTTGCTCACCGAACTGCTCAGGTCGCTGCCGAGGATCAGCGGCGCCGAGCCAAGAGACCACAGGCTGAGCTGGCTCTCCGAGGCGGCCAGGGATAGCCCGGAGTCGGTGCTGCCGTCGCCGACCTCGATCGAGTCGTAGTCGTTGAAACCGCCGGGCCCGCCGTAAGGCTGCCAGGTATTGACGTCGGCGAATCGGTCGTCCCATTGGGCGTAGCTGGTCAGCGGGAACACGCTCAGGCAGCCCGTATACGGCGGTGAGTTGCAGCCGTTAGCTGAGCCTTCGTCCGGGCCGTTGATCTCGATGTCGGGCGCGAATTCCCACTGGTTGGCGTACTTCACCAGCGTCGGAGCGAGCTTGGTGGTGTAGCTGCCCTGGGTAATGTTCAGCACCATCGGCCGGCCGGACTGCTGAATCGCGGCCTGCCACGCCTGGACGTCGGCCGAGTTGCTGTTGGTGATGCCGTCCAGCTTGATGTAGTCCACGCCCCAGGAGGCCAGTTCGTCGACGACGGAATTCTCGTACGCCTGGGCACCCGGCTTGTTGAAGTTGATCCCTACCATGCCGCCGCAGTTGTAGTTGTTCTGCGCCTTCGTGGTGGCGATCTGATCGGCGGTGTCGGAGGTACCGAGGATCGGCGTGTTCGCCGCGACTGCCTGACTTGAAATGCCGGGCGTCTCGTAGATGCCGAACTTCAGCCCGAGGCCATGCACGTAGGCGGCCAGGGCCTGGATGCCGTTTTCTGAGCCGACGTTCGGATAGTTCGTCGTGTTGACCAGCCACCGGCCGTTGGCGTCGACATTGGGGCCTGCCGAGGACGGGCACTGGTACCAGCCGTCGTCGATGTTGACGTACTGGTAGCCGGCCGAGCTCAGGCCGGTGCTCACGAGCGCTGCGGCCTCCCCTTCGATCTGGGCCGTGTCCGCGCCCAGTCGCAGGAAACTCCAGCCGGTCCAGCCCATCACGGGTGTCTGGTCGGGACCGCCGGGCGGATAGGCGGTCGCCGCGTGGGCAGCCGGCGCCACGGTGACGGCGGAGACTGTCACCATCGATACCATCGGTGTCGCAAGCGCCGCGGCAGTTAAGGCGCGCGTCCACTTTCTCATGAGACCTCCGTAAGGCAGCTTTTATCCGCATCATTGCCGCCGGTGCCGCGCAAGCCAAGAGCGCGCAGCAGATGCGCAGGAATTTGGCCGGATAGTGTTCATTACGCGCACGGCGGCCGCCAAATCCTGCGCGCTCCGTTCAGCCGGGCGCGTCTCGCGCGCAGATCACGCGGCAGCCTTGACCGCGGATCTGCGCGAGCTGACCCTCGGGCGCGCGATCGTCGGTGATCAGCACGTCCACCTCGCGCATACTGCAGACTTGCGCCAGCGCGACGCGGCCGACCTTCGTGGCGTCGGCTAGCACGACCCGTTTTCTGGCGCGCTGGCAGAGCATCGCGTTGACGCGCGAGCCGGCCGAGTCGTAATTGGTACACCCCGCGAGCGCGTCGACGCCGTCAACTCCGAGGAACGCGACATCGAGGTTGTAATTCGCCAGGAAGGCCTCGGCGCTGTGGCCTACCGACTCCTGGCTGCTGTCGCGCACCTCGCCGCCCGCCACAAATACCTTCAGCCACGGATTGCCCAGCAATTCCACGGCGACGTTCAGCGCGTTCGTGACGACGGTGAGCCCGTCGCGATCGCGCAGCAGCCGGGTGAACTGGGACATCGTGGTTCCGCCTGTCATTCCGATGACCCGTGCCCCGTCCAGGAATTCGGCCGCGTGCCGCGCGATGCACTGCTTTTCCGGCAGGTCCTGCGCCGTCTTGTAACTCAGCGGCAGATCGTTGAACGCAGCGTGGATCGTGGCGCCGCCATGGGTGCGGCAGACCAGTCGCTGCCGCTCCAGCGTTTCCAGATCGCGCCTGATCGTCGCCGCCGAGACGCCGAATTCGCCGGCGAGCGACGGCACGTCGATGTGCCCGCGTATGACGACCGCGGACACAATCTGCTTTAGCCGGTCGCTACGGTGCACTGGTTGCCAGCGCTCTGACCGGCGCGGATCCGGTACCCGACCAGGCGGTTGGCCGCTGACAGCGGTGACGGGCGAAAGGGGGTCATGAATGGATCATATGGCCGTCGTGGCGCAGGCAGAAGAACCGCTCCGGCAGACCGGCTGACGCTTGAGAAGTGATCAGGTGTGTCGTAGAGTCTGTAAATACAGTCTAGATCGTGCAATATAGGTGCGCGGAATGTGCACGGAGCGCGATCCGAGGAGCGACCTGGCCGGCGAAGGGATGGGCGTGCAGGAACGTGACGCGTTCGTGCTGGCGGAGATCGCGACGCAGCCGGACTGCTGGGTGCGGGCTCTCGCGAGCGCTGACAGTGCGGCAGAAGTGCTGCCCGCCCGCGGCGAGCGGGTCGCCGTCATCGGCTGCGGCACCTCCTGGCATATCGCCGCCGCGATCGCTGCCGCGCGACAGGCCGCCGGGCACGGCGACACTGACGCGTTCCCGGCATCGGAATTCCCGGTCCGCGCGTACGACTCGGTGATCGCCGTCACGCGGTCAGGCACCACGACCGAGGTACTCGACGCGCTGGCGACAGCACCCAGTCCTACCCGCACGATCGGCATCACCGCCGATGCGTCCACGCCGGTCGCCGCGGCTGCGGATCAGCTGGTGTTGCTCGACTACGCTGACGAGCAGTCGGTCGTCCAGACCCGCTTCGCCACGACAGCCCTCACGGTGGCGAGGGCACACCTCGGGCACGACCTCGTGCCGGTCATCCAGCAGGCAAGGGCGGCGCTGGCCGCCGACCTCGATGACGCCTTGCTCGACCGCCCGCACTACGTCTTTCTCGGCACCGGCTGGTCGATGGGGGTAGCCCGCGAAGCGGCGCTGAAGGTTCAGGAGGCCGCCTCGGCCTGGAGCGAGGCATACCCGGCGATGGAGTACCGGCACGGTCCGATCGCGGCCGCCACCGGGGACTCTGTGGTCTGGCTGTTCGGCGTCGATGACGATGCGCTGGTGACAGATATCAGGCGAACCGGCGCAACGGTCGTCGTCGGCCGCCGCGACCCGCAGGCGGAACTCGTGCTGGCGCAGCGGGTTGCGGTGGCCACGGCTCAGATCCGTGGCCTCGACCCGGACCGGCCCAGGTACCTCGGGCGCTCGGTCGTGCGCACCGGCCGGTGAGTTATTTCACCGCCCCGGCCGCGATGCCCTCGACGATGTAGCGGTTCAGGATCAGGGCGAGCGCTCCTGGGATGGCCGCGGCCAGCACGCCGCACGCCATCAGCAGCGTGAACGGCACGATGCGCTGCTCGTTCAGCGCAGCCACGATGACAGTGACCGGCTGCGTGGACAGGTCGGTCGTCAGGACGAGCGGGAACAAGAACTGCGCCCAGCCCATCAGGAACGCGATGATCGCGGCGGCGGCGATGCCGGGCATGGCCACCGGGACTATCACCTTGAGCAGCGTCCGCATCGCCGAAGCGCCGTCGACGAACGCTGCCTCCTCGAGCTCGCGCGGGATGCTGTTGAAGTAGTTGTAGAGGATCCAGATCGCGAGCGGCAGGAATCCGGAAACGTAGACCAAGATCACGGCGAGGTAGGTGTTCACCAGGCCGAGGCTGGCCATGATCCGGTACAGCGGTATCAAGGTCGCGTAGGCCGGCAGCAGCAACGTCGCGAGCACGCTGACGAAGATCGTGCGCTTGAACATGAACTGAAGGCGCGCGAAGGCATAAGCAGCGAAGACGGCGATGACGACCGTGAGGATCATGGCGGCGCCGGCCTCGATCGCCGAGTTCAGCAGCGAGCGGCCGAGCTGGCCGGCGATGCCGTTGCCGGCGCCGCTGATGCCGAACACGGCGCGGTAGCTGTCCCACGCGAGCGGCGACGGAACATAGTGCGCGGGCGTACTGTCAGCGGCCGACAAGGGAGTGAGGCTGGTATTGAGCGCCCAGTAGATGGGGAATAGCGACCACAGCAAGATCACCACCATCGCGACAGCGCGGCCGAGCAGCCTGGCGGTCCTCGTGGACAGCACGCGGCCGCCCCGTCCCGCGGCGGCGCGGTTCACGGCTTGCGCCATCCGCTCTGTGCTTGCGCCGCTCGTCAGCGCGCGACCTACTCCCGAGGACATCAGGCAGCCGCCTCCGCCCTGCGGTAGAGCAATGCCAGGGTGGCCATCGACAAGGCAGCAGTGGCCACCGTCATGAGCAGAGACAACGCGTACCCGCCGCCAAAGTTGAGGTTCTGGAAGGTAGTGACGTAGGTCTGCAGCATCACCGAGGAGCCGAGAGGAGCGATCCCGTTCAGGATGTAGACCTGATCGAAGATGTTCAGTGACAGCACGAGAGCCTCGACCGCGGCGACCGCCACCGCGGGCCGGATCAGCGGCAGCGAGATTCGCCGGAACGCCTGCACGCCGCTCGCACCGTCCACCCGGGCGGCCTCGTACAGATCCGGCGGGACGGATTGCAGCGCGGCCAGGATGATCAGCGCGGACAGCGGCGTGATCTGCCAGACCTGGACGATTTCGATGAGGGCGATCGTCAGCCACCGATCGAGGCCAAGCCAGACGTGATAGGTGCCGATGACGTGGGCAGAGTGCAGCGCGCTGTTCATGACGCCGAAGGTGGGGTTGTAGATCCAGCTCCAGATGACCGCCTCCACGACCGCAGGCAGCGCCCACGGGAGGATGACCAGGGCGAGGATCACGCCGCGGAACCGGAATCGGCGCTTCAGTGCTACCGCGACGGCAGTGCCGAGCACGACCGAGAGCACCACGCCCACTACGACGTAGACCGCGGTATTGACCCACGAGGTGAGCACAGCTGAGTTCTTGAACAGGTCACGGAAGTTGCCGAGCCCGGTGAACCGGGCGGGCGGATCCAGCGGCATGACGCGGAAGAAAGCTTCTACCGTCGTGTCAACTGTCGGGACAAAAGACAGCGCTCCGATGAACACCACGAGTGGTGAGATCAGAACGTAGGGCAGCAGCCGCCGACGCGATGGCGCACTCAACCGGAAAGCCTCCTGACTTGCTGTGGTGATACCGTCGCCGCTCCCGGCACCTGGCCAGCAGGGCCTGGTGCCGGGAGCGGACGGGCAGGCGCGTTTACCCGGACCCGGAGAGCTGGCTCACCGTCGCGGCGATCGCGTTCACCGCTTGCTGCACCGTCTCCTGCCCGGCGGCAGCCTCATGAATGTTCGTCTGCACCGCGGAGCTGAACTGCACGTACCAGGGCGGCGCCCCGTTCGGGAACGGCGGCCGCGCGTGCGCGCGCAAGATCGCGGCCAGCTCCGATGCCTGCGCGATGTTGCCGGCCTTGATCAGCAAGTCGAAGCTGGACAGCCTGGCCGGGAGCGGGAAGGTACTGACCACATCGGCGGAGCCCTTCAGCCCGGCCCAGATCGCCTGGTTCTCGGTGTCCGGTGAACCACTTGATGAACTTCACCGCGCCTGCACGTTCTTGGCGGTTTCGGGATGCCGACGCCGTCCGGGTTGGCAACGTTGAAACCGACACCGGTAGAGCCCGGCGTCGGGACGTACTCGGTCTGGCTCACCACGTTCGAAGACGCCGGAACGTTGTAGATGGACGCGACACTGCCTGAGTAGTCACACATCACCGCGGCAACGCGGTTCTTGGCCATCTCGGTCGTGAACCCGGTGTAGTCGGCCACGTTGATGTTGCCCTTGGCCACCAGGCCGCTCTTGTACGCGTTCACCATCCACTGCATCGCCTGGTAGCCGGGCGAGCTCGGTGAGGTGAACTCGGGGGTGTCCTGCGCGCTGAGTACCGACCCGCCGAACGCCGCCGTCATCTGGTACCAGCAGGTAGACAGGCCTTCCGCGGTGGCAAACTGAATGTCGAGCGGGTTGGCCATGCCGTTGGCCTTGCCGACCTTCTGCAGCGCCGCCGAGAAGCCGGCGAGCGTCGTCGGCATGGTCGTGACACCAGCTTTGGAGAAGTCCTTGCTGTTGACCGTCGTGACCAGGAACGAGGAGTCGAACGGCAAGCCGATCAGCTGGTTGTCGGAGACAAAGGTCGCGATCTGCGGCATGTCCGAGCTCAGGCTGGTCGGGTTGAACCACTTGTTCAGCGGGATAGAACCAGCCGGTTTTCTGGTATTCACCGACCTTGGACCAGTCGACGTCGGTCACGTCGGCGAAATAGGTTTTCGCGGTCATCGCGGCGGCGATCTTGGTCTGGAGGTCATCCCAGCCGATGTTGACCCAGTTCACCTTGATGCCAGTCTGCTTGGTGAACTGGGCAAGCATTGCCTTCGGGGGAGCCGGGTAGGCCACCGCCACCGTGATCGACTTTGAGCTCGCCGTGGTCGTGCTCGGGCTGCCGCTGCTCGTCCCGCAGGCGGCGCTCAGCCCGGCCACGGCTATCAAGGCCACCAGAGCGCAGGTGCGTCTCCTCAAGATGCGCTGATGTCTCATCTGTCATCCTCTTTCAGCAGGCGCCCGGCCGGTTAAGGTCCGCGAGCGCGTCAGGAACAGTGCACGATCGGGTAACCGGTCGACGGCCTCGCGGGTGATAGCCGCGCGGCTGGGCTGACACGATCGGCCAGTAGCAGGGCCGCGAAGGATGCGCTGCCCGGCAGGATCACATGGCACAAGCCGCGATGCCAGGCGCACAGGCCGGCAGGGCCCGCAGTCTCCGCCAAGAGCACTGCGTGGTCCGGTGCGCACGCGCGTGCTCGAGCAACGTCGCGGGTCGTCCCAAGGCCGGCCGTTGCCGCTCGGGTGCGGTAGTGGGGTAGGCGGGTCGGCGGCGGCAGAACGCAACCAGTGCCGGGTCGCCCGCAGCGCAGAGGATCCGGCCAGTCGTGATCGATTGCGCTCATAACCCGCCAATCTAGAGTGGATTCCGTCACCTTGACAAGGCTTCATGAGCACTTCGCTGCGTCAATCGCGCACAAGCGTCCACCAGCGGTGATACACCTTGCCAGGGCCTCAATCCTGCCTAAGCCACCAACCAGGCGCGATATGCTCTGGCGCTATGCACAGAGCGGCGCGGTTGAGTGCGATCCTCGAGCGGCTCGCCGATGGCGGTTCGGTATCAGTGTCCGATCTCGCCGACGATCTCATCGCCTCTCCGGCCACCATCCGCCGCGACCTGGTGTACCTGGAGCAGCAGCGTCTGCTCGCGCGCACGCACGGCGGCGCGATCGCTCATGCCGTGTCCTACGAACTGCCGCTTCGGTACAAAGGCATCAGGCAGGCCGAGGCGAAGCGGCGCATCGCCAGCGAGGCAGCCACCTACGTGTCGGAGGGGATGGCGATCGGCCTCACGGGCGGGACCACTGCCACCGAAGTCGCACGAGCACTCGCTGACCAGCGGAAGCTCACAATCGTCACCAACGCACTCAACATAGCGTCTGAACTCGCTGTCCGGCCCAAGCTCAAGCTGATCGTTACCGGCGGGGTGGTCAGGAGCGAGTCCTATGAACTGTCGGGGCCGATCGCCGAGGCGAGTCTGACCGGACTGAACCTCGACGTCGCCTTCATCGGTGTTGACGGCATCGACGCCAGGGCCGGCTGCACGACCCACCAGGAAGTCGAAGCGCACACGAACGGCGTCATGATCGCCTGCTCGCGGCGGGTAGTCGTGGTAGCCGACAGCTCCAAGATCGGCAAGGTAGCGTTCGCCAGGATCTGCGAGGTGACGGCGGTGAGTGAGCTCATCACCGATGTCGGTGCCGACGCTGACGCGGTCAGGGCGCTCACCGAGTCCGGCGTCCGGGTCAAGCTCGTCTGAACCAGCGGACCTTATCGCAGCACCTCGGCCGGCCAGGACTTGCTTCCTGGCGTTCCGACGTCATTTATTCAACGCCCAGCCTGACCGGTCTCGGTTTGGCCACGAATGAATTCGGAGCTTGCGAAGCGCGATCTCGCGGTGAATCGTGGTTCATGCGATGACCCTGCCGTGCTCCTGAACGAGGATCGGACCTGATGAATAACAGTTCATCCGGAGAAGTCGGGCCGGTCGCGGCGAGGCCCTTGGAAGGCAGTCTGTCCGTGCGTGCGGTGACCGTCCGTTTCGGCGGGCTGACCGCGCTTGACGACGTGTCGTTAACGGCTCTGCCGCGCCAGGTCACCGGGATTATCGGGCCAAACGGGGCTGGCAAGACGACCCTCCTCAACGTGCTCTGCGGCTTTGTCAAGCCGGACGGCGGCCAGATTCAGTTCGACGGCCGCGAGCTGACCAAACTCCGGCCGCACCGGCTCGCTGGCCTCGGCATCGCTCGCACGCTCCAGGGTGTCGGACTCTTCGCCGGCCTGTCGGTGGTCGAGAACGTCATGGTCGGCGCCACGTCGCAGGCCCGCGCGGGGTTCTGGCCCGCGCTGTTAGGGCTGCCCAGGTCCGACCGGGACGAACGGCGCCTGCGCGAACTTGCCATGCAGTCACTGGCCAGGGTCGGCATCGCCGACCTCGCCGACAGCCTGCCTGGCGCGTTACCGCACGGGCCGCGCAAGCGGGTCGCGCTGGCCAGGGCGCTGGCGGCGCAGCCGCGGCTGCTGCTGCTGGACGAGCCGGCCAGCGGACTGTCAGAGAGCGAGTTGCCGGAGCTCGGCGAGCTGATGAGCAGGACTCGCGCGCGACACCAGCCTGGTCGTGATCGAGCACCGGATGGATCTCATGATGTCGGTCTGCGACACGATCTTCGTCCTGGATTTCGGCAAGGTGATCGCGGCGGGCGCGCCGGCGCAGGTGCAGTCGGACCCTGCTGTCACCGCTGCCTACCTGGGTGCTGACGACACCGCGCGGGGCAACGGCGATGAGTGAGTCAGCCACCCTCGCGGCCGAGGACATCGTGGCCGGGTACGGCGGTCCCGCCGTCCTGCACGGGGTATCGGTGCTGGCCGCCACCGGGACAATCACCGCGGTGCTGGGCGCCAACGGCGCGGGCAAGACGACGCTGCTGCGGACCATCGGCGGCGTGCTGCGGCCGAGCGCCGGGCGGGTACTGCTCGGCGCCGTCAACCTGACCCGCCGTCATCCCGAGGACGTGGCCAGGGCGGGCGTCGCGCACGTGCCGGAGGGTCAGGGAGTCATCACCGAGCTGACTGTCGAGGAGAATCTGCGCCTTGGCGCCATGCTGCAGTCCGGCAGCCGGCGTGCGGCTGCTCTCGCTGACGCCTACCAGCGGTTCCCGATGCTCGCCGACCGCAGGCGAGCAGCGGCCGGGACGCTGTCGGGCGGTGAGCGGCAGATCCTCGTGATTGCCAGAGCGCTGATGGCGGCGCCGCGCGTCCTGCTTCTGGACGAACCGTCGCTAGGCCTGGCGCCGAAGATCGTGGCCCAGGTGATGGAACTTGTCAGGAAGCTGCGCGATGACGAGGGCCTGACAGTGCTGCTCGTCGAGCAGAACGCCAGGAGCGCGCTCGGTATCGCCGACAAGGGCATCGTGCTGAACCTCGGCAAGGTGGTCGCCGAGGCTGACGCCTCGGCTCTCGCCGCCGACGAGGCACTGCGCCGTCACTATCTGGGCTTCTGAGGGAAGGCGGGAGATGCAGGAGTTCATCGAGTTCACGCTCGAGGGGATCAGCTCCGGCTTGATCTACGCGGCGATCGCGCTGTCGCTTGTGCTGATCTGGCGTGGCACGCGGGTCCTGAACTATGCCCAGGGCGGCATGGCGATGTTCACCGCCTACGTGGCGCTCGAAGTGGTCTACCGCACGGGGAACTACTGGATCGGCTTTGCCGCGGCGCTGGCGGCCGGCCTGCTGCTTGGCGCGCTGCTCGAACGCACAGTTATCCGGCCGGTGACCAGCAAGCCGCCGCTGAACGCGGTGATCGTGACGATCGGGCTGCTGATCCTGCTGGAAGGTCTGGCCGGGATTATCTACGGCAGCGGCTTCCGCTCGTTCCCCACGCCTTACTCGGTGAACGGCCTGAGCCTCGGTTCGGTGGCGCTCGGGATCACCCGGAACGACCTGTTCACGGCGGTTGCCGTGCTGGCGGCCGCGCTGATCCTGGCGGCGGTATTCCGGTTTACCTCGGTGGGCCTGCGGATGCGCGCGACGGCGTTCAGCCCTGGTGTCGCCAGATTGCTCGGCGTCAGGGTCGGCCGCATGCGCACCCTCGGCTGGGCACTGGCCGGGTTGTTAGGCGCACTTGCCGGGATGCTGGTGACGCCCTCGACCCTGCTGTACCCGAACAGCATGGACGCGATCTTCGTGCTCGGGTTCACGGCGGCGGTGATCGGCGGGCTGGAGAGCCCGGTGGGCGCGGTCGTCGGCGGGCTGCTGCTCGGCGTCGTACTCAGCTATGTGGGCGGTTACCTGGGCAGTCAGCTGGTCCAGATCTTCGGCCTGGCCGCCTTGATCCTGGTCCTGATGATCAGGCCCACCGGCCTGTTCGCCGCTACGGCTACCCGGCAGGTGTGACCGTGACCCTGGCCAAGCACCTGGGCGTGGCATTGCTTGCCGCGGTGGTCGTGGTGATCCTGTCCTATACGCTCGGGCAGTTCCGCCAGTACCAGATGGCGGAGGTCGCTGCGTGGTTAGTCGCGGCCGCCGGACTGACGATCCTGGTGGGCCTGAGCGGCCAGATCTCCGTCGGCAACGGCGCCTTCATGGCGGTCGGCGCTTATTCGACCGCACTGCTGCTGATCCATCTGCACTGGCCGATCGAGCTGGTCTTCGTCGCGAGCGTCGTGATCACGGGCGCGGCCGGCGCGATCTTCGGCGTGGCGGCTGCCAGGCTCCGCGGACCTTACCTGGCCGGCGCGACGCTGATGCTGGCGGTGGCGGTGCCGTTCGTGGCTGTCGCCTGGCCCGGCGTATTCGGCGGGGATCAGGGCCTGGACGTCCTGGCTACGGTGCCAGGATTCCTCGGCCCGGCGTTCCCGCTCACGCGCTGGATCGCGTGGCTGGCGTGCGCGTTCGCGCTGGTGGCGCTTAGTGCTGCTGGCGAACGTTGCGCGTAGCAGGGTAGGGCGCAACTGGCGGGCGCTGCGCGACGACGAGGTCGCGGCGTCGCTGGCGGGCCTCAATGTCGGGCGGCTGCAGGTACTGGCTTTCGTGATCAGCTCGGCCTGCGCGGGCCTCGGCGGCGCGCTGCTCGCCACCTGGGCGGCGAGCGCCAGTCCCGGCGAATTCTCGCTGACGCTCTCGATCGGCTTGCTCACCGCGGTGGTACTGGGCGGTCTGGGCAGCCTGCCGGGCGCGCTGTGGGGCAGCCTCGTGCTCGTCCTGGTACCCAGCTACCTGACGAACCTCGGGGCGAGCCACGGGCTGTCCAGCGGGGCCAGCGCCAGCGTCCCGATCGCCATCTACGGCGTCGTCCTGATCATCGTCATGCTCCTTTTCCCCGCAGGTATCCAGGGCGGCATCCGCCGCTTCCTCGGGCCAGCCGCGCCTGTCGCGGCGGGTCCTTTCAGTGCATTGCGCCGGCGCGGGCCCTAGCGAACACCAGGAGAAAGGCGTTTCATGAACAGATCACACCGAGTTAGCGCGGTGACGGTAGCGGTAGTTGCCGCCGTCGCCTTGGTCGTCACGGCGTGCGGGTCGGGCGGGACATCGAGGTCGTCCAAGTCCAGCGCGCTTAACGGCATCAGCGCCAGGGCATCACCGCCAAGCAGATCCTCATCGGCAGCCACCAGCCGCTGACCGGGATCGCCGCGCCCGGCTATGACGAGATCGCGCCGGCCGCCAACGCTTACTTCCAGTACGTCAACGCGCACGGCGGCATCTTCGGCCGCAAGATCGTCTACAAGTTCCTCAATGACCAGTACAACCCGTCCATCACCACGACGTAGGTACACCAGCTCGTGCTGCAGGACAACGTCTACGCGATCTTCAACGGGCTTGGCACGCCGACCCACCTGGCCGTCGCGCCGTTCCTGAACTCCGAGAAGGTGCCCGACGTCTTCGTCGCTTCCGGCTGCGAATGCTGGGACGCCACCTCGACACTGCCGTGGACCACGGGCTGGCAGCTCGACTACATCCGCGAGGGCAAGATTCTGGGTCATTACATCGAGCAGAACTTCAAGAACAGACAAGATCGCGTTCTTCGCCCAGGACGACGAGTTCGGCGGGGATGGCGTCAAGGGCCTGGAGGACGAGATCCCGGCCAGCCAGATCGTCGCCAAGGAGACCTACGACCCGTCTAACGTGAAGATCGGTCCGCAGGTCGCGAAGCTGAAGGCGTCGGGCGCGCAGATCGTCGTCTCGTTCTCGGTGCCGGCCTTCACCGCGCTGCTGAAGCTGGGCATGCTCGGCCTGAAGTACAACCCGCAGCTAGTCGTCAGCGACGTCGGTTCCGACCCGATCACCCTCGCAGGCCTGCTCGTCTCCTTCGCCAAGCAGAGCGGTGCCACGGTTTCCGGCAACGCGCTCACCCAGGGAATCATCACCGACGGGTACCTGCCATCACTCGGCGACCGAGCAATAGCTGGATCCAGCTGCTGAACATGATCCACAGCCAGTACGACGCGAAGACGCCGCTGGACGGCAACGTCGCCTACGGTATCGCCGTCGGTTACACGTTCGTCCAGGCGATGCTCAAGGCCGGCCGCAACCCGACCAGGCAGGACCTGCTCAATGCGATCAACGCAGGGCTGCCGCAGGGATTCTCCGTCGCGCCTTACGCCTATTCCGGCGGGCGACCACAACGGGATCACCGGAGCCTTCATGGCGAAGATCGAGAATGGCGCACTGAGCCCGATCGGCCCCGTCCTCGTCACTGATGACACGCCGAGCCGGAGGATTTACCACGCCGCCTGCTCAGCCAGCTGCCCCGGCGAGCGGCATACCATCTCCCTAATAACCATGCGCAGGCCGGCCGCCGCGAGTTCGCGGACGGCCTGCCCGGCAAGGCCGGTGCGGCGTCAATAGGGGTGGGCTGTGGTAAGCGTCTCGGCTGACCGTAGATCGGCTGCCGGAGCTGAGAGGCCGCCCGCGGAGCGGCTGCTCGATCGCCGCCGAGAAGTTGTTCGGCGAGCATAGTTACCGGCGGACAACGGTGGCGGACATCTGCGCCACCGCGGGCATCGCGACAGGCAGTTTCTACGCTCACTTCGCGTCCAAGGCTGACATCTTTGCCGCCGTCATCCGGCGCATCAACGCTGACCTGCGGCACGCGATGGCGTCGGCGCTGCGAACCGCGCAGGATAACCAGCGGGCCAGGGAACGGGCTGGCTTCCGTGCCTACTTCGACCTCATGTCGCAGCGGCCGTGGATCTACCGGATCGTGCGGGAAGCCGAGTTCCTGGCCCCCGGCGAATTCCGCGCATACTACGAGCGGCTGGCCCGCGGGTACGCCCGCGGCGTGCGCGTCGCTCAGCTATCCGGTGAGGTCGATCCCCGCTATGACCCCGAGGTCATTGCCTACATCTACACCGGCCTCGGCCACTTCGTCGGCATGCGCTGGGCCGAGTGGACAGCAGGCAGCCGGGTGCCCGATGACGTCTTCGATGACCTGATGGATGTCCTCGCCCGCGGACTGCCGCCGCTCAGGCCTGCGGGTCCGCCGCCGGCTGAGCCCGCGGCAGGCTAGTCCCGCGACTGCCGCGGCGTTCGCCACGGTCCGCCAGCGCCCAGGCCGCTGGCAGCAGCCCAGCGGCGATGGTGGCCTTGATCGCGTCGCCGGCCAGGAACGGGGTGAGCCCGTCCCGCAGCGTCGCGGCGGCGCCCAGATGCAGGTCAACGGCCAGCCAGGTCAGGCCGAAGGCGTAGATGATGATCTCTGCGGCGATCATCGCCGGCACCGACTTCCGCAGGGAGCGGTCCGCGCCGCGGCCAGCCAGGTAGCCGCACGCGGCGGCGGCGAAGAAGAAGCCCACGACGTAGCCGAAAGAAGCGCTGGCATAGCCGGAGGAAGCACCGGCGAACCACGGTACCCCGGCCAGTCCCGCCAGCGCGTACAGCGCCATCGAGGCGGCGGCGCGGCGCCAGCCGAGCGCGGTGCCGGCCAGCAGCACGCCGAGCGTCTGGCCGGTGATCGGTACCGGGGTGAACGGAAGGCGGACAGAGACCTGCGCCAGCGCGCCGACCAGGCCGGCGGCGCCGACCACCAGCAGTACGTCCATGACGGCGCGGGCGACCCGGCCGCGGGTCACGGCAATGAGGTCTGCGAGCACCAGCGGGCGCGGGCGGTCAAGCGCAACTGACGACATCGAGGCGAGCCTTTCTGACGGGCCGCTGGGGACGCGGCCGGGACGAGCAGGGACCTTACCACGGTGGCCGAATGCGGCAGGCCGGCCGCCAAGGGTAGGGTGCGGCCGTGAGTTCAGAGCAGCCAGACCGCAGTCCCGCTGGCCCGGCCGGCCGAACAGTTGCGAGGGCCGCGCCTGATCGCGGCCGGGCGCTGACCGGCAGCACGCTGGAGTTCCTGATCGGCGACTGGAACGTGGTCCGGCAGATCTCCGACAGCCGGTCAGGCCGCCGCGGCTCATTCCTCGGCACTGCGCAGTTCTCGCCAGCCCGCGGCATCGTCCGTTACACCGAGCAAGGAGAGCTCACGTTCGGCGATCACCGCGGCCCGGCCAGGCGCGCGCTGCAGTACGCGGCCGGACCCGGCGGCGCCGCCGACGTCAGGTTTGCCGACGGCCGCGAGTTCTTCTGCCTGGACCTCAGGTCTGGCAGCTGCCGGGCCGAGCACGTGTGCGGCCCTGACCGTTACCAGGTCACCGTGACCAGGGTCAGCCAGGACAGCTTCACCGAAACCTGGCAGGTCGAAGGTCCGGCTAAGGACTACGAAATGACTACTCGCTATCTGCGCGCCGGCCAGGCGCCCGCGGCGGGCTCCGGTCGGAGCGGGCACAACGATGTCTGGACAGGCAGCCGCCGGTGACGTACTCGGGCACGATTCCGCGCTTGCTGGCCGCGGCCGCCGACCGGGACTGCGACGGGATCTGGCTGCGCAGCGACACCGGGACCCTGACCTTCGGCGGCGCGGTCGCGGCGGTGAGCCTGACCGCGCAGGCGCTGGCAGCGGCGGGCGTGCGCAAGGGCGACCTCGTCATGCTGACCGCCAGCACGACACCGCCGTACTTGCTGTGCTGGCTGGCGACGGCCGCTCTTGGCGCGGTCGCGGTGTGCGTGAACCCGCGCAGCACGGCGGCTGAACTCGCCGGCCTGATCGCGCAGGTCGGCCCGAGCCTGCTGATCACCGACGCCGGGCTTGCCGGGCTGGTCGCCGCCGCCCGCACTGACCGCGGCCCGGCGGACGGCCGCAATGGCGACGCGACCACGTTCCCTGCCGAAGGCGATGTCCACTCGCTCATCCCGGCGCAGTGGAGTGACGCGGCCGCGATGGCGCGGCTGGCCGGGCGGGCGGAGTTGCCCGCGGCGAAGCTGAGCCCGGACGACGTCGCGGTACTGATCCCGACGTCCGGCACCACCGGCAGGTCGAAGCTGGTCATGCAGACACACCGGGCCTACGCCATGGCCGGTGAGGGCTTCCCGTACTGGATGGAGCTGACGGCGGCCGACCGGCTGCTCACCACGCTGCCGCTCTTCCACGTGAACGCTCCCGCCTACTCGGTGATGGGCTCGCTCGCCTGCGGCGCCGGGCTGATCCTCGCTGACCGCTTCTCGGCCAGCACGTTCCTGGACACGGCGCGGCGGCACGGGGCGACCGAGTTCAACGCCATCGGCGCGATGCTGGAGATCTTGATGCGCCAGCCGGAGCGGCCCGACGACGCAGGCACACCGCTGCGGCTGTGTTACACGGGCCCGGCGCCGGAGCGGGACCGGCAGCTGGAGATCGAGCGGCGGTTCGGGCTGCGGATCGTCGTCGGCTACGCGATGTCGGAGTCTCCGTACGGGCTCATCTGGCCGCGCGGCGGGCGGCCGTACGGGACCCTCGGCACGGTACGCCAGCACCCGGTTCTCGGCAGGATCAACGAGGCCCGCGTGGTCGACGAGGCCGGCGCCGTGCTCGGCCCCGGCGGGACGGGGGAGCTGGAACTGCGCAACCCGGTGCTGACGCCCGGCTATTTCGGCATGCCGGCGGAGACCGCGGCGCTGATGGACGGCGACTGGCTGCGGACCGGCGACCTCGTATCGGCTGCCGATGACGGCACCTACACCTTTATCTCCCGGGTCAAGGAGGTCATCAGGCGCCGCGGCGAGAACCTGTCGCCGCTCGAGGTGGAGGAGGTGCTGGCCGCGCATCCCGACGTGCTGGAATGCGCGGTCGTCGGGGTGCCTTCCGAGCTGTCAGAAGAAGAGGTCAAGGCGTTCATCGTCGCCGCGGACGGCGCGGATCAGCTCGACTTCGCCGCGTTGCGTGCCTACGCCGCGCGGAAACTGGCGGCGTTCAAGGTGCCCAGGTACTGGCAGCAGGTCTCCGGCCTGCCGCGGACGCCGACCGCCAGGGTGGCCAAGCACCGGCTGCCTGCCGGGCATCCCGACGGCGAGTTCGACGCAGAGGCGCCGTGACCGCCCGCGTTCGCCGGCGGCTGCTCCGTAGGATCGGGGTATTCCAGGCTCTGTGCCTGCCGCCCGGACGGGAGACGCGATGGTGAACGTGGTGATCACCGGCGGGGCCGGCTTTCTCGGCTCGCGCCTGGCCGGTGAGCTGCTGGCCGCGGGTTCGCTCGCGGTGGCAGGTAGCCAGCCGGAGCCGGTGTCGCGGCTGACGCTCGTCGACCGCGCACCGGTTCACGCCTCGCTCGCCGCGGACGGCAGGGTGGATGGCATCCAGGCTGACCTGGCCGACATGCTGCGGCCGGGTTCCGGCGCCGGCGACCTGCCGGGCCGCGGGCCCGCCGCGCTGGCCGCCGCCGATGTGATCTTCCATCTGGCCGCAGCGGTCAGCGGGGAATGCGAGGCGGACTTCGACCTGGGCATGCGAGCCAACCTGGCCGTTACCGAGGCGTTGCTGGCCCGCTGTCGCGCGCTCGGCACGAACCCGGTCGTCGTGTTCGCCAGCTCGGTCGCCGTCTTCGGGGCCTCGGGCGAGCACCCGCTCCCGGCTGTCGTGGACGATCACACCGCGCCGAACCCGCAGTCCAGCTACGGCGCGCAGAAAGTCATCGGCGAGCAGTTGCTGGCCGACTACACCAGGAGAGGATTCCTGCGCGGCCGGGCCGTCCGGCTGATGACGGTCAGCGTCCGGCCGGGTCGCCCCAACCTGGCCGCATCCAGCTTCCTGTCGGGCATTATCAGGGAGCCGCTCGCCGGCCAGCGGGCGACCTGCCCCGTCTACCCGCAGACTGAGGTCGCCCTGTCCTCGCCGGCCAGGGCCGTCGAGGGACTGCTCTGCGCAGCCACGTCATCGCAGGAGTCCTGGGGTGACCAGACAGCGGTCAACCTGCCGGCGCTGACGATCACCGTGGCGCAGATGGCAGCCGCCCTGGAGCGGGCGGCCGGGCCGCAGGTCAGCGGGCTCATCGACTGGATTCCTGATCCGGCGGTGGCGAAGATCGTGACTGGCTGGCCGGCCCGGTTCCTGGCTGGCCGGGCAGCTCGCCTTGGCCTGGCTCCTGATCCTGACTTCGACTCCGTCATCGCGATGCATGTCGCCGAGAGCTACGCGGCCGCGGGGGCGTCCCGGTGAGCGCGGGAGCCATTGACCTGCGGTCCGATACCGTTACCCAGCCCACGCCCGCGATGCGGCAGGCCATGACGACCGCGCCGCTTGGCGACGACGTGTTCGGCGACGACCCGACAGTCAACCGGCTCGAGGAGATGGCGGCGGAGCGGATGGGCAAGGAGGCCGCGGTCTTCGTGCCGACCGGCACCATGGGGAACCTGATCGGCCTGCTGGTCAGCGCCGGTCCCGGCCAGGAGATTCTCGCCGACGCAATTTCCCACATCTTCCTGAACGAGGCGGCCGGCGCAGCGATGGTGGGCGGCATCCAGATCCGCCAGCTGGTGACCGAGCGCGGCGTCATGACGCCCGAGCAGGTCGAGTCCGCGATCCGGCCCGCCGGGGACACGCACCAGCCAACGTCGGCAGCCGTCGTGGTCGAGAACACCCACAACAGGCACGGTGGCCTCGCCTGGCCGCTGCCGGATCTGCTCCAGCTGTCCGCTACCGCGCAGCGCTGCGGCCTGAACGTGCATATGGACGGCGCCAGGATCTTCAACGCGGCCGTCGCGACCGGCGTAGCGGCCAGCCAGCTCGCGCAGACAGCGGACACCGTCACGTTCTGCCTCTCCAAAGGGCTGAGCTGCCCGGCGGGCAGCGTGCTGTGCGGGCCGGCGGCCAAGATCCGCCAGGCCAGACGATGGCGCAAGATGCTCGGCGGCGGCATGCGGCAGGCAGGCGTGCTGGCAGCCGCGGGAGTGGTCGCACTCGAGACGATGGTCGACCGGCTCGCCGACGACCATGACAACGCCCGGGCACTTGCCGAGGGCCTGGCCGGTACCGACGGAATCCGCTGCGACCTGACCCGCGTCCAGACCAACATCGTTTACTTCCGGCTCACCGGCATGACGACCAGCGAGTTCACGGCTGCATGCGGCAAGCAGGGGTTGCTCGCCGGCGGACCTAACGCGCACGAGGTTCGCTTCGTGACCCACCATGGCATCACCGGCGATGACGTCCGGGATGCCCTGGCCATCTGCCGCCGCGTGCTCAGCAGTTAGCCCCGTGCCTGCCGCAGAATGCCCGACATGGAGCTAGGAGAGTACCTCGCAGCCGGCCGGGTTGAGCTGACCGCGCTGACCGTGCAGGACGCGGACGAGATGACCGAGGTGCTGGGCGCGGCCGAGCTTTACCGCTTTATCGGCGGAGCGCCGCTGGATCGGCCGCAGCTGCGCGCCCGCTACGAGCTACTCACTGCTGGCCAGTCCGGTGACGGCACTGAGGGCTGGCACAACTGGATAGTTCGCACCCGTGCGGACGGGCGCGCGGTCGGCACGATCCAGGCGACCGTGTCCAGGCAGCGGCGCAGCGCAGACATGGCCTGGGTTATCGGGGTTCCCTGGCAGCGCATGGGATACGCCGCGGAGGCCGCGAGGGCGGCGTTTGAGTGGCTGATCGGCCGGGAAGACGTGGACACTGTCACCGCTCACGTGCATCCCGATCACCTGGCCTCCGAGCAGGTTGCCCGCCGGATCGGGCTGGAACCGACTGACTACTTCCACGACGGTGAGCGCCGGTGGTCCTGGACCGCGTCGCCGCGACAAGATCCGCCGTACGGCAGGTGCGTTCGCGTGACTTACCCGGGTACCTGATGGCAGCCTCGTAACGATGTCTACCGAGCACATGTCACCGGGCCGGTCCGTGGCCGGGCGCCTCGGCCGGGCCGTGACCGGACGGATCCCGACGCTGATGCGAGACTGGCAATTCCGTCAGTACTGGACCGGGCAGACGATCTCGATGTTCGGCGATCAGATCTCGGGCATCGCGATCCCGCTGATCGCGGTGCTGGCGCTCAACGCCGGTGCCCGAGACATGGGCTACCTGACCGCGCTGGTCTGGCTGCCCAGCCTGCTGTTCGGATTGCACGCAGGCGCCTGGGTAGACCGCCGCGGCAAGCGAAGGCTCACCATGATCGGCGCGGACGTCGGGCGGTTCGCGCTGCTGGTCACGCTGCCGGCCTGCTGGCTGCTGCATGTGCTCACGCTGGCACAGCTGTTCGGCGTCGCGTTCGCTACCGGCGTCCTGAGCGTCATGTTCAACGTCTCCAACTCGGCCCTGTTCGTGGCAGTCGTGCCGGCGGAGGAGTACCTGGCGGGCAACTCGCTGGTCTATGCCAGCCGGGCGCTGTCGTTCGTCGGCGGCCCGAGTATCGGCGGCCTGCTCGTGCAGCTGCTGTCCGCGCCGCTCGCGGTCCTCGCGGACGCGTTGTCTTTTCTCGGCTCCGCCTTCTACCTGCGCAAGATCCACCCGACCGAACCGCCAGCCGACCGCGGCGGCAAGGGTTCAGTGACCGCCGGCGCCCGATTCATCGTCGGCTCGCCGATCGTCAGGGCGTCGCTGATCGGGGTGTCAGTAATCAACTTCTTCAACCTGATGTTCTCCGCGCTCTACCTGCTGTTCGCGGTCCGCGAGCTGCACCTGCACGCGGGCCTGATCGGCGTGATTCTCGGAGCGGCGGCGGTCGGCAGCGTGGCCGGTGCCGCGATCACCAAGAGGCTGGCCGACCGGATCGGGGTTGGCCTGGCCTACGTCCTGGGCTGCGCATTGTTCACCGCGCCGCTCCTGCTCGTGCCGCTGGCCGGCGGCCCTGAGCTGCTGACGATCGGCATGCTTTTCGCTGCGGAGTTCCTGTCCGGGTTCGGCGTGATGGTGCTGGACATCAGCGTGGGCGCCATCTTTGCCGCCGTGATCCCGGCCGAGCTCAGGTCCAGGGTGTCCGGTGCGTTCCAGGCCGTTAACTTCGGCACGCGTCCGGCCGGGGCAGTGCTGGGCGGCCTGCTCGGTACCGGGCTCGGCCTACGGCCGGCTCTGTGGATCGCCTCAGCCGGCGGCGTGCTCGGGTTCTTGCTGCTGCTTCCTTCGCCGTTGCCTGGCTTCAGGATGCCGTCAGCGGGCGACTGACCGGGCCGTCGCTGAGGCCGGACCGGCCGCGCAGACAGACCCGGCCGCCGGGCCGGGCGGCTGACGCCGTCGCGCCGCCTGCCCGGCTCCGGCGAGCCTGTCCTCAGATGCGGAAGAACAGGTTGAGGAAGCGGTCGGCCAGCGCGGCATCGCCGCTGGCCGTGCCGCCGTTAACCCGCCCGAACGCGGTGAGCACCATGCTGCCCGGATCGAAGTCGATCACCGCCGGCAGGTCGTCGATGCTGCCTGGCTCGTAGGTCATGCCGGAGTCGCTGATGGAGACGCGCGTGTCACCCGCGTTCCGCCCGCTGACGCGGATGCCGATGCTGAACGGGCTGAGATCCGCATCCGGCCGGACAGTCGACTGCCAGATGATGAACATGAAAGGAACGAGGAGGTCAGCGGTGTCGGCCGGCAGCGCGTGGGCGCGGCCGCTGCCCTGCCTGATGTCCCAGGTGTGTACGCCATAGTCCATCAGCTGCCCGCCTGCGTACACGAAGGCCGGTACCGGGCCCATGTAGGAGTGCGGCACCATCAGGCCGCCCCACTCCTCTGCGTTCAGCGGTTCCAGCAGGCCCATCATCGTGTTCAGGTCAGCCCGCGCTCGCGCCATCATCTCCGCCTGGCTGAGGTCGCCGAACGACTGCGCAGACGCGCCGGCCAGTTCGTGCATCCGGACCAGCCCGTGCGCGGCCGGTGCTTCGGCACCTGCCCTGGCCGTCTCGAAGGCCGAGAAGTAGCCCTCGGTGGTATCGACGACGTGCCCGATGACGTCTTTGACCTTCCAGCTCTCGCACGCGGTCGGTGCGTCCCAGGCACCGGGCTGCTCCGCCAATGCGAACATCTCGTCGGCCTCGCGGCGGACGACTCGAAGAATCGTGTCCTTGCCCTCGTAGGTCATGGCGTTCCACTCGCTCATGTCCGTACTACCTTTCTCGCAGCGCTGCTGACGCCGGCACCGGCCGCGATTGCGCACGGCGAGGTCGGCATGGGTTCGGGATGTGAACTTCTGTGCGACGTACGTGGGTAAGCCCAGCGCATAGCGGCACAGGTGTCAACGACCAGTTATGGCAGATCCGGAAAACTACTTAACGGGTGTCCCGCGACGGCAGGTCAGCCGGCCAGGCTGAGTCTCGCCAACGCGGCGCCGTAACGGATGGCCACGAGCTGGCCGACCGCCTGGTGCGCGCCGAGCACCGGCGCGCACGGCGCATTCAGCGCTGCGCTCAGGTCATTCAGGACCGGTAGTGACGTCTCGGGGCCGATCAGGCACGGTGCGAGCACCGGCCGCGGCGCCCCGGACTCGCTGAGTCTGGTGACAGCGTCGACAATGCTCGCCGGATCGCTGAGCGAAGCAGGCACGACCGGGACCGACAGCCTCGACGCGAGCAGCACGGCCGCGACCGCCGCGGCGCTGGCCGCCTCCTCGCCGACATCAGCCAGGACGACGATGCCCCGGCCGCCGGTCGAGATGCTCAGCCCGGCCGAGCGCGCATGTCGCGCCAGCCCGGCCTCGGCCAGTCGCGAGTGAAGTGCCTCGGCGACGAGCGGGTGCGGCCCGAGGTGCGGTGCCACCACGGCCGGGACCGGAGGCTGGGCGGCGATCCGGTGCAACTGGCCGTCGATCGCAGGGTTCGGACTCAGCAGCAACGGCACGATCACGCAGGGGAACTGGTCGTGCTCGGCCGATTCATCATCGGTCAGCGTCAGAGCCTCCGACAGCGTGTACGCGCTGCCCTGCAGGTAGCCGACCCGGATGTCGACGCCCGGGCAGGACAACTCGGCGATCCTGGCGACGTCCCGGCCGATGCCGGCCACGTCGGCATCGTGGGTTCCGGGGATCGCGATCACGAGCGCCGGAGCGTCCGAGGAGACCGAGAGTCGGTGCGGGCTGCGATGGCGGCCTGCGGGACGAGTCCTGGTAGTCCGCCGCGGCAGCGCCTCGAACGCGCCCCGCGGCGGCAGCGTGCCATCGCGCTGAGGGAGGGGTGGTTCGTCCGCGCTGGGGCAGGGGTTCTCCGCGCTGGGGCAGGGGTTCTCCGCGCTGGGGCAGGGGTTCTCCGCGCTGGGGCAGGGGTTCTCCGCGCTGGGGCAGTGTCTCGCCGCGCTGGGGGAGCGACTCAGCATCCGCAGTGCGTTCGGGGATCGGCTGGCCACGCTGTGGCAGTTGCTCGCCCCGCCAGGAGAAGCCGATGGTGTCCTCGGACAGCATCTCCTGATTCGGCGCACGTTGCGGCAGGTCTCCGTTCCGCTGACCGGCGAAGTCATCAGGCATACCACGCTGCGGGAGTGGTGCACCCCGGCGCGGCAATGGTTCGCCACGCGGCGGCAGCGGCTCACCCGGCTGCGGTGTCGCAGGCTGGCTCAGGTCCGTCACGCTGTCGTATCGTAATCGGCTCGCCGACTTGATGGCGCACGTTCTGTGATCTTCGCACCAAACCTGCGTCTGTCACCGATTCGTACTACTCGGCCTGCAGCATGCTCCTCAGCACTGCTATCAGCGCGCTTTTCTGGTCTTCGGTGAGCCGCGATTCGGCCCGGATGGCCGACTCCGCGTCAAGCTGGCCAGCAAGCGACTGAGATTCGGCATCAGTGCTCTTGTGCAGGAGGCCGGCCTGCGCCAGCAGCGTTTCTGCCGACACATTCAGCGCATCCGAGATCAGCCTGATCACCCGCACAGACGGCTGGTGCAAACCGCGCTCGATCTGGCTGAGGTAAGGGTTGGAGAGCTTGGTCCGCTCAGCAAGCTGCCGCAACGACAGGTTCGCCAGTTGGCGCTTGCTTCGGATGAAGGCGCCCAGCGCCTGCATCTGCCCGTCCCAGGGCTCGTTCATCGATGTCTCCCAGATCCCGGAACACCGCCGAGCCGGGCGGCCCGGATGGGGCGGCCCGGCTTGGCGGCTCGGTCGTCGGAGCGGCCAGACTCAGTCGGCCGCTGCCTGCGCGCCGGTGTGAGCCGGCTCAGCGGGCTTACTTCTTGGTGCGAGCCTTGCTGGTGCTCGCGGCCTTGTCGTTGGCGCTGCCGGCCGTCTTGCGAGCGCCGGCCGTCTTGGCGGTGCCCGTCGCCTTGGCGGTGCCCGTCGTCTTGGCGGTGCCCATCGTCTTGGCGGTGGCGTCGGGCCGTCGTTGGTAGTGCCGGTCGTCTTGGCGGTACTCGCCCGCGGGGCACGAGCCTTGGCCGTCTTCACGGCTTGCGCGGACTCGGCGGTTGCAACAGGTTCGACCGCAACGGGGGTCTCGGGCTGTGCTGTCCCTTGCCGGGACTTGCGAGCGCCTTGCAGGAGGCCAACCGCCTGGTTCAGCCTGGACACGCCATCGGCAACCAGCGGACTGGCGACCTGCATTGCCCTCTCGGCCATGCTGCGCTGGCGGGCCACGACCTGCTCGGCCACTGGACCTGCCACCTCCGCGGCCTTTCCGGCCAACCGGCGCTGCGCAGCGACCACCTGCTCGGCTACCGGGCCGGTCAGCTTGGTGGCTCTGTCAGCCAGGTCGCGCTGGGTGGCAACGAGGTGCTCAGCGAGTTCCTGAGCGCTGGCCCTCAGCTTGGCCGGGCTGGTCAGCGACGGAACGCGGACTGTCGCGGTCGGCAGGGCTGGGCGGACGGCTTTGGCAAGCTCATTGCCGGCGCGGATGACGGTGATGACCGCCTCGCGGCTCTTGCGGGCCTGATCCTGGCTCTTGCGGACCTGGTCCTGGCCGCGGTGAACGGCGGCTAGCAACTGGTCCTGAACTTCCTGAGCTACGGCTCGGGTGTCGATCATGTGGGCTCCCTCCCTCTTCGTTAATATGCAAACTATATCAAGCACCGCGCGCAATATGTCAAGCGGAAGAGAGCGAGGTAGCCGCCCCCGGCCGTGGCCTCGGCGTCTCCTGCCAGGGCACCCGCGTCGCTGCGGCCAGCGAAATAGCTCGCCAGCGGGACCAGCGCGCGTCAGGATTGCCGTGATGAAATCCGGAGCTGAACTGGGCACGAGCGTGGCAGGACTTAGCCTGCGTGAGCTGACGAGCGCCGACGTAGACGCCTACTACGCGGTGCTTGACCGCAACCGCGAGCATTTCCGCCGGCACGGCGGCGACTACCAGGATGAGATAAAGCCACGAGAGCCTCTGTGGCTGCCTACTTCGCCAGCCCGCCGGACAGCAACACCCGGTTCGGTATCTGGCTGGGCCATCAGCTAGTCGGACGCGTCGACCTGAATCCGGTGGACCCTCCGCGCTACAGCATTGGCTACTGGCTCGGCGCGGACAGCACCGGTCGCGGGTACGCGACGTTCGCCGGCCGGGCGGCCATCGCGTACTGCCGCGATGAGCTGGGCGGGACCGAAGTGTTCGCCGGCGTCAGGAGTGGCAATTACAAGAGCGTGGCCGTGCTGCACAGGCTCGGGTTCGCCCTGGTCGCCGAGTTCGAATCCCATGATCGCTATCACCTGCGCCTCGCCTGAGCCGGCGGCCCGCTGCGAGGCACGGCACGGCAACCCGGCGGCTTCCCGCCCAACGGCCGCACCGGGGCCTGGCCGGGCCGCCGCGGCGTGCTCCGCGACCAGCCCGGCCAGGACCGTCATGCTTGCTCGACGAGTTCCAGGCCATTCCCGTCGAGGTCGCGGAAGGCGAACATCGGCGGTACCCCCGGCCACCTCAGCACGTCCCCGGCGTCAACTCCTCGAGCGGTAAGGCTGGCGTGATCGGCGTCGGCGTCGGAGGTGACGAGCCGTATTCCGGTCTCGACGCCGGCCGGAACACCGTCGTGCTCAGGGACGAGCGCGATCGTGGTGTGGGCTCCCGGCGGCGCCACCTCGATCCAGCGGCCGGCAGGCCCGAAGGTTACGTCCAGGCGCTTCTCGAAGCCGAGCACCTCAAGGTAGAACGCCAGGGCGCGGTCCTGGTCGTGCACGGGCACGCCGACGGTCCGCAGGTCATGTATCCGTGTCGTCGTCTCGGAAGGTGGCATCGTCAGTCCTCCTCAGGTGTCCTAACGTCTGCTAACCCTGGCCGCCGTACATCAGCGAGCCGGGGGTCGTGAGCAGTTCGCCGGTCTCCAGCCAGGTCTTAAGGCCGGAGAGGATCATCGGCCAGCCGCCGTAGATCTGGTCGTTTGCGCCTTCGCGCAGCTGGTCGTGGGTGAGCACGAGCCTGCATGAGTCATTGACCTGCTCGATCTCCCACGTCACCCGGCTGGGCCCCTCGCTCTTGACCTCGTCGCTCCACAGCGCCGTCATGGTGTGCACGAGCTTGCGCGGCGGGTCCACCTCCAGGATCTCGCCCTCGCCGAGCAGCGACGGCAGCGAAGGGTGACCGAACTCTAGAGGTGAGCCCGGCTTCCAGTCGGACCTGGCGCTGGCGCCGAAGTTGTATTTGCTCCGGATCTCCGGGTCGGTGATGGCTTCCCAGAGCCGCTCGGCCGTGGTGCGGATGTAGATCTCGTAGACCTTGTCCATTGGCTTCTCCAGTCTCTGCTTCAGGTCGCTGAGCGCTGCAGCCCAGGGCTCTTGGTACTTGCTGACCCAGCGGTCGTGGATCAGCCGGATCGGAACCGGGTTCAGGAAATGCAGCTTCTCCCTGCCGCGCTTGCGGGTCACGACGAGTCCGGCTTCCTCCAGCACTTTGAGGTGTTTCATCACGCCGAACCTGGTCATCGTGAAGTGCTCCTCCAAGGCCGACAGGGTCTGCCCGTCGGCACCGAACAGCTCGTCGAGCAGCTCGCGCCTGGTCGGATCGGCCAGGGCCTTGAACACCTCATCCATGCTTCGAGCATAGGTGACCAATTAGTCACATGTCAATTCCGAGGCCGAGGCTGGCCACGATCGACCCGAGTCGATGCTGCGGTAATCGGCCAGTCGCCTGGCGCAACGCACCGCAGGCCAGGAGCGTTGTCGCTTCGGAAGGGTCGCATTCAGCCGCGCGTGTGGCGGGGGATACCGTGCCAGTCATGCCCGCTTCCTGGCCCGCCACCTCGTACGAACAATGGAGCGCCACCTGCGACACGCTCCACGCGCACACCCAGGTGCTCGGCAAACTTGCCGTCGCCCTCGCGCCGCCCGAGCCGCAGTTGCAGCACGCCGCCCTCCGGCTCACCGCTCGCGGCTGGGAGACGGCGCCGCTGCCTGCGCCCGACGGTTCGGGGCGGCTGGTCGTCCTGCTGGACCTGAACACTCATGAGGCCGTCGCCGAGCACAGCGACGGCGGGATCGCACGCATCCCGCTCGGGCCTGACCGGCCAGTGGGCGAGGTCACTAGCGAGCTGCTCGCCGCCGTCGGGCGCCTGGCCGGAGCCGTCACTATCGATCCGAGGCCGCAGGAAGTCCCGTGGACGGTTCCGCTGGATACCGACACCGAGCACGCCAGCTATGACCGCGCTCAGGTCGAGGCCTACTTCGCCGCGGCCGGCCGGGCAGCCATGGTGCTGACCGAGTTCCGCGCTCCCTACCGTGGCCGGTCCACGCCTGTCAACGCATGGTGGGGGTCGTTTGACCTCGCGGTGAGCCTGTTCTCCGGACGGCCCGCCGAGCCGCCGTCCGGCGACTTCATCATGCGCAACGCGATGGACGCGCAGGAGGTCGCGATCGGATGGTGGCCGGGGGACCCGCGTCATCCGGCGGCAGCGTTCTATGCCTACGCTCACCCGGCGCCGCCCGGCTACAGCGACGCTACGCTCGCTCCCGTCGCGGCGCACTGGGACTCCTCGATCGGCGAGTACATCCTGAACTGGGATGACGTCCGCGCCAGCGACGATCCGTACGCCGCCGCGCTGGACTTCGCCAGGTCGGCGTTCAGTCATGCCTGCCTGGTCTGCAACTGGGATCCGAAGCTTGCCGCGAGCGCAGCGGGAACCCCGCCGCCGGTGCGGTAATCCGATCCAGGGCCTGCCCGAGCTTTAGCTCTGGCTCGCGGCGCCCGGGCTGCCGGGTCGCAGTCGCCTGCCCCGGGCATCGCCGCGGACTGGCATGCTTGCCGGGTGAGCTACGAAATGCCGACTCCGCCGACGCGCCGAGCCCGGCTGTGGGCATCGGCCGAGGCAAAGAACGTGCCGCTGCGGGCCATCATCGCCACTGTCGCTGTCGTCGTACTGACCTTCCTGGCCGGCAAGGTGATCGACCGGCTGCGCAGTGTCATCCTGCTGCTCGTCGTGGCTGGATTCATCGCGCTGCTGCTGAACCCGCTGGTGGTGCTGCTGCAACGGGTACTGAAGCGGCGCGGCTTCGCGGTGGCGGTCGTGACGCTGCTGGCGGTTCTTGCCTTCGCCGGGCTTGCGGCGGCATTCGGCTACCCGCTGATCAATGGCGTCAGTCACCTGGCCGACAGCCTGCCCAGCTATGTCAGCAGGGTCCAGCAGAGCAAATGGATCGGGCACCTGGTCAGCAAGTACCACCTGCAAGCCTGGGTCACCAAGAACGCACCCAAGCTTGCCGGGTACGGCCGGGATCTGGCGCGTCCCGCGCTCAGCGTTGGCGAGGGCGCGGTCACTGTGCTGTTCTCGCTGGTGACGATCTTCGTCCTGGTCGTCCTGCTGATGCTCGAGGGCCCGAAGCTGCGAGTCGGGCTGCTCGGCCTGCTCGCCCCCGAGCGGGCCAGCCGGTATAGCCGGGTGGCCGGCGAGGTGAACCGGTCGGTGACCGGATACATGCTGGGGAATTTCGCGACCTCGCTGATCGCGGGCCTGGTGGTCCTGGTCGCGCTGCTGATACTCGGCGTGCCGTTCCCGTTCCTGTGGGCTTTGTGGGTCGGGCTGCTGGACTTCCTGCCGATGATCGGCGGTGCGCTTGCGGGCATTCCGGTGGTGCTGTTCGCGCTGACGCACTCGCTGTCGGCAGGGATCGTGACGCTCGTGGTGTTCCTGGCGTACACCCAGATCGAGGACCACGTGCTGAACCCCATCATCATGAGCAAGACCGTGAAGATCAACCCGCTGCTGGTGCTGGTGTCGATCCTCGTGGGCGCGTCGCTCGGCAGCTGGGTCGGCGGCTTCTTCGGCGGCTTCGTAGCGGCGTTGCTGGCTATCCCGGCGGCGGGAGCAGTGCACGTCATCGTGCGCGAGGTCTGGCAGTCGACCGCCCTGGCCGCGCAGACGGCGGGCACCGGGCCAGGCCAGGCGACAGCCCCGCGACCTGGCTGGCCGCGGCCGGGCGACCCGCACGATGCAGGCCAGGTGGCGGAGAATTCTGTGCCGTCCGGCGGCATGCCCGTCGGCCCAGAGCCTGTCACGGAGTAGCGGCGGCTCCGGTCTTCGTCCGGCGTGCGGTCACGGTGCCGGGCAGCCCGCCGGGCGCATCGGGCAGCAGCGGCAGCCTGGACGGCGGTTTGATCTCTTCGAGCCGCAGGTAGGTGACAAGCCGCTGGCCGCCACGCGCTGCCAGCGCCGCCAGCACCCGCTGCAGGTCGGTGACATTCCTGGCCACGACCGTCAGGAAGTAGTCCATCTCGCCGGTGACGTTATCCGCCGCGATGATCTGCGGCAGGGCCCTGACCTGGTCCTCGAAGATCCTGGTGGACCGCGGGTCGTGCCTGCCGAGCGTCGCGGCGACGTACATCTGCAGGGGGAAACCCAGGGCCGTCGCGTCCAGCCGCGCGCTGATCACTTTGATGACCCCGGACTCCTTCAGCCGGCGAACCCGGTTCAGGGTCGCAGCCGGGGAGAGCCCGGCCAGCCGCGCTAGCTCCACATTGGTGCGGTCCGCGTCTGCCTGCAGCTCGGTGAGCAGCAAGAGATCAATATCGTCAAGTTCAAAGGCCATACTACCGAATATTATCTCGTCATAAGCCCTGCGAGCCGAACTCTGACGACTCGTCGGCGAGACTCGACGTATGACACACAGCCGACGCATGGTCTTCCCTGCGCTGATCGTCGCCGGCATCTTGTGGGGTACCACGGTGCCGCTCTCCAAGATCGCCCTTGGCTGGATGGCGCCTGGCTGGCTGGCCTTCGCCAGGTTCGCGCTCGCGGCCGTCGTGCTGATGGCGGCGAGCAGGTTCAGGCTGCGCGCAGTCTGCCGTCCGGGCATCCTCGTCAGCGGCGCGGCCGGTTACGGCGGCTCGGTGCTGTTGCAGAACCTGGGCATCGAGCGGACCAGTGTCACGCACGCCGCGCTGCTCATCGGCGCAACTCCGGTGCTGGTGGCACTGCTGGCAGCGGCCCTTGGGCACAGCGTGGCACGGCCGCTGGCCTGGGTCGGGTTCGCGTTGTCGCTGGCCGGCGTCGGCTTCATTGCGGTCGGCGGCGGCGCTGGCGCCACGCTGGCCGGCGACGGCCTGGTGCTGGCTTCGCTGCTGGCGTCGGCCGGGTTCACCGTCTCGCAGGCCAGGCTGCTGCGCGGCACCGACCCGGTCGCCGCGACAGCGGTTCAGCTGACGGCGGCGGCCGCCGCGATGCTGCCGTTCGCGCTGATCACCGAGCGCCATCCGGTGGTCGGCCCGGCCAGCACAAGCGCGCTGCTGGCAGTGGCTGGTCTGGTACTAGCCGGAACTGTCCTGCCGACCGCGTTGTTCGCCTTCGGTCAAAGCCGGGTCTCGGCCGACGTGGCCGGCGCCTTCCTGAACCTGGAGCCGCTGGTTGGCGCCATCATCGGGACTGCGCTGTTCGCCAACCCGGCCGGCCTGCTGCAGCTGACCGGGGGCGCCGCGATCGTGCTGGGCATCGGTCTGAGCAGCCTGCAGGTCGCGCGCGGCGAGCGGCTGCGCCGCGCCGCGGACCTGGCACCGGCCTCGGCCGCGACCGGTCATCCGGTCACCGAGCCCGAGCCCGTGCACATCCTGGCCGGCGGCGACCCGGCGCCACGCCGGGTCAGGCGGTTCGAGCTGCCTCATGGCCGGATCGCCAGCTCGGCAACGCGGCGGAGGCTGCGCAGGCAAGCCCGGCGACTCGGCGCATCGAGCTGGCCAGGCCCGGACGGCCGGCAGGTTCGCGGCACCAGGTCGGTGCGGCGTTCATCAGAGCCCCCGCCTGTCGGTCCTTCGTTCAGGAGCTACCGGTCAGGCCGCCACCGGCCGGCAACCCGAACAACGGCAGGCACGGCGCAAGGCCGGTGATCTCGACGGATACCTGCCGGTGGTCCTCCCACCGGTCGCGGCTCAGCCGGAGGCGGCGCGTAGTCCGTACCAGGCCGTCGACAACGTCGCGCTCCATGCCGTCCGGCTCATAGCCCAGCCGTGCCGACACCGCCAGCGATGGCGCGTTGTCCTCAAACGCGCCAGACACCGCTTCGGCCGCGCCGAGACCGGCGAAGGCCAGGTGCAAGATCGCGGCGCGCATCTCGGTGCCGATGCCGCGGCCGTGATGGCGTACCCCTAGCCAGGAGAACGAGCTGACCTGCCGTCGGACCGCGAAGTCGGCGGACGAGATCTCCTGCATGCCGACCGGATGCCCGTCGGCGAACACCGCCAGACCCAGTGACCAGCTGTCGGCCGACCAGCAGCCGAGATCACGCCATTGGCCCTGCAGGAAGGCTCGTGCGCGCTCGGCCGGTGGCAGATAGGGCCAGCGGACGTAGAACGGGGTTGTGCCGGGCTGATGCAGGCCGGCCGCAGCCAGCTCGGCAAGCTCGGCGAGTTCGGCTTCGGCGGGCAGCCGGAGCACGAGGCGCGGCGTCGTCAGCCGCAAGCCTGACATGGGCCAGTGATCGGTAAGCACGAGTCATTGTGGCGCGCCGGCGGCTGGGCTGTCACCGGAGTTGCGGGCGGCCGCCCTGATAGAGCAGGCTCGCGGGATGAAGTCGCTGAATTCGGTCGGCGTTGTCGGGGCCGGCATCCTGGGCCTGGCCGTGGCGCGGGAACTGACTATCCGCTTCCCCGGCATCAGTGTCACGGTCTTCGAGAAGGAAGATCACGTGGCGGCGCACCAGACTGGCCACAACAGCGGCGTGGTGCATGCCGGCGTCTACTACCCGCCGGGCAGCCTGAAGGCCACGCTCTGCCGGCGCGGCGCCGCCATGACCAGGGAGTTCTGCCAGCAGCATGCGATCCCCCTGCGTGAGCTCGGGAAGCTCATCGTCGCCGTCAGCGAGGATGAACTGCCCGGCCTTGCCGAGATCGAGCGGCGTGCTACCAGCAATCAGGTACCCGGCATCAGGCGGCTGACCAGGCAGCAGATCGCCGAGATCGAGCCCTACATCCAGGGCGCGGCGGCCGTGCACTCGCCGCACACCGCCGCCGTCGATTACGTCGGGATGAGCGAGGCACTGGCCGAAGCCGTGACCGCCGCGGGCGGCAAGGTCATGCTGAGTACCCCGGTGACCGCGCTGCGGGAGACGGCGTCCGGTACGCAACTGCAGTCGGCCGGGCAGTCCTTCGACTTCGACTACGTGATCGTCTGCGCTGGGCTGAACAGCGACCAGTTCGCGCGCGATCTGGGCCGGGCCGGCAACCTGCAGATCGTCCCGTTCCGCGGTGAGTACTACGAACTGCGGCCAGAAGCCAGGGACCGGGTCCGCGGGATGGTCTATCCAGTACCCGACCCGAGGTACCCGTTCCTCGGCGTGCATCTGACGCGCCACGTCGACGACACCGTGCACGTCGGCCCCAACGCGGTGCTGGCACTGGCGCTGGAGGGCTACCGCTGGCGGGACGTCAGCCTGCGCGACCTCGGCCGGGTGGCGAGGTGGCCGGGGACCTGGCAGCTTGCCCGGCGGCACTGGCGCAGTGGCATTAGCGAGATCGGCGGCTCGCTGTCCAAACGCCGCTACCTGACGAACGTCCGGGCTTACCTGCCCGACGTACAGCTCGCCGACCTCATCCGGTCCAAGTCGGGCGTGCGGGCGCAGGCGGTCAGGCGCGACGGCAGCCTGGAGGACGACTTCGTGCTCCAGTCGGACGGTCGCGTCCTGCTTGTCAGGAACGCGCCATCGCCGGCCGCGACCGCGAGCTTGGCGATTGCGGAGCACGTGGTGTCGACCGCGGCCGTCTGAGCAGGCGGCCGGCGGCTTGCTACCGCTAGTTCAACGGTATATGTTGTTGATATGAGCGCACGGGCGATGCAAGAGGCGACGTTCCTGATCCTGACCGCGCTGGCTGACGGCAGCCAGCATGGTTACGGGATCATCGCCGAGGTCAGCGAGATCTCCGGCGGCCGCGTCCGGCTGCGCGCCGGCACGCTGTACACGGCGCTTGACCGGTTGCGCGCGGACAGCCTGATCGGCGTGGACCGGGAGGAGATCGTGGACGGCAGGCTGCGCCGGTACTACCGGCTCACGCCCGCCGGCACGCGGCTGCTGGCCGCCGAGGCTGCCCGGCTGCACGCCAACGCCGCTGCCGCGCTGACGCGGCTGAACCTCGCCGGAGGTGTCGCATGACTGATGCACAACGCCTGGAGCGCGGGTACCGGCGGATACTGGCGTGCTACCCGCGCGCGTTCCGGCGCGAGAGCGAGGAAGAGATCCTCGCCGTCCTCATGGCCACCGCCCGCGAGGGCCAGCGGCGGGTAGGCCCGGCCGAAGCCGCGGACCTGATCATGGGCGCGTTGCGGATGCACAGGGGCCCGCGGCTACCGCGCGCACTGCTGATCGCCGTCCGCCTGACCTACGCCGGCGCGGCGGTTGAGCTGGCCGTGCTGATCACGCTGCTGGTAACCCTCGCCAGCCTCACCTCGGCCAGCATCCGCAGCTATCCCGACTTCAGCGCGGCGCAGTGGCACGCTGTCCTGGTCACCCATCTCACCGTGATTGCCGCCAGCGCACCAGTAGTACTAGGCCTGTGGATCTGGCTGGCCTGCGCGAACGCCAGGGGGCAGCACGCGGTCAGGATCACCTTCCGGGTGGTCCACGTGATCATCACCCTTGGCGTTGTCGCCGAGGCCGCCCCAGGTATAGCGGTCTACGGCCTAGGCGCCGCGATCGCCGGCGCCGTCATGATTGAGGTCCAGCTCGCAGCGATGGCGCTCATCTTCTATCCCGGCAAGACGCCGCTGCCGTACCGCCCGCATCGCCAGCTAATAGCGCAGCGCTAGCGGCCCGCAGGGGCGCGTACATCCCTTGGGCCAAGCCGAGCGTGCGCAACGCAGCGCCCATCCCAGACGCATTTCGCAGACCGCACCACCAGACGGGGAGTTGTCATGAGCACACGGCCAGGCGCGGCGAGTGTGGCCGCTGCGGTCCTTGTCGTCGCGGCAGGACTGGCCGGCTGCGCCAGCGCCGGTCCTGGTCCGCACGCGGCGACCGCCGCGAAGACCGGAGCAGGCAAGACCGGCGCTGCCGGGACCGCGGCCCGGGTGAGCCGGCCCGTGGGGCCGCCGGCAGGGAGTCAGGCGGAGGCTGACACATTCGCAGCGCGGATGCTGTCCGCCGTCATCCTCCCGGCCGGGGCCAAACGGCTGCCACTGCCCCAAGAGCCCGCGTACTTCTCGCACACCCTCATGGGTCGGCTCGTCCAGACCGGGACCGCGGCAAGCCCGTACCGGCTCTACCGCATGCCGGTGCCGATGTCGGCGGCGATCGCATTCGTGCAGGCCCACCTGCCAGCCGGCGAGGTCAACCCGGCCTCGGGCAAGGAGCTCGGCAACGGCGATGCCACCGTCGAGACGTACGTGGACGTCAGCGCGCGCAGGGTGCCAGCTGGCATCGCTCAAGGCGAACTGGAGTACTCCGTCGTGCCTGCCCGCGGCGGCCGATCGGTGCTGCTGGTCTACGCGCAAGTCAGCTGGTATCCGCCCCGCCCGGCCGCCGAGGACTTCACCGCGGCCAGCTTCAGCGCGGTCACGCTGAGCGCCGATTCTGGCCACGGCAAGACCGTCGAGAAAACTCTCTCCTCGCCGCAGCTCATCGGCGAGATAGTGGGCCTGCTCGACAGCCTGCACGTCAGCACGACGCCCCCTACTTCCTGCGGGCTGCTGAACGGCAATGGCAGCATCGTCGAACTGCGTCCGGTATCGAGCAGCCAGCCGCCCGTCTACGCGGAGTCAAGCTGCGGTGGCTACCAGATCCACCTGGGCACGACGCAAGAGCCCACGCTGCAAGGGCCGGATACCAAGCTGGACAGCCTGGTGGCGAGGCTGCTCGCAGTGCCCGCCGGCAACGGCTGACGCTATGCGGCCGGGTAGCGGCACGACGCGCAAGCGGGTGACCGGCCTCGGGCAGGCTCTCAGACCGGCGCGGGCTGGCTCTGCGGCGTGAGCGTGAAGCCCTCGTATCCGTCCGCCGCGACCTGCGCGCACTTCTCCCGGAAAACGCCGACCCCACCGACATACGGCAGGAACACCCGCGGCTTGCCCGGCACGTTCGCGCCCATGTACCACGAGTCTGCCTTCGGGAAGAGCGTGAACGCGCCGACATCGGCGACGTGCTGCACCCACTCATCCTGCGCCGCGATGGTCGCCTCGATGGCGGCCAGGTCGTGCTCGCGCAGGTAGACGATGCAGTCGGCGATCCACTCCACGTGCTGCTCGATCGACACGACCATGTTGCTGAGCACTGACGGCGAGAGCGGCCCTGTGACGGTGAACAGATTGGGGAAGCCGGCCATCGCGACTCCGAGGTAGGTCCGCGGCCCGGCGACCCACTGCGCGGCGAGCGAAACCCCGTTCCTGCCCTTGATATCGATCGCCGACAACGCGCCCGTCATCGCGTCGAATCCGGTCGCGAAGACGATCGCGTCGAATTCATATTCTCGCTCCGACGTGCGGAGTCCGTCGGCGGTGAACTCGGCAAGTGGCGTCTTGCGCACGTCGACGAGATGCACGTTCGGCCGGTTGAAGGTCTGGTAGTAGCCGGTGTCCAGGCATGGCCGCTTGGTCCCGATCGGGAACGATCTCGGCGACAGCGTCTCGGCAACCGCCGGGTCATCGACGACGGAGCGAATCTTGGCCCTGACGAACTCGGCCGCCGTCTCGTTCGCGGCCGGGTCGATCAGCACGTCGATGAAGGAGCCGATCAGCGAGGTCAGGTCGCCCTGGTCCCAGCCGTGCTGGTAGACGCTAGTGCGTTCGTCCTCGGGAGTCGCGAGCGCGAACTCGGTGGCCTCCCGGCCAGGAATGCCCGCCCGCGAGGTCCGCTGTGCGTCCCGCCACGACCGGTAGTTCGCCTTCATGTCGGCAACCTCGCCGGCGCTCAGCTGGCGGTTCCCGGCCGGCATGGAGAAGTTCGGCGTCCGCTGGAACACGGTCAGTTCGGCGGCCTGCTCGGCGATGATCGGGATTGACTGGATCCCCGACGACCCGGTACCGATGACGCCGACGCGAAGACCATCGAAGCGCACCTCCTCGTTGCCCCACCGCGCGGTGTGGTGGGTACGGCCGCGGAAGCGGTCAAGGCCGGCGATCTCGGGCAGCTTGGAGGCGGACAGGCAGCCTGTCGCCATGATGAGGAACTGGGCGGTGAGCACCTCGCCGGCGTCGGTCGTGACCGTCCACCGGCTGGTGTCCTGGTCGTAGTGCGCGCTGACCACGCTGGTGCCGAACTGGACGTCCTTGCGCAGGTCGAAGCGGTCGGCGACATGGTTGAGGTACCGCAGGATCTCGGGCTGAGTCGGGTACTTCTCGCTCCACTCCCACTCCTGCTCGAGTTCTGGCGAGAAGGAATAGGAGTACGACAGGCTCTGCACGTCACAGCGAGCGCCCGGGTAGCGGTTCCAGTACCAGGTGCCGCCGACGCCGGCGGCCGCCTCGATGACCAGCGTCCGCAGGCCGAGCCCGCGCAGCAGATGCAGCTGGTACAGCCCGGCCAGCCCGGCGCCGACGATGATCGCGTCCAGATTGTCGTGGTCCGGCATGGGCCTACCCTTCGTCGGCTGCTCCCAGCTGGCGCTCCAGCTGCTCGGTGACATACGCGATGCCGGCTGCGCTGCCGGGCAGCACCCCGACCATGGTGAAGAAGGCGTGCATCTGGCCGTCGAACCGGCGCGACTCGACGGGCACGCCGGCCTGCCGCAGCCGCTCGGCGTACGCCTCGCCCTCGTCCCTGAGCGGGTCGTGCTCGGCGGTGAGCACGATCGCGGGCGCCAGCCCTGACAGGTCAGCGCACCGGCTCGGCGACGCGTCCTGGTTGAGCCGGCTGGCCGGATCCGGCGCGTAGTGGTCCCAGAACCAGATCATCGAGTCCCGCCTCAGCAGCAGCTGGTTCTCCGGGTCGGTGTAACTGTGGTTGTCCAGGTCAGCGTCCGTCACCGGGTAAACGAGCACTTGGCTCGCGACGGCCGGCCCGCCCGCGTCCCTGGCCTTCTGCGCGACGACCGCGGCCAGGTTCCCGCCGGCGCTGTCCCCCATCACGATCAGGGGAACGAGGCCGCCCGCGATCTCGGTCAGGTGCTCGTCCGCCCACTGCAGCGCAGCCCAGGCGTCCTGACAGGCGGCCGGGTACCTGTGCTCGGGCGCGAGCCGGTAATCGACGTTGACGACCGCCGCGTGCAGGCTGTTGGCCAGCACCCTGGTCAGATGGTCGGACTCATCGATGTTGCCGATCACCCAGCCGCCGCCGTGGTAGTAGACCACCAGCGCGCGGATCTCGCCGTCGGGCACCAGCACCCGGACGGTGAAATGGCCGCCGCCCGGCACTGCAATCTGCACGTCGTGCGACGTCTTGACATCCGGGCCTGGCCCGATGACCTCCCGCATTGCCGCGGTGAAGCCGCGCGCTTCCTCGGGCGTCATCTCGTGCAGCGGTTTTGCGCCGCTTTCGGCCAGCTGGGCCAACAACCCGGCTGTTGCCTCATCGATCGCCATCGACTGCCTCCGCTGCTCGAAACTCGTCCGCATGCTCAGCCCGCTCAGGCGCGGAACTGGTCGCAGACAGAACGGTTCAGCCGCTGACTGCCTGGCCGCCGGCCGCGCTTGACCTGCCCTTCCGGACGCTACTACGGGCCGATATCGTGGGCAATAGCCGAGTCTGGGCACGCCGGCCAGGCCGAGATGGCGGTTGGCCGCTAACGTTGGCTCATGGCCACCATCGCGGGCGGGTCCTGAGATGGAGTTCAGCCGCGAACTGCGCGCGGCCGTCGCGGCTGGCGACATAACTGTGTCGTTCCGGCTGTGGCAGCGGCCCAAGGTCCGCGTCGGCGGCCAGTACACCGTCGGGCCGGCGGTTATCGAGGTCGACTCGGTGGAGTTGATGCCGTTCGCTGGCATCACGGCGGCCGATGTAGCCAGCGCAGGCGAGCCGGACCTTGAGGCACTGCGCCGGCGGGCCGCCCATGCCGGTCCGGTGGACGACGACACTCTGCTGTACAGGATCGAGTTTCACTTGGTTCCGTAGCCGGTCGAAGAGCTGGGTGCCGCGCGGCACCGCCACACGTCGCGGGCACGCTGCGGCGGCTCGCTGCGCGCGGGCACGCGGACACGGCGCGAGATTGTGACAACTAGATGCGACAATTTCGACATCGCGCCGTTCGGCATGGACATACCAGGGCGAATCTCCAGCGAAAATGGTCGGAGCTGTAACAATGTCGGTGGTGGCGTGGATCGTAGGCGCATGAGCGCTGGCGAACCATCCGTAAATGTACGGTTTCTGACTACCGCGATGCTGTCGAAGGGCAGGTCTGCGGCACAGCTCCGGGCCATGATCAGGCGCGGCGTCGTACGACGGATCGGCCGAGGTATCTACGTCAGCTCGGCCGTTGCCGAGCAGGTCGCTGGCCTGCCGGACGGCGACCACCTGCTGCGGGCGCTCGCGGCGTTAGCACTCAACCGGCCGAGCGCAGTGCTCAGTCACCGGTCCGCGGCACTGGCGCACCGCATCGACCTGATCGGCAGTACCGACACCGTGACGATCACCGCTCAGCCAGGTCACAGTCGCAGGTCGCGGCCGGGGATCCACGTCTACACAACACCCTTGCCGCCAGCACAGGTGACGCTTCGCCATGGTCTGCCGGTGACGACGCCGGCCAGGACGGTGATTGACCTGGCGCGGACGCTGCCCCTGGCCGAGGGCGTGGCCGCCGCCGACTCTGCGATCCGCAAGGGCCTCACGTCGAAGAACCAACTCAGGTCGGTGCTGTCCGCCGGACGACGCCGACGGGGCAATGCGCAGGCAGCCCTGGTGATCGATCTCGCCAACGGGCTCGCTGAGTCGGCGCTCGAGTCGATAGCGCGGGTGGCGTTTCGCGAAGCCGGGCTGCCGCCGCCGGAGCTGCAGGTTTGGCTGCCCCCGAATGGTCAGCCGATCGGCAGGGTGGACTTCTACTGGGAGAAGTACAAGACGATCGCCGAGGTCGACGGAGCCATGAAATACGACGATCCGAGCAGGGCCAGGAAGCAGCTGTGGCGTGACAAGAAGCTGCGTGAGGCCGGGTACGAGGTTGTCCATTTTGACTGGCGGGAAGTAACCACGAACCCGCAGCAGGTGGCCGCGTCAGTGCGGGCAGCTTTCCGGCGCGGCAGCCGGCGTTCGGCCACCGATCCTGCGGCCTAGGCGGAGTCCGGCAGCGCGCACGGCCGGCTGGCCGGCCTTACTGCTCAGCCAGGATCGCCTCGAGTTCGGCCAGCGGGTCGCGCACGACTGGGCCCCTGGTCTCGACCACGGCGCTGCGGATCGTGCCGGGGAACGCGAACGGCGCGCTGTAGCCGGTACCGATGGCTGGTCCCCATTCGTAGCCGCAGGTCAGGCCCACCCCGGTGCCGGTGAACCCGGACGGCGTGAAACGCGGAATCGGGGCGGCGGCGATCTCGCGGCCGTCGCAGCGGAGCACGCCCTCGCCGCCGGGGCCCTGGTCCTTGGTGAAGGCGTACTCGATCCGGTGCTCGCCGCGCGTGAGGGTCTCGGCCGATTCGATGATGTGCCGTTCCTTGCCGTACAGGTTGTGCACGTACCGCACCTTGCCGGCCAGGATATGCAGCGACCAGCCGCCGAGGGCCGAGCCCATGGCGAGCAGCACGCCGTCGGCGGCCGCCGGGTCATCGACGCTGATGTCGACGACGAGCGCGTGCGAGCGGTTGCGTACATTGACCGCGGCCGACTCGGGCACCTGGGCGCCGCCCTGCTGATACCGGTAGCTGTCGCGCGCCACCCGCTGATCTGGCTTGGGATGCACCAGCGCCCACAGCACGCGGTTGTCCAGCGGGAGCACCTGGTTGCGTCCGGCCTCGGCCCACCACAACTCGATGAGCTGCGCGAGCAGGTCAGGACGTTCGGCAGCCAGGTCGCGCGACTCTGAGAAGTCCGCCGCGACGTGGTACAGCTCCCAGCTGTCGTCCTCGAACGGCGCGTTCGGGTTCTGGTCGTCGTAGAGCGGGCCGATGGGGTGAAAGGCAACGGCCTTCCACCCGCGGTGATAGATCGCCCTGGACCCGAACATCTCGAAGTACTGCGTCTGGTGCCGTTCCGGCAGGCTGGCCGCGCCGTCGCCGAGCAGGTAGCAGAAGCTGACGCCGTCGATGGCAGCCTGCCTGATGCCGTCGATCTCGGCCGGCAGGCTGACTCCGGCCAGCTCGGCGAGAGTTGGCAGCACGTCAACGGCGTGCGTGAACTGATGCCGGACGGCGCCGCGCTCGATATCGCCGGCCGCCCAGGAAATGATGCACGGGTCGGCGACGCCGCCTTCGTGCACCTCCCGTTTCCACCGGCGGAACGGGGTGTTGCCCGCCATGGTCCAGCCCCACGGGTAGTTGTTGTGGCTCAGCGGCCCGCCGATTTCGTCGATGCGGGCCAGCAGCTCGTCGGGCTGCGCCGGGTCGATGTTGACCATCCGCAGGTCGTTGATCGAGCCGTCGGCGCCGCCTTCGGCACTGGCCCCGTTGTCGGAGACGACGCAGACCACCGTGTTGTCGAGCTCACCGCGGTCCTGCAGGAAGTCGAGCACCCGGCCGAGCTGCTCGTCAGCGTGTGACAGGAACCCCGCGAAACACTCCATGAATCTGGCAGCGACCGCGCGCTGGCCAGGGCCGAGGCTGTCCCACGGCGGCACCCAGTCAGGCCGGGCGGACAGCACGGTGCCGGCCGGGATGAGCCCGGTCGAGAGCTGGCGGGCGAAGATCTGCTCCCGCCACTCATCCCAGCCCAGGTCGAAGTGGCCCCGGTAGTGCTCCAGCCAGCGGCGAGGCGGCTGATGCGGGGAATGGCAGGCGCCGGTCGCGAAGTAAAGGAAGAACGGCTTGCTGGCGTCGGCGGCCCGCAGGTCGCCGAGGAACTCGATGGCGCGGTCAGCCAGGTCCGCGGTCAGGTGGTAGCCGTCCTGCACCGAGCGGGGCGGGCGGACGCTGTGGTTGTCGTGGTACAGCGCAGGCACGAACTGGTGCGTCTCCCCGCCGTGGAAGCCGTACCAGCGGTCAAAGCCGCGCGCCAGCGGCCAGGTCGCGCGCGATGCGGCCATGTTGATCTCGTCTTCTGGAGACAGGTGCCACTTGCCGACCGCGTAGCTGGCGTAGCCTGCCGCGCGCAGGATTTCCGACAGGTAACCGTTCTGCCGCGGTGGCTTGCCCCAGTAACCGGGATAGCCGATGGCCAGGTCTGCCACCCGGCCCATGCCGTTGCGATGGTGGTTGCGGCCGGTCAGCAAGCTGGCACGGGTCGGCGAGCAGAGCGACGTGGTATGAAAGTTGGCCAGCCGGACGCCCGTCGTCGCGAGCCGGTCCAGCACCGGTGTCTCGATGTCGGATCCGTAACAGCCGAGCTGGCCGTAGCCAACGTCGTCAAGAACGACCAGCAGCACGTTCGGCGAGCCGGCCGGGGGAGCAGGTTCGGCTGGCCACCAGGGCTCAGAGTCGCGCCAGTCGCGGCCGATGCGCCCGCCGAATTCGTCTGCCACGCTGATGCCTTCCGCTGCCAGGGGTCCCGGCCCATGCTGCCAGACCGCCGGGTGCGGGGCGGCGGCACCGACTCTGCCGCGCGCTTGAGCTGTCGCGCCGGCTGCGGGTTGTGGCTGACACGCGATCCGCGCCTTCCCCGGCCCGCTATCTGTAGCTTTGGGTGCGTGGTCGGCGAACTCGCGGCGCCTGGGTCAGGGCAGAACGTCAAAGTGCTGCTGCGCTACGTGCTCGGCGTGGCGCTCGGCCTCGTGGTTCTGCTGCTGCTGGTTGGCAAACGCGCCGAGTTTGCCGCTGCCTGGCACCAGCTTGCGGCCGTCAGCCTCTGGTGGGTCGGCGCCGCGATTGCCGCCGAGGCAATGTCACTGCTGGCCTTCGCCTGGCTGCAGCACTGGGTGCTGCGGCAGAGCGGTGCGCGGATCGCGATGCCCAGGCTGTTCCTGCTCAGCCTGGGCAACGACGCGATTGCCCTCACGGTGCCCGGCGAGCCCGCGGTGTCCAGCGCCTACCGGTACCGGTACTACCGGCGCAATGGGGCTAGCGGGGCGAGTGCCGGCTGGACCATTTTTACCATTCTGATCGCCCAGGCGATTGGACTGGCGCTGTTGCTGCTGCTCAGTGTCCTGGTGGCGCTGGCTGCTAGCACCAGCCGCGTGGGCGCCGGGCTCACCGTCCTCGGCTTGATCATCATCGTCGGGGCGGGAGCGGTGCTCGTCCGGCGCGATCTGGTGCTGCGGCTGGCTGGTGCGCTGGTACGCGCGCTGCAACGGTTCACCGGGCATCCGCGCGGCGGCGTTGGCGCCCGGATCGAAGGGACGCTGACCCGGATGCGGGAGATCCCGCTGAGCAAGCGGGCCACGGTCGCGGTCGTGGCCATCGCAGCCTCGGTGTGGTGCTGTGACTTCCTCTGCCTGGTCTGCAGTTTTCGCGCCGTGCACTCGGCAATTCCGTGGCACGGCGTGCTGCTTGCCTATGGCGTCGCGCAGGTGGTCGGGTCTGTCCCTGTCGTGCCTGGCGGCCTGGGCATCGTCGAGGGCAGTCTTGCCGTCATCCTGGTCTTCTACGGAGCCGGGCGGGTGCCCGCGGTGTCGGCGGCGCTCGCCTTCCGCGCCGTGAACTTCTGGCTCGCCATTATCATCGGCTGGCTCAGCGTTGGCTTGATCGCGTACCTGACCAGACGCGGCCGCGGCCTGCCGGCGCCGCCTGGCAGCGGGCCGCCGACCGCGACGGCGTCGCGCGACGACGCGGCCGCAGGCTAGCAGCGGCCGACCCCGACCCCCCAGCGGTTCAGTGAGGCCGCTGAGTGTAAATACTTCGCGCGCCGGCGCCGCAATTATTTACGCGGGACGCTGTAGCGCTTCATGGAGCGGCGAGGCGCAGCAGCCCGATCAGCCTGGGACCAGGTTCCAGCCGGGCGCGATGAAGACCAGACCCTGCGGGCCGAAGGCGGGCCCGGCCAGCCGGACACGCGCGACGTGACCGGTCCAGGGGTTCAGCTGACCCAGGTAGTTGGCAGGGAAGCCAGGTCCCGGGCAGGTCGCCGGGGCGTTGTCGGCATCGCAGGGGGTGACGGCCACCAGGATCGTGCCGGGACGGAACCGTCCGGTCACCACGTCGACGGTGTCGCCGCCGGTGTTCGTGCCGTACAGGCGCCCGAATCTCGAGCGCGCCCACGCCGTGTCGTCCACGGACTCCGACAGGCTGAGCGCGGCCAGGTGACCGCCGAGCCGACCGTGACGAAGCAAGAAGATCTGCTCCTTGTCTCCCTGGCTGGTGAGCATGAAGTCGCCGCCGAACCGCGGGGCGGAACGTGGCACTACCTCGTTCGAGTCCGGGTCGGTGAGGGCGAGAGTTACCTGCTTGCCTGCGGCCGCGCCGCGATTGGCCGCGGTCGCGGTCGCCTCGTCGTAGAACAACGGCTGCACCGAGGCGGTACGGGTGCGGCGGTCAAAGGACACCGAGTAGACGGCCGGGTAGGTAGGTTGCGGCGCCGGGTCACCGACCGTGCCGGGTGCCGACGCGCTGACCAGCACCAGCCCGTGATAGATCGAGATGGCGTCGGTGCCGCCCTTGTGCGGCAGCGGGCTGTCGTTGTAGCGGTAGTGCAGGACCTGGTGACCACGCGGGGCGCTGGGCCCGATCGTGTAAATGCTGGAGTTAGCGTCCTCGTCGACGGTAGCTATCAGGATGCCGCGAGCGGTGTCGGCGGTGATCCCGTCGCACTTGCCGTGCAATTCCCACTGGCGGATCACGCGGCCGGCCGCAGTGAACTCGACCACTGTGCTGTCGGTGTTGCCGTCGGCCGATGGCTCGCCCTGCGGCCCCACCCCGTTCTGGAACGCCGTGAAGATGTGGTGGCCGAGGACCGTGATGTCATCGGGGCTGGACAGGTGCTCGCGTTCGCGGTTGGCCGAGCCGGCCGGCCGGAAGGAGTGCCACAGCCTCTTCCCGTTCAGGATCGGGCGCACGTGGAACCCTCGCGCTGCGCTCGCATGCGTGCCAGCAGGTGCGGCCGCTGCCGCTGATGCGCTCAGGAGCAGACCGAGGGCGAGCGCGGTCGCCACGGTCGCGAGCTTCGTCGTCATCCGCACTGTCTTCAGCAAGGTTCCTTCTTTCCGATCGGCCGGTTTCGTTGACGGGGTCGGTGACGCTGAGGCGTCATTCGGCCCAGCTAATGCCGGCGACGTCGGCCGCGGCCCGCAGGCCCCTGGTCGCGCCGGGCGGCACGGGCGGGAGGATGAGGCAGTAGCAGCCGACGCAGATCGAGCCGGAATCGGCCAGCCGGTTGTTGCCGACCATCAGCGTGCGGTCTGGCGGGACGCCGAGGCGTTCGCAGGCGGTGAGGAACGGCTCGGGGTCAGGTTTGGCGATGCCGAGGTCGCAGGACAGCACGAAGGTCTGGATGAAGGCGTCAAGGCCGACTGCCGCGTAGCCCGCGTCGATCGACCAGCCCGTGTTGCTGACGATGCCGATCGGGATGCCCGCGCCGGCGAACGACTTCAGAACGGCCGGAGTGTCCGGATACGGCACCATCGTCAGCGGGTTGGTCTTCCACTCGTCGTACATGAGATCGGCCAGGCCTGGCGCGATCTCATCGAAGGGCGCGTACCCGGTCACGTAGGCGGAGCGGTGATCTGTCCTGGACAGATTGCGCCGCACGCGCTTCTCCGCCATCAGCGTGCGACTGTGCTCTTTGGATCTCCGCCAGTGCCGCGCCGCGTCCTCTTCGGAGATCTCGACGCCGAGCCCGGCGGCCAGCTTGCAGACGGCCGCCACCGGCGAGCTGCGGTGGGTTAGCGTTCCTCCGTTGTCGAACAGGACTGCCTCGTAACGCATCGGGTCTCCTCCTTGTAGGGATCCGGCGATGCGGGCCGGGCTGCCGGCTGGCAGACCCGGACGACCGCGGGGACACTGCGGGCCGTCGGTCAGTACGGGCGCGCACCGACGTTGTAGAGCTTGAGGACGATCGCCCCGCTGACCAGCGCGACGAGCACGAGGTAGCCGCCGACATCGACGGCGGTGAGCCGGTGTTCGCGCAGCGAGCCGCGGCGCTTGTTGGCCCCGAACCCGCGAGCGTCGGCGACCATCGCCATGGTCGTGGTGCCGCGCAAGCTGCCGACCAGCAGCGGTACGGTGACCAGCACCACGCACCTGCCGATTCGCCGCACGTAGTCCCACCATCTGGTCACCTCGAACCATCGTGGCCTGGACAGGTCGTAGCCGCGCAATTCGACAGCTCGCAGCACCAGGGTCGTGCGGGAGATCATGTCGGGCAGGAAGCGCAACGCGGCGGTCAGCGCGAACCCGACCTGCGGCGGCATCCTGAAGCGCTCGAACGCCCAGGTGAAGTCGCCCACGTCAGTGCTGACCAGGATGAGCATGGACGTCGAGACGGTCACCAGTACCCTGGCCGACTGCTCCAGGCCGAAGACCAGGCCGTAGCTGGTGAGGCCGGGGGAGCCGAGCCAGCTGATCGTCCAGGGGAACTTGTAGAGGAAGTGGATCGGCGGGTTCGGCAGGTAATACAGGCCTTGCGACCAGAATCCGGTCAGGGCCGGGCCGACGACCATCACCAGCAGTACCCGTACCTTGGCGCGCGACGGCCGCAGCCAGATCCACGGCAGCACGCTGAGCCCGAAAACGATCAGCATGAAGTCCCAGTTGAGGATGATGCTGAGCACGCCCATCGCGATCGGGTAGAGGACCTTGAGCCGCGGGTCGAGATTGTGCAGCGGCGTGTCCCTGGCTTCATACGTCACCAGCTCACGCAGGCCGCCGAACCCGACGAACTTGATAAAGGCCACCGGCAGAATCATCGGGACCGCGAACACGATGAGGTAGGCGACGACCGTCCGGCCGAGCAGCGAAGACATCATGACGCACCGGCTGTGCTGGCGGTTATGCCGAGCGCACTTGACTGGCCTATCGCGCTCGCCGGGCCTCCGGCGACCGCCGCGTGGAAGGACAGCGCGGCGGCCGCGACCTCGTCGACCGACAGGAGCACGTCGGCCACGGCTGGTCCGAGCAACTCCGACTGGAGCCTGGCGACCGGTGGCGCGATGACGCCGTTGCGCTCCAGCTCGGCGGTCCTGGCGAACACGTGGCTGGCCGGGCCGTCCAGCTGCACTCGGCCCTCGCCGAGCAGCACAACCCTGGCCGCGTAGCTGGCGAGGCCGCGGATGTCGTGGGTGACGGTGACCACCGTCAGCCCGGTCCGCCGTCGCACCGCCACGAGCAGCCGGAGAAACGCGCGCATCCGCTCGGCATCCTGGCCGGTCGTCGGCTCATCGAGCACGAGGACGCCGGGCGCGCCGACCAGCAGCGCGGCGAGCGCCAGTCGCTGCCGTCCGCCTTGGCTGAGTTCCCAGGGACTGACCTGTTCCAGGCCGGCGAAGCCGAAGAACTCGATTGCTCCCGCCACGTCCAGGACCGGATTCGGCGGCATCGCGCGGAATTTGGCGCCGAAGCTGAGTTCGGCGATGACGGTCTCGGTGAACAGCATCTCGTCCGCTGCCTGCAGCAGCAGCGCGACCTCGGCGGCGTGCTCGAAGACCTTGCCAGGCCTGACCGGCTTGCCGCGGAACCTGACCTGTCCGGCCGACGGCGTGCCCAGGCCGACCGTCAGGCCGGTCAGGGTGCTCTTGCCCGAGCCGTTCGCGCCGATGACCGCTACCCACTCGCCCTCGGCGATGTCCAGGCTGACATCGTCCACCGCGCGCTTGGCGTCGAAGTCGACACTGACGTGGTCGAAGGCAAGCACCGGCGGCAGGCCGGCGGCCGCCGGTGCGGACTGGCCAGGCGCGGCCACGTTCCTGACCGGAAGAGTCCTGGCGGCGGCGCGCGCGGTCGCGGCCTGCGCCAGCGCGGGAAGCAGCCAGCTTGTCCTGACCTCGCGCAGCGCGTCGTTGACCGAGAGCGGCAGCGGGCCGGGGAAGGCATCGGGCAGCGCGTGTGCCAGCAGGACCATGTCCGGAACGCCGACTCCGATGCCCGCCCAGCGCGCCGGGTCCGCCCAGGCTTGCCGCGGCGGCTGGTCGAGCAGGATCCGGCCGCCGTCCATCAGCACGACTCGGTCGGCCCACGGCGCGACCTCGTCGACGCGGTGCTCGATGATCACGACGCCGGTGCCCTCGTCGCGGGCCAGACGGCGGAGGGTCCCGAGCACCTCCTGCGCCCCGACCGGATCCAGATCGGACAGCGGCTCGTCGAGGACCAGGATTCGGGGGCGCATCGCCAGCGTGGCTGCGATCGCGGTCCGCTGTTTCTGCCCGCCGGACAGGGTGACGGTGGAAGCCATCCGCAGGCCGGCCATGCCGGTGACGTCGAGGCACCAGCTCACCCTGGCGGCGATCTCCGGCTGAGGCAGGGCGAGGTTCTCCGGCCCGAACGCGACCTCTGACTGCACGGTGTGGTTGATCAGCTGCAGATTCGGGTTCTGGAAGACCATGCCGACCAGTTGCGAGGCCTCGTACGGCTTCAGCCCCGATAGCGCGCGCCCGCCGAAGGTGATCTGGCCGCGCAGCTCGCCGTGCACGCGAGCAGGGATCAGCCCGGACAGCGCCAGCGCGAGAGTCGACTTGCCGCAGCCGGAAAGGCCAGTCACCAGCACGACCTCACCGGCTGCCACCGACAAGTTCACGTGCCGCAGCGCCGCCGTGGCCGCGGCCGGGTAGGCAAACGAGACGTCCGCGGCGACGAGCTCAGGACTGCCGCTGATCGCCGTGACCCCTCCGCACTGCCAGCACCCACATGATCGCTGAGCCGATCAGCAGCAGCCCGGCCGCGATCAGTACCGTCAGCCCGTCGTTCATCAGGATGCGGGGGTCGCCGAACAGGGGATCCTGGTCGCCCTGCGCCCACTGGTAGTTAGTCAGGTACTCCACCAGGCCAAGGACAAGAAGTACGCCGGCGATCACCGAAGTGACCCTCGCGATGCGCCTCATGCCAGCCCTCCTTCCGAGCGCAGGACATCAGGGATGGCGGCAGTCCCGGATCCGCCAGCGGGCTCACCTTCAGGCGGCTCGGCGAAGGGGTCGGCGTCGTCGGCGGACCTGGCTCGCCTGGCGCCCAGTGACGGCACAACGGCGCGGGAGATGCGCAGCGCGAGCACGGCGCTGATGGCGGCCTCGACCCCGTTGCCCAGCACGTTCGACCAGGTGTCGGTCCACATCTGGTACCAGGTGTAGTAGATCGAGTTCAGGTAAGGGTCGAAGGTCCAGTCGGTCAGGAAGGTGTTCGGCCCGCCGCGCAGGCCGCCGATGATGAATCCGTCGATGACCATCGCCCAGACCGCGGAGCCCGGTGCGTACACCTTGCCGCGCCTTGCCACGATGTACAGATCGCAGAAGATGCCCTGGGTTAGCCCGTCGGTCCAGTCGAGTGCGCCGTGCCCGCTGCCGAACAGCAACTGGGCGAGCAGGTAGTTGATGAACACCATCGCGGTGACACAGCCGGGCTTGCGCACCAGGGCGACGCCCACCATGAGCAAGAACATGTACGGCAGGTCGTGCACCTGCAGCAAGTGGGCGCCCGGTATCACGTCCACCAGGGGCTTGATGAACTGATCACCGATGATGTTGTCGTAGACCTCGAGCAGCACGCCCATGGCGGCGACGATCAGGATGTCCTGCGTGGTCCAGCGGTCCCAGCGCTTGGACCGCAGCGCGGCCCAGGCGATGATGCCGATGCCGATAATGCAGACGGCCCAGACGCCCCAGAAGTAGAACGCGTTCCAGGCGAACGACAGCTTGACGGTGGAGTTTCCTAGTGCGGTGCCCATCTCTCGTGCCTCCGAGACACTCGCGAACAACAGGGAGTTGTGGCACGGACGACATGGGCACCATGGCCGTGTTCCCATTCAAGGCGCGGTGTCCGGCGCAGGACAACACCTCGCGAGGCATCTTCACTGGATGTTCACCCGCTAGACCTGAGCGCCGGCCGACCCGGCCTTGGACCTGGACGGCACCGGACGGCACCGGCCAGCCGGACGGCACCTGGCCAAGCCGCCCGCGCCGGGGCGGGTCCGCGGGCCTCGCGGGTGGTTAGCGCTCTGGCCGGGCCATGGCGCGAACCCCGCGCGCCGCGCTGACGATCGCGGTGAGTGCGGCGGCGGTGACCACAGCCAGGTAGCCACCGAGCTGACCGGCCTGATGGTAGGCGGCGAAGTCGCGGGCCCAGAGAGTCAGGCCGATGGCCGCGATGCCGCTGGCCAGGCCGGCCAGCGCGATGGCGGCGGCCGCGAGACCGGCCGCATGTGCGGCCAGTTGCACGGCCGGCCCCCGAGGACGAAGCCGGCCCATGGCCAGAATGGGACCTGCGCAGGCGATGCCTGCTGTCGCGAATCCAAGCGCGACGAGCACGCCGAACCACCACGTGCTGACTCCGGCGGCCGTCCCGACAAGCCTCGTCGTGATCGCGAGCGCGGCCAGATAGGCGCAGGGCGCGATCACGGGGAGCAGCAGGCAGGCGGTCTGCTTGGTCTGGTGCCCCCGCCGCGCCCGGCGCAGCATCAGCAGCCACAGCGGAACGCCGCCGACCGCGGCCGACAGCAGCGATACGGCGAGCGCGCCGTCCACGATGGCGTAGCACCAGGAAATGACGGGATGGCCGCCGGCCGGAAACCTTGCAACTGGGTCAGCTGAACGAACACCAGGCTGATACCGACAAGCGCGGACCAGGCAAGCAGGAAAGTGCCGAGCGAGGCCCGGATCCGGCCGTCGCGATCATGCAGGTGCCTGGGTGGCCAGATCCAGGCAGGCACAGCCCGCCAGGCCAGGCTGAGAATCGCGCGCGGGCCGCCGCCAGAGTCCGCCAGCAATGCGCAGACCTCGTCGCCGTACCTGGCTCGCCAAGCCGGCGGATAGAGCAGGAGGGCAGCGCGGGCGGCCAGGGTCCGGCGCGGCCTGATGCGCGGGTTCTGGGACATCGCCGTCACGCGCCGGCCAGCGCGACGCTGGTGTTGAGGCGAGCCTGGACTAGAGAAGCCACCTGGCTCATCCGAGCGGCCTGGTGCGCCAGCGCGGCGGCCCCGGTGCTCGTGATGCGATACGGGCGGCGCCGGTCGGGCGAGTCAAGCGGCTCGATCATCCCGCTGGCTTCCAGGCGGCTGATGACCGCGTACAGGGTGCCCGCGCTCAGCCGGATACCGATTGTCTGCTGGATGTCGCGAGTGATCGCGTAGCCGTGCTTGGGCTCCTCCGCGAGGCTGGCCAGGACCAGCAGCGGCGGATCAGCCCAGCGGCCGAGCATGTTCGTCATGACGCCCCCGTCTTGTCGTAGTGCGCAAGCGGCCCGAGTTTTGCCCGCGGATCGAGACTATACCGTAAGACGGTACAACGCCAATCGGTATACCGAGCGACGTTATAATCGAGGTCACACCGGCCAGGCGACCCTGGCGTGTCTGGTGACTACCTGGCAGGCAGGGCGGACCTGGCGCGCATTCCCCTGGCTGCGCTGACGGTGGCGATGGCTGCGATGACGGTGACCAGCAGCAGGTAGCCGGTCAGCAAGCCGCCCTGGTGGTACCCGGCGAAATCGCGGTCCCACAGGCACAGTCCGAGAGCAGCCAGGCAGCTCGCGGCGCCGCAGGCCGAGCTTGCCGCTGCCGCAGCGGCTGCTGTCGTAGCTGCCAGCCGGACAGCGGGTCCGTGCGGGCGGAGCCGGTGCAGCGCCACGATCGGGCCGGCTGCCGACAGCCCGGCGACGGCGAATCCGAGGACGGCAAAGGCAAAGAACCAGCGGGGCCCGGCGCCTTCTGGATGGTGAATGATCCGCAGGGCCGCGCCGGCCGCGAGGAGGAATCCGGCCGGCCCGGCAACCGCCAGGGACAGCCAGGCGGCTTCCCGCGGGCGCCGTTGCTGACGGGCCTGGCGCAGCATCTGCAGCCACAACGGCAGCCCGCCCGCCGCCGCGATCAGGACTGAGCACGCCTGCGCGGCGTCGAAGATCAGATAAGACCAGTGCACCAGCGGGTGCCGCGGTACCGCGAAACCCTGCAGCTGAGTGAGTTGCGCGAACACGATGCCAAGGCCGGTCAGAGCCGACCAGGCGGCCAGCACCGTTCCGACTGAGGTGCGCATCCGTGCGTCGCGGTCGTGCAGGTGGCGCGGCGGGCAGATCCAGGCGGGCATGGCCTGCCAGGCCAGGCTGGCGATCGCCGTCACCGTGCAGCCGGACTCGGCCAGCAGCGCCTGGACCTCCTCGCCGTAGCGGACGCGCCAGGCGCGCGGGTAGAGCCAGAGCACGGCGCGCGCTATGGCCCGGTCGCTCCCCGCGGTACCTGGCTGCTGGCTCATGACCGCGTGCTCACGGGCAGGCCCAGCCGAGCCGCTTGCTCAGCCGCTGCTGGGCGAGCGAGGCGACCTGACTCATCCGCGCCGACTGGGCGGCCAGCGCATCGGCACCTGCCTGAGTAATGCGGTAAGGCCGCCGTCGGTCAGAAGACTCCAGCGGCTCGATCAGGCCCTGACCCTCGAGCCTCGCGATGACCGCGTACAAGGTTCCGGCGCTCAGCCGGACGCCCATCGTCTGCTCGACGTCGCGAGTGATGGCGTAGCCGTGTTTCGGCTCCTCGGCCAGGCTGGCGAGCACGAGCAGCGGCGGGTCAGCCCAGCGGTCGAGCCGGTTGGCCACGGCAATCACTCCTCGCGCCGGCAGTATCCACCCTCGTCCCTGGCGGGTACTCTATGCCAGGCCTGTACTACACTGCAGGCCGCTATACCGTCACCCGCTACAGCCTGCCGCTTACCCGCCGCGCCGCCCGCCGGTCCGGCGGTCTCGATGTGCAGATCGCGACAGAAGGGAATCTGGTCGTGCATTCCGCCGTACGCGCCGGCAGGCGCGCGCCGCTCGCGGCCAAGGTGCCGGAGATCACCTTCCTGTTCTGGGTCATCAAGCTACTGACCACGGCTGGCGGAGAAGCGGTCTCCGACTACCTCGCGCTGAAGGGCTACGCGCTCGCGGCGGTCGTAGAGGTCGGCATTTTCGTGGTCGCGCTCTGGCTGCAATTCCGGACCCGCAGGTATGTCGCCGCCGCGTACTGGTTCCTGGCCCTGGCGATCGCGATCTTCGGCACTGGCGCGGCCGATGCCCTGCATCTCATCGTTGGCATCCCTTACGCGGGCACGACCGCGCTGTGGGCCGTCATCCTGGCCGGCATCTTCTGGCAGTGGCACCGCAGCGAGCGGACCCTGTCCATTCACAGCATCACCACCACCAGCCGCGAGCTCTATTACTGGGCGACAGTGTTCGCGACCTTCGCCCTCGGCACTGCGCTCGGTGACTTCACTGCCCATGTCGTGAACCTCGGCTACCTGGGTTCTGGCGTCCTGTTCGCGGTGGTCATCATGATCCCGGCTGTCGCCTGGCGGTTCGGGCTCAACCCGGTGCTGGCGTTCTGGTTCGCCTACGTTGTCACCCGGCCGCTCGGGGCCTCGTTCGCCGACTACTTCAGCAAGCCGCACGCGCTCAGCGGCCTGGATTACGGCGACGGACCGACGGCCGCGTTCCTGCTCCTGATGATCATCCTGCTCGTGGCCTACACCGCGGTGACCCGCTACGACATCCAGCGCCCGGCAGTGGCGGCCGGGCGGCCGGCGGAGGCCGGTGCCGGCGCAGCGGCGAGGGCGGCGCAGGCGGAAGGCCATGGCATTGCCTCGCGGCCCGGCCGGGACCCGCAGTACTAGCTGGTCAGCGACTGGCGGGAATGCTGTGGCCAGGACGGTTCGCGGCCGCGAGCCGTCCTGGCCTGAACGCGCCTGTTGCCGGCCTGCCTGCCGTTCTGGCTCAGAAGCCGGGCAGCGCGGTCGAGATGTCGAACTTCGATCCCCAGTACCACTGGGTGGCGCTGGAGCCGTGAACCACGTGCGCGTAGCCCGTCGGGTCGGCGATCCACCAGCGGACATGTGACTGCATCCACGACGGCAGCCTGCCGACGGCCGCCTGCGTCGCTGGCCACTCCGAGCGCATCGTGTAAATGATCGCCGTGGCGTTGTGGTTGACGTGCAGCTTGCGCCATGCCCAGCCCGCGGCGCTGGTCGGCGTGGCATCGCCTGGCTCGACGTCCAGCGCCGAGGCCCGGGAATCAGATCCGTTGACGTCGATCCACAGCACGTGGTGGCGGCCGGCTACCTGACCAGCCTGGACGGCATACGGCCCGGTGGCATAGGTGGCGACTGTCTTGTTCGGCGGGATGGCAGTCGGCGTCACCGAGTCGTATATCAGGTAGGGCCTGGCCGGACGGGCCCGGGCGGACGCGTGTGCCCTGGTCCGAGCCTTGCTGGCCCGATGCGTGCTGGCGTGCGGGGCCGCGGCTTGCAGGGCCGCGGCATGGGCTGGTTTAGCCGCGGATCCGACCTGGATGACCGGACTGACCGCAGCTGCACGGGCTGGCCTCGGGGGGGCGGGCGCAGGATCAAGCGGCGACTTGCCAGGCAGGGCCTGGCCGGACAGGTACTGCGCCGGGCTGCGGCCGTCCAGGACCGGCAGCCCGGTGCCGCTCGTCGCGCCCAGGCCGGCGACGGTACTGGCGGCGGGTGACGAAACGACGGCCGCGTTCGCCGAAAGCGTGGCGGACAGGCCGAAGATGGCAGCGGCAGCGGCAGCGGTGGTCCCGATTCTGGCCAGCGCGGTACGCGGCAGACGGTAGGCGGCGGGGGATGCGGGCATGGGGGAATGAACTCGTGACAGCAAGGTGAGCCTTCGGTCGGGCGTGGGGGACGCTCGGCGGGCACTCAGGACGCTGCCGGAAGGGTCTGCGGGCCGGCAGTGGTGCGCGGACGCGACGCGGGTCAGGGCGACTTATCGCTGGGGGGCGACCGTCACGCGCCTGGGTACTATCGGTTACTCAGTGTGAACGCCAAGAAAACCCAGAAGTATGCCCGGCGGGCTGAACGGCGCATATGACCTGGCTCACGAGCACTCTCTGTGACCTGGATCACACGGCGCAGGCCGCCCCGGCCGTGATGGCCGGTCGCCACGGGCTACCACCGGCCGTGATGCTCGGGCACCAGGATGATCAGCGCCAGCGCCGCGACGAGCACCCCGGCGAAGACCAGGAACACGTGGGCCTGCGCGATGCCGGGATCGGGCTCCTGGACACTATGGCCGCGGTGATCGACACCGCGGTGATGGCGCCGGACTGCCGGAACATGCCCCGCAGCCCGGCCACCGCGGCCGTCTGGTCAGGCGCGAGCTGCAGCGTCGCGTTGTTCGAAGCCGGCGTCGAGATGCCCATGCCGACGCCGCAGACGCAGGTCGCCACGGCCAGCCAGGAATAGGCGGATAGCCCTAGCGGACTCGTGGCCGTGGCGATGAGACCGCAGGCGGACAAGACGAAGCCGACGCTGATCGGCCACCGGTAGCCGGTCCGGCGCAGCAGGTAGACGGACAGGCCGGCGGTGGCGATCATGCCGAGAGCGCGGGCGGTCAGCAGCGTGCCGGCCGCGAGCGCGGGAAGCCCGTACCGCTCCTCGGCGTACAGCGGGATCAGCGGCGGCGAATCCGAGCACGGTGCTGCCGTACAGGAAGTTCAGCAGGTTCATCACGCCGAAGCCGCGGCCGGTCAGGAACCGCAGCGAGATGAACGGCGACACCGCCCTCGCCGTATGCCGCACGAAGGCGACACCAGCCGCCACGGCGACGCATTCAGGGACGATGAAGTCGGCGCTAAGCGCGCTGCCGTCCGCACCGCCGAGGTAAGCGATGCCGAGCATGGCCGACAGCAGCGTGCTTCCCAGCAGGACCACGCCGCGGATGTCCAGGTGCCGGTCAGGGCGCCTGGCAATGTCGGGAATGACGACGAAGCCCAGGCAGATCAGCGCGATGCCGATGGGAATGTTGACGAGGAAGATCCCGCGCCAGGACCAGTAGGTGACGAAGACGCCGCCGAGGATCGGGCCGACGATCCCGCCGATCGGGAAGATGCTCGCGAACAGCCCCACCGCGCGGTCCCGGTTGCTGCCGAAGATCTCGGTCGACGATCCCGGTCGCCGAGGGCATGAACGCGCCGCCGCCAAGCGCCTGGATCGCGCGCAGCCCGATGAGCAGGTAGATGTTGTCGGCGAGGCCGCAGCACAGCGAGGCGGTGGTGAACAAGGCGGCCGCGGCCAGGAAGACCTGCTTGCGCCCGTACTGGTCGCCGATCTTGCCGGCCAGCGGCATCACCAGGACCTGGCCTAGCGCGTAGACGGTGATCGTCCAGCTGCTCCAGTTCACGTGCGCGTGCAGGTCGTGTTGCAGCGCCGGCAACGCTGTCGCCACGATCGTCTGGTCGACCGAGGACATGAACAGCGCTATCGACACGACGACAAAGACGACGACGCGCCTGCGCCCGAGGTCGTCGAGGGCCTGTGCGCCTGCCAGATCCGCCTGTGCTACCTGCTCTGCCACCGCGGCTAACGGTACACTGCTTGCCGGCAGGCAACTATGTAGAAAGCACCAGGGCCTCTGCGATGGACGACGCCGCGGCGATCCGGCTACGCCGGGTCATCGGCAAGCTCGCGCGTCAGCTCAACGCGTCCTCAACCGGCGCCGGGCTGACGCCGTCGCAGGCTTCGGTGCTCGGGCTGATTGTCGCCCGCGGCCCGCTCGGTCTCGGCGAGCTCGCCGACCTCGAGGGGCTCAATCCCACCATGCTGTCCCGCGTCATCGGCAGGCTGCAGTCGATGGCGATGATCGAACGGATCCCCGATCCGGCCGATCTGCGCAGCGTCTCCGTCGCCAGCACCGCTACCGGGCGCCGGACCGACAAGCAGATCAAGGCGCGCAGGGCGGCCGCGGTGTCGCGGTGCCTTGACCTGCTGGAGCCCACTCAGGTGGCGGCGCTGGGCCAGGCACTGCCGGCTCTGGAGGAGCTGGCCGAGACGATGCGCCGCTTGACTGATTAGCGCACGAAGATCGCGGCGCAGGGGTTCGCCGGCTGCGCTTCGGCTCCGCCCTTCCTACTGCCGGTAAAGCTCGGTGAGCAGTGCGATCGCGGCCTCGGTGGACGGATGCGGATCGCGCCGCCGCCAGGCCAGCCGCACCTGGACCGCTGGTGCATCGCGCAGCGGCCGGAAGACGATGCCGTCACGCCGGTACTGGGTGACCGTGCTCTCCGGCGTGATGCCGATGCCGCGCCCGGTGGCGATAATCGCGAGCCAGTCATCGATGTCCTTGGTCTCTTCCAGGACCGGGCGCTGCCCGGTGGGCCACAGGTCGGGCGTGGTGGTGCCGGTCCGGCGGTCGATGAGCAATGTCCGCTCACGGATCTCATCGAGCCTGATCGAGCGGCGCCCGGCCCACGGATCGTCGGCGGCGAGCGCGCAGTAGCGGCGCTCCTGCCCGATGACGGCCGTCGCGAACAGCTTGTCGTCGGCGTCAGTTCGCACGACGGCGAGGTCGCACAGACCCTCGGCCAGGCCGCCGCTGGGAGAGTTGGTGCGAATCAGGTGCAACTCGACATCCGGATGGAGCGTTGCCCATCGGCGCTGGAACTCGGCGGTATGGCGGCCGACGGAGGACCACGCGTGGCCGATACGCAGCCTGGTGTGCCCGGTGGCGGCCTCGGTCATCAGGTCGTCGGCCTCGGCCAGCAGGTGCCTGGCCCTCGCCAGTACCTGCGCTCCTGCCGTCGTCGTCTCGAGGTTCCTGCTGGTGCGGTGCAGCAGCCGGACGCCCAGCACCCGTTCCAGTGCGATCAGGTTGCGCGACACGGCCGCCTGCGAGACGCCTAGCTCGATGGCGGCGTCGGTGAAGGTGCCGGTATCGACGATGGCGACCAGGCAGCGCAGGTGCCGCAGTTCCAGATCCATGAGTTCAGCGTATAGATAGGTCCATCGATGCATTTTGCGTATGCATGATGACGGCGCATGCTCGGTCTCATGCCGACCTCGTTGCCGAGTCAGAGCACCGTAGCCGCAGCTGCCGGTGGGGCCGCTGCGGCGCACGCCGTTCCCGCCGTTCCCGCCGTTCCCGCCGGACGGCAGGGCAGGCTGGCCGGGATAGCTCTGATGCTCGGCAGTGGCCTGTCCAATCAGTTCGGCGCCGCGACGGCGGCTCTGGCCTTTCCGGTACTCGGGCCGGCCGGAGTCGTGGCAGTCCGGCAGTGCGTGGCCAGCGTGATCCTGCTGGCCGTAGGAAGGCCTAAGTTCCGCTCGTTTACCTGGCGCCAGTGGTGGCCAGTCCTAGTGCTGGCGCTGACCTTCGCGGTGATGAACTTGTCGCTGTACATGGCGATCGACCGGGTCGGCCTCGGCCTCGCGGTGACGCTGGAGTTCCTCGGCCCGCTCGCCGTCGCGCTCGCGTCGTCCCGCCGGGCTGCCGACCTCGGCTGCGCTGTCGCTGCGGGCCTGGCTGTCGTGGTCCTGGCCAGGCCGCAGGCTGCCACCGACTACCTGGGCATCGGGCTCGGCCTGGTAGCGGCCGTCTGCTGGGCCTGCTACATCCTGATCAACCGGATCGTCGGCAGTCGTCTGCCCGGTGTGCAGGGGCCGGCTGCGGCGTCGAGCTTGTCGGCGCTGCTGTACGTCCCGGTCGGCATCTGGGTGCTGATCACCCACCAGCCGACGGTGCGCGCGCTTGGCTGCGCCGCGCTGGCCGGGATCATGTGCTCAGCGATTCCGATGACCGCGGACCTCCTGGCGCTGCGGCGGGTGCCGGCCAGGGTGTTCGGCGTGTTCATGAGCGTCAATCCGGTCCTGGCCGCACTGACCGGCCTGGTCGTCCTCGGGCAGGTGCTGGACTGGCTCGACTGGCTGTCGATCCTGGCCATCGTGACCGTGAACGCGGTCAGCGTCGCGTCGGCCGGCCGCGAACGGGCGCTGACGGCACAGTGACCAGGGTCACGGTGCTGGCCGTTGGCTCACCCTCGGCAGTTCACGTAGCCTGGGTGCTTAGGTAAGCCTAACCATACTGCCGGTGGTGACGGAGATGCTGTCGCCGCAGTGCGAAGACGGTGGCGCCCGAACGCGGAGAGGACCTGGCCAGCACATGTTCGCGTGTATCTGCAACGCCGTGACCGACGAACGGGTGATCAGCGCGATCGACCTGGGTGCTGACACGGTCGAGGCGGTGGGTGAGGCGACCAAGGCCGGCACCTGCTGCGGCGGCTGCCGTGATCATCTTGAGGACCTCATCGCTGAGCGGTGCCTGGCATGCCCGCTAGGCGCGCTCAAGGCGGCCTGACCGCCGATCGGGGAGTACCAGGTCCTGATTCGTCCTGGATTAGACCTGACCACGCCGTTACTGTCGCGGCCGGGTACGACCGCTTGCTGAGTCCGCAGCAATTACTGTGAGCCAATGCAAGGCGACAGTCAGGTCATCGACTTCCTGAACGAGCAGCTCACCGCGGAGCTGACGGCCATCAACCAGTACTTCCTGCACGCCAAGATGCAGGAGAACTTCGGCTGGGTGAAACTCGCCAGGCACACCAGGGCCGAGTCGATCGACGAGATGCGGCACGCCGAGATCCTCGCCGACCGGATCCTCTTCCTGGACGCGCTCCCGAATTTCCAGCGCTTGTTCCCGCTGCGCATCGGCCAGACGGTCACGCAAATGTTCCAGTCGGACCTGGCGGTGGAGACCGAAGCTGTCGACCGGCTGCGCAGCGGCATCGACTACATGCGCGGCGTCTCGGACGTTACCAGCGCGAATCTCTTCGAGTCGATTCTCGCCGACGAGGAACAGCACATCGATTACCTCGAGACCCAGCTCGGGCTGCTGGCGCAGATCGGCGAGGAGCGATACATAGCTCAGCTGATCGAGCAGCCAAGCGACTGAAGCCTGCCTGAGCGCTGCTGATCGGCCGCAATCAGGCCGGGCGGCGGCGCAGCTGCGCCTCGGGTCGAACACAGCTCCGTAGCCATGGCCGATGGCCTGCCGCGATCTCGAACGGGCCGTCCTGCCGCCTCGGGGTGGCGCTTGCCGGTGCTGGCGCCTCGGGGTGGTTAGTAGTCGAGGAGGTTGCGGAGGGCGGTGGTGATTTTGGCGGTGGTGGGGATGACTTGCTGTTCGAGGGTGTCGGCGAAGGGGAGGGGGATGTTGCTGGCGGTGACGCGGCGGATGGGGGCGTCGAGGTGTTCGAAGGCTTCGTCGGCGGTGATGGCGGCGATGGTGGCGCCCCAGCCGCCTTGGGCGGGGTTTTCCTCGATGATGAGCAGTCGTGAGGTTTTGGCGACGGAGGTGAGGATGGTGGTCATGTCGAGGGGGATGAGGCAGCGCAGGTCGATGATTTCGGCGGTGATGCCGTCGGCGGCGAGGGTGGTGGCGGCGGTGTGGGCGAGGGGGACGGTGGCGGCGAGGGCGACGATGGTGATGTCGGTGCCGGGTTGGGTGATGGCGGCCTGGCCGAGGGGGATGTGGTGGCCGGGGGGCGGCGGGGGTCCTTTGGTGGCGTACAGGCCTTTGTGTTCGTAGAAGATGACGGGGTCGTTGCTGCGGATGGCGGCGGCGAGCAGGCCGATGACGTCGGCGGGGGTGGAGGGGGCGGCGATTTTGAGGCCGGGGATGGTGAGGGCCCAGTTTTCGGTGGCCTGGGAGTGCTGGGCGCCGAAGCCGAGTCCGCCGCCGTTGGCGGTGCGGATGACGAGGGGGACGGTGACTTGCCCGCCGGTCATGTACCGCATCTTGGGGATCTGGTTGGCGAGGTAGTCCCAGCAGCAGGCGAGGAAGTCGGAGAACATGATCTCGGCGACGGGGCGGATGCCGGTCATCGCGGCGCCCATGGCCATCCCGGCGATGGCCTGCTCGGAGATGGGGGTGTCGCGGACCCGGCGGGGGCCGAATTCGGCGTACAGGCCGGCGGTGGTCTTGAATACCCCGCCGGCCGCGCCGATGTCCTCGCCGAGCAGGACCACGGACGGGTCGCGGCGCATTTCCCGGGCCAGGCCCTCGGCGACCGCGTCCCGGTAGCTGATCAGCTCCGCCGTCACCGGGTCCCCCCGCGAGGGTGCGGGGTAGCGGGATAGGTCACCGGGTGCCCCCGCGGGGGGCGGCGGCGTGGCGGGGGGTGGCTGGGGTCATGGGGTGCCTCCGCGGGTCGTGGGGGCGGGTGGTGGTCAGGTGCGCCATTGGTGTCCTCCGTCGGCCCACAGGTCGGTGAGGGCCTGGGCGGGGTCGGCGGGCGGGGCTGCGGTGGCGTCGGCGACGGCGCTGGTGACGACGGCGGCGGCGCGGTCGCGGGCGGCGGTGAGGGCGGCGGCGGGGACGCCGAGGGCGGTGAGGCGGCGGGCGGCGATGTCGAGGGGGTCGCGGGCCAGCCATGCGGTGACTTCGGCGGCGGGCCGGTAGGCGGCGGGGTCGGTGCGGGAGTGGCCGTAGTGCCGGTAGGTGAGTGCCTCGATGATGGTGGGGCCGTGGCCGGCTCTGGCCCGGTCGGCGGCGCGGCGGACGGTGGCGGCCACGATGGTGACGTCGTTGCCGTCGATGATGTCGGCGGGCAGCTGGTAGGACGCGGCGCGGCTGGCGGCGGGGTGGGCGGCGGCGGTGACCGTCCCGATCGGGGTGTATTCCATGTAGAGGTTGTTCTCGCAGATGAACAGGACCGGCAGTGACCAGACCGAGGCCAGGTTCAGGGCCTCGTGGAACGCGCCGATGTTGGTGGCGCCGTCGCCGAAGAACGCGACCGCGACCTGCCCGGTGCCGCGCAGCTGCGCGGACCAGGCCGCCCCGGCCGCGACGGGCAGGTGCGCGCCGACGATGGCGTAGGAGCCGAGCATCCCGGCCGAGGCCTTGGTCAGGTGCATCGACCCGCCTTTGCCCTGGCACAGGCCGGTGGCCCTGGACATCAGCTCGGCCAGGCACTCGGCCGGGGTGGCACCGCGGGCGATCGCGTGGTGATGACCGCGGTAGGTGGCGAACACGTAATCATCGGGGCGCAGCGCCGCCGACGCGCCCACCGCGACCGCTTCGTGCCCCGCGGCCAGGTGCGTGGTCCCTTTCACCAGCCCGGCCAGGAACAGGTCATGCGCGGCTTTCTCCGTCCCCCGGATCACCGCCATCTGCTCGAACAACCCCAGCAGCACCCCCGCGTCCATCCCCCCGCCGTCCGCGCCGGCACCGATCCCGGTCCCCGCGCCAGCACCCGGCCCGGTCCCGGTCCCCGCGCCAGCACCGGTGTCCGCGGCCGGGGCCGGGCGGCGGTCACCGGCCCGCTCCGGCCGCGGCGCGGCGGCCGCCGGCCGCGGGCGCGTCACCGGCGGGGGGTTGGGGCGGGGTGTGCTCGCCGCGGCCGGCGGGGGTGTTGAGGTGGGACTGGCTTTCCCGCAGGGTGTCCAGCGGCCGCCCGGCGGTCCAGTACCGGCGGCCGGCGACCAGCAGGTCCTCGGCCGGGAATTTGGTGATGACCTCGCAGCCGCCGGCGGTGACGACGAGTTCTTCCTCGATCCGGGCCGCGGACCAGCCGTCCGCGGCCGGCCAGTACGTTTCCAGCGCGAACACCATGCCTTCCTCGATCACCTCGGGATGGTCCAGCGAGACCAGCCGGGAGAAAATCGGTTTCTCCCAGATCGACAGCCCGACCCCGTGGCCGTACTGCAACGCGAACGCCGCCATCTCATCGGGGAACCCGAACTCATCGGCCCGCGGCCACACCGACACCACCTCGCCGGTGGTGACGCCGGGCCGCACCAGCGCGATCGCCTGGTCCATGTACTCCCGGCACCGCACGTAGGCGTCACGCTGCGCCCGCGACGCCGACCCGACCGCGAACGTCCGGTAATAACAGGTCCGGTACCCCAGATGCGAATGCAGGATGTCGAAAAACGCCGGGTCACCCGGCCGGATCAGCCGGTCGGAGTACACATGCGGATGCGGCGAGCACCGCTCCCCCGAGATCGCGTTCACCCCCTCCACGAACTCGCTGCCCGCCTCATACAGCACCCTGGCCACCAGCGCCACGCAGTCGTTCTCCCGCACCCCCGGCCGCAGGAACTCATACAACTGCTGATACGCCCCGTCCACCATCGCGCACGCCTGCGCCAGCAGCGAAATCTCATCCCGGGTCTTCACCCGCCGGGCCTCCAGGAACACCTGCTGCCCGTCGACCACCGCGATCCCCGCCGCCGCCAGCGCCGCCAGCACCGGCATCTCGGCCACATCAACACCGACCGGCTCACCCGCCAGCCCGTACTCACGCAGCACCCCCGCCACCTTGCCCGCCACATCCCCGGCCATCCCCGCATCCGGGTGCAGCGCCCCCCGCAACGTCGACAAACCAGCACGCGCGCCCGTCGCGGCCGCGCCCCCGGCCGTCGCAGGCCCGCCGGTGTCATCGAGCCACGGGCAAAACAGCTGATGGTGGCGGGCAGCCGACCCGAAATCCCACACCACCGGCTCACCACCCCGCGGCAGCAACGCGAACCGGACCAGCTTGTCAATCCCCCACGTACCGATATGCGTCGCCGTCATATACCGGATATTCGCGAAATCAAAACACAGCAACGCCCCCAGCGACGACTCCGCCAGACCCGCCTTCAGCCGGCCCAGCCGCTCAGCCCGCAACCGGCCCAGATCAACCCGCTGCTCCCAGTCCACCCCGTTCACGCCGAAGGTGTGAATCGTCATCGGCACTCACCTGTCTGGTCGGTTGCTATCCGCAGCAGCCGGGCGTTCCCGCCGAGGATCAGCTTCTCGTCGGACTGGGTCAGGCGGAGGCCGCGGATCTCCGCGGCTGGCTGGCCGGCGCCCATGTCGAACGGCGCGTCCGAGCCAAGCAGCACCTGACCGGCGCCCGCGAACGACACCAGGTCGGCCAGCACCGCCCGGTCGTGGGTCAGGCTGTCGTAATACAAGCCGCGGAGCAGTTCGTCGGGACCGGCCGGGCAGCCTGACCGGGCTTCCGGCCGCACTGCGAATGCGTGCCGCAGCCGGCCGCGCAGCGCCGGCAGTGCGCCGCCGCCGTGGGCGAGCAGCACGGTCAGCTCCGGGTGCCGGGCGAGCACGCCGGCCACGACTAGCTGGGCCGCGGCGATGGTCGTCTCCAGCGGGTTGCCGATCGTATTCCATAGGTACCCGCCATCGAGTGCTGGCAGGCCAAGGCCGGTCGTGGTCGGGTGCACGAACACCACCGCGCCGGTGTCAGCGGCGGCTGCCCAGAACGCGGCGAACCTGTCGTCGCCGAGGTAGCAGCCCGCGACGCTGGCCGGGACTTCGACACCGCGCATTCCCGGCAGGGTCATCAGGTATTCGAGCTCGGCGACGGCCAGCCCCGGGTCCTGCAGCGGAACCGCGCCGAGCGCGAGCACCCGGCCGCCCGGGCACTCCGCCGCGGCCTGCGCGAGGCTGTCGTTCTGCACCCGGCAGATCCGCGCCGCGATCGCGGGCTCGGCGAGCACCGGGATGAGCAGGATCCAGGGCGAGAGCAGCAGGTGACTGACGCCGGCCTCGGCCGCCTGCTCGAGGATGACGCCGACGTCCGCGAACTCCCCGGTCACCGAGCTCAGCCGGCGGCCCTGGAAGGACACAACGAGTTTGCCCGCATCGCTGCTGAGCACGGGACGCCACTCGTCAGGTACTGCGTCTGTCAGCATCCCGGCCGGGATGACGTGACGGTGGCAGTCCACGATCACGCGGTCGGCCCAGGTGCTGGTCGCCCGCCCAGGTACAGCAGGCCGATCTCGGGGTGCTCAAGTACCTCGGTGCCGGTCCCGGTCAGCCGGACCCGGCCGTTCTCCAGAACGACGCCGTACCCGGCCATCCGCAGCCCGGCCCTGGCGTTCTGCTCCACCAGCAGGACCGTCTTGCCCTGGGCGTTCATCTCCTGCACGGCGCCGAACACGACGCGCAGGATCTTGGGGGCGAGCCCCATGGACGGCTCGTCGAGGATGATCACCGCAGGGTCGAGCATCAGGCAGCGCGCGAACTCCACCAGCCGCTGCTGGCCGCCAGACAAGCTGCCTGCCTTTTTCTTCGACCAGGCGCTGATGTCGGGGAAGAGCGCCTCGACGGTCTCCCGCCTCCTCGCCACCAGTGACCGGCTGCCGAGGGTGTAGCCGCCAAGCTCGATGTTCTCCTCGACCGTCATATCGGGGAACAGGCTGTGGTTCTGCGGGACCTGGACCACACCTTCCCGCAGCACATCCCGCGGGCTCTTGCCGGTGAGCCGCTGGCCGCGGTGCAGCACCTGCCCGGCCCGAGGGCGCAGCACGCCGCTGATCACGGCGAGCAGCGTGGACTTGCCCGCGCCGTTCGGCCCGACGATGCAGGTGATGGCGCCGGCCGGCACTGTGAAGGAGACATCGTGCAGCACGTCGCCGCCGCCGTAGCCGGCCGTGATGCCCTCGACCACCAGTGCGCTGTCAGTCATCAGCGTCAGCCTCGGTGCCGAGGTAGGCGTCGAGCACGCGCGGATTGGCCCTGATCTCCGCTGGCGGCCCGGAAGCTACCACCGCGCCGGCGTCGAGCACGGTCACCTGATGACACAGGCCCATGACGAAGTCCATATTGTGCTCGACGATCAGGAAGGTGCTGCCCGCCTTGTTGAGCTCGCGGATGCGGTCGGCGAGGTGATGAATGAGAGACGGGTTCACCCCGCCGGCCGGCTCGTCGAGCAGCACCACGGCCGGGTCGGCGACGAGAACGTAGGCGAGTTCGAGCAGCTTGCGCTGGCCGTACGACAAGGTGCCCGCCAGCGCCCCCGCGTGGCCGGCAATCCCGGTGAAGGACAGCAGGTCCATCGCGTGCTGCCGGTGCTGCCGTGCTGACCGACCGCGCCGGGCTGGCACGAGCATGTTCTCCAGCACGGTCAGCCGCGGGAACACTCTGGTCAGCTGGAACGTACGGCCGACGCCGAGAGCGAAGACGCGATGCGGCGCGGCCCCGGTGATGCGCTGCTCGCCGAGGAACACCTGACCTGAATCGAGCCGCTCGTATCCGGTCATCACGTTGAACAGCGTCGTCTTGCCCGAGCCGTTCGGCCCGATCAGGCCGGTGATCTTCCCGGCCGGCGCGGTGAGCGTGCAGCCCGCCAGCGCCTGCACGCCGCCGAAGGACTTCGTGACGCCCTCGGTGCGCAGGTCCGCGGTCACGGCGCGCTCCCGGCCGGCCGGGTCCTCGCGGCGCTGGCTGACCCTGGTGGCTCGGGCGACGCCTCGCCGGCTGTCGCCGGGTCCGCTGTCGCCGGGTCCGCGGCCGGACCTGCCGCGGTTGTTCTGCGGCCGCGGCGGCCTAGCCAGCCGCGCGGCAACCGCCATCTGCCGCCCGAGGAGTACTCGGCCGCGGTGGGCAGTACGCCGCGCGGCAGGAACAGGATCACTACCAGGAACAGCGCACCGAACAGGATCTCGGACTCGTAGCCGTTGGACTGCTGCAGGTTCAGGTAGAGCTGGGCCGGCTCCAGTACGAGCGCGCCGAGGACCGGGCCGGCGACCGTGCCGAGGCCGCCGAAGAATGCCATCAGCACGACGGCGAGATCGAACAGCGGGTCGAAGACGAACTGCGGGAATGCCTCGCCGATGAAATAGACCCAGAGCGCGCCGGCCATCCCGGTGATGAACGCGGAAATGATAAGCGCGGTCAGCTTGACCGGCATGGCGCGCACGCCGAGCCCTTCGGCACGGTCCTCGTCATCGCGGATCGCCCGCAACTGAAGCCCGAACCGCGACCGCCGCACCTGCCAGGACAGCGCGACGGTGGCCGCCGCGAGGATCATGGCGAGGTAGTAGAACGGGTTGTTAAAGGTGGCAGGATCCCAGTTGCCAGGCGCCGGCACGATCAGGCCGCTCGATCCACCGGTGACACTGAGGTTGGATGCCGACAACTGCGCGATGAAGAAGAACGCGATCGTGATCACGACGAACGTGTGCCGGCGCACCCGGAGTGCGACCAGGCCGAGCGGGACCGCGATCACGGCCGCCACTACTCCTGCCAGCGGCAGCAGCCAGAAGACCGCGGCGCCTGTCAGGTGCCAGTCCTTGGCGGCGACGACCAGGAAATAGGCGCCGGCCCCGTAGAACACCGCCTGCCCGAGCGAGAGATAGCCGGAGAAGCCCGAGAAGAGGTTCCAGGCCGAGGCGACTGCGACGAAAATCAGCGTGACCACGCCGAAGTTGGTCGCAGTGGGATTGGTAATGACGAGCGGGAAGACGGCGACGGCGACGACCAGAACCGCCAGTCCGGTTACCGCGAGCGTGCGGGGCGGGAGTCGCCCGGCCGGCCGCGTTCCCTTCATGGGGGTGGGTTTGGTGTCGGCCGGCGAGTCGCCTGTCACTGCGCCCTCGCTGTACGGCGACCGAAGAGCCCGGTCGGCCGGACCGTCAGGATGATGATCATCGCCAGGTAGAACACGGCCACCGACCAGTCCGGCTGCCAGATGTCGACCAGGGCTTCGGCCGTCGTCATGAAAACGGCAGCCACCAGGGCGCCGCCGATGCTGCCCATCCCGGCCAGGATGACGATGGCCAGCAGCCGGGAGATGAGGTCGTAGCCGCTGTTCGGCGTGAAGCCGCCGCTGATAGCGCCGAACACCATGCCGCCGATCGCGGTCACCGCCGTGGCGATGCCGAAGGTGAGGGCCGCCACCCTGTTCACGTCGATGCCGATCAGCCTGGCCGCCGCCTGGTTTTGCATCGTGGCCCGCACTGCCCGGCCGAAGGTAGTCCGGTAGAGCATCAGGTACAGCGCCCCGATGGCGACCAGTGCCAGCCCGAACCCGATCAGGTAAATGTCTGGCAGGTAGAACCCGAACATGTGCACGCTCGAGGTCGTGTACCAGGCCGTGAGCGAGACGTAGTTGGACCCGAACGCCCGGTACAGCACACCTTCGATGATCAGCGCGACCGCGAAGCACGCCAGCAGCGTCATCGAGGTCCGCTCCGCGCCGCGCAGTGGCCTGATGAACAGCCAGTAGATGCCTACCCCGATGACGAACATGGCCGGCACCGTGATGAGCAGGCCAACGAGCAGGTCGAGATGCAGATGCACAGACAGCACGTAGCTGAGATAGGCGCCGAGCACGACCAGGATGCCCTGCGCGACGTTGATGATGTCCAGCACGCCGAAGATCAGCGTGAGGCCAGCAGCCATCAGCGCGTAGACACCGCCGCCGAGTATCCCGGCGGCAATAGCCTGAGCGATCTCGGACGCCATCTCAGCTCCGTGCCGTCATGTGCATAGCCGTTAGCTTGTCCAGTTCGGCTTCGGGTAGAGAACGGGAACCGAACCTGACGCTCCCGCCGGCAGGACCTGCACGAAATTGCCGTTCTGCCACTGGAAAATGAACGCCAGTGCCTTGGTGTTCTCACCCAGGCTGTTGAACAGGACCGCGCCCTGCACGGTGCTCAGCGTCACGCCGCTGTGCAGGTACGCGATGATTTTCGAACCGACGGTGCCGCCGGTTGCCTTCACCGCGGCGGCAGTGACCTGACCCACCGAGTACGCCTCGGCGACGTCGGCGTTCACGTCCGAGGTCGAGCCGCCGTACTTGGCTACGTACTCAGCCACCATTGCCTTGCTCGAGGCGTTGTTGTAGCCCGGGTACCACGCGTCCGGCACCATCATCCCGTTCGCGTTGCCGGTCCCGCCGACGGCGGATACGAACGACTGGCCCTGGTCCGGGCCGGCCGCGGCGACGAACACCTTCGGGTTGAAATGCTGCTGCTCGAAGCCATGGATGAAGGAGGCGACCGTCGGTACATCGGTGGAGCCGAGCACGACCGCCTCCGGCTTCTTGCTGGCCACGATGTCAGCATTGGGCAGGTAGTCCGGGACCTCCTCAGGGAAGATCTTCGAGTAGACGGTGCTGATCCCGGCCGACTGCAGCATGCCCTGGACGCGCTGCACCTGCGGGGTAGCGAACGGGTCGTTGGCCATCGGGTAGGCAGCGGTCGTCGGCCGCTGGCCAGCTGGCAGGGTCGTGAGCCAGTTCGCGAACGGGTCGAGTTCGTTCGCCACCGGCAGGCTGACGTCGAAGACGTTCGGCAGGTTCTCGCTGAAGACCAGCGGAGAGCCGCCCGCTCCCTCGACGAAGGCGAAGCCGTACCGGTGCGCCACCTCGGCGGCAGGCGCGGTCAGCAGCGACGAGAACGGCCCGAAGGTCAGGTCCACGTGCTTGACCGTGATGAGGTCGGTGTAATTCGTGTCCACCTGGGTCGGGCTGCTGTTGTCGTTCAGGATGATCATCTGGACCTTGCGGCCGTCGATGCCGCCGTGGGCGTTGACGTCGCTGGCCCACAGCTCATAGCCGCGCTGGTAAGCCTGGCCGTCGGCGGAGAAGTCGCCGGTCAGCGAGAGCGAGGCGCCGATCAGGATCGGCTTGGACGATTTTGGCGGGCTCGCTGACGAGTTGCCGCAAGCAGCCAGTAAAGCCGCGGCCAGAAGCGCGGCGATGCCAGCAGCCAGATACCGGGCGCGATGCGTGTGTGACCTCATTCCCGGTGCTCCTTCCAGTCGGGAAAGGCCCGAACGTTACGGTTAGCCGGCGGCGGGGATCGCCGGGCTGACCGAGGTGGTGAGGCCGGAGTCCCACCGCGTGTTGTCTATCGGTTGCCGGCCGTGCCGCGGCCGGGTCGAGCCCGTCTGACACCTCCGCGTGCTCGCTGACGAGCTCAAGACCTGAAGCCCTGGCCTGAAGCTCGATCACGGTTGCGAAATCCTGCTCGCCATGCCCGTAGCCGACGAGGCTCTGCACGATCTGATGAACAAGCGACGCCACGGGCATCGGCACCTCGTGCTCGCGTGCTGCGGCGAGCCCGAGGTCAAAGTCCTTGCGCAGCAGCTCTGAGGTGAAGGTGGCGTGGTAATCGAGATTCACCAGGGCCGGGGACTTGTACCGGGTGAACGTTGATCCCATCACGCTGTCGTTGATGCAGGCGAGGAACGCCTGCCTGCTGACACCCGCCTTCTCCGCCAGCACCGTCACCTCAGCCAGCGACTGGATCACCGTGCCAAGGAAGAGGTTGTGACACAGCTTGACCGTCCTGGCGATCTCGCCGGGGCCCACGTAGCTGGCGCCGGCACCGAGAAGGTCAAGGTACGGCCGGGCCTCGGCGGCTGCGTCCGGTCAGCCGGAGACCGCGAACGTCAGCCGGCCCGCGGCGGCAACGCGCGGGTTGCCCATCACGGGCGCGGCCAGGAACCGGGCCCCGCGGGCTGCCAGCCCGGCCCGTACCTGAGCGGACGCCTCGACCGAGACTGTCGACAGGTCGATCACGATAGCGGGCGGCAAGCTCGCCAGCGAGCAGGCCATCCTGGCCGAGCAGCGCGTCGAGCAAGGTTCTGCGACGTGCCGACCATCACGAAGACCACTCGCGCCCCGGCCAGGTCCGCGGCCCTGTCGACAACCTTCGCGCCGTCGTCGGCAAGCGGCTCGGCCTTGGCCTTGGTCCGGTTGTACACCGACACATCCAGGCCGGCCGCGAGCAGCCGCCGGACGAGCATCGAGCCCATCCTGCCGGTACCCAGCCAGCCAACCTGACTCTGCGGGAGTTCGGTCATTCGCACTCCACAGGATGTTCGGTCCCGACGGCAGCAATCGTTTGCCACAATCGTTTGCAATAGAGAGAGAGTGGCGGACCGCAGAAGGGTTGTCAATGGCTAAAATGACGCCAATCAGGAAGGGGCGGAGGTCGACCCTCTGACGATCAGCTCGGGCGCCAGGTAGAGCACCTTGACCGGGCCCGCGGACTCGTTCAGGCGCTCGATCAGCAGCTGCGCGGCCTCCGTGCCGACCTGGTAATGCGAGAACGCGATCGTGGTGAGCGGCGGCCTGAGCATGCCGATGAAGGGCATGTCGTTGAATCCGACAACGGACATGTCGGCCGGGCAGCTCAGTCCCGCCTCGTCCAGCGCGAGGTAGCAGCCGACGGCGAGCATGTCATTGCCGGCCGCGACCGCGGTGCAGCCGCCCGCGGCAAGCAGTCTCCCTGGCGCACCGGTAGCCTTCCTCGATCGAGAACGAGCGCGCGAACGCTACCCGGCCAGGGGGCACCTCTAGCCGAGCGCCGGCCATGGCCGCCTGGAATCCGCGGTACCGGGTCAGCCCGGTGGACACATCCTGCGGTCCGGCGATGCAGGCGATGGCGCGATGACCCAGTGAGGTGAGATGGCTGATCGCCATCTTCACCCCGCGTTCGTTGTCGACAGTGACGGACGGGAAGCTGTAGTCCTCGGCGATCCGGTTCATCAGCACTACCGGCACGCCAGCACGGACCGCGTCGTCCAGCAGCGGATTGCGCAGGTGCGCTGTGGCCAGCACGTAGCCGTCCACGTGCCTGGCCCGCATCTGGTCAAAGACGCGCCGCTCCCGCGCGTCGTCGCCGTCGGTGTTGCCGATCAGCGCGACGTAGCCGTGCGCGTCGAGGCGGTCTTCCAGCCCGCGCACTATCGGCGGGAAGAGCGGGTTGTTCAGGTCGGGTATCAGCACGCCTATCGTGTGCGACCGGCGGGTCCGCAGGCTGCGGGCTACCGCGTTGGGCCGGTAGCCCAGCTTGGCAGCCGCGGCCAGCACGCGGTTAGCGGTCTCCTCGCTGACCAGCAGCCTCGTCTCGGGGTTGAGCGCCCTGGACGCTGTCGCCGGATGCACGCGTGCCTGACGCGCCACGTCCTTCAGCGTCACGGCTGGCTCTGGCATCAGTGCTCCAGCTTTGCGGCCAACATGGCCAGCTGCCCTGGCTTGTCCGCATCGTATCCCCACGAGCCAGGCGGCATGCCCGCCCTATGCGCCGCGAAGCTCGTCGGTAGATTGGGATCATTGGTGCACCGCGCATGAACTGCCTGGCCGACGGGACAGACCCGGTAAGCCTGCCCGCGGGGGCAGGGGAGGAGCAGACATGCCAGACAAGAGGCATGAGTCAGCATATCTAACGGATTATGAAGTACGCGATGGCGCCGACACGCTCGACGGTGCTCCGGGGGATGACCCGCTGGACCGGGGCGTCGTGGCGCCCGGGCGATGGTCGGCGGGAATGAAGTTCGGCTCGACGTCGGCGGAGCAGGAAGCAGGCGAGTCGCTTGCTCAGCTGCTGGCCGAGGAGGAGCCAGACGAGGCGCTGGGCTCGGGCAATGACCAGTTCGAGTCGGACGGCTGGGATGAGAACGCAACAGAGGAAGACGTTGCCAGATTCTCCCTCGATCAAGGCCCGGATCCGCGCTCGGGCCGCCTCGTGGCCGAGGACGAGGACGAGTATCCGACGGGGGAGGACGATCTCGTCGCTCACGACGCCGGGATTGACGGGGGCGGGGCATCGGCCGAGGAAGCGGCGGTCCACTTGGTGATCGACGAGGGACGCGGATCTGACCGTTAGCCGGGACGTCGGCCCTCGGCGGTCGGCGGTCGGCCGATGGCCGATGGCCGATGGCCGAGGGCGTTCAGTCGAGGGCCGTCAGCCGTCGACCGTCAGCCGGCGGCCTTGCCCGTTTGCCTCGCGAACGCCTGCTGGGCGAGCGGATGGCTCGGATCGAGGATCAGCGGCTTATTTTGCGCCTCAGCCTGGCCGACTTGGTTCGCGAGATCTGAGCCTGGCGTCGCGTACAGCACGTGGACGCGCGCGTCGCCCGAGCCCGGCGGGCCGACCGGCGCCACCGCCGCCGGGTTGCCCTGCTGGTCGGTCACCCAGAGCTGGAATGTGTCGTGCTTGAAGAACGCGATCTCGGTGATGGGACTCGGGTAGTGATGCACGCCCCCTCCGGTCGGCAGCACCCCGGTGTGCGCGGGTGTGGGCAGCGGGACGCTGGCGTTGCAGATGGAATCTGTCCAGGCGGCGACGCCGGCCGCGTCGGTGATCGGCGTGGCAAGCAGTTGCTGGATACCGAGTTCCTGCGCGGCGTCGGGGAACGCCGCATACAGGCGCTGCGCATTCTGCCTGACCAGGTCGACCTTGGCGGGGTCCGCGCAGAACTGCGATGACCACTCCATGCCGACCAGGTTGCGGACCAGGAACCAGCCCTGCGCATCCTTGAGCCACAGGCCGCCGCCGTGGTGGTCCTCGTAGGGTGGCTGGCCGTAGATCAGCGTGCTGACGTGGCTCGCCATGTCGTTCATGGTTTGCCGGGAGTGTACGTACTCGGGCGAATCAGTGCGCTCGGCGTGGCCGGGAATGTTGATAGTCCACGCCTGGTCCTCGTGCTCTTGGTGATCTTGGTTCGGGTCCGCTGGGGCTACGGGCTGAGTCACTCTTGCTCCTGACGCTGGGGGACGACATGGCCTTGATGAGGCGGAAGGCAGCGCGCTGGCGGCCGCCGTCGACTAGCCGATCAGCGGCAGCCTGCTGTCACCGGAGTCGGCCCGCCCGGAGGCAGCCAGAATCCAGTCCAGGTCGGCCGCGTACTCCGCTGGCCGTCCCGCGATAGTCCGGCGGGCCAGCAGATCGTCAAGGATGGCCGCGGTCAGGGCGAGGCCGGCCTGCGTGGCGATGGTCTCGCGGCCGAGCGCCTCCGTCAGGTCGATGCCATGCACGACGGCCTCGACCACGCGGCTTGCCACGAACTCGTCGACCCGCATCGACGCGAAATAGCCAGGTCCTACCGTGCTCTCTGGCACCGCCCGTGCCTGGTCCAGCACGCCAGAGAAAGTCTGCTCCAGGACGCGCGGCATGTCGGCTGGCGCCTTGCCTTCCACCATCTTGTAGGCGTAGTCGTAGACCACGGGAGCTGTCTCGGACCGCGGGTTGATGAAGAAGCTTGTCCTGTCGCGGGCAGGCTGGCTGCCGTCACGCCCGTCGATGAGCATCCGGGTCAAGCCGATGGAGATGTCAAAGTGCCCGGCGAGCTCGAACACTGTCCAGCGGGGCAATTCTGGGTCTACCGGCACGAGCCTGGTAGGCAAGTCCCATTCGGCTGGTGAAAGCCCGGCGAATGCCTGCGACACGGCAGCGAGTTCGGCTTCGAGCGTGCTGAGGTCTGCTTCGTACGAGCCCAAGGTCGGCCTCCGCCTTCGTCCTCTTGCGCAACTGCGCTACCTCTGTCTACTCCAGTACGCGCCCGGATCCTAGATCGCCATGCTGACTCACGGTCAGCAGCGCCGGCGGTTACCTGGCTCGCAGCAACCGCCGAGATTAGATACACCCCCCTTGCCTTCGGTCCTGGACTGCTTGTAGTCGAAGTGCCCCGGTCCGTCGTAGGCTGGGCCGCCTTGCGGCCCCCACTGCCCACACCAACTCCAACAGGTCACCAACGAGCCAGCCGAGCGCACCTGAGTCGTCAACCGAACGAAGGCACTTCATGAAAATGTCTGCACTCGCCACCTCCGGCGTCGCCTGCGCGAGGGCCCGGTGACGGCTGCACCGCCGGCCCCCCCGGCCCCTGCGGCCCCCCCGGCCCCTGCGGCCCCGCCGGCCCCTTCGACCTCGCCGGCCTGCGGCACGCTGCGCAGTGCGGCATGGTTCGCCGCCGAAGGCCGGGCAGGCATGATCTACCGGTCGTGGCTGCGGTCCGAGGGCTTCACGCCCGAGGTTTTCGACGGCCGCCCTGTGATCGGCATTGCGAACAGCTGGTCCGAGCTCACGCCATGCAATGCCCATCTCAGGAACGTGGCCGAGGCCGTCAAGCGCGGCGTCTGGCAGGCCGGCGGATTCCCGCTGGAATTCCCGACGATGTCTCTCGGTGAGCCGCTGATGCGGCCGACGGCGATGCTGTTCCGCAACCTCATGGCGATGGAGGTCGAGGAGACGCTGCGCGCCAACCCGCTGGACGGCGTCGTGCTGCTATCGGGCTGTGACAAGACGACCCCGGCGATGCTGATGGCCGCCGCGAGCGCCGACCTGCCCGCCATCATGGTGACGGGCGGCCCGATGCTGAACGGTAAATACCGCGGCGCCGATGTCGGGTCTGGCACGCATGTGTGGAAGTTCGAGCAGGAGCTGGCCGCCGGGCGGATGACGCAGGCGGAGTGCGTCATTGCCGAGAGCGGGATGGCCAGGTCGTGCGGTCACTGCATGACGATGGGCACCGCGTCGACGATGGCCTGCATCGCTGAGACGCTCGGCATGCAGTTGCCGGGGTCGGCGACCTGGCCGGGCGCCGATTCACGCCGGCAGCTCACCGCGCAGCAGGCCGGCCAGCGGATCGTGACGCTGGCCCGGGAGGACGTACGGCCGTCGCGCATCATGACCAGGCAGGCGTTCGAGAATGCGATCGTCGTCAACGCGGCCATCGGCGGCTCGACCAACGCCGTCATCCACCTGCTGGCGCTCGCCGGGCGGCTCGGCGTCCCGCTGTGCCTCGACGACTTCGACGAGCTGGCCAGGCGGGTACCCACGCTGGTCAACCTGATGCCCTCGGGGAAGTACCTGATGGAGGACTTCTGCTACGCCGGCGGGATTCCGGTCGTCATGCAGGAGCTAGGAGACTTGCTGCACACCGAGCACGTCGGCGTGACCGGCCAGACCATGGCCGCGACTATTGCCGGCGCCGAATGCTTCAACCGCGACGTCATCCGCACCGTCGCCGATCCGCTCAAGCCGGCCGGCAGCGGGACCGCGGTGCTGCACGGCAACCTGTGCCCGGGCGGCGCGGTCATCAAGCAGTCAGCCGCCTCGGCGCACCTGCTCACGCATCGCGGGCAGGCGCTGGTCTTCGACTCGATCGAGGAATACCACAGTGCGGCAGTGCTGCCGGACTGCCCGGCCGATGAGTCCACGATCCTGGTTGTCCGCGGCGCCGGGCCCAAGGGCTATCCGGGCATGCCCGAGGTCGGCAACTTCGTGCTGCCGAGCAAGCTGATCGAACGCGGCGTGACCGACATGGTCCGCATCTCTGACGCGAGGATGAGCGGCACCGGCTTTGGCACCGTCGTCTTGCATGTGGCGCCCGAGGCGGCGGTTGGCGGTCCGCTGGCGCTGGTCCGCACCGGCGACTGGATCGAGCTAGACGTGCCGGCCCGCACGCTGACGCTGCAGGTGAGCGACGAGGAACTGGCCACGCGCCGAGCCGGCTTCGCGCCGCCTGCCGACACCTACACGCGGGGCTACGCCAGGCTGTACGTCGACCACGTACTGCAGGCCGATCAGGGTGCCGACCTGGACTTCCTGGTCGGTGCGAGCGGCGCGGCCGTGCCGAGGAACAACCACTAGGGTGCCAGCGCGTCAGGTGGAGATGTCGGGGTAGGGCAGGCTCCAGTGGCTCAGTCGGGCCGCGAACTCTCGCTGAAAGGCGAGCGGCTCTGCGTAGTCGCGCTCGAACAGCGCGATGAACAGGGTCAGGATCAAGAACGGGTGCCCGCCCAGCTCGAACAGCCCGACGTAATCGTGCGCGGCCAGTGCTTCCCGCTCGGCTGCGGTGAAGCCGAGCCAGGTGCTCTGCTCGCCGCCGTGGCAGTTGAGGATCACGTTGGCGCGCTCGGCTTCCCACCAGCTGACCGTGCCGCGCGGGTCCTCCCGGTACCGCTCCACCAGGTCAGGGTCGCGGTCGACGGTGTACAGGAACTTGTCCAGCAGGTACTTGCTCACCGCGAGCCCTCCGGGTACCAGGTGAAGTAGGCCTCCATGGTGTGGAACAGGTCGAGCGAGTCTGCGTAGTCCGCCTTGGCGTTCTCGCCGGCGACACCCATCATCAGCAGGAAGTCCATGAACCCGTGCGTCGCGTTGCCGGGCAGCCACAGGCTGTCCAGGCTGACCTCCGCGAGCGCCGAGTCGAGGTCGCCGGACGCGATCCAGCCGACCGCCTTGCGGTCGAATTCCGGGTCAGGGCCGTGCGGGCCGAACTGGCGGGGACCGCCCAGCTCCAGCGACAGGTGGCCGGTGCCGATGATGGCCACTCGCTTGTCGCTTGGCCAGGATTCGACCAGCTGCCGGATCGCCTTGCCGAGCTCGACGAAGCGGCTGGGCTGCGGCAGCGGCGGCGCGAAGATGTTGGTGTAGACGGGGACGATCGGCAGGTCAGCCTCGGGCCGCAGCGTGATGAGCGGGCAGGTGATGCTGTGGTCGATCCGCAGCTCGTTGCTGAAGGCCAGATCGAAGCCCGCGTCCATGCCCTGGCGCAGCAGGTAGCCGGACAGGTCCTCGTCGCCGCGCAGGAGCATCCTGGGCAGGCCGAACTCGCGCTCCTCGTTGTACCAGTTGGCGTCGTAGTGCGGCGCCTTGCCGATCAGGAACTGCGGCATGTTGTCGAGCCAGAGCTGGTGGAAATGATCGCTGCCGACCATCACCAGCACGTCCGGGCGGGCTCGCGGTGAGGGTCTCGCGGAAGGCCTCGATCTTGGCCACCCACTCATCGGCGAACGGCGGCCGGTCGGCTCCGGCCGACCTGCTCGCCTTGTAATAGAAACGGGTGATGGGTTGATGCGATGACCGCGGCGACGGTGGCCATGGCACTCCTCGGTTGCGTTAGTTCTCGGTCGGAATCGTGCTGGCCGGGATTCACGTATTCGGCATGGTGCTCCACCGTGAGGTAGACGTCCATCCCGATCGGGCGGCGCCGTTCCTCGGCCAGCTGGCCGAGCAGGCCCGCCGTCCGGGCGAGCAGCGCGAACCCGCGCAAGAGCTCGACGGCAGGCCCAGGTCAGCCAGCGCCGCGCCGCAGGTGCCGGCGCCGTTCAGCGGCAGAGTCCGGCCGAGGACCAGCGGATGGACCCGGCCGACCGCCTCGAACAGGCGCAGGTGCGGGCCGCGCAGTCCCTCTTCGCTCGGCGATGGCGATCAGGACCGGGGTGCGCGGATCGGTGACCTTGTGGATGGGATGACCAAGGCCGGGAACGTGGTGGCCTCGCCGCCTCGGGCCGACTCGCACCGCCGCCAGGGCCAGCTCGTCATAGCCGGCGTCGTCGGCGGGATCCGGCTCGCCGGCCAGCGCCCTCGCCAGGAACTACCCGGCGTCTTCGGTGACGCCGAGGAAACGCGAGCCGCCGCCGAGCAGGCCGGCCGCCAGCGCGCCCTGGACCGAATCGGGCGCGCTCAGGTAGGTCAGCCTGGCCGCGATGGCGGTCGGAGTGAATCCATGATCGGCCAGCGCCACCAGGACTGCCTCGAAGACCCTGACCTGCGCCCGCGCTGGCCGCTGCGGCGTGACGAGCCACATGGCCAGCTCGGCGAAGCCGACCTTGCCCATCAGGTCCGCGGCCAGGTCCTGCCCGAGCAGCGTGATCGTGTCTGCGTCAGAGACTGCCGAGCGAGGTACGGGAAGGCCGGCACCGGAATGGCGTGACTGCGGGTCAGGCGTCATCTGTCTGACTCCGGTCAGCCAGGCACGGATCTGGTCGCCGTGCTCGTCAAGTCGCGGCGGCGGGCAGCTCATATCGCGGCGCGCTCTCGGAGAAGGTGAGCGGATGCCGGATGGTCCGCGACCGCGGCGTCTCCGCTGCCGGCCAGGACAATCGGTGCCAGGCCGATCTGCTCGGCGAACGCAATGCCCTCGGTCGACGGTGTTGATAGGCCCGCACGGCACGCCGGCCGCGATCAGTTCGCTGAACCATTCGTCGGCCGGGCGGCTGGCCAGCAGGTCGGTCAGCAGCGGCCGGAGCTGATCGCGGTTGTGCGGTGCGGCCGTCGGTGCGGGCGAACCTTGCGTCGTCGGCGAGATGTTCAGCGCCGAGTACCTGGCAGAGCTTGCGGAACTGGCCGTCGTTGCCTGCGGTGATGATCAGGTCGCCGCTGGCCGTCGGCAGCGGCTCGTAAGGGAACAGGCTCGGGTGCGAGTTGCCCATCCGGAACGGCGTCACGCCGCCTGCGGCGTACGCGCTGGTCTGGTTCACCATCGCCGACAGCGCGGAGGCCATCAGGCTCGCCTCGACATGCTGGCCGAGCCCGGTGCGGCCCGCTGACCGAGCGCGGCCAGGATGCCGATCGCCGTGTGCAGTCCGGCGATGACGTCGAAGACCGAGATGCCGGCCCGGAACGGCGGTCCGGCGGGATCCCCGGTCAGGCTCATCAGCCCGGATATCGCCTGCACCATGAGGTCGTAGCCGGGCAGGTCCTTCCCGCCGCCGGCGCCGAATCCGCTGATCGAGGCATAGACGATGCCGCGGTTCGCGGCGGCTGACGGAGGCGTAGTCGAGGCCGAACTTCGCCAGGCCGCCCGGCTTGAAGTTCTCCACCAGTACGTCGGCGCGCCTGGCCAGCTCGCGGGCTGCGGCCAGGTCGGCTCGGTCGGTCAGGTCGAGCGCGACCGAGCGCTTGTTCCGGTTGATCGCCAGGTAGTAGGTCGAGACGCCGTCGTCGGTGACCGGCGGCACCCAGCGGCGGGTGTCATCACCCTGCGGGCTCTCGACCTTGATCACGTCCGCGCCGAGATCGGCCAGCAGCATCGTGCAGTACGGGCCGGCCAGCACCCGGGAGAAATCGGCGATCAGCACACCTGCCAGCGGTGCAGGACGTGCCGCGCTTTCGGCCTGGCTCATCTGCTGTGGCGGTCCCTCTGTCCGCTGAACGGACACTAGTCCGGAGGTGTGCCAGTTTCGCGCTGTGCTGCGGCGCAATGTCAAGAGGCGGCCTGGCCGAGGGTGACCGTGATCTGCGGCGGCGCCTGGCAGGCTGCCCAGTCGGCGCTGATCGCCCCGGCGGTCTGGAGCAGCAGCGGCAAGTACTCTCCGGTCAGCACCTCCACCGGCGTCTCGGCGGCGTGCACCGTCACGTTCATGGCGGCGATCACCCGGCCGCTGCCGTCGCGCAGCGGCGCGGCGACCGAGCGGATGCCGAGCGCCAGCTGCTCGTCGGTCAGCGACCAGCCGCGCGCGCGGACGTCGCGCAGCTCGGCCTCTCGCTCAGCGGCAGCCGGCTGCCAGCGGGCGGCGATGCCCGACCTGCTGGGCTCGGCGAGCATCCGCTCCGCCTCGGCCGGCGTCAGCGCGGCCAGCAGCACCTTGCCCAGCGAGGTCTGCATGGCCGGGAACCTGGTACCGATGGTCACCGCCAGCGCGATGATCTTGGGTACCGCGACCCTGGCGACGTACACGATGTCGGAGCCGTCGAGCTGGGCGATCGAGCTGGACTCGTGGGTCTGCGCCACCAGCGCCTCCATGTGCGGCCTGGCCACCTCCCACAGGCCTCGCGACAGCACGTAGCTCATGCCGAGGTCCAGCACCCGCGGGGTGAGCTCGAAGCCGCCATCTGCGGCGCGGACGTAGCCGAGCTCTTGCAGCGTGAGCAGCATCCGCCGGGCCGTGGGCCTGGCCAGTCCGGCGGCGGCGGCGACCGAGGCCAGGGTCATGACCGGCTGGCGCGGCTGAAAGGCCCTGATCACATCGAGGCCGCGGGCTAGCGCCTCGATGAAGTCCGGGCTGGTGTCCTGCCGTGCCATGCCATCTCCCTCGGTGCCGGCATCACAGCCCGCTGCAGTCCTGAACGCCGATGCGGCGATGCCAGCAACGACTGTAGCGCGGTACCTGGCGATCTGTCCGCTCTGCGGACAGCTGGGTTGCATGCCGATGGTAACGGACGAATATTGCCTCTTGACACCGCACGCCAAACCGGCAACGCTTCCGGTCAGGCTGCATGAAGTCGTGATCCGGACAACTGTCCGTCGATACGTGAAGTGCCCGGCGAGAATGGAGGTCTGCGATGACAGCAGAATCTGGCCCTGCGGCCGCGTCCGAGCAGACGTCAGGTCGGCCGCTGGTCTTCCGGAACGCGACGATCCTTACCATGGACGACGCGCACACCATCGAGCACGACGCCGACCTGCTCGTGATCGGCGAGCGGATCGCCGCAGTCGGCAAGCAACTGGCGGCTCCCGACGGCGCGGTGGAAATCGACGCGTCAGGCGGCGTGCTGATGCCGGGCATGATCGACACGCACCGGCACATGTGGCAGACCGCGATGCGCGGGTACGGCGCTGACTGGACGCTCACGCAGTACTTCGTCTGGTACTACCTGAACTGGGGCAAGGTCTTCCGGCCGCAGGACATTTACGCGGGTAACCTGCTCGCCGCGATCGAGGCGATCGACGCCGGCGTGACCACGACAGTGGACTGGTCGCACGGACTGCAGACGATCGATCACGCCGAAGCCGCGGTGGACGCGCTGACCGAGGTACCCGGCCGGTTCGTGCTGGCCTACGGCAATATCCAGGCCGGCCCGTGGGAGTGGTCCACGGCGCCTGAATTCCGCGACTTCGTGGCCAGGCGGTTCGGTACCGCCAACGACATGCTCGGATTCCAGCTGGCCTTCGACGTGACCGGAGATCCTGCCTTCCCGGAGCGGGCCGCGTTCGAGGTGGCCCGCGACCTCGGAGTTCCGGTCACCACGCACGCCGGCGTCTGGGGCGCCACCAACGACGACGGCATCCGGCTCATGCACGAGAACGGCTTCATGACGCCGTCAACTGTTTACGTGCACGCGGCTACCTTGACCAGGGACTCCTACAACCGGATCGCCGCTACCGGCGGGTCGGCATCGGTGTCTACCGAGAGCGAGCAGAGCGCAGGCCAGGGTTACCCGCCTACCTGGCAGCTGCGTGAGCACGGCATTCCGGTCTCGCTGTCGATGGACACCAGCGTCTGGTGGAGCGGTGACCTGTTCTCCGCCATGCGCACCACGCTCGGTGCGGACAGGTCACGTGAGCACCTGGAGGCGCACGCCAAGCAGGAGACGGTTACCAACTGCCACCTGCGGGCCGAGGACGTGGTCGACTGGGCGACCCGCGGCGGCGCGAAGGCGCTCGGTCTCGACTCGGTCGACCGGCGCGCTGGAGCCAGGCAAGAAGGCCGACATCGTGCTGATCAAGAACGATGCGTCACCTGGTGATGTTCCCGTTGCTCAACCCCTACGGCCACGTTGCTTTCCAGGCTCAGCGCGGCGACGTGCACACCGTGGTCGTCAACGGCCGCGTGGTGAAGCACAACCACCGGCTCACCGGGACTGACCTCGGCAAGGCACGCCAGGTGGTCAGCCAGACAGTCGAGTACCTGCACAGCCAGCTCGGGCCGGAAGCCTGGACCGAGGGCATGCATCCGGAGGTCCCGGAGACCACGGTGCTCGATAACCCTTACACCTATACCGAGTGGAACGCGGGCTCGGCGCAGTGGAAAGGCGGCATCAGAGGTGACGGTCCCGCCTGATCAGCGGCTGGCACCGGGGAATCAGGCCGGGTCGCTGCCGCCTGGTACCTGGATCGCGCTGACCTGGCATGACAGGTTGCGAGCGGCCGAGCACGTGCTGGCGCGCGCGCCCTGAGGCGGACGGCTGACATGCCGCCGCCTGAAAACCGGTGAGCCGGGCGGCCACCCGACTCACCGGCCGATAGCCAACCCACCATCCAGCGAGCAAGCACAAAGGAGTCTAGCCGTGGCCACACGGTCGACGAACGACAGCACCAGCCGGCGCTTTCGGCAGCACGCCACCATCATGCTCTCGGTCGCGGCGGGCCTGGTGCTCGCCGCCTGCGGGAGCAGTGGCGGAAGCCATCCCGCCTCCTCCAGCACCGCCGCCGCCGCTGCGTCGGCCGGCAAGACACTGAATATCGCTTACCTGTCCTTTGCCGTCGAGAACAGCTACGACGCGCCGATGCTCGCCGCGGCACAGGCCGTCGCGAGCGACGACAACGCCACGCTGAAGGTCTTCGACGCGAACAACAGCCCGCAGACGCAGTACTCGCAGTTGCAGGACGTCATCAACTCAGGGCAGTACACCGGGATCATCTTGCAGCCGATCTTCGGCACCGGCCTGACCACCCTGGTCCAGCAGGCCATCGCCAAGGGGATCAAGGTCGTCAACATGGACCAGATCCTCGGGCCCGACCTGTCCACCGATCAGCCGCAGGTCAAGGGGTTGTCGGCGAACGTGACGTTCGTGCCGACCGACATCGGCACCAAGCTCGGCCAGCTTGTCGTGCAGGCCTGCCAGGCCAAGAACCTCACGCCCTGCAACGTCGGCTACCTGTATGACATCAAGGCGTCCGCGCTCGATGTGGCGATCAGCGGGGCCTTTACCAAGGCCATTGCCGTCGACCCGTCGATCAAGATCGTGGCACAGGGCCAGAGCTTCTTCAGCCCGACAACCGGACTGACAGCCGTGCAGAACATGCTCCAGGCCAATCCCCACCTGAGCCTGATCGTCGGTTCCGACCAGGGCATCGAGGGTGGTGCCCAGGCGCTCCAGACGGCGCACCTGACCGGCAAGGTCATCCTCGTCGGGTACGGCGCCAGCGCTGCCGCCCTGGCCGGGGTTGCCTCCGGTGCCTGGTACGCCGATGTCGCGCAGTCTCCCGCCAGTGAGGGCCGCCTGGCCATGCAGGCCCTCATCAAGGCGCTGCGGACTGGCAAGAGCAGCGGCGGCATCGACCCGGTCGCCTTGCTGCCCAACGGCGGGGTCGTGACCAAGGCCAACGTCAGCCAGTTCACCGCCGAGTGGCCGGGCTAACAGTGCCGGTCGAGTCTGGTCTGCAGGGCGCGCACGTCGAGCTGGACGGAATTTCGAAGTCCTTCGGCGGCGTGCGCGCCCTGGAGACGGTCAGCCTGCGGATCGGCCGCGGCTCCATTCACGCCCTGGTGGGCGAGAACGGAGCAGGCAAGTCCACGGTTGGCAGGATCATCTCCGGCGCGCTCGCGCCGGACAGCGGGCGGCTGCTGGTCAACGGCAGCGCGGTCCGGTTCCATTCGCCGCGGGATGCCATCTCGGCCGGGATAGTCCTTATCGCGCAGGAACTGTCGGTGGCTCCGGCGCTGACCGTCGCGGAGAACGTCTTTCTCGGTGCCGAGCCCCGCACGGCAGGCGTCGTGCGCAGCCGGGCCCTGCGGCGCCGTTACGCCGAGCTGGCCGCCGGGGCGGGATTCGACCTCAGCGGCGAGGCGAACGCCGGCAGCCTGCGCACCGCCGACCAGCAAAAGGTGGAGATCTTGCGGGCGCTCGGGCGGGACGCCGAGCTGATCGTGATGGACGAGCCGACGGCCGCGCTGTCCGGGCCTGACGTGATCAAGCTGCACGAGGTGATCAGGCGGCTGGCCGCGGGCGGCACGACGATCGTGCTGGTCTCACATTTCCTTGGCGAGGTGCTCCAGCTCGCCGACCAGATCACCATCTTGCGCGATGGCCGCGTGGTCCGCACCACCGATGTCGCTGGCCAGACCGAAGAGTCCCTGCTGGCCGCGATGCTCGGCGCGTCCACGTCCGGCACCTACCCGGTGAAGCGGCCCGCGGCCGCGGACGCGCCGGTGGCCCTGGCGGTTGACGGACTGTCCGGCCCCGGCTTCAGCGACGTCTCGCTGCAGCTGCGGGCCGGCGAGATTGTCGGCCTGGCGGGTCTGATCGGAGCCGGCCGGAGCGAGCTGGCCAGGGCAGCGTTCCGCGCTCAACGCGTCAGCGCCGGGACTGTGACGGCGCCGGGCGGCACGCCGCTGGTCGGCCGCGGCCGGACCGCGCGGCTGCTGGACAGCCCGCGATCCGCGCTGCGGGCCGGCGTCGCCATGATCCCTGAATCGCGGAAAGAGCAGGGGCTGCTGCTCGGCCGGCCGGTGCGGGAGAACGTCAGCCTGGCCAGCCTGGCCGACTTCAGCCGGGGCAGCCTGGTCCGCCGGGCAGCGGAGCGGCGCGCCGTGGCGCAGATGCTGGCCAGCCTCGACGTCAGGACCTCTGGCCACGGCGCCACCGCCGCCACCTTGTCCGGCGGCAACCAGCAGAAGCTTCTGTTCGCCCGGATGTTGTTGCGCAAACCGCAGGTACTGATCGCGGACGAGCCAACGCGGGGCGTGGACGTCGGAGCTAAGCGCGCCATCTACGACCTGCTGGCGTCGCTGGCCGCTGACGGGATGGCAGTGCTGCTGATCTCCTCCGACGTCGAGGAGGTTCTCGGCCTGGCGCACCGGGTCCTGGTGATGCGCCAGGGCCGGATCGTGGCCGAGCTCACGGGCGAACAGCTGACCGAGGCAGCGATCCTCGGGGCGGCATTCGGCACGGCCTGCCGGCGTTCGTCCTGGATATCTTCTTCAGCTTCAATATTGCGCTGTCGGTGATTGGTGTTGCTGACGAGCTTGTACACCGTCAAACCGCTCGATTTTATGGTGTTTCCAACAGTACTGCTGGTTAGTACCATGTTGCGCTTGTCGTTAAACGTAGCCTCTACCCGTGTGGTATTGACAGAAGGGCATACCGGGCCGGACGCTGCAGGTAAAGTGATCGAAGCCTTCGGCCACTTCCTGATAGGCGGCAATCTCACGCAGTTGGGATCATCGTGTTCATCATCCTGACGATCATCAACTTCACTGTTGTGACGAAGGGTGCCGGCCGGATCGCCGAAGTTGGTGCGCGTTTCGCATTGGACGCGATGCCGGGTAAGCAAATGGCGATCGATGCCGATCTAAATGCCGGTTTGATCGGTGAACAAGACGCGCGGCGGCGGCGTAAAGAGGTCGGCCAGGAAGCGGAGTTTTACGGCGCGATGGATGGTGCCAGTGGATGGTGCGAGGCGATGCCATCGCGGGGATTATTGTCACGGT